>JBBCKE010000014.1:0-111709 GCA_037190985.1 Alphaproteobacteria bacterium
GGCGTGCCTTCACCGAAGGAGATCCGTCAGATCCTCGACGACTACGTGATCGGGCAGGATCAGGCGAAGCGTATCCTCGCGGTTGCCGTGCACAATCACTACAAGCGGCTCAGTCACGGCGGCAAGACGAACGACGTCGAGATCGCCAAGTCGAACATCATGCTGATCGGTCCGACCGGCTGCGGAAAGACCCTGCTCGCGCAGACGCTGGCCCGCATGCTCGACGTGCCGTTCACGATGGCCGACGCGACCACGCTCACCGAGGCGGGCTATGTCGGCGAGGATGTCGAGAACATCATCCTCAAGCTGCTGCAGTCGGCCGACTACAATGTCGAGCGCGCCCAGCGCGGCATCGTCTACATCGACGAGGTCGACAAGATCAGCCGCAAGGCCGACAATCCTTCGATCACGCGCGATGTGTCGGGCGAGGGCGTGCAGCAGGCATTGCTCAAGATCATGGAGGGCACGGTCGCTTCCGTTCCGCCGCAGGGCGGGCGCAAGCATCCGCAGCAGGAGTTCCTGCAGGTCGACACCACCAACATCCTGTTCATCTGCGGCGGCGCCTTTTCCGGCCTCGACAAGATCATCTCGCAGCGCCGGCAGGGCACGTCGATCGGCTTCGGCGCGGAAGTGCGCGGTCCCGACGACCGTCGCACGGGCGAGGTGCTGCGTGACCTCGAGCCCGAGGATCTGCTGAAGTACGGGCTGATCCCGGAATTCGTCGGCCGCCTGCCGGTGCTGGCGACGCTGGAAGACCTCGACGAGCCGGCGCTGATCCAGATTCTGACCGAGCCGAAGAACGCGCTGGTCAAGCAGTATCAGCGCCTGTTCGAGATGGAGAACGTCGAGCTGACCTTCCACGAGGGCGCGCTGTCGGCGATCGCCAAGAAGGCGATCGAGCGCAAGACCGGCGCGCGCGGCCTGCGCTCGATCATGGAGGCGATCCTGCTCGACACCATGTTCGAGCTGCCGGCCATGGAAGGCGTGCGCGAGGTGGTGATCTCCGACGAGGTCGTCACCGGAAACGCCCGCCCGCTCTATATCTACGCCGAGAAGGAAAAGGGCAGCGCGGCCACCGCCTGAGGCCGCGTCCCGCCTTCCGGTTTCCCTTGCCCGGGAGCGGCGATGCCCGCTTTTTCGGGCGTCATGACGGCGGGTCATGCCGAGGCTGGGCATGATCCACGTCCTTGGCGGCCGCGCGCGGCCGCCGGACAAGCCCCCAGCTGCGCGCCCCTTGATCTTTGTGCGGCGCAACGCCAACTAAGCATCGACATGACGGCCGCGCGTCGCGTGCTGCAAGCCCCGGGCAAGCCCATCGACGACAAGTTCATCGGGCATGTTCTCGGGATAGGCGTGAAGCGCGGCAGTCGCTAGTATCGAAGATCGCGGTTGGCTTTCGGCGGCCGCGGTATGAAAGGTTGGACAATGACCATATCCCCCGCCTCTTCTGGCCCCACGTCCTCCGGTTCCGGCGTCTTCGCGGTCCTGCCGCTGCGCGACATCGTCGTCTTCCCGCACATGATCGTGCCGCTCTTCGTCGGGCGGGAGAAGTCCATCCGGGCGCTCGAGGACGTCATGGGAGCGGACAAGCAGATCCTGCTTGCCACCCAGAAGAACGCCGCCGACGACGATCCGGCGGCCGACGCCATCTATGAGGTCGGCACGCTGGCCAACGTGCTGCAATTGCTGAAGCTGCCCGACGGCACCGTCAAGGTGCTGGTCGAGGGCACGGCGCGCGCGCGCATCACCGGCTTCACGGCCCGCGAGGAGTTCCACGAGGCCGAGGCCGCCGCGCTGACCGAGCCGCAGGAGGAAGAGGTCGAGATCGAGGCGCTGGCGCGCTCGGTGGTGGCCGATTTCGAGAACTATGTGAAGCTCAACAAGAAGATTTCGCCCGAGGTGGTCGGCGCGGCCAGCCAGATCGACGACTATTCCAAGCTCGCCGACACGGTCGCCTCACACCTCGCGGTCAAGATCGCCGACAAGCAGGAAATGCTCGCCACCCTGTCGGTCAAGGACCGGCTGGAGAAGGCGATGGGCTTCATGGAAGCCGAGATCTCCGTGCTCCAGGTCGAGAAGCGCATCCGCTCGCGGGTCAAGCGCCAGATGGAGAAGACCCAGCGCGAGTATTACCTCAACGAGCAGATGAAGGCGATCCAGAAGGAGCTCGGCGAGGGCGAGGACGGCCGCGACGAAGCCTCCGAGATCGAGGAGCGCATCAAGAAGACGCGCCTGTCGAAGGAAGCGCGCGAGAAGGCGGAAGCCGAGCTGAAGAAGCTGCGCGCCATGTCGCCGATGTCGGCCGAGGCCACCGTCGTGCGCAACTATCTCGACTGGCTGCTCTCCATCCCGTGGCAGAAGCAGTCCAAGGTCAAGAAGGACCTCGACTTCGCGCAGGAAGTGCTCGACGCCGACCATTTCGGCCTCGACAAGGTCAAGGAGCGCATCGTCGAATATCTCGCCGTCCAGAGCCGGCAGAAGAAGCTGAAGGGGCCGATCCTGTGCCTCGTCGGCCCTCCCGGCGTCGGCAAGACCTCGCTCGCCAAGTCGATCGCCAAGGCCACGGGCCGCGAGTATGTCCGCATGGCGCTCGGCGGCGTGCGCGACGAGGCCGAGATCAGGGGCCACCGGCGCACCTATATCGGCTCGATGCCCGGCAAGGTCATCCAGTCGATGAAGAAGGCCAAGAAGTCGAACTCGCTGTTCCTGCTCGACGAGATCGACAAGCTCGGCCAGGACTATCGCGGCGATCCGTCCTCGGCGCTGCTCGAGGTGCTCGACCCCGAGCAGAACATGACCTTCATGGACCATTACCTCGAGGTCGAGTACGACCTGTCGAGCGTGATGTTCGTGACGACCGCGAACACGCTCAACATCCCGCCCCCGCTGATGGACCGGATGGAGATCATCCGCATCGCCGGCTACACCGAGGACGAGAAGGTCGAGATCGCCAAGCGGCACCTGTTGCCCAAGGCCATCCGCGACCACGCGTTGCAGCCGAAGGAGTTCTCGATCACCGACGAGGCGCTGCGCGCCGCGATCCAGCTCTACACGCGGGAAGCGGGCGTTCGTAACCTCGAGCGCGAGCTGATGAAGCTGGCGCGCAAGGCGGTGACGGAGATCCTGCGCACCAAGAAGAAGTCGGTGAAGGTGACGGACAAGAACCTTTCCGATTATCTCGGCGTGCCGCGCTACCGCTACGGCCAGATCGACGGCGAGGACCAGGTCGGCGTCGTCACCGGGCTGGCATGGACCGAGGTGGGCGGCGAACTCTTGACCATCGAGGGCGTCATGATGCCCGGCAAGGGCAAGATGACCGTCACCGGCAATCTGCGCGACGTGATGAAGGAATCGATCTCGGCGGCGGCGTCCTACGTCCGCTCGCGGGCCATCGATTTCGGCCTCGAGCCGCCGCTGTTCGACAAGCGCGACATCCACGTCCACGTCCCCGAGGGCGCGACGCCGAAGGACGGCCCGTCGGCCGGTATCGCCATGGTCACGGCCATCGTCTCGGTGCTGACCGGGATTCCCGTGCGCAAGGACATCGCCATGACCGGCGAGGTGACGCTGCGCGGCCGGGTCCTGCCGATCGGCGGCCTGAAGGAGAAGCTGCTCGCGGCGCTGCGCGGCGGCATCAAGAAGGTGCTGATTCCGGAGGAGAACGCCAAGGATCTGGCGGAAATCCCGGAAAACGTGAAGAACGCGCTGGAGATCGTGCCGGTCAGCCGCGTCGGCGAGGTGCTCTCGCATGCGCTGGTCCGGATGCCGGAGCCGATCGAATGGGTCGAGCCGGTCGAGGCGGCCACCGCCAAGGCCGACGGGACCGGATCGCAGCCGGTTGCGCACTGAAAACGACCGTCTGCGTCGCTTTGAAACACGAAAGGCCGGGCTTTTGCCCGGCCTTTTTGTTGGAACCCGCAGAAAACCGGGAAAAACCCGGTTTTCTGCGGGTTTCCCGCTTGGTGGGGATGAGCGGATTTTCTAAACTCCCGATCCTGCCGGCTGAATCGAATCGCCGGTCTTTCACAGGGAAGGGAATTCTCAATGAACAAGAACGAACTCGTTTCCGCCGTGGCGGACTCCGCCAAGCTTTCCAAGGGTGACGCGCAGACCGCCGTCGATGCGGTCTTCGCCGCCATCACGGCGGAGCTGAAGAAGGGCGGCGACGTGCGCCTCGTCGGTTTCGGCAACTTCTCGGTGTCGAAGCGTGAGGCTTCTACCGGCCGCAACCCCCAGACCGGCGCGGAAGTGAAGATTCCGGCCCGCAACGTGCCGAAATTCTCGGCCGGCAAGGGCCTCAAGGACGCGGTCAACTGAGACGCCGCTTCCCTTCTGTCTCGTTGAAGAGCCGGGTTCCGCCCGGCTTTTCTTTTGTGGCGCAGGCTTGCGAATCACGCGCGGGACAGGCGAGAGCGCAAAATGAGAGGGCCGGCGTTGCCGCCGGCCCTTTCGTATGCGGAACTCTGCGTTCCTGCCTGTCTCAGCCGTAGCGATAGGGCGCGCCGGCGGCGCGCATGGTCTCGGCGTACTTCTTGAGGATGTCGACCACGCGGGCGTTGCGGGGACTGGAGGCGGCGATCTCGTCCCAGAACTTCATCGCCTCGTCCTCGACGGTCTTCCATTCCGCCTCGGGGATGGTGGTCAGCTCGAGCTTGCCGCCGCTGGTGCGGTAGTGCGCCTCGCCCCACCAGTACCAGTGCTGGCGGTAGTAGTGCGAGGAATCGATGGTGAGCCTGTAGATCTGCTGCAGGTGCTCCGGCACCTCGTTCCAGCGGTCGGAGTTGACGAAGTAGGAGCCGGCCCAGGCGCCCGAGATGTTGTTGGTCAGGTAGTACTTGGTGATGTCGGCCCAGCCGACGGTATGGGTCTCGGTCGAGCCGCACCAGGCGACGCCGTCGATCTCGCCGGTCTGGATCGCCACCTCGATGTCCTCCCACGGCAGCGTCACCGGGACGACGCCGAGGCGCTCGAGGAAGCGGCCGCCGGTGGGGAAGGTGAAGACGCGCAGCCCCTTCAGGTCTTCCAGCGAGCGGATCGGCTTGGTGGTGGCGAAGTTGCACGGGTCCCACGCGCCGGAGGACAGCCACGTCACGCCCGGCACCTCGGCATAGGCTTCTTCCCAGATTTCCTTCAGCCCGTACCATTCCCACAGCACCGGCACGTCGAGGCTGTAGCGCGAGGCGAAGGGGAAATAGGCGCCGAACACCGCGACGTCGACCGGCGAGGCGGCCGAATCGTCATCGGACTGGGCGGCGTCGATGGTGCCGGTCTGGACGGCGCGGAACAGCTCGCCCTGCGGCACGAGCTGGTCGGCGGTGTAGAGGTCGATCACCATCTCGCCGTTGGCCGCCTTGTTGAAGGCGTCGATCGACGGCTTGATGACGTGCTCGGCGAGCGAGGCGCCGGCATAGGTCTGCAGCCGCCAGCGGATCGGGGCCTGGGCCTTGACGTAGGGCGCGGCGAGCGTCGTCGCGCCGACGGCGCCCGCGCCGGCGACGCCGGCCTTCTTCAGGAAGTCTCGCTTGGTGACGATGCGTTTGGTTGTCATGCCAGTTCTCCCATCTTCGGTTCGTTGACGATCTGCCGGTTTTCCCGGGCTTGTTGCTTGCGGTTTCCCTCCGGGTTCCGTGCGGCGTCCTTCCTTCCCGAGCTTACCGGCCCATGTAGAGATTGGGCAACCACAGGGCGATCTGCGGGAAGATCATGATGATGACCATGGACAGCACCATCAGGAAGAAGAACGGCCAGATCGAGCGGTAGATGTCGCCGAGCGAGATTTCCGGCGGGGCCATGGCGCGCATCAGGAACAGGTTGTAGCCGAAGGGCGGGGTGATGTAGGCGATCTGACAGGTGATGGTGTAGAGGACGCCGAACCAGATCGGGTCGAAGCCGAGGCTGCGCACCAGCGGGATGTAGAGCGGCGCGACGATGACCAGCATGGCGGTGTCGTCGAGGAAGATGCCGAGGACGATGAACGAGGCCATCATCGCGATCAGGATTTCCCAGCGGTCGAGATCCCAGGTGTGGAGCAGCAGGGTCTCGATGGCGCGCACCGCGCCGAGCCCGTCATAGACCGAGGAGAAGCACAGCGCGCCGAGGATGATCCACAGGAACATGCAAGAGACGGCGAGCGTGTTGCGGGTCGAGGCCTCCAGCACCCTGTAGTTCAGCCGCCCGGTGACGAGCGCGGCCAGCATGGCGAGCAGCGCGCCGACGACCGAGCTTTCGACCAGGCTGGTCACGCCGGTCATGAACAGGCCCATGATGCCGGCGAAGATGGCGATGGGCAGGATGCCGGCCGAAAGCAGCTTCAGCTTCTCGGCGCGGGGGATGGCGTCGAGCTCCTCCTTCGGCAGGGCCGGGCCGAGCGCCGGGTTCAGGCGGCAGCGCAGGTAGATATAGGCGGTGAACAGCCCCGCCATCATCAGCCCCGGCACGATGCCGGCGAGCCACAATTGCAGCACCGGCTGGCGCGCGATCATGGCGTAGAGCACCAGCACCACCGAAGGCGGCAGCAGGATGCCGAGCGAGGAGCCGCCCTGGATGACGCCCGTGACCATCACCTTGTCGTAGCCGCGCTTCAGGAGCTGCGGCAGCGCCACGGTCGCGCCGATGGCCATGCCGGCGACGGAAAGCCCGTTCATGCAGGAGATCAGCACCATCAGGCCCATGGTGCCGAGCGCCAGCCCGCCGCGCACGCCGCCGAACCAGACATGGAACATGCGATAGAGATTGGAGGCGATGCCGGATTCCGACAGGATGTAGCCCATGAAGACGAAGAACGGCACGGTGATGAGCGGAAACCAGTTCAGCACCTGGATGGTGGCGTTGAACGGCATTTCCGCCGAACCCTTGCCCCACAGCCACAGCGCGGCGATGGCGCCGACGAAGCCGATGACGCCGAAGACGCGCTGGCCGGTGGCCATCAGCAGCAGCATCGAGGCGAACATGAAGAGGGTGATGAGCTCCGAACTCATGCAATCGGCTTTCCGCGCGCCATGGCGACGTCCTTGATGAGGGCCGAGATCGCCTGAAGCAGCATCAGGAAGATGCCGAAGGTCATGATCGCCTTGATCGGCCACATCGGCGGCGCCCAGGAGGTGTAGTTCTTCTGGTTGAAGCTCCAGGCATATTCGGTCGAGGACAGGCCGCCATAGATCAAGACGCCGAGATAGAACAGCACGAACAGGATGGTGAAGGCGTCGGTCATGGCGCGCCGGCGCGGCGAGAGCCGGCCGTAGAACAGGTCCATGCGCACATGGGCGTCGAGCTGGAACGAGTAGGCGCCGCCGAGCAGGTAATAGGCCGCGAGCAGGAACTGCGACATCTCCATGACCCAGTTGACCGGCAGGCCGAAGAACAGGCGCGAGCCGACCGCGTAGAGCATGATCGCGCCCATGACGTAGAGCAGGTTCATGGCGAAGCGGCCGACCCAGCGGTTGAAGCCGTCGACGGTGCGGACGAAGAGTCTGAGCGCCTTACTCACGCGCCATGTCCCTTTCCCGTGCGTTGCCGCCGCCCGCTTCGCCATGCGCCGCGGTGAGCCATCCGGCAAGCCGGCCGGCCATGGTCCGCACGTCGTCGGGGGTTCGTATCAGGTCGTTCCTGATCTCGATCATGACGTTGGCGAGGCCGCGCGGCAAGGCGTGCTCGCGCAGCGTGTGGGTGACGCCGTCCTCGGGTTCGTAGGGCTCGTTGCGGCGCACGACGAGGCCGCCGCCGTCACCGGCGGCGCGCAGCATGGCGTCGGCGAGGCCGGCATCGTCGTCGTGCAGGATGCCGATCTCGACCGCGCGGGCAGCGCCGCGCCAGACCGGCGTGAAGGAATGGACGGTGACGATGGCGGGCGGGCCGCGGCGCGCGCCATGGGCGTCTATCGCCCCGGCCAGCGCCTCGCGGAACGGGAAGTAGACGGCTTGCGTCCGCGCCCGTCGCTGGCCGGCCGACAGGTTCGTATTGCCGGGAATGCGGTAGATTTCGCTTTCCGCCGGCATGGCGGAGGGCGATTCCGGCGGGCGGTTGCAGTCGTAGACGAGGCGCGAGACGCGGGCGGCCACCAGTGGGGCGTCGAGCAGCCGGGCCATCTCGTCGGCGACGGCGAGCGCGCCGGGGTCCCAGGCGATGTGGCTTTCCAGCGCCGCACGGTCGAGGCCGAGCGTGCCGTAGTCGGACGGGATGAAGTTCGAGGCGTGCTCGCAGACGAGGAGGAAAGGGCCGCTGCCCGAGGCGTTGCGCACTTCAACGGGCGTATCGGGTACGGGTGTGTCGACCTTGCGCGCGTCTGTCATCCGTTCGCCCTCGTCCGCCGTCTTTGCCGCAGCGTGATCGGGGTCATCATTCCAGAGAGAGGGATGCAGTCAAGCCGTTTTGAAATTTTCTTTTCCATTTCGGGACGGCTGATGCATCCTGTTCACGGGAAGGAGATGCCGGTGGAGGCGAGCACAAAATCCGCGAGCCGGAACAGGGCCGTGACCGCGGCCCGGGCTTTCGCCCGCCCGGCGTGAGCGAAAAGATGACCAAAGGCGAAGGGATCGAACCCGCAGAGGCGCTGACCGTGGCCGAGCGCATGCGGGCGGGCTTTGCCGGCCTGACGCGGGCCGAGCGGCAGCTCGCCAACGCCATGCTGGCCAACTACCCGCTGCTCGGCCTCGATTCCATCACCGCCGTGGCGGCGGCGGCCGGCGTCTCCGCGCCCAGCGTGGTGCGCATGGCGCGCAAGCTCGGCTATGCCGGCTTTCCGGAAATGCAGGCGGCGCTGCGCGGCGAGCTGGAGGCGACGATCTCCGGCCCGATCGCCAAGCACGACCGCTGGGCCGGCCGCGCGCCGGACGCGCACATCCTCAACCGCTTCGCGGGCCAGGTGGAGGAGAATCTGCGCCAGACGCTGGCGCAGCTTTCGCCGGAGACCTTCAACGCGGTGGCGGACCTGCTCTCGGACCGGAACCGCGCGATCCACATCGCCGGCGGGCGCATCACCCGCTCGCTCGCCGAGTATTTCTTTACCCATATGCAGATGATCCGCGGCGGGGTGACGCTGCTCGCGGCCAGCGCCAATGTCTGGCCGCATTACCTGATCGACATGAAGCCGGGCGATGTGCTCGTCGCCTTCGACGTGCGGCGCTACCAGCAGGAGATGCTGAAGCTGGCCGAGATGGCCAGGGGCAGGGGCGCGGTGCTGGTGCTGTTCACCGACCAGTGGGGCTCGCCCGTCGCGCGCCTTGCCGCGCACGCCTTCCATGCGCGCATCGAGGCGCCGTCGGCGTGGGACTCGTCGGTGGTGACGCTGTTCATCCTCGAGGCGCTGATCGCCGCCGTGCAGGACGCCGACTGGGAGGAGACGCGCGAGCGGATGAAGACGCTCGACGAGCTGTTCGACCGCACGCGGCTGTTCCGCAAATTCGTCTGACGCTCAGACCTCGTGCAGGTAAAGGTGGTAGTCGAGCTCGCTCACCGTGCGGGCGACGCGCAGATACTCCGCCCGCTTGATGGCGGTGAAGGTGCGGTGCATCTCCTCGCCCAGCGCGGCCTTGAGGAAGCGCGACCCTTCCGCCGCGCTGATCGCCGAAAGCCAGTCGCCGGGCATTGTCGGCGTGCCGTCGCCTGAATCGTAGCCGTTGCCGGTGGTCTCCGGGCCGGGGTCGAGCCTCTCGTCCAGCCCCTTGCCGATGCCGGCGAGCACGGTCGCGGCGACGAGATAGGGGTTGGCGTCGACGCCGGAGGGGCGGTGCTCGATGCGGCGCGCGGTCTTGGCGCCTGCCGGCACGCGCAGCGCGACGGAACGGTTGTTGACGCCCCATGTCGGCGCGATCGGGGCATAGGATTGCGAGACGAAGCGCCGCCAGGAATTGGCGTGCGGGGCGAAGACCAGCATCGATTCGCCCATGGTGGCGGCGAGCCCGCCGAGGGCGTGGAGAAGCTCGGGCTTCCATTCGCCGTCGCGCGCCTCGGTGAAGACGTTGCCGCCCTCACTGTTGCGCAGCGAGACGTGGAGATGCATGCCGGAGCCGGCATAGCGCTCGATGGGCTTGGCCATGAAGCAGGCGGTGACGCCGTGGCGGCGCGCCTGCATGCGCACCAGCCGCTTCAGCATGATGAGGTCGTCGGCCGCGCGCAGGATGTCGGTGCGGTAGTTCAGCGTCAGCTCGTACTGGCCGGGCGCGTATTCGGAGATCACGGTCTCGGCCGGGATGCCTTGCGCCTCGGCGGCGGCGTAGATGTCGGAGAACAGCGGCTCCATGCCATGGAGGTGATCGACGGAATAGACCTCGGTCTTGCCGCTCGCCCGCCCGTCGAGCACGGCGCGCGCCGGCTGCACCCGGCCCTCGCCGTCGCGCTCGTTGGCGAGGAGGAAGAACTCCAGCTCGAAGGCGCCGGCGGGGTGGAGCCCGCGCGCGGCGAAGGCGTCGACCTGCCGCTTCAGCGCGTGGCGCGGGTCGCTGCCCATCGGCGTGCCGGCAAGGTCGTACATCGACATCAGCACCTGCCCGCGCGGCGGCGTGGTGCCGTGCAGCGGCTTCAGCGTGCCGGGCACCGGCCAGGCGCGCAGGTCGCCGTCGCCGGTGTCCCAGATCAGCCCGGTCTCGTGGACGTCCTCGCCGGTGATGTCGAGGCCGAGGATCGAGATCGGCATGTGGCGGCCGTTCTCGTAGATGCCGGGGAGCTCGTGGCGGCGGACGATCTTGCCGCGGCCGATGCCGTTGGCGTCGACGAGCACGATGTCGAACGCCTCGATGTCCGGGTGGACGTCGAGGAATTCTCGCGCCTCGTCGATGCTCGAGCCGGAGGGGGAACCGCTCATCGGGAAAGCTCTCCTGCTATGGCGTCGAAGGCGGCGGCGAGGCGGTCGACCTGACTTTTTCGCGTCGCCGGCGACACCAGCATCATGTTGTGGAACGGCGCGATCAGGCAGCCGCGGTTGACGAGGCCGACATGGATGGCGGCTTCCAGCTCCGGCGCATGCGCCGCCTCGGCCTCCGCGCCGTTCCTCAGCGGGCCGGGCGCGCAGATGAACTCGACGCGCGCGCCGACGCGGGCGACGTGCCAGGGCAGGCCGTGCCGGGCGATTGTCGCGCAAAGCCCCTTTTCGAGCCGGGCGGCGAGTCTTTCCACGTGGCGGTAGGCGTCTTCGGTCATCACCTCCTCCAGCGTCGCGCGCATGGCGGCGAACTGGAGCGGGTTGGCCGAGAGCGTGGTGCCCATGCCGGAATAGCCGGGCTCCTTCGCTTCGCAATAGGCGGCCCAGCGTTCGGCGACCTCAGTGCTCATGCCCCAGACGCTCGCCGGCACGCCGCCGGCCACCGGCTTGCCGAGCACGAAGAGGTCGGGCGCAAGGCCATGGGCGCGCGTGTAGCCGCCGGGGCCGGTCGAGATGGTGTGCGTCTCGTCGATGAGCAGCAGCGTGCCGTGGCGGCGGGTAGCCGTGCGTAGAGCCGCATGGAAGCTCGGCTCGGGCAGCACCATGCAGGAATTGGTCATGACCGGCTCGGCGATGACGCAGGCGATCGTCTCGTCGGCGAGCGCGGCTTCGAGCGCGGGGATGTCGTTGAACTCGACGATGCGGGTGCGGGCCGTCAGGTCGCGGAACTCGCCGGCGAGGCCGGAGCGGTTGATCGGGCGCCCGTCCTTCAGCCGCACCATCGTCTCGTCGACCGCGCCGTGGTAGCAGCCGTTGAAGACGAGGATCGCGTCGCGGCCGGTGACGGCGCGCGCGACCCTGAGCGCGAAGCGGTTGGCGTCGGTGGCGGTGGTGGCGATCTGCCACAGCGGCAGGCCGAAGCGTTCCACCAGCAGCCGGCCGACTGCAATCGCGTCCTCGCCCGGCAGCATGGTGGTGAGGCCGCGGCCCGCCTGCCGGCGGATCGCCTTCGCCACCGGGGCGGGCGAATGGCCGAACATCGCGCCGGTGTCGCCGAGGCAGAAATCGGCCAGCGCGTTGCCGTCGATGTCGGTGAGGGTCGCGCCTTTCGCCGTGTCGACCACGAAGGGGAAGGGCATCGGCCAGTCGCGCATCCAGTGCATCGGCACGCCGGCGAGATAGCCTTCCGCGCCGCCGGCCATCGTCTGGTGCGAGCGCGGTCGCGCGCGCCGATAGGCCTCCGCCTCACGGGCGCGGAACGCCGCGATGCGGTCAAGCGGCACGCCGCCGATGGCGGCGCTGGCGTCGGTCCTTCCCGTCACGTCCGGTTCCCCCTTGGAGGGAAAATCCCTAGCCGTGCCGCAATAAACCCGCAACTGCCGATCATGGAGAAGGTTGCTTTCCGCGTTATGCAGCGAGGTTTCCGATGCGTCTTGTGGTTTCTCTTGCGATGGTCGCCCTGTCGGGCGGCGCGGCCTTCGCCGCCGGCGGGATTTCCTGCGCGGTCGAGGATGATGGGGCCGTGCTGTCGCTGGAAGGCGGCGTGACGCACGGCATGGGAGGCGCGCTGTTCAGCTTCGCCGGGCAAGCCGAGCTGCGGTCGGGGGAAATCGCCGACGATCTGCGGGCCTCGTCCTTCGGGCGCGAGCACGTCGCGCAATACTGGCTCGACGACAAGGCGCTGAAGCTCAGGCTCTACCGCGAGCGGGAGGGCGACGCCCCGCACGGCTATGTCGAGATCGTGCTGGAAACGACCGCCGATCGGGATGGGACCTATCGCGGCGGCTACGCGGTCACGGTCTACGACATGACGAATGCCGCGAACGGCGAGGCGGCGACGCAGGAAATCTCCGGCGCGATCGTCTGCTCGGGAGAGTAGCTCAGCCGGCGACGTCGATGACGCCGCAATCGCCGCTTTCCGTGCCGAAGGCGATGCGCCGGCCTTCACCGTCCCAACTCATCGCCGTGACCGCGCCGTTGCCGGGGCGGCGCAGCAGCACTTCCTTGCCGTCGGCGACGCGGGCGGCGAGCACCATGCCGTCGGTATAGCCGATGGCGAGGATTTCCTCGGCCGGGTGGAAGGCGACGCAGGTGACCATGGAATCGCCGCGCGTGCCGAGTTCGGCCGGAGCTTTGCCGATCGGCCCGTCCTTTGTCTGGAACGGCCAGACGATCGCCGCCGGCGCGCCTGAGCTCGCCAGCCAGCGCCCTTTGGCGCTCCACGACAGGCTCTTGACCTTGGCCGGGTAGCCGGCCATGCGCATGTGCTTGCCATCGGCGAGCTTCCAGCCGTGCAGGGCGTTCTCCTGCATGGCGGTGACGAGGAAATTGCCGTCCGGCGAGAAGGTGACGGCGGTATGCGCGCCGGCCCATTCCAGCTCGGCCGGCTTGCCGCTTGCTGCGGGGAAATGCAGCGTTGCGCCGTTGTAGCGGGCGACGGCGAGGCGCAGCCCCTTCGGCGCGAAGGCCAGCCCCTCGACGCTGCGCGGATGGACGATCTCCTTCGTCTCGCCGCCCGGCAGCACGACCCAGGCGGTGCGGCCGCTGGCGAAGGCGACCGCATCGCGCGGGCCGGCGGCGATCGCTGTCACCCATTTGCGGCCGATGCCGGCAAGCTCCCTGACGCCGCCGTCCGCGGTGACGGCGCAGGCGCGGCCGTCCTCGCCGCCGGTCAGCAGCGTCCGGCCGTCGAGGGCGGGCACGGCGCAGAGCAGCCCGTCATGCGCGTTGACGCTCTTGTGGCCGTTGTCGAGCCGATGGACCGTGCCGTCGGCCAGCGCGAAATGGGGAATGCCGCCGAGCCACACGGCGGCGATGCAGTGGCCTTCGAGATCGAGGGGAGCGACGGTAGGCATTCAGATATTCAGGTCCGGCATGTGTTGCGGGCGGCGGATCACGACGGTCTCCTCGATAGGCAGGGGAACCGGCGACCCGGTCTCGTCCATATGGTCGAAATAGCAGATCCACTGATCCCAATGGGCGATCAGCCATGAGGCTTCGAGCGACATCTTGCCTTGCCCCTGGCTTTCCCTGGGAAAATAGAGCATCGGCATGCCGGCCTTGTAGCCATCGAGGATCAGGAGACCAAGCCTGTCGTCATAGGCCCACATCTCGAAAAGCATGAGGTCGAGCGGCGGGGAATCCGGGCCGAGCCCCGGATTATGGGCGAGCCGCAGAATGTCGCCGCGCCACAGGCTTTCGGCGGGACGGTCGAGCAGGCGCCACTCCTCCCGCTGCTCGACACTGCGCTGCCATTTGAGCATCGCCGGCCGCCTTACGCCGCCTGGCAGGCTTCGAAGGTGCGCTTCAGGCGTTCGGCGTCGAGCTCGCGGCCGATGAAGACGAGCCGCGTCTCGTGCTTCTCGTCGTCCTTCCACGGCCGCTGGTGGTCGCCCTCGACGATCATGTGGACGCCCTGCACGACATAGCGCTCGGGATCGTCGGCGAAGGCGACGATGCCTTTCAGGCGCAGGATGTTGGGGCCGTCCATCTGGGTGATCTTGTCGAGCCAGGGAAAGAACTTCTTCGGATCCATCTCGCCGCCGCGCAGCGAGATCGACTTCACGGTCAGGTCGTGGATCGGCGAGACGTGCCCGTGGTCGTGCCCATGGTCGTGATCGTGGTGATGATGATGGTGGTGGTGGTCGTGGTTGCAGTCCGGCCCGCATTCGTGATCGTGGTCATGGTCGTGATCGTGCGCATCGAGGAAATGCGGGTCGTTGTCGAGCGCGCGCTTCAGGTCGAACGCGCCGCGGTCGAGCACCTCGCCCAGCGGCACGTCGGAACGCTGCGCCTTGTGGATGCGCGCCGCCGGGTTGATGGCGCGCACGGCCGCTTCCACGTCGCGCAGCTCGCGCTCGTCGACGAGGTCGGTCTTGTTCAGCACCACGACATCGGCGAAGGCGATCTGGTCCTCGGCCTCGCGCGAATCCTTGAGCCTGAGCGGCAGGTGCTTGGCGTCGACCAGCGCCACCACGGCGTCGAGCCGGGTCTTCGAGCGCACGTCGTCGTCCATGAAGAAGGTCTGCGCCACCGGCGCGGGGTCGGCGAGGCCGGTCGTCTCGACGAGGATGGCGTCGAAGCGGCCGGGGCGGCGCATCAGGCCCTCGACGGTTCGGATCAGGTCGCCGCGCACCGTGCAGCAGACGCAGCCATTGTTCATCTCGTAGATCTCCTCGTCGGATTCCACGATCAGGTCGTTGTCGATGCCGATCTCGCCGAACTCGTTGACGATGACGGCGTATCGCTTGCCGTGGCTTTCGGAGAGGATGCGATTGAGCAGCGTGGTCTTGCCGGAGCCGAGATAGCCGGTCAGCACGGTGACCGGGATTTGCGCCTGCGTCATGGTCTTGTCCCGAAGAGTGAGCGGATGGTCGTTGCTCCCATATAGGACGGCCGGCGGCGGAATGCACGGGCCGCGGCGACGTCTTATCGCAATGTCGCGAGGTCGAAGCGGGAGACGTCCTCGAGCAGCTCGACGAAGCCGCGCGCGGCGTGGTCGAGGATGGCTTGGCCAGCCTCGGCGGTGGCCGCCGCGGCGTTGCCGGCGACGCCTTCGGGCGACAGATCGCGCATCTTCCAGCCGAAGGCGTGCGGGCCGTAGGCGCGAAGATGCCGGAACGCGCGCTCGAACCCTTCCTGCGCCGAGGGGAAGTCTTTCGCGCGCGCCATGTCGACGAGATCGGGGCGCAGGGCGAGCATGACGCTCGTCTCGATCAGGCCGCCATGGATGCCGAGCGCCTTCTCGCGCGGGTCGACGAATTCAGGCGGATAGCCGAAGCGGGTCCAGCTCGTCGCCACCGCGAGCATGGCATGGCGCACGCGCAATTCGGTCGCCACCACCGTCATCAGCGGCGCGTTGCCGCCATGGGCGTTGAGCATGACGAAGCGGCGGAAGCCGCGGGCGAGGCAGGCCTCACCGATGCCGATCCAGCGCTCGACCGCCTCGTCGAAGCGCAGCGTCCTCGTGCCGGCGACATCCATGTGCTCGATGGAATAGCCGACGGGCTCGACCGGCAGGAAGACGACCTCCAGAGAGGGCGGCAGAAGCGATTTCGCCCTTGCCGCGACGCCCCCGGCGATGATCGTATCGGTCTCGAAGGGCAGATGCGGGCCATGCTGCTCGGTCGCGCCGAGCGGCAGGACGACGATCGCGCCGGGGCCCGGGTTGTGATCGGTAGAAGGTGTTTCGCTGGCTGTCATGGTTCCGTTATGTAGCCGTGTCATGGTCCGCCGTGATCGGCAGGCGAGGTTTGAGCGGAGAATGTGCCTATGGCGAAGGTGAAGCGCAAGGCGGTGATGAACAGCCTCCAGGCTGCGGCGCGGCTGTCTCGCACGACGCTGGCGGCGCGGCTCTTGGCGCACGGCTTCTATGCCGGGCAGGAGCAGATCATGCTCGCGCTCGACCGCGAGGACGGCCAGACGCCGGGCCAGCTCGCCGCCCGCCTCGGCGTCAGGCCGCCGACCGTCACCAAGACAATCGGCCGGCTCCAGGCTCAAGGCTACGTCGCCAAGCGCAGCAACGAGATCGATGCAAGGCAGGCCAACATCTTCCTGACCGAGACCGGGCGCAACGCCATCCGCGACATCGAGAAGGCGGTGCGCAAGACCGACCGGCTCGCCTTCGCCGGCTTCGACAAGGATGAGCGCAGGATGCTGTTCGATCTTCTCGCACGGGTGGAGGCCAATCTGGGCGACACGCGGACGCAGATCGAGGACGAGGCCGACGACCTCGCCGAGGATGCGCCGGTCGAGGCGTCCGCCGACGCATAGGCCGTGCCGGCGCGCCGCAGTTTCCGCTTGCCTTGTCCGCCGTGCTGGCCGATAGCTTGACCATCCTCCCCCCAAGTGTCGGTCGGCCGAGTTGAACCCCAGACCCAGCATTCCCGAGGCGGCGACCCCGGTTTCCGCGATCCTCCTCGTCGTCTCGGCCTGTTTCCTGTTCTCCTTCCTCGACGCCAGCGCGAAGTACCTCGTGCTGCAGGGCATGGCCGCGCCGTTCGTCGCCTGGGCCCGGTTCGCCATCCATCTCGTCCTGGTCGCGCTCATGCTGCGGGTCTGGACGAATCTCGCGGCGCTCAGGACCGGCAACCTGCCGGGACAGATCCTGCGCGGCGCCTTCATGTTCGGCTCGACGGCGTTCAATTTCATCGCGCTCCAGACGCTCCAGCTCGCGGAGACGATCACGTTCGCCTTCTTCGCGCCGATGCTGACCGCCGCGCTCGCCGGCCCGCTCCTCGGCGAATGGGTCGGCTGGCGGCGCTGGCTGGCCATCCTCGTCGGCTTCATCGGCGTCCTCATCGTCACCCGGCCCGGATTCGGCGATTTCAAGGTCGGTTACATCTTCTCGTTCTGCTTCGTCGTCTGCCAGACGCTCTACATCATCATGACGCGGCGCATGGGCGCGAGCGAAAGCTCGCAAAGCCTGATCTTCTATTCGGCGCTGACGCCGACGCTGTTCATGCTGCCGGTGGTGCCGCTCTACGGCTCGATGCCGCAGGGCCCGCTGCAATGGGGGCTGCTGCTGGTCACCGGCGTCTGCGGCGCGCTCGGCCACTGGCTGCTGATCAAGGCCTACAAGCAGGCGACGACGGCCGCGCTCGCGCCCTATCCCTATTCGCAGATCGTGTGGATGGTCGGCCTCGGCTGGGTCGCGTTCGGCGACCTGCCCGATTTGTGGACCATGGTCGGCGCGGGGGTCATCGTCGCCAGCGGCCTCTACATCCTCTACCGCGAGCACAAGTTGCGGCTCGCCAGCCGCGCCGCGCTCGGGGCCGACGAGCGCGAGCTGGCAAAAAAGCTTTGAATTGCCCCGGGGCGATGGCATAAGGAATTTTAAACAGTTTAAAAGCTGGCTCGACCGTGGGAGGCGGAGCACTGGCACAGAAGATCAAGCTTTCGACCATCGCCGACGCGCTCGGCGTCTCCACCGCGACCGTATCGCTGGCGCTGCGCGACAGCCCGCTGGTCGCGGACGCCACGCGCGACAGGATCAAGGCCTATGCGCGCGAGATCGGCTACATCTACAATCGCCGCGCCGCTTCGTTGCGCACGTCGCGCTCGGGCATTCTCGGCGTCGTCGTCCACGACATCATGAACCCGTTCTTCGCCGAGATCCTGCGCTCCATCGAGAGCGAGCTCGACCGCAGCCGCCAGACCTTCCTCTTGTCGAACCACTACGACAAGCTGGAAAAGCAGCGCACCTTCGTCGACACGCTGCTCCAGCTCGGCGCCGACGGGGTCATCATGTCGCCGGCCATCGGCACGCCGGCCGAGGACATCAGGCTCGCCGAGGACAACGGCCTGCCGGTGGTGCTGATCGCGCGCTCGGTCGAGGGCGCGGACGTTCCGGTGTTCCGCGGCGACGATTCCTACGGCACCGGCCTCGCCACCAACCATCTGATCTCGCTCGGCCACGAGCGCATCGCCATGGTCGGCGGCACCGACCAGACCTCGACCGGGCGCGACCGCTACCAGGGCTATCTCGCCGCCATGCGCGCGGCCGGCATGGAGCCGAGGCCCGGCTGGCGCATGCCCGGCCCGCGCACCAAGCAGGCCGGTTTCGAGACGGCGCAGGCGTTCCTCGCCCATGGCGACAGGCCGACGGCGGCGGTCTGCTTCAACGACCTCGTCGCCATCGGGCTGATGAACGGCATCGCCCGGGCCGGGCTGGTGCCGGGCGTCGACATCTCTGTCGTCGGCTATGACGACCTCGAGGAGGCGGCCATCGCCACGCCCGCGCTGACCACGGTGTGGAACGGCCAGCGCGAGGTCGGCCGCCGCGCCGCGCGCACGCTGCTCGACCGGCTCAACGGCGTCGAGGTGCATGGCGGGCAGGAGCTGATCCGCCCGGAGCTGCATGTGCGCCAGTCGACGGGCAAACCGTCGGATCGCTGAGGGCCGCCTCGGCCCGCCGGACCCCTTCCTCTTCCATGACAGCAAGGAACATGACCGTGGCATCGACGAAAGACATCGCGATCCTCATTCCGGGCCGCCTGCACGACCATGCCGTGGCCCGCGTCGAGGCGGCGTTCGACGTGATCCGGACAGAGCGCGCGGACGCCTCCCTCCTCTCCGAAGGCGAGCGGGCGCGCATCCGCGGCGTCGCCGGGATGACGCGGATGGATGCCGCCTTCATCGACGCGCTGCCCAATCTCGAGATCATCGCCAATTTCGGCGTCGGCTACGACGCGGTCGATGCCGCGCATGCGGCAAGCAAGGGCGTCATGGTGACGAACACGCCCGACGTCCTGACCGAGGAAGTGGCCGATACGGCGCTCGGTCTTCTCCTCAACACCGTGCGCGAGCTGCCGAAGGCGGAACGCTGGCTGCGCGAGGGCAAGTGGAGAAGCGTCGGCGGCTACCCGTTCACGCGTGGCACGCTGCGCGGCCGCAAGGCCGGCATTTTCGGCCTCGGGCGGATCGGCCTCGCCATCGCCCGCCGGCTGGAGGCGTTCGGGCTGCCGATCGCCTACCACAACCGCAGCCCGGTGGCGGGCGTCGACTACGCCTACCATCCGACGCTCCTCGATCTCGCCCGCGATGTCGATACGCTGATCTCGGTCGCGCCCGGCGGGGCGGCGACCGACAAGGCGGTGAATGCGCAGATCCTGGCGGCGCTCGGGCCGGACGGCGTGTTCGTCAATATCGGCCGCGGCTCGACGGTGGACGAGGACGCGCTCGCCGCTGCGCTGGCGGACGGCACGATCCTCGCCGCCGGCCTCGACGTCTTCGCCGACGAGCCGAACGTGCCCGAGGCCCTGCTGCGGGCGGAAAACGCCAGCCTCTTGCCGCATGTCGGCTCGGCCTCGCAGCACACGCGCCGCGCCATGGCCGATCTCCTCGCCGACAATCTGGAAGGCTGGTTCGCCGGCCGCGGCGCGCTGACGCCGGTTGCCGAGACGCGGGCGGTCGTCGCGCGGCCCTGATTATCGGTCCGTTAACCAAACCGGCGCATTTTCCTGGTCGGACAGGTTACGTAAGGACAGCAGATGATCATCGCCCATGCCGGCAAGGCCGTGGTTCTGGCGGGTGCGCTGGCGGCGATCGGCGCGCTTTCGGGCGGGCCGGACCTCGACGGGACGACGACATCGGCCATTGCCCCCGCATCCGGGCAGGAGGCGCGCTTCATGCTGGTTTCCGCCGCCGCCGAGACGGTCTGCACGCTCGCCGCGGAGCAGGCCCCTAACGGAACGATGCGGCGGCTCGCCCTCGCGCCCGATTGCCTCGCCGCCAATCCGGAGCTGGCTGCAATGCGCTTCTGGCTCGACCGGCCGGACGGCACGGTCGCGCTCGCCGACGCGGATGGCCGCATCCGGGCCGAGTTCGCGATGGCGGACGGCGCGGCCTACGAATCCTACAATCCGCGCTTCCCGGTGATGACCCTGCTCACGGCGGAGTGACGCCGCAGGGCTATTCCGCCGCGATGCGCGCGCGCTCCCGCGCGGCGGCGCGGGCCGCGGCCGCCTCGCCGAAGGCACGGAAGATGCGCGCCGAACTATCGTCAGACTTCGCCCAGTATTCGGGATGCCACTGGACGCCGACGGCGAAGGCCGGCGCGTCGATCACCGACACGGCCTCGACGGTGCCGTCCTCGGCCACGGCCTCGACCTGAAGCCTGCCGCCCAGCCGGCCGACCGCCTGGCGGTGGACGGAATTGATCATGATCTCGCCCGCGCCGAACACGCCAGCCAGGCACGTGCCGGGCCTGATCTCGACCTTCTGGCGGATGGCGAAGCGCACGTCCTGGTCGTCGCTGACGGGCGCGCGGTGGTCGATGCGCCCTTCCATCTCCTGGATCTCGGAATCGAGCGTGCCGCCGAGCGCGACGTTCAGCTCCTGCAGGCCGCGGCAGATGGCGAGCAGCGGCACGCCGCGCGCGATGGCGAGCCGGATCAGCGGAATGGTGGTCGCATCGCGGTCCGGGTCGTAGGGGCCGTTCTCCGGCGTCGCCTCGAGGCCGTAGAGCGCGGGATCGACATTGGTCTTCGAGCCGGTCAGCATCACGCCGTCGACGCGCTCGATGAGCCCCTCGAGGTCGAGCCGCTCGCCGAAGGACGGGACGAGCACGGGCGTGACCCCGGCGACGGCTACGGCCGCCTCCAGATACTGCCGTGGCGCGGCGTGCCAGGTGTAGTTCTCGAACTGTCGCACGTCGGTGGACACGGCGACGAGGGGCTTCGTCATGATCTGCGGTCCTGCGTTCCATGGCCGGCATAAGCGGCCGCGAAACCTCTAATCTAGCGATTTCGCCACGCCTTTCCAGTCGGCGCGTCAGCCGGAGCCGATCATCGAGGCGATGCCCTTGCCGGCGACGATCGCGAGCCAGGCGAGGGCGGAGAAATAGACGATGGTGGCGATGGTCGCCGCATAGCCGGCGACGACGAACCAGCCGTCGCGCTGCGACATGCCGATGCACAGGAACAGGATGGCGAAGGCGGGCAGCGTGTTGGAGAACGGCACGAGGCCGAGCGGAAACATCAGGAGCACGCCGCCGAGGATCAGCACCAGCCCGTTGAAGCGGTTGATCGCGGCGCTGCCGGTCAGCGCGTGGAGGCGCGGGTGGATAACGGCCTCGATGCGCCGCACGAGGCCTGCGCCCTTCTCCAGTGTTGGCACCAGCTTCTCGGCGTCGATGGGGCGGTCCATGATCTGGCGCGGCAGCCACGGCGCGCGGTTGGTGGTGATGCCGATCGAGATCAGGATGATGGCCAGCCCGAAGACCGTGCTGACGCCGGGGATGGACACCGGCAGCAGGAAGGGGACGGTCAGCACCGCGCACATCAGGAGCAGGCCCTGTTCGCCGATCAGCGCCAGGATCTCGCGCAGCGTCACCACCTTCCCGTCGATGGCGCGGGCCGTGCTTTCGAGCGTCGCGCGCAGCGTGTGCGAATTGTCGCGGAAGTCAGTGGTCAAGGGAAGGTTCCGATCTGGGCTGGGGATGCGCCGGGTGTAGTGGTGTTTTTAGGAATACGCGCCCGCGAGTTCAACCTTCACCTTTCGGTGCGTCTTTTCATGCTGCGATTTTGCTTATTCCGGCAGTTGGATGCGAGGAAAAACGTGTGTATTGATGCAGGCGGAGCGCCTCGCGTGCTTCATCCGCAAAGAGGCGTTTATAACCTGGAGGAGATCATGGATCGTCGTTCATTCATTAAGAAAGCCGGCCTTGCCGGCGCCGGTGCGGTGGCCGCATCGTCGCTTGCCGCTCCGGCCATCGCGCAGGGCAACCAGACCTGGCGCATGGTCACGACCTGGCCGAAGAATTTCCCCGGCCTCGGCGTCGGCGCGCAGCGCCTTGCCGACCGCATCACCGCCGCTTCCGGCGGTCGCCTGACCATCCAGGTCTATTCGGCCGGCGAGCTGGTGCCGCCGCTGCAGTCGCTCGACGCCGTCATCGACGGCAATGCCGAGATGAGCCATGGCGCCGCCTATTACTGGCAGAACAAGAGCGCGGGCCTCAGCTTCTTCACCGGCGTTCCCTACGGCATGACCTCGCGCGAGCTGACCGGCTGGGTGCGCTATCTCGGCGGCCAGGAGATCTGGGACGAGATCTACGACCAGTTCGGCGTGCAGGGCTTCCTCTCGGGCGACACCGGCACGCAGGCGGGCGGCTGGTTCAAGAACGAGCTGACCGGCGTTTCCGACGTCCAGGGCCTGCGCTTCCGCACCCCGGGCCTCGGCGGGCAGGTGTGGCAGAAGCTCGGCGTGTCCGTGACCAACCTCGCGGCCGGCGAGATCTTCCAGGCGCTCCAGTCGGGCACGCTGGACGCGGCCGAGTTCGTCGGTCCCTATAACGACCTCGCGCTCGGCTTCTACCAGATCTGCAAGAACTACTACTTCCCGAGCTTCATCGAGCCGGGCCTCGCCACCGAGCTGGTCGTCGACAAGGCCAAGTACCAGGCGCTGCCGGCCGACCTTCAGGCGATCATCCGCGACGTCTGCCAGGCCGAGTACGATTCGGTCGCCGCCGACTTCGCGGCCAACGATCCGCGCGCGCTGCAGACGCTGGTCAACGACCATGGGGTGCAGGTGCGTCAGTTCCCGGACGAGATCCTCGAGGCGGGCGCGAACGCCGCCAAGGAGATCATGCAGGGCCTGCTCGATTCGGGCGACGCGCTGACCAAGAAGACCGCCGAGAGCTTCGTTGCGGCGCTCAACATCGTGCGCCAGAAGACCGAAGGCACCGATTCGCCCTTCATCCTGGCCCGCGAGAAGTACTTCCACCTCTGATCGCAGCCGCGACGGCAAGAATGAGGAAAGGCCCGGATGGAAACATCCGGGCCTTTCGTTTGACGGGACGGAAGCCGGCGCGCCGCGCGCCGGCTTACTCTTAATCAGTTGTAGATCCAGCTCGGCAGCCAGGTGGCGAGAGCCGGGAACATGAACACTAGAAGCACGGCCAGGACCTGGATGCCCACGAAGGGGATGACGCCCTTGTAGATCATGCCGGTCGAGACGCTGTTGGGCGCGACGCCGCGCAGGTAGAACAGCGAGAAGCCGAAGGGCGGGGTCATGAACGAGGTTTGCAGGTTCACGCCGATCATCACGCCGAGCCACACCGGATCGACGCCCATGTTGAGCAGCACGGGCGCGGTGATCGGCAGCACGATGAAGATGATCTCGAACGTGTCGAGGATGAAGCCCAGGAAGAACATGATGGCCATGACCACCAGGATCGCCCCGGCCATGCCGCCGGGCAGGTTGGTCAGGAACTCGTGGACGAGGTTGTCGCCGCCCATCAGGCGGAAGACGATCGAGAACACCGAGGCGCCGAACAGGATGATGAACACCATCGAGGTGATCGCCGCCGTCGAGATGGCGGCCTCGCGCAGCACCGAGAAGGTGAGCCGGCCGCGGCCAGCGGCCAGGATCATCGCGCCGACGGCGCCGACCGAGGACGCTTCCGTCGGCGTGGCGATGCCGCCGAGGATCGAGCCGAGCACGGCGACGATGAGCGCCATCGGCGGGATCAGCGCCGTGACGATCTCTTTCACCAGCCCCTTCTTTTCCTCCTCCGGCACCGGGGTCGGCGGGCAGGATTTCGGGTCGAAGATCGCCTTGATGATCATCCAGATCAGATAGAGCAGGACGAGCATGAAGGAGGGGATGAGCGCGCCGGCGAACAGGTCGCCGACCGAGACGGGCGTCGGGGCGAAATTGCCCTTGGCCATCTGCACCTGGGCGTTGATGCCGGTCAGGATGTCGCCCATGAAGATCAGCACGGTCGAGGGCGGCACGATCTGGCCGAGCGTGCCGGAGGCGCAGATGACGCCGCAGGCGAGCTTGGGGTCGTAGCCCGAGCGCAGCATCGCCGGCAGCGAGATCAGGCCCATGGTGACGACGGTGGCGCCGACGACGCCGGTGGAGGCCGCAAGCAGCGCGCCGACGACGATGACCGAGATGCCGAGGCCGCCCGGCATGTTGCCGAACAGCTTGCCCATGGTGATCAGCAGTTGCTCGGCGATGCGCGAGCGTTCCAGCAGCACGCCCATGAAGATGAACAGCGGCACCGCCACCAGCACCTCGTTGGTCATGAAGCCGAGATAGCGGTTGGCGAGCGAGCCGAAATTCGACGGGTCGAACACGCCGAACCACATGCCGACGACGCCGAACATGAGCGAGACGCCGGCCAGCGAGAACGCCACCGGGAAGCCGAGCATGAGAAAGCCGATGATGCCGAAGAACATCAGGCCGGCGAGGATCTCGCCGATAAGAACCGGATCCATATACGATTACTCCTGATGTACCGGGTAGCGCAGCTTCTCGGGAAGGAGGTCCTCCCGGCCGCGCAGGACGAGGATCGAGCGCAGCGCCATGGCGATGCCCTGCAGGGCGATGACGACGACGAAGACGATGATGAAGCTCTTGAGGATGTAGAGGCCGGGCATGCCGCCGACATTTGCCGAGGCCTCGTGCAGCCGCCACGAGCGGGCGATGTAGTTCCAGCTATAGGTGTAGACCACCCAGCAGAACGGCAGCAGGAAGATGAAGACGCCGACGAGATCGACGATCGCCTTGGTGCGGATCGTCGCCGGGCGGTAGAAGATGTCGACACGCACATGGTCGTCACGCAAGAGCGCGAAGCCGGCGACCGCGGTGAACATCGCCCCGTTCAGCCAGACATAGAGATCCTGCATCCACAGGACAGTGAAACCCAGGAAATAACGCTGCACCACGACGGTGAAGCAGACCAGCACCATGACCAGGGAAAGCCAGGCGAAAGTATTGCCGATAAGGCGATTCAATGCGCCTATCGCACGTATGATAAAGGCGAGAGCATTCATGGGTTCCGTCTCCGAACCTCGATTTTCAATGAAGACGCCAGGTGAACGGAAAGCGCGGCCATGAAAGCCTTTTCCTCCCCAGTTCCGGCCTCCCCTCCTGCAATGCCGCTTGTTGTTGCGCGGCATTTGCGATCTGGCGCAATAGCAGCTTGAATCACGCTTGAAAAGAAAGACTGCATCGTTTTCTCAACTTGCGGGGTTTCGACGGGATTTCGGCAGGATTTCGTTTGACGCGCACCGCAGAGGCGGGAACACTGGGGGCAGGCACGCCGCTTCGCGAAGCGGCCACCCCGGAGGAATGCTGGAATGACGCTTCACGAGGTCTCGCTTTCGGACAAGTTCGATCTGGCGAAGGAGCGGATATTCATATCGGGCGCGCAGGCGGTCGTGCGCATGCTGATGATGCAGCGGGAGCTCGACCGCCGGGCTGGCCTCAACACGGCGGGGTTCGTCACCGGCTATCGCGGCTCGCCGCTCGGCGGGCTGGACCAGCAATTGTGGCAGGCGAAGAAGGCGCTCGAAGCGGGGGACATCGTCTTCCAGCCGGGCCTCAACGAGGAGCTCGCCGCCACCGCCTGCTGGGGCACGCAGCAGGCCGAGATGATGGGCGACGGCAAGCAGGACGGGGTGTTCGCGCTCTGGTACGGCAAGGGGCCGGGCGTCGACCGCACCGGCGACGTCTTCCGCCACGCCAACCTCGCCGGCTCGTCGAAGCACGGCGGCGTGCTGGCGCTGATGGGCGACGACCACACCGCCGAATCCTCGACCAACGCCCATGCGACCGAGTTCGCCTTCGTCGACGCGATGATGCCGATCTTCAACCCGGCCGGCGTGCAGGAGCTGATCGACTACGGGCTCTACGGCTATGCGCTGTCGCGCTTCTCCGGCACCTGGGTCGCGGTCAAATGCGTCAAGGACAACATCGAATCGACGGCCTCGGTCGACGTGTCGCTCGACCGGCTGAACATCGTCCTGCCCGAGTTCGAGATGCCGCGCGGCGGGCTGAACATCCGCCACGAGCTCGACCAGTTCGCGCAGGAGCAGCGCCTGCACGACTTCAAGCGCGCCGCCGCCGCCGCCTTCATCAGGGCGAACGGGCTGAACCGCATCGTCTATTCCGGCGGCACGAACGCGAAGCTCGGCATCGCCACCATCGGCAAGAGCTATCTCGACGTGCGCCAGGCGCTCGACGATATCGGCATCGGCGAGGCCGAGGCGAACCGGCTCGGCATCCGCCTGTTCAAGATCGCCTGCCCGTGGCCGCTCGACCATGAGCACGTCGCCGAGTTCGCGCGCGGCCTCGAGACGATCGTCGTCGTCGAGGAGAAGCGCTCGCTGATCGAGACCCAGCTTCGCGAGGCGCTCTACGAGCGGCCGGACCGGCCGCTGATCCTCGGCAAGAAGAACGAGCGGGGGGAGAGCCTGTTCCAGGCGGCCGGCGCGCTCGACCCCAACGACATCGCCATTGCGCTGGGCGAGCGCATCCTCAAGACCATCGGCCCCTCGGAGGAGATCGCTGCGCGCGTGTCGCGGCTGAAGCAGTTCCAGGCGATGCTGGCCGACACGAAGGACGTGGCGGTGCGCGTGCCCTATTTCTGCTCGGGCTGCCCGCACAACTCGTCGACCAAGGTGCCGGAAGGCTCGCTGGCGGGGGCCGGCATCGGCTGCCACTTCATGGCGCTGTGGATGGGGCGCTCGACCGTCGGCTTCACCGCCATGGGCGGCGAGGGCGCGCAATGGGTGGGGCAGGCACCCTTCACCAGCCGCGGCCACATGTTCCAGAACCTCGGCGACGGCACCTACAACCATTCCGGCTCGCTGGCGCTGCGCTTCGCGCTCGCGGCGAACGTCAACGTCACCTACAAGATCCTCTACAACGACGCGGTCGCCATGACCGGCGGCCAGCCGCACGAGGGCGGGCTGACGGTGGACATGATCGCCGCGCAGGTGCGCGCCGAGGGCGTCGAGCGCATCGCCGTCGTCACCGACGAGCCGGAGAAATATGCCGGCCGGGTGTCGTTCCCGGCGGGCGCGACCATCCACCACCGGCGCGAGCTCGACGCCGTCCAGCGCGAGCTGCGCGAGGTAGAGGGCGTCTCGGTCCTCCTCTACGACCAGACCTGCGCGGCCGAGAAGCGGCGGCGACGCAAGCGCGGCACCTTCCCCGATCCCGACCGGCGCGTCATCATCAACGAGCTCGTCTGCGAGGGCTGCGGCGATTGCGGCATCGCCTCCAACTGCGTCTCGGTGCAGCCGGTCGAGACCGAGTTCGGCCGCAAGCGGCGCATCGACCAGTCCTCCTGCAACAAGGACTTTTCCTGCGTCGAGGGCTTCTGCCCGTCCTTCGTCACCGTGCATGGCGCGAAGATCAGGAAGGCACGAGGGGTTTCCGGCTCGGCCGACCCGCTCCACGGCGTGCCCGAGCCCGTTCCCTTCGCGCTCGGCGGCGACGGCTGGTCGGGCATCGTCGACGGCATCGGCGGCACCGGCGTCGTCACCATCGGCGCGGTGCTCGGCATGGCGGCCCACCTCGAGGGCAAGGGTTGCGGCATGATCGACATGGCCGGCCTTGCCCAGAAGGGCGGGGCGGTGTTCTCGCATCTGCGCGTCGCGGCGACGCCGCAGGACATCCACTCGATCCGCGTCTCGGCCGGCAAGGCGGACCTGATCCTCGGCTGCGACCTCGTCGTGTCCGGCTCGCGCAAGGTGCTGGCGGCGGTCCGCGAGGGCGAGACCGCCTTCGTCGTCAACACCGCCGAGGTGATGCCGGGCGATTTCGCGCGCTCGGCCGACTTCTCGCTGCCGGTCGAGCGGCTGAAGAAGGCGATCCGCGAGGCGGCCGGCGAGAGCCACGCGCATTTCTTCGATGCCACCCGCGCCGCCACCGTGCTGTTCGGCAATTCGCTCGGCGCCAACATGTTCATGCTCGGCATCGCCTGCCAGAAGGGCGCGCTGCCGGTGTCGCCGCAGGCGGTGGAGAAGGCCATCGAGCTCAACGGGCAGGCGGTGAAGATGAACCTCGACGCCTTCCGCTGGGGCCGCCGCGCAGCGCACGAGCCGGAGTTCGTCCAGGGCCTCGTCGATGCCGCCCGCGACCCGATGGCCGGGCGCGAGATCGCGCAGACGCTGGACGAGGTGATCGAGCGCCGGGCGCAGTTCCTCGCCGGCTACCAGAACGCGGCCTATGCCGCGCGCTACCGCGCGGCGGTCGCCTCGATCCGCGCCGCCGAGGAGGCGGCCGTTCCGGGCTCGACCGCGGTGACCGAGGCTGTCGCGCGCACCCTGTTCCGGCTGATGGCGATCAAGGACGAGTACGAGGTGGCGCGGCTCTACAGCGACGGCTCGTTCGCGCGCCAGCTCTCCGGCCAGTTCGAGAGCTGGGACCGGCTCGAGTTCCACCTCGCGCCGCCGATCCTCGGCCGCAAGGGGCCGGACGGCAAGGCGGTGAAGTCGCGCTTCGGGCCGTGGATGATGAAGGGCTTCGCGGTGCTTGCCGCGATGAAGGGCCTGCGCGGCACCGTCCTCGACGTCTTCGGCTACACCGCCGAGCGGCGCATGGAGCGCCGGCTGCTTGCCGAATACGAGGCCGATCTCGACCTGATCCGCGCCGCGCTCGCGCCCGACAAGATCGCCGCCGCGGCGGCCCTCGCCTCCGCGCCGGCGCTGATCCGGGGCTACGGCCACGTCAAGGACGAGAGCGTCAGAAAAGCCCGCGCGGAGCGCGAAAGGCAGCTCAAGCGGCTCGCTGCGCCGCCGGCTCCGGTGCTGAAGGCGGCCGAATAGCGCCGCTTTCAGCTTAATAAGCATTTTTTAATGCGATCTTGGCATTGTCCCTGTTCCGGGGGCGGTGCTTCGGTATGCCAAAAAGAGCCAGAAACGAGCTTCCGCTCGACATATATATACCGTTTGTCCAGACGCTGTTTCGCGACAGCGTGACCCTTGCCGTCGGCTTCGCCGCGCAGATCCTGCTGATCGTCCTCGTCTATCTCAATACGTCGGACCCGATCTATCTCTGGCTGGCGCTCGCCATGGGCGTGCTGGCGGTGCTGCGCCTGAGAAGCGTGCGCCACTATGCGAGCAAGCCGCCTCCAGTCACCTTTGCCGAGGCGCAGGAGCGCGAGCGCGTCTACATCGTCTACGGCGCGGTCCACGGCCTCTTCCTGGGGGTGTTCTGCTTTCTCGCCATCTACTGGTCGCCTGACTATTTCGGCGAGATCGCCTCGATCTGCGTGACGCTGGCGTCCGCCACCTCCATTGCCGGGCGCAATTACGGCTCGCCGCGCATGGTCATGCTGTTCATCGTGACCATGACGTGGCCGATATCGATGGGGTTCATCCTGCGCGGGGACGTGTACCATGTCCTGCTCGGCTGCCTGTCGATCCCGTTCTTCTTCGCGATCCGACGTTTCGCCGCCAATGTCCGGGACGTGCTGTTCGCGGCGCTGAGCGCCGAGAAGACAGCCAAGCGCCTTGCCCAGCGCTTCGACCGCGCGCTGAACACGATGACCTCGGGCCTCGTCATGCTCAGCGCCGAGGGCAGGGTGGTGGTCGCCAATGCGGAGGCCGCCGCGCTGATGCGGGTGCGCCACCCCGACAGGCTGCTCGGGCGCACGCTGCGCGGCCTGCTGATGCGCGGCGTCGCCGGCGGCGTGCTCAGCCTCAAGGATTCGCGCTACACCGAGACCCAGCTCGCCCGCGCGCTGCGCGAGGGCAGGGGGCGCAAGGTGGTGCTGCGGCTGGAGGACGGCCGCTATTTCGAGTTCTCGGCGCGCGAGGGCCGCGAGGATCTGGGCGTCATCACCTTCGACGAGGTGACGGCGCGCATCGAGGCCGAGGAGCGCATCCGCACCATGGCGCGCTACGACAGCCTGACCGGCCTGCCCAACCGGGCCTGGTTCCACGAGCTGGTGTCGGACTACGTCTCGGTCGGCGATCCGGGCCGGCATGTCGGCCTGGTGGTCTTCGACCTCGACGATTTCAAGAGCGTCAACGACACGCTCGGCCATCCGGTCGGCGACGGGTTGATCTACGCCGTCGGCGAGCGGCTGTCGCGCTTTGCCGGCGACGATGTCAAGGTCAGCCGGTTCGGCGGCGACGAGTTCATGATCTTCTTCAACGACGTGAAGGACCGGGACGCCTTCTCGAACGCCGTCGATTCCATCTTCCGCAGCCTTCACGGCGAGGTCGATGTCGCCGGCCATTCGCTGCGCATCCAGGCGAGCGCCGGCGCGGTGCTGGCGCGGGCCGGAAACGCCGCGGTCGACGCCATGATCGTGCGCGCCGACCTCGCGCTCTACAAGGCCAAGGAAAGCGGCAAGAACGGCTGGCAGCTCTTCGAGGACGCGATGGACAGGGCCTTCCGTGACCGGCAGGTGATGAAGGCGCATCTGCGCCAGGCCGTCGACAGCGAGGGCCTGCGCGTCGTCTACCAGCCCATCGTGTCGATGCAGACCATGCGCATCGCCAGTTGCGAGGCGCTGTGCCGCTGGGACCATCCCGAGCTCGGCCCGGTCTCGCCGGCCGTGTTCATCCCGCTGGCGGAGGAGATGGGCATCATCTCGGCGATCAGCGCCTTCATGCTGAAGGCCGCGACCGCCGAGTGCTCGAAATGGCCCGAGCCGGTCTGCGTCTCGGTGAATCTGTCGGCCAAGGACTTCCGCAACGACGACATCATCGCCCGGGTGCGGGAATCGCTGGCCGCATCCGGCCTCGATCCGGCGCGGCTCGAGATCGAGGTGACGGAGACGGCGCTGCTCGAGGACACGACCCAGATGCGCCGCTGCATCGAGGAGCTGAAGTCGCTCGGCGTGCGCATTGCGCTCGACGATTTCGGCACGGGCTATTCGAGCCTGAGCTACCTGCACACGCTGCCGCTCGACAAGGTCAAGATCGACCGCTCGTTCATCGTCGACATCAACCACAGCGCCCGCTCGCTGGCGCTCCTCAAGGGCGTGGTCGACCTGTCGCGCACGCTCGGCCTCGCCGTGACCATCGAGGGGGTCGAGACGTTCGACCAGCTCAAGGCGCTCGCGGTCGAGATCAAGCCCGACCTCGTGCAGGGCTTCCTGTTCGGCTCGGCGCTGACCGCCTCGGGCATCCGCGTGATGTCCGACGCCACCTGGCCGTTCACTCCGGACACGGCCCCGTCCAAGCTTCGCTCCCGCGCCTGATCTTCCCACTTTTCCAGTAAGGAACCGCTCCCGCTCCAACCGGGTGAAGGTCCTTGATTAACCGTTTGTTAAGGTTAACGTTAGGTTAACCGGATCACCGGCATTTTCGCCTTTGATTGTGCGCCGCACGGTAATATCCTTAATCGGACGTTAACAGCGGCTTGCTGGGCGGGTTACGGGGACCGGTCATGGATGCGAATGTCACTGCGCTGCGCGGCGCGGCGAGTGCTCACGGAGTTGCCGGCGAAGACGCCGCGGGCAGGGAGCTTTCCAGCTTCGTCAGGAACATCTTCTCGATACTGGAACGCACCGAATACCGGCGTTGCGAGAGCGGCGAGGATGTCGAGAACATCTATCGCCTGCGCTACAAGGCCTATCGCCGTACCGACATGGTGCCGGAAAACCCGGACCGTACGGTTTATGACGAGCTGGACGACCTGCCCAATTGCTACCGCTTCGGCGTTTACATAGATGGCGAACTGGTCAGCACGCTGCGCATCCATCATGTCACGCAGGCGCATACCGCCTCGCCGTCCACCACGGTCTATCCCGACGTTCTGTTGCCGCGGCTCGCCGCCGGCCAGAGCTTCATCGATCCGAGCCGTTTCGCCGCCGATCCCGAATGGTCGAAGCTCTATCCGCAGATACCCTATCTGACGCTCCGGCTGGCGGGCATGGCCTGCTTCCATTTCGGCGCGCCCTACTGCCTGTCGACGATCCGTCCCGACCATGCCGGTTTCTACCGGCGCATCTACGAGTCGGAGCAGGTCGGCGACCTGCGCGACTATCCGGGCCTGAACTATCAGGTCGTCCTCTATCAGGCCGACGTGAGCGCGATCCGGCTGCGCTCGTTCGTGCGCTTCCCGTTCTTCCGCTCGACGCCGATGGAGCAGAGGCTGATGTTCGGCGCGACAGTCAAGGGCGAGCCCGCGCCGCTGACCATCCTGCCCACGGCCCGCTACATGGACCGCGCCGCCTAAAAGCGCGTCGCGATCTTTCCAACCTGCTCCTTGCGCTTTGGGTTTTTGTTTCAACGCATGTCCTTATCCCGAAACCGTGTTTCACTTTCGGGAGACATGCCTTGAGACTTCTTGTCTTTCGGGCGCTGCGCGTTCATAAGCCTTTGCGGATGCGGGCTGCATGGCGAAACGGCCCGCGCGTCAGAGGCCCATGAATGCACGCGAAGACATTGCCCGCTCGGCCATCTGGGCCGGCGAACTGACCGAGGAAGAGCTGGAGCGCGCCCGGCGCGGCCTCACCGAGCGTCAGTTCGCCAAGGGCGCCTATATCTGCCATCGCGGCGACAGGCTCGATCACTGGACCGGCGTCGTCACCGGCCTCGTCAAGATCAGCGCGATCTCGCGCGACGGCAAGGCGATGACCTTCGCCGGGGCGACCGACGGCGGCTGGTTCGGCGAAGGCTCGGTGCTGAAGGACGAGCCGCGGCGCTACGACCTCGTCGTGCTGCGCGACACGCGCCTCGCCATGATGACGCGCTCGACCTTCATGTGGCTCTACGAGAACAGCCGCGGCTTCAACCGCTATCTGGTGCGGGCGCTGAACGAGCGCATGGGCCAGTTCATCGCCACCATCGAATATGACCGCATCCTCGGCCCCAAGGCGCGTGTGGCGCGCAACCTGTCATGGTTCTTCAACCGCGTCCTCTATCCCAATGCCGGCGATTCGGTGGAGATCAGCCAGGAGGAGCTCGGCCTGCTCGCCGGCGTCTCGCGGCAGGTGGTGAACCGCAGCCTCCAGGAGCTGGAGGAGGAGGGGCTGCTCAAGGTGGAGCACGGCCGCATCGTCGCGCTCGATATACCGGGGCTGATGCTCTACGAGGCGTGATCGGCCGCGCGGCCGCATCCGCAAGGTCCGTCGCCGGCGTCCTCGCGCAGTATCACGTCCTCGCGAAGTGTCCATGAATCGGGGAGCGCGTTCAGTTCACAGGAACGCCCATTAAAAGGACAACACGGCGTCCTGTCTGTCAAGCCCCGTGTTGCCTGCCGGGCCATTTCGTGAAAACTTCGTGTGAAATGCGAACGATCCGGCGGGGTGGGAGGAACGGCCCGGCCGGGTGGAGCAGGGCGGGACGCACCCGCCCGAAGGGAGGAACCGGGTCATGGCTCAGTCCGCGGCCGCGCTCGACACATTTCCGAAATATCTGCTGCTCAACGCGGAGCGGTTCCGCGGCCGGCCGGCCATGCGCCACAAGGATTACGGCATCTGGCAGAGCTGGACGTGGGACGAGCAGCGCGACGAGATCCGCGCCTTCGCGCTCGGCCTCAAGGCGCTCGGCCTCGGCCGCGGCGACAGGGTCGCCATCGTCGGCGCCAACCGCCCGCGCCTCTACTGGACGTTCGCGGCGGTGCAGTCGCTCGGCGGCGTGCCGGTCCCAGTCTATGCCGACGCGGTGGCCGAGGAAATGGCCTTCGTGCTCGACCATGCCGGGGTGCGCTTCGCCGTCGCCCAGGACCAGGAGCAAGTCGACAAGCTGCTGACCTTCCGCGAGACGATCCCGGCGCTGACCGACGTGATCTATGACGAGCCGCGCGGCCTGCGCGACTATCCGCGCGAGGGCCTGCACGATTTCGCCGAGGTGCAGGCGGCAGGGCGGGCGCTGCTCGCCGCCGATCCGGCCGCGGGCCGCGCCTGGGAGGACGCGATCGGGGCCGGCAGCGGCGACGACGTCTCCGTCATGCTCTACACCTCCGGCACCACCGGGCGCTCCAAGGGCGTGGTGCTGACGGCGGCCGCCTCGGTCAAGGCCGCGCTCGACACCGTCACCTTCGATCGCCTGACCGAGAAGGACAGCGTGCTCGCCTACCTGCCGCTGGCCTGGGTCGGCGACCACTATCTCAACTACGCGCAGGGCTATATCTCGGGCTTCTGCATGAACTGCCCGGAGAGCCAGCAGACCGTGCCGCAGGACCTGCGCGAGATCGCGCCGACCTTCTATTTCGCGCCGCCGCGCGTGTTCGAATCGCTGCTGACCAGCGTCACCATCCGCATGGAGGACGCCGGCCGTCTCAAGCAGTGGATTTTTCGCCACTTCACCGAGGTGGCGAGGAAGCATGGCGAGGCGATCCTGGAAAAGCGCCCGGTGCCGTTCTCCGGCCGGCTGGCCTATGCGCTCGGCGATTTCCTGCTCTATGGCCCGTTGAAGAACGTGCTCGGCATGTCGAACATCCGCGTCGCCTACACGGCCGGCGAGGCGATCGGCGCCGACCTGTTCTCGTTCTTCCGCTCGCTCGGCATCAATCTGAAGCAGCTCTACGGCCAGACCGAGGCCTTCCTCTACGTGACCGCGCAGAAGGACGGCGAGGTGCGGGCCGACACGGTCGGGCCGGCCGCGCCCAATGTCGACATCCGCATCGCCGACAATGGCGAGGTGCTGTTCCGCTCGCCCGGCCAGTTCACCGGCTACTACAAGGAAGACGACAAGACGGCCGAGGTGCTGACGCCGGACGGTTTCATCCGGACCGGCGACGCCGGCTTCTTCGAGGCCGACGGGCAGCTCAAGATCATCGACCGCGCCAAGGATGTCGGCAAGCTGAAGGACGGTTCGCTGTTCGCGCCGAAATACATCGAGAACATGCTGAAGTTCTTCCCCAACATCAAGGAGGCGGTGGCCTTCGGCGACGGGCGCGACTTCTGCGCCGCCTTCATCAACATCGACCTGACCGCGGTCGGCAACTGGGCGGAGCGCAACAACATCGCCTACGCCTCCTATCAGGAGCTGGCCGGCCATCCGAAGGTCTACGATATGATCGCCAGGAACGTCGACGAGACCAACCGGCGGCTGGCGAAGGAGCCGATGATGGCCGGCGGGCAGGTCGCGCGCTTCCTGATCCTGCACAAGGAGCTCGACGCCGACGACGGCGAGCTGACGCGCACGCAGAAGGTGCGCCGCTCCTTCATCGCCGAGCGCTACGGCGAGCTGATCGAGGCGCTATACGACGGCTCGGCCGAGAAGTTCGTCGAGACGGAAGTGACGTTCGAGGACGGCCGCAAGGGCAGGATCAGCGCCACGGTGAAGATCGCCGACGCGGCCGTTCAGGGCCGGCCCGCGCGGCCGCATGCGGAGGCCGCCGAATGAATGCACACTCCGCCGCCAGCTACTTCGCCGGGTCGGACGACGGCATCGCCCGGGGCGACGTGCTGCTCAAGGTGGACAACGTCTCGCTCGCCTTCGGCGGCGTCAAGGCGATCACCAACATCTCGTTCGACGTGCGCAAGGGCGAGATCCGCGCCATCATCGGCCCCAACGGCGCCGGCAAGACGTCGATGCTCAACGTCATCAACGGCTTCTACACGCCGCAGGAAGGCATCATCACCTTCCGCGGCGTCGAGCGCCGGGCGATGAAGCCGCACCATGCCGTGCGCCAGGGCATCGCCCGCACCTTCCAGAACGTCGCCCTGTTCAAGGGCATGACGACGCTGGAGAACATCATGGCCGGACGCTCGGTCCACATGCATCGCAACCTCGGCTGGCAGATGCTGTGGCACGGGCCGGCGCTGAAGGAAGAGATCGAGCATCGCGAGAAGGTCGAGGAGATCATCGACTTCCTCGAGATCGAGCACATCCGCCGCACGCCGGTCGGCAAGCTGCCCTACGGGCTGCAGAAGCGGGTCGAGCTCGGCCGGGCGCTGGCCATGGAGCCGTCCCTTCTCCTGCTCGACGAGCCGATGGCGGGCATGAACCTCGAGGAGAAAGAGGACATGAGCCGCTTCATCATCGACGTGAACCAGCAACGCGGCACGACCATCGCGCTGATCGAGCACGATATGGGCGTGGTCATGGACCTTTCCGACCGCGTCGTCGTTCTCGACTACGGCAAGAAGATCGCCGACGGCTCGCCGGACGTGGTGAAGAACGATCAGGCGGTCATCGACGCCTATCTCGGGGTGGCGCATTGATGGAAAGGAAATCCCATGGACCTGCCGTTCACGCCGCTGATCTCGCTGATCGCCGGCATCCTCATCCTGATCATGCCGCGGCTGCTCAACTACATCGTCGCGATCTATCTCATCATCGTCGGGCTGGTGGGCCTGTTTCCGCAACTGGCCGGCTGAGCGCCCGCCGGAACCGCGCATAGGGGGCCGGGCATGGATTTTCTCAATTCTATCTTCGTGAAGCCCTTCGCCGACATGGCGGCGGCGCCCGACTTCCTGATCCAGGTCCTGTGGGAGGGCATGGTCTCGGGCGTGCTCTACGCGCTGATCGCGCTCGGCTTCGTGCTGATCTTCAAGTCGTCGCGCATCTTCAACTTCGCGCAGGGCATCATGGTCGTGTTCGCGGCGCTGACGCTGGTGGGCCTGCACGAGCGCGGCGTACCGGCGCTGCTCGCCGTGCCGCTGACGCTGCTCGTCATGTTCTTCCTCGCCGTCGGCATCGAGCGCGTCGTGCTCAGGCCCCTGGTCAACCAGCCGGACATCATCCTGTTCATGGCCACCATCGGCATCACGCTGTTCCTGATCGGCTTCGGCGAGACGATCTTCGGCGGCGAGAACAAGCGCATGATCACGCAGGAGCTGGGCATCCCGACGGGCAGCTTCATCTTCGAGCCGTTCGGCGGCTTCGTCTCCATCGAGCAGAAGGACATAACGGCGGTCGTCGGGGCCATCGTTCTGGTCGTCGGCCTGCTTCTCTTCCTCAACAAGTCGAAGATGGGCCGCGCCATCCGCGCGCTGGGCGACGACCATCAGGCGGCGCTGTCGGTCGGCATCTCGCTTTCCACCATCTGGGTGCTCGTCTGGTTCATCGCCGGCGTCATTGCCCTCGTCACCGGCATTGCATGGGGCGCGCGCGCCGGTGTCTCGTTCGCGCTGGAGGTCATCGCCTACAAGGCGCTGCCGGTGCTGATGCTCGGCGGGCTCGAATCGGTGATGGGCGCGATCATCGGCGGGCTGATGATCGGCGTGCTGGAAAAGCTGTTCGAGATCTACTGGGGCCAGCCGCTGCTCGGCGGCAACACCGAGGTCTGGTTCGCCTACATGCTCGCGCTTCTCGTCCTGCTGTTCCGGCCGCAAGGCCTGTTCGGCGAAAAGATCATCGAGCGCGTGTGAGGTAATATCGATGCTCTATCGCGTCGCCGGACAGTTCAAGACCAGCTACAAGGCCGATTACGCGCTGTTCCCGGTGCGGCAGGATGCCTGGCTGCTCGCCTTCATCCTCGTCCTCGCCTTCGTCGTCTTCCCGATGACGGCCAACGAATTCGCCTTCCGGGCACTGCTGATCCCGGTGCTGATCTATTCGCTGGCGGCGCTCGGCCTCAACATCCTGACCGGCTATGCCGGGCAGCTTTCGCTCGGCACGGGCGCGTTCATGGGTGTCGGCGCGTTTGCCTGCTACAAGCTGGTGACGATCTTCCCCGAGATGAACATCGTCGTCGCCATCGCGCTGTCCGGCTTCTTCTCGGCCGCGATCGGCGTCGCCTTCGGCCTGCCGTCACTGCGGATCAAGGGCTTCTACCTCGCCATCGCCACGCTGGCGGCGCAGTTCTTCCTCGTCTGGCTGTTCCAGAAATGGGCGTGGCTCTACAACTACAACACCTCCGGCGCGATCCAGGTGCCGAACATCGACATGTTCGGCCTCACCATCGCCGGACCGAATGCGAGGGCGATCACGCAATACTATTTCGTGCTCGGCATCGTGTGCGTCATCACCTTCTTCGCCATCAACGTCACCCGCGGGCGGATCGGCCGCATCTGGAAGTCGGTGCGCGACATGGACATCGCCGCCGAGCTGGTCGGCATCAACCTGATGAAGGCCAAGCTCTCGGCCTTCTTCGTGTCGTCCTACATCGTCGGCGTCGCCGGGGCGCTGTTCGTGTTCCTGTGGCGCGGCGCGGCCGAGGCGGTGCTGTTCGACATCCCGCTGTCGTTCCGGGTGCTGTTCATCGCCATCATCGGCGGGCTCGGCTCGATCCTCGGCAACTATCTCGGCGCGATCCTGATCGTGGCGCTGCCGGTGATCCTGTCCACCGTGCCGCGCGCCTTCGGCCTGCCGATCTCGCCGTCCATGGTCGAGCATCTGAACATCATGATCATCGGCGCGCTGATCATCACGTTCCTGATCCTCGAGCCGCACGGGCTTGCCCGCTACTGGGCGATCATCAGGGAAAAGCTCATCATCTGGCCTTTCCCGCACTGACGGAATCAAAGGCGGTCTTTCCGGCCGCAGACTGACCAGAGGCGGCCTTCCGGCCGCAGACTAACCAAAGGCGGCCTTCCGGCCGCCGGGAAAACGGGGTGAGTTCGCCCGATCCGGTTTGGAGAAACGAACGAGTGGAGGAAACGAAATGAAGATGCTTAGGAAAATGACGGTCCTGTCGGCGGCCCTTGCCTCGGCCACGATGCTCGCCGCGCCGGCGCTGGCGCAGGACACGATCCACATCACCAACCTGTCCTACCGCACCGGCCCGTTCGCCGCGACCGGCACCCCGGTCATGAACGGCCAGCGCGACTACATGATCATGCTCAACGAGCGCGACGGCGGCATCAACGGCGTCGAGATCGTCTATGACGAGTGCGAGACCGGCTACAACACCGAAAAGGGCGCCGAGTGCTACGAGCAGACCAAGGGCCAGAGCGTCGTGACGCAGCCCTGGTCGACCGGCATCACGCTCCAGGTGCTGCCGCGCACCAATGTCGACAAGATCCCGATCCTCGCGCCCGGCTACGGCTTCTCGCCGATGCAGGACGGCAAGGTGTTCCAGTGGGCGTTCAACCCGCCGGCTTCCTACTGGGAAGGGGCGTCGATGATCCTCCAGCACGTCTCGGGCGGCGATCTCGAAAGCCTGAAGGGCAAGAAGGTCGTGCTGCTGCACCTCGACGCGCCCTACGGCAAGGAGCCGATCCCGCTGCTCGAGGCCTACGCGGCCAAGCACGGCTTCACCTTCCTGCCGATCCCGGTCGGCGTGACCGAGATGCAGAACCAGTCGGCGCAGTGGCTGCAGATCCGCCGCGAGAACCCCGACTTCGTGCTGATGTGGGGCTGGGGCGCGATGAACGCCGGCGCGCTGACGGAAGCCGTCAAGACGCGCTTCCCGATGGAGAAGTTCGTCGGCATCTGGTGGTCGGGCTCGGACGCGGACCTGAAGACCGTCGGCGAGGCGGGCAAGGGCTACCGCTCGATCTCGTGGAACGTGCCGAACTCCGAATCCACGGTGATGCAGGACGTCAAGAAGCACGTCGTCGACGCGGGCAAGTCGCTCCTGCCGCCGAACGAGTTCGACTACGTCTTCTACCAGCGCGGCATCGTCATCTCGATGTTCGCGGTCGAGGCGGCCAAGGCGGCGCAGGCGCATTTCGACACCAAGACGGTGAGCGCCGAGCAGCTGCGCTGGGGGCTCGAGAACCTGAAGCTCGACGAGGCGGCGCTCGAGGAGCTCGGCTTCACCGGCATGGTCGGTCCGTTCTCGACCTCGTGCTCCAACCACACCGGCAGCGCCGGGGCCTGGATGCTCGAATGGGACGGGGCGAAGTTCAACCGCGTCTCCGACCTGCTCGTGGCCGACTCCGACATGATCGCGCCGCTGGTCGATAGCGAGGCGAAGAAGTACGCCGAATCGAACGCGCCGTGGCCGATCAACGAGGAATGCGGCTCGTAAAGCGCCGTTTCCGGTCATTGAAACCCCTCCCCGCCGGCGCGGGGAGGGCATTCCTCCGGGAGCCGACATGACGAACCCGACCTCCGCCCCAGCCAATCACCCCGCGCCCGCCGCGCAGGCGGCCGACACCATCCTGTCGGTCAACAATATCGAGGTGATCTACGATCACGTCATCCTGGTGCTGAAGGGCGTGTCGCTTTCGGTGCCGCGCGGCGGCATCACGGCGCTGCTCGGGGCCAACGGGGCCGGCAAGACCACGACGCTGAAGGCGATCTCGAACCTTCTCCATGCCGAGCGCGGCGAGGTGACGAAGGGCAGCATCGTCTTCGAGGGCGACGAGGTGCAGGCGCTGTCGCCCAACGACCTCGTGCGGCGCGGCTGCATCCAGGTCATGGAGGGCCGGCACTGCTTCGGCCATCTCTCCGTCGAGGACAATCTGCTGACGGGGGCGTTCACGCGCCGCGACGGCAGCGCCGCGATCCGCGAAGACCTCGACCTGGTCTACCAGTATTTCCCGCGCCTCAAGGTGCGGCGCTCGTCCATGGCCGGCTACACTTCCGGCGGCGAGCAGCAGATGACCGCCATCGGCCGGGCGCTGATGAGCCGGCCGAAGATGATCCTGCTCGACGAGCCGTCGATGGGCCTCGCGCCGCAGCTCGTCGAGGAGATCTTCGAGATCGTGCGCAAGCTGAACGAGGAGCAGGGCGTCTCCTTCCTGCTCGCCGAGCAGAACACCAACATCGCCCTGCGCTACGCCAAATACGGCTACATCCTCGAATCGGGCCGCATCGTGCTCGACGGCGAGGCCAAGGCGCTGCGCGAGAACGAGGACGTCAAGGAATTCTATCTCGGCGTCGGCGGCGAGGGGCGCAAGTCGTTCCGCGACGTCAAGCACTACAAGCGCCGCAAGCGCTGGCTGGCCTAGACCGTTTCGGTCCCGACGGAACGCAGAAGCGGTCCGGCTCCTTGTTCGACGCAATTCCGGACGGAGAAGTGCTCCACACTTTTCTTGGAATCGCTCTGACCTACCAGCGGCGGCTGTAGCTCGCGCCGAGCCTGCCCCGCCAGTCGTGGGGACCGGGATGCTCGACCGTGGCGGAGAAGCGGACGGCGTCGCGGAACGGCTGCTCGAAGCCGACGCTCGTGACCCATTGCGTCTGCCCGGTGCGCGAGGCGCGCGCGACGAGGACGCCGCCGGTTCGCAGGGACGAAAGCCTGATGCTGCGCGTCGTGCGGATATCGACATTCCCGCTTCCCGTCGGGTCGTGGTCGAGGGCGAGGTTGTGGACGAGCTGCGTGTCGAGCGCGCCGAGCCGGCCGGCAAGGACGTTGTTCACGGACAGCGTGCGCCTGCCGGCAAATCTCGACGCGCGCAGGTCGATGCGCGTGGTGCGCGTCGTCCCGCGCAGCTCCGTCCCTTCCGTTTTCAGCATCGCCCACCAGGTGACGGGCTGGCGGGAGACCATCAGGTCCGGCCCGCGCACCCCGATCTCCGCGCCCATGCCGGCATCCGCGCCGATGGGCAGCCGGCTCCCGAGCCGCGCGGTGTAGGAGGTCGGGGCGTTCCTCGCGAACTCCCATATCAGCGGGCGCTCCTGCGCGCCCGCCTCCGGCGTCGGGGGCAGGAGCGCCAGCGCCGCGATGGCGGCATGGAGAAGCAGAGTCCGCATCGGTGAACCTGTGCGAGAGTGGAGCCGTAGGACCGGCGGGAACGAGGCGAACGGCCGTCCCGCACCTTCAGGATCGGCGCGCCCCGAAGCCGGCATCGCTAGCGCCGCTTCGGGTCATTTCGCGTCGCGTTCCGACATAGACCCGCCCGGCCGCCGCGCCCAATCACGTTTCGGGGGCCGGCGCGAATTCGCGGCAAGCGTGTCGAAAATGACGCATGTCGTGCCCTCCGGCGGGCTTTGTCCGGGGCCGTATCGATGTCGCAAGCGCACCATTGCCCTTCGGTTCCGTTTTCGCTATCAGCGGGTATCACGCTATGCGGAGGGAATTGGACCATGGCAGACCACGCCTCTGACGGCCCCGTCGAACTGGGCGCCAAGATGGATTACGCCGAGCACGAGAAGAGCTATTCCGTCTTCCTCGGGCTGACGAAATACGGAACGCTCGCGACCGTGGCGCTGCTGATCGCCATGGCTTTCGGCTTCTTCACCTCGGCAGGCTTCATCTCCGCGACGATCCTCTTCATCCTGCTCAACGTCGTCGGCGCCTTCATCCTGCGCTGACGCCGTCTGATATCAGGCGAGGACTATTCCCAGCGGCCCGCAAGACGGGCCGTCGGCGTTCGGAGGGGGTTCCCCTGAAAGGATTTCCGGTGGCGCAGACTGTTTTCATTCCCAAAGAGATCGACGCGAACGAGACGCGCGTGGCGGCGTCGCCGGACACGGTGAAGCGCCTGGCGGGCCTCGGTTTTTCCGTGGTCGTCGAGAAGGGCGCGGGCGCGGCCTCGCGCATTCCCGACGCCGATTTCGTCGCCGCCGGCGCGACGATCGGCGCGGCGTCCGACGTGGCCAAGGCCGATCTGGTGCTGAAGGTGCGCCGGCCGGGTGCCGCCGAGCTTTCCGGCTACAGGAAGGGCGCGCTGGTCATCGCCACGGTCGACCCCTACGGCAACGAGGACGCGGTGGCGGCGCTGGCCAAGGCTGGCGTCTCGGCTTTTGCGATGGAGTTCATGCCGCGCATCACCCGCGCGCAGGTGATGGACGTGCTGTCCTCGCAGGCCAATCTCGCCGGCTACCGCGCGGTGATCGACGCGGCCGCCGAATACGACCGCGCGCTGCCGATGATGATGACGGCGGCCGGCACCGTGCCGGCGGCGAAGATCTTCGTCATGGGCGTCGGCGTCGCCGGCTTGCAGGCCATCGCCACGGCGCGCCGCCTCGGCGCGGTGGTGACGGCGACCGACGTGCGCCCCGCCGCCAAGGAGCAGGTCGCCTCGCTCGGCGCCAAGTTCATCGCGGTCGAGGACGATGAGTTCAAGCAGGCCGAGACCGCCGGCGGCTACGCCAAGGAGATGTCGAAGGAGTATCAGGCCAAGCAGGCCGCGCTCGTCGCCGACCACATCGCCAAGCAGGACATCGTCATCACCACGGCGCTGATCCCCGGCCGGCCGGCGCCGAAGCTCGTCTCCGCCGCCATGGTCGCGTCGATGAAGCCGGGCTCGGTGATCATCGACCTCGCGGTCGAGCGCGGCGGCAATGTCGAGGGCGCGGTGGCGGGCAAGGTCGTGACCACGGCGAACGACGTGCGCATCGTCGGCCACCTCAACGTGCCGGGCCGGGTGTCGGCCTCCTCGTCGCTGCTCTACGCCAAGAACCTCTACGCCTTCGTCGAGACGCTGGTCGACAAGGAGACCAGGACCCTCAAGGTCAACCCCGAGGACGAGCTCGTCAAGGCGACGCTGCTGACCCACGAGGGCAGGATCGTCCACCCGAATTTCGCGACCGTGAAGGCCGATGCCGCGCCCGCGACGGCGAAGGCGCAGCCCAAGGCTGCCGCTGCACCCAAGGCGGCCGCACCCAAGGCGGCCGCACCCAAGGCAGCCGCGCCGAAGAAACCGGCGGCGAAGGCTGCGGCCAGGCCGGCGGCGGACGCCCCGGCGAAGAAGCCGCGCGCGGCCAAGGCCCCGGCGACCAAGGCCAAGACCGGCAAGACCACCACCGGCAAGGCCACCACCGATAAGGGAGGCGCATGATGGAACAGAATGGCGCTCTGGAGCAGGCGATAAACCAGCTTGAGCAGGCGGCCGCCGCCGTGCGGATGGCGTTTCAGGACGAGCGGGCCGGGCAGGCGGCGGAAGCCATCGCCGCCGGCGCGACCGCCGCGACCGGCATCGACCCCTTCGTTTTCCGCTTCGCGATCTTCGTGCTGGCGATCTTCGTCGGCTACTACGTCGTGTGGTCGGTGACGCCGGCGCTGCACACGCCGCTGATGTCGGTCACCAACGCGATCTCGTCGGTCATCGTCGTCGGCGCGTTGCTGGCCGTCGGCATCTCGGCCTCGGGCCTCGCCACCGGCTTCGGCTTCGTCGCGCTGGTGCTGGCCTCTGTCAACATCTTCGGCGGCTTCCTTGTCACCCAGCGCATGCTGGCGATGTACAAGAAGAAAGAGAAGTAAGGCGATGAGAGACTATCTCGTTCCCGTCTTCCAGCTCCTCTTCTATGCCAGCATCGTCCTGTTCGCCCTTGGCGCGTACAGATGGCGCGACAGGATCTATGCGCTGAAGGGGCATCTGTTCCTCGTCAACCTGGCGCTGCCGGTGCTGGCGCTGTTCTTCCTGTCGCGGGGCGTCGCCGCGGCGAGCTTCGGGCAGGGCGCGACCCTCCTCATCCTCGGCGGCGTGGTTCTGTTTGCCGCGATGGCGGTGCAGGCGCTGGCGATCCACAATCTCATCAAGGCCGGTTCGCCTTCCTCCGCCGGGGAGAGTAAATGATGTCGGAAAACCTCGCTTCCTTCCTTTATCTCGTCTCCGGCGTGCTGTTCATCATGGCGCTGCGCGGCCTGTCGCACCCGACGACCAGCCGCCAGGGCAATTTCTACGGCATGATCGGCATGGCCATCGCAGTCGCCACGACGCTGATCCTCGCCGCGCCGTCGCTCAGCGGGCTGGTGCTGATCGTCGCCGGCATCGCCATCGGCGGCGGCGCCGGCGCGGTGATCGCCAGGCGCATCGCCATGACCTCGATGCCGCAGCTCGTCGCCGCCTTCCACTCGCTCGTCGGCCTCGCCGCGGTGCTGGTGGCGGCGGCCGCCATGTATGCGCCGGAAAGCTTCGGCGTCGGCACGGTCGGCCACATCCACACCCAGGCCATCGTCGAGATGAGCCTCGGCGTCGCCATCGGCGCCATCACCTTCACCGGCTCGATCATCGCCTTCCTTAAGCTCGACGGGCGCATGTCCGGCAAGCCGATCATGCTGCCGGGCCGCCATGTGGTGAACGCGGGGATCGCCATCGCCCTCGTCGTCCTCGTCTTCATGCTGGTCTCGACCCAGTCGAACACGGTGTTCTGGCTGATCGTCGCGCTGTCGCTGCTGCTCGGCGTGCTCATCATCATCCCGATCGGTGGCGCGGACATGCCGGTCGTGGTGTCGATGCTCAACTCCTATTCGGGCTGGGCGGCCGCCGGCATCGGCTTCACGCTTGGCAACCTCGCGCTGATCATCACCGGCGCGCTGGTCGGCTCTAGCGGAGCGATCCTGTCCTACATCATGTGCAAGGGCATGAACCGCTCGTTCATCTCCGTCATCCTCGGCGGCTTCGGCGGCGAGACGGCTGCCGCTGCCGACGACGGCATCGAGCGCACGGTCAAGCAGGGCTCGGCCGACGACGCGGCCTTCCTGATGAAGAATGCCTCCAAGGTCATCATCGTGCCGGGCTACGGCATGGCGGTGGCCCAGGCGCAGCACGCGCTACGCGAGATGGCCGACAAGCTCAAGGCCGCCGGCGTCGAGGTGAAATACGCCATCCACCCGGTCGCCGGCCGCATGCCCGGCCACATGAACGTGCTGCTGGCCGAGGCCAACGTGCCTTACGACGAGGTGTTCGAGCTCGAGGACATCAACTCCGAGTTCGCGCAGGCCGACGTCGCCTACGTCATCGGCGCCAACGACGTGACCAACCCCTCGGCGCGCGACGACAAGACGTCGCCGATCTACGGCATGCCGATCCTCGACGTCGACAAGGCGCGCACCTGCCTCTTCGTCAAGCGCTCGCTCGGCTCCGGCTATGCCGGCATCGACAACACGCTGTTCTACAAGGACGGCACCATGATGCTGCTCGGCGACGCCAAGAAGATGACCGAGGAAATCGTCAAGGCCATGGATCACTGATCGGTCCGGCGGTTCCGCAACACGTCCCGGCGCGGATGCGCCGGGCCGTCGTTTCGGCCTGTCCCGACCTTGCCGGCGCGGCGTTCTCGGTTGCCGGCAAGGGCTGGCACAGCCTCGCGGTCGAGGCGGACGGCCGCCTGATCTTCAAGTTCCCCAAAGGCGAGGAAGCCTGCGCCGCGCTGCGGCGGGAAGCGCGGCTGGTCGCCGCCGTCGCCCAGCACCTTGCGCTGCCGGTGCCGCGCATGACGCTGCACGAGGGGCCGCCGCTGTTTTCGATGCATGCGAAGCTGCCGGGCGAAACGCTGCTGCAGGATGGTTACCGGCGGCTCGACGGCGCGGCGCGGGACCGGCTCGGCGACGACCTCGCCTTGTTCTTCGCGCAGCTTCACGCGCTCGACCCGGCCGCGATGCAGGCGGCGGGCGCGCTGCCCATCGGCGTCTGGGACACGCGCGACGAAACGCTGGCGCCGATCTGGGACCTGCTGCCGTCGGCATGCCGCGCGCAGGCGCGTGCCGCGCTCGCTGATTATCGCGCGCTCGGTCCCGATCCGCTCGGCGAGCGCTACGGCTTCTTCGACGCCCATGGCTGGAACATGGCGTTCGACGCGAAACGGGGCGTCCTCAACGGGATGTTCGATTTCGCCGATTCCGGGCTCGGCCCGATCCATCGCGAGTTCGCGCCGGTTTCGCTGATCGATCCCGACCTGACGGCAAGGACGATCCGCGCCTATGAGCGCCTGACCGGGCGCGGCGTCGACCGCAGGCGCGTCTTCCTGCAAACCGCGGCCATGCGGCTGTCGGAGCTGGCCGGTGAGATCGAGACCGGCGGCGCCGTCGACTGGACCCGCGACCTCGTCCTCGACTGGTTCTCGCAGCGGGCGGTCGGCTAGGTCAGCCGATGCTTGCAAGCCGTTAGCCGGCTGCTATCTTCTCCACAGGATGGCCGATGCCAAGCTTGCGGATAATTGCAGGATCGTCATCGAACTGTATCATAGCGAAAATAAACGCGGGTAATCCGCAAAACAGGGAGAAACTTCCATGTCCGTCATCCATCGCCGTACGCTCATCAAGGGCGCTGCCGCGACCGCCGGCCTGACGCTCGCCGCGCCCTTCATCTCGAAGACGTACGCGCAGGGCTCGTCCGGCCAAGTCAACATCTTCGCCTGGGCCGGCTACCTGAACGACGACATCCTCGGCGCGTTCGAGAAGGCGACCGGCATCAAGGCCAACTACACGCCCTACGGCACCAATGACGAACTCCTGAACCAGCTTCGCGCCAACAACGGCGCCGGCTTCGACATCATCTGGCCGACCGTCGACCGTGTGCCGAACTATGTCGAGTTCGGCCTCGTCCAGCCGATCGACGAGTCCAAGGTTGAGGTCGACCGCTGCCTGCCCAGCGCCTGGTCCAACTCGGCCGAGCTCGGCGCGGTGATCGAGGGCAAGCGCTACCAGGTGCCGGCCGACTGGGGCACCGAGGCGGTCGCCTTCGACCGCGACCAACAGCCGCTCGAATACGGCTCGGCCTCCTATGGCGACATCTGGAAGCCGGAGAGCGCCGGCAAGGCGACCGTGCGCGGCCATTCGAGCCTCGTCGGCCTCGGCCTGTGGCTCGAAGCCGAGGGCAAGCTGCCGCGCCCGCTGCTCGACGCCTTCAAGACGCCGGAAGCGCAGGTCGAGATCTTCGACGTGATCGTCGCCGAGGCCATCGCGCGCAAGGGCAACATCGTCCAGTTCTGGTCTAACGAGAACGAGGCGCAGGGCGCGTTCCGCGTCAACGGCGCGACCATCGGCCAGACGTGGGATTCGACCGCCGCAGCGCTCGCCAAGGAAGGCCTGCCCGTGGGCTTCATCGCCCCGAAGGAAGGCGCGCTCGCCTGGATGGAAGGCGTGTCGATCCCCTCCGGCGCGGCCAATCTCGACCAGGCCTACGCCTTCATCAACTGGTTCCTGACGCCGGAGGCGGGCGCGGCCTATTCCAACGCCACCTCGATCAACTCGACGGCGGTTGGTGCGGCAGAGCTGCTCTCCGACGAGGCCAAGGCGTTCTTCGCCGCCGCCTATCCGGGCGACGCGCTCGACAAGCTGTGGTGGTGGCCGGTGCAGGAAAGCTGGTACGTCGCCAAGCGCAACGAGTATCAGGACAAGTTCCTCTCGGCCTGACCGACATCCGGGGAGGGGCGGCCCGCCGCCCTTCCCCTTTCATTCTACGGGGAGGGACGATGTCGCATTCCGTCGAGCTTCAGGACATCGGCATGAGCTTCGGCGCGACACGCGCCGTCAGGGACGTGTCCTTCACGGTCGAGGGCGGCGAGTTCTTCTCCATTCTCGGCCCCTCCGGCTGCGGCAAGACCACGATCCTGCGCATGATCGCCGGCTTCCTCCAGCCGACCGAGGGGCGCATCCTCATCGGCGGCCGCGACATGGCCGGCCTCGGCCCCAACCAGCGGCCGACGGCGATGATCTTCCAGACGCTGGCGCTGTTCCCGCTGATGAGCGTTTCAGAAAACATCGCCTTCGGGCTCGAGGCGCGCGGCGCGCCGAAGGCCGAGCGCAGGAAGAAGGCCGACGAGCTTCTGAAGCTGATCGCGCTCGAAGGCTATGGCGACAGGAAACCGGGCGAGCTTTCCGGCGGCCAGCGCCAGCGCGTGGCCATCGCCCGCGCCCTTGCCGTCGAGCCGCAGGTGCTGCTGCTCGACGAGCCCCTGTCGGCGCTCGATCTGAAGCTGCGCCAGCACATGCGTGCCGAGTTGCGGTCCTTGCAGAAGCGCACCGGCGTCACCTTCATCTACATCACCCACGACCAGTCCGAGGCGCTGGCCATGTCCGACCGCATCGCGGTGATGTCGGCGGGCGTGCTGCAACAGGTCGGCGCGCCGCGCGACCTCTACGACAACCCGCAGACCCCGTTCGTCGCCGGCTTCGTCGGCGAGACCAACGCCATTGCCGGCAAGGTCGTCGAGGTGGCCGAGGGGTTCGCGGTGGTCGAAAGCGCGATGGGGCGGTTGCGCGGCCGCGCCGGGCCGGGCGTCAGCGCCGGGCAGGCGGCCAAGCTCTACGTGCGGCCCGAGGCGCTGGCCGCCGGCAAGGGCGGCAACACGCTCACTGCTGTCGTCGAGCGCATCGATTTCGAGGGCGCGTTCGCGCTGGCGCATGGCCGCTTCGACGACGGCGCGGCGCTGGTCGCTTCCATTCCCGGAACGGAGCTTGCCGATGCGCCGGAGCTCGGCGGGCGCGCCAGTTTCGGCTTCGCGCCGGAGCGCGCGGTGGTGCTCGCCGATGGCTGAGCTCTACAGGCGTTTCGGCGGCGGGCTGGCGACGATCTTTGCGGCGCTGGTGTTCCTGTGGCTGGTCGGCATGGTGCTGGCGCCCAACATCATGATGCTCGACTATGCCTTGCGGCCCAACCTGCCGCCGGCGCAGATCGGCGGGCCGAACGACGTCTATTCGCTCGACAACGTGCTCTATCTCTTCAACGAGAGCGTCCACCGCTCGATCTTCCTGAAGACGATCTGGGCCAGCGCCTTCGTCGCCTTCGTCACCTTCGTCGTCTGCTACCCGCTCGCCTTCTGGCTGGCCCAGCACGCGACGCCGGCGCAGACAGGCATCGCCATCCTGGCGCTCACCATCCCGTTCTGGATCAACGAGGTCTTGCGCACGCTCGCCTGGTACATCCTCCTCGCCTTCCGCGGGCCGCTCAACGCGGTGCTGCTTAATCTCGGCATCATCGACGAGCCGGTGCGCTGGTACGGCAATGGCGGCGTGCTCGCCGGCATGGTCTATGCCTACATCCTGTTCATGCTGTTCCCGATCTACAACTCCATCGAGAGCCTGGAGAAGGCGCAGATCGAGGCGGCGCGTGACCTCGGGGCCTCGGCCTGGCGCATCCACTGGCGCGTCGTCATCCCCCACGCCAAGGCCGGCATCGCGACGGGCTGCGTCTTCACCTTCATGCTGGCGGCCGGCTCCTATGTCGCGCCGGCCCTCCTCGGCGCGCCCGGCAGCCGCTGGTTCACCGAGATCATCTACAACTGGTTCTTCGAGGGCGGCGACTGGAACCGCGGCGCGGCCTACGCGCTGGTGCTGCTGGTGCTGTGCCTCGCCGTCGTGCTGGCGACGCTGAAGCTCGCCCGCGTCAACCTCGCGGACGTCGCGAAATGAGCGCCGCCGACCGCATCGCCCGGGCGATGTTCGCCCTCTACATGGCGGCGTTCTTCCTCTATCTGTTCGCACCGCTCGTCGTGATGTCGGCCGCGACCTTCAACGAGAGCCGCTTTCCGACGGTCATTCCCTGGCAGGGGACGACGCTGCAATGGTTCGAGGCGCTGTGGAACGACCGGCCGATGTGGCAGTCTGTGTGGACGTCGCTGGTCGTCGCCTTCTTCGTCGTCCTCGTCGCGCTGCCGGTCGGCACGGCGGCGGCGCTGATCCTGACCAGCCTGCACGCGCGCGCCCGCTCGTTCCTCTATGCGCTGATGGTGTCGCCGCTGCTCACGCCCGGCGTCGTCATCGGCATCGCGACGCTGGTGCTGTGGCGGCAGTTGAACGTCGGCGGCGGCATCTTCCTCATCGTGCTGGCGCAGGCGAGCTTCATCATCTGCTATGTGATGCTGATGGTCGCGGCCCGCCTCCAGCGCTTCGACCGCACGCAGGAGGAGGCCGCGCTCGGCCTCGGCGCGTCGAAATTCATGGTGTTCCGGCGCATCCTCCTGCCGTTCCTCAAGCCGGCGCTGATCGCGGCAGCCTTCCTCGCCATCCTCCAGTCCGTCGAGAACTACAACACGACGCTGTTCGTGCGCGGCTTCGACACGCCGCTGACCGTCTATATCGCCACCAAGGTGCGCACCGGCCTGACGCCGGCGGTCAACGCGCTGGCGCTGGTGATGATCGCGATGACGATACTGGGAGCGATCGCCTACGAGATCGCCCGGCGCAGGCAGGTCGCGGCGGGCAGGGTCGCGGCCGCCGGCTGATCCGCCGGGTTTCTTTCGCCTTATCCGCGCGTGCGGGAAAGCCCGTCCTTCGCCGCCTTCAGGTTCGGGTCGAGCCGGGCCGCCTCGCCATAGGAGCGGATGGCGCGCGCCTTGTCGCCGCGCCGCTCGAGGATCAGGCCCTGATAGGCCCAGGCCTCGGCGTTGGTCTTGTCGAGCTTGATCGCGGTGTTGAAGTCGGAGAGGGCGTTCTCCTCGTCGTTGCGGGCGAGGTAGGACAGGCCACGGCCGTTATAGGGCTCGGCCGAGTTGGGCGCCAGCGAGATGGCGGTGGCGAAGTCCTCGATGGCGAAATCGTGCTGGCCGCGCGCCTGATAGAGCAGGCCGCGATTGTGGTAGGCGCGCGGGTCGGTGGTGTCGAGCTGGATCGCCTGCTGCAGGTCGCGGAACGCCTCGTCGGCCCGCCCCGCCAGCCGGTAGAGGTTGCCGCGCCCGATATAGGCCGCGTCGTAGGACGGGTTGATCTGGATCGCGCGGGTGTAGTCCTGCAGCGCGGCCTGCTGGTTGCCGGTCAGCCGGTGGATCAGCGCCCGGTTGGCGTAGGCCTGGTAGAAATTCGGGTTGAGGCGGATCGCCGCGTCGAAATCCTCCAGCGCCTCCTTGTAGCGCCCGCCGCGCCCGAGCGCGGTGCCGCGCACATTGTAGGCCTCCGGGTCGTTCGGGCTGCGCTGGATCACGGCGCTCAGGGAGGAGATGTTCTCGCTCGAGCCCTGCGCCGCATCGATGCCGGCGACCTCGCCGAGCGGGCCGGTGGTGGTCTCGCATCCCGCGAGCGCCAGCGCCGCGATCATCATGCAGGCGGCAAGGCCGCTTCTGCCGGTCGTCTCGACTGCGTTGCGATTCATCGCCGGGTTCCCCTGTCCGATTCCCGTGTCCGTTTCCGGCCGAACGCCGTTTCCGTCACCGGCGATTCTCCCCGCGAAGTGTAGGGGAGCGAATCGCCAAAGAAAAAGGTGGCGGCGATTTTCATCGCCCCACCTTCGTCGGGTATCGCCTGAAAAAGACGAAAACTGGGCGCTGGCTCAGCGAGCCGGCGCAGTGCGGCCGCCAGCGATGAGACCCTCGCGCTGGGCGCGCTTGCGGGCGAGCTTGCGGGCGCGGCGCACGGCCTCGGCCTTCTCGCGGGCCCGCTTCTCGGAGGGCTTCTCGTAATGTCCGCGCATCTTCATCTCGCGAAAGATACCTTCGCGCTGCATCTTCTTCTTGAGGGCGCGAAGCGCCTGGTCGACGTTGTTGTCGCGGACGAGTACCTGCACGTGCGTTCCTGTCTTCGTTTGATCGAGAAATCCGGGCGCAGCAGTGATACGCCCCCGCGGCATCGCACCGCGAATTGCAGCGGCTCATAGCAGAAGGTTCATGCCTTGTCCACAGTGCCGGAACGGATTGGGCGAGGACGGCCGTCGCGAACGGCGCGGAAGGTGGCGGCCCGCTTCCTCAAATGGTAAACCCGTCGCCAAAGGGCTGCCGGGCCGTTTGGTCCGGAGCGTGAGAGGGAAGCGCATGCGCAGATATTCAGCCTTCGCCATCGCCCGCGAGGCGCTTCGCGGCCATACAGGCTGGGAGCCGCAATGGCCCGCGCCGCAGCCGAAAGGCGAGTATGGCGTCGTCATCGTCGGGGCCGGCGGCCACGGCCTCGCCACCGCCTACTACCTCGCGAAGGAGCACGGCATCACCAATGTCGCGGTGATCGAGAAGGGCTGGCTCGGCGGCGGCAATACCGGCCGCAACACCACTATCATCCGCTCCAACTATCTCTACGACGAATCGGCGGCGATCTACGACCATGCGGTGAAGCTGTGGGAAGGGCTGTCGCAGGACCTGAACTACAACGTCATGTACTCGGCGCGCGGCGTGATGATGCTCGCCCACAACGTCCATGACGTGCAGGTGCTGAAGCGCCATGTCCACGCCAACCGGCTGAACGGCGTCGACAACGAATGGCTGACGCCGGAAGAGGCGAAGGCGTTCTGCCCGCCGCTCAACATCTCCAGGGGCGCGCGCTATCCGGTGATGGGCGCCGCGCTGCAACGGCGCGGCGGCACCGCCCGCCACGACGCCGTCGCCTGGGGCTATGCGCGCGCAGCAAGCGCGCGCGGGGTCGACATCATCCAGAATTGCGAGGTGACGGGCATCCGCCGCGCCCGCGAGGGCCATGTGCTCGGCGTCGAGACGACGAAAGGCTTCATCGGCGCGCGCAAGGTCGGCGTCGTCGCGGCCGGCCATAGCTCGGTGCTGATGCAGATGGCCGGGGTGCGCATGCCGCTCGAAAGCTATCCGTTGCAGGCGCTGGTGTCGGAGCCGATCAAGCCGGTGGTTCCGTGCGTCGTCATGTCGAACACGGTCCACGCCTATATCTCGCAGTCCGACAAGGGCGAGCTGGTCATCGGCGCGGGAACCGACCAGTACACCTCCTATTCGCAGACCGGGGGCCTGCACATCATCGAGCACACGCTCGACGCCATCTGCGAGATGTTCCCGGTCTTCACCCGCATGAAGATGCTGCGCTCGTGGGGCGGCATCGTCGACGTGACGCCCGACCGCTCGCCGATCCTGGCGAAGACGCCGGTCAAGGGACTCTACGTCAATTGCGGCTGGGGCACCGGCGGCTTCAAGGCGACGCCCGGCTCCGGCCATGTCTTCGCCCACACCATCGCCCGCGACGAGCCGCACCCGATCAACGCGCCGTTCACGCTGGAGCGGTTCCGCAGCGGCCGGCTGATCGACGAGGCGGCGGCCGCCGCCGTGGCCCATTGATGCTGCGGGCGCTCCTCCTCGGCGCGGGGCTCCTGCTGTGGAGCGGGGCGGCGGCGCTCGCCTTTCCCGAGATGGAGATCGGGCGCGGCGACACCGACCATGAATGGCCGTTCTCGGTCGAGCGCGGAAAGCTCACCTGCGTCGCCGTGCAGGGGCAGGAGACGGTGCTGTTCTCCGAGCCGTGGCGCACCGACGTGCCGCAGGAGCTCGGCAACATGACCCTGCCGCGCAGCGTCGTCGTCTCGACCAACCCGTTCGCGCTGATGGCCTCGCTGGAGGACCGGGCGCTCTATCTCCCGTTCGACAGCATCGAGACGCTGATAAAGCGTCTCGCGCCGTTCGAGACGATCGGGCGCAAGCTGTGCGCGCAGGAGGCCGGCTTCCTGATCCCGGCCAACGAGCGCGGGCTGTTCCATTTCCCGATGTCCGAGGACGCCTACCGCATCCAGCGCATCGACCGGACGGACAGGGAGAAGGATTGGCCGTTCTCGGTCGATTCCGGCTATCTGATATGCGTGTGGCTGATGGGTGAGCGCACGGTCTATTTCGCCGACCGGCTGGGCGGCGGGGACGAACACGAGGACGAGACGCCGCGCGTCGTGGTGGTATCGACCAACCCGCTCGATCTTGCGCTGGTCAATATCGGCTCCAACGGCCTGTTCGTGCCGTTCGACGGCTTCGAGAAGATGATCGCCCGGCTCGGGCCCTTCGTCAGCCTCGGCAAGCGCCTGTGCGACCAGCCGCGCGGCAGCGACATCGGCCCCGGCGAATTGTAGGCCCGGTGAATTACAGGAGAGGAACGAGATGCTTCTCATCCATTGCCCCTATTGCGAGCAGGACCTGCCGGAGCTCGAATTCCGCCATGCCGGCGAGGCGCACCTGATCCGGCCGGCCGCGGCCGACGAGGTCGGCGACGAGGAGTTCGAGGCGTTCCTGTTCCTGCGCGACAACCCCAAGGGCCGCGCCTATGAACGCTGGCGGCACGTCCATGGCTGCGGCCGGTTCTTTAACGCCGTGCGCGACACGGTCAGCGACAAGTTCGTCGTGACCTACAGGACGGGCGCGAAGAAGCCGGCCCTGAAGGGAGAGGAGGCATGAGCGCCGCTTACCGCATCGCCGGCAAGGGCCGGCTGACGCCGGCGCGCGCGGTGCGCTTCTCCTTCGACGGCCGGACCTATGCGGGACTGGAGGGCGACACGCTCGCCTCCGCGCTGCTCGCCAACGGCGTCCATCTGATGGGCCGCTCGTTCAAGTATCACCGGCCGCGCGGCGCGATCTCCGCCGGCCCGGAGGAGCCGAACGCGCTGGTCGGCATAAGGCGTGACGCCGGGCGGGCGACGCCGAACGTGCGCGCCACGGTGCAGGAGCTCTATGACGGGCTCGACGCCACCTCGCAGAACCGCTGGCCCTCGCTCGACCTCGACATCGGCGCGCTCAACAATCTCGGCTCGCCCTTCTTCTCGGCCGGGTTCTACTACAAGACCTTCATGTGGCCGAGGGCGGCATGGAAGCGGCTCTACGAGCCGGTCATCCGCGCCGCGGCCGGCCTCGGCACCGCGCCGCAGGAGCCCGATCCCGACCGCTATGCGGCGCGCTACGCCCATTGCGATGTGCTCGTCGTCGGGGCCGGCGCGGCCGGCCTTGCCGCCGCGCTCGCAGCCGCCGAAGCCGGCGCGCGCGTCATCCTCGCCGACGAGCAGCCGGAGCCGGGCGGCGCGCTGCGCCACGAGGCCGGCGCGGTCATCGACGGGCAGGACGGGTGGACGTGGGCGCAGGGCGCGGCGGCGCGGCTGCGGGCGATGGAGAATGTCAGGCTGCTGCCCCGCACCACTGCCTTCGGCTACTACGCGCAGAACCTCATTGGCCTCGTCGAGCGCGTCAGCGAGCACCTGCCGGCGCCGCTCGCCGACCTGCCGCGCGAGCGGCTGTGGAAGGTGAGGGCTAGCCGTGTCGTCCTCGCCACCGGCGCCATCGAGCGGCACATGGTGTTTCCCGGCAACGACCGGCCGGGCATCATGCTGGCCTCGGCCGCGCGCACCTTTCTCAACCATTACGGCGTCGCCATCGGCCGGCGCGTCGGCGTCTACACGGCCTGCGATTCCGCCTATCACGCGGCGCTGGACATGAAGAAGGCCGGCATCGACATCGCCGCCATAATCGACCAGCGCGACAACCCGCAAGGCCCGGCGGTGGACGAGGCCCGCGCGCTCGGCATCGAGGTCCATCCCGGCCGCGTCGTCACGCGCGCCTCCGGGGGCAAGCGCGTCTCGTCGATCGCCATTGCGCCGAAGGCCGGCGGCGCGCCGCGCTCGATCCGCGTCGACGCGCTCGTCACCTCGGCCGGCTGGACGCCGTCGCTGCACCTCTTCTCCCAGTCGCGCGGCAGGATCGCGTTCGACGTCGCCGGCAAGCGCTTCCTGCCGGGCGAGGCGGCGCAGGATTGCGTCTGCGCGGGTTCCTGCAACGGCACCGACGATCTCGACGACACGCTGGCCGAGGCCTTCGCCGCCGGCCATGCGGCCGCGAGGGCGGCAGGCATCAAGGCCGGAAAGGCCGGCGCGCGGCCGAGGGCGGAGGCGGACGAAAGCATGGCCGGCGGCATGCTCGGCGACATGGGAGCCGAGGAGGGCAAGAAGGCGTTCGTCGATTTCCAGAACGACGTCACGGCCAGGGACATCAGGCAGGCGGTGCGCGAGGGCATGCGCTCCATCGAGCACGTCAAGCGGTTCACCACCAACGGCATGGCGACCGACCAGGGCAAGACGTCGAACCTGCACGGCCTCGCCATCGCCGCCGAGGCGCTCGGCAAGCCGGTGCCGGAGGTCGGGCTCACCACCTTCCGCCCGCCCTATACGCCCGTCACCTTCGGCTCGATCGTCGGCCAGGCGCGCGGGACCCTGTTCGACCCGACGCGGCGGACGGCGATCCACCCGTGGGCCGAGGCGAACGGCGCCGTGTTCGAGGATGTCGGCCAGTGGAAGCGGGCCTGGTATTTCCCGCGGCCGGGCGAGGATATGCATGCCGCCGTCGACCGCGAATGCGCGACCGTGCGCCGGGCGGCCGGCATCTTCGACGCCTCGACGCTCGGCAAGATCGAGGTGGTCGGGCCGGATGCGGCCGAATTCCTCGAGCTCCTCTACACCAATCCGTGGAAGAAGCTGGAGACTGGCCGCTGCCGCTACGGCGTCATGCTGCGCGAGGACGGCTTCATCTACGACGACGGCGTCATCGGCCGGCTGGCCGAGGACCGTTTCCACGTCACCACCACCACCGGCGGCGCGGCACGGGTTCTCCACCACATGGAGGATTATCTCCAGACCGAGTTCCCGAAGCTGAAGGTGTACCTCACCTCGGTTTCCGAGCAATGGGCGGTGATCGCGGTGCAGGGGCCGAAGGCGCGCGACATTATCGTGCCGCTCGTCGAGGACATCGACATCTCCGATGCGGCGATGCCGCACATGTCGGTGCGGGAGGGCAGGGTGTGCGGCGTGCCGGCACGGCTGTTCCGCATGTCGTTCACCGGCGAGCGCGGCTACGAGATCAACGTGCCGGCCGATTACGGCCGGGCGGTGTGGGAAGCGGTGTTCGAGGAGGGGCGCAAGCACGGGGCATGCGCCTACGGCACGGAGGCGATGCACGTCCTGCGCGCCGAGAAGGGCTACATCATCGTCGGCCAGGACACGGACGGCACCGTCACCCCGCACGATGCCGGCCTTTCCTGGGCCGTCGGCAAGGCCAAGGCCGATTTCGTCGGCAAGCGCGGCCTGATGCGCCCCGACCTCGTGGCCGAGGGGCGCAGGCAGCTCGTCGGCCTGAAGACCGTGGACCCGAGGACCGTGCTGGAGGAGGGCGCGCAGATCGTCGCCGACCCGAAGGGTACGATCCCGATGACGATGATCGGCCATGTCACCTCGTCCTACTGGTCGGAGAATTGCAGCCGCTCGATCGCGCTGGCGCTGGTCGAGGGCGGGCGCGAGCGCATCGGGCAGACGCTTTACGTGCCGATGCCGGACGGCGCGATCGAGGTCGAGGTGACGGGAACGGTCTTCTTCGACGAGAAGGGAGAACGCCTCAATGGCTAAAGCGGCGGCGAAGACGGGCGCCAAGGCGCAGAAGAAAGCGGCGTTGCCGGCCGTGCAGGAGCCGGCGGTGCGGCGCCGACCGGCGCTCGAAGGACGGGCCGCCGGCCAGCCATGGGTGTCGGTGACGCCTGCCGGGCCGGCGCAGCGGCTGTCGTTGCGCGCGCCGCGCGAGAGCGTCGCCGCGCTGTCGAAGGCGCTCGGGCTGGCCTTGCCGGAAAAGCCGATGGCCAGCGCCGCCGACGGCAGCCGCGCCGCGCTCTGGCTCGGGCCGGACGAGTGGCTGGTGATCGACGAGAGGCGGGAGGCGCTTGCCGCCACGCTCGCCGGCGTCAAGGCGTTCCATTCCGCGGTCGACGTCTCGCACCGCAATCTCGGCATCCTCGTCGCCGGGCGCGGCGCGGAGGCGACGCTCGCCTCGGGGTGCCCGCGCGATCTGTCGCAGGCCGCGTTCCCCGTCGGCTCGTGCGCGCGCACCGTTCTCGGCAAGGCCGAGATCGTGGTCTGGCGCACGGGCGCGGAGGCGTTCCGGGTCGAATGCTGGCGCTCGTTCAGCGACTACGTGTTCACCTTCCTCGCCGAGGCGGCGCGGGACGCGGCGATTTAACGCAAGCGCGCCCGGCGCATCAGCACGCCTTCTTCCAGCGGCGCGACTGGACGAACTCGACGAGGTCGCCGCCGCTCATCGGCCGGGCGAAGGCGTAGCCCTGAAGCGCGTCGCAGCCGAGCGACTTCAGCACCCGCGCATGCTCCATGGTCTCGACGCCCTCGGCGAGGACCTCGATGCCGAGCGAATGGCCGATGTCGATGATCGAACCGACGAGCCGGCGCTGCCCGGCCGAGCGGACGATGGGCATGATGAGCTGGCGGTCGATCTTCAGCCGGCGGGGGCTGAGCTTCATCAGGCTGACGATCGAGGCGTAGCCGGTGCCGAAATCGTCGATCTCGATGTTGATGCCCAGTCCCTTGATCTGCTCGACGTTCCAGGCGGTCAGGTCGTCATTGTCGTCGAGGAAGATGGATTCGACCAGCTCGAAGGCGATGGTGCCGGGGCGGATGTCCATCTGGCGCAGGGTGCGGATCAGCTCCTCGTCGCGCAGGCGGCGGGCCGAGACGTTGACCGAGACCGTCGGGACGCCGAGGCCGATCTGCTCCCACAGGTGGAAATCGACCAGCCCCTGCTCGAGGATCAGCCGGTCGATGGAGGCGACCACGTTCAGTTCCTCGGCGATTTTCATGAAGGCGGCGGGCGCGATCAGGCCGTCCTTGGGATGGTTCCAGCGGGCCAGCGCCTCGACGCCGATGACATCGAGCGTGCGGGCGCAGAACTGCGGCTGGTAATGGGCGACGAACTGGTTCTGCTCCAGTCCCGTCAGGATGTCGTCGGCGACGCGCTTGGTGGTGACGATCTCCGACTGGAGCGCGTCGTTGAAGAACTGGTGGCGGTTGCGGCCGCGGGCCTTGGCCCGGTAGAGCGCGATGTCGGCATTGACCAGGAGGCGCAGCGGATCGGCCACGCAGTCGGTGTCGGTGGCGATGCCGATCGAGACGCCGACGCGGCACTCGTGCCCCTGATAGGAAAGCGGCTCCTGCATGCGCTCGACGATCCGGTCCGACAGCTCGCTCAGCTCGGCGACGCAGGCGTCGTGGCCGGCCTCATCGCGCGGCCAGCGGCGCACCACCACGAACTCGTCGCCGCCGACGCGGGCGACGAAGTCGGTCTTGCGCGCGGTGTCGCGGAGGACACGCGCGGCATGGACGAGCATGGCGTCGCCGGCCATGTGGCCGAGCGTGTCGTTGACCTGCTTGAAACGGTCGAGGTCGAGCTGGAGCAGCGCCGCGCGCTCGCCCTCGCCGGTGAACCGGCCGGCGTGGTCGGCCAGCATCTCGTCGAGATAGCGCCGGTTGGGCAGGCCGGTCAGCGAATCGTGCAGCGCGTTGTGCTCGATATGGGCGCGCGCGGTTTCCAGCTCGGCGTTGCGCGCCTCGGTCAGGGCGTTGACGCGCTTCAGCTCCTCGGCGAGGCCGATGTCGGCGGTCACGTCCCAGTTGACGCCGATGATCCGCGGCGCGGTTCCCGGCTCGTCATAGACCGCGCCCATGGCCCGGACGTGGCGCACCTCGCCGTCGTCGAGCACGATGCGGTATTGCGAGGTGTACTGCCGGTCGACGTGCAGCCGGCGGAACTCGGCGCTCGCCCGTTCGAGGTCGTCCGGGTGCAGCCGCTTTTCCCAGTGGCTCTGGCCCCGCGGGGCGTTGTCGGCAGGGTAGCCGTAGAGCTCGTTCATCCGGGCGTCCCAGAACTGCTCCGTCTCGCCGACATTCATCTCCCACACCGCGACCTTGGACGTGTCGAGCGCGAGCCGCAGACGCCGCGACAGCTTGCCGAGCTGCGCCTCGCGCCGGCGCAGGGTGCGGATGTTCTTCTGCCTTTCCTCGATCAGGCGGCCGGCGATCACCGCCGGCACCATGATCAGCGCCCCGGCCATGAACAGCAGCAGGCGCAGCATCCACAGATTGGTCGGCGCCGCCGGCCAGCCGCCCTTCGGCGTCGCCGCGATCTGCCATGCGCCCGAGGGCAGGACGACATCGGCGACGACGGGATCGTCGGCGACGATCCCGGCCGGATCGTAGAAGAGCCGGCCGCGCGCGCCCAGCCCGTCCTGACCGGAAAGGGCGATGTCGATGGGAAGGTCGGGGTCGGTGAGGCCGCTGTCCTCGTAGAGGCGGTCGATGTCCACCACCGCCGAGACGATGCCCCAGAAGCGGTTCCGCCCGTCCGCCCCGGGAACGAAGACCGGCAGGCGCCCGACGATGCCGCGCCCGCCCTGGACGAGATCGAGCGGCCCGGCGATGACGAGGTCGCCGGTTTCGCGCGCCCGCTCGGTGGCCTCGCGCTGCTGCGCGTTGGCGCTGTAGTCGAGGCCGAGCGCGCGCTCGTTGCCCTCGAGCGGATGAACGAGCGTGACGATCATTCCCTCCGCGACGGCGAAGTTGCGGATCTGGGCGTTGCGGTGCAGGAGGCTCCCGGCCAGCGCCGAGAAGCGCCGCTGGTCCATGTTCGGCTCGACGACGAGGGCGGCGACGAGGCCGCGGGCGAGCTGGATGTTGCCGCTGATGTTGCCTTCGAGCCTGGCGCGGACGAGGCTGATCTGGTTCAGGACCTGGGTGCGCTGGGCTTGCTCGAACAGGCGGCGGTTCTGCTGCTCGGCGACGATCCACGCGACGGCGATGACGAACAAGGCAAGGAAAGCCGGAATGTTCGTCGCCCGCAGAACGGATCTTGACGCCTTGCCGCGCCTGATGACCGAAAAACCCACCTTTCCCTCGTCGACGTTCGGTCCTTGGGGATGCTGGGGCGGGACTGTTGCACGAAGTGTTTAAATTAGGCTTTAGAAATACGAAATTCGGCCGCGCGCGGGAGCAGTGCGCCGGCATTGGCAAGCCGGAGTGCCGCGGAGCTGTTGATCCTCGTGACGCAATTCCGGACGGAAAAGTGCTTCACACTTTTCCTGGAATTGCTCTAGATCGCGGTGATGCCGCCGTCGGCGGCCAGCGTCTGGCCGGTCATGAAGGAGTTCTTCGGGTCGGCCGCGAACAGGACGACCTCGGCGATCTCGTCGGTCTCGGCGAGCCGGCGCATGGGAACGCCGCGCGTCAGCTCGGCCTCGCCGGCCGGGTTGTCGTCGCCCAGCATGCCCGTCACCATCGCGGTGCGCGCGAAGGAGGGGCAGACGGCGTTGATGCGCACGCCCTTGGTGGCGCATTCGGCGGCGGCGGAGCGCGTCAGGCCGACGACGCCGTGCTTGGCCGCGGCATAGACGCCGAGCTTCGGCGCGCCGGCGATGCCGGCCACGGAGGCCATGTTGACGATGGCGCCCGGCTGGGCCTTTTCCCTGAACTGGCGCTCCAGCGCCGGGATCTGGTGCTTCAGCGCGAAGAACATGCCGAGGAGATCGACCTCGAACACGCGCCGGGCCACGTCCGACGGCGTCTGCGGCAGCTTCATGAAGTCGTGGACGATGCCGGCATTGTTGACGGCGACGTCGAGCCGGCCGAAGCGCTCGAAGGCGAGCGCGACGAGGTCCTGCGAGAGGCGCTCGTCGGCGACGTTGCCGGCAAGCGTCGCGACCGGGCTCTCGAACGCCGCCGCCGTCTCGTCAAGGCGTTTCGCGTCGAGGTCGGAAAGCACCAGTTTCGCGCCTTCGGCGGCGAAGCGTTGGGCGAGCTTCAGGCCGAAGCCGCCGGCCGCGCCGGTGATGAGGACGGTCAGCCCCTGAAAACGCCCCATCCCGCTCACGCCCCCTCGTCGATCGCTTCGCAGGCGAGGCCGGCCAGCAGCCGCACCGCGTCGCCATAGGTCTTCGCCTTTTCCGGGTTCGAGGCGTTGCCGTCGAGGGCGCGCTTGTAGACGCCCTGGCAGATCGCGGCCAGCCGGAAGAAGGAGAAGGCGAGGTGGAAGGTCCAGTCGGGAACGCCGTCGAGGCCGCGCCGCTGGCAATAGCGGGCGACGTACTCCGCCTCGGTCGGCAGGCCGAGCGCCGAGCGGTCGAGCCCGCCGAGGCCGCGGAAGCCCGATTCGTGCGGCAGCCGCCACTGCATGCACTGGTAGCTGAGGTCGGCGAAGGGATGGCCGAGGGTGGACAGCTCCCAGTCGAGCACGGCGATGACCGCGGGCCGGTCGGGCGCGAAGATCATGTTGTCCAGCCGGTAGTCGCCATGGACGAGCGAGACGCGGCCGTCATCGGCGACGATGTTCTTCTCCAGCCAGTCGATCAGCCGCTCCATGGTTTCGACCCGCGCGGTCTCGGACGCCCTGTACTGGCCGCTCCAGCGGGTGAGCTGGCGCTCGAAATAGCTGCCGGGGCGGCCGAAATCGGCGAGGCCCACGGCCGCGACATCGACATCGTGCAGCGCGGCGAGCACGTCGTTCATCGCGTCGTAGAGCGCGGCGCGCTCCTGCGCGGAGGCCGCTTCCGGCAGCGCCGGGTCCCAAAAGATGCGGCCCTCGACATAGGCCATGACATAGAACATGCGGCCGATGGGCGAATCCTCGCCGGACAGGTGCAGCACATGCGGCACCGGAACGCCCGTGTCCTTCAACGCGGCCATGACGCGGTACTCGCGGTCGACCTGATGCGCGGATTTCAGGAGCTGGCCGGGCGGCTTGGCGCGCAGCACGTAGCGGCCGCTCCGCGCCTCGACCATGTAGGTCGGGTTGGATTGGCCGGCATTGAACTTGCGGATGGCCTCGAAACCCGCGAAGCCGGGAATGTGTTCCTCGAGATAGGGGACGAGCGTCGCCTCGTCGAGCGCGTTGGGGTCGCTCATGCCGTGTCCTTTCCGTTGCCCGGAAGCCGGGCGAGGGTGAGCCAGCGCGCCGTCAGGGCGGGCTTGGCCGACCCCTCGATCTCGATGGTCACGTCGTAGTTGAAATGGATCCAGCCCGAGGGGCGGACGGTCATCTCGGCGAGCTTGAAGCGGCCGCGCACACGCGCGCCCGACTTGACCGGCGCGGCGAAGCGGACGCGGTCGAAGCCGTAATTGACGCCGATATCCGTGCCGGCGATCGGCGGGATCGTCTCGTAGGCCAGCGTCGACAACAGCGACAGCGACAGGAAGCCGTGGGCGATGGTGCCGCCGAACGGCGTCTCGGCGGCGCGCACCGGGTCGACATGGATGAACTGATGGTCGTCCGTCGCGTCGGCGAACTTGTCGATCATCTCCTGCGAGACGGTGCGCCAGGACGAAACGCCGATTTCGTTCCCCACCGCCTGCGTCGCCTGATCCAGCGATACGGGTTCCAGTTTGCCGATGCTCATAGCCTCTTCCGCGTCAATCCTTGAACAGCGTCATGCCGTGCTGCACGGATTGCCCGCCGTCAAGGGGAAGAATCGCGCCGGTGACGTAGCGGCCGGCGCGACTGCACAGGTAAAGCGTCGCCCCGGCGATGTCGTCGGGCGCGCCGATGCGCCCGAGCGGCACGTGGCTGCCGACATGGCTCGCCTTCTCGTCGGAGCCGGTGGCGAAGGCCGTCATGCGGCTCTGGAAGGGGCCTGGCGCGAAGGCGTTGACGGTGATGCGCCGCTCGGCGAGCTCGCCGGCGAGCGTCTTCGTCAGGTGATGCACGGCCGCCTTGGAGGCGCTGTAGGAGTAGGCTCCGTCGGCCATGGGCTGCGTGCCCATCACCGAGCCGAGATTGATGACGCGCGCCGGGTCGTCGTCGCTTGCCGCTTCCTCGAGGAGCGGCGTCAGCTCGCGCGTCAGGTGGAACAGGCCGGCGACGTTGACCGACAGCACCTTGGCCCAGGCCGAATAGGGGAATTCCTCGTAGGGCGCGCCCCAGGTCACGCCGGCATTGTTGACGAGGATGTCGAGCCTGCCGGTGCGGCTCCTCACCTCCCCGACCAGCGCGGCGATGCCCTCCTCGGTGCCGACGTCGCCGGCGAAGCCCTCGGCCTTGCCGGGGCCGCCGAGCGCGTTCAGCTCTTCCGCGACCCGGGCGCAGTCGGCGCCCTTGCGCGAGGCGATCAGCACGCGCGCGCCGCCCATGACGAGGCCGGTGGCCGCCATGCGGCCGATGCCGGTCGCCGCGCCGGTGACGAGGGCGGTCTTGCCCGCCACCGAGAACAGTTCGTCGAGATAAGACATTGTGCCTCCCTGAAACTCGCCCTGAAACTTGCAATGACGCCGCGGCAACCCGATTTTGCGGTGAAGCGCGTTTGCCGCGTTGACAACATACCCGGTAGTATGTTCATCATTCGCCTGCTCGTAAAGGCCCGATCGAAGGCCGCTTGCGGTTTCGCCCGTTTCGACCCGCCCTTGGCGGATGCCGGCCCGGGCGCAACCTCGGAAGGACAGGGAGGATGAACGCTCGATGACGCTGCGCGTCCCTGAGCAGATGCTGGACCATGCGCGCGCCGACATACTGAGCGCGGCGGCGACCTGCTTCATGGAACGCGGCTACACCGAGACCTCGATCGACGACGTCGCCCACGCGCTCGGCGCGACCAAGGGGCGCATCTACCACCATTTCCGCTCCAAGGCCGACCTCTTCGCGTCGGTCTTCCGCGCCGGGATGGAGATGAACTTCGCCGCCATCGAGCCCTATCGCGCGCTTCCCGGCCGGGCCTCGGCGCGCTGGCGGCGCATGGCGTTCGTGCATGTGATGCAGATGATCCTGACCCGGGCTTTCCAGCGCACGGTGTGGATGGGGGTCGAGATGCATCTGCGCGGCGCGACGACGCCGCAGCAGCGGGCGGTGATGGCCGACCTGATCCAGTTTCGCAGCGACTACAGCGCGATCTTCCGCGAGGTCATCGTCAAGGCGCGCGAGGAAGGCGATTTCGATTTCGGCAATGTCAGCATCACCAACCAGCTCATGTTCATGACGCTGAACTCGCCCATCTTCTGGTACGCGCCGCGCACCGGCGAGACCAGGGCCGATCTCGAAGACCTGGCGGGGCAGGTCGTCACCTGCGCATGGCGCGGGCTCGGCGGCAAGGAGGAACGGAAAGACCCATGACATCCAATTCCGAGATGGCCCTCGGCATGACCGAGCGTCTGAAGCCGATCCACGACAAGGTCGCGAAGATGGTGCGCGAGGAGATCCTCCCCCTCGATGAGGAGTTCCTCTCCGAGGTCGACAAAGGCGGTGATCGCTGGAGCTTCACGCCGCGCCAGAGCGAGATCCTCGAAGGGCTGAAGGCGAAGGCGCGCGAGCGCAAGTTGTGGAACTTCTGGCTGACCGATTCGAGCCGCGGCTACGGCCTGTCGACCGTCGAATACGCCTATCTCGCCGAGGAGATGGGCAAGGCGCATCTCGGCGCCGAGGTGTTCAACTGCTCCGCGCCCGACACCGGCAACATGGAGGTGCTGGAGCGCTACGGCACGCAGGCGCAGAAGGATGCGTGGCTTGGCCCCCTGCTCGAAGGGAAGATCCGCTCGGCCTATCTGATGACCGAGCCGGACGTCGCCTCGTCCGACGCCACCAACATCGCGATGCGCTGCGAGCGTAACAGTGGCGACTATGTGCTGAACGGCGAGAAATGGTGGGCGTCCGGCGCGGGCGATCCGCGTTGCGCCATCTACATCGTCATGGTGCGCACCCCCGACGAGGCCCGGCGCAAGCACGAGCAGCATTCGATGATCCTCGTTCCGGCGGACACGCCCGGCATCACGGTGCTCAGGGCGATGAAGGTCTATGGCGACGACGACGCCCCCCACGGCCACATGCACATCCGCTTTGAGGATGTCAGGGTGCCGGCGGCCAATCTCATCCTGAGCGAGGGCAAGGGCTTCGCCGTTGCGCAGGGGCGGCTCGGGCCGGGGCGCATCCACCATTGCATGCGCGCCATCGGACAGGCCGAGATGGCGCTGGAGCAGATGTGCCAGCGCGCCATGCGCCGCGAGGCGTTCGGCCAGCCGCTGGCCAAGCTGGGCGCGAATTACGATATCATCGCCGAATGCCGGATGGAGATCGAGATGGCGCGGCTCCTGTGCCTGAAGGCGGCATGGATGATCGACCGGGGCGACGCCAAGGCCGCCGCGCCATGGATCAGCCAGGTCAAGGTGATCGCGCCGCGGGTCGCGCTGAAGGTGACGGACGAGGCGGTGCAGATGTTCGGCGGGCAGGGCGTGTCGCAGGACACGCCGCTGGCGCGCTCGTGGACGCATCTCAGGACGCTGCGCCTTGCCGACGGGCCGGACGCCGTGCATCGCAGGCAGATCGCCCGCGACGAACTCAAGAAGCACACGCAGCAGAAGGTGTAGGATGAAGGCGATCGTCGCGCGCGATTTCGCGCCGCTGGAGGAGCTGGATTACGCGGACTGGCCGGAGCCGTTGGCCGAAGGCCGCACGGTGGTGATCGACGTCGAGACCGTCGGCGTCAATTTCCCGGACGGGCTGCTGGTGCAGGGCCTCTATCAGATGAAGCCGCCGGTGCCCTTCGTACCGGGCATGGAGGTGGCCGGCCGGGTGGCGGCCGTTGGCGACAAGGTCACCTCGGTCAAGGTTGGCGACAGGGTGGCGGCGCTGCTCCAGCTCGGCGGCTATGCCGAGAAGGTCGGCGTCCACGAGGCGGCGGTGATGACGCTGCCGGACGGCATTTCCAGCGCCGACGCCTGCGCGCTGCTCGTCGCCTACGGCACCTCGCATTACGCGCTGAAGCAGCGCGGGCGGCTCAAGGCGGGCGAGACGCTTTGCGTGCTCGGTGCGGCCGGCGCAACCGGCGTCGCGGCGGTGCAGATCGGCAAGGCGATGGGCGCGCGGGTGATCGCGGTTGCCTCGAGCGAGGACAAGCGGAAAATCGCGCGCGATGCCGGCGCGGACGTCGTCATCGGCTATGACAATCTGAAGGACGCGCTGAAGGAGGCGACCGGCGGCAAGGGCGTCGACGTCGCCTTCGACCCGGTCGGCGGCGAGGGCTTCGACGTGCTGTCGCGCTCGATGGCGTGGGACGGGCGGCTGCTGGTCATCGGCTTCGCCTCGGGCACGATCCCGAAGCTGCCGGTGAATCTGACGCTGGTGAAGAGCTATTCGGTGGTCGGCGTCTTCTGGGGCGCGTTCACCCAGAAGGAGCCGCAGGTCTATGCGGACAACATGAAGGAGTTGATCGGCTGGCATCTGGCGGGCAAGGTCAGGCCGGTGATCGAAGGCGTCTATCCCCTGAAGGAGGCGGGCACCGTGCTGAAGCGCGTGCTCGACAGGGGAGCGACGGGAAAGATCGTGCTCAAGCCCTGAAATCGGGGCGGAGCGGGAAGGCCCCGGTCAGGGAACGGCCGCCGGGAACAAGGGGAACAGGAAAGGACGGGACGGCCGAACGCCGCCCGCCCGCAGGGAGGAGTGACAGGCGTGGATGTCCTGCAACTGATCGTAAGCGGCCTCGCCAACGGCTGCGTTTACGGCCTGATAGCGATGGGATTCGTCCTCATCTACAAGGCGACCGAGGCGGTTAACTTCGCCCAGGGCGACTTCATGATGCTGGGCGCGTTCATCTGCCTCGGGCTGACCAATGCCGAGTTCATGGGGCTTTCCTTCTGGGTGGCCGTGCCTCTGGCGATCCTCATCATGGGCGTGTTCGGCTATTCGCTCGATCTCGTCGTGCTCAGGCGCATGTCCGGCCAGTCGCAGATCGCCGTCATCATCCTGACCATCGCGCTCGGCTTCGTGCTGCGCTTCGCCGCGGGCCTGATCTGGGGGCACGAGCCGGTCTCGCTGCAATCGCCCATCGCCGGCCGCGACGTCCGCTTCGGCGGGCTGGTCCTCGGCCTCGACGAGATCGCGGTCATCGCCGTCACCGTGCTGATGACGCTGGTCCTGTGGCTCTACTTCAACCGCACCAAGCTCGGCGTCGCCATGCAGGCGTCGTCGCAGAACCAGCTCGCCGCCTACTATATGGGCATCCCGGTCAAGCGGGTTCAGTCGCTGGTGTGGGCGCTGGCCGGCATGGTCGCGGCGGTGGCGGGCATCCTGTTCGCGTCCAAGGGCGCCATCGACCCCTCGATCGGCCTGCTCGGCATCAAGGCATTCGCGGCCGCCGTCATCGGCGGGTTCGGCTCGCTGCCCGGGGCGCTGCTCGGCGGGATCATCGTCGGGCTGATCGAGCCGTTCGCCTCGCGCTACATCGCCGCCGGCTACTCGCAGATCATGCCCTATCTGCTGCTGTTCCTGATCCTCGTGTTCCGGCCGCACGGCATCCTTGCCCAGATCCACCGGAAGAAAGTGTGAGGAGGCGGAAATGAGAACAGTCTTCAAGACCTCTTACGACGCCGACATCAACCTGTTCCGGCACGGCGCGCAACTCGCCTGGTACGTGCTCCTGCTGGCGCTGGCGCTCGCCCTGCCGCTCGGCGTCTCCAGCTTCGCCGTCGGCGAGATGACCAACCTCCTGATCTGGGCGATCGCCTGCATGGGGCTGATGGTCCTCGTCGGCCAGACCGGGCAGGCGAGCCTCGGCCATGCCGCGTTCCTCGCGGTCGGCTGCTACGCCAACGTGCTCCTGCAGGAGAAGCTCGGCCTGCCGTTCATCCTGTCGTTCCCGCTGTCGGGGCTGATCGCCGGCGTCGCCGGCATGCTGATCGCCATGCCGATGACGCGGCTTCACGGCGTCTATCTCGCCATCGGCACGATGGCAATCGCGATCCTGACCGACGATTTCATCGTCATCGCCGCGCCGCTGACCAACGGCGTGGTGGGCCTGTTCGCGCCGGACATCAACATCTTCGGCATCAGCTTCAACCGCTACGCCAATCCCGACCGGCTCTATTATCTGGTGCTCGGCATCACGCTTCTCGTGGTGCTTCTCTACCGCAACCTGCAACGCTCGCCGCTCGGCCGCTCCTTCGCCGCGATCCGCGATTCGGAGATCTCGGCGCAGGCCATGGGCGTCAACGTCGCGCGCACCAAGGCCATCGCCTTCGGCATCTCGGCCGGCATCACCGGGCTCGGCGGGGCGCTGATGGGGCATTTCGCCGGCATCTTCAACAACGAGACGTTCAACGTCATCATCTCGATCCAGCTTCTGCTGGCCATCGTCATCGGCGGCCTCGGCACCATCCACGGCGCGTTCTTCGGCGCGGCGGTGGTGGCGCTGCTGCCGCAGGCGATCTCGATGACGCGCGACTTCCTCGGCCAGTTCGTCGGCGGCGGCTCGATCGCCATTCCGGGCCTGGAGGCGGCGGTGTTCGGCGCGATCCTGATCGGCTTCATCCTGTTCGAGCCGATGGGCATCTACGGGCGATGGGTGAAGATACGCACCTATTTCGAGCTGTTCCCCTTCTACCGGAAGGACATGTTCCGCCGCCAGAAATCCTACCTCAAGACGGAGCGGATGCGATGAGCCTCATCGAACTCGACAACGTCACGCTGAAGTTCGGCGGCGTGACCGCCGTCAACAAGGTCTCGTTCGCGGTCGAGGAAGGCGAGGTGTTCGCGCTGGTCGGCCCGAACGGCGCCGGCAAATCGACCATCTTCAACCTGATCTCGCGCTTCTACGATCCGTTCGAGGGCGACATCCGCTTCGACGGGGAGTCGATCCTCAAGCGCCAGCCGCACGAGATCGCCCGGCTCGGCATCGCTCGCACCTTCCAGAACATCGAGCTGTTCGACCAGGCGACGGTGATGCAGAACCTGCTCGTCGGCCGCCATCGCCACCGCCAGAGCAACATGTGGACCGAGCTTCTGTTCACGCCCTTCGTGCGGCGCGAGGAGCGCCGCCACCGCGAGGCGATCGAGAAGGCGATCGACTTCCTCGACCTCCAGGCCTACCGCGACAAATACATCGCCGGCCTGCCCTACGGCGTGCGCAAGGTGGTGGAGATGGGCCGGGCGCTGGCCATCGAGCCGCGCCTCCTGCTTCTCGACGAGCCGGCCTCGGGCCTGTCGGTCGAGGAGACGCAGGACGTCGCCTTCTGGGTCGAGGACATGAAGAAGCAGATGGGCATCACCGTGCTGATGGTCGAGCACGACATGCATCTCGTCGCCTCGGTCTCGGATCGGGTGCTGGCGCTGGCCGACGGCAAGATGCTGGCCCTCGGCACGCCGCACGAGGTGCAGAACGACCCGCGCGTGATCGAGGCCTATATCGGCGCGACCGACGAGAACGAGAAGGTGCTGGCATGACGGCGGTGGCGATGAAGGAGGGGGCGACGAAGGCGGGAGCAGCGCCCGCGACGCAGGCGGATGTCGTTCTTTCGGTGCGCAACATCGAAAGCTATTACGGGCCGATCATGGCGATCCGCGGCGTCAGCCTCGAGGTGCGCGAAGGCCAGATCGTCAGCGTGCTCGGGGCCAACGGCGCCGGCAAGACGACGCTGATGAAGACCGTCTCCGGCGTCATGGACCCGGAGAAGGGCCAGATCGTCTATCGCGGTCGCGACATCGCCGGCCAGAGCCCGGACCGGATCGTGCGCGCCGGCATCGTCCACGTCCCGGAAGGGCGCGAGGTGTTCCCGCTGCTCACCGTCGAGGAAAACCTGAAGATGGGCGCCTTCACCCGCTCGGACCCGGAGGGGGTGAGGCAGGACCAGGAGATGGTGTTCTCCTATTTCCCGATCCTCGCCGAGCGCCGCGGCCAGGCGGCAGGCACGCTCTCGGGCGGCCAGCAGCAGATGCTGGCCATCGGGCGCGGGCTGATGGCGCGGCCGAAGCTGATGCTGCTCGACGAGCCGTCGCTCGGCCTGTCGCCGCTTCTGGTCAAGGAGATTTTCCAGATCATCCGCCGGCTCAACCGCGAGCAGGGCGTGACCATGATGCTGGTCGAGCAGAACGCCAAGATCGCGCTCGAGGTCGCCGATTACGGCTACGTGATGGAGCTCGGGCGCATCGTCATGGCCGATACCGCGGACAGGCTGCTACAATCGAAGGACGTGCAGCAGTTCTATCTCGGGGTGCAGACGGAGGAGGTCCAGCGCGGCCAGAAGCGCTGGAAGCAGAAGAAGACATGGCGCTGATTGGGGGCGCTGACGCGCGCTTTCGGGAGGAAAGTCGAATGACCATCGCCGAAAAGATACCGCCGCAGCAGACGCTGCTCGGCCATTCGTTCAACGCCGACCTGACCAAGGGTCCCTACTATTTCGACGGCTGCGACACGCTGGTGAAGCTGTTTCGCCAGCGGTGCCTCGAACTGGGCGACAAGGTCGCCCAGCGCGAGAAGGACTACGGCATCTGGCTGTCCTACACCTGGACCGACTTCTACGAGCACGCGCGGCTCATCGGCCTCGGCCTTCTCTCGCTCGGCCTCAAGCGCGGCGAGGTGGTGTCGATCCTGTCGGAAGACAACAAGGAATGGATATACACCGATCTCGGCGTGCAGTCGGTCGGCGGCGTCGCCTCGGGCATCTACACGACCGACTCGGCCGCCCAGCTCAAATATCTCGTCAACGATTCCGACAGCCGGTTCCTGTTCGTCGAGAATGACGAGCAGCTCGACAAGTTCCTGTCCGTCCGCCACGAGATGCCGGGCCTTGCCAGGGTCATCGTCTACGACCGCGACGGGCTGCACGATTTCGCCGACGACCAGGTCATCTTCCTCGATGATCTCTACGCGCTCGGGCGCGCCTTTCTGAAGGAGAACCCGAACCGCTTCGACGAGGAGATCGCCAGATCGACGCCGGAGGAGGTGGCGATCCTGGTCTATACGTCGGGCACCACCGGGCCGCCCAAGGGCGCGATGATCACCCACAGGAACGTCATCGCCTCGGTCATCGGCGCGGCGCTGACGCTGCCCGTTGGGCCCGACGACGAGCAGGTGTGCTTCCTGCCGCTGTGCCACATCCTCGAGCGGCTCCTGACCGTGTTCCTGCCCATCGGCATGAAGTCGACGGTCAATTTCGCCGAGAGCCCGGAAACGGTGTTCGACAATGTGCGCGAGGTCTCCCCGCACGTCTTCACCGCGGTGCCGCGGGTGTGGGAGAAGATCTACAGCCGCGTCACCATCATGGCGAGCGAGGCGACGCCGCTCGGCCGATGGGCCTTCGCGCAGGCGGTCAAGGCCGGCATGAAGCGGGTCAAGGCGCTGGACGCGGGCAGGCCGGTGCCGCTCGGCACGCGCCTTGCCTACGGGTTCTGGGACTTCGTGCTGCTGCGCAACCTGAGGCGCATGCTCGGCTTCGACCGTCTGCGGCGCGGAACCTCGGGCGCGGCGCCGATCTCGCCGGACCTCTTGCGCTGGTTCAAGGCGGTGGGCATCGTCGTGCTGGAAGGCTACGGCATGACCGAGAGCTCGGGCGTCATCTCCGTCAACAACCTCGAGCGCGACAGGACCGGCACGGTCGGCCCGATCGTGCCGGGCGGCGAGGTGCGCATCGCCGGCGACGGCGAGATCCAGTATCGCGGCCCGAACGTCTTCCACGGCTACTGGAACAAGCCGGACAAGACCGCCGAGACGGTGACCGAGGACGGCTGGCTGAAGACCGGCGACGTCGGCCGGGTCGAGGACGGGTTCCTCACCATCACCGGCCGCGTCAAGGACATCATCATCACCGCCGGCGGCAAGAACATCACGCCGGCCGAGATCGAGAACCGGCTGAAGTTCAGCCCCTACATCTCGGACGCGGTGGTGATCGGCGACAAGCGCAAGTTCCTCACCTGTCTCGTCATGATCGACCAGGAGAACGTCGAGAAGTTCGCGCAGGACAGGAAAGTGCCGTTCAACGACTTCCGCTCGCTCTGCGCGGCGCAGGAGGTGCGAGAGCTGATCGCCGGCGTGGTGGAGGAGACGAACCGCGAGTTCGCGCGGGTGGAGCAGATCAAGGATTTTCGCTTGATCGACGTGCTGCTGACAGCCGAAGATGATGAACTGACAGCCACCATGAAGCTGAAACGCAGCTTCGTGGAGAAGAAGCACAAGCGTCTGATCGACGAGATGTACGGCTAGGCAAGAAAAAAGCCTCGCCGTAAGGGACCAGGGAAACAACCAGGAGGAATGAAATGAAGAATACAGTCACGAAATCCATTCTCGCCGCCGCCTTCGCGATGGGCATGGCCTCGGCCGCGCAGGCGACGCAGGGCGTCTCCGACACGGAGATCGTCATCGGCTCGAACGGCGACCTGTCCGGCATCTTCGCCGCGTTCAACGTCGGCGCGATCAAGGCCGCGCAGCAGCTCTTCGACGAGGTCAACGCCAAGGGCGGCGTCCACGGCCGCAAGATCCGCCTCGTCGTCGAGGATCACGGCTATCAGGTGCCCAAGGCGGTGCAGAACTTCAACAAGCTGATCAATTCCGATCAGGTCTTCGCGATGATCCTGAACCTCGGCACGCCGCACAACCTCGCCGGCTTCCCGCTGATGGAGGCCAAGCAGGTGGCGAACGTCTCGCCGCTGACGGCCGCGCGCCAGATGCTCGAGGGCGACATCACCTACAAGTACACCGGCTTCTCCTCCTACTACGACCAGATCCGCGCCGCGGTGTCGATGCTGGCCGAGCAGAACGACGCCAAGGAAGTGTGCGCGATGTACATCCCCTCCGACTTCGGCCTCGAAGTCCATGAGGGCGCCAAGGACCAGGCCGAGAAGCTCGGCCTGACCTATGCCGCGGAAACCACCCACAAGCCGGACGAGCAGGACTTCGTCGGCTCGATCCAGAAGCTGCGCGAAGCCGGCTGCGACATCGTCGCCACCGGCCTCGGCGTGCGCCAGACCATCGTCGCCTACGGCACGGCCAAGAAGCTCGGCTGGACCGACGTCGCCTTCGTCGGCTCGTCGGCCGGCATGAACACCGCCGTCGCCAAGGTGCCGGAAGGCGTGACCGAGGGCTACTACGCCGCCGCCGGCTGGTCGGATTTCGAGAACCGCCTCGACAATCCGGAAGTCAAGGCGTGGGCCGAGGCCTATCAGGCCGCGCATGGCGAGCCGGTCGGCACGGCCGCCCAGCTCGGCTACGGCGCGGCGCGGGCCGTGGTGCAGGCGCTCGAGGCCGCCGGCCCCGACCTGACGGCCGAGAGCTTCCGCACCGGCATGGAGAGCGTGAAGTACCATGACGCCATCAACGACGTCGACATCGACTACGGACCGGACCATCAGGGCGGCAACCTGATCGTCATCTCCAAGATCGAGGGCGGCAAGTGGGTCGAGGTCGGCCGCCTCGACGAGTCGGAAGTCAAGTAATCCGGCATCAGCCGGTACGGGCCGCGCGGGAAACCGCGCGGCCTTCTTCTTTTGATCAGGCGGCTTCGGCTATCGGCTCCGGTTTGTTCCGCAGCAGGCAGACCATCAGGCCGGCTCCGGCCGCCAGCACGGCCGAAATCATCCAGACCCAGTCATATCGCATCGTCAGATCGAAGATGTAGCCGCCGGACCAGGCGCCCAGGGCCGCACCGAGCGCGTGGCCGGCCGAGATCAGCCCCATGGCAAGACCCATGACGCGCAACCCGATATGGCTGGCGACGAGGCTTGCGGTCACCGGGACGGTCGCATAGTCCACCGCGCCGAACGCAACCGCAAACACGACCAGCATTTCATAGCTGGCCCCGATGTTCATGAGGATGAGGAACGTCGCACCGCGAAGGACGTAGATCGAGCCGAGCAGAGCGACCCTGTTCATACGGTCGGTGAGCCAACCGGCCCCGATCATGCCGAGCATGTTGACGGCCGAGAGGGCGCCGTAGGCGGCGGCACTCGGAACCGGGCCGAAACCGCAGAACGCGGCATAGGGCATCAAGTGCGTTTCGATCACCCCGGCGGTCGTGTAGCCGCAGAGCAGGAAGCTCCAGAACAGGATGTGGAACGCCGGTTTCCTGACGACCGCACCGAGATCGGCCTTCAGCGTCGAAGGAGCCGAAGGCGATGCGGCCCGCGCCCCGTCCCTGTCCCTTGCCGCAAGCGTCCACCATAGAAGCGGAATCAGGGCGAGGCAGGCGAACCCTATGGCCAGGAAGCTCCAGCGCCAACTGAATGTCGCCAGAACCGCCGCGACCAGGGGCACGATGAGGAATTGACCGCCCGTCGAGCCGGATGTGGCAATGCCGGTCGCAAGCCCGCGGTTCTTGTCGAACAGCCTTGCGATGGCTGTCGAAACCACATGCGCCGCCACGATCCCGAAGCCGATCGCGGCGAGGCCGCTGAAGCCGAGGACGAAGATCGCGGCGTTGCTCGTGCCGGCGACGATCAGGCATCCGACGCCGACGAACCCCAGTCCGAGTGCAAGCGTTGCCCGAACGCCATGCCGATCGGCCAGCCGGCCCGCGAAGGGCGCGACCGCCGCCATGACCAGCAGCGCCATCGCAGCCGAGCCGGATATGAAGCCGTGTGACCATCCAAGCTCCTGCGACCAGATCGGCATGACCAGCCCGAGGGTAGCGCGGGCCGAGAAAGCCAGCGCCAGCGCCAGAAAGCCGAAGCCGACTACGGACCATTGCAAGATTGCGGGTGGCGAACGCTTCATGGGATCCTCCGGAATATCTCGAAGGAAAAATCCGCGAGCGTTGCGGCTTCGGCAAACGATGGTTTTGCCGCCTGTGTTTAGCCATGCTAAACACGGCCATGGCAGTTCCCTTGTCTTTGCTGGAAACCTTCGTTGCCGTCGCCCGCGCCGGACGGATGCGCGGGGCCGCCGACGCCATGTCGCTGACGCCGGGCGCGATCAGCCAGCGCGTGCGGGAGCTGGAAGAACTGGCGGGGCATCGCCTGTTCAATCGAACGCCGGCAGGCGTGACGTTGAGCGCGGCCGGGCAGGCCCTGTTCGCGGCTCTGGACGAGCCATTCCGCCGGATAGAGGACGCCCGGCGCGCGCTGGAACGCCCGTCAGCCCGCCGCATCAGGGTCAGCACGATGGCGTCCTTCGCCTCCAACTGGCTGGTGCCGCGATTGTCGCGCTTCTCGAAGCTCCATCCCGAGATCGACATCGAGCTGGAAACGGACAGTCGGCTCGTCGATTTGAGGCGTGAGCCGGTGGATATGGCGATCCGGCATGGGCTTGGAAACTATGCCGGGCTGGTCGCCGTGCCGCTTGTCGCCCCCGAGCTGATCGTCGTCGCCAGCCCTTCCCTGCTTCATGGGCGCGCGCCGATCCGGACGCCGGCCGACTGCCTCGCGTTTCCTCTGCTGCACGACATGGAGCGGGCCGACTGGCGGCTCTGGTTCGAGGCGCATGGGGTGCAGGCCCCCGCCCATCTCGAAGGCTTGTCATTCTCCGAGGATCATCTGACGGTGAAGGCGGCCGTTGCAGGTCACGGATTGGCGCTTGTGCGGGATACCTATGCGGACGACGACTTGCGCACCGGCCGGCTCGTGAGGGCGATTTCCGTCCAATGGCCGACGCGCTTCGCCTATTACGCCGTGAGCACGGCGCAGGCGTTGCAGCGGCCGGCGGTGATGCGGTTCCGGGAGTGGCTGGTCGAGGAAGCCGCCAGCGCGCCGGGCAATTCCTGAATCGCCGGGGCCGCGCGGAAAACCATCGATCTTTCCTTTTCCGCCGTCAGGCCGCGTCCGCGCGCCGGCGGTAGACGTCGGGGCTGTGCCCGGTCTCCATCCGGAACATGTAGATGAAGGCCGAGGTCGAGGCGTAGCCGAGATCGAAGGCGATGTCGGTGACGCTCATGCCGGTCTCCAGCAGCTCGATGCCGCGGAACAGCCGCAGGCGCCGCCGCCAGGCGCGCAGCGTCATCCCCGTCTCGTCGAGGAAGCGGCGGGCCAGCGTGCGCTCCGACATGCCGAGCCGGCGGCTCCAGCGCGCCATCGGCAGCGGATCGCCCGGCTGCGCGTCGAGCGCCTCGCACAGCCTCGTCAGTGCCGGGCTTTCCGGCCAGGGCAGGGCAGCAGTGAGCGGCCGCGCCCGGCGCAGTTGCGCGAGGATGAGGTCGTACACCTGCCGGCGATAGGCGGCGTCGGCGTCGCCCGCTTCGAGCGCGTCGGCCTCGACGATCAGCGCCCGCAGCAGGGGCGGAACGGCGAACACCATGTGCTCGCTCGCTAGCGCCAGCGCCGGATCGGCGGCGACGTAGAGGCTGTGGAACCCGGCGCCGAGGCGCGTGCCCGTACCGTGCAGCGTGCCGGCCGGCACCCATGCCGCCTGCTCGGGCGAGATGACGTAGCGCCGGTTCGCGACCGAGACCGTCACGACGCCGGACACGGCGTAGGCGAGCTGGTGCCAGGGGTGGCGGTGGAGCGGAAAATAGTGGCGCGGCGGCAGGCGCTGGGCGCGCACCCTGATCGGGTCCGGCGCGGGATGGTCGCGCGGCACGTCGAGCTCCGTCCATCGCGCGGCGTCAGGCGGGGAATGTCTGTTCATCGACAGATTTTGTCATGACGTCGAAAGCCTGTCGAGCCGGCTTCGGCTAGAGGGATGCGAGCAGGCCCCTGCATCAGCCGGTGGAAATGACGGATGCGGGCGCCGTTTCGATGTTGGCGCGCATCCGGAGATGATCCATGACGGAGGGCACGATGCAGACCTCTTCCCGCTCCTCGCCGTTCGCGCCGCGCCATCCGTGGCAGGTGCTGTGCGCGGGGATCGCCTCGCTGGTGCTCACGGTCGGACTCGCCCGCTTCGCCTATACGCCGCTCCTGCCGCTGATGCAGGCGCAGGCCGGGCTGAGCGAGTCGATGGGCGGCTGGCTGGCGACGCTCAACTATGCCGGATACATGACCGGGGCGCTGATCGCTTCGGCGGCGTCGCGGCCGGCGTTGCGCCTCAGGCTCTATCGCCTCGGCCTGCTGGCGGGGCTGGTCGGCACCGGGGGAATGGGCCTGACCTCCGATCCGGTGCTGTGGATGGCGCTGCGCTTCATCGCCGGGGCGAGCGCCGCGTCGGGGCTGCTGCTCGCCTCCGGCATGGTGCTCGGCTGGCTGGTGGCGCATGGCAGGCGGCCGGAGCTCGGCCTGCACTTTTCCGGCATCGGCACCGGCATCGTCGTGTCGGGCTTGGCTGTGGCGCTGATGACGCCCGCCTTCGACTGGGCGCAGCAATGGCAGGTCATGGGCGCGGTCGGGCTGGCGCTGCTGGTGCCGGCCTTCCTGTGGATGCCGGCGCCGCAGCCGCCCACTGCCGCCGCTCCCGCGGCGGCGGGCGCGTCCTCGCGGCCGAGCCTTTCGATGTGGCTCTTGATCGCGTCCTATTTCTTCGCCGGCATCGGCTTCGTCATCAGCGCCACCTTCCTCGTCGCCGCGACCGAGAAGCAGCCGGCGCTCGCCGGGACGGGGTTCCTCATCTGGATTGTGGTCGGCCTGACCGCCATCCCCGCCACCTTCGCATGGGACCGGATCGCGCGGCGCATCGGTGAGGTGCCGGCGATGATCGTCGCCTGTGCCCTCCAGGGCCTGTCCAGCCTGCTGCCGGTGATGAGCGCGCATCTGTGGGCCGCGCTCGGCGGCGCGGTGCTGTTCGGCGTCACCTTCATCGGCATCGTCTCACTGATGCTGACGCTGGTCGGCAAGCGCAACAGCGCCAATCCCTCGCAGGCGATGGCGCGGCTGACGCTGAGCTACGGCGTCGCCCAGATCGTCGCGCCGGCCCTTGTCGGCACCGTGGCGGAGAAGACGGGCAATTACGATGCCGGCCTGTGGCTGGCGGCGCTGGCGATGTTCGCCAGCGCGGCCGTGCTTGCCGTCTACATCCCGGTCGAGCGCCGCCGCGCGGCGGCGCGATGAGCGGCGTCCTCGCGCCTATTCCGCCGGCTGCGCGGCGGCGGCTTCCTTGACGCTCGCCTCCTCCAGCTCGCGGTGGAGACGCTTTTCCTCCTCGACCTTCGGCGTGACGAAGCGGCCGAGCAGCAGATAGGCGACCGGCGTCAGGTAGAGCGTCGAGATGGTCGACAGGCCGAGCCCGCCGACGATGACCCAGCCGAGGGCGATGCGCGCTTCCGCCCCCGCGCCGCTGGCCAGCACCAGCGGCAGGCCGCCGACGATGGTGCACAGCATGGTCATCACCACCGGCCGCAGCCGGATGTTGGCGGCTTCCTCGATCGCCTCGTGCAGCTTCATGCCCCGGTCGCGCAGCTGGTTGGCGAACTCGACGATCAGGATGCCGTTCTTGGCCATGATGCCGACGAGCAGGACGAGGCCGATCTGGCTGTAGACGTTGAGGCTGGTGCCGGTCAAAAGCAGTGCGAACACGGCGCAGGCGAGGCCGAGCGGCACGGTGGCCATGATGATGGCGGCCGAGACGAAGCTCTCGAACTGGGCGGCGAGCACCAGGAGGATGATGACGATGGCGAAGCCGAAGACGACGGTCATGCCGCCGGAGGTTTCCTGCAGCGTCGCCGCCTCGGCCAGCGGCACGATGCGGCTGCCGGCCGGCATGTGCGGCGCGGCGATCTCCTGCACGGTCTCGTAGGCCTCGCCGAGGGCGAAATTGCCGACGAGCTCGGTGGTGATGGCGACCGACCGCTGCTGCTGCTCGCGGGCGAGCGAGGGCGCGACCGCCTGCTCGGAAAGGGTGGCGATGGTCGACATCGGCACGAAGCGGCCGTCCCGCGCCTTGATGAAGATGTTCTCGAGGTCGGTCGGGTCGTTGATCGGGTGCGTGGCCGAAAGCAGCTTCACGTCGTAGGAGCGGTCCTCGATGAAGACCGAGCCGATCTCGCGGCCGTCGAGCATCGCCTGGATCGTCTCCGACAGGCCGGCGATGTTGACGCCGAGGTCGGAGGCGCGCTCGCGGTCGATGCGCACGGAGAGCTGCGGCTGGGTCGTCTCCTGCGTCAGGCGCGCGTTGCGGAAGCGGCTGTCCTTCTCGAGGTCGGCGACGGTGGCCTGCGCCGCCTGCGTCAGTTGCGCATAGGAATTGCCGACGATGGCGAATTGCAGGCCCGAGCCCGCGCCGCGGATGCCGAGGCTGTTGGGCTGGAAGGCGAAGGCGCGCACGCCCGGCACGGCCTCGACGCGGCTCGTCACGTCGGCGAGGATTTCCTGCTGGGTGCGGCTGCGCTGGTCCCACGGCGCGAGCGACAGCACCATGAAGCCGCTGTTCTGCGAGCCGCCCGAGCCGGCGATGGCGAAGACGGAGGCGATCTCGCCGGAATCGCGCAGCGGCTGGATCAGGTCCTCGAGGCCGCGCATCTGCTGGGCGAGATAGTCGAGCGAGACGCCCTGCGGGGCGCTGATGCGCAGGAAGGCGGCGGAGCGGTCCTCCTGCGGGGTCAGCTCGGAGCGGATGGTGGGGAACAGGACGACCGCTAGCGCCGAGAACATCACGGCGATGAGGACGATGACGAGCGGCGCGTTGAGCGCGGCGTGCAGCGTGCGGCGATAGAACCTCGACAGCAGCCCGCCGAGGCGGCCGAGGATGCCCGAGGAATGCTCGTGATGATAGCGGCCGGTCATCAGCCGCGAGGCCATCATCGGGCAGAGCGACAGCGCCACCACGGCCGAGAGGAACACGGCGATGGCCAGCACGAAGCCGAACTCGCGGAACAGGCCGCCCGTCTGCCCCGGCAGGAAGGACAGGGGGATGAAGACGGCGATCAGCGTCGCGGTGGTGGCGATGACGGCGAAGAACACCTCCTTGGTGCCGAGAACCGCGGCCGCGCGGGGGCCCATGCCCTCGTTGCGGCGGCGCACGATGTTCTCCAGCACGACGATCGCGTCGTCGACGACGAGGCCGGCCGCCAGCACGAAGGCGAGCAGGGTGAGGATGTTGATCGAGAAGCCGGCGAGGTAGATCGCCGCGACCGAGCCGATCAGCGCCACCGGCAGGGCGAGGCCCGGAATGATCGTGGCGCGCAGGTCGAGCAGGAACAGGAAGATGATGAGCAGGACGACGGTGACCGAGATGCCGAGCGCGATCTCGACCTCGTGGATGGCGCCGTTGATGAACACGGCCTCGTCGCCGGTGACGAAGATGTCGAGCCCTTCCGGCAGGGTCGGGCGGATGCGCTCGACGGCCTCGTGAACGCCTTGCGAGATCTGCAGCGTGTTGGACTGCGCCTGGCGCAGCACGCCCATGCCGATTCCGGTGTTGCCGTTGGCGCGCAGCTGGGATTCGCCGGTGTCGCCGCCGAGGGTGACGGTGGCGAAGTCGCCGAGCCGGTTGGAGCCGTTGATGATGATGGCCTCGAACTGGTCGGGCGTCGTCACCGGCGCGGCGGCGCGCACGATCAGGTCCTGGTTGTTGCTGGTCAGCGAGCCGGCCGGCGTGTCGAGCGCGACGGTGTCGAGCGCGTTGCGCACGTCGGCGACGGTGAGGCCGAGGCTCGCCAGCCGCGACTGGTCGATGTCGACGCGGAAGATCTTGTCGCGGTCGCCGTAGAGCTGCACCTCGGCGACGCCGTCGATGGAGGCGAGCGTGTCGATGATCTGGTCCTCGACCAGGACCGTCATGTCGTGGACGCTCATGGTCTCGGAGGTGATGGCGAGCCGCACCACGGCCTGCGAATCGGAATCCGCCTTGACGATCTGCGGCAGCTCGGCATCGTCGGGCAGGTCCCTCTGGATGCGGCCGACCGCGTCGCGCATGTCGGAGGCCGCCGTGTTGAGATCGACCCCGTCGCGGAACTCGATGGTGACGCGGCTGCGGCCGAAGGACGAGGACGAGGAGATCGACTTGACGCCGGCGACGCGCGCCGCCGCGCCCTCGACGACGGCCGTTATCTCGCGGTCGATCGATTCGGCCGACGCGCCGGTGAACGTGGTGGTGACGGTGATAACCGGGCGGTCGACATCCGGCAGCTCTCGGATCTCGATGCCGAAGAAGGCGGCGAGGCCGGCGACCGCGATCAGCACGTTGAGGACGAGCGCCAGGACCGGCCGGCGCACGAACAGCGCCGTCAGTCCGGTTTCGGCGGCGGAGGTGCTGGGAGGCTGGCTCATCGCGTCGTTTCCCGTTCCGTTCAGGAGCCGGTGACGGCGGCTGTCGGCACGCCGCCGGCTACGGGGTTGAGGACACGCACCGGCGCGCCCTCGCGCACGGCGTGGATGCCCTCGGTGACGACCACGCCGCCGGTGCCGAGATCGCCGGCGACCAGCACGCTGTCGGTGTTGCGCTGGATGATGCGCACGGGGACGCGGCGCGCGAGGCCGTCCTCGATCAGCCAGACGAAGGCGCCTTCCGCCCCCCACTGGACCGCGAGCGGATTGACGGCCGGGTAGGTGTCGCCGGGGAAGCTCATCCCGATCTGGAACGACATGCCGGCGCGCAGCGCGTCGGACGAGTTGTCGATGCTGGCCTGGATCTGCAGCGTGCGGCTCTGGGAGTCGATGCGGCTGTCGACGGCGCTGACGACGCCGCGGAAGCCGTCATTGGGCCGCGCCACGGAGGCGGCCGAAACCGGCTGGCCGACCGAGACCATGCCGGCGAACCGCTCGGGCACCCAGAAGTCGACGACGATGCGCGAGCGGTCGTCGATGGTGGCGATGACGCTCTGCTGCGTCATATGGTTGCCGACCGTGACCGGGATGATGCCGACGATGCCGGAAATCGGCGCGCGGATCGAGCGCCGCTCCAGCGTCAGCTCGGCGTCGCGCACGGCAAGGCGCGCGTTGGACACGGCAAGCTCGGCCTCGGTCTGCTGCACGGCGGTGACGGTGTTGGAGGCGCGCAGCGCCTTCACCCGCTCCAGCCGGGCGTTGGCGTCCTCGAGGGCGATGCGGGCGCGGTCGAGGGCGATTTCCTCGGCATCCGAATCGAGCCGGGCGATGGCTTCGCCGGCGTCGACGCGGCTGCCGGATTCGACGAGGATCTCCGTCAGCCGGCCGGAGGAGAAGGGCATCACCGAGACCGAGTTCAGCGCCCGGCCCGTGCCGATGGCGACCAGCCGGTCGTTGATCGTCGCCGTGCCGATGGCGGCCGTGATCACGGCGGGCACCTGCTGCCCGCCCGGGCCGTCCTCCTGCGGTCCGCCTGCCTCGCCGGTTCCGGCGCGCTCCGGCGCGATCCATTCCAGCCCGTAGCGGGCGAGGATGTCGGGCGCGCCGGTATAGAACCGCGCCCACAGGACCGCCGCGGCCGCGATGACGACCAGCGAGACGAGCAATTGCTTCCACAGAGACATCCGTTACTCCGCATCAGGGGCGGCCGAGCCGACGTTCGACAGGGTCGAGCAGCCGGAAAGCGAGCCGGTAAGAGCCGCTCGCCTCATGCGCGCAGGCGTCCCTTTATCGTTACTATGCCAAGAGCCGCCGGGGGATAAAGCCGTTTACGCATTAAATATCGGTAATTTGATCGCCGTTCGGGCGCGTTCGCGATGCGCCGGCGTCATGTCCGCCATGCAACAAGCCGCTCGATTCCGGCCCGTTCTGTCTGTAAAACACCTGCCGGTCTGGCCCCCATCGGGAGCCAGGCTGGCACGTTGCGCGGACGGATGCGGATGCGCAGACGATAGGCGATCAACACAAGAAGCTCCGGGCCTTGGGCCGGGGCCAAGGGGAAACAAAGTGGCAGGCACGATTTCGTTCGATGATCTGAAGAAGAAGGTCGGGGCCGGGGAGATCGACACGATCCTCGTCGGCGGCGTCGACATGCAGGGCCGGCTGATCGGCAAGCGCTTCCTGGCGAAGTTCTTCGTCGAATCCGCCTATGGCGAGACGCATGGCTGCAACTATCTTCTCGCGGACGACATCGATATGGAGCCGGTGCCCGGCTACAAGGCGGCGAGCTGGTCCAAGGGCTACGGCGATTTCGTCATGAAGCCCGACCTTTCCACCATCCGCCTGACGCCGTGGCTGGAAAAGACGGCGCTGGTGCTGTGCGACATCCAGGACCACCACACGCATCAGGACCTGCCGCATTCGCCGCGCGGCATCCTGAAGAAGCAGCTCGCCCGGCTGACCGAGCGCGGCTACCTCGCCTATTTCGCTTCCGAGCTCGAATTCTACCTGTTCGACGAGACCTACGCCACGGCGCGCGCCAAGCACTGGCAGGGGCTCGACACGGCCTCGCCCTATATCGAGGACTACCTGATCGGCCTGACCTCGAAGGAAGAGGGCGTGATGCGCCGGATGCGCAACGAGATGGAGGCGGCCGGCATCCCCATCGAGAACTCCAAGGGCGAGTGGGGGCCGGGGCAGGAGGAGATCAACGTGCGCTACGCCGAGGCGCTCGACATGGCCGACCGGCACGTCGTGCTGAAGGACGGGGCCAAGCACATCGCCCATTCCGAAGGCAAGGCCATCACCTTCATGGCCAAGTACGATTACGGCCTCGCCGGCTCGTCGAGCCACATCCACAATTCGCTGTGGAGCGCCGACGGCAAGAAATCCCTGTTCTTCGACCCCAAGGCCGAATACACGATGACGCCGCTGATGCGCTCGTGGGTGGCGGGGCAGCTCAAATACGCCCGCGACTTCACCTGGTTCCTGTGCCCCTATATCAACTCCTACAAGCGGTTCCAGGCCGGCACCTTCGCGCCGACCAAGACCGCGTGGAGCCTCGACAACCGCACCGCGGGCTTCCGCCTGTGCGGCGAGGGGACGAAGGGCATCCGCATCGAATGCCGCATCGGCGGGGCGGACCTGAACCCCTATCTCGCCTTCGCGGCGCTGATCGCGGCCGGGCTTGCCGGCATCGACGAGAAGCTGGAGTTGTCGAAGCCCTTCGAGGGCGACGCCTACCAGGCCGCGCGGCTGACCGAGATCCCGAAGACGCTGCGCGAGGCCATCGACGCGATGGCGAAGTCGAAGATGCTGAAGGCGGCGCTGGGCGAGGAGGTGATCGAGCACTACCTGCACACCGCCCGCTGGGAGCAGATGGAATACGACCGCCGCATCACCGACTGGGAGCTGCATCGCGGCTTCGAACGCTACTGACAACCCAAAAGCAATTCCAGGAAAAGTGCGAAGCGGTTTTCCGTCCGGAATTGCGTCGAAGAAAATGAGGCTCTCATGACCGAAACGGTCAAGCTGAAATCCCCCGTCGACGGCTCGATCTACGCCGAGCGGCCGACCGCCACCGAGGCGGAAATCGCGGCGGCGCTCGCCCGCGCCCGCGCGGCGCAGGCCGAATGGGCCGGCGTTTCCATCGCCGAACGCGGCAAGTACCTGCTAGCCTTCCTCGAGGCGTTGCTGGCCATGAACGACGAGATCGTGCCGGAGATCGCCTGGCAGATGGGCCGCCCGGTGCGCTACGGCGGCGAGAAGGGCGGCGTCGAGGAGCGCACCCGCTACATCGTGGCGCTGGCCGAGAAGGCGCTGGCCCCCTACGTGCCGGAGGATCGCCCCGGCTTCCGCCGCTATCTCAAGCGCACGCCGCTCGGCATCGTCCTCACCATCGCGCCGTGGAACTATCCCTATCTCACCACGGTCAACTCGGTCGTGCCGGCGCTGATGGCGGGCAACGCCGTGATCCTCAAGCACGCGGCGCAGACGCTGCTGGTCGGCGAGCGTTTCCAGAAGGCGTTCGACGCTGCCGGGCTGCCGAAGGGCCTGTTCCAGAACGTCGTCCTATCCCACGCCCAGACCGAGAAGCTGCTCGGCTCCGGCGAGATCGACCATTGCAATTTCACCGGCTCGGTCGCCGGCGGGCGCGCCATCGAGAAGGCGGCGGCCGGCACCTTCATGACGCTGGGGCTGGAGCTCGGCGGCAAGGACCCGGCCTATGTGCTGCCGGACGCGAAGCTCGACCACGCCATCGCCAATCTGGTCGACGGCGCGTTCTACAACACCGGCCAGTGCTGCTGCGGCATCGAGCGCGTCTATGTCCACGAGAAGGTCTATGACCAATTCGTCGAGGGCTTTATCGCCGAGACGAGGAACTATGTCGTCGGCAACCCGCTCGATGAGGCGACGACCATGGGCCCGATGGCGCAGGCGCGCTTCGCCGACTTCATCCGCGAGCAGAAGGCCGAGGCCCTGCGCAAGGGCGCTGTCGCCCATATCGGCATGAAGGTGGACGGCGCCGCCGCCGGCTCGCCCTATCTCGCGCCCGAGGTGCTGACGAACGTCAACCATCAGATGAGCGTGATGCGCGAGGAGAGCTTCGGCCCGATCGTCGGCATCATGAAGGTGCGCGATGATGAGGAGGCCGTCCAGCTGATGAACGACAGCCCCTACGGGCTGACCGCCTCGGTGTGGACTACGGACACGGAGCATGCGGCGCAGATCGGCGACCGGATCGAGACCGGCACCGTGTTCATGAACCGCTGCGACTATGTCGATCCCGGCCTCGTCTGGACCGGCGTCAAGGACACGGGCAAGGGCGGGGCGATGGGCCTCGTCGGCTACGAGAACCTGACGCGGCCGAAGAGCTACCACCTGCGCGAAGCGATCTGATCTTTTTTCGAAAGACCACCATGACCAACCTCGTCTCGAAATGGAATTATCCGACCACCGTCCGCTTCGGCGCCGGCCGCATCAGGGAATTGCCCGAGGTGCTGAAGGAGGTGGGCATCGAGAACCCGCTCTTCGTCACCGATCCGGGACTGGCGAAGCTGCCGGTGACGGCCTCGACGCTGAAGCTGCTTTCCGACGCCGGCATCCCCCACGGCGTCTTCTCCGACGTCAAGCCGAACCCGGTCGAGTCGAATCTCTACGCCGGCATCGAGGTCTACAAGGCGGGCGGCCATGACGGCGTCGTCGCCTTCGGCGGCGGCTCGGCGCTCGACCTCGGCAAGCTGATCGCCTTCCAGGCGCATCAGGCGCGCCCGGTGTGGGATTTCGAGGACATCGGCGACTGGTGGACCCGCGCCGACCCCTCCAAGATCGCTCCCATCGTCGCCGTGCCGACCACGGCCGGCACCGGCTCCGAGGTCGGCCGCGCCGGCGTGCTGACGCATGAGGCGAGCCACACCAAGAAGGTGATCTTCCACCCGAAGATGATGCCGGCCATCGTCATCGCCGACGCGGAGCTGACGGCCGGCATGCCGGCCTTCATCACCGCCGGCACCGGCATGGACGCGCTCGCCCACTGCCTCGAAGCCTATTGCGCGCCCGGCTATCATCCGATGGCCGACGGCATCGCGCTCGAGGGCATGCGGCTTTCCTTCGAGAACCTGCCGAAGGCGTTCGCCAACGGGGCGGACCTCGAGGCGCGGGCGCATATGATGTCGGCCGCGGCCATGGGCGCGACCGCCTTCCAGAAGGGGCTGGGCGCGATCCATTCGCTGTCGCACCCGATCGGAGCGCTCTACGACACGCATCACGGCATGACCAACGCCGTGTTCATGCCCTATGTGCTGGTCTTCAACCGCCCGGCCATCGAGGCGCGGATCACCCGCGCGGCCGCTTATCTCGGCATCGCGGGCGGCTTCGACGGCTTCGCGGACGCGGTGCTCAAGCTGCGCAAGGAGTTGAACGTGCCGCACACGCTGCCCGAGTTCATCAAGGACTTCGCCCCGGACGCGGCGCGCAAGGACCTGATCGCCGAGATGGCCATCGTCGACCCGACCGCCGGCGGCAACCCGGTCAAGCTGACCAAGGACGCGGCGCTGTCGCTTCTCGACGCGGCGATCGCCGGCAAGCTCTGAGCCGGCCTTTCGGCAAGCCTTCCTGCGGCCTGCTTCCCTCGGCGGAGCGGGCCGCATGTCTTTTTGTGGGGATAATTTTCCCGGCGGCGGGTCTTCATATTTCGTTAACTATCCCCATATAGGCTGCAAGTAGATCGCTTCCATCTCTGACCACGGATGTACTGGCAGGATGTCGAGGCGAGAGAGGAAGGTCGGGCCGTGCCCGGCCTTTTTCGTTTCAGCGCCCTGAATTTCCGCACCGCCTGCTTCATCGTCCGTCGCCGGAAGCCGTGACGCCCGCTTCCGTTCCGCTCCCGCCGAGCGGGAAGGGCGCTCTTCGATTCTCCCGGCCGATTCCCCCGGCACGCCTCCCCCGATCCCGCCGCCGCCGGACCGGGTCGGCATTTTTGCCCTTGTCAAATGTTATACTATTACATAGTAACGATATAACGTAATTCCCAATCGGGCTTTCTTTCCAGGAGGATCTCATGCCGTCACGCGTCGCGTCGAGAACGGGCGTCGCCATTCTGCTGGCCTCGGTTTCGATGCCGGCCGGCGCCCTTGCCCAGTCGCCCGGGCAGGACGCCACCATGCTCGCGCCCATCGTCGTCACGGCGACCGCCGGCGAGCGCTTCCTTCAGGACGCGCCCGCCAGCGTCACCGTCGTGACCGGCGAGGAGCTGCGCGAGCGGCCGGTGCGTGATCTCGCCAGCGCCATCGAGGGCACGCCCGGCGTCCAGTTGACGGGCATCGGCCTCGGGCGGCGCGGCATATCGATCCGCGGCATGCAGACCGACCACAGCCTGGTGCTGGTCGACGGCATGCGCGTCAGCAATTCGGCCTCGGCCATCGCCCATTCCGATTACGAGCTCGGCTGGGTGCCGGCCGAAGCCATCGAGCGCATCGAGGTGGTCCGCGGGCCGATGTCCTCGCTCTACGGTTCGGAGGCGCTGGGCGGCGTCGTCAACATCATCACCCGGCGGGCGACCGACGCATGGCGCGGCTCGTTCTCGGCCTCCGGCCTGTTGACGGAGCATGGCCTCGGCGGCAATGGCTACAGTTTTTCCGGCTATGCCGGCGGGCCGCTGATCCCCGGCGTGCTGGGCCTCAACGTCTGGGGCGCGTTCAAGGGGCGCACCGAGCTCGCCTCGCCGCAGGAGCCGCGCATCTCCTCCGCGGGCGAGGAGAGGACGTTCATCGGCAACGCCACGCTGACCTGGACGCCGGACGAGCGCCAGCGCATCGACCTGTCCTACGGGGCCGGCTTCGAGGACCGCTGGCAGGGCATCGAGGCGGCCACCCGCCCGCCCGCGCCGCGCGCCTTCTACCGCTCCGACGACGACATCCGGCGCCAGCGCATCTCGCTCTCGCATGAGGGCCAGTGGAGCTGGGGAACGTCGCGCGTTCGCCTCTACAGCGCCATCCTCGACCGCGAGAACCGCCGCAGCGACGGCAGTGCCGCCTCCGGGCCGCACCGTTTCGTCGACACCGTCGGCGACGGGCAGATCGGCTTTTCTCCGTTCGAGGGCCACAAGGTCACGCTCGGGGCGGAAGTCCGCCACGAATGGCTGGGGGACCCGACCGTCAACGCCGCCGGCCGGGCGGAGCAGACGCATTACGCGGCGTTCGTCCAGGATGAGATCAGGCTCGGCGACACATGGGAGCTCGTGGTCGGCGGCCGCTTCGATCACCACCGGGATTTCGGCTGGCACGCCAGCCCGCGCGCCTACCTGCTGCACCATTTCAACGACGCGCTGACCTTCAAGGCCGGGGTCGGCACCGGCTTCAAGGCACCGACGCTCAAGCAGCTCTCGCCGGACTATGCCGCCATCGCCGGCGGCGGCCGCTTCACCATCGTCGGCAATCCCGACCTGAAGCCGGAGACCAACCTCTCCTTCGAGGCGGGGCTGGAGTATCAGGAGGGCATCTGGTCGGCGCGGGCCATGGTGTTCCAGAACGAGCTGGACAATTTGATCCAGACGATTTGCGTGGTCCGCTGCGGCGGCGCGCCCGGCGCGACCTGGACCTATGTCAACGTCGACAGCGCGCGCATCCGCGGCATCGAGCTCGGCGGCGGCGTCGAGCTGCCGTGGGACATGCGCCTCGACGCCAACTACACCTGGCTCGACCCGGTCGACAGGGAGACGGGCGAGCAACTGCCCGGCCGCTCGCGCCACGCGGCGAACGCGACGCTGGCATGGACGCCGATCGAAAACCTCACCACCTCGCTGCGCGTCAACTATGTCGGGCCGCAGAAGACGACGACCGGCTCCGGCCGCCAGCCCGGCTACGCGCTGCTGTCGGCCTATGCCAGCTACGATGTCAACGAGCACGCCGCGCTCCAGTTCGGCATCGAGAACATCACCGACGTGCGGCTCGCCGACGAGAACGGCGACTACGCCTTCGCCGACGAGGGGCGGCGCTACTTCATCGGCGTCAAGGCGAGGTTCTAGGCATGCGCGCCGCCGCCTTCCTCCTCGTCCTCGCCCTCGCATTCGTGGCTTGGCCGGCCGCCGCGCAGGAGCCGGCCTCCGGCGGAGGCCCCGTCGTGCGGGTCCTCACCACCAGCTTCGTGCTGCCGGCGAAGTTCCGCGCCATACGGCCGATGGCGGAGGCGGCCGGCGTCAGGCTGGAGAGCGTCGATGTCGAGCGGGCGGCGGGTTCGGCCGGCGACTGGCTGGCCGGCGCCGACCTCGTCATCCTCGACGTGCCGCGGCCGGGCGACCGGGCGCGCGTCGAGGAGGCGCTGGGCGACCGGCTGGGCACATCGACGGTGCCGGCGATCACCATCGGCGGCGGCCCGCCGCGATGGAGCGGCATCGAGCCGCGCGCCGCCGGCCTGCTGCTCGGCTACTACGCCGCCGGGGGCGCGGAGAATTTCCGCCTGTTCTTCGCAGCCGTCCGCGCGTGGAAGGACGGCGGCGACCTTTCGGCCATGCCGCAGACGGCGCGCCTGCCGGCGACCGGTTTCTACCACCCGCAGGCGCCGGAGGTCTTCGCCTCGCTCGACGATCTCCTGTCGTGGGGTGCGGAGCGCTGGGCGGGCGCGACGGGCCGTGTCGGCTTCGTCGCGCATGGCGGCATGGTGTCGGACATGCAGACGGGGCTCGTCGACGCGCTGGTCGCGCGCAGCGAGGCGGCGGGCCTCGCGCCCATCGTCTTCTGGTTCGACGGGGCCGACCCGCAGGGGCTGACGAAGATCGTCCGGCCGGGACGGATCGACGCGCTCGTCAACCTCACCCACATGATGAACGGCGCGGCGCGCAGCGCCGAGTTCCTCGACCTCGACATTCCCGTCATCCAGACGCTCGGCTTTCGCGAGGGCGGGGCGGACGCGTGGGCGGCGGCGGCCTCCGGCATCCCCGCGCGCACGGCGGCGGTGTTCCTCGCCGGGCCGGAAGGCTGGGGGATGGCCGACCCCATCGTGCTGACGGCGGTGGAGGAGGGAGCCGAGGTGCCGCTGCCGGCGCAGCTCGACGCGCTTATCGGCAAGCTGAAGCGCCTTTCCCTGCTGCGCCGCAAGCCGGCGGCCGAGAAGACGCTTGCGCTGATGTTCTGGAACTATCCGGCCGGCGAGAAGAACCTCGCCGCCTCCAACCTCAACGTGCCGGCGAGCATCGAGACCATCACGGACGAACTCTCCCGGGCGGGTTACGACGTGGCCCCGCTTTCCGAGCAGGAGATGATCGAGGCGGGACAGGCCATGCTCGGCGGCCTTTACCGCACCGTTCCGCTCGAAGAGCTTTTGAAGCGCGATCTCGCAGCCGCCTTTCCCGTCGCCGACTACGAGCGATGGCTCGCCACGCTGTCGCCGTCGCGGCGTCACGCCTTCTCGCATCTCGGCGAGCCGCGGCGGCACTGGGCGGTGCGCGAGGTCGACGGCGCGGCGAGCTTCGTCATCCCGCGTATGAAGCGCGGCAGGCTGATCGTCATGCCCCAGATGCCGCGCGGCAACACGCCCGGCGCGCATTATCACGACACCGCCGCCCCGCCCGACCATCTCTACATGGCCGCCTATCTCTACCTGCGCGAGCAGGCGGAGGCCGACGCCATCGTCCATCTCGGCACCCATGGCACGCAGGAATGGCTGCCCGGCAAGGACCGGGGGCTCGCGGCCGACGACGACCCGTTCCTCGCGGTCGGCGACCTGCCGGTCTTCTACCCCTATATCCAGGACAATGTCGGCGAGGCGCTGCAGGCGCGCCGGCGCGGCCGCGCGGTCACGATCAGCCACCAGACGCCGCCCTTCGCGCCGTCCGGCCTCTATGACGAGCTGCGCGACATCCACCACCTGATCCACGAATACGGTCAACTCGACGAGGGCGCGGTGCGCGAAAGGACCGCGGGCGAGATCGCGGACGCGGCGATCGCGGCGGCCATGCATGCCGATCTCGGCTGGACCGAAGAGGCGGCGCGTCAGGATTTCGGCGGCTTCCTGCCGCTCCTGCACGACCATCTCCACGAGCTCACCCGCACGGCGATGCCGCTCGGGCTGCACACGTTCGGGCAACCGGCCGATCCCGACGCCCGGCTTTCCACCGTCATGCAGCAGCTCGGCCAGCCCTTCTACGAGGCGGTCGGCGCGGAGGGGGAGGAGCTTTTCGTCGACGATTTCGCGGCGCTGAAGGAGACCGCGCCCTATGCGGCGCTGCGGCAGTACCTGCGCGACGGCGGCGACCGGGCCGCGCTCGACGCGCCGCTCAGGGAGCTGCTGGAGCGCGCCGACGCTCTGGAGGCGCACCTCGCCGCGCCGGGCGAGATCGAGGCGCTGCTCGCCGGGCTCGAAGGCCGCTTCGTCGCCCCGGGCGCGGGCGGCGACCCGATCCGCAACCCGGATGTGGCGAGCGGCAGGAACCTTTACGCCTTCGAGCCCGACCGGATACCGACGAAGGCGGCATACGAGGCCGGAGCCGAGGCGTTCGAACAGCTCGTCGCCGCGTTCCGCGCCGAAAATGGCGGCACGTTCCCGCAGAAGATCGCCTTCAGCCTGTGGTCGTCCGAGGCGATCCGGCATCTCGGCGTCACCGAGGCGCAGGTGCTGCATGCGCTCGGCCTGCGCCCCGTCTGGGACGAGGGCGGGCGCGTGCGCGCGCTGGAGATCGTGCCGGCGGCCGAGCTCGGCCGGCCGCGCGTCGATGTCGTGGTGCAGGTGACGAGCGTCTACCGCGACCAGTTCGACGGCTTCATGCGGCTTCTGGCCGACGCGATCGAGCGCATCGCCGTGCTGGACGAGGAGGGCAACCCCGTCGCCGCCAACAGCGCCCGGGTGGCGGCGCTGCTGGAAGCGAAGGGCCTTGCCCCCGACGAGGCGCGCGCGCAGGCGATGCTCCGCGTCTTCTCCAACGCGCCGGGCAGCTACGGCAGCGGCATGCCGCACATGGCGCTCGCCTCGACGACTTGGGACGCGGATTCGGCGCTTGCCGAACGGTTCCTCGACGGCACACGCTACGCCTACGGCGCGCGGGCGTGGGGCGAGGCCTCGCCGGCGGCCAACCTGTTCGCCGAGCAGCTCAGAGGCACGCAGGTGGCGGTCATGTCGCGCTCGTCCAACCTTCACGGCGTGCTGTCCACCGACCATCCGTTCGAGTTCCTCGGTGGCCTGTCGCTGGCGGTCCGCCACCTCGACGGAGCCGCGCCGTCGCTCTACGTCTCGGACCTCCGCGACGCGGCCGCCACGCGGACCACGCCGCTGGCGCGCTTCCTCGCCGACGAATTGCGCGTGCGCGCGCTCAACCCGCACTGGATCGAGGGCATGAAGGCGGAGGGCTATGCCGGGACGCTGGAAATGCTCAACGCCGCCAACAATCTGTTCGGCTGGCAGGTGGTCGACCCCTCGACCGTGCGCGCCGACCAGTGGCAGGCGATGTTCGACATCTATGTCGCCGACGCGCGCGACCTCGGGCTGAACACTTATTTCGAGGCGCACAACCCGACCGCGCAGGCGCAGCTCATGGAGCGCATGGTCGAGGCGGTCCGCAAGGGCTACTGGGACGCCGCCGACGAGACCCGCCGGCAACTCGCCGAACGCTGGCAGGCGCTCGCCGCCGACCACGGCGTCGATGTCGGCGAGGCGCCGACAAGGGAGTTCGTCGCGAACATGGCGGCGGGCTTCGGCCTCGCGGCGGCGCAAGCGGCCGCGCCGGAAGGCGGCGGGCAGGAGCGGCCCGATATCGAGGCGGCCGCCGGCACGCCGCAGCCGGTGGCCGGACAAGTGCTGGAGGAGGTCGCGCCCGCCGGCACGGCGCAGGACCAGCGGCGGCTGTGGCTCGCCCTTTCCGTCATGCTCTGCCTCGTCGCGCTCGGCGGCGGGCTTCAATGGCGGGCGAACGCCCGCCGCGCATAGGTTCCAATATCCAGTCCACGGTGCTTCATGAACGATTTCGAGCTCGGCCTCTTCGAGGTTTCGCATCTTTTCCTCGTCCCGGTCCTTGCGCTGATTTCCGCCGCGCTCGCCTATGCGCTGGTCGCGCTCGGCATGTTCCTCGTCGAGGCGGTCCAGCGCGGGCGCGGCGCTTACCGCTCCGTTCTTGACGGCGCGGCCGGCCATAGCGACGACCTCGAGCTGGCGATCATGAAGCGGCTGGAATGGCTGCGCATCGTCTCGCGCACTGCGCCGATGCTCGGCCTCGTCGCCACCATGATCCCGATGGGGCCGGCGCTGCTGGCCTTGAGCCGGGGCGATGCGGGCTCGGTCGGCGAGAACCTCGTCGTCGCCTTCTCCGCCGTGATCCTCGCGCTGGTCGCGGCCAGCATCACCTTCTTCATCCTGACGATCCGCCGCCGCTGGCTGCTCGAGGAGCTGCGGGCGGCGGAACGGGCGAGGGAGGCCGGCTGATGCGCTTTCTCGACCATGACGACGCCGACGATCCGATCCTGTCCGTCGTCAACCTGATCGACCTCTTCCTCGTCGTCATCGGCATCCTGATGATCGTCATCGTCACCAACCCGCTCAACCCGTTCTCGTCGGCGCGGGTGACGGTGGTGGAGAATCCCGGCGAGCCGGACATGCGCATCACCGTCAAGGAGGGGCGCGAGCTGACCCGCTACGAGGCGAGCGGCCGGATCGGCGAGGGCGAGGGCGTGCGCGCCGGAATCACCTACCGGCTCGATGACGGCCGCATGATCTACGTCCCCGAGGCCGATCCGGGCGGCGACTGACCCCGCGCCCCGCGCCCTTTTCCGCAAACCCCAAGAGGCCCGCCATGCTCGACACAGCCAAATCCTCCAGCCGCCTTCCCGTCACCGTGCTCTCCGGCTTTCTCGGGGCCGGCAAGACGACGCTGCTCAACCATGTGCTCAACAACCGCGAGGGGCGGCGCGTCGCCGTCATCGTCAACGACATGAGCGAGGTGAACATCGACGCGTCCCTCGTCCGCGACGGCGGCGCGAACCTGTCGCGCACCGAGGAGCAACTGGTCGAACTGACCAATGGCTGCATCTGCTGCACCCTGCGCGACGACCTTTTGAAGGAGGTGCGCCGGCTTTCGCAGGAGGGCCGCTTCGACTACCTGCTGATCGAGGGCACGGGCATCGCCGAGCCGCTGCCGGTCGCCACCACCTTCGACTTCCGCGACGAGAACGGCGAGAGCCTGTCCGACGTCGCGCGGCTCGACACGATGGTGACGGTCGTCGACGCCGCGAACCTGCTCAAGGACTATGCCTCGCAGGATTTCCTGCGCGACCGCGGCGAGGTCGCGGGCGAGATGGACGAGCGGGCGCTGGTCGACCTTTTGGTCGAGCAGATCGAGTTCGCCGACGTGATCGTGCTCAACAAGGTGTCCGACACGCCCGCGCGCGACCTCGACCTGGCGCGCAAGATCGTCCGCTCGCTCAACCCCGACGCGGAACTGATCGAGACCGATTTCGGCAAGGTCGACCTCGCCGACGTGCTCGATACGGGCCGCTTCGATTTCGAGAGGGCCGAGCAGCATCCACTCTGGTTCAAGGAGCTGAACGGGTTCAGGGACCACGTTCCCGAGACCGAGGAATACGGCATCCGCTCCTTCGTCTATCGCGAACGGCGGCCGTTCGAGCCGATGAAGCTGAAGGCGTTCATCGACAGGCCGTGGCCGGGCGTGGTGCGCGCCAAGGGCTTCTTCTGGCTCGCCACCCGCCCGCACCATGTCGGCGAGATCAGCCAGGCGGGGGCGCTGATCCGGACGGGCAAGCGCGGCCTGTGGTGGGCCTCGGTGCCGAAGCATCGATGGCCCGACCATCCCGAATGGCGCGCGGCGATGCGGCCCTATCTCGACCCGGTCTGGGGCGACCGCCGGCAGGAGATCGTCTTCATCGGTTGCGATCCGATGGACGAGGCGACGCTGCGCGCCGGGCTCGATGCCTGCCTCGTGGCGGAAAAGGACTTCATGCCCGGCCGCTGGCGCGACCTGCCTGACCCCTTTCCGCGCTGGGACCGGCAGGACGAGTAGCCGCAGGCCGGGCGCGGAACGTCAATCCGCGTAAGTGGCGATGACCTCGAGGAAGTCCGCGCCGTAGCGCGCCAGCTTGGCCGCCCCGACGCCGGCGATGCGCGCCATTTCGTCCTCGGAGGCCGGCCGCGTCGCGGCCAGCTCGAGCAGCGTCCTGTCGTGGAAGATGACGTAAGGCGGCACGTTCTGGGCGCGGGCGAGCTCGAGCCGTCTCGCGCGCAGCGCCTCGAACAGGCCCTGATCCGCGCCCGCCACCGCCGCCGTCGTCTGCGTGCGGGCCGTCCTGTCGCGCCGGGCGCGCGCCGGGGGCGGCACGCGCAGCATCAGCGTCGGCTTCTCTTTCAGGAACGTCCGTCCTGCCTCGGCGATGGCCAGACCGCCATGGCCGGCGAGGTCGACATCGACCAGCCGCAGGGCGATCAACTGGCGCAGGATGGCCCGCCATGTGCGTGCATCGTGCTCCTTGCCGATGCCGTAGGTCGAGATCTGGTCGTGGCCGAAGCGGGCGATGCGCTCGTCCTCTGCGCCGAGCAGCACGTCGACGATGTAGGCCTGGCCGAAGCGCTGGCCGGTGCGGTGGATGCAGGACAGCGCCTTCTGGGCCGCGATGGTCCCGTCGAACAGTTTCGGCGGCTCGGCGCAGGTGTCGCAATTGCCGCACGGCGCGCACGCGTCGCCGAAATAGGACAGGAGCACCTGCCGCCGGCAACCGGCTGTCTCGGCGAGGCCGAGCAGCGCGTCGAGCTTCTGGCGCTCCATGCGCTTGCGCGGCTCGGGCGCGTCCGATTCCTCGATGAAGCGGCTGCGCAGCACGATGTCGTCGTAGCCGTAGAGCATCAGCGCCTCGGAGGGCAGGCCGTCGCGCCCGGCGCGGCCGGTCTCCTGATAATAGGCCTCGATGCTGCCGGGCAGGTCGATATGGGCGACGAAGCGCACGTCCGGCTTGTCGATGCCCATGCCGAAGGCGATGGTCGCCACCATGATCACCGCCTCCTCGTTCTGGAAGCGCGTCTGGTTCCTCTCGCGGGCGGCCTTGTCCATCCCGCCGTGATAGGGCAGCGCGTCGTAGCCTTGCGCGCGCAGCCACTCGGCGGTCTCCTCGGTCCGGCGCTTCGACAGGCAGTAGACGATGCCGCTCTCGCCCTCGTGGCGCTTGAGGAAGTCCTTGAGCTGCGTGCGCGGGCTCTCCTTTTCCCGGATGGCGTAGCGGATGTTGGGCCGGTCGAACCCGGCGATGAAGGCGTCGCTGTCGTCGATCCTGAGATGCGAGAGGATTTCCGCCCGTGTCGGGGCGTCCGCCGTCGCGGTCAGCGCCATGCGCGGCGTATCCGGGAACGCGGCGATCAGGCCGTCGAGTTGGCGATAGGACGGCCGGAAGTCGTGCCCCCATTGCGACAGGCAGTGGGCCTCGTCGATGGCGATCAGCGACAGGCGGACCTTTGCCAGCCGCTCCAGCACCTCCGGGCGCAGCAGCGTCTCGGGCGCGGCATAGAGAAGGTCGAGCGAGCCGTCGTCGACGCTGCGCCACAGCGCGCGCCGCTCCTCGCCGGCGAGGTCGGAATTCAGCGCCGCCGCGTTGACACCGGCCTGGCGCAGCGCCGCGACCTGATCGGCCATCAGGGCGATGAGCGGGGAGACGACGATCCCCAGCCCCGGCCGGGCGAGCGCCGGAATCTGGTAGCACAGCGACTTGCCGCCGCCGGTGGGCATCAGCACGAAGGCGTTATGCCCTGCCGTGGCATGGCGGATGATCTGCTCCTGCGGGCCACGGAACGCGTCGTAGCCATAGACGGATTTGAGGATATGGAGCGGATCGGTGCTCAAGGCGTCATTCTTCGGGAATCGGATGGCCCCTTGAATAGCAGATGCGGGACGGCAAGGCTGCCCGGAAAGCCGAAAGAAGCGCCGGCGGGTTTCTCCCCGGCCGTCAGACGGCGAATTCGACGCGGAGCCGGGCCGTGTCCGCGCCGAGCGCGGGGACGGCGGGCGGCGTTTCGAAGGCGGCGGCGCGCACCGAGGGCTTCGGCAGGGTGACGGTCTTGCCGCCGGGCAATTCCACGTTGATCCGGCGCAGCGCCTTGTGCTGCGGAAGATCGCGCACCTCGTTCGCGCGGCCCCATGCGTTCTGCGCCGCGTCGAGGCGCCTGATGGCCTCCCCATGGTCGATGGAGGCGAAGACCGGCTCGATCTCGGCGTCGAGCGCCGCGCGGTTGGCGACGCGCAGGGCATTGGTCGCGAAGCGCGCATCCCCGGCAAGCGCCGGCTTGCCGAGCACCGTCGCGCAGAAGCGCTGCCATTCGCTGGCCTGCTGGATCGAGACGACGATCGCCACGCCGTCGCGGCAGGCATAGGGCCGGTAGGGATAGATCGAGGCGTGCGCCAGGCCGTAGCGCCCGGTCTCGCGGCCGGCATGCTCGTAATGGAGCAGCGGCACGGCCATCCAGTCGGCCATGCCGTCGAACATGGCGATCTCGATGACGCGCCCGCGCCCGGTCCTTTCGCGCGCCAGCAGCGCCTCGAGGATGGCGGCGTGCGCGTTCATGCCGGTGGCGATGTCGGCGGCGGAGACGCCGATCTTGCTCGGCGTGTCGGGCGTTCCGGTGACGGCGCAGATGCCGCTCTCGGCCTGCACCAGCATGTCGTAGGCGCGCATGGCGGCATAGTCGGTGTCCTGGCCGTAGCCGACGATGCCGGCCGAGATCAGGCGCGGGTGGTCCTGCGCGATCCTCTGCGCCGACAGGCCGAGCCTGTCGATGGCGCCGGGCGCGAGGTTGTGGACGAGGATGTCGGCCTTCGCCACCATGCGGTGGAGCAGCGCGAGGTCGGTCTCGTCCTTCAGGTCGAGGGCGGCGCTTTCCTTGCCGCGGTTGAGCCAGACGAAATAGGCCGACATGCCCTCGACGGTGGAATCGTAGTGGCGCGCGGTCTCGCCTTCGGGGCGTTCGACCTTGATCACCCGCGCGCCCGCGTCGGCGAGACGCACGGTGCAGAGCGGGGCGGCCACCGCCTGCTCGATCGAGACCACCAGCAGGCCCTCCAGCGGCCGGGCGGGGTCAGACATTGCGCTGGACCCCGGAACGGGCGAGGACGCCGGGCTTCAGCCGCTCGTCCGGGCCGTAGTCCTCGGCCGGGTGGAAGAACAGGCGCGGCGTCGCCTCGATCTCGCCGAGCCGCTTGCGGTAGGCGTCGAGATAGGCCTTGCGGCCGTCCTCGCCGACGCGGCCGGGCATGTAGGCGATGAAGGGCGGCAGCACGTCGAATCCCGAATAGCGCAGCAGCCCGTTATGGATCGGCCACAGCACGGTGAGGATGTCGCCGTCGATGCCGTCGGGCGCGTAGGTGTCGGCCGAGGTGCCGGTGGTGGCCGCCACCATCGCCAGCTTTCCCCTGAACATGCCGGTGTCGTATTTGCGGCCCGGCATATAGGCGAAGCCGCGCGCGAAGACGCGGTCGGCCCAGCCCTTCAGGATCGCCGGCATGCCGAACCACCAGACCGGGAACTGGAAGATCACCAGATCGGCGCGCTTCAGCTTCTCCATCTCGGCGGCGATGTCGGGCGCGATGCGTCCCGTCTGGCAGGCCGCGGTCTGCTCCGCCGCGAGGCTGAAGAAATCCGGGTCGGTCAGCTCGCCGGTCATGTCGGCGCGGCCCGCGACCGGGTCGAAGCCCATGGCATAGAGGTCGCTGACGACGACGTCGTGGCCCGCCGCCGCCAGCGTCGCGACGGCGAGGTCCTTCATCGCGCCGTTGAACGATTTCGGTTCGGGATGGGCGTAGACGATGAGGACGTTCAAGACGGCGTCTCCTGCGGGAAGGCGGCACGGCCGGATGAAACAGTCCGGATCGCCCTTTTGCTAGCGCCCGCGCATCATATCGACAAGGACAGAGTCACAAGATCAGCTATGCCGGGATTTTATATGTGAGGGCGGGCCGCGCTCCGGCTCGGCTTCGAGGATGCGGCCGGACCAGACTCCCTGCTCGACCAGCCTGGCGACGGTCGCGGCGATCGCCTGGCCGGCGAAGCGCGCCAGCCGCGACATGGGGCGGTCGGTCGGATAGGACATGATCAGCCGGCGCACCGGCGTCGGGTCGACCAGCGGGGCGGCGCCCAGCCTCCCGGCCTTCAGCTCCTCGTGGATCGGCGCGAGCGGCAGGACGGTGACGCCGTGACCGTGGCGCACCAGCGATTTCAGCGTCGAGTAGCTGTCGGCCTCGACCTTGATGTCGAGGGCGATGCCGCATTCCTGCGCATAGCGGTCGACGAGCGTGCGCAGGCCGTGGCCGAGGCTGGGCAGAAGCATGCGCTGGCCTTCGAGCGCGCGGAACTCCACCGCCCGCTCCAGCGAAAGGCCGAGGCCCGGCGGCCCGATCAGGAACAGCGTCTCCTCGAGCAGCGGCTGGATGCGCAGGGTCCGCGCCGAGCGCGGATCGTAGAGGATCGCCGCGTCGATCTCGCCGCGGTGTATCCAGTCCAGCAGGTAGCCCGTATAGGCGCTGACGATGCGCAGCGTCGCCTCGGGATGGGTGTCGCGGAAGGCGGAGACGAGCGGCTCCGACAGGATGTCCGAGGCGGTCGGCGGCATGCCGATGGAGACATGGCCGCGCAGGGGGGCGTTCTCGTCGGAGACGACCGCGCGGATCTCCTCCAGCTCGGCCATGACCCTCAGCGCATGGCGCAGCACGTCCTGCCCCTGCTCGGTGACGATCATGCCCCGGCCGTGGCGGTCGAACAGGCGCACCCCCAGCTCCTCCTCCAGCAGCCTGATCTGGCGACTGAGGGCCGGCTGGGCGATGTGCAGGCGGTCGGCCGCCTTCGACAGGCTGCCGAGCTCGGCGACGTGGATGAGGGTGCGAAGCTGGGTTACGTCCATTGCGATATAATATCGGTATATCTGTTCATGAAAATGGGTCGATGTAGGAATATCCGGGCGGGATTATAGAGTGGGTCAACGATTCCAGGCAGGGAGACGAGCCTTGGGTGCCGCTGAATTCATGTCCGCTCGCCGGGAGGCGAAGGGTCGCGACCTTTCCAGCGACTGGCCGGTCGCGCTCTACGAGACATTGAAGGCGGCGGGCGTCGGCCACATGGCCTATGTGCCCGATGCCGGGCATTCGACGCTGATCCGCCTGTTCGAGGAGGACCCCGACGTCGTCTCCAACGTGCTGACGACCGAGGAGGAGGGCGTCGCCATCGCCGCGGGAAGCTGGCTCGGCGGCCAGCGCAGCGTGCTCCTGATGCAGTCCTCGGGCGTCGGCAACTGCGTCAACATGCTGTCGCTGCCGGTGCAGGCGCGCTTTCCGCTGCTGATGCTGGTGACGATGCGCGGCGAGTGGGCCGAGTTCAATCCGTGGCAGGTGCCGATGGGGCAGGCGACGCAAGGCGTGCTGGAGGCGATCGGCGTCACCGTGCTGCGCGCGGAGACCGGCGCGGACCTGATCGAGGCCGTCGAGCAGGCGGCGGTCATGGCCTACGAGGCCGACCAGCAGATCGCGGTGCTGATCGGCCAGCGCCTGCTCGGCAAGAAGAAGTGGTGAGCGACATGACCCTGACGATGGATCGCCGCGAGGCGGTGAAGGCGCTGCTCGATGCGCGCGACGAGGCTCTGGTCGTCACCGGGCTCGGCTCGCCGAGCTACGACGTGCACGCGGCGGGCGACCGCGACGGCAACTACTATCTGTGGGGCGCGATGGGCGGCGCGGCGCTCGTCGGCCTCGGCCTGGCGCAGGCGCAGCCGGAGCGGCGGGTGATGGTGATCACCGGCGACGGCGAGCAGCTCATGGCCTTCGGGGCGCTCGCGACCATCTCGGTGGCGCGGCCCAAAAACCTCGACCTGATCGTGCTCGACAACCAGCATTTCGGCGAGACCGGGATGCAGGAGAGCCATACCGGGCGCGGCATCGCCTTCGACAGGGTGGCGGCTGCGGCCGGCTTTGCCGAGACGGGCGAGATGCGTACGCTGGAGGAGGTCGGCCGGCTGACCGAGTGCCTGCGCGGCAAGGCGGAAGGGCCGCGCCTCTTCGTGCTCAAGGTCGCGGCGGAGAACCTGCCGCGCTCGCTGCCGCCGCGCGACGCGACCTTCGTCAAGAACCGCTTCCGCGCCCATCTCGGCTTCGCGACCTGTTGAGGCGGCGATGACGCTGGCGCGCTTCCACAACATCGTGGCCGGGCGGCTCCAGCCCGCATCGGCCACCTTCGAATCGTTCGATCCCTATACCGGCCGCCCCTGGGCGCTGATCCCGCTGGGCGGCGCGGCCGAGGTCGACGCCGCGGTGGCGGCGGCGAAGGCGGCCTTCCGCGCGCCGGAATGGGGCGGGCTCACCGCCAGCGCGCGCGGCAAGCTGCTCGTGCGCCTTGCCGGGCTGATCGAGGAGAACGCGGAACGGCTCGCCGCCATCGAGACGCGCGACAACGGCAAGCTGATCACCGAGATGACGGCGCAACTTCGCTACATCCCGGAGTGGTTCCGCTATTTCGGCGGCCTCGCCGACAAGATCGAGGGCGCGGTCCTGCCTATCGACAAGGAGGGCATGTTCGCCTTCACGCGGCGCGAGCCGCTCGGCGTCATCGCGGCCATCGTGCCGTGGAACTCGCCGCTGATGCTGCTGACGTGGAAGCTCGCGCCGCTGCTCGCGGCCGGCAACACCGTCGTCGTCAAGCCATCGGAGCACACCTCGGCCTCGGCGCTCGAATTCGTCAAGCTGTTCGAGCAGGCGGGCTTCCCGCCCGGCGTGGTCAACACCGTCACCGGCATGCCGCAGGATGTCGGCGTGCCGCTCGTCTCGCATCCCGATGTCGCCAAGATCGCCTTCACCGGCGGCGAGCCGGGCGGCGTCGCCGTCTATCACGCGGCGGCGGAAGGGCTGAAGACCGTCACGCTCGAGCTCGGCGGCAAGTCGGCCAACGTCGTCTTCGACGACGCCGACATCGACAGCGCCGTCAACGGCGCGATCTCCGGCATCTTCGCCGCCAGCGGCCAGACCTGCATCGCCGGCTCGCGTCTGCTGGTGCAGCGCAAGGTGCATGACAGGGTGGTCGAGGGCGTGGTCAGGCTGGCGGCGAGCGCCCGCATCGGCAATCCCTCGCGGCCCGAGACGCAGGTCGGGCCGATCACCACGCGGCCGCAGCGCGACAGGGTGCTGTCCTATCTCGACATCGCCCGTGCCGAGGGCGCGCAATGCATGCTGGGCGGCGGAACGCCGGCAAATGCCGCGCTGGCCGACGGCTGGTTCGTCGAGCCCTCGATCTTCACCGGCGTCAGCAACACGATGCGCATCGCCCGCGAGGAGGTGTTCGGGCCGATCCTGTCGGTGATCCCCTTCGACGACGAGGACGAGGCCTTCGCGATCGCCAACGACAGCCCCTACGGGCTGGCGGCCGGCCTGTGGACGCAGGATATGGGCCGGGCGCTTCGAGGCGCAGCGGCGATGGAGGCCGGCACGGTCTGGATCAACACCTACCGGGCCGTCAGCTACATGGCCCCCTTCGGCGGCTACAAGCGCAGCGGCATCGGCCGCGAGAGCGGCCGGGAGGCGATAGACGCCTATCTCCAGACCAAGACGGTGTGGATCGACACGGTCGGCAAGACGGCCAATCCCTTCGTGATCCGCTAGGGGGCCGTGGTGGCGGGAGCGTCCGAATCCGTCGTCATCGTCGGGGGAGCGATCGTCGGCAGCGCCATCGCATGGTTCCTGCGCGAGCTCGGCTTCGCCGGGGCGGTCACGGTCGTCGAACGCGATGCGAGCTATCGGCACTCTTCCACCGCCCTGTCCGCAGCCTCGATCCGCACCCAGTTCGGCACGCCGGTCAACATCCATATGAGCCTCTATGGCGCGGATTTCCTGCGCCGGATCAGGGAGCGGTTCGGGGCGGAGGCGGATGTCGGCTTCGTCGAGCGCGGCTATCTCATCCTCGGCGGCCCGGACACGGTGGAAGTGCGCAAAGCCGGGATCGAGATGCAGCGGCGCGAGGGCGCGGACGTCGCCGCCCTTTCGCCGGGCGAGGCGAAAGCGCGCTTTCCCTGGCTCAACGTCGAGGATATCGGCATCGCCACCACGGCGCTGCGCCACGAGGGCTGGTTCGACGCGTGGTCGCTGATGTCGCTCCTTCGCCGCGCCGCGCGGGAACGCGGCGTGACCTATGTCGAGGCGGAGGCCGTGGGCCTCGACATTGCCGGCGACCGGGTCCGCGGCGTGCGGCTGGCGGATGGCGGCACCATCGCCGCCGACCGCTGCGTCGTCGCCGCCGGCGCGTCGTCGGGCGCGCTGCTGCGCGCCGCCGGCATCGACCTTCCCGTCACGCCGCGCAAGCGCACCGTCTTCGCCATCCGCGCGCCTCTGGATCGCGCCGAGGTGCCGATGCTGTTCGACACGACCGGCGCATGGATCAGGCCCGAGGGCGAGGGGTTCATCTGCGGCATCGCGCCGCCGGCGGACGACGACCCCGACGCCACCGGCGATTTCGAGCCGGCGCACGAACTCCTCGAGGAGCGCGTCTGGCCCGCGCTCGCCCATCGCATACCGGCGCTGGAGCAACTGAGGCTGGAGCGCGCCTGGGCCGGCCATTACGAGGTGAACGCGCTCGACCACAACGGCATCGTCGGCCCTCACGACGAGATCGCCAACCTGATCCTCGCCACCGGCTTTTCCGGCCATGGCGTGATGCATGCGCCGGCCACCGGGCGCGGCGTGGCCGAGCTGATCGTCAGGGGCGGGTTCGAGACGCTCGACCTGTCGCCGCTGGGTTACGGGCGCATCCGCGCCGGGCTGCCGCTTCGCGAGAGCGTGATATACTAGAGGAACGGAAAAGGAAGGAACGCGGGATGAGACTGGAAGGCAAGATCGCGATCGTCACCGGGGCGGCGCGCGGCATCGGCCGCGCCTGCGCCGAGCGCCTGCTGGCGGACGGGGCCAAGGTCGTGGTCGCCGACATCGACGAGGCGCGGCTCAAGGAGACCGCCGCCGCAATCGGGACGGCCGACACCGTGCTCGCGGTCGTCGCCGACGTCAGCAGGAAGGAGGAGGTCGAGGCGCTGGTCGCTGCCGCGGTCGAGAAATTCGGCCGCCTCGACATCATGGTCAACAATGCCGGCATCGCCATGGTGCAGGACTTCCTCGACGTCACCAAGGCCGATTACGACAAGGTGCTGGGCGTCAACCTCGAGGGCGCGTTCTGGGGCACGCAGGCGGCCGCGCGGCAGATGATCGCGCAAGGCGGGGGCGGCGTCATCGTCAACATGTCGTCGATCAATTCGGGCCTCGCCAATCCGCGCGTCGCCACCTACGCCATCACCAAGGGCGGCATGAACCAGATCACCGGCACGGCGGCGGTGGCCTTCGCGCCGCACGGCATCCGCGTCGTCGGCGTCGGCCCCGGCACCATCGACACCGACATGATCCATCAGGGCTTCGTCTCCGACGCCTCCGTGCGCGGGATCCTGTCGCGCACCCCGCTCGGCCGCTACGGCAAGGCCTCGGAAGTGGCGGCGGTCGTGTCTTTCCTCGCCAGCGACGACGCCTCCTACATCACCGGCGAGACGATCTACCCCGACGGCGGCCGCCGCGTGCTGAACTACACCGTGCCGGTCAAGGAATAAGCCGATGGGGATATTCGACAAGCTGCATCACATCTGCATCGTCGTCCACGACATCGACAGGACGCAGGCCTGGTACGAATCGATCGGCGTCGGCCCGTGGGAGGCCTACCCGCCGCTGGCGGAATATGAGGAACTGGACGTGCCGCATCGCGGCGGCTTCATGGCCATGCAGTACCGCATCTGCAACCTGCCCAACGTCCAGCTCCAGCTCTGCCAGCCGAACGAGGACCCGACGCCGCAGCGCATCCATCTCGACACCAAGGGCGAGGGCGTGTTCCATATCGGCTTCGAGGTCGGGGATGCGGACGGGGCGGAAGCTGAGGCCAATGAGAGCGGGCTTTCGCCGCTGATGCGCGGACGCCGCCAGAACCGCACCGGCTTCACCTATTACGACACGGCCGACAAGGCCGGGGTCGTCATGCTGACGCGCGCCACGAACCTGCCCGGCAAGTAGCGCGGCGGGCAGCGAGGCAGGGGACGAAGGATGAGAATCGACTTGAATTCCGATCTGGGCGAGAGCTTCGGCCCTTGGCGCATGGGCGACGACGCGGCCATCCTCGGCGTCGTCACCAGCGCCAACATCGCCTGCGGCGGCCATGCCGGCGACCCCGCCACCATGGTCGAGACGTTGACGCTGGCGCGCGAGCGCGGCGTGGTCGCGGGGGCCCATCCCGGCTTCGCCGACCGCGAGGGGTTCGGGCGGCGGCTGATCCCGCTGTCGGTCCGCGAGGTCGAGCAGCTGGTCGCCACCCAGATCGGTGCGCTGATGGGCGCGGCGGCGCTGGCGGGCGCGAGCGTGCGCTACGTGAAGCCGCACGGGGCGCTCGGCAACTGGGCGGCGGACGACCGCGCCGTGGCCGACGCGATTGCGCGTGCCACCCGCGCCGTCTCGCCCGATCTCGCGATCCTCGCGATCTCCGGCACCGAGCTGGAACTCGCCGCCCGCGAGGCCGGCCTTGCCGTCTTCAGCGAGATCTTCGCCGACCGCGGCTATCTCGCCAACGGCCGTCTCGTTCCGCGATCCCGCGAGGGCGCGATGATCCACGATCCCGCCGCGGCGGCGGCGCGGCTGGTCGATTTCCTGTCCACCGGGCGGATGCCGACGATCGAGGGGGTGGCGATCCCGCTCGACGCGCATTCGATCTGCGTTCACGGCGACAGCGCGGGCGCGCTCGCCATGGCGCGCAACGTCCGCGCCGAGCTGGAGGCGGCGGGCGTCACGGTCGCGCCTTTCCTGCAACCCTCGGGAGGCGTCGACTGACATGGGCCGCCCTGCGCCTGGCCACGCCGATGCCTTCCCGCGCTGCCGTCCGGTCGCTGACCGGGCGCTCCTCGTCGAATTCGGCGAGGCGATCGACAAGCGCATCCACGACCGGGTCGTCCAGCTCGACGCGGCGCTGGCGGCCGCGCCGTTCGATGGCTTCGTCGAGGCGGTCCCCGCCTATGCCAGCCTTCTCGTCTGCTTCGATCCGCTGGTGACCGCGCATCGCGCGGTTGAGGAAAAGCTGGCGGCGCTGATGGCCCTCGACGCCGGGGCCGGCACCGAGGGCATGCTGCGCGAGGTCGAGGTCTGCTACGACGCGGAATTCGCGCCCGACCTCGCCGTCACCGCCGAGGCGAGCGGCCTGACGCCGGAGGATGTCGTCGCGGCGCATCTTTCCGGCGACTACGATGTGGCGATGTACGGGTTCGCGCCGGGCTACGCCTATCTCGCCGGCGTTCCCGAGCGGATCAGGCTTCCGCGCAAGCAGGCGGCGATCCGGGGCGTGCCGGCCGGCTCCGTCATCATCGCCGGGCCGCAATGCCTGGTGACGACGCTGACCATGCCGACGGGCTGGTGGATCATCGGCCGCTCGCCGACCCGCATCCTGCGCGGCGAGGACGAGGGCCGACCCTTCCTGTTCGATGTCGGCGACACGGTGAAGTTCCGCCGCATCTCGCGGCAGGACTTCGACGCGCGGGCGGGGTCATGAGCGAGGCCGTCCTTTCCGTCGGCTTCGCCGGGCCGCACGTCTCGATCCAGGATGCGGGGCGGCCGGGCTTCATGCGCTTCGGCGTGCCGGCCTCCGGGCCGATGGACCGCGCCTCGTTCGCCGCCGCCAACGCGGCGCTGGGCAACCCGCCCGGCAACCCGGCCATCGAGATTTCCATGGGCGGGCTGGTGCTGGAGTGCCTGTCGGGCACTGTCACCTTCGCGGTGGCGGGTGGCGGCTTCGTCGTCGAGCATGGCGGGCGCAGAGCCGGGTCGTGGACCGTCGCCACCCTGCGCGCCGGCGAGCGGCTAGCGATCCGGCCCGGGTACTGGGGAAGCTGGACCTATCTCGCCTTCGCCGGCCGTCTCGACGCGCAGGGGTGGCTCGGCAGCTTTTCCACCCACGCGCTTTCCGGGCTCGGCGGCGGGCGCGTCGCCTCCAGCCAGCGCCTGACCATAACCGATGCCGAACTGCGCGAGGAGCGCGAGGGCGCCATTCCGTGCCCCGTCACCGCGCGGCCGCGGCAGGAGCTGCATGTCGTGCCGGGCCCGCAGGACGGGTTCTTCGCGGCCGGGACCCTTGCGGCCTTCCTTGCCGGTCCCTACCGTCTCACCGACGCCTACGACCGGATGGGCGTCCGGCTGCAGGGGCCGGCCCTGCCGCTGAACGCCAGCCTCGACATGCCGTCGGGGCCGATCGTGCGCGGCTCGGTGCAGGTGGCGGGCGACGGCGTCGCGACCGTGCTGCTCGCCGACCACCAGACCACGGGCGGCTATCCGCGTATCGCCACGGTGATCGACACCGACCTCGACGCCTTCGTGCAGTTGCGGCCGCGCGACATGATCGCCTTCCGCCCGGTCACGCCCGAGCATGCGGTGGAGCAGGCGCGGCTGCGCGCCGCCTCCGCCGCCCGCTATCTCGCCGCCATCGCCAAACCGCGTGGGACCCTCTCGCAGCGGCTGATGGGCGAGAACCTGATCGGCGGCGTGGTCGATGCCGCCCGCCCGCCGGAGGAGACCGGCTCCGATCCGTAAGACAGGATCAGCCGCCCGCCCGATTCACGCCGGAGACACCCGATGCCATCGCGTCCAACCGTCCTTTTCCTGCCCGGCCTGCTCTGCGACACGGAGCTGTGGGCGCATCAGGTCGAGCATCTCGACGACCTCGTCACGCCGGTCGTGGCCGACCTGACCCGCGACGACAGCATCGCCGCCATGGCGCAGCGCGCCGCCGGCAGCGTGCCGGGGCGCTTCGTCGTCGTTTCCCTGTCGATGGGCGGCTATGTCGCGTTCGAGCTCTTGCGCACGGTGGCCGACAGGATCGCGGGCGTCGCGCTGGTCGACACCACCGCCGCGCCGGACACGCCGGAAAAGGCGGCCGAGCGGCGGGCGGGCATCGCCAGCCTCGCGGCGGGGCGCTTCGCCGGCGTGACGGCGCGGCTGCTGCCGCAGCTCGTCCATCCGGACCATATAGACGGCCCGGTCGGAGCGCGCGTGCGGGCGATGGCGCAGCGGGTCGGCGGCGAGGCCTATGTGCGCCAGCAGAGTGCCATCCTCGGGCGGCCGGACTCGCGACCGCTGCTGCCGCGGATCGAGATGCCGGCGCTGGTCGTCGTCGGGGCGCAGGACGTGCTGACGCCGCCGGCCGAGGCGCAAGTCATGCACGAGGGCATCGCCGGGTCGACCCTGCACGTCATCCCCGATTGCGGCCACCTGCCGCCGCTGGAGAAGCCGGACACGACGACGGCGCTGCTGCGCGAGTGGCTGGAGCGCGACGTTCTGCCGACGCTCTAGCGGCTGCGCCTGCGGCGCGCCGGATGAAACCGGGCGCGCCGCGTGTCGGGTTCGTCCTACTGGACGAGCGGGCAGTTGCCCTGATCCATGGGGCGGAACGCTTCCGCCGCCGGCACCGTCGCCAGCACCTCGTAATAGTCCCACGGGCCGGTCGACTCATCCGGCGCCTTGACGCGGAACAGGTACATGTCGTGGATCTTGCGGCCGTCGGCGCGAATCTCGCCCTTGCCGAACAGCGGGTCGTCGGTCGGCATTTCCTTCATCTTCGCCATGACAGTCGCCGTGTCCTTAGTTCCCGCCGCCTCGACGGCCTTGAGATAGTGGAGGACCGAGCCGTAGACGCCGGCATGGGCCATGGTCGGCATCGAGCCGTTGTGAGCGCCGGCGAAACGCTCCGACCACGCCCGGGTCTCGTCGTTGAGGTTCCAGTAGAAGCTTTCGGTCAGCACCAGGCCCTGCGCGGTCTCCAGCCCGAGCGCGTGGACGTCGGTGATGAAGATCAGCAGGCCGGCGAGCGCCTGCCCAGCCTGGGTGATGCCGAACTCGGCCGCCTGCTTGATCGAGTTGATGGTGTCGCCGCCGCCATTGGCGAGGCCGATCACCTTTGCCCCGGAAGCCTGCGCCTGCAGCAGGAACGAGGAGAAGTCGCTGCCGGGGAAGGGGTGGCGCACCGCGCCGACCACCTTGCCGCCCGCGGCCTCGACCACGGCCGAGGTGTCGGCTTCGAGCGCGTGGCCGAAGGCGTAGTCGGCGGTGAGGAAGAACCATGTGTCGCCGCCCGTCCGCACCATGGCCGTGCCCGTGCCGTGCGCCAGCGACCAGGTGTCGTAGGTCCAGTGGACGGTGTTGGGCGAGCAGGCCTTGCCGGTCAGGTCGGACGACGCGCCCGTCGAGACGAGGAAGATCTTGTCGCTCTCGCGGGTGATGTCGTGCACGGCGAAGGCGGCCGACGAGGTCGGGACATCGGCGATCACGTCGACGCCGTCGCGGTCGTACCACTGGCGGGCGATGGTCGAGGCGACGTCGGGCTTGTTCTGGTGGTCGGCCGAGACGATCTCGACCTTGATGCCCTTGGCCTCGGCGCCGAAATCCTCGACCGCCATGCGCGCGGCGACCACCGAGCCCTCGCCCGACAGGTCGGCATAGATGCCGGAGCGGTCGTTGAGCACGCCGATCTTGACGGCGATGTCCTCGGCGAAGGCGCTGGGGGCCAGCGCGCTCGTCGCCATCAGCGACGCGGCGAGGGACGCCAGCAGAAATCCGGTCTTCCTCATGTCATTCTCCTCCGTTGGCCGGACAATTCCGGCAGCGTGATCGGCTCGGAACGATTGCAGGCCGTGAGGGATTCTTCGCGTCCCCCCTTGGCCGATCCATCCCGGCGACATGGGGTGCCCATGCCGATATTCCCCGGTTTCCGGAACCATTGCACAGCGGAGGTCTAACGACCATGAAAGTCGTGATTGATCAGATATTGAAGAATTCTATGGGTCGGACGCGGCCTACAGGGTTTCCCAGTGCGTTTCGAGGGAGATCTGCGTCGTGATCCAGGTATAGAAGCTCGCGGTCAGCGGGTTGTGGATGTCGTGCTCGGGCACGACGAGATGGTAGCTCGCCTGCGTCGGAAGCTGGCGGTCGGACAGGATGACGAGCGCGCCGCTGGCAAGCTCGTCCTCCAGAAGGAATTTCGGCACCAGCGCAACGCCGAGGCCGGAGACGGCGGCGCTGATCAGCGAGGAGATGTGCTCCAGTCTGTGGCCGAGGCCGATGGGCGCGTGGTCGGGCAGGTTCTCGAACCAGACCGTCCATTCGCGCGGGCGGGTCGACAGGTGGAGCAGCGGCGCGCGCGCCAGCACCTCCTCGCCGGAGAGGCCACGAAGCGCCTCGGCGCGCAGCAGGAGCGGGCTGGCGACCGGCACGACGGTCTCGTTGAAGAGGAACCGGCACATGCCCTTCGGCCAGGCCGGCGCGCCGTAATGGATCGCCGCGTCGAGCGCGTGGTCGGCAAGGTCGAACGGCCCGTCCCGGGTCGCGATGTTCAGCGAGATGCCGGGATGCAGGGCGATGAAGCTGGACAGGCGCGGGATGAGCCAGCGCGAGCCGAATGTCGGCAGGACGGCGATGCTGAAGATCGAGGTGGCGTTGGCCGCCGTGATCGTCTGGATGACGAGCTCCTCGGCCTGCTGCAGCAATTGCAGCGCCTGGGGGCGGAACTTGCGGCCGGCGGCGGAAAGCTCGATGCGCCGGCGCACGCGGTTGAACAGGACGACGCCGAGCTGGCTCTCCAGTTCCTGTATCTGCCGGCTGACCGCGCTTTGCGTCAGGTTGAGCTCCTGGGCGGCGAGCGTGATGCTCTGGTGCCGCGCGGCGCTTTCGAACGCCTGCAACCGCTCGATGCTCGGCAACAGGCGCCGGTTGAATCGTATGGAGGAAACCATCTTCGATGCGGGTCGCTCTTCCGATGCCTGCCGGCGCAATGCGGTCCGGCGCCATTTCATCGCGTTAGCGCCGGGCACGCAAGCGTCCACCGGCGGGGGGGGGGGG
>JBBCKE010000015.1:0-346885 GCA_037190985.1 Alphaproteobacteria bacterium
GCCGGCCTCCTTGAGGCGGATCGCCTCCTCGATCGCAATCTCGTCGAACGGGTTCATCGACATCTTCACATTGGCAAGCTCGACCCCCGAGCCGTCCGACTTCACGCGGATCTTAACGTTGAAGTCCACAACCCGCTTGACCGGAACTAGAACTTTCATGCGCTCAAAACCTTTCCGAGAGATTCGAGGAAGCTGGCTGGCAGCATTCCTGCCGTTCGCTTGCCGGATATGGAATTCGCCGAGGCGAGACCGCCCGCGCCCCGTCGCTCGCGGAGACGGAATGGGCGTAGCCGCATGTGGCTGTAGTAGCCCTCCGTGGCAGCGTCAATATGCTTGCGGGCTTCAAACCGTTTGAAAAGCGCGGCGGATCAGCGCCGGCCCCAGGGAGAGGCAACCGGTTCGGGCGCCTGTTCGGGCGCGGTCTCCACCGCCTGCGGCGTCACGATCTCACGATCGAACAGCGGCACGCCGCGCCGGCGCATGAACAGCACCAGCACCGCGCCGGCGACGATTCCGCCGAGATGCGCCGCCCACGAGATCTCGTCGTCGCCGCCGACCAGCATCATGAACACCTGGAAGGCGATCCACAGGACGAGCACGATCGAGGCCGGCAGGCGCAGCGGGATGCGGCCGAGCGCGAGCACCCATATCTTCACGCGCGGGTGCAGCATCAGATAGGCTGAGACCACGCCGGCGATCGCCCCCGACGCGCCGATCAGCGGCGCCTCCGACGCCGGCGCGACGATGCCGTGCGCGAACGCGCCGGCCACGGCGCAGGCAAGATAGAAGACGAGGAAGCGGAAATGACCGAGCGCGTCCTCGACATTGTCGCCGAACACCCACAGGAACAGCATGTTGCCGCCCAGATGCCAGATGTCGCCGTGCAGGAAGGCATAGGTGATGTAGGTCAGGTCGTCCGGCACCAGCACCCATTCGTCCGGCCGCTCGGCGATGTCGAACACGGTGGAGGGGATGTAGCCGAGGCCGATCACCGCCGCCTGCTCGAACCCCTCGCCGGACAGCCGCGTCATCAGGAAGACGATGACATTGGCCGCGATCAGCGCCATCGTCACGTATTGCAGACGGATATGCTTGAGGCTGTTGGCGTCGTGCAGCGGAATGAACATGCGTCGCGGCCCTTTCCGCCCGTTTTTCGGCTACCGGTTCTGGCCCGGCACCCATAGCACGTCGATCGCGCCCCTGTCATTTGCCGCCCGCGCGGCGACGAACAGGAAGTCGGAGACGCGGTTGATGTAGCGGATCGCCGCCTCGCCGACCTTCTCGCCTTCCTTGAGCGACAATTCGACGATCATGCGCTCGGCCCGGCGCGAGACGGTGCGGGCCAGATGCAGCGCGGCGGAAGCCGGCGAGCCGCCCGGCAGCACGAAGCTGCGCAGGGTGGGGATGCCCTTGTTGACGGCGTCGATGTCGCCTTCCAGCCGCCTGACCTGCGAATCGAGGATGCGCAGCGGCTCGTAGCCGAGGTCCTCGCCCGTGTCGGGCGTCGCCAGCTCGGCGCCGAGGTCGAACAGGTCGTTCTGGATGCGCCCGAGCATGGCGTCGAGCTCGGGATGCGCTTGCCTGGTGTGCAGCCGCGCCAGACCGATGCAGGCATTGGCCTCGTCCACCGTGCCGTAGGAGGCGACGCGCAGATCGTATTTCGGCCGCCGCTCGCCGGTGCCGAGCGCGGTCGTGCCGTCGTCGCCGGTGCGGGTGTAGATCTTGTTGAGGATGACCATGGCTTTTTCCCTCCTTCAGCCGCGTGAGAACCACAGCGCCAGCAAGATGAAGATGAGCGCGAAGAACTGGAGGATGACGCGCGCCTGCATCAGCTTGTTCGACGTATTGCCCGAGCCGCCACGCAGCATGTTGATCAGGCCCCGGATGAGGACGATCACCACGGCGGCCATGAACACGATGGCGACGATGTTGAAGACTGTGGACATTGGGGGCGGCTTTCGTGGCGGCTTTCAGGAAAACGCGCAAGGGGCGGGAATGGGCAGTCAGGGCCGGGCATCCGACTCACCCGGAATTTTCCACTTTCCGGTCTGGCGTGTTAAGGGCCATCATTCCCATATTCGCAGGGACGACACAATCGGCGGAACGGATGCTGCGCATACTTGCTGTCACCAAACGCATTCTCGGCGATGCGCTGGGCCATTTCAACAATGACGACGGCTGGGCCATCGCCAGCCATCTGGCCCTGTCGGCGCTGCTGGCGCTGTTTCCGTTTCTGATCTTCGCCACCTCGCTGGCGAGCTTCCTCGGCGCGCAGGCCTTCGCCGACACCGCCGTCCACCTCGTCTTCGACACCTGGCCCGACGAGATCGCCGAGCCGATCGCCCGCGAGGTGACGAGCGTGCTGACCGTCCAGCGCGGCGACGTGCTGACCTTCGGCATCCTGATCGCCGCCTATTTCGCCTCCAACGGCATCGAGGCGCTGAGGGTGGGGCTGAATCGCGCCTACCGCGTGATCGAGACGCGCTCGATCTTCGTGCTGCGCGCCCAGAGCCTCGGCTTCGTCGTCGTGGCGACGCTGGGTTTCGTCGTCGTCTCGGCGCTCCTCGTCTTCGCGCCCATCGCCGTCGGCATCGCCGAGCAGCGCCTGCCGTGGATACGGCCCTATACCGGCACCATCACGGTGTGGCGCTTCCTCATCGCCGTCGTCGTCATCGTCGCAGCGCTGATCGCGGTGCATATGTGGCTGCCCGCCGGGCGGCGGCGCTTTCGCGACATCGTGCCGGGGCTCATCTTCACGCTGGTGTTCTGGGTCGCCGGCTCCTCAGCCTTCGCCGCCTATCTCGGCCGTTTCTCGTCCTATGCCTCGACCTATGCCGGCCTCGCCTCGCTGATGATCGCGCTCGTCTTCCTCTACATGATCTCGGCGATCTTCATCATCGGCGGCGAGCTGAACGCGGCGATCCGGCGCTATCTCGACGCGCGCGCCAATGTCAGGCCCGTCGAAGGGGCCTGAGTTTCGGGACCCTGAGCTTCAGCGCCGCGTCGCCATGGCGACGCCCAGTGTGGTCACGGCCATGCCGACGAGCTGGAGCGGGGTCAGCGTCTCGCCGAACAGCGCCCAGGCGATCAGCGCCGTCACCGCCGGCACGAGGTAGAACAGCGACGACACCTTCGCCATCTCGCCCTCGCGGATCATGTGCATCAGGAGGAAGATCGCGCCGATGGAGAGGACGAGCACCAGCCAGGCGAAGGCGAAGACCAGCTCGCCGGTGACGACGAAGGTGCGGGTCTCGAAGACGAGCGAGCCCGCGGCCATCAGCGCGGTCGCCCCGACATACTGCCACAGCGTGCCGGAAACGAGATCGGCCCCGGCGAGGCGGCGCTTCTGCCAGACCGTGCCGGCGCTGATGGCGACGACGCCGAAGAGGCAGGCGGCGAACGTCGCCCCGGTGACGCCGCCGACGGCGTCGCCGATCTTGGGATAAAGCACGATGACGATGCCGGCGAAGCCGATGGCGAGCCCCGCCCAGTGGCGCGGCCGCACCGTCTCGCCCAGCGCGAAGCTGGCGATCACCGCCGTCATCAGCGGCTGCAGCCCGACGATGAGCGCCGACAGGCCGGCCGGCATGCCGTTGCGGATCGCCCAGAACACGCCGCCGAGATAGGCGCCATGGACCAGCGCCCCGACGAGGGCGGCGTCGGCCGCCTGGCGCGGCTGAAGCGGCCGCGCCCGCATGGCGAGGCCGAGCATGACGAGGATCGCCGCCGCCATGGCGAAGCGCACGGCGAGGAAGCTGAACGGCTCCGACCACGGCATGGCATAGCGCGCGCCGATGAACCCCGTCGCCCACAGGACGACGAAGAGGGCGGGAATGAATCGCGTGAGGGACGACATCGGAAGGCGCAACCCGGGGCCGGAGGTCAGGGACGAAAACCGCTCTAATGCCAATCGTCCGGTCAAGCAAAGGATAAGGATTGAGCCATATAATCAGGCGAGTTGATGCGGGTGTCACGACGGGGCGCATCCTTCACCGCTTGTACGGGAGGGAAACGCATGCTGTGGAATCTTGGAACCGGGTGGCTCGTCCTCGCCGTCACGGTGGTCGCCATCCTGTCCTTCATCGTCGCCACGGTGCTCGACGCGCTGCTGGGCGAGGAAAGCTTCGGCGCGACCGGCAACACGGCGCTCATCACCATCGGCTTCTTCGGCGGCATCTATGGGGCCAACATGGCCGGCTACCACCTCGCCAACGTCCAGTCGGCGATCGCGACCGGCCTCGGCGGCGCCTTCCTGCTGCTGACGATCCTCGTCGCGCTGAGGGCGGCGATGCGGCGGCTGGGGAGCTGATAACGGTTTAGAGCCCGACCATCCGGGCAATGTCCGAAGGCGTCAGGCCGGCGGCGCGCAGGGCCGCAAGGCCGGTATCGCGCCTGCTCTTCGACAGCTTGCGCCCGTCCTCGCCGAGGATCAGGTCGTGATGGACATAGACCGGCCGCGGCAGGCCGAGCAGTTCCTGCAACAGGCGCTGGAGGGCGGTGGCGAAATAGAGGTCGCGCCCGCGCACGACATGGGTGACGCCCTGCAAGGCATCGTCCAGCGTCACCGAAAGGTGATAGCTGGTCGGCACCTCCTTGCGGGCGATCACCACGTCGCCCCACGCGGCCGGGTCGGCCACGATGCGCCCGGTCTCGCCGGCCGGCCCCGCGCCCTCTTCGTCCCAGCAGAGCGGCCGGCCGCGATGCGCCCCGACATGGACGAGCGCCGCCTCGACGTCGAGACGCCACGCATAGGGCTCGCTCGCCGCGATCCGCCGCCGCCGCTCGCGCTCGGGCAGGCGCCGCTCCACGGTCGGGAACAGCGGCACGCCGTCCGGATCGCGCGGCCAGTCGCGCCCGTCGGCTTGGGCCTCGGCGATCATGGCGCGCGCCTCGCCCCGGCTCAGGAAGGACGGGTATGCGAGCCCGGCATCGACCAGCGCGTCGAGCGCGCGCCGGTAGTCGGCGAAATGGTCCGACTGCCGGCGCACCGGCACCTCCCAGCCGATGCCGAGCCATGAAAGGTCGCGGTAGATCGCCTCCTCGAAGGCCGGCGTGCAGCGCGTCGTGTCGATGTCCTCGATGCGCAGCAGGAGCCGCCCGTCCGTTGCCGCGGCCATGCGGGCATTGAGCAGCGCCGAATAGGCGTGGCCGAGATGCAATTCGCCGTTCGGGCTGGGCGCGAAGCGGAAGACCGGCTGCGTCATCAGGAGAGCGGGAAGTAGGTTGAGGACACCATCGCCCGATTGCTACGGTGAGGACAGGCCGGCCGCAAGGGCTTGAGCATTTTGCAGTCAAGTGGAATCACTCGACGTCGCATAAATGCGGCTCAGCAAACAGATAGAGCGGCAGCCTGGATTTATCCGGGCGTCCGCCGCTCTGGCGGGAGCATCGATGCGCAGGATCGCCACGCTGGACGACATCGCCGAGGGGCTGGAGGCGCTGAAGCGGCTCGACCCGCGCCTCGTCGCGGTCGCCGACATCGCCGGCCCCGTGCCGCTGCGCCTTGCCGAGCCGGGCTTCGCCAGCCTTGCCGGCATCGTCATCGCCCAGCAGGTCTCGCGCGCCTCGGCCGACGCCATGTCGGCCCGGCTCGCCGCCCTTGTCGACCCGCTCGACGCGGCAGGCGTGCTCGCCGGCGGCGAGGACGTCTTGCGCGCCGCCGGCCTGTCGCGGGCCAAGCAGGCGGCGCTCCTCGCCGTGGCGCGGGCCGAAATCGAGGACGGCCTCGACCTGTCCCGCCTCGCCGGCGACGACGCGCGCGAGGCCATGGCAAGCCTCACCGCCCTGCGCGGCATCGGCCCGTGGACGGCCGAGGTCTATCTCCTGTTCTGCGCCGGCCATCCCGACATCTTCCCGGCCCGCGACGTCGCCCTGCAAAGCGCGGTCGGGCACGCGCTTTCGATCAGCCCGCGCCCGGCGGAACGGGCGCTCTACGGGCTGGCCGAATCATGGGCGCCGTGGCGCGGCGTGGCGGCCCGGCTGTTCTGGGCCTACTATCGCCGCATGCACGGCCGCGACGCCGCGCCGATGGCCGATTGAGCGGAAAAACCCACGATTTCAGGCCAAATCGCCCTGTTGCGGCGCGAAAACTCCGCTTCACAATCCTGCAATATCGGGATTACAGTATCCGCGCCGGTCGACGCGACACGGCAAGGAGGTAGGCAGGTGACGATAGCAGTCTCGCCGGATGCGATGCCCGCACTGGTGCTGAATGCGGACTATCGCCCGCTGAGCTACTACCCCCTGTCCCTATGGTCGTGGCAGGACGCGATCAAGGCCGTTTTCCTCGACCGGGTCAACATCGTCGCCGAATACGAGCACGCCGTCTCCTCGCCTTCCTTCTCGATGAAGCTGCCGAGCGTGGTGTGCCTGAAGAGCTATGTGAAGCCGTCGCGCTTTCCGGTCTTCACCCGCTTCAACGTCTTCCTGCGCGATCGCTTCGAGTGCCAGTATTGCGGCACGCACGAGGACCTGACCTTCGACCACGTCATCCCGCGCCGCTGCGGCGGGGCGACGACATGGGAGAACGTCGTCGCCGCCTGCGCCCCGTGCAACCTGAAGAAGGGCGGCCTGCTGCCGCATCGGGCGAAGATGTGGCCGCGCCAGACCCCGGCGCAGCCCACCGTGCAGCAACTGCACAACAACGGAAGGCTGTTCCCGCCCAACCATCTGCACGAAAGCTGGCTCGATTATCTCTACTGGGATGTCGAGCTGGAGCCCTGAGCAATTCCAGGAAAAGTGTGAAGCACTTTTCCGTCCGGAATTGCGCAAAACAAAGAGTTAGCCCTTTCTGAGCGCCGCGACCCACGCCACGGCGGCGAGCGCGACGCTCGCCACGACGTTCCAGCCGGCGAAGGAGAGGCCAAGGAAACGCCCGGCGGCCTGGTCGCACGACGGCGGGATGACGGCGTCGAGCTGGTCGAGCAGGCTGCCGCTGCCGGCAGGCGGGGCGACGACCGCGCCGCAATCGGTCGGGCCGGGCCACCAGCCCCATTCGACGCCGGCATGGAAGGCCCCCAGCCAGATGCTCCACGTCATCAGCAACGCGACGACGACGAGAAGCCCGCGCACGACGAACGGCGGCAGCCTGAACGCGGCGGCGAGCAGCGCCAGCACCGCGACGGGGACGCCGATATAATAGGGCAGGCGCTGCTCGAGGCACAGCTTGCAGGGGATGTAGCCGCCGATATGCTGGAAGCCGAGCGCGGTGCCGACGGTAACGGCCATGCCGAGCGCGGCGAGCCCCGCGCCAAGGGTTTGCGTCCTGCCTGTGGCTGCGGTCAGCGTCATCGTGTCGGCTCCTGCGTCGGGTTCCTCTCCTAAAAGCAAAAAAACGGCCGCGCAATGGCCTCATCCATTGCCTCATCCATTGCTTGACGGACGGCCCCCTCGCCGTATAGTCCGGCGCGATCTCTCCGCGGGTGTGGCGGAATGGTAGACGCAGCGGACTCAAAATCCGCCGTCGAAAGACATGCCGGTTCGAGTCCGGCCACCCGTACCATTTTTGTCTCACGGCAGTTCGCTTCGCTCACGCCTCTGACGGGGCGGCCTGACCGGCCGACGGGCGGTCGCCCTTGCGAACCCTTACGGGTTCGGTCTGCGCCGCGCCCGCATATCTCCCATTCTTTTTGCACAGCGCGGCTCGACGGGCAGCCGTTAACCTTCGTAAATATATGTTTTCATTACATAATTGTAACCTGCCATTCATATTCGGTTCATGTCGCGCCCTGTAGCGTCCTCTCATCGACAACGAGGAAGCCACACAATGTTCAAGCGCACGATCCTTGCCGCAGTCGCCCTGTCCATGTTCGCCGTGCCGATGGCGCAGGCGCAGAGCCGTTATGACGGGGCGCGTTCGGGCCATCATTATTCGCAGCCGGTGAAGCCGGGCTACCACGCGCCGAAGCAGCACAGGGCGCACAAGCCGGTGCCGCCGCGCCACCACGCCCAGCGCCCGGCCCCGACCCGGCATCACTGGGCCAAGGGCAAGCGCGTCCCCGAATGGCAGCGCCGCCAGCACGTCCGCGACTATAGCCGCTACGGCCTGCGCGCGCCGGCCAAGAACCAGCGTTGGGTGAAGGTGGACAACGATTACCTGCTGATCAGCCTCGCCACCGGCGTGATCCTCGGCATGGCGGCGGCCCGCTAGCCCACGACTGTCCCCTCCAGCGAAAGCCCCGGCCCCCTGCGCCGGGGCTTTTGTCATGGCGAGGCTGCCGGGGCGAAATCGCCCTGTTTTCGCCAAACCCCTTCCATGCGACCGATTTTCGGCTAAAACGCTTGCCAGATACATTGAGGCGGAGCGTTCCGCCCCCTTTCTCGAAAATCGGTGACCGATGTCGGACGACAGTTTCTTTCGCGAGGTGGACCAGGAGCTCCGCCAGGATCAGGCCAAGGCGCTGTGGGACCGCTACGGCACGGCGATCATCGCGGTCGCGGTCGCGGTCGTGCTCGCCACCGCGGCCTGGGTCGGCTGGGAATACTGGAGCCAGTCGCGCGCCGACGCCTCGGGCGACGCTTATCTCCAGGCGCTCGAGCTCGCCCGTGACGGCAGGACCGAGGAGGCGAAGGCCGCTCTCGCCGCGCTCGAGGCCGAGGGCTACGGCGCCTATCCGGTTCTGGCGCGCATGCGCTCGGCCACCCTGCTGGCCGAGGCGGGCGATCATGCCGGCGCGGTCGCCGGCTTCGACCGCGTCGCCGCCGACAGCGCCATTCCCCCTTCCCTGCGCGAGATGGCGCGGCTGCGCGCCGGGCTCCTGCTCGTCGATCACGGCAGCTATGCCGACGTCGCGAGCCGCGTCGAGACGCTGACCGCCGAGACGAGCCCGCTGCGCCATTCGGCCCGCGAGGCGCTGGCGCTCGCCGCCTGGAAGGAGGGCCGCATGGCCGACGCCGCCACGCTGTTCGACCAGATCGTCGACGACGAGGGCGCGCCGCAGAACATCCGCCAGCGCGCCACGCTGATGTCCGAACTGATCCGCGGTTCGGGCGCGTCGTCCTGACGGCGGCCCCGCTTTTCCCATGGGCCTCAAGCTCGCCATCGTCGGTCGGCCCAATGTCGGCAAGTCGACATTGTTCAACCGGCTCGTCGGCCGCAAGCTGGCGCTGGTCGACGACACGCCGGGCGTGACGCGCGACCGGCGCGTTCACGCGGCAAGGCTCTACGATCTGCGCTTCGACGTCATCGACACCGCCGGTCTGGAGGACGCCTCGGCCGCCTCGCTCGAGGGCCGCATGCGCGCCCAGACCGAGACTGCGATCGGCGAGGCGGATCTCATCCTCTTCCTGATCGATTCCAAGATCGGGCTCATGCCCGACGACCGCACCTTCGCCGATCTCGTGCGCCGCACCGGCAAGCCCGTCGTGCTGGTCGCCAACAAGGCCGAGGCTCGCGGCGCGCAGGCCGGCATGCTGGAAGCGTGGGAGCTCGGCCTCGGCGAGCCGGTGCCGATCTCGGCCGAGCACGGCGAGGGCATGCCGGACCTGCGCGAGGCCATCGTCGCCGCGCTCGGCGAGGAGCGCGCCTTCGCCCACGAGAAGGAGGAGGCGGCCATCGCGGCCGCGGCCGGCGAGCCGCTGATCGGCGAGGACATCGACGATCCGGACGCGGAAGAGGTCCCCGAGTACGACACGACGAAGCCGCTGCGCATCGCCATGGTCGGCCGGCCCAACGCCGGCAAGTCGACGATGATCAACGCGCTGATCGATGAGGAGCGGCTGCTGACCGGCCCCGAGGCCGGCATCACCCGCGACTCGATCTCGGTCGACTGGGACTGGCGCGGCCGCAGGATCAAGCTGTTCGACACCGCCGGCCTGCGCCGCAAGTCGCGCGTGCAGGAAAAGCTCGAAAAGCTCTCCGTCGCCGACGGCCTGCGCGCCGTGCGCTTCGCCGAGGTGGTGATCGTCGTGCTCGACGCCACCATCCCCTTCGAGAAGCAGGACCTCCAGATCGCCGACCTGATCGTGCGCGAGGGCCGCGCGCCGGTCATCGCCTTCAACAAGTGGGACCTGATCGAGAACCCGCAGGAGGCGCTGGCCGATCTGCGCGAGAAGACGGCGCGGCTCCTGCCGCAGGCGCGCGGCATCCGCGCCGTGCCGGTCTCGTCGGAGACCGGGCGCGGCCTCGACAAGCTGATGGAGGCGGTGGAGGAAACCCACCGCGTCTGGAACCGGCGCATTTCGACCGGCAAGCTCAACCGCTGGCTGGAAGGCATCCTCGCCCACCATCCGCCCCCCGCCGTCGCCGGCCGGCGGATGAAGATCAAGTACATCACCCAGGTCAAGACGCGCCCGCCGGGCTTCGTCCTGTCCTGCTCGCGCCCCGAGGCGATGCCGCAATCCTACGTGCGCTATCTGGTCAACAATCTGCGCGACAGCTTCGACATGCCGGGCGTGCCGATCCGCATCTCGCTGCGCACCTCGGACAACCCGTTCGCGGGCCGGGCGAAGAAGAAGCGGTGATCGGGACGTAGCGGGACCATGCTCGAACGACGCGACAGCTACGAGGCGCTCTACCGCGATTTCCGCTGGGAGATCCCCGGACGCTTCAACATCGGCACCGCCGTCGCCGACCGCTGGGCGGCACGCGAGCCGGAGCGCGTCGCCCTCATCGCCTACCGTGCGGAAGGCGAGCCGGAACGGCTGAGCTACGGCGCGCTCGCGGCCCGCTCCAACGCGCTCGCCAACGCGCTGAGGGCGCAGGGCGTCAGGCGCGGCGAGCGGGTGGCGCTGCTCCTGCCGCAAGGCTTCGAGACGGCGATCGCCCATGTCGCGATCTACAAGCTCGGCGCCGTCGCCGTGCCGCTGGCGCTGCTGTTCGGCGCGGATGCGCTGGAATACCGGCTGGACGCCGCCGGCGTGAAGGCGGTCGTCACCAACGAGGCCGGCACCGCCAAGCTCGCCGCGATCCGCGCCCGCCTGCCGCTGCTCGAAACCGTCGTCTCCATCGACGGCGCGGGTGCCGGCGCGCTCGACTTCCACAAGCTCGTCGCCGACCATTCGTCGCATTTTTCGGCGGTGGAGACCGGGCCGGACGATCCGGCGATGATGATCTTCACCTCCGGCACCACCGGGCCGCCCAAGGGGGCGCTGCACGGCCATCGCGTGCTTTTAGGCCATCTGCCGGGCGTGCAGATGCCGCACGAGTTCCTGCCGCAGCCGGGCGACCTGTTCTGGACGCCAGCCGACTGGGCCTGGGCGGGGGGCCTTCTCAACGCGCTGCTGCCGGCGCTCTATTTCGGCGTGCCGGTGGTCGCCGGCCGCTTCGAGCGCTTCAACCCGGAAACGGCGCTCGGCCTGATGGAGAAGATGAAGGTCAGGAACGCCTTCATCCCGCCGACGGCGCTCAGGATGCTGAAGGCCGCCGACGGCGTCGTCCGCCGCTTCGACCTTCGCCTGCGCAGCATCTGCGCGGCCGGCGAATCGCTCGGCGGCGAGACCTATGACTGGGCACGGGAAGAATTCGGCCTGACGATCAACGAGGCATATGGCCAGACCGAGTGCAACCTCGTCCTCGCCTCCTGCGCCGCGCTCGGCGTCAGCCGCGCCGGCGCCATCGGCAAGCCGGTGCCCGGCCACGAGGTGGCGGTGATCGACGGCGAGGGCCGCAGGACGAAGACCGGCGAGCCGGGCCAGATCGCGGTGCGCCGGCCCAACCCGGTGATGTTCCTCGAATACTGGCAGGACCCGGAAGCCACGGCGAAAAAATTTGTCGGCGACTGGATGCTGACCGGCGACCAGGGCATCGAGGACGGCGACGGCTACGTCCATTTCTTCGGCCGCGACGACGACGTCATCACCTCGGCGGGCTACCGCATCGGCCCGGGCGAGGTCGAGGACTGCCTGACCGGCCACCCTTCCGTCGCGCTGGCCGCCGCCGTCGGCAAGCCCGACCCGCTGCGCACCGAGATCGTCAAGGCCTATATCGTGCTGCGCGACGGCGTCGAGCCGAGCCGCGCGCTCGCCGACGAGATCGGCCTGTGGGTGCGCGAGCGGCTTTCGGCCCACGAATATCCGCGCGAGGTCGAGTTCGTCGACTCGATGCCGCTGACCACCACCGGCAAGGTCATCCGCCGCATTTTCCGCGACCGCGCGCGGGCGGAGGCGGATGCGTCCTGAGAGCTGGGCGTAACCATCGGACGCCGGCGCTGCCCCTCACCTGCCTGCCGGCATCCTCTCGCCGTAAACGGGGAGAGGAGGACTGGCCGCAACGTCGCCACTTCCCCTTCTCCCCGTTCACGGGGAGAAGGTGGCCCGAAGGGTCGGATGAGGGGCGGCGCTGACGGCCGGGATATGTCGTGCCTTCAGTCGCGCCCGAACGCCCGCTTCACCCGGCCGCGCAGGATGCGCACGGCGTTGCGCGTCTGGCGGTAGAGGTCGATCTGCGAGGCGGCCTGCCGCACCTGGCGGCCGGTCTCGGGCGAGAGCCCGACGACGAGCGTGCCCAGCGGCCGGCGCTCGCGCCACATCCGGCTCATCACCGGATGGTCGGGCACGGCGCAGGAATCGGCGATATCGACATTCGGGTCGTCGAGCAGCGTCTGCGTCACCTCGGCCATCAGCAAGACGCCGGGCGAGAACGCGGCGAGCTCCTCGCTATAGGCGGTCTTCCAGGTGTAGGCGACGCCGGATTCGATGAAGACGACGAGGCTGGCGACGGTCTTTCCGTCGAGGACCAGCTCGTGCACCCGGCACAGGTCGCGCGCCGCCAGCCGCTGCGCCGCCTCGCGCACGAAGGCGGCGCGGTAGCGGTCCACCGCCATCGCGGTGCGCGCGCGCCCCTTCCAGCCCGACGCTTCGAGCGCGAGGAAGGTCTCGACGGCGAGCCGCACCTCCTCGGGCTGGCGCGCGACGATATAATCGAGCCGGCCCGTGGCGCCCAGCCGGCGCTTCAGCCGGCGAAGCTCGCGCAGATGATGCCCGCCGAGCGCGGCGCGCAGATAGTCCTCGCCCTCGCCGTCGGCCCGCAGATGCGGGCGCTCCACCCGGTTGGCGACGGCCAGCGGCAGGCCGCGCGCCTCGGCGAACTGGCCCATCAGCATGGCGAACGGACCGTCGAGCCGCACTTCCGGCAGCGCGAACACCTTCGGCAGCTTGAGATGCGGCCGCGCCAGCATCTGGAAGAAATCCTCGATCACGCCCTCGGGGTCGTCGCTGTCGACCAGCGGCGTGCCGAGTGGCCCGAACGGGTTCGACCATGTGCGCAGGATGGCGGCACCGAAGGGCGGCGCCGCGCGCTCGACGGTGAACGGCACCAGTAGCCGCAGGCGGCTACGGCTGTCGTCGCCGTCGCGGATGACGGCGAGCCGCACCTCGCGGTCGTCGAGGCGCGGCATGGCCGGCGCGAGGAAGCACGGGTTGAAGAAGACGTTCGGCTCGATGGCGCGCGCGCTCAGATGCTCCAGCTCCTCGACGAGGTCGAACCCCGCCGACGCCGGATAGATGGCGAGCGAGCGCCGCGCCGCAGAGGAGGCCTCAGCCCCGCCCTGCCCGGCGATGACCGTGGGGATGCCGCCTTGCTCTTCCAGAAGCGGGACCGCGCTCATGACAACACCTCTTTCCTGTTTGCGCCGCCGAACGGCACGATCATGACGATGCCGAGCCGGCGGTAGACGGCGATGGCCAGCAGCACCGTCTCGACGACCAGCGCGATCGCGGTGGAAAAGGCCGCGCCCCACAGCCCCCAGACGGGGATCAGCGCGAGGTTGAGCGCCAGGTTGACCGCGAAGGTCGCGGCGAAGACGGCGGCGCAGACCTTCTGGTGCCCGCTCATCGTCAGGAGGCTCTCGGCCGGGCCGACGAAGGAACGCGCCACCACCCCGGCCAGCAGCGGGAACAATAGCGGATAGCCGGCGTCGAAGCCCTCGCCGAACAGCGTCAGCAGCGGCTTGCCGATCACCAGCATCACCGCCGCCATGGCGAGCGAGGGCCAGAACGTCCACGCCACGGTCTCGCGCGCGAAGCCGGCGAGCCGCTCACGGTCCGCCCCGTGCGCGTACTGGGCATAGCGCTGCGACACGCCGGCCTTGATCGCGAAATAGACGAAGTGGACGAGCGCCAGCAGCTTGAGCGTCGCGAAATAGACCGCAACGTCCTCCGGCTCCATGAACCAGCCGACCATCAGCAGGTCAGCATTGGTGTGGAGGTAGAAGAAGCCGTCGACGAGGAAGATCGGCAGCGACACCGCCGTCCAGTGGCGCAGATGGAACCGCGGCGGAACGTCCCGGACCTCGGCGGCGATGGGCGGCACGATGACGGCGAGCTGGCACAGCACAGTGACGAGCGAGGCGACGATGGCGCAGACGATCGCCACCTGCGCCGTCGGCGGATAGCCGAGAAGGACCGCCCCGGCCATCATGGCGAGGATCAGCAGCGGCCGCAGGATATAGGCCGGCGCCAGCGCCGCCACCGACCAGCCATTGGCCCGCGCCATGCCTTCGAACAGCATCGACAGCGCGATCAGCGGCAGGCAGGCGAGCCCGAGATAGAACGGCAGGACGTAATAGCTCTCGACCATGTCGGAGACGAGCCACACCCCGGCGAGCCCGGCGGCGGCGACCAGAAGCGACGTCACGAGAACGAAGCGCTGCGCAGCCCGGATCACGCCGCGCAGGTCGCCGGCCTCGCCGCGCTGGCGATATTCGGGGATGAAGCGGACGATCGAGGTCTGGAACCCGAAGCAGGAATTGTCGCCGACCATGATCATCACGGTCCAGACGAGGACGAAGACGCCGTATTCGAAGCCGCCCATCCAGCGCGCCATGAACACCTGGCTGACGAGGGCGATGGCGGCGCTGACGACGCGGATCACGAAGGCGGCGAAGGAAGCACGCCCCGAGGCGCCGCGCTCGTCGGCGGCGAAGAGGACGGCGTCGACGTGCCGGAGGAGCGGGCGCAGCCGCGAGGCCACCGCCCCCGGCAGCAGCCGGTCCGCCGTCGATGCCGCAGAAAAACGCACCACGCACACTCCACAAGACGCAAAACCCTCCTTGAGCCATAGCGCGGAGTCTTTAAAAATCGGTGAGACGGGCTTTTCGAGGCGGCGCATGGCCGGCGACGGAAAGCCGGCGAACCGGGACGGAGCGGATGGCGCATTACAGGGTCGGGCTGGCGCTGGGCGGCGGGGCCGCGCGCGGCTGGTCGCATATCGGGGTCATCGAGGCGCTGGTCGAGGCCGGCATCGAGCCGGTCGCCGTCGCCGGCACCTCGATGGGCGCGCTGGTCGGGGCCGCGCATGCCGCCGGGCGCCTCGACGCGCTGAAGGAATGGGCGCTGGCGGTGGACTGGCGCACCATCGTATCGCTCGCCGACCTCGGCCTCGCCGGCGGCGGGATCGTCGACGGCCAGCGCATCCGCGCCCTGCTGGGAGAGCTCGGCATCGACGGCGAGATCCCCGCGCTTGCCGTACCCTTCGCCGCCGTGGCCACCGACCTCGCCGACGGGCGCGAGATCTGGCTTCAGGACGGGCCGGCCGACCTCGCCATCCGCGCGTCGATCTCGATGCCGGGCATCTTCAGCCCGGTCCTCGTCGGCGAGCGCTGGCTGGTCGACGGCGGGCTGGTCAACCAGGTTCCGGTTTCGACCTGCCGGGCGATGGGCGCCGACTTCGTCATCGCCGTCCATGTCGGCGACGGGCTGCTTGGCCGGCGGCGCGAGAGACTGCGCGTCGACCCCGAGGGCGACGCGGCCGCGCGCGACGCCCGCGTCGCGCAGATGCTCGAACAGGTGCCGTTCGCGCTCCGCGAAACGGCCGGCCGCTTCCTGCCGCACCTGATGAGGACGGAAACGCGCGCGCCCGGCTATTTCGACGTGCTCGTCAATTCGCTCAACATTATGCAGGAGAAGATCAACCGCTCGCGGCTGGCCGGCGAGCCGCCGCACATCCTGATCGCGCCGGACGTCGCCACGATCAACCTGCTCGATTTCGACCGCGCCGCGGAAGCCATCGCCGCCGGCCGCGCCGCCGCCGAAAAGGCGCTCGGCATGATCGAGGAGATGCTGGCGCGCTAAGGCCGCTTCGAAGCGTGCCCGCGCCGAAGGAGCCCGATCTTCGACCGCCCGCGCTGCCCCTCATCCGCCCTTCGGGCACCTTCTCCCCGTGAACGGGGAGAAGGATGCCGGCCGCACCGCCACATTCCCTTTGCCACGCTTGCGGTTGGCGAAAGCAAGGACGGCAGCTCTCTTCTCCCCGTTCACCCGTTCACGGGGAGAAGGTAGCGGCAGCCGGATGAGGGGCAGCGCAGGCGGTCGAAATCGGAGGCCTGTGGGACACTGCGAGGAAAGGGAGGGGCCGCGCCGGTAAGAGCGCCTCAGCGCATGTCGAGCAGCCGTTCCAGATAGTCGCGCTCGATCTCCGGGCTCAGCGCGTTGCCGAGGCGGCGGCGGATCTCGTCGAGGATGCGGCGCGCGCGCTGGACGTCGATCTCGTCCGGCACCTTGACCGAATTGCCGAAATCCGGCCCGGTCGAGGACAGCGGCCGCCCGAGCGGGTCGCGGTCGGACGCCTGCTCGCGCCCGCCCTCGCCGGCCCCCTGGCCGTTGCGGCCCATCGCCTGCTGCATCTGGTTCATCATGTCCTGCGCGCCGCGGCGCAGCGCCTCGAGCGCCTGCCCCTGCTCGCCGGTGGCGCGGCCGCCTTCGCCTTCGCCGAGCGCGCCCTCGGCCCGGCCCATGGCCTCGCCGGCCTCGCCGAAGCCTTCGCCGGGGCGGATGCCCATATCCTCGAGCGAGCGGGTCAGGCCTTCGAGCTGCTCGCGCAGCTGGCCCTGCCCTTCCTGCAATTCGCGCATCGCCTGCTCGAACTCTTCCGGCGACATCGGCTGGCCGCCGCCCTGCCCCTGCTGCTGGCCGGGCTGTTGTCCCGGTTGCTGGCCGGGCTGCGTTTCCTGCCGGTTCTGGCCGCGCTGCATGTTGTCGAGCCGGAAGGTCTCGTTCATCAGCTCCTGCTGGCGGCGCATCATCTCGCCGAGCTGGTCCATCTGCCGGCGCATCTCACTCTGCTCGCCCTCGCCCTGCCCGGGCTGCTGCGGCCGGCCGGCCTGAAGGTTGTTCATCATGTCGCGAAGCTGCTGGAGCATGTCCATCGCCTGGTCGCGCGCACCGGAGCGGGCAAGGTTCTCCAACTGGTCGAGCATGCGGTCGAGGTCGCTCTGGCGCATCTCCTGCCCGTTCTGCGGCATCTGCATCGCCATGTTCGGGTCGCGCGCCATCTGCTCGGCGAACTCGCGCAGGAAGTCCTGCATCGCCTCGCGCAGCTCGGCCATCAGGCGCTCGATCTCCTCGTCGCTCGCCCCTTCCTCAAGCGCCTTCTGCAGCGCGTCCTGCGCCTGTTGCAGCCGCTGCTGCGCATCCGAGAACGCGCCGCCCTCGATGGCGAGCGCGATCTCCCACAGATAGTCCGCGCTCTCGCGCAACGCCTCGTCGCTCTCGGCCTGCACGAGGCGCGAGCGCGCCGACATCACGCCGAGATAGTGCGTCAGGTTGTCGAACCCGTCCTCGGGCCGCAGCGTCAGCGCGTCCATCAGCATCAGCACGCGCGGCTTCTCGTTGGCGTCGAGCGCGAGGATGCGGCGCTGCTCGATCAGCGCCCGCGCCAGCGGGTTGTAGAACGGGCGCTCCGGCAGGACGATGGTCTTCACCTCGCTCGCCGCCTCCTGCCCTGCGGCATCAGTGGCATGGAGCGTGACGTCCACCGCCGCGCCCGCCCACGGATGGTCGGTCAGGTCGCGGGTGGTGCGCGCGCTCTTGTCGGTCGCGGTGCGGCGCGGCAGCGTCAGGGGCATTTCCGGCGCGTCGTAGAGCGGGCGCGCGCCGGGCGCGGCCTCGCCCGCCTTCCCGAACCGTGCCTCGGCCGAGACGGGGCCGTAATCGTCCTCGATGGCGTAGGAAAGCTCCAGCGTGCCGTTGACCGCCTTGCCCGGCTCGTGGGTGAAGCGGATCGACGGCGGCGCATCGGGAATGACGGCGAAGGCCCAGCTCCGCAGCTCCTTCGGGCCGGAGCGCAGGGCGAGCAGCCCGTCGGCGTCCAGCGTGGCGGCGAAGCGGCGGGTGGCGAGCGTGTCCTTGCCCTGCGCGCGGCGCGGCGCGTCCTGCGCCCCCGCTTCCTGCGCCGCGACCGGCACGGCCTCCTGATCGCCGGTCTTCAGCCAGGACAGCGTCTCCTCGCCGGTGCCGCCGGCGACGCGCACCGCGATCTCGCTGCCGGCCGGCACCCGCACGATGCCCGGCCTGCCGCCGCCTTCCTGGGCGGTCAGGAACATCGGGGCCTTGCCGGTATAGGCCGGCGGCGTCACCCAGGCGTCGATCCGCGCCGGGACGGCAGCGGCCGCGCCATGCGCGCGAAAGGCGTCACCGAGCGTGCCGCCGAACGGGCCGTAGGAGAACGAGAACGCCACCACCGCCAGCAGCGCCGCCGCGGCGCGCAGGCCCCACGGGTCGCGCTCGGGGATGCGGGCATGCGGCAGGTCGCCCGTCAGGCGGTCGAGCTTGGCGGCCATGCGCTTCTGGTGCTCGCGCCACAGCGCCAGCGCGAACGGGTCGGCCGCGGTCGGCCGGTCGATCTGGGTATGGAGCGGCGCGTGCTCAAGCCGGTTGGCGCGCTCGATGCGGCGGTCGATCTCGGCGACAGTCGGCGGCCGGAAGAAGCGCAACGGATAAAGCGCGCCGAGCGCACCGACCACCATCACGCCAAGCAGGGAAAGCCGCGCCCAGTCGGGAACGGCGCGGAACGCGCCGAGCCAGGACAGGCTGACGAACAGGCTGGCGACGATGGCGAACGGAAGCAGCAGCGGCCACAGCCGCTCGACGAGGATCGCGGCGCGCACCATGGCGCGCGTGCGGGCAAGGCGGGCCAGAAGCCCGGTTGCGGGCGGCCCGCCTGCCGGTGCAGTCTTCGCCGTCTGCGCCATCGGGTCCCTTCTCGTTGCGGCGCGGATTCGCGCCGGCCTTCCCTCGCAAGATAGCAGCAAACGCGGCGAAGGCGAGGCGGAGCAAGAAATCGTGATGAGCGTCGCGGCCGGCCGCCGCAGGAGGACGGGGGCCGGACGACGCGCGCGTCAGAGCCAGTCGGGCATGGAATCCATGCCGATCAGCTCCTCGTAGCTCGGCCGCGGGCGGATGACGTGGAAGCGGTCGCCGTCGACCAGCACCTCGGGCACGAGCAGGCGCGTATTGTAGGTCGAGGAAAGCGTCGCGCCATAGGCGCCGGCGGTGCCGACATAGACGAGATCGCCGCTCTCCATCTGCGGCAGGTCGCGGTCGTGGCCGATATAGTCGCCCGTCTCGCACACCGGGCCGACGACGTCGGCAACGATGCGCGCAGCGTCGGCCGGCGGCTCGACCACGGGGCGGATCTCATGGAAGGCGTCGTAGAGCGTCGGCCGGATCAGGTCGTTCATCGCCGCGTCGACGATCAGGAAGTTCTTCGCGTCGCCGTGCTTCAGATAGAGCACCTTGGTCACGAGGATACCGGCATTGCCGGCGATCAGCCGCCCCGGCTCGCAGATCAGCTCGAGGCCGAGCGGCTTCATGTGGCGGGCGACGACGGCGGCATAGGCGTCGGGCAGCGGCGGCGGCGCGTTGTCGGTACGGTAGGGGATGCCGAGCCCGCCGCCGACATCGACATGGGCGAGCGCGTGGCCGTCGGCGCGCAGCGTGCCGACGAGCTCGATCAGCAACGCGATGGCGTCGTCGAACGGCTGGAGATCGGTGATCTGGCTGCCGATATGCATGTCGATGCCCGCGACCTTCAGCCCGGGCAGAGCGGCGGCGCGCGCATAGGCGGCGCGCGCGTCCTTCCAGGCGATGCCGAACTTGTTCTCGGCCTTGCCGGTGGAAATCTTGCGGTGGGTCTTCGCGTCGACGTCCGGGTTGATGCGCAGCGAGACCGGCGCGGTGCGGCCCGTCGCCACGGCGCGGGCCGAAAGCAGCTCCAGCTCCGGCAGCGATTCGACGTTGAAGCAATGGATGCCGGCGGCAAGCGCGAAGTCCATCTCGTCCGCCGTCTTGCCGACGCCGGAGAACAGGATCTTCCGCGCCGGGATGCCGGCCGCGAGCGCCCGGCGCAACTCGCCTTCCGAAACCACGTCGGCGCCCGCGCCGAGCCTGGCCAGCGTGCGGATGACGGCCTGGTTGGAATTCGCCTTCATCGCGTAGCAGATCAGCGCGTCGAGGCCGGAGAACGCTTCCGAGAACACCCGGTAATGGCGCGTGAGCGTCGCGGTCGAGTAGCAATAGAACGGCGTGCCGACCGCGGCCGCGATTGTCGGCACCGGCACATCCTCGGCGTGAAGCACGCCGTCGCGATACTCGAAATGGTTCACCTGGGTCTGTCCTAAAGGAGTCGGTCGAGGATGAAGGGGCGGTCTTCGACCGGTTTTTCCGGCGCGGGCGGCACCGGGCGGCCGTCTTCCTCGGCCTGCTCGCGCGCCTCCATCTCCGCCTCGTAGGGCGTGTCGAGCGTGCCGGGGCGGCGGCCGCAGGCGGTGAAAGCCACCGCGACCGCGCCGATGAGCAGAATGGTCCTGATCGTATGTCCCGCGCGCATCATGCCTGTCCGTTCGCGTGAGGTCGAAAGCGTTCTAGCCGAGTTTTCAGCCGCGCGCATCCCGTTTCAGCCGTTTTTGCCAGTAGCGGATCTGCCGGCGCACCTCGCCGGGCGCGGTGCCGCCGAAGGAGGCGCGGCTCTTGACCGAGGCGTTGACCGAGAGCACGCCGAACACGGCGTCGGTGACGCGGCCGTCGATCTCCCGAAGCTCGGCGAGCGACAGCCTGTCGAGCGCGACGCCCTTCTTCTCGGCCAGCGCCACCGCGCGGCCGGTGACGTGATGCGCCTCGCGGAACGGCAGCCCCGCCTCGCGCACCAGCCAGTCGGCAAGGTCGGTCGCGGTCGAGTAGCCGGAGCCGGCCGCCTTCTTCATCGCGGCGGCGTTGATGCCCATGTCGCGCACCATGCCGGTCATCGCCGCCACCATCAGGTCGAGCGTCTCGGCTGCGTCGAACACGGCTTCCTTGTCTTCCTGCATGTCCTTGGAATAGGCGAGCGGCAGGCCCTTCATCACAGTGAGCAGGCCAATGAGATGGCCGTTGACGCGGCCGGTCTTGGCCCGCACCAGCTCGGCCGCGTCCGGATTCTTCTTCTGCGGCATGATCGAGGAGCCGGTCGAGAACTGGTCGGACAGGCGGATGAAGCCGAATTGCGGCGTCGACCAGATGACGATCTCCTCGGCCAGCCGCGACAGATGTGTCGCGCAGATCGCGGCGAGCGACAGGAACTCCAGCGCGAAATCGCGGTCCGAGACGCTGTCGATCGAATTGCGCGTCGGCTCGCGGAAGCCGAGCGCCTGGGCCGTCATCTGCCGGTCGATCGGAAAGCCGGTGCCGGCGAGCGCGGCCGCGCCCAGCGGCGATTCGTCCATGCGCCGGACGGCGTCGCGGACGCGCGAGAGATCGCGGGCGAACATCTCGACATAGGCCATGCAGTGATGGCCGAAGGTGACGGGCTGCGCGGTCTGGAGATGGGTGAAGCCCGGCATCACGGTCGCGGCATGCTCCTGCGCCCTCTCCAGGAACGCCTCGATCAGCGCAACGAGCGCGGCGTCGAGGCGCAGAAGCTCGTCCTTGACCCAGAGGCGGAAATCGACGGCGACCTGGTCGTTGCGCGAGCGCGCCGTGTGCAGCCGCCCCGCCGCCGTGCCGATCAGCGCGGCGAGGCGCGCCTCGACATTCATGTGGATGTCTTCCAGCTTGGCCGAGAACTCGAACCGGCCCGCCTCGATCTCTGACAGGATCGTGTTCAGCCCGCGCTCGATTTCGGCTTGATCCTCGGGCGAAATGATGCCCGTTGCGGCAAGCATCCGCGAATGGGCGACGGAACCCTTGATGTCCTGGGCGTAGAGCTTGCGGTCGAACGAGATCGAGGCGTTGATCGCTTCCATGATCGCCGCCGGACCCGAGGCAAAACGTCCGCCCCACATCTGGTTGCTGGCCTTGCTGTCGCTCATCGTGGTATCGCATCCCCGGAGACTGAAAAATGGCAAATGCACGACTGAACCTGCCGACCAGATGGCTGATCGCGGCTGCAATCGTGGCCGGCATCGTCGCCGGCGGCGCGTTCGGCCTATACGTGATGGGCGACCCATCTGGCAACAACGCGCCGCAGGTCGCGGCGTCCGGCGCGGACGACGCCGCCTGCGCCGCGAAGCAGGACATGGCGACCGTGGCCGGCGCGGCCGCGCGCGGCGAGGTCGCGGCGATGCTGGCGGCGAGCCCGCCGCAGTCGCTGAAGGCCCTTTCCTTCAACGCGCCCGACGGCACGCCGATGACCATGGCCGACCTTTCCGGCCGCGTGGTGCTGCTCAACCTGTGGGCGACGTGGTGCGCCCCGTGCCGCCACGAGATGCCGGCGCTGAACCAGCTTCAGATCGACGAGGGCGGCGAGGATTTCGAGGTGGTGGCGATCAACGTCGACACCGGCACCGACGAGAAGCCGAAGCGTTTCCTCGAGGAGACGAAGGTCGACGCGCTCGGCTTCTACCGCGACGCGACGATGGGCGTGTTCAACGAATTGAAGCGGCGCGGGCTGGCGCTCGGCCTGCCGGTGACGGTGCTGATCGACGGCGACGGCTGCATGCTCGCCCACATGAACGGCCCGGCCGAATGGGCGAGCGACGACGCCAAGGCGCTGATCGCGTCGGTGCGCTGATCTTTCAAGGCTCGCGCCACCCCTTCATCCGGCCTTCACGACCGTTTTCCTTGTAATGCCAATCCGGCCTAGCTAATGAGCCAGTGGGAGAGGCGCTTTCCAGAACAAGGCGAAAAGCCGGAAGCGCCGGACAATCCATGTCTCGGGGAACCATGGCGACGATCATCGACGTTCAGGACGTGACCAAGCGGTTCGGCAACGTGCTTGCCGTCGACCGCTGCTCGCTGAAGGTGGAGAAGGGCTCGATCACCGGGCTGATCGGGCCGAACGGCGCGGGCAAGACCACCATGTTCAACATGGTCGCCGGCGCATTTCCCCCCACCTCGGGGAAAATCCTGCTCGACGGCGAGGACGTGACCGGCCTGCCCGCCCACAGGCTGTTCGAGCGCGGCCTCCTGCGCACCTTCCAGATCGCGCAGGAATTCTCCACCATGACGGCGCTGGAGAACCTGATGATGGTGCCGGCCGGCCAGTCGGGCGAGACGCTTCTGAACGCCTGGTTCCGGCGCGGCAGGGTGTCGGGCGAGGAAGCGGAAACGCGCAGCCGGGCGCAAGAGGTGTTGCAGCTCCTGCGCCTCACCCATGTCCGCAACGAGCTCGCCGGCAACCTCTCCGGCGGCCAGAAGAAGCTGCTCGAGCTCGGCCGGGTGATGATGGCGAAGCCGCGCGTCGTGCTGCTCGACGAGATCGCCGCCGGCGTCAACCGCACGCTGCTCAACGACCTCGCCGCGGTGGTCGAACGTCTGAACCGCGAGGAAGGGCTGACCTTCTTCGTCATCGAGCACGACATGGACCTGATCGCGCGGCTGTGCGACCCGGTGATCGTCATGGCCGCCGGCTCCGTCATGGTCGAGGGGCCGATGTCGCAGATCCGCGCCAACCCGGAAGTGGTCGAGGCCTATTTCGGCGGCGGCATGCCCGCCCCCCGGCTGGAGGCGCGCTGACATGGCCCTCCTCGAAATGACCGGCATCCACGGCGGCTATGGCGGTGCCAACATATTGAACGGCGTCGACATCGCCATCGACGCGAACGAGATCGGCGTCATCGTCGGCCCGAACGGGGCGGGGAAATCGACGACGCTGAAGGCGCTGTTCGGGCTGCTGACCGTCTCGGAAGGAACGATCCTGTTCGATGGCAGGGACATCACCAACAAGGCCCCGGAGGCGCTGGTGCGCGACGGGCTCTCCTTCGTGCCGCAGGAGTTCAACGTCTTCCCGACGCTCACGGTCGAGGAGAACCTCGAAATGGGCGCCTTCATCCGCCGCGACGATTTCCGTCCCCTGATCGACAAGGTCTACGGCTTCTTCCCGCCGCTGAAGGACAAGCGCCGCCAGCCGGCGGGCGAGCTTTCCGGCGGCCAGCGCCAGATGGTGGCCATGGGCCGGGCGCTGATGACCGAGCCCAAGCTGCTGCTGCTCGACGAGCCGACGGCCGGCCTGTCGCCGCGCTACATGGGCGAGATATTCGAGCGCATCATCGAGATCAACGCCGCCGGCGTCGGCATCCTGATGGTCGAGCAGAACGCGCGCCAGGCGCTGGCGCTGGCCCATCGCGGCTTCGTGCTCGCCGGCGGCCAGAATCGCTTCACCGGCACCGGGGCCGAGCTTCTGGCCGACCCCGAGGTGGCCCGGAGTTTTCTCGGCGGGGGAGAGTGACATGGAGGCGGGTTTCCTCGCGGCGCTGCCGGCACAGGAGCTGGTGTTCTTCATCAATCGCGGCCTACTCGCGGGCCTGATCATCGGCTCGGTCTACGCGCTCGGCGCGGTCGGCGTGACGCTGATCTTCGGCATATTGCGCTTCGCCCATTTCGCCCATGGCGACATGATGACCATCGGCGCCTTCGTCGCGCTCGTCTGCGTCGCGCTGTTCTCGGGCGGCGAAAGCATTCTCGGCCTGCCGGCGGCCTTCGTGCTGATGCCGCTGGCCATGGTGGCGACGGCGTTCATCGCCATCGGTGTCGACCGAGCTTTCTACGCGCCGCTGCGCCGGGCGAAGGTCAGGCCCGTGGTCATCGTCATGTCCTCCATCGGCGTCATGCTGATGATGCAGGGCCTCGTGCGGCTCTTCGCCGGCACCGGCACATGGCAGCTCGAAGCGGGCGGGACCAAGACCATCTACCGCCTGCCGCTGCTCGGCCGCGACATCATCCTCACCCAGCCGCAGGCGCTGCTGATCGGCTTCACGGCGCTCGCCGCCATCGCGCTCCACCTCTTCCTCACCCGCTCGCGCATGGGCAAGGCGATGCGGGCCGTCTCCGACAATCCCGACCTCGCCCGCGTCTCCGGCATCTCCATCGACAGCGTCGTGCGCGCGACCTGGGTGATCGCCGGCGCGCTCGCCGCGGCGGCCGGCACGCTGCTCGCGCTCGACGTGACGCTGAAGCCGGACCTCGCCTTCAACATCGTCCTGCCGATCTTCGCCGCCGCCATCGTCGGCGGCATCGGCCAGCCCTACGGCGCGATCGCCGGCGGCATGCTGGTCGGCTTCACCGAGACCTTCGCGGTGTTCAACTGGTCGGTGCTCTTACGCCCGCTCCAGCCCTTCCTGCCCGATTTAATCGAGATACCCAATCGCATCGCCTTCGTGCCGACCGAGTACAAGATCGTTGTGCCGTTCTTCATCCTCATCGTCGTGCTGATCTGGCGGCCGACCGGGATATTCAGGGGGAGGATCGTGAAATGAGCGCCCTTCCCCGCCGCGAGATCGCGCTCTTTTCCGGCCTCGCCGTCCTCGTCGCGCTGGTCTTCGCCTGGATGGGCGCGGCCTACGGCACGCGCATGATGGTGGAGGCCTCGTGCTACGCCATCATCGGGCTCGGTCTGACCATCCAGTGGGGCTATGCCGGGCTGTTCAATGTCGGCATCATGGGTTTCATCGCGCTCGCCGCCTTCGCCAGCCTGTTCGTCACCTATCCGGTCAACCACGCCTTCTGGGGCAGCGACATGCCGGGCCAGCTCGGCTGGGCGCTGCTTGCCGTCGCCGTCGGCGCGGCCGCGGTCTACGCCGCAAGCCAGACCCACCGCCTCGGCCTGCCGAAGAAGTGGCGCACGCTGCTGACGCTGATCGTCCTCGCCATCGCCTATCTGTGGGCCCAGTCGATCCTCGACCCCGCGACGGCGCAGATCGAGCGCAATGCCGGCTGGATCGGCGGGCTCGGCCTTCCCGTCTGGCTCGGCTGGGTGGCGGGCGGCGCGGCCGCCGGCGCGCTCGGCTGGGCCATGGGCCGCATCACGCTCGGCCTGCGCGCCGACTACATGGCCATCGCAACGCTCGGCATCTCGGAGATCGTCAAGGCCTTCCTGAAGAACGCCGACTGGCTGACGCGCGGCACGCTGACCGTCTCGCCGATCCCGTGGCCGGTGCCGACGCCGCAGGAGATCGGCTTCGTCGCCTCGCGCGCGGCATATCTTTCCGTCACCGCCATCCTCATCCTCGCCATCTTCGTCCTCCTCCAGCGCGCCTGGCATTCGCCCTGGGGCCGGATGATGCGGGCGATCCGCGACAACGAGGTCTCCGCCGCCGCCATGGGCAAGGACGTCAACCGCCGCCGGCTGGAGATGTTCGTGCTCGGCAACGTCATCATCGGCATCGGCGGCGCGGCGCTCGTCACCTTCACCTCGATCTTCGACCCCTCGGCCTTCGTGCCGCTGAACCACACCTTCCTGATCTGGGTGATGGTGATCCTCGGTGGCGCCGGCAACAATCTCGGCACCGTGTTCGGCGTCGTGCTGGTCTACATCATCTGGACCATGTCGGAGCCGGCGGCGCTGTTCCTGTTCCAGCAGGGTGCTTACTGGGGCAACGAACTGTTCGGCTGGCGCGCCCCGGCCGACTTCTCGACCCGGGCGCTTCAGATGCGGGTCTTCGTCATCGGCCTGACCATCACCCTCGTCCTGCGCTTCGCGCCCAACGGCCTCCTGCCGGAAAAGCCGGTGAAATACGAATAGGTCAGTAGACCGGACGCATTCGTCCTGATAAACGGGCGGCAATCCATCGCGGTTGCCGCCTTTCATCATGAAATCGCGCCGCAAAAGCCGGGCAACGACGCATCGGCCGCGATGACCGCGTAAATTTTTCTTCGCCGTTATTCCCGCTATCACCGCTTTTCACAGGCCGGCGGCGCTTTACCGTCGGCGCCGGACGGGCCTACACTTCAAGGCAATTCAGGCCCTCATGGTTCTCGCGTGGACGGCGGGACAGCCCAGAGGGAACCCCCTGAAGCCCCGCTCCGGGAGCGACGGTTTTGTTTGCGGCTTGCCGCAGGCAAGGCAGATCGTCCGGATGTCCGAGGCGGGATCGCCCGAGAAGGTTTTTCGATCCTGGGCAACCATGGGTCACGAGCCGTTGACGGCGAACCGATGCTGCCATGAAGGCCGGACAAGCCCTTCGATGGTATGTCGCCTGCGATGCTTCGGCGCGCGACGGCATGGCCCAAAGCGGATGCAGCCTCCGGGATGCCACCCGCCACGGCCGTTCCATGAAAGCGACGTGTCTGCCCGCTTCGGCGGAGCAGTTGCGGAACGTCTTCATGCAACAGGGAGGCGCTGGGAGAAATCCCGGCGCCGACTGTTTTTAAGGGGCGTGCATTTCCTGCGGGCGCGGGAGGGACCGCCGCTCCGCGCTACAGAAGATCGATCAGGAACGGGATCAGCGGCGCGTCGGCTTCCGGCATCGGGTAGTCGCGCAGCTTGTTGGGCCGCACCCATTTCAGCGCCTGATGCTCGCGCGGCTGGGGAAAGCCCCAGAAGCGGCGGCAGACGAAGAGCGGCATCAAAAGGTTGAAGCTCTCGTAGGAATGGCTGGCGAAGGTGAGCGGGGCAAGGCACGTCACCTTGGTCTCGATGCCGAGCTCCTCGGCAAGCTCGCGCACCACCGTCTCCTCAGCCGTCTCGCCCGGCTCGATCTTGCCGCCGGGAAATTCCCACAAGCCGGCGAGCTGCTTGCCCTCGGGGCGCTGGGCGATCAGCACCCGCCCGTCTGCGTCCACCAGCGCGCAGGCGGCGACGAGCAGCAGCTTCTTCGTCTCGCGGCTCTCGCTCATGCGCTTTCGTCCTGATGCGGCGGCTGGCGGTAATGGTAGCGATAGGCCTCCACGAATCCCATCGAGCGGTAGAGGCCGATGGCGCTTTCATTGTCCGCGTCGACCTGAAGCCAGGCGGTGCGCGCGCCGCGCGCCTGCGCCCATTTCAGCGCCGAGAGCAGGACGCGCCTTCCATAGCCGCGGCCGCGCCGGCTGGCCTCGGTCGCCACCTCGAACAGGCCGGCGAGGTCCTCGTCATGGACGCAGATCGCCGTCGACACTGGCTGGCGCCCCTCCTCCAGCACGAACAGGCCCGCCTCCGGCTGGATCGAGCTGACGATCTCGGAAAGGCCGGGACGCAGCGCCGGATCGAGGCTGCGGATCGAGATGGCCGCGCTGATGAAGCGGCCCATGTCCTTCAGCGGGATCTGGTGCATCGCCTCGTGCACCATCGCCGGCGACAGCGGCGCGCGCATCACCAGGGATTCGGAAAAGCGCGACCAGCCCTCGCCGTCGAGATGCGCCCGGATCGCCGGCGCGGCGAGCGGCGACATGCGGAAGGTCAGCGGCCGGCCATAGGCAGCGAAGCGGCGGGCTGCGCGGGCGATGCGCTCCGTCAGGTTGGCGTCGTCGAACGGGTCGAGCGGGTTGATCGAGTTGAGCCGCTTGGCCGGGTGGCCGCCGGAGAGGCGCACCGCCCACGTCCCGTCATACTGGACCGACGTCGCCGGCCAGGCGCGAAAGCCCGCGGCCTCGAAGCGGCGGACGATCGCAAGGTTCTGCGGCAGCCGGTTTCCCTTCGTCACGCGGCCATCCACGCTCAGCTCCGGTAGTCGCCGTTGATGGCGACGTATTCTTTGGTCAGGTCGCAGGTCCAGACCGTGGCCTTGCCGCGGCCGAGGCCGAGATCGACGCGGATCGCGATCTCGTCGCGCTTCATGTAGGCGGACGTCGCCGCTTCCGAATAGGCCGGGTCGCGCTCGCCCTCATGGGCGACGCGGATGTCGCCGAACCAGATCGCTAGCAGATCGCGGTCGGCCGGCTCGCCAGCCTTGCCGACGGCCATGACGACACGGCCCCAGTTGGCGTCCTCGCCGGCGACCGCCGTCTTGACCAGCGGCGAGTTGGCGATGGACAGCGCGACGCGCTTGGCCGAGCGGGCCGACTTCGCCCCCGTCACCGTCACCTCGACCTGCTTGCGCGCGCCCTCGCCGTCGCGCACGACCTGGAGCGCAAGGTTCTTCAGGATGCGGTTCAAGGCCCGGCGAAACTGCGCCAGCCGCGCGTCCTTCGCCCCGGTGATGCGCGGCGCGCCGCGCCGTGCCGCCGCGCCCGTGGCGAACAGGATCAGCGTGTCGCTGGTCGAGGTGTCGCTGTCCACCGTCACCGCGTTGAAGGTCTTGCCCACGCCCTTCGACAGAAGGTCCTGAAGGACCGGCGCGTCTATGGGCGCGTCGGTGGCGATGAAGGACAGCATCGTCGCCATGTCGGGCGCGATCATGCCCGCCCCCTTGGCGATGCCGTTGATCGTCACCTCCGTCTCGCCGAGCAGCACTTTGGCCGTGGCGTATTTCGGATAGGTGTCGGTGGTCATGATCGCCTTGCCGGCTTCCGCCCAGCCGTCCGCCTCGGCGCCGGCCGCCAAGCCGTCGAGCAGATGCGCGAACTTCGTGGTGTCGAGCGGCTCGCCGATCACGCCGGTCGAGGCGAGGAACACCTCGCCCTCGCCGCAGCCGGCGGCCCTGGCCGCCGCCTTCGCAGTCAGGGCGGTCGATTCGCGGCCGCGCTTGCCGGTGAAGGCGTTGGCGTTGCCGGAATTGACGATCAGCGCCCGTGCCTTGCCGCCGGCAAGGTTCTGCCGGCAGAAATCGACCGGCGCCGACGGGCATTTCGAGCGCGTGAACACGCCGGCGACGGTGGTGCCCTCGTCGAACACCATGGCGAGCAGGTCGGTGCGGCCCTTGTACTTGATGCCGGCCTGCGCGGTGGCGATGCGCACGCCCTCGATCGCCGGCATGCGGGGCTGTTTCTTCGGCGCGAGCGGGGAGATGGTTTCCGACATGGCCAGGAGCGATCTTTCGTGTTGGGTTATTCTTCGGCAGGGGCTTCTTCGGCCGACGGCTCCAGCGCCGCCTTCAGCGCCGGGTCGGATATCTCGACCGCGGCGGCCTCGCGCAGCTCCGTCACCTTGGCGAAATAGGCCTCGCGCAGCAGCAGCGCCCGGAACTGCTCGGCCACCTGCTCGAATGCCGGAGGCTGCTGGACGCGCTTGTCCTCGACCTTGATGACGTGCCAGCCGAACTGGGTCTGCACCGGCTCCTTGGAATAGTCGCCGACATTCATTGCGAAGGCCGCCTGCTCGAACTCCGGCACCATGCGCCCCTCGGTGAAATAGCCGAGGTCGCCGCCCTGCGCGGCCGCGCCGTCCTTGGATTTCTCCTTGGCGATGGCCTCGAAATCGCCGCCCGCCTCGAGCTCCTTGATGATGGCCTCGGCCTCTTCCTTCGTCTCGACGATGATGTGGCGGGCGCGGATCTCGTTGGTCGGCGGCGTCTCGGCCACCTGCTTGTCGTAGCGGGCGCGCACCGCCTCGTCCGTCACCCCGGCCGCGACTTGCGTGTCGATGAAGGCGCTGTGCAGCGCCCGCTGGCGCAGGAGCGCCATGCGGCCGGCGAACTCGTCGCCATCGGCCAGCCCCGCCTTCTCGGCCTCGGCCGCCAGCAGCCTGATCTCGATGATCGCGGAGAGCGCGGCAGCGCGGCGCTGGTCGTCGGGAAGCTGGGCGAACTGCTCGTTGAGATCGGTCATGGCGATCGAAAGATCGGTCTCGGTGACGGGCTCGCCATTGACCGTGGCGACGACGGCCGCGCCTTGCGCCAGGGCGGCGGGCGCGCCGAACGCCATCAGGGCGGCGACGGCGCCGATGCGGGCAGCCGACAGACAACGAAGGGAATAGTGCATGAACCGGACTCCATCAGGGGCCAGAAGGGAGGGTGACCGGCAGGCATGAAACCCTTCAAACCGGCGCAAATGTGGCGATTTCCAGCATGCCTGCGGCAGGGCAAGCAACGTTGACATCGCTTGTGGCCCCTCTTATCTGTCCTTCGGCTTGGCGTCCAGAAGCGTTTTCGGACGCCAACCCCCGTTTCCGGCCCGGACGATTCCACCGCACCGGGTCAGGCCGGATCTCTCTTCCGGCATCCATTCTGAAAGGGCCTTTCATGGTCAGTTTTGGCGTTCTCGCCCGCAAGATTTTCGGCTCCTCCAACGATCGCCGCGTCAAGGGTTTCCGCCCCCGGGTCGATGCGATCAACGCGCTGGAAGCGGAATATTCCGCCCTTCCCGACGAGGCCCTGAAGGCGAAGACGGCGGAGTTCCGCGCCCGGCTCGCCGAGGGCGAGACGCTCGACGACCTGCTCATCCCCGCCTTCGCCACCGTGCGCGAGGCCTCCAAGCGCGCGCTCGGCATGCGCCCCTTCGACGTCCAGCTCATCGGCGGCATGGTGCTGCACGGCGGCGGCATCGCCGAGATGCGCACCGGCGAGGGCAAGACGCTGGTCGCGACCCTCCCGGTCTATCTCAACGCGCTTTCGGGCAAGGGCGTCCACGTCGTCACCGTCAACGACTATCTCGCCAGACGCGACGCCGAATGGATGGCGCGCATCTACGGCTTCCTCGGGCTGACCACCGGCATCATCGTCCACGGCCTTTCCGACGAGGAGCGCAAGGACGCCTATGCCTGCGACATCACCTACGCCACCAACAACGAGCTCGGCTTCGACTATCTGCGCGACAACATGAAGTATGACCGCGCCCAGATGGTGCAGCGCGGCCACAACTACGCCATCGTCGACGAGGTCGATTCGATCCTGATCGACGAGGCGCGCACGCCGCTGATCATCTCCGGCCCGCTCGAGGACCGTTCCGACCTCTACAACACCATCGACGCCTTCATCCCCGGCCTCGAGCCGGCCGACTACGAGGTCGACGAGAAGCAGCGCACCGCCACCTTCACCGAGGAAGGGACGGAGAAGATGGAGAACAGGCTGCGCGAGGCGGGCCTGCTCAAGGGCGAGTCGCTCTACGACATCGAGAACGTCGCCATCGTCCACCACGTCAACAACGCGCTCAAGGCCCACCGCCTGTTCCAGCGCGACAAGGATTACATCGTGCGCAACGGCGAGGTCGTCATCATCGACGAGTTCACCGGCCGCATGATGCCGGGCCGCCGCTTCTCGGAAGGGCTGCATCAGGCGCTGGAAGCCAAGGAGAAGGTGCAGATCCACCCGGAGAACCAGACGCTGGCCTCCATCACCTTCCAGAACTATTTCCGCATGTACGGCAAGCTGGCCGGCATGACCGGCACGGCGCTGACCGAGGCCGAGGAATTCGGCAACATCTACGGGCTCGAGGTGACGGAGATCCCGACCAACCTGCCCGTCCAGCGCCTCGACGAGGACGATGAGGTCTACCGGACCGTCGAGGAGAAGTTCAAGGCCATCGTCAAGGAGATCCGCGAGGCGCATGCCAAGGGCCAGCCGACGCTGGTCGGCACCACCTCGATCGAGAAGTCGGAATATCTCGCCGAGCGGCTGCGCACGGAGGGGTTCGAGGATTTCCAGGTGCTGAACGCGCGCCACCACGAGCAGGAGGCCGCCATCGTCGCGCAGGCCGGCCGCCCCGGCGCGATCACCATCGCCACCAACATGGCCGGCCGCGGCACCGACATCCAGCTCGGCGGCAACGCCGACATGCGCATCAGCCAGGAGCTGGGCGACATGCCGGAGGGCCCGGAGCGCGCGGCGAAGGAACAGGCCATCCGCGACGACATCCAGAAGCTGAAGGAACAGGCGCTCGCCGCCGGCGGCCTCTACGTGCTGGCCACCGAGCGCCACGAATCGCGGCGCATCGACAACCAGCTCCGCGGCCGCTCCGGCCGTCAGGGCGACCCCGGCCGCTCGAAATTCTTCCTGTCGCTTCAGGACGATCTGATGCGCATCTTCGGCTCCGAGCGCATGGACACCATGCTCCAGAAGCTGGGCCTCAAGGAAGACGAGGCCATCATCCACCCCTGGATCAACAAGGCGCTGGAGAAGGCGCAGAAGAAGGTCGAGGCGCGCAACTTCGACATCCGCAAGAACCTGCTCAAATACGACGACGTGATGAACGACCAGCGCAAGGTCGTGTTCGAGCAGCGCATCGAGCTGATGGACGGCGACAGCCTCGGCGACACCGTCGCCGAGATGCGCCACGACGTGATCGAGGACCTCGTCACCAAGCACATTCCCGAGACCGCCTATGCCGAGCAGTGGGACACGGCCGGGCTGAAGGAAGGCGTGCAGGCCTATCTCAACCTCGACTTGGCCGTAGACGAGTGGGCCAAGGAAGAAGGCATCGACGAGGAGCAGATCCGCGAGCGCATCATGGAGGCGGCGGAGGCCGCGGCCGCGGACCGCGCCGAGCGGTTCGGCCCGGACATCATGGCCTATGTCGAGAAGTCCATCGTCCTCCAGACGCTCGACCATTTGTGGCGCGAGCATCTGGTCAATCTCGACCATCTGCGTTCGGTCGTCGGCTTCCGCGGTTATGCCCAGCGCGACCCGCTCAACGAGTACAAGAGCGAGGCGTTCGATCTGTTCCAGGCGATGCTCGGCAATCTGCGGCAGGTCGTCACCGCGCAGTTGATGCGCGTCGAGCTGGTGCGCGAGGCGGCCGACGCCCCGCCGCCGCAGGCGCCGGTCGGGGTGCGCGGCGAGCATATCGACGCCACCACCGGCGAGAACGATTTCGGCGAGAACGGGACGACGCTCGCCGTCGCCGAGGCCCGCGTCGTGCCGCCGGAGGAGCGCGATCCCGCCAACCCCTCGACCTGGGGCAAGGTCGGCCGCAACGAGGCCTGCCCCTGCGGCTCGGGCAAGAAGTTCAAGCATTGCCACGGCGCGTTCGCCTGAGCGGCTGACCGCGAGCGGCACATCGGATAAGGCAAGGGCGGCGAAGCGAAAGCCTCGCCGCCCTTCGCTTGTCGACGAACCGGGCCTCGCGCCTTACTGCCGTTGAAGGTGCCTGTCCGATCCGGTATCATATGCCCGGCTCTCCGAAGGAGGGCCGGGGCGTGAGAACCCCTCCAAGCAGCGGCTCCCATAGTGCAGCCGTCATCCGCACTCCTCGACCTTCGGTCGGGGAGGCCGTAGCGTATGTCCAAGGCGTAAGCCCAAAGGCTGCGGCGCGTTTCCTGCTTGGAGCGTTCTCAACTCCCCGACTCAAAAGGGGGGCTCCCTTGGACTATGCACAGATCGCCAACAAGCTCGACGGCCTCGCGCGCGACATGCGTGACATGGGCGATTCACGGAAGGATGCCGAGACCCTGATTGCGGCAGCCAACGTCCTGCGCAGGCTGTGCGGACCGGCGGGATCCATCGCCTGTCCGGTGCCGGGCAGGCCCGAGGGAGAAGAAGTTTTGGAACCGTCCGGTCCCGACGATCAGGCCCGCGCCGGCTTCAGCACCGAGATCAGCGCCCCGTAGGGGACGAGCGCGACCAGCGCCATCGCGATCTTGACGCAGAAATCGCCGAGCGCCAGCGACACCCATAGCGGGACCTCGCCGCCGAGCACGAACGGCACGGCGAAGCCGAGCGAGCCGTCCTCCAGCCCGAAGCCGGTGTCGAGGGTCGCGAACCGCGCCGCGAAGGCCAGCGAGAAGAACAGCACCGTGTCGATCACCGAGCCGATGATCGAGGAGATGAGCGGCGCCTGCCACCATGCGTTGCGGCGCAGCCGCTCGAAGACGGCGACGTCGATCAGCTGCGCGACGAGGAAGGCCGTGCCGGAGGCGATGGCGATGCGCGGGGTTGCCAGCCAGACCGACAGGATGACCGCCACAGTGAAGCCGGCATAGACGACCTTGCGCGCGGCGGGCGCGCCATGGTTGCGGTTGGCGAGATCGGTGACGAGGAAGGCGAACGGATAGGTGAAGGCGCCCCAGGTCAGGATGTCCTGAAGCCCGAAATGGCCGAACGGATACTGGACGAGGACGTTGGAGGCGGCGACCGTCACGGCCATTGCCGCCACGAAGGGCCATACGGGGACGTGCCGCGATGTGGGTAGAGACGTCATTTTTTTATCCTGGGTGATGGAACCAGCCGGCGGGCCTCGCGACCCGCCGAAGAACTACGAAGCTGTCGGAAGAAGCCGCTTACGCGGCCTGCTCTTCGGCCAGCTTCTTGGTGATCTGCTTCTTGAGCAGGCGCGCGCGCTGCGACAGCTCCGAGGCGTCGGCCTTGACCAGGAAGGCGTCGAGGCCGCCGCGATGCTCGACCGAGCGCAGCGCGTGGGCGGTGATGCGCAGGCGCACGTTCTGGCCGAGCGCCTCCGACTGCAGCGTCACGTCGCACAGGTTAGGCAGGAAGCGACGCTTCGTCTTGTTGTTGGCATGGCTGACGTTGTTTCCGGTCAGGACGGCCTTGCCGGTCAGTTCGCAAGCGCGGGACATGATACACCTTCAGTTTCGTTGCCGGGCCATGCCGGACTGCCGCACCATCAGCGAACGGCGCGCAGGCAGTGTTCAGGCGGCCTCTGGAAAAGTCGCCGTTCCATAGTGGCATTTGTCTGCCGGGTCAAGCGCAAGCTTGCAGCCGGGGCGTCCACGAATTGCGGATCGAGCCGGGCCCTCACAGATTTGCCGGAATTTCCCGGCAAGGGGAAGCCATGAAGCACATCACCGCCGCTTTCGCGCTCGCCGCCCTCGCCCTCATCGCCCCGGCCACCGCCGCCGGGGCCGAAACCCGCGCCTTCCGCGCCGACTATTCGGTGACGCTGCTCGGCCTGCCCGTCGCCTCGGCGCGCTTCGACAGCAGCTTCGAGGGCGACAGGTTCCGCATCCGCGGCTCGGTGTCGAGCTCGGGCGTCGGGCGCCTGTTCGACGACACCAAGGGCACCACCAGCGTCGAGGGCACCATCCGCCAGGGCGCGGTGCTGCCTTCCGCCTTCAATGCCGACTACGTTTCCGGCCGCAAGAAGGGCAGGACCGCCATCCGCTTCGCCGGCGACGCGGTCGAGACCGTCGTCAACGAGCCGAACAAGAAGCGCAACGCGGACACCTGGGTCGCGGTGTCGCAGGGGCATCTGAAGGCGGTGCTCGATCCCCTGTCCTCGGCCATCGTGCCTGCGGCGAAGCCGGAGGAGGTCTGCACCCGCACCATCCGCTTCTTCGACGGCGAGCTGCGCGCCGACCTCAAGCTGTCGCCGGCCGGCGACCCAAAGGGCCAGAACGTCACCTGCAACGCCAGCTTCGTCCCGGTGGCAGGCTACCGCAAGGGCCGCAAGCAGATCGACTATCTCAAGAATCGCGGCCGCATCGCCGTCACCTTCGCCCCGCTCGCCGGCACCGGTCTCTACACGCCGGTTGACGCCTCCGTCAGCACGCAGGTCGGCCCGCTGCGCATCGTCGCCACCCGCATCGAGCCGCGCTGAGAGGCGATCCGCGACCGGGCTTCGCCTTCGCAATCGCGCCCTGAAACGCTCTGGCCTATTGCGGGCCGGGCCGCGCGCGGCTAACCCTTCCCCTGCCTGCGGGGACGAGGGAGACAAGCTGCCATGGCGCGCGCCACGCTGATCGGGTTTTCGGCCGTCGCCATGTGGGCGCTGCTCGCGCTCTTGACGGCGGCGTCGGGCGCGGTTCCGCCCTTCCTGCTCTCGGCCCTCACCTTCACTATCGGCACCGGCGTCGGGCTCGCCATGCGCGTCGTGGCGCCGCCGGCCGCGCACCCGCCGATCCCGCCGGTCGTCTGGCTGGTCGGCATCGCCGGCCTGTTCGGCTATCACTTCTTCTACTTCACCGCCCTGCGCAACGCCCCTGCGGTGGAGGCGAGCCTGATCGCCTATCTGTGGCCGCTCCTGATCGTCGTCGGCTCGGCGCTGCTGCCGGGCGAGCGGCTGCGCTGGCACCATGTCGCCGGGGCGCTGCTCGGCCTCAGCGGCGCGTTCCTGATCGTCTCGCGCGGCGGCGGGCTCGCCTTCGACGGAGCCTACGCCTTCGGCTACGCCATGGCGGGCCTGTGCGCGCTGACATGGTCCGCCTATTCGCTCGCCTCGCGGCGCTTCCCCGCTGTCCCGACCAGCGTCGTGACATGGTTCTGCGCCGCGACGGCGGTGCTTTCGCTCCTGTGCCACCTCGCGCTCGAGGAGACGGTGTGGCCGCAAGGCATCGGCCAGTGGTGCGCTGTCCTCGGCCTCGGCCTGATGCCGGTGGGCGCGGCGTTCTACACTTGGGATTACGGTGTCAAGCACGGCAACATCCAGGTCCTCGGCGCGGCGAGCTATGCGGCGCCGCTCCTGTCGACGCTGGTGCTGATCGTCGCCGGCATGGCCGAGCCCACCTCGCGCATCCTCGCCGCCTGCGTGCTGATCACCTCCGGCGCGGTGCTGGCGGCGAAGTCGATGCTGTTTTCCGGGCCCGTGAAAACAAAAGGGGCGAAGACAGAAGGAAAGGCCGCGCCATGATGCCCTTCGCAGGCGGGCTGGACTCGCTGCCCAACGGCACGCTTCTTCTGTCGGTCGTCGCCGCGCTGCTCTACCTTCCCGTCCAGGGCCGCGCGCCGTCGCTGCGCCGCAGCTTCGTCAAGACCGCCGCGACGGCGCTGCTGGCGGTTCTCGCCTTCATCGAGGGCGGGCCGTTTCTGCTGGTCGCGGCGCTGGCGCTGAGCGCGGCCGGCGACTTCTTCCTGTCGCGCGACGGAGAGACGGCGTTCCTCGCCGGCCTGGCCAGCTTCCTCGCCGCCCATGTCGCCTATGTGCCGCTGTTCCTCTCGGTCGGCGGTGGGACGGAGATCCTGACGTGGCAGCCATGGCGGCTCGGCCTCGCCGTCCTCGCCGCCGTTGGCGCGGCGCTGCTGATGCGCCGCCTGCTTGCCGTGGTCGCGCCGCAGATGCGGGTTCCGGTCGCCGTCTATGCCGCGGCGATCCTCGCCATGATGCTGGCGGCGGCGACGGTCCCCTCGCCCGTCATCCTCGCCGGGGCGATCCTGTTCGTCGCATCGGATTCGCTGCTCGCCATCGGCCGCTTCCTCACGCCGCCGGATTCGCCGCGCCAGCGGCCTGTCGGCGCGGCGGTGTGGGTCCTCTATTATCTGGCGCAGGCAGCGATCGCGCTCGGCTTCCTGCTTTAAAAGCTGTCCTTGCGCCGGCGCAGCTCGGAGAAGACGGCCTCGTCCGTCGCGCTCTCCATGCCGAGATGGCGGCGGATGCCGGGATCGGCCGCGCGCAGGAACGGGTTGGTGGCCAGCTCCTCGGCGATCGTCGTCGGCAGCGTCGGCCTGTCCTGCGCCCGCAGCGCCTCGATCTCCTTGGCCCGCGCCTGCAGCGCCGCGTTGTCGGGATCGACGGACAGGGCGAAGCGCGCATTGGACAGCGTGTATTCGTGGCCGCAATAGACCTTCGTCGCGCCGGGCAGCGCCGCGAGCTTCGCCAGCGAGGCGAACATCACCTCCGGCCCCGCCTCGAACAGGCGCCCGCATCCCAGCGCGAACAGCGTGTCGGCGGTGAAGGCGACGCCCGCGTCGGGCAGGTGGTAGGAGAGATGGCCCGCCGTATGGCCGGGCGTGTCGATCACCCGCACCGTCTGCGCGCCGAACGTCAGCGTGTCGCCCCCGGCGACCGTGGCGTCGATGCCGGGTATCTTCCCGGCCTCCGCCTTCGGGCCGACGATCCGCAAGCCGAAGCGCTCCTTCAGCGCCAGATTGGCCTCGACATGGTCGGCATGATGGTGCGTGACCAGAAGGAGCGACGGCGTCCAGCCGGTGCGCGCTATCGCCGCGAGGATCGGCGCTTCCTCCGGCGCGTCGACGAGCGCGACAGTCCCGGTCGCGGCATCGCGCATCAGGATGCCGAAATTGTCGCTGCGGCAGGTGAACTGTTCGATCTCGACCGTCATGCTTTCGTCTCCCTGTTCCCCGGCAGGATAGAAACACAGAGCGGCCTTGTCACGGCCGCGCTTGCTTGCGGCGGGAGCCTCGTGCCGGTACGCTCGCGCCATGCTGTCGGATATCGTCGATCTGCGCACCTTCTACACCTCGACCCTCGGCCGGCTGGCCGAGCGCTCGATCTCGGTCTCGCTCTCGGCCTTATGGCAGGCGCAGCCGGGCGAGCGGCTGGTCGGGCTCGGCTATGCCCTGCCCTGGCTGGAGCGGTTCGGCACTGACGCCGAGCGCGTCTTCTCCTTCATGCCGGCGCGGCAGGGCGCGGTGAACTGGCCGGCGGGCGGCCCTTCGGCGACGGCGCTGGTGTTCGACGAGGAGCTGCCGCTGTTCGACAGCTCGATCGACCGGGTGCTGCTGATCCACGCGCTCGAGCACGCGGAGAACCCGCGCGAGACGCTGATGGAGATTTGGCGGGTCCTCGCCCCCGGCGGCCGCCTCGTCGTCGTCGTGCCGAACCGGCGCGGCGTCTGGGCGCGCTTCGAGCATACGCCGTTCGGCACCGGCCGGCCGTTCTCGCGCGGGCAGATCGACGCGCTGCTGCGCGAGACCAACTTCACGCCCAACGCATGGGGCGACGCGCTGCATTTCCCGCCGTCGCGGCGGCGCTTCATGATGCGCCTGCACGGCCTGCTGGAGCGCGGCGGCCGCCGATTGTGGCCGCTCTTCGCCGGCGCCATCGTCGTCGAGGCGCAGAAGCGCCTCTATCAGGGCGTGCCGGTCGCGGTGCGCGCCTCGCGCCGCGTCTTCGTGCCGTTGCTGACCCCGCAGGGCGCGGCGAGAACCCTGCCTGCCCGCCCGGATCAGCCCGCCTTGCCGACGTCGGCGAGGTCGTAGGGCGTCGTCTGGTAGACCTGGTTGATCCAGTTGCCGAACAGGAGGTGCGCGTGCGAGCGCCAGCGGTTCAGCGGCTGGCGGGAAGGGTCGTCGTCCGGGAAATAGGCGTGCGGCACCGCGATACGCGTGCCGGCGGCGACGTCGCGGTCGTACTCCTCCTTCAGCGACAGGGAATCGTATTCGATGTGGTTGAACATGTAGAGCCGGTTGCCCGTCGGCTCCGCGAGGAGGCAGGGGCCGGTCACTTCCGATTCCATCAGCACGTCGAGATCGGCCGGCACGTCGCCGCGCCTGATCTCGGTCCAGCGCGAGACCGGCACGATGAAATCGTCCGAGAAGCCCGAAAGGTAAGGCGAGGCCGGGGCGTTGTTGCGGTGGCGGTAGACGCCGAACGCCTTCGTCTCCAGCGTGTATTTGGGCACATGGTGGAAATGCCACGCCGCCGCCATCGCCCCCCAGCAGATGAAGAAGGCGGAATGGACGTGGGTCGCCGTCCAGTCGAGGATGCGCGTCAGCTCGCCCCAGTAGGTGACGTCTTCGAAGGGCAGCGTCTCGATCGGCGCGCCGGTGACGATGAAGCCGTCGAACTTGCGGCTCTTCACCTCCTCCCACGTCTGGTAGAACGAGATCAGGTGGTCCTCGGAGGTGTTGCGCGCCTTGTGGTTGCCGATGCGCACCAGCGTCAGCTCGACCTGGAGTGGCGTCGCCCCGATCAGCCGCGCGATCTGCGTCTCGGTCCGCACCTTGTTCGGCATCAGGTTCAAAAGGCCGATCTGAAGCGGACGGATGTCCTGCCGGAGCGCGGTGCGCTCGTCCATCACGCTGACGCCCTCGCGCACGAGGATTTCGCGGGCTGGAAGCTGATCCGGGATCTTGATCGGCATCTGACGGACTCCAAACAAAAAAGCCGGCGGCGAGATCGCGGCCGGCCCATGCGGGCTTGTCGGGAGCGGCCACTTTAGCGACTTGTTTTACGTGGCTGCAAGCCGACCGGCCAAATCACCACGGGTACGGGCCGTATTTAGGCGCCTGCGCCCTTTGCGTCAACGCCAATCCTTGCTAGAGGCAGGCGGCCTTCAAATACGCCCCATGGCAGGACCTATACGAGATGAGCACCGAGCTTCGCCCTCAGCCGCGCCCCGGCGTCATGGAGATCGCCGCCTACGTGCCGGGCAAGAGCCATGCGCCGACCGGCGTCGCGAAGGTCCACAAGCTGTCGTCGAACGAGAACCCGCTCGGCCCGTCGCCGAAAGCCGTAGCGGCGGCGAAGGCCGCGGCCGAGAAGCTCGCGCTCTACCCGGACGGGCCGGCGACGCGCCTGCGCGACGCCATCGCCTCCGTCCACGGGCTGAACCCCGCCAACATCATGGCCTTCAACGGCTCGGACGAGGCCATCGCGCTGATCGCCCGCACCTATGTCGGCGCGGGCGACGAGGGCATCTATTGCGAGCACGGCTTCCTCGCCTACCCGATCTACATAAGGGCGACCGGCGCGACGCCGGTGATCGCGAAGGAGACGGCGGAGCGCGCCGACGTCGACGCCATCCTCGCCGCGGTGAACGAGCGCACGCGCATCGTCTTCCTCGCCAACCCCAATAACCCGACCGGCACCTACCTGCCGTTCGAGGAGGTGCGCCGCCTCCACGCCGGCCTGCCGGGCAACGTCATCCTCGTCATCGACGCGGCCTATGCCGAGTTCGTGCGCCGCAACGACTACGAGGCCGGCGTCGAGCTGGTCGCCGGGGCCGAGAACGTCGTCATGACCCGCACCTTCTCCAAGGTCTACGGGCTGGGCGGCGCGCGCATCGGCTGGATCTACGCCCCCGCGCACATGATCGAGGCGCTGGAGCGCGTGCGCGACCCGTTCAACGTCAATTCGCTCGCCATCGAGGCCGGCATCGCCGCCATGCTCGACCGCGAGCATGTCGAGCGCTCGGTCTCCCACAACGAGGAATGGCTGCGCTGGACCGTGGGCGAGCTGGAGAAGCTCGGCCTCAGGGTGACGCCGAGCGTCGCCAACTTCATCCTGATCCATTTCCCGGACGACGGCCGCCATTCCGCCGCGGCCGCCGACGACTGGCTCGCCGCCCGCGGCTATCTGCTGCGCCGCGTCGCCGCCTACGGCTTCCCCGACGCGCTGCGCATGACGATCGGCACCGAGGAGGCCAATCGCGGCGTGGTCGACGCCCTTTCCGAGTTCCTGAAGGCCTGATGCGATGTCCGAGAAACTGTTCGACCGGATCGCCCTGATCGGCATCGGCCTGATCGGCTCGTCGCTCGCCCGGGTCATCCGCCGCGAAGGGCTGGCCGGCGAGATCGTCGTCTCGACCCGCAGCCGCGAGACGCTGGCGCGCGCCGAGGCGCTGGGGCTGGGCGACCGCTACGAGGAAAGCGCGGCCGAGGCGGCGCGCGACGCCGACCTCGTCATCGTCTCGGTGCCGGTCGGCGCCTCCGAGACCGTGGCGAGGGAGATCGCCCCGGCGCTGAAGGAAGGCGCCATCGTCACCGATGTCGGCTCGACCAAGGCGTCGGTGATCGCCCAGATGCAGCCGCACCTGCCGCCGCACGTCCATTTCATTCCCGGCCACCCTCTCGCCGGCACGGAAAAATCCGGTCCCGACGCCGGTTTCGCCGAGCTGTTCACCAATCGCTGGTGCATTCTCACCCCGCCGGACGGCACCGACCCGGCGGCGATCGGGAAGCTCGCCGCCTTCTGGCGCGCCTGCGGCTCCAACATCGACACCATGGACCCGCAGCACCACGACATGGTGCTGGCCATGGTCTCGCACCTGCCGCACATCATCGCCTACAACATCGTCGGCACCGCCGACGACCTCCAGACCGTGACCAAGTCCGAGGTCATCAAATATTCGGCTTCGGGCTTCCGCGACTTCACCCGCCTCGCCGCTTCGGACCCGACCATGTGGCGCGACGTGTGCCTGCACAACAAGGACGCGATCCTCGAAATGCTGTCCCGCTTCTCCGAGGATTTGTCGGCCTTGCAGCGGGCGATCCGCTGGGGCGACGGCGACAAGCTGTTCGACCTGTTCAGCCGCACCCGCGCCGTGCGCCGCTCGATCATCGAGGCCGGCCAGGAAACCGACGCCCCCGACTTCGGCCGCATCGCCGCCTTGCAGGGCGAGAACGTGCAGGGCGAGAAGAAGTAGGGCTGCCTACAGCGGCGGGACCGTGCCGAGCGGGATGAAGCCGAGGCGCGCCTCGCCCTTTACCACACGCAGGGGCATGCCGGGATTGCCGTCCATGGCCGCGATGGAGGAGAGCGAAAGCTCGATCTCCTGGCGGGCATGCGGGGCGAGGTCGCCGAGGATCTTCGCCAGCGCCATCGGCTCGCGCACGATGATCTGGAGCTCGGCGTCGAGAAGCCCGGCCTCGTCGACCGAGACCGGCCCCGAGACAGTGACGCCCGCGCCGCCCTCGGCGGAGAGGGTGAGGCTGCGGATCGTCCCCGACCGGCCGCGCAAATCGCCGTCGAGCCCGCCCGGCAGCGCGCCGCCCGTCAGCGACGCATCGAGCAGCCCCGCAAGCGGCGGCAGCGCGACGCCCCGGGTCAGCGCGGCGTCGGGCTTGAGATCGCCGAAGCGCACCGCGAGATCGAGATCCTCGCCCGCCGGGCGCAGATGCGCCTCGACGCTTCCCGCCCGGGCGAGCAGCGCCATCTCCTCGCCCTGCTCGTCGAGGCTGACCCTGACATCCTGCCCCTCGACGGAAAGGCGTTCGGGAAGCGGCTCGGCGAGCCGGACGCTGGCGCGAAGGCCCGCCCAGTCGAGGACCAGCGCGTTCAGCCCCGGCGCTTCCAGCCGCGCCGGGCCGTCGAGCTCGCCGACGACGCGCCACGGCTGGTAGACCTGCGCCGCCGAGCGCAGCGCCCGCGCCTGGAAGGAGACGCCCTCGCGTGCGTCCTCATACATCACCGAGCGGCAGAACAGGCCGATGCGGAACGGATAGCCCCGCGCCTGCGGCTCCTCGCAATTGGCCCGCCTGCCATTGCCGTTGAGGCCGGCGACGGCGCTCCTGACCTGATCCTCGAGCACGCGCGCGGCATAGAACCATCCGCCCGTATAGGCGCCGATGGCGACGATGATTGCCAGCGCGAACCAGAAGAAGCGCCGGCCGTATTTCGTCCGCGATTGCCTGCTTGACGTCATGGTGCCGGCCTCGCTACCCCTTCTGGCGCCGGAAGCGGCTCCGGCGCAAACGAATCTGGTTCGGCGATATGGGCGATTTTTGGGTGTTTGGCTATGGCTCGCTGATGTGGCGGCCGGGTTTCGACTATGTCGAGGCCCGGCGGGCGCGTCTTTCAGGCTATCGCCGGACGCTGTGCATCCGCTCCCATGTCTATCGCGGCACGCCCGAGCGGCCCGGCCTCGTGCTCGGCCTCGAACATGGCGGATCCTGCCTCGGCATGGCCTTCCGCGTCGATGGCGGCCGCGCCGAGGAGGTGATGGCCTATCTGCGCGCGCGCGAGATGACGACCAACGTCTACCACGAGAAGCGCCTGCCGGTGCGGCTCGACACCGGCGTCACGGTCGAGGCGGTCTCCTATGTCGCCGACCGCCGGCACCGGCAATATGTCGGCGGCATCGGACCGGACGAAATGGCGGCGACAATCGCCGGCGCGGCCGGAGAGGCCGGCGCCAACGAGGACTATGTGCTGAACACCATCGCCCATCTGCGCGAGCTCGGCATCCGCGACCGCTGGCTGGAGGGCATCGCCGCCCGGCTCAGCGCGCCTTAGCCGGCAGCTCCACGCCCAGCGCCCTGAGCCGCTCGCGCGCCGTCGGCGGCAGCGGCGGCGCATCGTCGGACAGCGCCGCCTCGATCAGCAACGCGTCCGTCGCCGCCTCGGTCTCGGCGATCAGCCGCGCCATGAACGCTTCCTTCTCCAGCCCCGGCTCGATGGCGGGAAGGAAGCGGGCATGGATGACGCCCGGATAGCGCATGAACTTGCGGCGCGGCCAGTAGAGACCAGCGACATGGGCGACCGGAACCACCGGCACGCCGAGCGTGGCGTAGATTTCCGCGATGCCCCATTTGTAGGCCGGCTCGGCGCCGACCGGCCGGCGCGTGCCCTCGGGGTAGATGATGAGCTGGCGGTTCTCCGCCATCCGCACCTTCGCCACCTCCAGCGCCTGCTTCAGCGCCTTCGAGCGGCTGCCGCGGTTGATCGGGATCATCCGCATCTTGCCGACATACCAGCCGAACAGCGGAATCCACATCAGCTCCCGCTTCAGGATGTAGACCGGGTCCGACAGGTAGGGGAAGAAGGCGATCGTGTCCCAGAACGACTGGTGCTTGGGCGCGAGGATGAACGGCCCTTGCGGCAGGTTCTCCTCTCCCTCGATGCGGACCTTTGTCCCGACCAGCCATTCCTGCAGCTTCATGCTGGAGGAGGACCAGAACCGTGGCACGATCCATGCGCGATGGCGCGGCATGAAGAAATAGAACGGCGTCCAGACGATCATCTGGACGATGAGGCTGAGATAGAAGGCGGCGTTGAACGCCAGCGAGCGGAGAGCGAGCATGGAACGAACCGGACAATATCGTGCCCGCTCGTTACACCAGCCCCGGCCAAAGGGAAACAGGCGCGATGCGCACGGTGCGCCGTCTCACCCGGCCGTGCCGGCGTGCTGCGCCTCGTCCTGCCCGGCGGCGCGCGGCGACAGGCCCGGTACGACGCCGCGCGCCAGCGCGCCGAGATATTTGGCGTATTCGGTGAACAGGACGCGCAGCGCCTCGCGGTTCGCCACCCATTCGCCGCCGTCGAGCCTTGTGTTGACCACCGGATAGGGTTGCAGCTCGGCGTCGCCGATCAGCCGCTTCAATTCGAGCAGGCTGCGCGGCATGTGGTAGTTGTTGGTGACGACGATGACGCTGTCATAGGCGTGGCTCGTCACCCATTTGGCGCTTTCCTCGGCATTGCCGATCGTGTCGAGCGCGGCATGGTCGATGTCGACGCAGCAGTCGAACAGGCCCGCATCGCCCCCGGTGGCGCGCTGGAGATCGGAGAGGCCGGCCGCCGGATGCACCCCGCTGATCAGCAGGCGCCTGCCCTTGCCCGACTTCAGGAGATCGACCGCCGCGTCGAGGCGCTTCTCGCCTCCCGTCAAGACGATGATGGCGTCGGCGTCCGGCTGCTCGGCCGGGGTGGTCAGGCGCGCGACATGGCTGGCGAAGGCAGCGAAGCCGCCGAGGAAGGCCAGCGCCCCGCCGAACAGGATCGCGAGCACGATGCCGGCCGCGCGCCGGCCGCGCGGACGCGCTTTGCCTTCGGCATTTTCCCGTGTCGATTCCGGCCCCTTCATGGTGGCAATCGTTAACCGCGAAATACGGCGAAGAATAGCCTTGTTTGCCGGCCGTGTGCAGGTGCCGCCATGCCGCACCCCGCCTTTCTCAGCCCTCGCGGCGGGTGGCGTCTATGTCGCCGAGATAGGACACGACCGTCAGGTGCGAGGTGGCGGCCGTCAGCACCCCGACGACGAGCACGATCAGCACCACGCCGGCATAGCCGGAGGCACCGATGGCGAAGTTGCCGAACAGCGCGGTCGCCTGGTCGGCCTGCGGCGTCGCCATGTTGAGCGACGACCACCACGAGAAGCCGAGGAAGACCGCGGCGGCGGCCAGCCCGCCGGCTGCCGCCCCCTTCATCCCGATCAGCAGAAAGTGGTGGCGGAACTCGCGGGCGATGAAGCGGGCCTCCGCGCCGACGAAATGCAGCACCTCGATGATGTGGCCGTTGCCGGCCATTGCCCCGCGCGTGGCGAAGACGATAGCGAGCACGGTCGCCGCCAGCATCAGCGCCAGCACCGAGACGCCGATGGTGACGGTGGTGTTGGCCATGGCCACCAGCCGGTCCACCCAAGTGCGGTGGTCGTCGAGGACGGCCTGCGGCACGGCCTCCGCCAGCGCCGCCCTGAGCGCGATGAAATCGGGCGGGCCGGCCGGGTCGATGGCGACGATGACGAGACGCGGCACCGGCAATTCGTCGAGGTCGAACCCCGCGCCGAGCCATGGCTCCAGCAGCCGCTGGGTGGCACCGCGGTCGACGATGGTGGCCGAGCGCACCCCGGCGAAGCCGGTGGCGACGCGCTGGGCGGCGGCAAGCGCCGCCTCCATGTCGAGCCCATCCTCCGGCTTGATCTGGATCGTCGCCTCGCGGGCGATCTGAGTCTGCCAGGCCGAGGCGGTGTCGCGCACCAGCGTCACCGCGCCGAGCGTCAGGCACGACAGGAAGGTCATGATGGCGATGACGAGGATCAGCGCGCTGCCGGCGACGTTCTGCGACGGCACGATGGACGTCATCGTCCGCCCCGACTCCGTCCCGCGCAGGGCCGGAAGCGCCCGGGCGACCGCCTCGATGAGCTGGCGCGGCTCAGTCATGGATTTCGAGCCTCCCGCCCTCGAGGACCATGCGCCGCGCATCCACCTGCTCCATCAGGTTGAGATCGTGGGTGGCGATCACCACCGCCGTGCCGAGGCGGTTCAGTTCGATGAACAGGCGCAGCAGCCGGCGCGCCAGCGGCGGGTCGACATTGCCGGTCGGCTCGTCGGCGAGGAGGATGCGCGGCTGCTCGATCAGCGCACGGGCGATGGCCGCGCGCTGCTTCTCGCCGCCCGACAGCACCGGCGGCAGGACATGCATCCGCTCGCCGAGCCCGACCCATTTCAGCAGCTCGATGACGTCGGCCCGGTAGGAAGTCTCCTCGCGCCCGCGCACGCGCAGCGGCAGCGCCACGTTCTCGTAGGTGGTCATGTGGTCGAGCAGGCGGAAATCCTGGAACACGACGCCGATCCGCCGGCGCATATGCGGCAGGTCGCGCGGCGTGATGCGCGAGCGGTCCTTGCCGAAGACGGTGATCAGCCCGCGCGTCGGCTTCAGCGACAGGAAGAGCAGCCGCAGAAGCGTGGTCTTGCCCGCGCCCGATGGGCCGCTGAGGAACTGGAACGAGCGCTCCGGCAGATGAAACGAGATGTCGCGGAGGATTTCCGGCCCCATCCCGTATCTCAACCCGACATTCTCGAAGCGAATCACTGGAATCCCTCTGGGTCCGCGGCAGGCGTGCGGGTGGCGCCGCGCCGGTTCGCGGCGATGCCCAGACCTCCCACTTTTATGGTTAAGGGGCGGTTAAGATTCACAGGCGCTGGCGGCCGGGGCAGCGAAGCGTTAATCATTTGCGGCTACCTCGTGGGCAAGAAATGCGAAAGGATGCCGGCCGCATGGGCCATGACGACGACCATGCCGACAAGGCACGCCCGGTTTCCGGCGAAATCATGTCCGGGACCCAGCCGCGCGAGCCGAAGCCGCAGGCCGGCGACGACGTTTCCGACGCGCAGTACGAGACGATCTCTCCGGCTGCCGACGCCCCGCAGGCCCGCTTCGAGAAGGCCGGCGCGGCCAACAACGCGGCCGAACCCGCGGGCATGGATTTCCTGAAGAATAAAGCGTCCGGCGCGCCGGCGGGCACGCGGCGCGGCGGCGTCCTCTTCTGGGCGGCCGGCCTCCTGGCCGTCGTCCTCGCCTTCTGGATCTCCGGCGGCCACGCGCTGATCGGCAGCGGTCCGGCGGACGTCGCCCCGGCGAAGACGCCGCTGCACATCGCCGACGTCAGGAGCCGCGTCGAAACGCGCGAGGGGCGCGGCATCCTCTTCGTCGACGGGCGGGCCGAGAATCGCGGCTCGGCGCCGCTGCCGCTGCCGCCGATCGAGATCGCTGTCACCGCCAATGACGGCGGCGTCATGCGCTACCGGCTGCCCGGTCGGGACACGGAATTGAAACCCGGCGACCGCTATTCCTTCTCCAGCCGGCTCGAAGCGCCGGCCGCCGGGGTCAGGACGGTTTCCGTCGCATTTCAGGAGGACGAACGCTGATGCCAGTGGTGCGGGGCAAGGATATCGAGGTGCTGTTCAGCGCCTCCGCGATTGCCAGGCGCAATCTCGAGCTCGCCAAGGAGATTGCCGAACGGGACCATGACGACCTCCTCGTCATCTCGATCCTCAAGGGCTCGTTCGTCTTCGCCGCCGACCTGATCCGCGCCATGCACGACACCGGCATGTCTCCGGAAGTCGAGTTCATCTTCATCTCCAGCTACGGCGCAGGCACGGTCTCGGGCGAGGTCAAGGTGCTGCGCGACATCGACAACGAGGTGGCCGGGCGCAACGTGCTCCTGATCGACGACATCCTCGAATCCGGCAAGACGCTGAAGTTCACCCGCGACCTGATGCTGTCGCGCGGCGCGAAGACCGTGTCCATCGCCGTGCTGCTCGACAAGCATTCCCGGCGCCAGACCGACCTCGACGCCGATTTCGTCGGCTTCGAATGCCCCGACTATTTCGTCGTCGGCTACGGCATGGATGTCGGCCATGCCTTCCGCGAGTTGCCCTTCGTCGGCATCGTCAAGGGAGACGCGTAACCCATGGCCCGGATCCTGATCGTCGAGGACGACGCATCCGTGCGCGCCTTCACCGCCCGCGCCATCGCCGCCGGCGGCCACCGCGTCGAGACGGCGGAGGACGGCGATATCGGCCTCGCCTCGATCCGCGAGGCGGGCGGCGGCTACGACCTCGTCCTGTCCGACATCCGCATGCCGGCCATGGACGGCATCGAGATGGCGAAGCAGGCCGCGCACGAGTTCCCGGACCTGAAGATCCTGCTGATGACCGGCTATGCCGAGCAGCGCGAGCGCGCCGCCGATCTCGAACGCATCGTCATCGACGTGGTGGCCAAGCCGTTCTCGCTGAACGAGATCCGCGCGAAGGTGCAGCAGGCGCTCACCCTCCCCGCATCCGCCTGCCTTCCCGCTTCTGCTTGACCGCGCACCAGGCCGAAAACCCTTTCACACGCCGCCCCGGACCCTGGTCTCACGCAGCTCCTCAAGGCCCCTCGCCCACCGCAAGCAAAAGCTCAATCTGCGCTTGCGCTTGCCCGATGCATGTGGCAGAAGTCCGCCACCCTCAGGGCAGGCTGCGGTAGCTCAGTGGTAGAGCACTCCCTTGGTAAGGGAGAGGTCGAGAGTTCAATCCTCTCTCGCAGCACCAGTTTCCTCAGGGTTTCAACCCTATCCCCTCCGCCGATCCACGCAGCATGACTCTGCGCAACCGTGCGGCACGAATCCGGCACGGCCCGTTCGCTGGCGGCCGACCACGCACCGCCCCGCTTTGACATCGGTTCCGTCATAGTTAGGTTCGGGCCATGAGCAATTGGCGACGATATCTGCTTGGCTCTCTCAAGGTGATCTCGGCGATCGCCTGGGCGGTCGCAATGGTCGCCTTTGTGGTCGCCCTTTTCCCGTGGAGCCTCGCGATTCTCGGCGTGCCTCTTTTCATCATGTACTGCCGCGAAGCGGCAAAACGCCGCCATTCTGACGAATCTTGAGCGGAGCGACGATAGTTGCCCGGGAGCTAGCGCTGCTTGTCGGTCGGCTCGATGTGTGGTTTCCTTGTCATCTGCGTCGGGAGATGTCGCTATGCTGCATCGATCTCCGTCAGTCCTGGCCGCGGCGATGATGCTTGCATACGGCAGCATTGCGATCGCCGAAGATACGACGTTCGTTATCGAGAACCCTACCGAACTTGATATCGTAGAAACCTACGCTTATCCGGCTCACCTTTCAGACGGGCCGGGTGATCCGCTGCCGCATAGTGCCGTTCCTGCCGGCGCATCTGTCGAGTTCACGATTGTCGATGGAAATTGCGCCTACGAACTGTATTTCACTTTCGGGGACGAGCGCTGGTATCACGATACCGCGGATTTCTGCGAATTCGGCACTTACGTGTTCAAGCCTGTCCCTGCGGGATGGGTTGGGATCAAGTAACCGGCCCGCACCCTATTCCCCGGGCGCCGCCGGAAGCCGCCCGCTAATCATCCCCGGCACGGGAATAATTTTCCACCGTTCGCCCCGCCGGCGGAATCATACTCTCCCGGTGTTCCCTCATCCGACATGGCGCGCCTTTATCGGCCGGGTGCCCCTTCGTAACCTGTGCGTGATCGGTTGGCCCGCGGGCCGGCCGGCCCGCCCGACCTTTCATGGTTAGTCGCCAGCCAGACCCCGACGGCAAGCCGCGCGCCCCGTCGGGACCAACATGCGGATCCCTCTACATGGCCCGAGTACGCTCCATCCCGTCCAGTGAACTGCCCGCCGACCTCGCGGCCGCCTACGAGAACTACGCCACCCAGTACGGACCGTTCCGCAACCAGGTCGCGGTGCTGGCGCATGTGCCGGCGGCGCTCGACCACCTGACGGCGATGCTGCTGGAGCTGCGCGCGGCGGCGACCCTGCCGAAACGGTATCTGGAGATCGCCATCGTCGTCGTCTCGCAGCTCAACGAATGCCACTATTGCGTCGCCCACCACAAGCCGGCGCTGGTGGTCGAGGGCCTGTCCCCCGAGGGCGTCGACCGCATCCGCGACTACGAGGACCATCCCGAGCTCGACGACACCGACAAGCTCGTCGTGCGCTGGGCCGAGGCGGTGACGCTCGATCCCCACCGCATCCGCGACGGCCTGTTCGACGCGCTGCGGGAAAAGTTCACCGAGGCGCAGATCGTCGAGCTGACCCTGCGCACCGCGCTGACCGGCTTCTTCAACCGCTTCAACGACGTTCTCCAGATCGAGGACGACGAGGCCGCAGCGGCGGCGGGCGAGCCGGCCCATGCCTGAGACGGCGCCCCGTCTGGAAGCCGTCGCGCTGAGGAAGAGCTTCGGCGCGCTGGCCGCGGTCGACGCGGTGTCGCTGCGCGTCGAGGCCGGCGAGGTCGTCGGCCTGATCGGCCCGAACGGCGCGGGGAAGACGACGCTGTTCAACCTTCTTTCCGGCGTCCTTGCGCCGGATGCCGGCCGGCTCGCCCTGCGCGGCGAGGACGTCACCGGCCTCGCCCCGCATCATCTGGCGCGCCGCGGGCTGGTGCGCACCTTCCAGCTCGCGCGCGAGCTCGACCGGCTGACGGTGCTGGAGAACGTGCTTCTGGCCGCGCCGCGCCATCCCGGAGAAAGCCTCGCCGGCGCGCTGCTGCGCCCGGCCGCGACGCGGGCGGCCGAGCGCCGCCTGGTCGACGAGGCGCGGGCGGTGCTGGCGCGGGCCGGCCTGTCGGGGCGCGAATCCCTTCCCGCCGCCGCGCTGTCCGGAGGTCAGAAGAAGCTCCTCGAGCTGGCGCGCTGCCTGATGTCGGGGGCGGACACCATCCTTCTCGACGAGGTCGCCGCCGGCGTCGCGCCGCATCTCGTCGACGAGATCGCCGGGCTGATCCATGACCTCAACCGCAATTCCGGCAAGACCTTCGTCGTCATCGAGCACAATGTCGGGCTGATCCGCAGGATCTCGTCGCGCGTCGTCGTCCTCGCCGCCGGCAGGGTGCTCGCGGACGGCCCCTTCGCCGAGGTCGCCGCGCGGCGCGAGGTCGTCGACTCCTATCTCGGGCAGGCCGCGTGATGCTGCTTTCGCTGACCGACCTGCGCGCGGGCTACGGCGCTGGCGACATCGTCCACGGCGTCACGCTCGGCGTCGCCGCCGGCGAGACCGTCGCCCTCGTCGGCCCCAACGGCGCCGGCAAGTCGACGCTGCTGAAGGCCGTCGCCGGCCTCGCAATCGTCACCGGCGGCAGCGTTTGCGTCGACGGCCGCGAAGTGACGGGCCTTTCCCCCTCGCAGAAGGCGGCGGCGGGCGTCGCCTTCCTGCCGCAGGAGCGCAACGTCTTCCGCACCCTGACCGTCGCCGAGAACCTCGCCGTCAGCGGCCTCTCCCGCGCCGACGCGGCGAAGCGGCGCGACGAGGTTATCGACCTCTTGCCGGCGCTCGGCGGCCTCCTCGCCCGGCCGGCGGGGCGCCTCTCCGGCGGGCAGCGCCAGATCGTGGCGCTGGCGATGAGCCTGATGGCGCGGCCGCGCCTGCTGCTGGTCGACGAGCCGACGGCCGGGCTTTCCCCGCAGCTCGTCGCCGAGATGCTCGACCGGCTGCGCGCCCTCGCCGCCGGGGCCGGGCTCGGCATTCTCATCGTCGAGCAGAACGCGCGCGCCGCGCTCGACCGCGCCGACCGGGCGCTGGTCCTGGTCGACGGCAGGGTGGCGAGGCAGGGGCCGGCGGCGCTGCTCGCCGCCGAGCCCGATTTCGGCGCGCTGTTCTTCGGCGAGGCCGCATGATCCAGACCCTTCTCAACGCCCTTGCCAGCGCGGCGATCATCGCGCCCGCCGCCGTGGCGTTCACGCTGGTCTTCACGCTGTTCCGCTACGCCAACTTCGCCGCCGGGGCCTTCGTCGTCTTCGGTTCCTATGCGACATGGGTGGCGAACGTCGTGTTCGGCCTTCCGCTATGGGCCTGCGCCGTCGTCGCCATGGCCGTGACGGCGCTGCTGGTGACGGCGAGCGACCGGCTGGTGTTCAGGCCGCTGCGCGGCCGCAGCGGCGCCACCCTCCTCCTCGTCTCGGTGGCGCTGTCCTTCGTCGTCGAGAACGTGCTGCGCTTCGCCTTCGGCACCTCCATCCGCGGCTACGACCTGCCGCTGGTCGGGCCGATGGTGTTCGGCGGCGTGCGGATCACCCGGGAGATGGTCGTCGTCATCGCCGTCGCCGCCGCCGCGGTCGCGCTGGTCGGGCTCGTCCTCGCTTTCACCCGCGCCGGGCAGTCCCTGCGCGCCGTGTCCGACAACCCCTCCCTCGCCGAGGTGCGCGGCCTGCCGGTCGGGCGCGTGCATCTGTTCGGCCTCGCCATCGCCGGGGCGCTGTTCGGACTGAGCGGAACGCTGGTCGGGGTCGATCTGGCGATCGAGCCCTCGCTGTCGTGGGTGATCACAATCCCCGTCATCGCCGCGGCGATCTTCGGCGGCCTCGGCTCCGCCGCCGGCGCGGCGATCGGCGCGCTGGTGATCGGCCTTGCCGAGGAGCTGACGGTGATCTTCGTCTCCCCGCCCTACAAGGCCGCGGTCGGCTTCGTGGTGATCGCGCTGATGCTCCTGCTGCGCCCGCAAGGGCTGCTCGGCGCGGCGATCGAACGGAAATAGCGGAAAAATGGAAGCCTATCTCGTCGCCATCCTCACCATCACCGCCATCTACGCGGTGTTGGCGCTCGCCCTGAACCTGCAATACGGCATGACGGGCCTGATCAATTTCGGCATCGTCGGCTTCTACGGCCTCGGGGCCTATGCGAGCGCCATCGTCACCGAGACGGGCGGGCAGAGCTTCCTCGTCGGGCTCGGCGTCGCCATCGCCGTCGGCGCCGTCGCGGGCGCGGCCGTCGCCAGCCTGTCGCTCAGGCTGTCCGGCGACTTCCTCGCCATCGTCACGCTGGGCTTCGCCGAGACCGTCCGCCTCGCCCTCGCCAACGAGGACTGGCTGACGCGGGGGCCGCGCGGCTTCATCATCTCTGAGCGCCCCATCCCCGAGGGGCTCTCGCGCGACGGGGCGAGCCTGTTCTATCTCGGCCTCGTCCTGCTGCTCCTCGTGCTCGTCTTCCTGCTCGTCGAGCGCCTTGCCCGCGCGCCCTACGGGCGGGTGCTGCGCGCCATCCGCGAGGACGACCTCGTGCCGGCCACGCTCGGCAAGAACGTGTTCGCCTATCGTCTCCAGGCCTTCACCATCGGCAGCGCCATCATGGCGGCGACGGGCGCGCTCTATGCGCATTACGTCCAGACCATCACGCCCGACAATTTCACCACGCCCGTCGCGGTCCTTGTCTGGATCTCCCTCGTCGTCGGCGGGGCGGGCAACAATATGGGCGTCGTCCTCGGCGCGGTCGTGGTGACGGCCGTCTACGAGGGCAGCCGCTTCCTCGGGCCCTACTTGCCGTGGCTGGATTCCGAGCAGGTCGCGGCGCTGCGCTTCATCGTCATCGGCGTTGCGCTCATCCTCGCGATCCGCTTCCGCCCCGAAGGCCTGCTGCCCGAGCGTCCGCGCCCGGCGCCTGCCGAACCCGTCGCCTCCTTCTCCCTCCCGGCAACCTCCACCCCGGCAACCTCCACCAAAGGATCCTCGTCATGAAAACCCTCTCGCGCCGCCTTTTCCTCCACGGCTCCGCCGCCGCCCTCGCCGCGCCCGTCCTGCTGCGCCACGCGCTGGCGCAGTCCGAGCCCATCCGCCTCGGCACCCTGCCGCCGCTCAGCGGCAGCGGCGGCGCCTACGGCGCCGAGATCGCCGACGTCCACCGCCGCGTGGTCGACCTCGCCAACCGCGCCGGCGGCGTGCTCGGCCGCGAGATCGTGCTCACCGTGGAGAACTCGGAGACCAACCCGGAGGCGGCCGTGCGCGCGGCGCGCAAGCTGATCGACGTCGACCGCGTCATCGCCATCCTCGGCACCTGGGAATCCTCGAGCACGCTCGGGATCATGCCGCTGGCGCAGGAGGCCAACGTGCTCCAGCTCTCGATGTCGTCGTCGGACGCCCTGCCCGATGGCGACAAGAAGGGGCTGCTGTTCAACTTCCAGCCGCTCAACGCGGCATGGGGCGCGGCGCTCGCCCGGCTCGCCGTCGAGCGCGGGTTCAAGGAGATCGCCTTCGTCGGCCCGAACAACGACTTCGCCAGCTCGATGGTCGACAGCTTCTCCGGCGCGCTGGTCGCGGCCGGCGGCAAGGTCGCCGGCGAGCCGTTCCTCTACAACCCGACCCAGACCTCCTTCCGCGGCGAGGTCGACCGGGTGATCCGCGACAACCCCCCGGCGGTCTTCGTCCCCGGCTATGTCAACGACTTCACCGCCTTCTACCGCGAGCTCGTGCGCGCCGGCTATGGCGGGCAGGTCTTCGCCCTTTCCTTCGCGGTCGGGCCGCAGTTCAAGGAGGTGGCGGGCGACGCCGCCAACGGCATCCTGCACGGCTTCCCCGTCCCGCCCATCGGCAAGGACGCCTACGACGCCTATCTGGACCTCGTCGGGGTCGCGCCCAACGGCCAGGTCCAGAACGCCTACGGCTCGGTCGCCTTCGACCAGATCAACGTCCTGCTCCTCGCCATCGCCAGCGCGGGCTCGACCGAGCCCGCGGCGCTGCGCGAGCACATCCTCAAGGTCTCGAACGGCCCCGGCGAAAGGGCGACGGGCTTCGAGGAAGGCGCCAGGCTGCTCGCCGCCGGCAAGGCGATCAACTACGACGGCGCCAGCTCGGCGGTCGACCTCCACGACAACGGCCAGGTCAAGAGCCGCGATTTCGAGCTCTACGAGATCAGGGACGGCAAGGACGAGCCCCTGCTCAGGGTGACCAGCGAGAGCTGAGTCCTAGGGTCCTCCGCCCGGCCGGGGAACCCCACTCCCCGGCCTGCTGCGCCCTGCCCGCCGTGTCGGGCGGGGCGCAGACGGTCGTCGACGCCGCCCTGCCTGTTCCCTATTCCGAAGATGCCGAGGCGCGCTGCGGCGAACCCGGAGAATTGGCGTCGGACCACTCCACCGGAATATCGAGATCGAAGCCACACAAGGCATAGCCTCGCAGAAAATCCTCGTTGTGCTTGCGCATCCAGCATCGGGCCGTCTCCCCTTCTCCGCGCCGGATCGCCTCGAAGATATTGCGGTGCGCCTCGATCATGCGCTTTGCGGCGACTCCCTGCGCCTTGGGATGGCTGAGAAGGCGGCTCGTCGTCGGAAAGAACAGCAGTGAAATCGGCTCATGCGCCAGGAGGGAGGCGCGGTTTCCCGACGCCGTCATGACCAGCGCATGGAATTCTATGTCCAGGCGCGTCGCCCGCTCCGGATCATTCAGGGCAGCCTCGGTGTCCGCAAGATTCGCTTCGAACCGCTCGCAGATTTCCGGCGTCATGCGGGAAGCCGCGCGTTCGGCTCCACTCGGCTCCAGATCGATCTGGACTTCCCACAGCTCCCGGAATGTCACACGGTTGAGGGCGAGCGCACGCGACGCGTTCGGTGCGAGTTCACCGAGGTGAGGCAGGCAGACCTGAAGGCGCCGCCCCGTCTCGCGCTTGAGGAGCCCGTTCTGTTCGAGCAGCCGCAATCCTTCGCGCAGCGTATGACGATTCACCCCGAACTGTGCGGCCATCTCCGTCTCGGAAGGCAGCATGTCTCCCGGACTAAGGCGACCGGACAGAATGCTGCGTTCAATCTCATCGCTCACCGCACGATATGCGGGCGTGAGGTCGATGCGGGTGAAGCCAGCCATGTCGCACTGCCTTTCCTCTATTTTCCAGTCGAAGTCCCATACGCTTTATCGGCACACCTAACAAGCCGGCTAGCCGCTCGTTGGGTTGTTCAACAAGCCACTTGAACATCACCTAGCGCCCTGCTATGCAAGCCGCAGAGGGAGGATCGACATGGCAAACCCGGGCAAGCAGCGGAAAGTGATCGTCACATGCGCTATCACCGGCGCAGTGCACACGCCGTCCATGTCACCGCATCTTCCGGTGACGCCTTCGGAGATCGCGCACCAAGCCATCGAGGCCGCGGAGGCCGGCGCCACGATCATCCACCTTCATGCACGGGATCCCGAGACCGGAAAGCCCAGCCAGGACCCGAAGCATTTCGCCGAGTTCCTCCCGAGGATCAAACAGGCCACGAACGCAGTCCTCAACATCACGACGGGCGGCAGCGTCGGCATGACGATCGAGGAGCGTCTCCGCCCGGCCGCCCAGTTCAAGCCCGAAGTCGCATCCCTGAACATGGGGACCATGAATTTCGGTCTCTATCCCATGTTGCAGCGTTTCAAGGAGTTTCGGCACGACTGGGAGAAACCCGCCCTCGAGGCGAGCCGGTCGGGGATGTTCAAGAACACGTTCGCGGACATCGAAGGCATCCTCAAGACATGCTCCGACAACGGCACCCGGTTCGAGATCGAGTGCTACGACATCGGCCATCTCTACACCTGCGCGCACTTCGTCGATCGCGGTCTGATCAAGGCGCCATTCTTCATCCAGAGCGTGTTCGGCATTCTCGGCGGCATCGGGACGCATCATGAAGACATCGCCCATATGCGACGCACGGCGGACCGGTTGTTCGGCGATGACTATGTGTGGTCGGTCCTGGGGGCCGGCAGGGCCCAGATCCCGACGGCGACCACATCGCTGCTGATGGGCGGCAATGTCCGCGTCGGCCTGGAAGACAATCTGTGGTCCGGTCCGGGCCGGCTGTCCACGTCCAACGCGGAGCAGGTGCGGACGATCAGGGCGCTGATCGAGCAACTGTCGCTGGAGGTGGCGTCGCCCGACGAGGCGCGCGAAATGCTTCAGTTGAAGGGCAGCGACAGGGTCGCCTTCTAGGGAGCGGGAGCTCTCCGCGAAATTCGTTCGGATATGAGACCGTCATGAGTTCTGCCGCCCCTTCGAGCATCCGGGACTTGCCGCTGGAAGGCTCGCCATCGATCGCCAGCCTGCTGCGGCTCGATGGGAAAGTCGCTCTCGTCACCGGGGGGTCGCGCGGCCTCGGATTGCAGATGGCCGAAGCCCTGGCCGAGTTCGGGGCGCATGTCGTGCTGACGGCCAGGAAGGAAGCCGACCTGCAGCAGGCGGAAGATCGCATCCGTCGTGCCGGCGGGACGGTATCGACCTTCACGGCCAACCTCAGCGATACCGATGCCATCTCCGGTCTGGTCGCAAACATCGTCGACAGAGTGGGGCCTGTCGACATCCTCGTGAACAATGCCGGCACGACCTGGGGCGCCCCGGCCGAAGAGCAGACGCCCGAGCAGTGGCTGAAAGTCATTTCGCTCAACCTCAACACGCCGTTTCTTCTGTCGCAGGCAGTCGCGAATGCCTCCTTCATTCCGCGCAGATCGGGCCGGATCATCAACGTCGCCTCGATCATGGCCTTCTTTGCGCCGCACCCCGAGACGCCGCCGACCGTTGGCTACAACGCCTCCAAGGCCGCGCTGGTCGGCCTCACGCGTTCGCTGGCGGCCGAATGGGGTAAATACGGAATAAATATCAATGCGATAGCGCCCGGTTACTTTCCTTCGAAGATGACGCGACAGGTTCTCGACAGCTTCGAGGAGGCGGCAGTGCGCATGACGCCCGTGGGCCGGCTCGGAGGCGAAGCGGACCTGAAGGGGATCACCCTGCTGCTCGCCAGTGAAGCGGGCCGGCACATCACGGGCCAGACAGTCATCGTCGATGGGGGCGCATCGCTCTACTGAACTCGCCCATCGACAAACATCTCAAACAGGGAGGAACAGATGTCTTACAAATTGCTATCGAAAGTCTCGCTCGCTGCATTGATCGCGACTTGCACGACGGCCGCATTCGCCGCCGATCACACGTTCCGGCTCCAGATCTTGTACGGACCGGAATCGCCGTCCGGCAAGCTGGCAACCCAGTTCGTCGAGGACGTCGAGACGATGTCGGGCGGCCGGATCGACATCGAGATCTTCTATTCCGCATCGGTCGTCAAATCGACGGAGACGTTCGACGCGGCTGCGAGCGGCATCCTCGACGCGGACATGACCAGCGGCGCGTATCAGGTCGGCAAGGACCCCGCCTTCCAGTTTGTCGGCGATCTGTTCGGCTTCTACGACAATCCCTGGCAGATGTACGCCTGGCTCTACTCCGGCGACAACATGCAGAAGGTGCAGGAGCTGTACGGCAAGTACAACATGCACTTTGTCGGATGGTGGCTGCTGGGGGCGGAATCGATGTCTTCGTCGCGGCCGCTCGAAGGCGTGGAATCTCTGAAGGGCTACAAGTTCCGCTCGCCGGCCGGCCCGATGGCGGAGATCTTCGCGGAGTTCGGCGCAAGCCCGGTCGTGATGGACTTCTCCGAGGTGTTCACCGGTCTCGAGACGGGCGTCATCGAAGGCGCCGATGCATCGAGCCTGGCGAACAATGTCGGCTCCGGCCTGCTGGACATCGTCAAGAACGCCACCTATCCCGGCTTCCATTCCTTGCCCGCCGATCACCTGGCGATCCGCAAGGATGCCTGGGACGCCCTTCCCGACGACCTCAAGCGCATTATGGAGGTCGCCATGCAGAAGCTGTCGCTGCAGACCACCATCACGCATTTCAACCGCGACATCGATGCGTCCGTCGAGCTGAAGGCCAAGGGCGTGAACCTGACCGACTGGTCGAAGGAGGACCGGGCCACCTTCAGGCAGGTCGCTCAGGAGAAGATGCGAAAGTTCGCCGAGAAGTCGCCCGAGTCCGGCGACCTCCTGCAGCGGCACCTCGACTACCTCCAGAAACTCGGTCTGGCTGAATAAGGCTGGAGCAGGCCGGTCGGCGCTGCCGCGCCGATCGGCAGGAATGGCGCTGCGGGAGGTCTCGGATGCCGTTGAACCAACTTGAACGCGTGCTGGCATGGATAAGCGCCGCCATGGCGTTCGTGGCCAAGATCCTCATCGCCGCCATTGCCGCGATGATGTTCTACGAAGTGATCATGCGCTACATCGTCGGACAGCCCACGCTGTGGGTCTACGAGACGTCCCTTTGGTTCGGCAGCATCGTTTTCCTGATTAGCGGCGTCACCGTGATGGAGAAGCGGGGTCACATCCGGGTGACCGTGATCTACGACGCGGTCTCCTCCGGAACCCGGCGGATCTTCGACGGCCTCTCGGCGCTGCTCACCGGCGTATTCGCGTTCTGCCTGGTATTCGGAAGCTTCAACGAGGCACGCGACAAGCTGCTGCGCTGGGAAACGCTCGGCACGATCTGGAACACGCCGGTGCCCGCGGTGGTCAAGCCGCTCCTGCTGGTGGTGGTCACCCTCATCGCGATCCAAGCCGTGGTCTACCTCTTTATAGACCGGGAAGGCCGCCAGATCGATCGACCGAAGATCGACGTCGAATAACCAAAGCATAATCGGGGAGGCGGACCATGGATACCGGCACAATCTCGCTCGTGATCCTGGCAGGGATGTGCGCCCTGCTGGCGATCGGCATGCCGCTCGGCCTCGCTTCCGGTGCGCTCGCCGTCGCGACGCTGCTGATGAAGTTCGGCCCCGATCTCCTGTTCCGGTCCTGGGGCACCGGGCCATTCAACATCCTGTCTCAGGGAATGTATGGGCTGGCGACCGACTATGTGCTTCTGTCGGTGCCGCTGTTCCTGCTCATGGCAACGCTGCTCGAACGATCGGGCATAGCCAGGGAGATGTACAACAGCCTCAGCATCCTGCTTGGCCGCGTGCGCGGCGGAGTGGGGGTCGTGACCATCGTCATGGCGGTGATCCTTGCGTCGATGTCCGGCATCATCGGCGGCGAGATCGTCATGCTCGGGCTGGTGGCGCTGCCGCAGATGCTGCGTCTCGGCTACGACAGGAATATCGCCGTCGGCACGATCTGCGCCTCGGGATCGCTCGCTGCCCTGATCCCGCCCTCGATCGTGCTGATCATCTACGGCTCGGTGGCCGAGACCTCCATCAAGGGGCTGTTCACCGCGGCGATCATACCGGGCCTGATGCTCGCGCTGGGCTTCATGCTCTATGTCCTGGTGCGTGTCTGGCTGAATCCGGCTCTGGCCCCGCTTCCGGTGGAAGAAGTCACCTGGAAGGACAAGCTGCGGGCCCTTCCGGGACTGCTGCGCCCGGCCATTGTCGGAACCGTCGTGCTCGGCTCGATCTATGGCGGCATCACCGGCATCACCGAAGCGGCCGCGATGGGCACCGCCGTCGCCCTGCTCATGATCCTGATAAGGGGTGAGCTGACGTTCGCCGTCGTGTGGGAGGCGCTCAACCGCACCCTGCTGTCGACCGGCTCGATCCTCTGGGTCTCGCTGGGGGCGACCGCTCTCGCCGGCGCCTACGCGATCGTCGGCGGGCCGAACTATATCGCCAACCTCATCGTCGGCCTCGAGTTGCCCCCTATGCTCATCATCGTCATGATGATGCTCATTTTCCTGTTCCTCGGCACTCTGCTGGACTGGATCGGCATCGTCCTGCTCGCCATGCCCGTCTTCCTGCCGATCCTTGCCCGCCTGCCGGTCGACGAACTGGGGCTGCTGGGCGGTCTCGACCCGAAGAACGTGGCGATCTGGTTCGGCATCCTGTTCTGCGTCAACATGCAGGTGAGTTTCCTCAGCCCGCCATTTGCGCCGGCAGCCTTCTATCTGAAGTCGGTGGCGCCGCCCGAGATCACTCTTGCCCAGATCTTCTATTCGTTCCTGCCCTTCATGGCGATCCAGACGGCCGTGCTCTTCATCCTGGTGATGTTCCCGGAGATCACGCAGATTCTGCTTTGACGGGCGAGAGACGGTAGAAGCCTTCTACCGCCCCGCAGGAGGTGCCCTTGAATGATGTAGTGGGATTTATCGGCCTCGGGCAGATCGGGCTGCCGATGGCGAAGCGGATCCGCGGCGCAGGCTTCGTCCTGATCGCGCATGACGGCAATGCCGACGCGACGAAAGAGTTCGACAAGGTCGCCTCGACTCCGCGGGAAGTCGCCGATCTGGCGGATGTGGTTATCACCTGCCTGCCGAACGCGGCGGCTCACCGGTCCGTCGTCCTTGGCCCCGACGGCATCGTCGCGGGACGCCGCTGCTGCATCCATGTTCACACCGGCACATCGGGACTGGCGCTTGTCGAGGAGCTGGCGGCGGGCCTTGCGCCAGCGGGAATCGAGACGGTCGATGCGCCGATGTCCGGCGGCCCGGCCGCCGCCAGGGAAGGACGCCTCGCGGTGATGACGGCGGGGCCGACATCTGCGGTCGAACGGGTGCGTCCTGTCCTCGACGCCTACGCCGCCAGCGTCACCTATCTGGGTGACCGCCCCGGGATGGCCCAGGCCCTCAAGCTGACGAACAACATGCTGACGTCCGCCACCCTGGCAGTCGCCTCGCAGGCATTCAGGGCCGCGTGCCGTGTCGGGCTCGACCCACGCCAGGTCATCGAGGTGTGGAACGGCGGGCTCGCGGCATCGAAGATGACCGAGAAGGTCATCCCCGATTTCGTGATGCAAGGGACCTTCAATTTCGGTTCGCATCTGGAGAGTCTCGTCAAGGATGTGGAACTGGCGGTCGAGCTTCTCCAGACCGTCGGCCTCTCCGAAGAATTGCTCGACGGGGTCGGTCGGTTCTACCGCCAGTCCGCGCTGGAACTGGGTCCGACGAGCGACATCACCACGATCTTCCAGGATCGGGACATGACTGAACCTACGGGAGACGAATGATGGCTGACAAACTGGTCATCACCTGCGCGGTGACCGGCGCGGGTGATACGTTTCGCGAGAATCCCGCCGTCCCGATAACCCCGCGGCAGATCGCGGAGGCGGCGCTGGAGGCCGCAAGAGCCGGAGCCGCGATTGCCCATATCCATGTCCGCGATCCGGATACCGGCAAGGCCGCCAGCGACATCGCGCTTTATCGTGAAGTGATGGAGCGCATCCGCGAGCGCGACGAGCACCTGATCATCGAGCTGACCTGCGGTGACGGAGGGTTCTATATTCCCGGCTCACCGGAACCTTCCATTGCCGGGGCGGGGACGAACTATCGCAGCGCAGAGTCCAGGGTGGCCCATGTCGAGGCGCTCAAGCCGGACATGTGCAGCCTCGACATGGGGTCCGTGAACTTCGACAAGGCGGTTTTCATGAACACGCCTGATCATCTGCGTGAGATGGCGAGGCGCGTTCGTGTCGCCGGCACCAAACCTGATCTGGAGATCTTCGAGCTGGGTCATGTCGGCTTTGCCTGCCAGATGGTCGCCGAGGGGCTGATCGACGCTCCTGTGCTCGCACAGTTCATCCAGGGCGTCAGGTGGGGTGCGCCCGCCACGGTTCAGGCGATGATCGCGATGCGGGACATGCTGCCGCCCGGTACGCATTGGGCGGCCGCCGGAGGCGGCGACAGTCAGATCCACATCGCCACTCAGGCCATCCTGCTCGGCGGCAGCGTTCGGGTCGGGCTCGAGGACAGCCTCTATATCGAGCCGGGTGTCTATGCGCGATCGAATGCCCAGCAGGTCGAGAAGGTGGTCCGCGTTGCACAAATCCTCGGCAAGGACGTAGCGACCGCCGTCGAGGCGCGCGACATTCTCAAGCTCGGGCACGCCCGATAGCGTCAAGACAGGCACGGGAAGGAAATCTGCATGGCGATCAACTTCAAGGGGCGCGTTGCCATCGTCACCGGCGCGGGAAGCGGGCTGGGCCGCTGCCACGCGCTCGGCCTCGCGGCGCTCGGGGCAAAGGTCGTGGTGAACGATCTCGGCAGGGACGGCCGACCATCGGAAGCGTCGCTCGGTGTCGTTGCGGAGATCAGGGCCGCCGGCGGAGAAGCCATCGCCGACCCGGCCGACGTGTCGGATTTCGCGGCTGTCAGCGCCATGGCCGAGCGCACGCTGAGCGCGTTCGGGCGCATCGACGTCCTCGTCTGCAACGCAGGCGTCCTGCGCGATCGCAGCTTCAGGAACATGAGCCTCGAGGATTTCGATTTCGTCGTCGGCGTCCATCTTCGAGGGGCGGCGAACTGCGCGAAGGCCGTCTGGCCCACGATGCGCGAACAGAATTACGGCCGTATCCTGCTGACCACCTCGGCAAGCGGCCTGTTCGGGAATTTCGGGCAGGCAAATTACGGGGCGGCGAAGGCCGGGCTGATCGGCCTGATGAACGTTCTCCACCTCGAGGGCGCCAAGAACGACATACGCGTCAATGCCCTTGCCCCGACGGCGGCCACGGCGATGACCGAAGGCATGTTCTCGGACGAACAGGTGCGTCTGATGGGGCCGGAGACGATCACGCCTGCGGTGCTGTACCTGACCAGCGAGGATGCGCCCTCGCGAATGATCATGGGAGCCGGCGGCGGGGTTTTCGCGGTCACCCACATTCTCGAGTCGGAAGGCGTCTACCTCTCCGAGCGAGAACGGACGCCCGACGAGATCGCCGCCCGGATAGAGGAGATTTCTCGCCTGGGCAGCGGCAGGAGCCACAACGATGCCTTCGACCAGACCAGGGCATTCTCGACATTGGCCGCACGGGAGAACGCCTAGGTGGCCGCCGGTACGACAGAGGATTCGGGCCGCCCGGCGCGCGTATGGCTTGTGACGGGTGCCGGCAGCGGCATCGGATACGAGCTTTGCAGGGCGGTGCTCGACACCGGGGGCCGCGTCGTCGCCACCGCCCGCGACACCAACCGTCTGACCGCGCTTCTGGATGCGCATCCCGATCGTTGCCGGGCGGTGAGGCTCGACGTAACGGATCCCCGCAGCATCGAGCGCGCGGTCGAGGAAGCCCTGGAGCAAGCAGGGCAGATCGATGTGCTGGTCAACAATGCGGGCTGGAACCGTATCGGGGCCATCGGCGATATCGCCCCCGACATCGCGCGGGCGATATTCGAGACGAACTTCTTCGGCCCCCTCGCCCTGATCAGGCAGCTTCTCCCGCACTTCATTCGCAGGGGAAGCGGACACATCGTCAACATGTCGTCCATCGCCGGGGTTCGGGGGATGCCGGCCTTCGGCCTCTACAGTGCGTCCAAATTCGCGCTCGAGGGCCTCTCGGAAGCGTTGCTCGGCGAAGTCGGGGAACTTGGCATCGGCGTCACGATCGTGGAGCCCGGTCCCTACAAGACCGAGTTCCGGGATCGCTCCCTGTCGGATGCAGGTGTAACCGCAGCGTATCAGCCCACGGTCGGCAGGATCATCGACGGCTTGAATGCCGACGATGGGCTGTCCAGCGGCGATCCGCGCGAAGCGGCGAACTCGATAGTGCGGGCTGTTGACGCGCAATCTCCGCCTTTGCGCCTCCCCCTCGGCCAGAGCGCAGCAAACGTCCTGCGCGAACGGATTGCCTCGCTGGAGAAGACCCTCGCCATGGTCTCACCGCCCAGCGCGTGATCATCTGTTCCCGGCGGCGGCCTCGTCCTGGTCGTCGTCGGTCAGGAAATCCGGATAGCTTTCCGCGATTTTCGGAAGCATCGACAGGGTGCCGCTGAGATGGCGCCGCAACGCCCAGCGGGCTGCCTCGACGTCGCGATTGCGGATGGCGTCGCAAATCAGCCTGTGGTCGTGCATGACGGCGTCCAGCTTGCCCGGCAACGGCAGGTGCAGCTTTCTGAGCCGGTCGATGTGGACGCTCAATGACTTGACGATCCTGTTGAGATTGCCGACCCCCGCAATGCGGTAGAACATGGCGTGGAACTGCTCGTCCATCCCGGTGAAGGCGTTCAGGTCGCCCAGACGGCCGGCTTCCTGCTGGCGTTCCAGAACGGCTTCAAGCAGAGCCAGATCGTCGTCGGTCCGATTCATCGCCGTCAGGGTAATTGCCTCGAGTTCGACGGAAAGCCGCATGAAATGCGCCTCGCGCGCCGAACGCAGGTCGATCCGCGAGACGCGCGTGGCGTGTTGCGGAAACACGTCGACCAGCCCGTCGCGCTCCAGCCGCATCAGCGCGTCGCGCACGGGGGTCTGGCTCACGCCGAACTGCTGCTGGAGTTCGGCGCGCACCAGGACGGCATTCGGCGGAATGTCGAGCGACAGGATCTGTTCGCGAAGGCGATCATAGATCTGGGGAGCGGTCCTGCGGTCAGGATCAAGCGGCCTGATGTAGGTCGTCGTCACGCTAGAAGGTCCTCCTCCATGTCCTGCCTTCGCCGGATATTACACAGGAGCCGCGGGAAGTCCGCAATCTCGGTCTCCAGCGGCTGCCGCACGCCCGGACGTATCCATCCGGATGCATGACGCCGCGCCCGCTATCGGGCAGTCCAGCACGATACGCAAATGCATCACATCAGTAATTTTGGTACGTCCAGCGATGCAGGGAAAGTGCAGGATACTTCATACTTCTCATGAAAACTCCAGATATAGCATGCGTTTATCACACGAGCGCGGTCGATCGTGCAAGGCCTTGCCGAGACGATAAATCTATGCACTAATGCATCACTGCAATTACAAGCCTGCAGTGCAGCCTTCGGAGCATTCATGAAAATCCGCGAAATACGCACCTATCTGATGCAGGCGCAGGCCCCGTCGGACAAGGTTTGGGCATCCGACGGCAAGGGAACCCAGACGACGAGCCGGAACTGGCTTTTCGTGAAGGTCTTCACCGACGAGGGGGTGACCGGGATCGGCGAATGCAGCGGCTGGCCGCGGGTGATCGAGACCGCCGTCAAGGATCTGGCCAACGTCCTCATCGGGGAAGATCCGGCGGACATCGAGCGGCTGAACCAGAAGATGCAGGTGGCCATCATGGGCCACGGCATGACGGGCGTGGTGGGCGCGGGCGCGATCAACGGCATCGACATGGCCTTGTGGGACATCAAGGGCAAGGTGCTCGGCACGCCGGTCTGGAACCTCCTGGGCGGCAAGGTGCGTGAGCGGATCCGCATCTATTCCCACGCGAGCACGCCCGACGCGGCGCTCGACCTCAAACGCCGCGGCTTCACCGCGGTCAAGACGGGCGGAGTGCGCAATACGGTCGAGAAGGTCGCGGCGATCCGCGAGGCCATCGGCAACGACGTCGATCTCATGGTCGACATGCACGGCCCGCCCTGGCTGACCGTGCAGGACGCCATTCAACTGGGACGGGCGCTCGAGCCCTATTCCCTGGCCTTCTACGAGGATCCCTGCGCGCCCGAACAGATCGACAGCTATCGCCGCATCCGTGACCACGTCTCGATTCCTCTGGCGGCCGGCGAGCGGGTGGCCACGATCTGGGGGCTGAAGCCCCTCATCGAGCAGGAGCTGGTCGACGTGGTCCAGCCCGATACGGGCCGGGCCGGCGGGCTGACGCAGATGAAGAAGATCGCCGCCATGGCGGAAGCGCACGGGATCATGATGGCGCCCCATTCGGGAACGCTGGGTCCCGTGGCGGAGTTCGCGGCGCTGCACCTGCTCGCGGCGATACCCAACGCGCTGATGCTGGAGCGGATCGAGGACGACTGGCCGGGACGCTACGAGGTCATCCGCCCGCTGCTGAAGCAGAAGGACGGTCACATCGCCGTTCCGGACACGCCCGGCCTGGGCGTGGACATCGTCGAGGAGGAAGTGGCGCGCTATCCCAGCGTCCTCAACGTCTCGATGGCCGCCGGCGGCTACGAGGCCGGGACGGAGGGTGAGACGATCTACATCCAGATGCGGCAGCGGCGCGCCCGCCTGTTCGCCACGAAGAGCGGCTGACCAAGCAGCGGCCGCCCGTAAACCGCTGATCCGAATGGGAGCAACGCAGATGAAGAGAAGACATTTCCTGGGCCTGATGGGCGCCGCCGCGGCAACCGCGGGACTGGCCCGACCCTCGCTCGTCAGGGCGCAGGGCGCGAACACGATACGCATGATCAGCAACGGCGATCTGTCGGTGCTCGATCCGTTGATGTCGAGCGCCGACGTCACGCGCAATGCCGCCTTCATGGTGTTCGACACGCTCTACGGCATCGACGGCACCTTCCAGCCGCAGTTCCAGATGCTCGCGGGCCATGCGGTCGAGAACGACGGGCTCCAGTGGCGTCTGACCTTGCGCGATGGCTTGCGCTTCCATGACGGCGAGCCGGTGCTCGCACGCGACGCCGTGGCGAGCCTGAAGCGCTGGGGACAGAAGGATACTTTCGGCGCGCTGCTGATGTCGGCCACCGACGAGCTGGTGGCGGACGGCGACAAGGACATCGTCTTCCGGCTGAACCGCCGGTTTCCCAGGCTGCCCGACGCCCTGGCCAAGCCGCTGGCCTACCTGCCGGTGATCATGCCCGAGCGCCTCGCCGAAACCGATCCCTCGCAGGCGATCCCTGAATATATCGGCAGCGGGCCGTTCCGTTTCGTGCAGGACGAATACGTCCCGGGCGTGTCGAGCGCCTTCGCGCGCAATGACGATTATGTGCCCCGCGAGGACGGCAACATGCAGTGGACGGCCGGTCCCAAACGCGTTTTCGTCGATCGCGTTGAGTGGATCGTCCAGCCTGACGCGTCCACGGCCGCCGCCGCGCTCCAGATGGGCGAGGTCGACTGGTGGGAAGCTTCCAGCAACGACCTGCACCCGATCCTCACCCGGAGCGGCGACATCCGCATCGAGGCGATCAACCCGCTCGGGTCGTTGCAGCAGATGACCGTCAACCATCTGCATCCGCCGTTCGACCGTCCCGAAATGCGCCGCGCGCTGTGGTCGGCGATCAACCAGGCCGATTTCATGCTGGCGGTGAACGGGGCCGATCCCGCCTATTCCCGCACCGGCGTGGGCTTCTTCGCGCCGCAGTCGCCCTATGCTTCCGATGCGGGCATGGAGAACCTGAACGGTCCGCGCGACCTCGACAAGGCGCGTCGCGACCTCGAGGCGGCAGGCTATGGCGGCGAGCCGCTCGTCACCATCGCGGTGTCCAACGTGCCGCTGCACCGGGCCCTCGCCGAGGTCGGCGTCGACATGCTGCGCCGCGTGGGCCTCAATCTCGAGGTGCAGACCACCGACTTCTCGACTATGATCCAGCGTCGGGAAATGAAGGACGCCCCGTCCGAGGGCGGCTGGAACATCGGCTTCTCGGGTTCGTCGGGGATGAATTTCTTCAGCCCGGCCGTGCATCGCTACATGCAGGGGCTGGGCGAGCGCGGTGCGTCCCCCTGGGACACCAATCCCGAGCTCGGGCGGTTGACGCAGGCATGGTTCGAGGCGGAGGCGCTGGAGGACCAGCAGGCGATCACACGGCAGATGCAACTGGAGGCGTTCGACAGCGTCCCCTACTATCCGCTCGGCCAGTCGATCCAGCAATCGGCGATCCGCTCCGAGATCAGCGATCGCGTCGAAGGCTATACCGTCTTCTGGGGCGTGCGCAAAAACGCCTGACGTGGTCAACACGCCGTCCGGCGGCGCCATCGCCGGACGGCTTCAACCAACGGGACGCCGGGCATGCTGGGCTACATCATTCGACGCATCCTGATGACGGTGCCGGTGATCCTTATCGTCGCCGTCATCATCTTCAGCCTGCTCTACCTGACGCCCGGCGACCCCGCCGCCGTGATCGCCGGCGACACGGCCTCCCCGCAGGACGTCGAGCGGATTCGCCAGAGCCTGGGGCTCGACCGGCCGTTCGCGGTCCAGTTCCTCGAATGGAGCGGCCGGATACTCCAGGGCGATCTGGGCCGGTCGGTCTTCACCGGGCTTCCGGTCTCGCAGATGATCCTGCAACGGCTCGAACCGACCTTGTCGCTGACCTTCCTGACGCTGGTGTCGTCCGTGCTCCTGTCGGTGCCGATCGGGGTGCTGGCGGCGGCGACCAACGGCTCGACGATCGACCGCGGAATCATGGCGCTCGCCGTCGTCCTGTTCTCGGTGCCCGTCTTCGTCTGCGGCTACTTCTTCGCCTACATCTTCTCGCTGGAGCTGAACTGGCTGCCGGTTCAGGGCTACCGGCCGATGGCGCGCGGCTTCTGGCCCTGGCTGTCGCACCTGATCCTCCCGGCAATGGCGCTGGGAACGGCCTATATCGCGCTGATCGCGCGCACGACGCGGGCCACGATGCTCGAGGTCCTCCAGCAGGACTATGTGCGCACGGCCAGAGCGAAAGGGTTGAGGCGTGGCCGGATCCTGTTCGTACATGCGCTGCGCAACGCCGCCGTGCCCGTGGTGACGATTGTCGGCATCGGCTTCACCCTGCTGATCAGCGGCGCGGTGGTCACCGAGACGGTGTTCGGCATTCCGGGGCTGGGGCGCCTCACCGCCGATGCGATCCTGCAACGCGACTACCCGGTCATCCAGGGCGTGGTGTTGGTCTTCAGCTGTCTCTACGTCCTCGTCAATCTCGTGGTCGACATCATCTACACGATCATCGACCCACGTATCCGCTACTGATCCTCGACCGTGCGCCAGGGAAAACCGATGCTCAGCTCCATTCCTGTCCTGCTCAACGGACCGACGCTTCCGCTTATCGAGGAACGCATCCGGGCGGAGTTCGCGGCGATCCGCCCCTGGCTGACGCCGGACCCCGAGACCGTGCTCGCCGAGGCCGCCGGCAGCATCCGCGCGATCGCCTCCAACGCGTCGCATGCGCATATCGACGGCGCGATGATGGACCGTTTTCCCGCTCTGGAGATCATCGCGCACTACGGCGTCGGCTATGACAGCATCGACGCGCGCGCCGCGGCCGAGCGGGGCATCGTCGTCACCAACACGCCGGGCGTGCTCGACGACGACGTCGCCGACCTCGCGCTGGGCCTGCTGCTTTCGGTGGTGCGCGACCTGCCTGCCGCCGACGCCTTCGTGCGCAGCGGTGCCTGGGCGGGCGAACGCTTTCCGCTGGCGCATGCCCTGCGCGGACGGCGCGTCGGGATCGCGGGATTGGGCCGGATCGGCAAGGCCATCGCCCGGCGGTGCGAGGCGTTCGGCCTTTCCGTCGCCTATTACGGCCGCTCGCGCCAGGAGGGCGTCGACTACCCGCATTTCGCGGACCTGACCGGGCTGGCCGCGGCGGTGGACGTGCTGATCCTGTCGATGCCCGGCAACGCCGAAACCTCGCGTCTGGTCGACGCCCGGGTGCTTCAGGCCCTCGGGCCGCAAGGCGTGCTGATCAATGTCGCCCGGGGCAACATCGTCGACGAGGATGCGCTTCTGGCCGCCCTTGCCGACGGGACCATCGCGGGCGCCGGGCTGGACGTGTTCGTGGACGAGCCGCGCATCCGGCCCGAATTCGCCGCCCTGCGCAACGTCGTGATGGCCCCGCATATCGGCGCGGCGACAGTCGAGACGCGCGCGGCGATGGGCAATCTCGTGGTGGACAACCTGCGTGCGCATTTCTCGTCCGGCAAGGCCCTGACGCCCGTTCCGGAAACGGCGGGGAAGCGGTGAGCATGGCATCGACAACGGCTTCGCCCCTCTCCTCTCTCGCCAAAACCCTGCTGTTCGTGCGCAAATATCCCCAGGGCGCCCTGGGCGCGGCGCTGCTCGCGATCCTTCTCGTCATCTCGCTCGCGGCCCCGGTCATCGCCACGCGCGACCCTGCCGCACTCAACCTCCAGATCCGCTTGCAGCCGCCCTCGGGCGAGCATTTCTTCGGCACCGACGCCTTCGGCCGCGACATCTATGCCCGGGTCATCCATGGCACGCAGACCTCGCTGCTGATCGGGGCGGCAGTCGCGCTGCTGTCTTCGGTGATCGGCCTGTTCTTCGGGATGCTGTCGGGCTTCATCCGCCCGCTGGACGCGGTGCTGATGCGCATCATGGACGGGATGATGGCCATCCCGGCGATCCTGCTGGCGATCGCGCTGATGGCGCTGCTGGGCGGATCGGTGCTCAACGTCGTCGTTGCGATCACGCTCGCCGAGATTCCCCGCGTGTCGCGGCTTGTGCGCAGCGTCGTGCTGGCGCTGCGGGAGCAGACCTATGTGGAGGCGGCGCTGGCGTCCGGCATACGCACGCACAACATCATTCTGCGGCACATCATGCCCAACACCTTCGCGCCGATGCTGGTGCAGGGCACCTACATCTTCGCCAGCGCGATGATCATCGAGGCGGCGCTGTCGTTCATCGGGGCGGGCGTGCCGCCCGACGTGCCCACCTGGGGCAACATCATGGCCGACGGGCGCGCACTCTGGCAGATCCAGCCCTCGATCGTGTTCATCCCGGCGATCTTCCTGTCGCTCGCCGTCCTGGCGGTCAACATGGTCGGCGACGACCTGCGCGACGCGCTGGACCCGCGCCTGCAAAAGGAGATCTGAGCGATGGTCCAGTCTCCGACAGCTCCGGCGTCGACGGCCGCGCCGCTCCTGTCCGTAAGGGGCCTGACCACGGCCTTCCTGCGGGACCGCGTCTGGACCGATGTCATCCGCGACATCGACCTCACGGTCGAGCGCGGCAAGGTTCTCGCCATCGTCGGTGAATCCGGTTCCGGCAAGAGCGTCACCGCCCTGTCGATCATCCGCCTGCTGCAATCCGGCACCAGCCGCGTGAGCGGCAGCGTCCTCCTCGACGGGCGCGAGCTCTTGTCCCTGTCGGAGGCCGAGATGCAGCGCGTGCGTGGCGGCGAGATCGGGATGATCTTCCAGGAACCCATGACCTCGCTGAACCCGGTGATGACCATCGGCCAGCAGATCGGCGAGACGCTGCGCCGCCACAGGGGCATGAACGCCAACGACGCCCGCACCGAGGCTCTGACCCTCCTCGACAGGGTGCGGATTCCGGATGCGGCCCGGAGGTTGGACGAATACCCGCACAACCTCTCGGGAGGGATGCGCCAGCGGGTGATGATCGCCATGGCGCTGGCCTGCAAGCCGAAGCTCCTGATCGCGGACGAGCCGACCACAGCGCTCGACGTGACGATCCAGGCACAGATTCTGGACCTGATGCGCACGTTGCAGGCCGAGGAAGAGATGGGCATCCTCTTCATCACCCATGATATGGGCGTGGTGGCGGAGATCGCCGACCGGACGCTGGTGATGTATCGCGGCGACGTCGTCGAGGACCGGTCCACGGCGGAGGTGTTCGAGAAGCCCGGCGCGGCCTATACGCGCATGCTGATCTCGGCTGTGCCGCGGCTGGGCTCCATGACCGGGGTGCAGCGCCCGCGTCCCTTCCCGATCGTGGACATGGAGACCGGCAGGCCGGCGCCCGAGATCGATACCGCCGACACCGTGAGCACGGCGACGCCACCGGTCCTCGAGGTGCGCGGCCTGACCACGCGTTTCGAGAAGCGCGTGGGGCTGCTCAAGCGGCTGGCGGCAAGGGTTCATGCGGTCGAAAAAGTCTCGTTCAGCATCCAGCCCGGCGAGACCCTGTCGCTGGTGGGGGAATCGGGCTGCGGCAAATCCACCACCGGCCGTTCCCTCGTCGGGCTGGTCAAGCCGCAGTCGGGCAGCATCCGGCTGAACGGCACGGAAGTCGTCAACGCGCGTGGCAGGAGCCTGCGCCATGCCCGCACCGAGGCGCAGATGATCTTCCAGGATCCATTCGCCAGCCTCAACCCGCGGATGCGCGTGGGCAAGGCCATCGCCGAGGCCTATCTGGAGCACGGCCTGGGCACGCCCGCCGAAGCGCGCGCCCGGGTCGCGGAGCTCCTGCCGCTGGTCGGGCTGTCGCCCGAGATGGCCGGGCGTTTCCCGCATGAATTCTCCGGCGGGCAGCGCCAGCGCATCTGCATCGCCCGCGCCCTGATGCTGAACCCGCGCATGCTGATCGCCGACGAGGCGGTTTCGGCACTGGACGTGTCGGTCAAGGCGCAGGTCGTGAACCTGCTGCTCGACCTGCAGGCGCGCCTCGGTCTTGCCTATCTGTTCATAAGCCACGACATGGCGGTCGTCGAGAGGATCAGCCACCGCGTCGCCGTGATGTATCTCGGCGAGATCGTGGAGATCGGCCCACGAAACCGCGTGTTCGGCGATCCCCAACACCCTTACACGCGCAAGCTTCTTTCCGCCGTTCCGATCCCCGATCCGGCGCAGCGCGACCGTCGCCGGGCGCTGACGAACGACGAGATCCGCAGCCCGATCCATCCACCCGACTATCAGCCTCCGCTTCGCACCTACCGCGACCTCGGCGGCGGCCACCTCGTGATGGAATGACAATCGCAGGACTCCGTCACCCGCGCCGGGCGACCCGATCAACAGGGAGATTCTTCAGATGATCGTCGAGTGGAACCGCCACATGTTCAGCACCGATCATGAGCGCTATCCGTTCCATCCACGCAGGCTCTACACGCCCGAAGCCGACTGGCAGAAGCCCGACCCGCTCGGCCACTACCTGGCCGAAATGGAGGAGCTGGGGATCGACTACGGCGTCCTGGTCCATCCCGAGCCGTATGGCGACGACCATAGCATGGTGCTGGATTGCCTCGAACGCGAGCCCGACAGGTTCCTGGGAACGTCCCTGTTCTTTCCGCGCGACGAGGATGCGCCGGCCAAGCTCAAGGCGCTCGTGCGCCGGCAGCCCAAAATCATATCGACGCGCTTCCACACGCCCGGCTACACCGATCACTATCTCTCATCCTTCCAGGAGGACGGGGTGAAGGCGCTGTGGAAGACGGCGGGCGATCTGGGATTGATCGTCGAGCTGCACCTCGCACCCGGTTTCGGAAAGGAAACCGCCGCCATGATCCGCGAGTTTCCCGACTTCACCATCCTGCTGGACCATCTGGCCGAGCCGGGCATGGGCAACGCGGTCGACTATTTCGACATCCTGCGCCTGGCGGAGCACGACAACGTCTATATGAAGCTCTCGGGCATGGGGCACGTATCCAGCCAGCCGCCCCTCTATGAGGACCTGAAGCCCTTTACCCGAACCGTCATCGAAGCCTTCGGGCCCGACCGGCTGGTCTGGGGCGGCGGCACCCCGGCGATCGTCGACGCCCATATGGCGGACTATTCCGCGGCCGATCGCGCCAAGGTGAAGGGCGAGAACCTCTTCAATCTGCTGCCCTTCCCGCAGGCTTGAAGAAAGCGCCGTTTCGAGACCCACGGCCGTCGTCCGGCCGGAATCAACCAGGTGATGATCATGACCGACTACGTCCTGTCCGAGGAAACACGCTCGAAGCTGCTGGGGGTGTCGACCGCATCGGTCGCGACGGCGCTGTTCAAGCGCAGCTTGCGCAACCAGTTCATCCAGGGCGTCGCGCCTGTGGCGCGCAAGGCCGGCAACATGGTGGGGCAGGCCTTCACGCTGCGCTACATTCCCGCGCGCGAGGACCGCAACGGAATCGAGGTCTTCCGCCGCCCGGATCATCCGCAGCGGGTAGCAGTCGAGACGTGCCCGCCCGGACGGGTGCTGGTGATGGACGGTCGCGGCGACGCGCGTGCCGCCACCGCGGGCTCGATTCTGATCACCCGGCTGGCCCATCGCGGGGCGGCCGGCGTCGTCTCCGATGGAGGTTTCCGCGATGCCGAGGGGATCGGCGCGCTGGACATGCCCGCCTATTGCGCCCGGCCCTCCGCGCCCACGAACCTGACCCTGCATGAGGCGCTCGACATCGACGTTCCCATTGCCTGCGGAGGCGTCGCGGTGTTCCCCGGTGACGTGCTGGTGGGCGACGGCGACGGGGTGATGGTGATCCCGGCGCATCTGGCCGACGAAATCGCGGACGAATGCGCCGGCATGGAAACCTTCGAGGATTTCGTGCTGGAGCAGGTGCAGGCAGGCGCCTCGATCATCGGCCTCTACCCGCCTACGAAGGAAGAGAATCAGAGGAAATACGCCGAGTGGCGCGAGCGCAAGGGGCGCTGAACCCGGCTTCCACGCGGCCACGAACGCGCCTGCGCTACAGCCGAGCGACCCCGACTGGCTACCCGAGCCCCGGCCGGGGCCGATCAAGTCGCGGTCGACGAGGGCGAACTGCCGGTTCGCCCCGCTCTTACGGCAGGCCAGGCTTCCGCTGCGGCGGCGCCTTGCCGCTGTATAGGACGCCCGCTCGATCTTCCCGCGGGCGCGCCTTCCGGCGTGGCCTGACCGCCGTCCGTCACGTCGGGCGCGCCGGAGCCTATCGCGCGGCGGATGCCTTCAGCTCGATCTCGACGAAGGCGATCTCGGCATCGGTGTCGTTGATGATGTTGTGCTCGGTGCCTTTCGGCCGGGCATAGCTGACGGCGGTCGTGATCGGGTAGGCGGCGCGGCCGCCGGCGTGGCTTTCGACCGTCAGCGTGCCGCCCCGCACCGGCACCACCACGTAGTCGTATTCGTGAACGTGCCAGCCGGTTTCCGTGGACGGGGCAAACCGCCACAGCGTGACGCGCACGGCCTCGTCCTCGTGCTGGAGTTCGGCGACAGCCGGCTTTGCCATGGTGGTTCTCCCTTGCTCGCTTGCCGCCGTCTCATGGAAGGACGGGCGGCGGCCTCCGTCAACGATAGCCGATGCCCGGCCAGGCGGCCGGGGCGGCACGCTGGTACTGCGGCGGGCGCCGCACCTCCGCCCCGAGCGCCTGCGCGGCCTGCCAGCCCCAATGCGGGTTGTCGAGGAAGGCCCGCCCGAGCGCGACGAAATCGGCCTTGCCCTCCGCGACCACCGCCTGCGCCTGTTCCGGGGTGGCGATCAGGCCGACGGCGCGCGTCAGGATGCCGGCGCCGCGGCGGACCGTCTCGGCGAAGCCGGCCTGATAGGCCGGCCCCAGGCGGGGCGCGACGTTCGGCGCGATGCCGCCGCCGGTGACGCAGGCGAAATCGACGCCGAGCTTGCGCAGCCTGAGCGCGAAGGCCACGGCGTCGTCGGGCGTCAGCCCGCCCTCGATCCAGTCCGTGCCGGTGATGCGCACGCCGAGCGGAAAGCCGTCCGGCAGGGCGTCGCGGACCGCGGCGATCACCCTGAGCGGATAGCGCATCCGCGCCTCGGGCGAGCCGCCATAGTCGTCCTCGCGCCGGTTGGAGAGTGGCGACAGGAACTGGTGCAGCAGATAGCCGTGAGCAGCGTGGACCTCGGCGAGGTCGAAGCCGAGCGCCACCGCGCGGCGGGCGGTCGAGACATGCGCCTCGATCACCCTTTCGAGGTCGGCAGCCTGCATCTCCGACGGGACATGCCAGCCCTCGGCGAAGGCCAGCGCCGAGGGCCCGAAGGTCGGCCACGCCCCTTCGCCGGCCGGCAGCGGGCCGCCACCCTCCCACGGGCGCTGCGACGACGCCTTGCGGCCGGCATGGGCGATCTGGATGCCGAGCCGCGCCGTGCCGTGCCGCTTGCAGAAGGAAACGACGCGGGCCAGCGCCTCTTGGGTGGCGTCGTCGTAGAGGCCGAGATCGCCGGCGCTGATGCGGCCTTCCGGCTCGACCGCCGTCGCCTCGACCACCACCAGCCCCGCGCCGGAATTGGCGAGCGTCCCGAGATGGGCGAGGTGCCAGTCGCTGGCGACGCCGTCCACGGCGCTGTACTGGCACATGGGCGAGACGACGACGCGGTTCTCCAGCGTCAGGTCGCCGATGGTCAGCGGTGAGAACAGGGCCGTCATCTCGAAACCTCCTGCGGAACGGTTCAGCCCAGCGCGCGCTCGTTGAACGCGGCCGAGGTCAGCATGGCATGGAAGAGCGCCGCGCGCGGCGCAATGGTGGAGAATAGGATATGCTCGTGCAGCGCGTGCGCGCCGGCACCGTTGCAGCCCAACCCGTCGAGAACGGGCTTGCCGAGAGCGGCGGCGAAGTTGCCGTCCGAAACGCCGCCGCGCGAGGTCTCGCCCAGCTCCAGCCCGAGCTCACGCCCCAGTGCGCGCGTCGCCTCGTAGAGCTTCACCACCGCCGCCGAGCGCTGGAACGGCGGGCGGTTGAGCCCGCCCTCGACCTCGAGCGTGATATCCCTGCCCTTGGGCGCGCGCGCCAGCATGGCGGCGATGTGGCGCTCGGCCGTCGCCATGTCGTCGGCGCGCATGTCGACCTCGATCGCGGCGAAGTCGGGCACCACGTTCGCCCGCGTGCCGCCATTGACCGTGCCGACATTGAAGGTCGCCGCCGTCTCCGTCTCGTTCAGGCCCTCGATCTCGACGATGTGGCGGGCGATCTCGAGGATGGCGCTGCGGCCGTCGAAGAGGTTGCCGCCGGCATGGGCCGACACGCCCCGCGCCGCGAGGCGGAAGCGGGCCCAGCCCTTGCGGGCGGTGATAAGCGTTCCGGGCGACTCGAACGAGGGCTCCGGCACGAGGACGAAGGCCGCTTCCGCCGCCAGCGCCTCGATCGTGGCGCGCGAGGTGATGCTGCCGGTTTCCTCGTCGCCGTTGAGATAGACCGTGATCGGCCGCGGCGGCACGATGCCGGCGACGGCGATGCGGCGCAGCGCCTCGGTGGCAAGGAACGAGCCGGCCTTCATGTCGAAGATGCCGGGGCCGTAGATGCGGTCGCCCTCGCGGCGCACCGGGCGCTTCTCCAGCGTGCCGGCGTCCCACACCGTGTCGATATGGCCCATCAGCAGCGCCGGCGCGCCCGTGGCGCCGGCCGGCGCATAGCGCAGCACGAGCTGGCCGCCGCAGCCGTCCCGGCCGGCGATGCGCTCGATGGAAACGGGAAGGCCGACGAAGGTCTCGACGACATGGTCGAGCAGCAGGTCGATCAGGCCCGGCCGGTCGGACGGCGTCTCGTACTCGACCCAGCGGACGATGCCGGCGGCAAGCGCCTCGGCGTCGAAGGCGTCGGGCTTCGGCAGGGTGGTCTCGAAGGGTGCTGGCATGGCGGGCTGGGTCCTGGAGGGATGGAAAGGGGCTTGCGGGCCTCGTCAGGCGCTGGCCTTCGGGTCGAACGCGTAGACCTCGCGCGCGGCGCGGGCGGAAATCATGCCGTCCGCGAGATCGCGGGCGACGGCGGCGCGGTCGCGGTGCTGCGGCGGACCCCAGCCGCCGCCGCCCGGCAACCTGATCTCGACGACATCGCCCTTGCGCAGGGCGAAGGTGCTGGTGGCCCCGAGCTCGATGGTCTCGCCTTCGCGCACGACCTCGAGGCGCGCCGGCATTCCGTCGCATGCGCCTTCCCGTCCCTGGGGGCGCAGCCTGAAACGGTCGGAATAAAGGCTGAGCGTCACGTCGTCGGTGAGGATGCGATAGCGCCGGAAGATGCCCATGCCGCCGTTGAACGCGCCCGCGCCCCACGAATCCTGAATCAGCCCGAACGCCTCGATGCGGACATGCGGATTGAGCTGCTCGACGGATTCGGTCGGCGTCAGCCGGCAGGAGGACAGGACATGGTCGGTGGCGTGGATGGCGTCGTAATCCTTCGCGCCGCCCCAGCCGCCGCCGAGCACGTCGAGATGGATCGCCATCTTCCCTCCCGGCGGCGCATAGGCGAGGAAGAAGCCGGTGGTCGAGTTCGCGCCCTGCCCCGGCACCCGCTCGGGGATGACCTTGCCCAGCGCGTCGTGCACGGCGTCGAGCGCGCGGCAGGAGGCGGTGGCGCGGGCGCGCACCGGCGCGCCCTTGCGCGGGTTGAGCACCGTTCCCTCGGGGATGACGATCCTGAGCGGCCGGTTGCAGCCGTCATTGGCCGGCATCCCGGTATCGTTGAGGATGCTGCGCAGCGCCGTCACCGCGCCGGCGACGGAGCTGGCGACCGGCGAGTTGAACATCGAGCGCACCTGCGGGTCCGTGCCGGTGAAGTCCATCTCGGCCTCGTCGCCGCGGATGGTGACGGTGACGGAGATGCGGATCGGCTTCGCGTCGTCCGACAGGCCGTCGCCGTCGAGAAACGCCTCGCCCGTCCAGGTGCCGTCAGGAATGTCGGCGATGGCCGCGCGCATGCGCCGCTCGGAATAGTCGAGCGCGCCGGCCATGGCGGCGCGCAGCGTCGGTGCGCCGTAGCGCCGGGCAAGCTCGATGACGCGGGTCGCCCCGGTCTGGTTGGCGGCGAACTGGGCATCGACGTCGCCCATGCCGATGACGGGCGTGCGGATATTGGCGAAGATCAGCCGTTCGGCCATGCCGCCGTTCCAGTCGCGGCTGCGCTCCAAGAGCAGCGGCGGAATGATCAGCCCTTCCTGGATCAGCTCGGTCGCGCCGGTGTTGACGCCGGCCGCCCCGCCGCCGATGTCGAGATGGTGCGCGGTGCTGCCGCTCCAGCCGAGAAGCTCGCCGTCGTGGAAGATCGGCGTGAACAGGATGATGTCGTTAAGGTGCTGGCCGCCGCTATAGGGATCGTTCATGATGATGAAGTGATCCGGGCCGACCTGCGACAGATCGAGCTGCTGCGCCGCCGCTGCGAAGGAGGCGCTGAGCGCCGCCGTCTGCATCGGGATCATCTCGGCCTGGGCGACGACGTTGCCGTGGGCGTCGAGCAGCGCGGTCGAGCAGTCGCGCGCCTCGCGCACCACCGCGGAGAAGGCCGAGCGGATCAGGTTGGCGGCCATCTCGTCCGAAGCGGACTGCAAGGCCCGCGCCATGATGTTCAGAAGCGTCGCGTCGTGGCTCATTCTGCATCCACCATCATCAGGTCGCCGCTCGGCAGGCACTCGACCTCCCAGCCCGGGGGAACGAAGGTGGTCGACGTCGGCTCGCCCAACACGGCCGGCCCCGCCAGCTTCGCGCCGGGAGCGAGCGTGTCGCGGGCGAGCGAGACGCCGGAAACGCGCCGACCGTCGATGGCGATCTCGATTGCGTGCGCAGCCTTGCCGGTTCCGGCGGGAAGCGGCGTCTCGACCTCGATGCCCGAACGGGCGACGATGCGGATGCGGTAGGAAACGACCTCGACGCCGAGCGCGGCGCGGGCATAGCCGTAACGGCTGCGATGCTCGGCCTCGAACAGTTGGCGCAGCGCCGTCGGATCGCGCGGCGACGCGTCGGTCCAGACCGTCAGCTCGAACGCCTGGCCGGCGTAGCGCATGTCGACGCCGACCGACAGCGCGTAGGCGTCATCCGCAAGGCCGTTCTCCCGCGCGACGGAAGCCGCGCGCGCGGCCAGCGCCTCGATACGGGCGGCGTCGAGCGAAGCTTCGCCGAGCGCATGCAGATCGCTGATCGCCGCATCGATCATGGTGTCGGCGATCAGCAGGCCGAAGGCGCTGGCGATGCCGGGCGACCACGGCACCAGCACGCGGCGGATGCCGAGTTCCCGCGCGACCATCGCGGCGTGCAGCGGCCCGCCGCCGCCGAAGGCGACGATGGTGAAATCGCGCGGGTCGATGCCGCGGCTGGTCGAGATCAGCCGCACCGCGCTCGCCATGTTGCTGTTGACGATGCGCAGGATGGAAGCGGCCGCCGCTTCCGGTCCGCCGGGCAGGCCCAGCCCCGCGAGGGCCTCGCGCGCTGCGTCGACGGCAAGGGTCATGCGGCCGCCGAAGAAATTGTCCGGCTGCAACAGGCCGGCCACGACCTGCGCGTCGGTGACGGTCGGGCGCTCGCCGCCGCGGCCGTAGCAGACCGGGCCGGGCAGCGCGCCGGCGCTTTCGGGACCGACGGAAAGGAAACCGCCGCGGTCGATGGCCGCGATCGACCCGCCGCCCGCGCCGATGGTGCCCATGTCGATGACGGCGGTGCGGATCGGCAGGCCGTCGATCTTGAGTTCGGTCACGGTGCTGGCGACGAGGCCGGGCGCGATGGCGACGTCGGTCGAGGTGCCGCCCATGTCGAGGGTGATGATGTCCCTGAGCCCGTTGCGGGCCGCGAACCAGACCGCCGCGCGCACGCCGGCGGCAGGTCCCGAAAGCAGCATGCGCACGGCGTTGTCGCCGGCGGCCCGGGCCGGCATCACGCCGCCGTTCGACTGCATGATGCGCAGCACGCCGTCATAGCCCTGCTCGCGCAGGCCGGCGTCGAGCCGGTCGACATAGGCCTTGACCGCAGGCCCGACGAAGGCGTTGACGACCGTGGTGACGCTGCGCTCGTATTCGCGGAACTCGGGCGAGACCTCATGGCTGGCGAAGACCGCGACCTGCGGCGCGCGCTCGCGGATCATGGCGGCCAGCGCCCGCTCGTGCGCCGGGTTGGCGTAGGCGTGCAGCAGGCTGATGGCGATGCCCTCGACGCCCTGCCGCAGAAAGGCTTCCACTTCCCGCCAGGCCTGGTCGAGGTCGAGCGCCTCGATCACGGAACCGTCCGGTCCCATGCGCTCGCGCACCTCGCGGATCATGCCGCGCCGGATCGGCGGCTCGGGATGCACGTAGCGCATGTTGTAGATGTCGTGGTCGCGGTCGGCGCGGCCGAGGATGACGACGTCGCGGAAGCCGGCCGTCGTCAGCAGGCCCGTGGCGCTGCCCTTGCGCATGATGAGCGCGTTGGTGGCGATGGTGGAGCCGTGCGTGACCTGCCCGATGCCGGCCAGGTCGATCCCGGCCTCGCCGACCACGTTGAGCACGGCTTCATGGATCGCCTTCGGCGTCGAGGGCGTCTTGCCGGTGTGCAGCACCCCTTCGGCGTCGGCCCACACCATATCGGTGAAGGTGCCGCCGATCTCGACGCCGATGCGGTTGCCGGCGGATTCTCGTCCTGCCATCGGTCGGATTTCCTCAGGAACGGGTGACGACGGGAGCGGACAAGGCCGTCAGGCTGCCGGCTCCCCGACGGGCGCGCCGAGATAGGCCGAGATCACCTTGGGATCGGACACCACTTCGGCGGGCGTGCCCTCGGCGATCTTGCGCCCGGCATCGATGACGATGATGCGGTCGCAGATGCTGGTCACGGCCTTCATGTCGTGCTCGACCAGCCAGACGGTGATGCCCTTGTCGCGGACGTTGCGCAGGCAGTTGACCATTTCCTGCGTCTCGGTCGGGTTGAGGCCGGCGCATGGCTCGTCGGCGAGCAGCAGGCTCGGCCGCGTGGCGATGGCGCGGGCGATCTCCAGCTTGCGCAGCGTGCCGACGGTCAGCCCCTCGGCGGTGCGGTCGGCGATGTCGGCGATGCCGGTGATGGCCAGCGCCTCGTCGACGACCTTCTCATGATCGACCTTCTCCGGCCGTCCGAACATCGCGCCGACGCGGATGTTCTCGCGCACGGTGAGCGCCGGGAACGGCTTGGAGATCTGGAAGGCGCGGGCGATGCCCATCTGGTTGCGGCGATAGGTCGGGATGCCGGCGAGCGACTGGCCCTTGAAGCGGATTTCGCCGCCGCTCAGCCCGTAATAGCCGGTGATGAGGTTGAACAGCGTCGACTTGCCGGCCCCGTTGGGGCCGATCAGCCCGTAGATCGATCCGGCCGGGATGTCGAAATCGACGTTCTCGGTCGCCGTCAGGCCGGAGAAGCGCTTGACCACGCCGCGGCCGGAAAGAATGATCTCGCTCATCGCCTAGGCCTCCACGCTCTTCCCGGCCGGCGCGCGGCGGGCGAACTTCTGCTTCAGCGCGCCCAGTATGCCGCCCGGCACCAGCAGGATGATGGCGACGACGAGCGCACCCGTTATCAGCAGGTGGATGTCGAGGAAGCGCGACAAGAGCACCTGCGTCAGAAACAGCATGATGGCGGTGCCGATGACCGGCCCGAACAGGGTGCCGATGCCGCCGATCAGGCAGAACACGATCATGTTGAGGCTGAAATCGAGGCGGAAGACGGTGTAGGTCGTGAAATAGCCGACGCTGTAGCCGTAGACCGCGCCGAGCGTTCCGACCAGCGTCGCCGACAGGACGAAGGCGGCGATCTTGTAGCGCTCCGTGGCGACGCCGAGCATCATGGCGGTGTCCTCGTCCTCGCGCACGGCGAGCAGCGCGTAGCCGAAGCGCGAGCTGCGCACCAGCACCGAGACGGCGAAGCAGACGATCAGCAGGGCGGCGAAGACGTAGTAGAAGAAATCCTCCGGCGGCATGCCGCCGGGCACCGGCGCGGCGAGGAACACGCCGACGCCGCCCTGGAACCAGCGGATGTTGTTGACCAGCTCGCCGACGACCTGGCCGACGCCGAGCATGGCGATGGCGAAGTAGATGCCGCGCAGGCGCAGGATCGGATAGGCGATGACGAGCGCGAACAGCCCGCACAGCAGCCCCGCGAACACGACCGGCAATATCATCGAGAACGGACCGGAACCCACCGGCCCGATCTGGCCGACGAAATGAGCGGCGGCGAAGGCGCCCATGCCGATGAAGACCGTGTGGCCGAAGCTCCAGTAGCCGGAGAAGCCGCCGAGGATGTTCCAGGCGATGGCGAGCGCCGCCGAGAAGAAGAGGAGCTGGGCGACGCGGGTATAGAACGGCCCCATCCAGACCGGCAGGACGGCGATGACGACCACTGCGGCGAGGCCGAGAAGCAAAGCGAGGGAGCGGTTCATCGGCTTTCTCCGAAGGCGTTGCCGAGCAGGCCGTTGGGACGCACCATCAGCATGATCACCAGAACCAGGAACATCGCCGCCTGGGTGAGCGAGGGTCCGATATACTGGGCGGTGTAGGCGTTGATCAGGCCGAGAAGCAGGCCGCCGACCAGCGCGCCCGCCGGACTGCCGATGCCGCCCAGCACCACGACGATGAAGGCGTTGAGCGTCCAGGCGACCTCGCTTGCCGAGCTGAAGGGCTGGACGATGCCGATGATGGCGCCCGACGCGCCGGCGAGCGCGGCGCCGAGGCCGAATGTCAGGCCGTGCAGGTTGCGGACGTTGAGGCCGGAGAGCTGCGCCGCCAGCGGCTGCTGCGCGGTGGCGCGGATGGCGCGGCCGAAATGCGTCCGCGCCAGGACGAGCGCGAGCGCGATCAGGAGGACGAGGCTCGCGCCCAGCGCGACGAGGCGCACGACGTCGATCTGCAACGGGCCGAACGACACGCTGGAAAAGCTGTAGGACGGCGTGATCGTATGCGTGTCCGGCCCGAAGACGAGCTGCAGCAGGTTGCGGCCGATCATGGCCACGCCGAAGGTGACGACCAGCGACGCCACCAGCGAGGCGCGCGAGATGGCCCACTGGATGACGGTGCGCTGATAGGCGTAGCCGACCGCAAACAGCACCGCCCCGATCGGCAGCATGGCGAGCAGCGGGTCCAGCCCCAGCCTGGCATAGAGGACCATCGCCGCGTAGGCGCCCGCGATGACGAAGATCCCGTGGGTGAGGTTAACGATGCCGAGCACGCCGAACACCAGCGAGAACCCCACCGCGGCGAGCGAGTAGATGCCGCCCAGAACCAGACCGTTCAGCGTCGTTTGCAGGAACAGCATGACCTTCGATCCCCTACGGCGTCTTCGCCTTGGCCGCCCACGCGCTCGCCACTTCCTGCCCGGTGGCGAACCAGACGTCCGGATGGCGGCGCACGAAGGCGATGAACTCCCGCAGCATCGCCAGACGCGACGGCCGGCCGATGATCTGCGGATGGGTGACGATGTTGACGAGGCCGCCCCAGCGGTAGATCTCCTTGAACTCCTCTTTCCAGATGCTCAGGATGTGCTCGTTGGTGAAGATCGGACGCGGCGATTTGATCGCGAACAGCGCGTAGGGCGCATCGTCGAGGCTCCAGTGCCACGGAAGCTCGACCGGCCCTTCGGAGCCGTCCGGCAGCACGTGCCGGTAGGGGCTGACCTGATCCATCAGCGAGCTGTCATAGAGGAAGCCGTATTCCTTCAGCAGGCCGATCATGTTCTGCGAGGTTTCCCCGGCGGGCGAACGATAGCCGGCCGGCCTGACGCCGACGGTCTTGCGCAGCGATTCCAGGCCCTTCTCCAGCGCCTCCTTCTCCTTTTCGGGGAAGTCGGGATCGATCCATTCGTGCAGATAGCCGTGGTGACCGATCTCATGGCCGCCGGCGGCGATCGCCTCGACGCGGTCGACGTACTTTTCCGCGGTCCAGCCGGGAATGAAGAACGTCGCCTTCAGCTCCTCCTCGCGCAGCAGCTCGAGGATTTTCGGCACGCCTGTCTTGCCGCCATAGACGCCCTGCGACAGCACGCCCGGCCGGCGCGCATTGTCGGGATCGCGCGAAAGCCACAGCGTCTCGGCGTCGAAGTCGAAGGTCAGCATCACGGCGCAGCGCGCGCCGTTCGGCCACTCGATCGGTGTCATGTCGTCCATGGACAGTTCCTCCTATACGGCGCCGGAGCCCGGCCGTTCGGGATAGAGCGGATATGCGACGAAGGGAGCCTCGCTGGGCGGGCCGTCGCTGACGTGCAGGACGCGGTCGTTCAAGTCGACGATGACGCCGGCGACCGTGATCACCCGCTTTTCCGGCGGCAGCGAAAGGTCGGCGAGGCGGCAGATGGCGGCCGGGGTCGAGAAGTCGTCCTGCAGCGCGGCGACGATCTTCGCCTTGTCGAGCCTGCCCAGGTCCTTGCGCAGGATACGGTCCAGCCGCGGCCCGCGATAGAGCGTGTTGGCCGAGATGCGCTCCATCTGCGAGGTCGTGCGGGCCTCCTTCACCAGATGGTTGGCGTGAACGACGAGCCCGTCGACCGGATAGATGTAGGAGCAGAATTCCGGCGTCGCCTCGATGTCGATGATCTCGCCGTCGGCATGGCCGATCAGGAAGTTGCTCGAGGCGGTGCGGTCGGTCTGCACAACCGGCGTCAGCGCCTGGTCGTAGCGCCAGGCGTCGAGTATCTCGCGGCAGCGGACATGGAACGGCTTGCGCAGGCCCGTCGTGCCGTCCATCGGCGTCACCAGCCCGTTGACGCACAGGCCGATGCCGGCGGCGTTGACGCCCATCTTGGAGCCGACGATGCCGGCCTCGCTGAAGCCGATCATGTCCGGCTTGCCCTCGCCGGGCGTCGAGGAGCGGCGGATGCGCTGGACATAGGTGCGGCCGTGGACCTTCTCCAGCCAGTCCCAGTTCTGGCACAGCAGGGTCTTGCCCGAAGCGGTCGCTTCCGGCATCAGCCCGAAGGAGGTGCAGCCTTCCTGCTCCAGCCTGCGGTTGGCGTTGCGCGCCTCGGAGCCGAAGGCGAGGTAGGTGATCTCGAAACGCGCATTCAACATGGCGATCTCGGTTTCCGAGACCCCCGCCGAGGCGGCGATCGCCGCCATCTCCTCGGCATATTCGGCATTGTCGCCGCGAATGAAGGCGAGCCATTCCTCGCTCTGCTTCAGGACCGAGGCGCGCGGCGCGCCGGCAACCTCGAAACGGGCGAGATAGGTCTCGATATTGTCGCGGACGGCCGCGCCCAGCGTTTCGCCGTGAATGCGGCCGCGCTCCCGCGGATCGGGACCAAGTTCCAGTACGGGGAGCGATGGCATCGAATGTCTCTCTGCTGCTGATCGTCAATGGTATCGGAGGTCTTCCCCGCCCCGGCCGCATCGTCGCGGCGGCCGGGGCGGGCGGTTTGCGCGGTCAGGCGCGGTCCTGCCAGGAGGGAGCAGGATAGATCACCGGGGCGGAGGCGACATCGGCCGGCGCGATGACCTCGATCTCGCCGGCCTGGCGCTGGACGAGAAGCGGGCCGAGCAGCGCGGGATCGCCGTCGCCTTCCGGCGTGAAGCGCAGATGGCCGTAGAAGCAGTTGTAGTCGAGCGCCGAAAGCGTGTCGCGAACCGCATCGACATCGAGCGAGCCGGCTATCTTCGCCGCCTGGACATAGGCCAGGATGCAGACCGCGCCGCTCGCCATGTGATAGGTCAGGTCACGGTCGAAATTGGCGGCGTAGTACTCGGCGAATTTGGCCGCCGAGCCGAAATATTCGCATTCGAACGTGGCGCGCTCCGACCAGTAGGCCTGGGTGACGACGCCGTTGGAATAGTTGCCGAGCGCGTCGCGGTAGCCGGCCGTCTGCGGCCCGAGCGTCTGGTAGAGCATCGGGACGTTGGTGTTGGTCGCCACCATCTGCCGGGTGATGAGGGTCGAGGTCTCGTCATGCGTGGTGCAGACGAGGATGTCGGGCGTGTTCTGGCGGATGGTGGTGAGGACGTTCGACACGTCGCTGACCTGCGCCGGCAGGGCGATGTAGTCGATGACCTCGATGCCGGCTTCCTCGATGGTCTTGCGCGCGCCGGCCGCCTGGAACTCGGAGAAGGCGTCGTTGGTGTACATGATCGAGATCTTGCCGACCTTCGGCTCGAGCGCCTTGAACATGTTGACCGACGAGACGAATTGCAGCGAGGCGCGCGGGAAGATGCCGAACACGCGCTTGCGCCCCTGCGTGAAGATCAGGTCGGAACCGCCGCCGGCCTGGACCATGATGCGGCCCGCCCCTTCCGTGATGGCGCAGGTCGGCAGCACGATGTTGGAGCCGAACGAGCCGAGGAAGAAGCCGATGCCCTCGTCGACCTGGCGCTGGATCAGCGTGGTCGCCCGCGCCGGGTCCGACGCATCGTCGAACAGGCTGAGGTTGAGCTTGTACTTCTGCCCGCCGATCTCGACGCCGCCCATCTCCTCGTTGATGTACTTCACGGCGCAGCGATAGCCGTAGAGAACGTTGAGGCCGGTTTCGGCGGCGGAGCCGGTCATCGGAACCGAGCCGCCGAACGTGATGGTGCCTTCCTGCGCCCGCGCCACCGAAGGCAGCGACGGCATTGCGCCGGCAACGGCAAGCGCCGCGCCCGTCTTCAAGAAACTGCGTCTGTCCATGATCCGTCTCCCATTGTCTGACCCGGCCCGCGCCTATGCGAAACCGAGATACGCTTCCTTCACCTTCGGATCGACGAGGAGGCTTTTCCCCTCGCCGTGCTGAACCACCCTGCCCTTTTCGAGGACATAGCCGTAATCGGCGATCGCCAGCGTCTGGTGCACGTTCTGCTCGACCAGAAGCACGCTGATGCTTTCCTCGTTCAGCTTGCGCACGAGCGAGAAGATCGACGAAACGAGAATGGGGCTGAGGCCGAGCGACGGCTCGTCGAGGATCAGCAGGCGCGGATTGGTCATCAGTCCGCGGCCGATCGCCAGCATCTGCTGCTCGCCGCCGGAAAGGGAGCCGGCGTTCTGGGAACGCCGCTCGCCGAGGCGGGGGAAAAGGCCGAACACCCGCTCGAGATTGGTCTGAAGGCGCGCGCGCGCCTGGCGGACATGGCCGCTGACCAGAAGATTCTCGAGCACGGTCAGGTGCTGAAAAACGAGCCGGCCTTCCGGCACCAGCGCCAGTCCCAGCTCCACCGTCTCGTGGGCGGGGCTCGCGGTGATGTCGACGCCATCGAAGATGATCGAGCCGGATCGCGGCCGCAACGCGCCGGCGATCATCTTGACGCTGGTGGTCTTGCCCGCGCCGTTGCCGCCGATCAGCGCGGTGATGCCCCCGGCGGCGATGCTCAGGGAGCAGTCGGTAACGGCGTTCATGCCGGAATAGTCGTAGGAGATGCCCGAAACGCTCAGCAATGCCGGCGCCTCGTTCCCCTGCTGCGACAGCTTTCCCATGGCGGTCCCTTATTAACGTATCGCACAGCGATATATTTGAACTGCTCTACTTGAACTATGCAGCCCAAATCTCCCTTGTCAAGCAAAACGCCCGCGGCTGGAGGCCGCGGGCGGACAAATGGGGTCAACTGTCGAGGAACGGACGGGGAAGATTTGCCGGCCTTGCGGGTCGGCAGCGTCTAGAACTGGCGCAGGCCCGCGGCCGCGGCGGTGACGAGCGGGCCGGCGCGCGCCACGAAATCCTCCGGCTCCCATTCCGCCAGCGAGCCGGCAACGTGGATGGCGCCGATCGGCATGCCGGCGCGGTCGAGCACGGCGGCGGCGACGGCGACCTCGCCGACGAGAACCTCCTCGATGGCGAGCGAATAGCCGGACGTGCGCACCTGCTCGATCTTGGCCAGTATGTCGTCGATCTCCACCGTGGTGCGCGGCGTCAGCTTGCGCCGGTCCGAGCGCAGGAGGATGTCCATGACCTGGTCGTCGGGCAGGTGGCTGAGCACCGAGCGGCCGCCCGAAGAGCAGAAGGTCGGGACGCGGCGGCCGACCAGATGCGCATAGAACGTGTCGCGCTTGCTCTGCATGCGCACGACGTAATGCATTGTAAGGTCATCGAAAAGGCTGAGATCGACCCGTTCCTGGATGGTGCGGCGCAGATCGGCCAGCACGGGGACGGCGAGCTGGACGATCGGATTCGAGCGCAGATAGTCGAACGAACGGTCGAGCAGCTTGCGGCCGAGCGCGACGCCGTCCTGCTGCCTGTCGAGATAGCCGAGCTGGATGAGCGTATGCACGATGCGCTGGACGCCGCTCTTGTCGATGCCGGAGACGGCGGCGATCTCGGCGAGCGACATCGGACGGGGCGCCTGCGAGAATGCTTCCAGCACCCTGAAGCCGCGAGACAGGGCCTCCACGAACAGCCGGTCGTCGCCTGTCGCCCCGTTCTCCCTTGCTGGAGCTGCGGTCCGCTTGCGCCGCGCCCTGGCCCGTTCCTGCATGCCTGCCTCCGCACCGTGTCCGGTCTTCGCCGAACAAATTGACCGTCCTCACTAAGTGGCATATTGTGCGCGAAATGCAACCAAATTGCACAGCAATACGGCAACATGAAAAATCCCACGCCATCCGACTTCGACGCATCCGCACTGCCTTTCGACAGCAATGACATGGCCCGGGGCCTCCGGCGATGGGTCGAGCAGGAAAGCCCTTCCTACGACCAGGCCGCGGTGGAGAGGATGCTCGCCCTCGCGGCCCGGGACCTGGCCGTGCTCGGCGCCGACATCCAGCACGTCGCCGGCAGCGGCGGCTTTGCCGGCTGCGTCAAGGCGACCTTCCCTCACCCGCGCAAGGGCGAGCCCGGCATCCTGATCGCCGGCCACATGGACACGGTCCATCCCGTCGGCACGCTCGCCCATTTCGGATGGCGCGAGGAAGGCGATCTCTGCTTCGGGCCGGGCGTTCTCGACATGAAGGCCGGCAACTACCTGTCGGTCGAGGCGATCCGCCAGTTGCAGAGGGCCGGACGGACGACGCCGCTGCCCGTCACCATCCTGTTCACCGGCGACGAGGAGGTCGGCACGCCCGCCAACCGCGCCCTCATCGAGGCCGAGGCACGCCGCAGCCGCTACGTGCTCGTGCCCGAGCCGGCGCGCCGCAACGGCGGCGTGGTCACCGGCCGCTACGCGATCGCCCGCTTCGACCTGACGACGCGCGGCCTGCCGAGCCATGCCGGCCTCAGGCTCGGCGAGGGCAGCTCCGCCGTGCGCGAGATGGCGCACCAGATCCTGGCCATCGAGGCCCTCACCGACGACGAGGCCGGCTTCAATGTCGGCGTGGTGCACGGCGGGCAGTGGGCCAACTGCGTCGCCACGCATTGCGAGGCGAAGGTGCTGGTCTCGGCCACCACCGACGAGGTTCTCGCCCGCGCCGTCGAGAGGATGATGGCGCTGAAGCCGGTGAACCCGGCCGTCGACGTCCGGGTCGAGCAGGACGTCGTCCGCCCCGTCTGGACGACCAATGACGAGACATGGGCGCTCTACAACCACGCCAGCGCGCTGGCCAGGAGCCTCGGCTTCGAGATCCCGCACCAGAACTCCGGCGGCGGCTCGGATGGAAACTTCACCGGCGCGCTGGGCGTGCCCACGCTCGACGGGCTCGGCGCGCGCGGCGACGGTCCGCATACGCTGACCGAGCACATCGTCACCGAAAGCCTCGCCGAGCGGGGCCGCCTGATGGCCGCGCTGCTCGCCACCCTCGGCGGCTGAAAGGTCGCGCCGGCACGACAACTCGAACGGGAGCGTGAAAGAAGATGAACATCCGCATGCTGGAAGCCGGCGACCGGGCAGCCTGGGCGCCGTTGTGGCAGGGCTATCTCGACTTCTACAAGGTCTCGCTTCCGGCGGAGGTCACCGAGACGACCTGGCAGCGGCTCAACGATCCCGCCGAGCCGATGCACGGGCTCGGCGCCTTCGACGAGGACGGCCGGCTGACGGGCATCGCCCACTACATCTTCCACCGCTCAACGTGGAGCCCGACGAACTACTGCTATCTCAATGACCTGTTCACCGTGCCCGCCGCGCGCGGCAAGGGCGTCGGCCGCGCCCTGATCGAGCGGCTTTACGCGGAGGCGGCCGCGGCAGGCGCCACCCGGGTCTATTGGCTCACCCACGAGGCCAACGAGACCGCGCAGGCGCTCTACGACAGGATCGCCGACAAGCCGGGCTTCATCCAGTACCGGAAGACGCTCTAGGTTCTGTACCCATAAGCGGGATTTGGAGGCCGTCCGGCACTGTCCGGGTCAGGGAGCCGTCGATCCCGCGTTCAGATCCCGCCAGCGGCGATACACCTCGATGGCGGCCGCATCTGTGACCCGCACCATGGGCAGCCGCCGCTCCTCGATGGGCCTGGCGTATTCGGCGTAGAAGGTCTCCAGCTCGAAATACTTCCGGTCGTCTCGGTAGAACGGCGCGTAATCCTCGCGCGTCGTGACATAGAAGACCCGGCGCGGGCTGCAGTAGTAGAGCGACCCGAGGCACATGGGGCACGGGCTGGCGAGGATGTAGATGTCGCAGTCGTCCAGATGCTCCGTGCCCAGTTTCCGGCATGCCTCCCGTATCGCCAGGATTTCGGCGTGCGCGGTCGGATCGCCGGTCTGCGCCACGAGGTTCGGGCTTTCGGCGACGACCGCGCCGTCGCGGACGATGACGGTCGCGAAGGGCCGGCCTCCGGCCTCCACATTCCTCATCGCGAGGTCGATGGTTCGCTTGACGTAGTCCATGCGGTCGTTCCTCTGGCGGCAGCCGATTGTCAGGCGTCGTGGCTGTCGGGCTGGATGATCGTGGTGGCCTCGACCGGCCATTGCAGCCGGAAGGTGCCCGCGTCGCCGATTGCCGGCGCGCGCTCCCGCCCGCTGCGGATGACCATGAGGTCGCGTCCGCTTGCGTCCTCGAACCGCAGATAGGTGACGACGCCGAGGAACTCCTGGCCTACGAGCCGCGCCGGAACCGAGTTGAAGCCCTCCTGGACGCTCTGCCCGTCCTGCACGACCTCTATGGCTTCCGGCCGCACGCCGACCGAGACCGGATCGCCGTAATCCACGCCGGCGACGGCCGGCGTCCTCAGCGACAGCGTCTCGTCGATCTCGATCGCCAGCATGCCGTCCGCCTGCTCCACCACCGTGCCGTCGAAATAGTTCATGTAGCCGATGAAGTCGGCGACGAACCGGCTGTTGGGCCTGTGGTACAGTTCGGAGCCGGTGCCGACCTGGGCGATCCTGCCGCGGTCCATGACGGCGATCCGGTCCGCTATGGCCAGCGCCTCCTCCTGGTCGTGGGTCACGAATATGGCCGTGATGCCCACCTTCTTGAGCAGGCTGCGCAGTTCGGCGCGCATGCCCTCGCGCAGCTTCTTGTCGAGCGCGGACAGGGGCTCGTCCAGCAGGAGGACGGAGGGTTCCGTCGCGATCGTCCGGGCGATCGCCACGCGCTGCTGTTGCCCGCCGGAGAGCCTGGCGGGATAGGCGTCCCGCAGGGCGGTCAACTCCAGCATGGCGAGGCTGGTGCCCACGACCACATCGCGCTGCGCGGCGGCGACATTCTTCATGCGCAGGCCGAAACCCACATTCTCCGCCACCGTCATGTGCGGGAAAAGAGCGTAGTTCTGGAAGACCATGCCGACATTGCGCCGGTAGGGGGGCACGTTCGTCATCGTCTTGCCGCCCACCGTGATCTCGCCCCGCTGCGGCGGCTGCAGCCCGGCGATCGCGCGCAGCATCGTCGTCTTGCCGCAACCGCTCGGGCCGAGAAGCGCCACGATCTCGCCCGCGGCGATGTCGATGTCGATCCCGTCGAGGATGCGTTTGCCCTGAAGATCGACGGTGAGGCCCTTCATGGCCACGCCGCGCTTTTCCAGATTGAGCGAATAGGTCATCTGACCAGCCTTTCCAGACCAATCCATCTTTCCATCAGGTAAACCGCCAGGATGCCGCCGAGCATCATGAGCGTCGACAGCGCGGCGACCGTGGGGTCGTTCTCCGTGCGGATGTACTGATAGGCGGCCACCGGCAGCGTGGGACGATTGCCGACCAGGAACATGGTGGCGGTGAAGTTGTGGAACGACATGACGATGGCGAACACCGCCGCGCCGAGCAGCCCCTTGCCGAGGAGGGGCAGCGTGACGTGGAAGAAGGCCTGATGGGGCCTGGCGCCGAGCAGCATCGCCGCGCTCTCGAGGTTCGGGTCCATGCCCTGCAGATTGGCGACGACCAGCCGCACCACGTAGGGGAGCACGATCAGGCAGTGCAGGATGACGAGCACGGTCGTGTTGGACACGAACAGCACCGTGTTCGCCCACAGGAGCATCGCGATGCCCATCACGATTTCCGGCACGAACAGCGGCGACATGACGAACACGTTGGCCGCCTGCCGGCCGAAGAAGCGGAAGCGCACGATGGCCAGCGAGGCCAGCACGCCGAGCGCCATGCTGACGGCGCAGCTTACCGCGGCCAGCAGCACGCTCTGCCTGAGGCCGACCGCGAAGCTCGGCGTGTTGAAGACGTTGGCGTACCATTTCAACGACAGGCCGCTCGGGGGGAACGCCAGCGTGGCGGCGCTGTTGAAGGAGATGATCAGGATGATCAGATTCGGCAGCGCCATGAAGAGCAGCACGGCGAAGGTGGCGAGTTGCAGCACCGAGGGCATCGAAGCGCGGGTCATCTTTGGAAGCGCCTGTGGAAGCGGTCGCCGGCGAAGGTCAGGCCCAGTATGGCCAGGCCCGAGATCAGGAACAGCAGGACCGCAGCCGCCGACCCCAGAGGCAGGTTGCCGAGATTGATCGCCTGATCGAAGATGAACACCGCGATCATGTCGACCCTGCCGCCGCCCAGCAGCATCGGCGTGACGAAGGAGTTCAGGGACAGCAGGAAGCTCAGCATCGTGCCGGCCAGTATTCCCGGCAGGCAGAGCGGCAGCGTGATGAGGACGAAGACGCGCCACGGCGCGGCGCCGAGCAGCTCCGCCGCCTCCTGCAACCGCTTGTCGAGGCGCGAGATCACGCCGTTGAGCGACAGGATCATGTAGGGCAGGATTCCCGAAACAAGGCCGACCAGCACGCCGAACTCGTTGAACATGAGCCGGTAGGGCTCGTCGGCGATGCCGAGCCAGAGCGCCAGCTTGTTGACGAGGCCCGAGCGTCCCAGGATGAGCACCAGGCCGAACATCTTCAGGACGTAGTCGCTCAGGAACATCGCCAGCAGCGCCGCGAAGATGAACTTGCGCTGGCGGGGCGACGCCTTGATCTCCATGTAGTAGGCGGCGGGAAAGCCGAGCACCAGCGCGACGGCCGTCGATACCGCGGCAAGCCACAGCGAGGAGGTGAAGAAGCTGCGGTAGGACGGGTTGGTGGCGAGGCTTTCATACTGGGCGAAGCTGAGGCCTTCGTCCGTTCCGTCGCTCAGGCTCCATCCGAGGACGGAGTACAGCCCCATCAGCAGCGCCGCGATGAGCACCAGCGAGGGAGCGACCAGCAGATAGGGTACGAGCCGTTGTCTCATGAGCCTCTCTGGACGGGCCGGAACGGGCTTGCTCTCCATCCGCACCCGGTGGCCGGACTAGCCGGCCGGGCGGGGGCGGATGGAGCGGTGGTGCTCGGCGCGATCCCGCCGCGCCGATGTCGATCCGGTTATCGCTGGATCTCCTGCTGCCACCGATCGTTCCAGGCCGGAAGCACGCCGGCTATCGTCGGCTCATCCATATAGCGGAATTGCGTGTCCTCGGGTACCGCCTCGCGCAGTTCCGGAGAGACCTCGGCCTCGGTGTTGATCGGCAGGCAGCCGAGCTGCCTGGCGATGCCTTCCTGCGGGCCCTTGCTGATGATGAAGTCTATGAAGCGCGTCGCGGGCTCGATATCGCCGCCCTTGAGGATGACGATGTTGTTGATGCTGACCGGGATGAAGGGCTTGGGGCAGACGAAGCGGAACTGCGGCCCCGTCTTGCGGAGGGTGAAGTAGTTGGCGACCGGCGCGAATGCGATGACGTCGATCTCGCCCGACGACATGAGGCGGATATGTTCGGCATCCGACGTTGTGAAGACGGAGAAGTTCGGCTTCATCGCCTTGGCCAGCTCGAAGCCGGGATCGACGTTCTTCTCGTCGCCGCCCGCGAGCGCGGCCAGAAGCGCGATGAAGAGGCCGCTGTAGTTCGCGCCGTAAGGCGCGCCGATCTTGCCCTTCAGGCGCTCGTCCTTGAGGTCTTCCCATTGCGTGATCTCGAAGGGCGTCGTCTCGGCGTTGTAGATGATGCCGTAGGGCAGGTTCCAGACGCCGACGAAGTTCTCGTTGGCCATCTTGTCCGGAAGAAGCGAGGCATTGGCGAGCTTGTCGACCGGAATCGACTCGAGCAGCCCGTCGCGCATGGCGAGAGTGGCCGGCGAGATCGCCGACAGCCACAGATCGTCCTCGATGCGCCCCTTGTTGGCGCGCAGGGCGGCGAGCGTCTCCATGGACGACGACTGGAGCTGGATCTCGGACGTGATCCCGCTCTCGGCCGCGAACGGATCCATCCAGTTGGCGCGCATCGCCTCGCCGTATGACCCGCCCCAGGCGATGATCTTGAGCTCCTTGGCCTGAGCCTGCAGGTGCGTGGGCATTGCGAGGCCCAACGCGCTGCATGCGGCTGACAGCTTGATGAAATCGCGGCGATTGAAATTGCTCATGGTGCTCCTCCTCTTGGCGGCATCTGCGGTCCAGATCCGCGGTTTAACGACCGCATGGTCAAGGCGGGACACGCCGTTCCTCCGAGCTGTGTTCCGCATGCGGGCGCTTGTTCCCTATAATGGATAATAATTCTGTACGGAAACGCAAGGATATTTTTGGTGCATTTGCCCCTATCGCGTGCTAGGTGGCGAAAATCGAATGGCTGACAGTGGCAGGCGCAGAGGCAGGCGTGGTGAACGGCGATATTTTTGGCGGCGCGGAGGAGGGGTGGCGGTCGCCCCATGGCGAGCCGGGGGGCTCCCCGGTCAAGGAACAGTCGGTCGGAGCGCGCCTCAGGGCGATAAGACATGCCCGGGGCTGGACGTTGCAGGAAGCCGGCAAGCGCAGCTCGGTCGGCCGCTCCACCCTGTCCAAGATCGAAAACGACCTGATGTCGCCGACCTTCGATCTGTTGAAGAAGATCACCCGTGGCATGCAGATCGATCTCGTCGAGCTCTTCGACGACAAGCAGCAGGATCTGGAGCCGAGCGGCCGCAGGAGCATAACCCGAAGAGGCGAAGGCAAGGTGAATCTCACCAGCGCCTATAGCCATGAGCTTCTGGCGACCGATATCTCCAGGAAGCGGATGCTGCCCTTCAGGACCGTGGTGAAGGCGCGTTCCCTCGACGATTTTTCCGGCTGGGAGCGCCACGACGGCGAGGAGGTGCTGATGGTCGTGGCGGGTTCGGTCGAGGTTCACACCGAATACTATGCGCCGGTGCGGCTCGAGGTCGGCGATTCCATCTATTTCGACAGCAGCATGGGGCACTGCGTCGTATCGGTCGGCGAGAGGGACGCGGAGGTCTTCTGGGTCAGCTCGGGCGCGATGTAGCGCGGGGCCGGAGGTCCGCCGGCTTGCTTGCTGCGCCCGGCCGGCCGCAGCGCCATCGGCCCTTAGGCCCGGCTCAGTCCGGGGCCAGCAGTTTTCCCGCGATCGCCCAGTTCTCCCTGGGTTTCTCATCGAAAACCACAGTCACGTCCCCGGGGCTGGAGCCGAGATGCTCGACGAGCGCGGCCGTGAGCGCGGCGGCCGCAGCGGTCTTCTGCGCCTTGGTGCGCCCTTCCAGCATCGAGACGCGGATGATCGGCATGGTCCCTCCGGGAATGGTCGGCCTGCGCGGCATCCGCCGCCGTACCCTGCAATCCACTAACGGCGCACCAAGTTCCTTGCAAGGGCAAAAATTTCTGATAAGAAACTTTGGAACTTGAAAGGGAGAAGGTTTCAATGACGCTGACGGTGCAGGTGCTCAATTTCGGCAACATCCGGGGTGACTGGACGGCGCAGCTCGCCGGCCGCAAGCCGGGCAGGCGTGTGCTCACTCCGACCAACGCCTTTCTGATCCAGGGCGGGGAGTATCCCGTTCTCGTCGATGCCGGCACGCGCAGCACCGAAGCGCTTACCCGTCTGCCGCTCGGCCTTGAAACCGAGTGGGGCGAGGAGCACGGCCTCGAGGCGCAGCTGGCCCAGCATGGCGTCCGGGTCCAGGACATAGGCATGGTCATCATGACGCATCTGCATGTCGACCATGCCGGCTATCTGGACCGGTTTCCGATGGAGGTCCCGGTGATGGTCTGCCGCGGGGAGCTTGAATTCGCGTTCGGAGGCGTCGGCCGCCTCGACTACGCGCCGGAGGACCTTCACCATATCGTCGAGCGTCTCTATACGCCGGGCGCGCTCGGCATGTTCGACCTGTCGTTCGGGGAACGTGCGCCCGTCCTGCCGGGGGTGAGCGTCGTCTGCCTTGCCGGCCATACGCCGGGAAGCATAGCCGTCGTCGTCGAGACCGAGGCGGGGGCCGTGTGCATCTGCGGCGACGTGGTTTACGACATCCACGGAACCTTCGTGGAGCGCACCGGCCAGATCCATGCCTTCGAGCCGCAGACCTCGGGCAACTTCGCGACGAGCCGGGCCGAGGAGAAGCGGGCCGTCAAGCTGGCCGCGAGCCTCGGCCGCTTCCTCTATCCGTCGCACGACCATTACGGCGCGGTCATGGAGAACGGGCAGGTCGTCGGCCGCATCGGCCGCACGATCCCCGGCCCTCTCCTGCCGCTCGACACCAAATACGCAACCGCGCCGTGAGCGCCGGCGAGCGCCGCCGCACCGCCGCCACTCGCCCCGTTGATCATGAATGCCTGGCGGCCCGGGTTCGCGCCGCCAGTGGAACGGTGGGGCGCTTGAGAAGCACAAGCCCTGAGGACTATCAGCGGGCCGATCGCGCCGTAGCCGCGATGAAGAAGGAGTTCCGGACGGTTTCAGGTCCGCGATCATGCTCGCGAGCGAGCTCAGCTTATTTTCCCGGTAGCCGGCGTCATGGAGATCGAAGTGCGTGAAGCACTCCGGGTCGTTTCGCCGCAAAGGGCGCTTTGGGTTCCGGCCAAAGTCAAGCACGGCATGGCTGACCCCGGAGATCATCTTGGGACGCATGCCCTCGCCAACGACGATAAGGCCGATATCCACTGCGTCGAAGAGTGCCTGCCGAACCCCAGCGCGCTTTCCTGCTTCTCCCCGGGCCTCTAGTCAGCGGCTCGGCGTAGATGCGGATAGAGCCGTGAAAGACGCTCGGCAACGCGACCAGTAGGATGCCGTTGGCTAGAAAAAAGTCGTTGAAATACTCCGTTCTTACGAAGCGATCCTCGGAACAAGTTCGTGGCCGGTGGCGGCATGACCGAGGTCTCTGTCCAGGGCAGGGAAATCCGGATCAGAGGCTCCCGAAGGGTGCTGGCAAAGGCCGCATCGCAGGGTCTGGTGAAAACCCAACCCTCGGTTCTCTCTTTTGTTCGGGAATGGCACGCCCAAGGGGAATCGAACCCCTGTTTGCGCCGTGAGAGGGCGGCGATTAATGTTTAAGCAAGGTATCGTGCATCAAATTAAGTCATTGATAACACATGATATGTGTCGATAGCTGCTCACCCTTGTAAATTGGTGCCCAAGCCTTATATTGGTCACCAGTTGGACACTTGGGCGGCGCGATGGCTTGTGATTTTGATACGATAGCGAAACGGCTGAAGCTGGCCGATGCGAAAAAACCCCGATGGGAAACGCTCATTCAGGGCGTGGCGCTTGGCTATCGGAAGCAGCCGAACACAACGCGATGGCTTGTCCGCTACAAGGACCCCAACGCCTCGAACCCGAAAAACCCCTACGCTATCGAGGCGTTCGGATACCCCGACGATGCGGTGAATATCGACGCGGGCCGGGATGTCATGGATTATGATGCGGCACAGGATGCTGCGAAAAAGGTCGGCAAGGCTCGAAGGCAGGCCGAGCCGACCGGACCGACCATCATAACAGTGGGGACCGTAGTTGAACGCTACATCAAGATGCGTGACGAACGGGACCGTGCGCTAGGTCGCCGTGCCTCCCGTTCCGACGCGAACATCAGGCTTACGAAGTACGTCATGAGCCACAGCGTTGCCGAGGTTCGCTTGCGTGACCTGACGCGAAAGCATTTGAGCGACTGGCGGAACGCGCTGGAAGGTGAGTTCACGACGCGGCGGCGGCTGGTCAATGACTTCAAAGCTGCCCTTAACTCCGATTTCGTCGTGGAGGATTATGAGAACCACCTCCCGACCGGATATTCCGACATTGTGAAAACGGGTCTGGCGCTAAAAGCGAAGAACACGCCGGGCGCAAAGAAAGCTTCCTCCCGTCCGATTCAGGTGCTGACAGACAGCCAGTTCACCGCCGTGATGACAGCGGCGAAGGAGATTGACACCGAGGATGGATGGGAAGGGGATTTGTATCGACTGATAGTCGCCCTTGCTTCGACAGGGATGCGGTTCTCGCAATTGACCCGGATGACGGTAGGTGACACGCGCGAACACGACTTCTCTATCCTCGTGCCTCCCAGCCTGAAGGGCGGCGACGTCGCGTTTGAGAAGCAAGACCCTATTAAGCGCCTGATGGCGGAGTCGGATTTCCGTATTCTCAGACCGAAAGGTGACAATCGGCCCGAAGATTCGCCGCTTCTGGAACGCTGGCGCAATGAACAGTCAGGTTACGACAAGGAAACCCGACGCGCCATCTGGACGAAGGTTTCGCGTGGACCATGGTACGATGCTGCCGAAATCGTGCGACCTTGGGCGAAGATACGAAAGCGAGCAGGGTTGCCCGATGGTTTCGTGCCATACGCATTTCGTCACACGTCGATTGTTAGGATGTTGGACGCGCACCTGCCCGCCGGTCACGTCGCGGCGCTGCACAATACCAGTGAGAAGATGCTGCAAAGCCATTACGCTAAGCACATCGTTGATGCCCTAACGGAACTTGAACGAGGAATCGTGAGGGGTGTTGCGGCATGAGCCGATCCGAGGCCATCAAGACGTGGACTCTGCTTGACGTGTTTGTCGGCTACGACAAGGCGCGCGACGAACACGCAACGCATTTTCGCAAGGTGCTGACCGATGCCGGATTGCCCCGCCCTAACCCGAATTACGAGGATTTCGGTGACGACCCGGTAATGTATCGCATTGGCGAGTGGCTGGATATGTACGAAGGGGTGCAGCGGCGGCGACAACTTCTTGAGACCGGAAAAGCCACTGCGGAAGACCTTTCCGAAATGATGTGGCGGCTGGAGCGCATGGGAGAACTGCGCGGACAGATCGGCTGGCGCTACAATATCGACTACAGTCTCGGAAATTTTACTCCCGACGAAGCCATTACCTTCAAGCAGAAGAATATCAGTATCAATCGAGAAAGAGGCGTTAAGGGGTCCAGCGCTTCCAAAAAGCAGGCGGCTCAGTGGAAGCAGGCGGCTCAGAAGGTCGCTGAAGATATATGGGAAAGGCATCCCGATTGGTCAGCCGACAATGTGGCTACGCACGTTCTCAGAAAGCTTGATCTGGGCAAGTCAAAGAGCACAGTCCGGCAGGCAATTCAAAAACCTGACAGACTCCGGTGACACTCTGTCAGCATCGTTCCCTATGTTCTGTTCATTGCAATTCAGCAACGCAAGGACAGAACTATGCAGACTCAAACTATCAAAGCACAATCTATCAGCGAATGGTGCCGTGCATATGGCGTCAGCCGTGGAACGTACTACAACCTAGAAGCCCGTAACGACGGCTCGGTCCCGCGCGCAATCAGCGTCGGACGCCGCCGTGTAATCCCCGTCAGCGCCATTCTTGAATGGGAACGCGCGAAGCTGGCGGAGGTGGCGTGATGGCAACCTTTATCCCCTTCCGCACCACATCGGGTGGAACACTCATGGTCAACCCGGAGAAGGTTTCGCGCTTCTATGCAGACGGCTCTCATACTGTCGTCGTCTTCGGAGCCGGCGAAGATAACAGCCGCGTGGCTGAAGCGTTCAGCACAGTTAGCGACAAACTGACGAAGCGTGCCGCCTAAAAAATAACCCGGCGAGGAACTGGAGCGCCTCGCCGGGTTATAAATATGAACAATCACCTGATATTTAGGATAATTCTGTGAACAATCAAGCTACGCTCCCCGATCTGCCCGGCGAGCCGACCAAAGCCGACGCCGCAAGGCTTCATGACTTTCTGACGCGCCATATCTCGCCACATATTCACCTGATGCACTCTGGACCGGGATTTCCGGGCCGATGGTTTGGTGCCGATGTGGACGGCGCTGTAAGGTGGGCCTGTGATGCGAACAATGCCTCGCTCGACTGCTATCTGACCCCGGCGCAGACGGTTCCGGGAACTAATAAAAAGCCTAGCAAGGCGGATATCGTTGCGGCTACTCGCGCACACGCTGACCTCGACCCTGCCGAAAACTGGAACCAGACCGACACGATTGAGCAATTGAAGCGGGACGGCGCGTCCCTGATCGTGGATTCAGGCCGTGGCGTTTGGGGATACTGGACACTTGCCGAGTCCGTATCAGACCAACCGGCCATCGAGGCGGTCAACACGGCGATCCGTGATCACTATAGGGCGATGCAACTCGGTTCACCCGATGCTGCTCAGAACATCGACCGGGCTGCACGGCTACCGTACACGATAAATTGGAAGACCGGACGACTGTCGACGGTTGTGCATGAAGTTGACACGCGGCACACGCTCGACGGGCTAAGAACCCGGTTCCCGGTTGCCCCCACCACCAGCGCAACGGCGTTCGATTTCAGCAAGCCGTTGCCGGATCACTACCGTTTCAGCGGCATGACCGACGCTGAGCGCATTGCTGATATCTGCGCCGATCCGAAACTTGCGGCCCTCTGGAACGGTGACGTATCAGCCCATCCTGACCGATCCGATGCCGACTTCGCCCTTGCGTGTGCGGTCATCGAGCGGGCCAGGAATCCCGAACGCGCCGTCGAACTCTTCGAGCGTAGTGGCCTTGCCCCCTCGAAGCGGCCTGCCGATGCGAACCGCAAGGATGGTCGATACGTCGCGCGAACGATCAACAAGGCAATGGCGCGCCTGTGGCAGTCGGAACCGCAATACCTGTTCCGTGATGCCGTGTTCAGCGGATCGTTGCCGCGCGGCGCATACGTGACCCAGCTTCCGACCTCAACGCCCGCACCAGCGGTCGCGGCCACAACCATGCCCGATCTTGTGGCCGCGTCATCGTTCGCAGGCCGTGACGTGCCGGTCAGGCAATGGATCGTAGCGCCGTTGATTCCGCAAGGATATGTCACTGACCTAACCGCAGATGGAGGAACCGGCAAATCACTGCTTGCACTTCAGCTTGGTGTTGCACGGGCTACCGGAATGAACTGGTTGGGAATGCCTGCTAAGTCCGGCCCGACGATCTACCTTGCCGCCGAGGACGATATTGACGAGTTGCACCGTCGTCTTGTGGACATATGCCGCGAAACCGGTACCTCACTCGACGCGCTGGACGATCTGCACATCCTGCCGCTGTTCGGTAGCGATGCGCGCCTTGCTGGTCTCACGGGTAAGGATTTCCAGCCGACCGCACTTTACGCTCATCTGCATACCCTCATCAGCCGAGTGCAGGCCGGTCTCATTATCATTGATACGCGGGCCGATACCTTCGGCGGTGACGAGGTGAACCGCGCACAGGTGATGCAGTTTGTTTCGATGCTGAAAAAGGTCGCGAACGATCACAGTGCGACCGTGCTTCTCATTTCCCATCCGTCGCGCTCCGGTCAGTCGATTGGCGACGGGCAGTCCGGCTCTACCGCGTGGGGCAATGCCGTGCGGTCGCGGCTTTACCTGACCAGAGAGCCGACCACCAACCTTCTTACCTTGGTGACCAAGAAGGCTAACTACGGCCCAAACGACACCGAGATCAAGCTGGAATGGCGACGTGGCTGTTTCGTATCTCTCGGCAGTACAGCCGACCCATTCTACCGGGCTGAAATCGAGGGGAAGGCACAGGGGAGATTTCTTGAACTGCTCCAAGAGTGCTATCTCGCAGGGACGAACGTCTCAGCCCATCTTACTTCTGTGAACGGCGCACCGGCTGTTTTCTCGAAGATGGATAAAACCATTTCTAAAGATCACTATCGCGATGCAATGCGTCGATTGATGCAAACGGGCAAGGTCGTTCTTGAGGAATATCGATACGATGGGAAAGACAAACAGCGCCTGAAAATAGCTTAACGATATAGCCCCGCTTCGGCGGGGTTTTTCGTGTCGCCAGCATACCGCCTACATGAGAAATCGTGTCGCCAGCATACCGCTTACACCCCCGCCAGCATGTCGCCAGCATACCGCTTACATGTCGCGCGCCTACTCCCCATACCCTTAAGAGCAGGCGCGCCGCTTGGAGCGGCTTCCCGCAGTGTGAAAGCGTTCGAGATTTTACGTTCGAAACGCAGCCTCTCGCATCCGTTCCTCCTGTGGCTTTTTCTTCGGCGCAACGAAATTCCGAGGCATGCGCCGTATAAGGGCGGAAACATGACGCTACTGAACATTGCTAAACATTTGTAAACAATAGACAATTCGCCACTTTTGTGCTATAGTGTCCAACAATAGTAGCCAAAAGGACGCGCGAAAACATGGATTTACCGGGCATAAAGACTCCAACAGCACCGCCGAAACCCCTCCGTCTCGTTTCGTTGGAAGCACTTGATAAAAGAACGAACGCCGCGAAGGCCGCATACAGCCTCCGAGACGCGATTCTTGACGATTGTGGCCCTGACGATCTGTCCGCCCTGAAGCGCGAACTGGTGAACACCGTAGCCGTGCAGACGGCGGTCCTGAACGATGCTCATGCACGAGTGCTATCCGGCGACACTACGGTTTCGCTCGCCGAGCTTTCGACGCTGACCAATACCCGGAACAGGACCGCGCAGCTAGTCGGCCTCGGCAAGCAGTCCAAAACTCTCGACCTCGATGCCTACGTCGCCGAAAAGTATGGGGCGGCGCAATGACGCCAGAACAAAAGATCATCGACGCCCTGTCCGATCCGAACCTCATCGGCGCTGGCCTCGCACCAGACGGCAAGATTGAGACGTGGCGCAATTGGTTCGTGATCGTCCGCGCCGCCCTCGGTCTCGGTCATACGCTTAACGATGAAGAACTTGCCTTGTTCAAGCGGTTGTCAGGCGGTCGTGATGTGCCTAAGCGCCGCGTCAGACGTTGCGTTGTGTTCGCCGGGAGGCGGTCGGGGAAATCGAACGTAACCAGCGCCATCGGACTCGGCACTGCACTGTTTGCCGACACGTCGATGCTGAAGCCCGGCGAAGTCGGCCATGTGATGGTCGTATCGCCAACGCGCGACCAGTCATCCAGCATCATGAATTATGCCGAGGGTATGGCATCGGCCAGCCCGCTTATCGCTCGCCGCATATCCGGCCGCACGGCAGAAACGCTGAGCCTGAACGATGGTCGGGTAGCTTTGACTGTGAACGCTGCATCGCACAGGACGACAAGAGGTAAGACTCTTTTGTCGGCGATTATCGATGAAGCCACACAGCTAAGGGACTCAGAGAGCGCCACACCCGACGTTGAGCTTGTCCGCGCCCTGACGCCCGGTCTTTTGAGCACGGACGGCACGCTGTGGGTCATCTCATCCGCCTATCGCAAGGCGGGATGGATGTATGACCAGTGGAAACAGCATTTCGGTCAGGACACCGATGACGTGCTGGTCATCCAAGCTGCAACTTTCGATTTGAACCTGACCATCACCGAAGAATCCATCTTGGCGGCCATCGCGGACGATCCCGAGGCCAACAGAGCCGAGTATTTGAGTGAGCATAGGGACGACATCGGATCGCTGATCGATGACGCGACGGTTGAGGCGGCGATCAACTACGGTCGGCCCGCCGAACTGCCGTTCATCCGCGAGGACATGAAGCAGGTCACGTTCTTCGCTGACATCAGTGGCGGCAGGCACGATGCCAGTACTCTCTGCGGCGGATTCAAAGACCGTGACGGCAATTTCATCCCTATAGGTCTGTGGGGACGTGACGCGCCGCACGATCCTGCGGCTGTGATTGCCGAGTTCGCCGCTATCATCAAGCGCTACGGAGCGCATCGGGTCGTTTCTGATAATTATGCTGGCACGTTCGTTTCGGGCAATTTTGAGCGCCACGGCATCAAATTCACCCGATCGAGCATGGTGAAATCCACGATCTATCTCGAAAGCGTCCCGCATTTTATGCAGGGCAAGGTTGAATTGATCGACCATAAGAAAGCTTTGCGGGAATTGCGGCTGTTAGAGCGCAGGGTCTCCAAGTCGGGTCGCGACACAGTAGACCATCCCAAGAACGGCAGCGACGACTACATCAACTCACTGCTCGGTTGCCTTGTGCACGTTATGAAACCGCAACGAAAAGCGACCTTCGTCGGCCCGCAGTTCTGCGACGCATACGGCAATTGGTCCGATTCTCCGAACGGATGGGACACCATGCCACCCGGAGCAACAATAGCTCGCTGACAGTATAAGACAAGTATAGACTACAGTAGACACAAGGCGCAATCTTGACAAATCGCGCCTTGTGTGGTATTTGTATAATCACGTTTCAAATGATTATTGGAAATATACATGACAACAAAGAGTAAAGTCAAGCCGACAGCAACTGAAGAAGCTGAAAAACTCGATGCTTGGTACAGAGCCGAGCGCGAGAAACTCGCAGCGGCCATCGACGCCGAAAACGAAAAGGCCCGTATCGCAGCCGAGAAAGCCGAGACGGCACGACTTGAGAAGCTGGCCGAGGACGTGAAGCCCTTGGCTATTTATGCCGTGGACTTGGCAGAACGAGCCGATTCAGCGGTGGAGACTGCAAGGCTTGCGCTTATCGAATGGCGCAACGTCGCCAGCGAACTCGCTACGAAGACGCGCCCGTTTCCAGACCGCAAGGTGGATGACCGGCCCTTCGTTTACGCGAAGGCATATGAGTCGGGACTCAATGCCAACGGGCTTTTGAAGTTCTGCCGCATGTCGCCGCATTTGCAGGGTCAGACCTTCATCAATCAGACGGTTCGTTCGCTCAACAAATGGCTGCCTGCCGATCAATTGAAGCGAGCCAGCGCATGACTATGCAGATAGCAAAGCTCGATGAGTCGCGTCGCGTCGTCTACGGTTACGCCTCGGTTATCACAGAGCGCGGCCAGCCGGTTGTGGACCTGCAAGGCGACGTGATCGAGGCCAATGAGCTTCACAACGCCGTGGACGAGTTCATGAAGTCCGTCAGGACTGCGAAGCTTTCGCACACGTCGCGGCAGGTCGGCGAGGTGATTCATTCGCTCGTATTGACCAAGGAAATCAGCGCGGCCCTGAATCTCGACACCGGAGGCCGTGAAGGCTGGATCGTCGGGATGCACATCACCGACGACGAGGTGTGGAAATCAATCAAAGACGGCACGTCAGGGCTAGGGGCTTTCTCCATCGGCGCGACGGCCATTCGTGAGGAAATCTGACCATGGCCCGCAAACCTACCCGCTTGAAGAAGCTCCGTTTGATGGAGTTGAGCTTGGTCCATGCTGGAGCGAACCAGCATTCGAGTATTGGAATTTACAAAGCCGCCGAGCCTGAACCGGCCCCGATGGACATCTCCAAAATGGCGGAGGTTCTCAAGGACGCCACGCCTGAGGTTCTCGCAATCGTAAAATCCCAGATCGACAGCCAGAACAAGTGGCTCGAAGAATTTAGAAAACAGAACGACGAAAGAAACACGACAATGACCAATACCGATCCCAATGCCGCATGGCATGCCGCTGTGGCGGCATATGCTGAGAAGCACGATCTGCCGCTTGACCGTGCAGGTGTCGAACTCGTCAAGAACCGCCCCGACATCGTGGCAGCCGCCCATGCCGAGGGGGAAAAAGTGCATAGGCAGCGCCAGATCGACGAACGACGCAGGATTTACGGCGAATGACTCACGTTGGTAAGCTCACCCAGAAGCGACAGGCGCAGCTTGAAGCGGAATATGGCGGCTACAAGAATGTGCCTGTCTCGCTGTGGAACGACGTCCCCAATTGGATAAGCCGAAACTGGCACTCGGAATACGTCGCTGCTTCCCGCCTCGATGAAGCAGAGTTCAGGGCCAACCTGAAGGCGGCAGCAGCCGGTCGCGCATGAGTAGTTGGCGATGCGAGGTTCACAAGCTCCCCGCATCGTCGCAACGCCGGCGTCTCGCTCACGTCGGCACGCCGGTGCGCAGGATCACCTCGCACCGGCACTTATTCAGAGGTCCGTTTCCATGTGTGCGTCCGTACAGGGCCGTGGCGACGGTGTTGGTCCGGGACGTAACGCCCCCCGATAGCCAGCAGCAGTTCGCAAGGTTCTGCACAAAGCCAAGAACGTCGCCGCCATCCGACGCCCCATCAAGACGGCAAACACAGCACCGGGGCGGTTAGTTTCGCCCCGGTGCAACTCCCAAGGATCACAGATGAGCACCGGCAAAACGAAACGCGACCACGAGTTGCTCACGGCAAAGCAGCGCCAGTCAATTTTGATGCTTTACGAACGCGACCCGGATGAAGTTGGCGTCGGTTTTGTCCTCGACCGCTTCGGCGGCGACCCTTGGCAACTGACGCCCGAAGCGGTGCGTGAGATTGTTGCACAGGAACGAGCAAAGCGCCGTTCACGAGACCGTGCCGGTGTGGACTGGGCCGCCATGTGGCAATCGGCGCGGGTAAGTTAGCTCAGCGCAATTTCTGCCACTTTTTAGTTTTCGCATTATATTGCAAAGTTATAGAGTAGTTAGTTCGCAGCATCGCGCCGAAGCTGTTTTGCGCGTCCACTGCTCCCGTCACCCGGAATGTGCAATCTTTACCAGACTCGACATTGCTCCGGCTAAAGGAAGCTGATCTCGGAGCCTTAAGGTCCCTCTTTACAAAGTTCTGCGCCATTATCTGGGCCATACTTGCTCCGCCGCCACAGGATGGTGGTCGCACCTCGTTAGATGCGCGAGTACCGCCATCCAGCGACCACATGAACAGGACGAACTTGCCTACGTAGAAAATAAAGACCAGCATCAGGCCGATCTTTATAAGCTCCCAAAACAGAGACGGCTTCTTCTTGTCGAGGACAAAATCTTCAACGTCCATAATACCCCTCCCATCGTATGGGCAGGGCATCACATTGTGCAGCACCGCGCAAGAATGATTCCTTACGCCCAACGCTGACAGTTGGACACTTGACTTGGACACCCGAAATCGGAGAGCCGGTTAAGTCTTTGAATTTCTTTGGAGATTTTTGGTACGCCCAAGGGGAATCGAACCCCTGTTTGCGCCGTGAGAGGGCGCCGTCCTGACCGCTAGACGATGGGCGCTTGCCGAGACCGCGATATAGAGAGGAATCGCGGCGATTGCAACATTGCCGGGCAATGATTTTGTCGCGCCGGCCGATCGGCGGCTTTCACGGCTTGTAGGCGATGTCGAAGCGCCCGACGAGGCTGCGCGTCGCGGTGTCGTAGATGTAGATCGCCCTGCCCCCATCCTTCAGCAGGACGTCGAGGCTGATGCGGCTGCCGGAAAGCGCGTGGCCGGCGATGCGCGCGCCTTCGGGCAGGACGATGTCGCCGCCGAGCACCTCGCCGGGCGCAGGCATCGGCAATTCGGGCACGGCCGCGGCCGGCGGCGCTTCCCGGCTGCCCGAGCGGTAGACAATGGCGATCACCACCGCCATAAGGGCGACGAACAGAAGCCCGAGATTGATGACCATGAAGCGGATGAGCTTGCCCCGCACCCGCTCCACCGCCGGATCGAGCGGCTTCTCGCGTTCGTCGTCGTCTGCAGCTCCGGCCATCGGCTGTGTCACCCCGGTTGTCCCATAAGCGGGTTTTTCATGAGCGATCCTGATAGCGAAGCCGCGCCCGCATTGAAAGAGCTGACCGTCGAAGAGGCCGCCGCCGGCCAGCGCATCGACCAGTGGCTGGCAGCGCGGCTCGCGCCCGACCTGTCGCGCAGCCGCATCCAGGCGCTGATCCGCGACGGGCAGGTGAGCGTCGACGGCACAGCCGAGCGTACGCGCGGGCGCAGGCTCGCCGGCGGCGAGCGGGTCCGTCTCGCCCTGCCCGAACCGGAGCCCGCCGCGCCCGCGGCCGAGGACATCCCGCTCGCCGTGCTCTACGAGGACGACGATTTGATCGTCATCGACAAGCCGGCCGGCCTCGTCGTCCATCCGGGCGCGGGCAACCCGTCCGGCACGCTGGTCAACGCCCTGATCCGCCATTGCGGCGCCTCGCTTTCCGGCATCGGCGGCGTGCGTCGGCCGGGCATCGTCCACCGGCTCGACAAGGACACGAGCGGCGTCCTCGTCGTCGCCAAGAACGACCGCGCCCACCGGGCGCTGTCGGAGGCCTTCGCCGACCACGGCCGCACCGGCGATCTCGAGCGCGCCTATGACGCGCTGGTGTGGGGCGCGCCGCCGCGGATGACCGGCACCGTCGATGCCGCGCTCGGGCGCTCCGCATCCGACCGCACGCGCCGGGGCGTGGTGCCGGAAGGGCGCGGCGACGCACGCCACGCCGTCACCCATTTCACGGTGCGCGAGCGGTTCGGCGAGGACGCGCAAGGCAAGCGTCCGCCCGTCGCGGCGCTGGTCGAGTGCCGGCTGGAGACCGGCCGTACCCACCAGATCAGGGTCCACATGGCGCATATCGGCCATCCGCTGATCGGCGATCGCGACTATGGCCGCGCCTTCCTCACCAAGGCCAACAAGCTGGCGGAGCCGCTGGGCGAGAGGGTGCGCGCCTTTCCGCGCCAGGCGCTGCACGCGCGGCTCCTCGCCTTCCGCCACCCTGCGACGGGCGAGTTGATGCGCTTCGAGGCACCGCTGCCGCCCGATCTGACGGAACTCATCGAAGGGTTCCGGCGTTGGGGTGGGGAAAGCTAGAGCATCGTGCAGCCGGGCGGGAATGTCCGGGATCGTATGATGCGGCAAGGAAAACCGGCGGGCGTGCGTTCACCGTCCGCGCTCCAGAGCCAGCCACGCCGTTCATTTTTTTGTGACGCAGCGTTTCGGCGTATTCATTCGTGTTTTTGCCGTAAACGTCCTTATATAACGATATCGGTGTGGTGCGCCTTCATGGCGGCTGCGCCGGATGCGCCCGCCGGTTCGCGGGGGCGCGAATTGACCGAGAGGGAGGGTGCTATATGGCCCAGACGCTACCCAGCATCGTCTCCGGAGAAGGCGGCCTGTCCCGCTATCTCGAGGAGATCAGACGATTTCCCATGCTTCAGCCGCAGGAAGAGTACATGCTCGCCAAGCGGTATCAGGAGCACGACGACACCGACGCCGCCCACAAGCTCGTCACCAGCCATCTGAGGCTCGTGGCCAAGATTGCCATGGGCTATCGCGGCTACGGCCTGCCGATCGGCGAGGTGATTTCCGAAGGCAATGTCGGCCTGATGCAGGCCGTCAAGAAGTTCGAGCCGGAGCGCGGCTTCCGGCTGGCCACCTATGCGATGTGGTGGATCAAGGCCTCGATCCAGGAATACATCCTGCGCTCGTGGAGCCTCGTCAAGATGGGCACCACGGCCAACCAGAAGCGGCTGTTCTTCAACCTGCGCAAGGTGAAGGGCAAGATCCAGGCGCTCGACGACGGCGATTTGAAGCCCGAGCAGATCGCCGAGATCGCGACGCGGCTCAACGTGTCCGAGGAAGAGGTGGTGTCGATGAACCGCCGCCTTTCCGGCGACGCCTCGCTCAACGCGCCGATCCGCGCCTCGGAAGGCGAATCCGGCGAGTGGCAGGACTGGCTGGTCGACGACAGCCAGAGCCAGGAACAGACGCTGATCGAGCAGGACGAGTTGGACAACCGCCGCGGCATGCTGGCCGACGCCATGGCCGTGCTCAACGAGCGCGAGCGCCGCATCTTCGAGGCGCGTCGCCTGTCCGACGACCCGATGACGCTGGAAGACCTGTCGAGCGAGTTCGGCATCAGCCGCGAGCGCGTGCGCCAGATCGAGGTCCGCGCCTTCGAGAAGGTGCAGGACGCGGTCAAGGCGGCGGCCCGCCGCCAGGCGCAGGCCCTGCGCACCATCGAGGCCGAGCCGGCGTAAGCTAAGCGCAAGGCCGGCAACGAACGCAAAAGCCGCCGCGGAATCCGCGGCGGCTTTTCGATTCTCGAAGAGAGTTTCCGGGAGGCCCGGCCGGCTCAGCCGCTGCCCAGTTCGTTCCACGCCTTCAGCGCGTCCTGGAACACGCGCTCGCCCGGGATGCCCTTCTCCATCGACAGGAGGGCGCGGCGGCCCGACTGGTAGACGATGGGAATGTCGAGCCAGCTCTGGCGTTGCAGCAGCTCGAGATTGACCCGCTCCTCGGCCGGCGCGTCGCTCAGCGCGATGAGGAAGAAGCCGTCGGCGATCTTGGCCGGAATGCCGATCAGCGGATTGCCGGGCGCCTGCTCCGTGTCCTTGAAGGCGATGCGCGACACGTTGGAGATCGAGCCGCCCTCGAAGCCGTCGGGGGTGAGGAAGATCATCTCGACGATGTGGCTGGCCGGCAGCGTCGTGTCGCCGTTGCGGCGGATGGTCATGCGCAGTTGCACGTCCTTGGCCGGAATGGTCGCCTCGGCGCGGATCGCCGGCTCGGGCGGCAGGTCGCCGCCGGGCGATTCCTGCACCAGCGACCAGGCGATGGACCCGACCTCGGCCGACCCCTCGGCGGCGCTGGTGCGCTCCTCGTAGAAGATCACCCTCTGGCCGACCGCGACGGCGGCCGGCTGCGTCGCCTCGGGCTGTGCCGGCTGCTCGGGTGTCTCGGCGGCCGTCGCGGCAGGCGGGGTCTCGCCTTGCGCGGGCTCGGCCTGCGTAGGCGCGGCCGGCGTAGGCTCCGTCGCGTCGGGCGCGGCGGCGTCGGGCTGCGCCGCGGGCGGCTGCGCGGGCTGGACGGCGGTCGCGACGGAGCTGCCCTCGCCGATGCCGGGCTGCCCGCCGGCCGGGCCTTCGTCGACCTCGCTGCCGTCGGCCAGAAGGCGCTGGGTGAACTTCTCCTGCGCGCCCGCCGCCGGCTGGCCCGTCTCAGGGGTCGACCCGGGGGCCGGCTCGGGCGCGGCCGCTTCCTGCGCGGGCGGCGGCGTTTCTTCCGCCTCCGGCTCCGGCGGCGTCTGCGTCAGGTCCTCGGCCGTGGTGGCGGCAGGCTCGGTTCCCGTCCCGGGCGTCTCCGGCGCTTCGGCAACCGTCGAGGCGGGACCGCCGAGGAGGCCGCTCCACCAGACATAGCCGCCGCCGGCCAGCGCCAGCGCGGCAAGGCCGAGCGCGGCGATCAGGCCGGCGCGGCCTTTCCCGCTTTCCTGCGCCGGCGCGGCGCGGCGCGGCGCGGCGGCGTCGCCGGCGAGCCGCTCGCCGGCCGGCGCGTGGAGCATGTCGGCGGCCGGGTCGTCGGCGCGCGATCGGGCCGGCTTCGCCGCGCCCGCGTCGACGGAGACGGAAGGCGCGTCAAGCTGCCCGGCGGGCTGCCCGACGTCACGGCCCGGCGCGTCCGTCGCCGGCTGCGGGCGCGGCATGACGGAAGCCGGTGAGGCGGAAACCGGCGGCGTCACCGTCACGGGCGTCGCCACGACCGGCTTGTCGAAATCGGCGAGGACGGTCTCGAGTTCGTCCTCGATGTCAGGCGCGGCCGGCTCGGCGAACTCGGCGCGCACGGTGGCGATCGCCTCCTCCAGCGCCTGCTTCTGCTTCTCGATCAGGGCGGCCGGCGGCGGCGGGTCGATCGCCTTGAGCTTGGCCTCGATGGTGGCGCGGGCCTTGTCGAAGACCTTTTCGCGCATCTCGGGCGATGTCTCGCCCAAGCCGCCGATGGTCTTCCTGAGAACCGCTACGAAATCCGCCATGCCCTGTCCTGCCTCTGATGTGTCCCGGCGGCCGCGTCGGCCGGCCGGAACGTTTGTCGAACCTAGTCTTGAAAAGGATCGGTAACAAGTATGGTGTCGTCGCGCTCGGGGCTGGTCGAAAGCAGGGCCACGGGCGCGCCGATCAGCTCCTCGATATGCCGCACATACTTGACCGCCTGCGCCGGAAGGTCGTTCCAGCTCCGCGCGCCGGCCGTGGTGCCCTGCCAGCCTTCGAGCGTCTCGTAGATCGGCTCGACGCGGGCCTGCGCGCCCTGGCTGGCGGGCAGGTAGTCGATGACCTCGCCGTCCAGCCGGTAGCCGGTGCAGACCTTGATCTCGTCCATCCCGTCGAGCACGTCGAGCTTGGTCAGCGCGATGCCGTCGATGCCGTTGACCGCGATGGCCTGGCGCACCAGCACCGCGTCGAACCAGCCGCAGCGGCGCTTGCGCCCGGTGACGGTGCCGAACTCGCGGCCGCGCGTGCCGAGGAACTCGCCGATCTCGTTGTCCTGCTCGCTCGGGAACGGCCCCTCGCCGACGCGGGTGGTGTAGGCCTTGGTGATGCCGAGCACGTAGCCGATGGCGCCGGGGCCGACGCCCGAGCCGGTCGCCGCCTGCCCGGCCACCGTGTTCGAGGAGGTGACGAACGGATAGGTGCCGTGGTCGATGTCGAGCAGGGTGCCCTGCGCGCCCTCGAACAGGATGCGGCTCCCTGCCCGCCGCGCGTCGTCGAGAATCTTCCACACCCGGTCCATATAGGGCAGGATCTCGCCGGCGACCGAAGTCAGTTCGTCCATCAGCGCCTGATGCGACACTTCCGCGTGGCCGAAGCCGCGGCGCAGGCCGTTATGGTGCGTGAGCAGCCGCTCCACCTTCAACGGCAGCGTGTCCGTATCCGCCAGATCCATCACCCTGATCGCCCTGCGCCCGACCTTGTCCTCATAGGCGGGGCCGATGCCGCGCCGCGTGGTGCCGATCTTCGTGCCGGAATTCGAGGCTGCATCCTCGCGGAATCCGTCAAGCTCCCTGTGCACGGACAGAATAAGCGCGGCATTTTCGGCGATTTTCAGGCGATCCGGGCCGATTTCGACGCCGAGCTCCCTGATCCGGTTCAGCTCGGCCACGAAGGCATGCGGATCGAACACGACGCCGTTGCCGACGACGGAGAGCTTGCCGGGCCGCACCACGCCGGACGGCAGCAGCGACAGCTTGTAGGTCTTGCCGTCGACGACGAGCGTATGGCCGGCATTATGCCCGCCCTGGAAGCGGACGACGACGTCGGCGCGCTCGGAAAGCCAGTCGACGATCTTGCCCTTGCCCTCGTCGCCCCACTGCGAACCGACGACCACCACATTGGCCATGGAAACAATCCTCTTTTCCTGTAGCCGGACGCACCGGCCCGGCAAAACGACAGGCCTCTATAGCCGCATGCGCGCCGATGCGCGACCCCGTAAAACGCCGGATATCGCGGGTTGCGTCGAAGGCTGGCGACCGGGCGGCGGGCCGTGGCACATTTACATGCCGCGCCGGGCGGAATAAGTCGCGACGATGTTCCGCAACGCCTACGTCCTCCTCCTGCTCACCACCCTGTTCTGGGCCGGCAACGTCATCGCCGGCAAGCTCGCCGTCGGCCACGTCTCGCCGATGGCGCTGACCACGCTGCGCTGGGGGATCGCCACCCTTATCATGCTGGCCATCGGCCTGCCGCGGCTGCGCCAGGACTGGCCGGTCGTGCGGCGCAACCTCCTGCTGTTGACGGTGCTCGGCGCGGCGGGCTTTTCGGTGTTCAACGCGCTGCAATATTCGGCGCTGCTCTTCACCACCGCCATCAACGTCTCCATCGAGCAGGCGGCGATGCCGATGCTGGTGTTCCTCGCCAACTTCCTCGTCTACCGCATCGGCGTCGCGCCGGGACAGGTCATCGGCTTCACGCTGTCGTTCCTCGGCGTCGTGCTGACGGCGACGCATGGCGACCCGACGCGCCTCGCCGCGCTCGACCTGAATCGTGGCGACGCGCTGATGCTGCTCGCCATCGTCATCTATGCCGGCTACACGGTGGCGCTGCGCGCCAAGCCGGCGATCCACTGGCAGAGCCTGATGATCGCCCTGTGCGGCTCCGCCTTCGTCGTCTCGCTGCCCTTCCTGCTGTGGGAGGGGCTGTCGGGCGACATGATCCTGCCCGACGCGCGCGGATGGACCATCGCCGCCTATACGGCGCTGTTCCCCTCGGTCCTGTCGCAGGCTTTCTACATCCGCGGCGTCGAGCTGATCGGCGCCAACCGCACCGGCCTGTTCATCAACATGGTGCCGATCTTCGGCACGCTTCTGTCGATCCTGATCCTCGGCGAGGCGTTCCAGCTCTACCACGCCGCCGCGATGGCGATGGTGCTCGGCGGCATCTGGCTCGCCGAGCATAGCGGCCGCAAGCACGCGGGGACGCGCAAGGACTAGAGCATTTTGCAGTCAGACGGGATCGTCTGACGTCGCATAAATGCGGCTAAGGAAAGAAGCTGGAGCAGCGGAAGCTGCGTTCGTCAGAACGCCCGCTGCTCTAGCCGGGCGGCGCAGAACGCCGCCCGGAGCGCGGTCAGACCGCGACGTCGAAATGTAGCGGCTTGGCCGAATCGATCCGGGCCTCGGCGCGCAGCGCCTCGAGCACGGCTCCCGGCACCGGCGCGTCGAGATAGAGCAGCGCCAGCGCGTCGCCGCCGGCCTTGTCGCGGCCGAGCTGGAAGTTGGCGATGTTGACCCCGTGCGAGCCGCAGATGGTGCCGAGCAGGCCGATGATGCCGGGCACGTCCCTGTTGGTGGTGTAGAGCATGTGCTCGCCCACCTCCGCGTCGAGGTTGATGCCCTTGATCTGGATGAAGCGCGGCTTGCCGTCGGAGAAGACGGTGCCGGCGATCGAGCGGGTGCGGAGCTGCGTCTTGACGGTGAGCTTGATGTAGCCGTCGAACACGCCCGACTTGTCGCGCTTGATCTCGGACAGGATCACGCCGCGCTCCTTGGCCATGATCGGCGCCGAGACCATGTTGACGTCTGCGACCTGCGGCCGGATCAGGCCGGCGAGCGCGGCGCTGGTCAGCGCGCGGGTGTTCATCTCGGCGGTGGCGCCGTCGAACAGGATCTCGACTTCCTGGATCGGCTCCTCCGTCACCTGGCCGACGAAGGCGCCCAGCACCTCAGCGAGCTTGATGAACGGCTTCAAGCGCGGCGCTTCCTCGGCGGTGATCGAGGGCATGTTGATGGCGTTCGACACCGCGCCCTTGACCAGATAGTCGGCCATCTGCTCGGCGACCTGGAGCGCGACGTTCTCCTGCGCCTCGGTGGTGGCCGCGCCCAGATGCGGGGTGCAGACGACGTTGTCCATGCCGAACAGCGGGCTGTCGGTGGCCGGCTCGACCTCGAACACGTCGATGCCCGCGCCCGCGACCTTGCCGCTCTTCAGCGCCTCGATCAGGTCGGCCTCGACGATCAGCCCGCCGCGCGCGCAGTTGATGATGCGCACGCCGTCCTTCATTTTGGCGAAGGCGTCCTTGTTGACGATGCCGCGCGTCTTGTCGGTCATCGGCGTGTGCAGCGTGATGAAGTCGGAGCGGGCGAAGATGTCGTCGAGCTCGACCTTCTCGACGCCGAGCTCCTGCGCGCGCCCTTCCGACAGGAACGGGTCGTAGGCGATGACGTGCATCTTCAGGCCGATGCCGCGCATGGCGACGATGGAGCCGATATTGCCGCAGCCGATGACGCCGAGCGTCTTGCCGGTGATCTCGACGCCCATGAAGCGGTTCTTCTCCCACTTGCCGGCATGGGTCGAGGCATTGGCCTCGGGAAGCTGGCGGGCGACGGCGAACATCAGCGCGACGGCGTGCTCGGCCGTGGTGATCGAGTTGCCGAACGGCGTGTTCATGACGATGATGCCGCGCCGCGAGGCGGCGGGGATGTCGACATTGTCGACGCCGATGCCGGCGCGGCCGATCACTCTCAGCTTCGTGGCGGCGGCGATCACCTTCTCCGTCACCTTGGTCGCGGAGCGGATGGCGAGGCCGTCATACTGGCCGATCACCTCGAGGAGCTTTTCCTTGTCCTTGCCGAGTTCGGGCAGGTAGTCGACCTCGACGCCGCGATCCTTGAAGATCTGGACGGCGGTGGGGGAAAGCTTGTCGGAAACGAGCACGCGGGGCGCCATGGTGGCCTCCTTCGTCATTCAGTGCGGAAAATTCATCGGGTGGAGGAGCCGCCGGGAACGGCGGCCCCGAAGAAGGATCAGGCGGCGGCCTTCAGGCCGGCCTTCTGCGCCGCGAAAGCCCAGTCGAGCCACGGGCCGAGCGCCTCGATGTCGGCGGTCTCGACCGTCGCGCCCGTCCAGATGCGCAGGCCGGGAGGCGCGTCGCGATAGGCGCCGATGTCGAAGGCGACGCCTTCCTTGTCGAGCAGCGACGCGACGCCCTTGGCGAAGGCCGCCTGCGCGTCGGCGTCGAGCGCGGCGATCTCGGGATCGACGATGGAGAGGCACACCGAGGTGTTCGAGCGCGTCGCCGGATCGACCGCGAGGTTGGCCAGCCAGCCGCTTTTCTGCACATAGGCATCGAGCGCGGCGAAATTGGCGTCGGCGCGGGCGACCAGCCCGTCCAGCCCGCCGGCCGACTTCGCCCATTCGAGCGCGTCGATATAATCCTCGACGCAGAGCATCGACGGCGTGTTGATGGTCTCGCCCTTGAAGATGCCCTCGATCAGCTTGCCGCCCTTGGTCATGCGGAAGATTTTCGGCAGCGGCCAGGACGGCGCGTAGCTCTCCAGCCGCTCGACGGCGCGGGGGGAAAGGATCAGCATGCCGTGCCCGCCCTCGCCGCCCAGCACCTTCTGCCAGGAGAAGGTGACGACGTCGAGCTTGTCGAAATCCAGCCTCTGCGCGAACGCGGCGCTCGTCGCGTCGCAGATCGTCAGGCCCTTGCGCCCGGCGGGGATGAAGCCGGCGTCCGGCACGCGCACACCCGAGGTGGTGCCGTTCCAGGTGAAGACCACGTCGCGGTCGAAATCGAGCTGGGCAAGGTCCGGCAGCCGGCCATAATCGGCCTCGAACCGGCGCACGTCGGCGAGCTTGAGCTGCTTGACCACGTCCGTGACCCAGCCGGAGCCGAACGATTCCCACGCCGCGATGTCGACGCCGCGTTCGCCGAGCAGCGACCACAGCGCCATCTCGACCGCGCCGGTGTCGGACGCCGGCACGATGCCGATACGCCAGCCGGCGGGCACCTGAAGGACGTCGCGGGTGAGGTCGATGGCGTATTGCAGCTTGGTCTTGCCGACCTTGGCGCGGTGCGAGCGACCGAGCGGGGCACGGCCAAGGGCTTCAAGCGACCATCCGGGACGCTTGGCGCAGGGACCAGAGGAGAAATTGGGATTGGCCGGACGCACGTCCGGCTTGGAGATGTTCGTCATAGCGGTTCTACCCTTTCAGATAGCACGCCTCTCGTTGGGGAGAGGTGGCCCGCTGCGGCAATTACGCGAACGCAGGGGAAACCGCAAGAGGCAAAACGAGCCGCGTCGCTCTTTCCGCGGGTTCGTCCAGCATCGCGAATCGGCGCGCCGGCGATATGTGAAGCCGCCGCACGTTCGCGCCGCGCTTGCCGGCCGCGCCCCACTTGTCCGCATGCGCCGCCTGTGCTTACGTCCGGCTACGCCACGGAGGAACCGGATCATGCGCCTGATCGCCACTGTCGCCTTCACCCTGGCCGGGCTCGGCGCCGCCTGTGCATCCGACGATCTGTCGGCGGATTTCCAGCAGGCGGACAAGGCGCTGAACGAGACGTTCAGGCAGATCGAGCATCGCCTTGCCGACGATCCGGGCGCCAAAAGCCGACTGGTCCATGCGCAGCGGGCCTGGATCGCGTTTCGCGATGCCGAATGCGCCTTCCAGTCGAGCGGCGAAGACGGCGGCAGCGCCGCGCCGATGGTGATCATGGCATGTCAGACGGCCCTGACCGCTGAAAGAACGGAGCAGCTAAAGGCATATCTCAACTGTGAGGAAGGCGATCTGGCCTGCCCCGTGCCGTCGGAATAGCTCGTCCCTCGATCCGAAATCGCCATGGCTCTGCCTGAGCAGGCAGTGACGGCTACCCCTTGCCGACGCCCGCTCCCGGCAGCATCGTAAGCATATGCTTACGCAATTTCGCACCGCAACATCGCCATAGCCGCGCTTGCGGTTTCGCGCCGCCGTGGCAGGCTGGCCGCGCCGCGCGCGACATTCCGGCGGTGGTGTAATCCCGGCTACTGAGACGAGGGGGAGAATTCGCTATGGCTGGTCCCGATACGCAACGAAGACGACTTGAAGGTCGCGGGGGAGCCGGAGGGGAGGCGGATGCGATGACCATTCACGACACGCGCCTCGCGCAGGAGCCGATCGTTCCGTGGATCGTCTTCCGCGACCAGAGCTGCTGGGACGCGGTGCTGTATCTCGGCCGCAAGGTGGCGTGGAAGGCGGGCGCCGTGATCCAGCGGCCGGAGGACGAGGTCGCCGGCATCTTCCTCCTGCGCTCCGGCACGATCAAGGTCGCAGCCGCCAGCCCCGGCGGCCTGCAGCGCACCCTGTGGCTGATGGGCGAGGGCTCGGTGCTCGGCGAGGCGGCGCTGTTCGGCCGCCATCCCTACATGCACGAGATCGTCGCGCTGGAGGACTGCGCGGCGGTCGAGTTCCCGCGCGCCGTCGTGATGGACACCCTGCTCGCGCATCACCCCAAGGTGAGCGCCGCGCTCCTCTCCAACATGGCCGCCAAGTGCTACATCATGTCCACCCAGGTCGAGGACACCACCTTCCTGTCGGCCGCCCAGCGGCTCGGCCGCTTTCTCTACGGCGTATGCCTGACGCGCGGCACGCGCCGCATCGCCCTGTCGCACGCCACCATCGCCGAACTGCTCGGCCTGCATCGCGTCACGGTCAGCAACACGGTGAGCGCGCTGCGCCGCGCCGGCCTGATCGAGGACCGCACCCACGACATCGTCGTCGCCGACATCGCCCGCCTCGCCGCCTTTACCGGCCAGGCGGCCCCGCCGGCCTGAGATCCGAAGCAGCCGCCATGCGCACGGGCCGCATGGCGCAACCCATGGAAGCATGACCATGCAGACGGCCTATCCAGCGGAACCCTACAAGATCAAAATGGTCGAGCCGATCGCGGTGACGACGCGGGCCGAGCGCGAGCGGTTCATCGCGGAGGCCGGCCACAACACCTTCCTGCTGCGCTCCGAGCAATGCACCATCGATCTCCTGACCGACAGCGGCACCACGGCGATGAGCGACCGCCAGTGGGCGGGGATGATGCTGGGCGACGAGGCCTATGCAGGCAGCCGCAACTTCCTCCACCTGCAACAGGTGGTGCGCGACTATTACGGCTTCCGCCACGTCGTGCCGACCCATCAGGGCCGCGGGGCAGAGAACCTCCTGTCGATGATCCTCATCAAGCCCGGCGACTTCGTGCCCGGCAACATGTATTTCACCACCACCCGCGCGCATCAGGAGCGCAACGGCGCGACCTTCGTCGACATCATCGTCGACGAGGCGCACGATTCTCAGGTGGAACTGCCGTTCAAGGGCAATGTCGACCTCGCGAAGCTGGAGCGGCTGATCGGCGAGGCCGGCGCGGCGCGCATCCCTTACGTCTGCCTCGCCGTGACGGTGAACCTCGCCGGCGGCCAGCCGGTCAGCATGGAGAACATGCGCGCGGTCGCCCAACTATGCCGCCGCCACGGCATCAAGGTGATGTACGACGCCACGCGCTGCGTCGAGAACGCCTATTTCATCAAGACCCGCGAGGCGGGCTACGCGGACGTCTCGATCGCCGACATCCTCAAGGAGATGATGTCCTACGCCGACGGCTGCACGATGAGCGGCAAGAAGGATTGCCTCGTCAACATCGGCGGCTTCCTGTGCATGAACGACGACGAGCTCTACCAGAAGGCGAGCGAGCTGGTGGTGCTGTTCGAGGGCATGCCCTCCTATGGCGGGCTGGCCGGCCGCGACATGGAGGCGATGGCGCGCGGCATCGTCGAGTCGGTCGACTATGCCTATATCCATCACCGCGTCTCGCAATGCCGCTATCTCGCCGACAGGCTGGCGGCGGCCGGCATTCCGGTGGTGAAGCCGACCGGCGGCCACGCCGTCTTCATCGACGCCGGCGCGTTCCTGCCGCACGTCGCGCAGGACCTTTTCCCGGCGCAGGCGCTGGCGGCGGCGTTGTTCGTGGAGGGAGGCGTGCGCGCCATGGAGCGCGGCATCGTCTCGGCCGGCCGCAACCGCGAGACCGGCGACCATCACCGGCCCAAGCTCGAGCTGGTGCGGCTGACCATCCCGCGCCGGGTCTACACCTACGCCCATCTCGACGCCGTCGCCGATGCCTGCATCCGCCTCCACGAGCGGCGCGACGAGATCGGCGGGCTGGAGATGGTCTACGAGCCGAAGGTGCTGCGCTTCTTCACCGCGCGCTTCCGGCCGCTGGCCGCCTGAACCGGAAACGCAACGCGGCGGAAAGGCTCGTGCCTTCCCGCGGCGTCGTTGCCTGAAAGATCGGCCGCTACCAGAGGTCGTAGCGCAGGCCGACCTTGACCTGGTGGTGCTTGGTGCCCTCGCGGATCGCGAGGCGGTCGACGTCGAGATATTTCGCGTCCGGCGTATGCAGGAACTGGTAGCCGAGGTCGACGGAGAGATTGTCGGAGACCTTGTAGCTCGCGCCGGCCATCAGCGCATAGGCGAAGTCGTAGCTGGTGTCGTCGAAGCTCGCCGTCAGCGTGCCGGCCGGGTCGGTCAGCGTCGCCGCGGCCTTGCTGTGGGAATAGGTCAGGCCGACGCCGGCGCCGACATAGGGCGTGATGCCCATGATGGTCGCGATGTCGTAATAGCCGCTGACGAGGCCGCTCCACGCCTTGTAGGAGGCCTCGACGTCGAGGATGCCGTCGTCATAGGAAAAGCGGTCGCCGCCCAGATAGTTGACGGTCAGGTCGGCGCGCAAATTGTCGGTGAAGTGATAGCCGAAGCCGATGCCGCCGCCGAAACGGTGATGCTTCACCCCCCGGTAGGAGATGTCGTAGACGGGATCGCCGGCATTGTAGCCGATGTCGCCGCGCAGATACCAGCCGGAGCCGATCTCGACCGGGACGAACTCGGGGGCCTCTTCCACGAAGATCGGCGGATCGTAGTCGGCGGCGAGCGCCGGGGCCAGCGGAACGGCCGCGAGGGCGGCGCAGACGACGGGCGTGCGGAAGGTCAGGGTCATGGTTCTACGCTCTCCGGAGGACTTACGGCCGTCATGCCGCCTCTTTCACTCCAGCCATTGTTAACCATGATGGTTAAACCCCGGTTAAGCATAACCGTGCCGCGAAAGTCCGTGGACGGGAGGGCCGCGCGGCCTCAAAGGGCGGCCCGGGCGGCCGGATGGAACCTTGCGCCGGGGGTCGCCGTTTCCCCCGCACATCCACGCAAAGGGAGAATTCCAATGGCGTTGTTCTCGGGCCGCAGCAACGGCCACGATCTTCACCGCGACATCGAGGCGCTGCGCCGCGAGGTGGCGGCGCTGAGCCGCGCGGCGACGAAGCGCGGATCGGCCGCGTGGCGCGGCGCGAGCGACGAGGCGTCCGGCCTCTACGACGACGTCGCCGAGCGGATCGGCCACGCCCTGCCCGTCATCCGCCGCCGCGCGCACGATCTCGAGGAGACGATCCGCGACAATCCGGGGCGCGCCGCGGCGGCCATAGGCCTCGCCGCACTCACCATCGCCGCGATGGCGCTTCTGTTGGGCAATCGCCGCTGAGGCGAAAGCCGGACACTGAATATTATAGCGGACAAAATGAAACGGGCGGCCAAGCCGCCCGTTTTTCAATCATTGCCGTCAGTCGATCGACTGATATGCGGGCCCGGCCCCCGGAGGAACCGCGCCCGCTCGGGGCGATCTCAAGCCTGCTTCACCAGCCTGAGGAGCACGAGGAGGATCACCGCGCCGATGGTGGCATGGATGATGGCCGCGATGATGCCGCTGCCGATGCTGATGCCGATCGCGGGGAACAGCCATCCTGCGATGAACGCGCCGACGATGCCGACGACGATGTTGCCGAGCAGGCCGAAGCCGTAGCCCTTGACGAGCTGACCGGCGAGCCAGCCGGCGATCGCGCCGACGATGAGGAAGACAAGCAGACTTTCGATGCCCATATGAGACGCCTCCTGTTGGGGGTGGTGCGATCATGAACGGGGATCGGCGCGCTGTCCAGCCGTCCCCGCGCGATTTTGTCGCAGCTTCAGAACTCCTCCCACGACTCGTCCACGGCCGTTTCCGGCCGGGCGGCGAGGGCCGCCGCGCCGTTGACGCGGCCGACGCCGCGTGGCCCTGCCGCCGCCTGCCGCGTGGGCGCGTGGGTCGCCCGGGCCGGCCTTTCGCGCGGCCGTTCCACGCCCTCGCCGATGCGGAACCGCTCCAGCTTGGCGGCGAGATCCACCGCCTCGCCCTTCAGGCGCTGCGTCTCGGCCGAGGTCTCCTCGACCATGGCGGCGTTCTTCTGGGTGATCTGGTCCATCTGGCCGACCGCCGTGCTGACCTCGGCGATGCCGCGCGACTGCTCGGCCGCCGCCGAGGCGATGTCGGTCATCAGATGGTTGATCTCGTCGATGCGGCCGATCATCCGCCCCAGCGCCTCGCCGGCCGCGCCGACCAGCGACACGCCCGCCTCGACATGGTCCGAGCTGGTCGAGATCAGCTCCTTGATCTCCTTGGCCGAACTGGCGCAACGCTGGGCGAGGCTGCGCACCTCCTGCGCCACCACGGCGAAGCCCCGCCCGGCATCGCCGGCCCGCGCCGCCTCGACCCCGGCATTCAGCGCCAGAAGGTTGGTCTGGAAGGCGATCTCGTCGATGACGCCGATGATGGCGGCGATCTCCTCGGACGACGCCTTGATCTTGCCCATCGCCGCCACCGCGTCGGTGACCACCTTCTCCGACTGGGCCGCCTCGGCCTGGGTCGCGCCGACCACGCCGGACGCCTTGCCGGCATTGTCGGCGGTCAGCCGCACGCTTTCCGACAATTCGTGCAGCGCCGCCGAGCTTTCTTCGAGGCTCGCCGCCTGCTGCTCGGTCCGCCGCGACAGGTCGTCGGAGGCGTTGGCGATGCCTTCCGCGCCGGCGACGATGGCGGTCGAGGTGGCGTGGACGTCGGCGATGGCCGCATGCAGCGAGCCGATGGCCGTGTTGAAGTTGCCGGCCATCGCCACGAACTCGTCCGGCATGCGCGCCGAAAGCCTGCTTTCGAGATTGCCGTCGGCGAGGCCGTCGAGCGCGTCGGCGAGCAGTTGCAGCGCCGCGCGCTGGTCGGCCTCGGCCTTCGCCTTCTCCTCCTCGGTCCTGCGCCGCGCCGCCGCCAGCTCGTCGAGATAGATCGAGACGCCGTAATCCATGTCGAGCATCGCCGCCTTGACCACGGTGGAGACGTCGCGGGCGAGGTCCGCGGCGTGCCTGCGCCCGAAGGCCGAGGGCCAGCGCGCGGCGACGACCGCGCCGATCAATTGCTCGAGGATCAGCGCGTAGCCGCCGATATACCAGCGCGGCTCCAGCCCGAGGCGGGCGTGGACCTGCCCGACGACCGACACGCCCTCGACGTAGCGGTTGTCGAATTCGGCGCTGGCGATGATGTTCCAGTGCTTTTCCTGGCGCTTCTTGGCGCTGTCGAGATGCTTCTCGCTGGAGAACATGGCGTAGGTCTGCGGCGTGACCCGGACCCGGGCGTAGAATTGTTCGAGCGCGGGGTCGATCGACGCCGCGATCACCGCCGCGAGCGAGCGCAGCCGCGCCCTTGCGGCATCGTCGATGCCGATGAAGTCCAGCCGCTCGGCGAGGGCGGCCGGGTCGTGTGCCTGATTGGTCATGGGGTCATCCATTCTGCTTGGTGCGATGTGCGGCCTGCCGGCGGCCCCCGCGGCCGCGCGGCGTCATTCCTTCCGGCCGCCCCCCGACCGGTACTTGCATCACGCATACTGGAAGAACATGGATAACCATTAGTTGCTTTATAGAAAAATACAACTTCTAATATAGGTTCAAACACCCCGCATCCGGCCGGTCCGGGACGCATGCACATTCCTGCAAGGCAGCCATGCACGACGTACGGTTGCGTTCATTGGCGACGACTCCTATCTGGGGAGTGTCGGTGATCCTCCTCCTCCCGGAAAGCCGACACCAGACGCGGCACCTCCTCCCCCCTTGGCCGCGTCCCAGAACAACCCGCCGGACCTCCTCCCCCGGCGGGTTTTCTTTTTTCTGCCGCCATGCCGGATCGTCGCCGGCCCGCCCGGCATCTCCCCGCGCGGCGCCGCATGCCGGCTAAACCGACATCGAGCGGTAACAAATCCGACAAGAAACTGTCATCCAACTGTTACACGGAGCCCTTATTGCCGCTTCCGACGCAAGCGCGTCGACGGAATTTTCCGAACAGGAGTAGGCTCCAATGAACAAGTTCTTCCTCACCGTATCGACTGCCGCCATCGCCCTCGCGATCCAGTCGGGCGCCGCCCTCGCCCAGTCGCGCGACACCATCCAGATCGCCGGCTCGTCGACCGTCCTGCCCTTCGCCTCGATCGTGGCCGAAGAGTTCGGCAACGCCTTCCCCGAGTTCAAGACCCCGGTCGTCGGTTCGGGCGGCTCGTCGGGCGGCCTGCGCCAGTTCTGCGGCGGCGTCGGCGAGAACACCATCGACATCGCCAACGCCTCCCGCCGCATCCGCGCCGCCGAGATCGAGGCCTGCAACGCCGCCGGCGTCAAGGACATCCGCGAAGTCCAGATCGGCTATGACGGCATCGTCTTCGCCACCAGCGCCACCAAGGGCGATTTCGCGCTCGAGCCGGTCCACGTCTTCAAGGCCATCGCCGCCCAGGTCGCCGTCGACGGCAAGCTCACCGACAACCCCTACAAGAGCTGGAATGAGATCGACGCCTCTCTGCCCGACCAGCCGATCGCGCTGGCGATTCCCGCCTCGAACCACGGCACCCGCGAAGTGTTCGAGGAGCGCGTCATCGCCATCGGCGCCAAGGAAGCCGGCCTGCCGGAGCTGTCCAAGGAAGACCATGAGAAGGTCCTGAAGAACTTCCGTCAGGACGTCGTGGTCGAGATCGCTGGCGATTACACCGAGACGCTCGCCCGTCTCCAGTCCAACCCGGACACCGTCGGCGTCTTCGGCCTCTCCTTCTACGACCAGAACCGCGACACGCTGAAGGTCGCCACCATCTCCGGCGTCACCCCTTCGCTCGACACCATCGCCAAGGGCGAGTACCCGGTTTCGCGCCCGCTCTACTTCTACGTCAAGGGCGAGCACATCGGCGTCGTCCCCGGCATCGCGGAATATGTCGAGTTCTTCCTCTCCGACCAGATGGCCGGTCTCGGCGGCACGCTCGAGACGGCCGGCCTGATCCCGGCCCCGGCCGAGGAGACCGCCGACGTCCTGGCCGCCTTCCAGGAAGGCAAGGCCCTGACCGCCGCGGACCTGAACTAGGGGTCTCATCCCGACAGGGCGGGCCGGCGCCAGCCGGTCCGTCCTCCTTTTCTGGTTGGGGACCGTCGCCCGTGAACACCACGATCGTTGCCGGATTGCTGCTGGTTCTTCTCGCCTTCGCCTATCAGGCGGGGTGGTCGCGCAGCACCCGCCTTGCGCCTGCGGATGGAGGGCGGCTGCATTCGCGCCCCACCTATCACGGTGCGCTGGTGGCCATCTGGGCGCTTGCGCCTGCTCTTCTCATCCTCGCTCTGTGGGCCCTGTTCTCCGAGACCGCGAGCCGGGCGTGGATCATCTCCCAGCTTCCGCCCGAGATCGCCGCGCTCCAGGGCACCGCGCTCGAGGACGCCATCCGCCGGGTGCGCCAGATCGCCTCGGGCTTCGGCGTCGCCGGGGAGACCGCCCCTTACGAGAACAGCGCCGCGCAGGCGCTGGTCGAGTTCAACCTCCTGACCTTCGCCGCCGCGATCGCGGCGGCGGCCGGCACCGGCGCGATCGCGCTGTGGTTCGCGCGCGGCCGCATCACGCCGCGGCTTCGCGCCCGCAACGAGGTCGAGACCGTCGTGCGCCTCCTGATGATCGCCTGCTCGGTCGTCGCCATCATGACCACGGCTGGCATCGTCGCCTCGCTGCTCGCCGAGGCCGTGCGCTTCTTCACCTTCGTCAACCCGGTCGACTTCTTCTTCGGCACGGTCTGGCGTCCCGGCTTCTCGTCCACGGGCACCGGCTCGGGCGGCCAGTACGGCCTCCTGCCGCTCCTGTGGGGCACGCTGATGGTCGCCTCCATCGCCATGCTGGTCTCGCTGCCCATCGGCCTGATGACCGCGATCTATCTCTCGCAATACGCCAGCCCGAAGGTGCGCGACACGGTCAAGCCGATCGTCGAGATCCTCGCCGGCATCCCGACCATCGTCTACGGCTTCTTCGCCCTCGTCACCGTCGGTCCGTTCCTCTCCTCGGTCGGCCAGGCCGTCGGTCTCGACATCCGCGCCACGAGCGCGCTGACCGCCGGCTCGGTCATGGGCATCATGATCATCCCGTTCATCTCCTCGCTGTCGGACGACATCATCCGCCAGGTGCCGAAGGGCCTGCGCGACGGCTCGCTCGGCCTCGGCGCGACACAGTCGGAGACGATCAGGCGCGTCATCCTGCCGGCGGCGCTGCCCGGCATCGTCGGCGCGTTCCTGCTCGCCGTCAGCCGCGCCATCGGCGAGACCATGATCGTCGTCCTGGCCGCCGGCAACAGCCCGTTCCTGCGCCTCAATCCCGGCGAGCCGGTCTCGACCGTCACCGTCACCATCGTCAACCAGCTCACCGGCGACACCGACTTCGCCTCGCCGCAATCGCTGGTCGCCTTCGCGCTGGGCCTGACGCTCTTCGCCATGACCCTCGTCCTCAACGTCGCCGCCCTCTACATCGTGCGCCGCTACAGGGAGCAGTACGAATGACCTCCGAAGAACGGCTCGCGCTCATCCGCGCCGGCCTCTCCTCCCGCCACGCCCGCGAGAAGCGGTTCCGCTTCTACGGCCTCGCGGCCATCGCCGCCGCGCTCGGCGCCGTCGTCATCCTGTTCGGCATGATCCTCGCCAAGGGCCTGCCGGCCTTCACCCAGGCCACGCTGTCGCTCGACGTCGCCTTTGACCCCGCGATCGTCAAGGTCGAGGACAAGCCGCAGCAGAGCGAGGGCCAGTCGCCGGCCGATTACCGGCAGGAGCTGCTCGCCTGGGAGCGCAAGGTGACGATGCTGAACTGGAACCGCGTCGTCGAGGAGGCGGTGCGCGCGGCGGCCCCGGACACCACGGCCGACTCCCGCCAGCTCCTGTCGATCGTCGAGACCAACGCCCGCTTCCAGCTTCGCGACCTCTTCGTCGCCGACCCCTCGCTGCTCGGCAAGACGGTCCCGGTGAAGATGCTCGCCTCGGCCAATGCCGACAACTGGCTGAAGGGCAACATCGACCGCTCGCTGCCCGATGCGCAGCAGCAGCTTTCGGCCCCCGCCCGGGCGCTGGCCGACGAGCTGCGCGAGAAGGGCAACATCGACTTCGCCTTCGCCTGGCACATCTTCACCAACACCGATTCGCGTTCCGCCCCCGCCTCGGCCGGTCTCGCCGGCGCCTTCGTCGGCTCGCTCTACATGATGCTGGTGGTGATCTGCCTCGCCGTGCCGATCGGGGTGATGAGCGCGGTCTATCTCGAGGAGTTCGCCCCGAAGAACCGCTTCACCGACCTGATCGAGGTCAACATCAACAACCTCGCGGCCGTGCCGTCCATCGTCTTCGGCCTGCTCGGCGCGGCGGTGTTCATCAACTACTTCCGCCTACCGCTGTCTGCCCCGCTGGTCGGCGGCCTGGTGCTGACGCTGATGACGCTGCCCACCATCATCATCGCCACCCGCTCGGCGCTGCGGGCCGTGTCGCCCTCGCTCAGGCAGGCGGCGCTCGGCCTCGGCGCGTCGAAGACGCAGACCGTGTTCCACCACGTCCTGCCCGTCACCTATCCCGGCATCCTGACCGCGACCATCATCGGCGTCGCCCAGGCGCTGGGCGAGACCGCGCCGCTGCTGCTCATCGGCATGAACGCCTTCGTCGCCCAGGTGCCGGGCACGCCGCTCGACCAGTCCACCGCCCTGCCGGTGCAGATCTATCTGTGGCAGGGCAACGAGAACCGCAACTTCTTCGAGGCGCGCACCTCGGCGGCGATCATCGTCCTGCTCGGCCTGATGCTGACGCTGAACGCCATCGCCATCTTCCTGCGCACGCGGCTGGAGAAGCGCGCATGACCACGAACACCGGAACGGAGGCTATCGCCATGCACATGCCGGCCGAGAAGATCGTCCCCCAATCGGACCTCTACACCATGAAGTCGTCCACCATCCGCACGCCCGACGCCGACATGCGCCCGGCCCGCATCACCGCCCGCGAGGTCGGCGTCTTCTACGGCCCGAAGCAGGCGCTGTTCGACGTGTCGATCGACATCCCGGAAAAGGCCGTCACGGCCTTCATCGGCCCCTCCGGCTGCGGCAAGTCGACCTTCCTGCGCTGCCTCAACCGCATGAACGACACCATCGAGGGCTGCCGTGTCACCGGCACGATCCGCCTCGACGGCTCCGACATCGCCGACCCGGCGCTCGACCCGGTGGAGCTGCGCGCCCGCGTCGGCATGGTGTTCCAGAAGGCGAACCCGTTCCCCAAGTCGATCTACGAGAACGTCTCCTACGGCCCGCGCATCCACGGCCTCGCCCGCGCCCGCGCCGACCTCGACGCCATCGTCGAATCGAGCCTGCAGAAGGCCGGCCTGTGGAACGAGGTCAAGGACCGCCTCAACGAACCCGGCACCGGCCTTTCCGGCGGCCAGCAGCAGCGCCTGTGCATCGCCCGCGCCATCGCCGTCTCGCCGGAGGTGATCCTGATGGACGAGCCGTGCTCGGCGCTCGACCCCATCGCCACCGCCCGCATCGAGGAGCTGATCGACGAATTGAAGCAGAACTTCACCATCGTCATCGTCACCCACTCCATGCAGCAGGCCGCGCGCGTGTCGCAGCGCACCGCCTTCTTCCACCTCGGCAATCTCGTCGAGGAAGGCCCGACCGACATGATCTTCACCGGCCCGCTGGAAAAGCGGACGCAAGACTACATCACCGGCCGCTTCGGCTGAGGAGACAGGACCATGGGACAGCACACCGTCACATCCTTCGACGAGGACCTCGACGCCATCGACAGGCTGATCCACGACATGGGCGATCTGGCCGACGCCATGGTCGCGGCGTCCGCCCGCTCGCTGGTCACGTCCGATACGGCGCTGGCGCAGCGCGTCATCTCCGATGATGCGGTGATGGACGCGCGCCAGCGCGAGCTGGACGACCGCGCCATCACGCTGATCGCCAAGCGGCAGCCCGTGGCGCAGGATTTGCGCTCGGTCGTCGGCGCGATCCGCATGGCGGCCGATCTCGAGCGCATCGGCGATCTGGCCAAGAACATCGCCAAGCGCGTCGGCGCCGTCGGCGAGAACGCCACCCCGCGCGAGCTCTCGCACTCGATCGAGACGATGGCCGAGGCCGTCATCGCCCAGATCGACCGTGCCATCGCCCGCTACGAGGCGCGCGACCACGAAGGCCTCGCCCGGCTGCGCGACGAGGACGAGAAGATCGACGTGCAGTACACGGCCGTGTTCCGCGAGCTCCTGACCTACATGATGGAGGACCCGCGCAACATCACCGCCTGCACGCATCTCCTGTTCTGCGCCAAGAACCTCGAGCGCATCGGCGACCATGTGACGAACATCGCCGAAAACGCCTATTATGTGCTGACCGGCCACCAGCTCCCGCTGAACAGGCCGAAAGCCGACGAGACCGTGATGGCGGTAAGGCCGGAGTGACAGGGCCGGCAGGAATGAGGACATGATCGCTCCGAAAATCATGGTGGTGGAGGACGAGGAGCCGCTCGGCGTCCTCCTGCGCTACAATCTGGAATCCGAGGGCTACCAGGTCGAGGTGGTGATGCGCGGCGACGAGGCCGAGATGCGCCTGCGCGAGACCGTGCCGGACCTTCTCGTGCTCGACTGGATGGTGCCGGCCGTCTCCGGCATCGAATTGTGCCGCCGCCTGCGCCTGCGCGCCGAGACCGAGCGGCTGCCGATCATCATGCTCACCGCGCGCGGCGAGGAGACCGACCGCGTGCGCGGCCTGACGACGGGGGCGGACGACTATCTCGTCAAGCCGTTCTCGATGCCTGAATTCGTCGCGCGGGTACGCGCGCTGCTGCGCCGCGCCAAGCCCGAGGTGCTGTCCTCGGTGCTCAAGGTCGACGACCTCGTCCTCGACCGCGAGACGCACCGCGTCCATCGCGGCGAGGCCGAGCTGAAGCTCGGGCCGACCGAATTCCGCCTGCTCGAGTTCCTGATGCAGCATCCCGGCCGCGTCTTCTCGCGCGGGCAGCTTCTCGACAATGTCTGGGGCGAGACGCTCTATATCGACGAGCGCACCGTCGACGTCCATGTCGGGCGGCTGCGCAAGGCGGTCAATCTCGACGGCCTGCCCGACGTGATCCGCACCATCCGCGGCGCGGGCTACGCCATCCGCGAGGTCTGAGCGCGCGGCCGGCCCCATCGTTCCGGGGCCGTATCGACGCCGCGTTTCCATGCCGCGCGGCGTCAATCACAATTTGGCCGAACTCGGCTGTGCTGATAAAAGGGTGCCCGCGAACCGCGATCGGAGAGGATCGCGGACCAACCACAGGCAACCCGATGAAGAGACCAGACATGTTTTTGCGTTTTCTGCTGATCGGCGCCCTCGCCTTGCCGCTCGCGCTCGCTGCCGGCACGGCCGCGCGCGCGCAGGCGACCGATCCGCGTGTCGCCCAGCTCGAGGAGCAGGTGCGCCAGTTGAACGGCCTCGTCGAGGAGCTGAACTTCCAGCTTCTCCAGATGCAGGACCAGCTTCGCCGCATGCAGGAGGACAACGAGCTGCGCTTCCAGGAACTGGAGGAACGCCGCTCCGACGCGTCTGGCGCGCAGCGCCCGCGCGACCATGCCGCGACCACCCCGCCGCCCGCCGCCGATGCGCCCGCGGCGACGGGAAGCGGCGACGACGAGTTCTATGCCGCCGAGGAAGCGGTGACGGGCGGCGGCGCGCAGGTGCGCGGCGAGCCGCCGCGCAATCTCGGCACCATCACCTTCGACGCCGACGGATCGCCGCGCGTCGCCATGCCGGCCGATCAGCCCCCCGCCGGTCAGACCCCCGTTGGACAGGCTCCCGCCGGACAGACGCAGGCCGCGCCGGCGCAGGACGGAACCACGGTCGCGGCGCTGCCCCCGCGCGGCGACGACGATGACGAGCTCTACCGCAACGCCTACGAATTCGTCCTGTCGGGCGACTACGGTACGGCCGAGGCCGGCTTCCGCGACCTGATCGCGCGCTTTCCCGACAGTGAGCATGCCGCGGACGCGCATTTCTGGCTCGGCGAATCGCTGCTCGCGCAGCAGAAGCCGCGCGAGGCGGCCGAGATCTTCCTCGCGGCCAGCCGCGACTTCCCTGAGGCGCGCAAGGCGCCCGACACGCTGTTCAAGCTCGGCGTCTCGCTCGTCGCCATGAACCAGCGCGACGTCGCCTGCGCCACCTTCACCGAGGTCCTGCAACGCTACCCGCAGGCCAGCGCCGCGCTCACCGAGCGCGTGAAGCAGGAACAGGCCTCGGCCTCCTGCTGACGCTACACGGGGGGTCCCGGAACGACCGCGGTGGACCTCGACCCGCTTTCCCTTTTTCGCGATCTCGACGCCGGCGATACGCTGGCCGTCGCCGTTTCCGGCGGCAGCGATTCGCTGGCGCTCCTTCTCCTTGGCCACGACTTCGTCCGCCGTCATCGTCCCGCGCTCCGCCTGATCGCCGTCACCGTCGACCACGGCCTGCGTCCCGAATCCGCCGCCGAGGCGGCATGGGTCGCCGCCTTCTGCCGTGAACGCGGCATCGCCCACGAGACGGCGGTCTGGCAGGGCGACAAGCCGGGAACCGGCCTCGCCGCCGCCGCGCGCGAGGCGCGCTACCGGCTCCTCGCCGATGCGGCGCAACGCGCTGGCGCTTGCCTCGTCCTCGCCGGCCACACGCTCGACGATCAGGCCGAGACGCTCGCCATGCGCGCGGCGCGGGCAGAGGGCGTAGGGCTGGCCGGCATGGCACGGGCGACACTGTTCGACGGCCGCGTCTGGATCGTCCGGCCGCTGCTCGGGCTTCGCCGGCAGGCGTTGCGCGACTGGCTTGGCCTGCGTGGGGTCGAATGGATCGACGACCCCTCCAACGACAACCTCGCCTATGAGCGGGTCAGGGTGCGCAAGGCGCTCACCCATGCCGAGGTCGAAAGGCTGGGCGCGGAGGCCCGCCGGCATGCGCTGGCCCGGCAGGCGCTGGCCGAGCGCGCGGCGGCATGGATCGGGCATTTCGCCAGCCGGCCGGCGCCGGGTCTCCTGCGGCTCGACCCCGCCTTCCCCGATGCCGGCGACGACGCGCACGAAGCGGCGACCCTCGCGCTGCGCGCCCTGCTGGCTACCGCCGGCGGCGCCCCCCGCCTGCCCGACCGCGCGCGCGTCGAAGCCCTGCTGCGCCGGCTGGCCGGTGGCGCGCCGATGCGGGCCACCTTGTCGCGCGCCGCCGTCGATGCGCGCCGCGCCGGCGTCTTCCTGCGCCGCGAGGCGCGAAACCTGTCCTTCGTCCCGCTCGGCGCCGAGCCGGTCCTGTGGGACGGCAGGCTGCGCGCCACCACCGCACCGGGCGCGCACGATCTGCGCATCGGCCCGCTCGGCCACGAGGGCGCGGCCCGGTTCCCGGCGCAGGCGCAAGCCGATGTCCCTCCCGCTCTCGCCCGCGCCGCGCAAGCGGCGGAGCCGGCGCTTTTCTCCGGAAAAGCCCTGATCGGGCCGGTCCTCGCTCCCTCTGCCGCCGGCGGCAGCGTCTCGGCCGCGCCCGTCGTCGCGCCTTTCGCGCGCTTCCTGCCCGGCTTCGACCGGCCGCTCGCCGCCGCGCTGCACCGCCTCGCCGGCGCGCCGGCCCTTCCCTCCCCGCCTTGGCCGGAACACATTGGTCCCGAATAGATCGGCATCGACGCTTAACTGAAAAAGGCGGCCGCGCTTGGCAAGACCCCATGGGCTGCCTATGTTAGGGGCCGCACTCGCACATTCGGAAAGCCGCGCCCCGGCAAGGACAGGTTTCTCCCGGGCGCCAACGGGAAACACGATGAATCCGAACTACCGAAACCTCGCGCTCTGGGCGATCATCGCCGTCCTCCTGATCGCGCTCTTCAACCTGTTCCAGGCGCCGCAGCAGCGCGGCATGGCGCGCGACATCCCCTATTCGGAATTCCTGCGCGAGGTGGACGCCGGCCGCATCCATTCCGTGACCATCGCCGGCAGCCGCATCAGCGGCACCTATGGCGACGCCAGCGGCGGGTTCCAGACCTATTCGCCGGGCGACGCGACGCTGGTCCAGCGGCTCGAGGAGAAGGGCGTCACCATCAACGCCCGGCCCGAGACCGACGGCTCCAACTCGCTGTTCGGCTACCTGATTTCCTGGCTGCCGATGATCCTCATCCTCGGCGTGTGGATCTTCTTCATGCGCCAGATGCAGTCCGGCTCCGGCCGCGCCATGGGCTTCGGCAAGTCCAAGGCCAAGCTTCTGACAGAGGCGCACGGCCGCGTCACCTTCGCCGACGTGGCGGGCGTCGACGAGGCCAAGCAGGACCTCGAGGAGATCGTCGAGTTCCTGCGCGACCCGCAGAAGTTCCAGCGCCTCGGCGGCAAGATCCCGCGCGGCGTGCTGCTCGTCGGCCCGCCCGGAACCGGCAAGACGCTGCTCGCCCGCTCCGTCGCCGGCGAGGCCAACGTGCCGTTCTTCACTATTTCCGGCTCCGATTTCGTCGAGATGTTCGTCGGCGTCGGCGCGTCCCGCGTGCGCGACATGTTCGAGCAGGCCAAGAAGAACGCGCCCTGCATCATCTTCATCGACGAGATCGACGCGGTCGGCCGCCATCGCGGCGCCGGCCTCGGCGGCGGCAACGACGAGCGCGAGCAGACGCTCAACCAGCTCCTCGTCGAGATGGACGGCTTCGAGGCCAATGAGGGCATCATCCTCATCGCCGCCACCAACCGGCCCGACGTGCTCGATCCGGCGCTTCTGCGCCCCGGCCGCTTCGACCGTCAGGTCGTGGTGCCGAACCCGGACATCGTCGGCCGCGAGAAGATCCTCAAGGTCCATGTCCGCAACGTGCCGCTGGCCCCGAACGTCGACCTGAAGGTGCTGGCGCGCGGCACGCCCGGCTTCTCCGGCGCCGACCTGATGAACCTCGTCAACGAGGCGGCGCTGATGGCGGCGCGGCGCAACAAGCGCCTCGTCACCATGCAGGAGTTCGAGGACGCCAAGGACAAGATCATGATGGGCGCGGAGCGCCGCTCCAACGCCATGACGCAGGCCGAGAAGGAGCTGACCGCCTTTCACGAGGCCGGCCACGCCATCACCGCGCTCAACGTGCCGTCCGCCGACCCGCTGCACAAGGCCACCATCATCCCGCGCGGCCGCGCGCTCGGCATGGTCATGCAGCTCCCCGAGGGCGACCGCTACTCGATGAGCTACAAATACATGATCTCGCGCCTCATCATCATGATGGGCGGGCGCGTCGCCGAGGAGCTGAAGTTCGGCAAGGAGAACATCACCTCCGGCGCGGCCTCCGACATCGACCAGGCCACCAAGCTGGCCCGGGCCATGGTCACGCGCTGGGGCTTTTCCGACAAGCTCGGGCAGGTCGCCTATGGCGACAACCAGGAAGAGGTCTTCCTCGGCCATTCGGTCGCGCGCACCCAGAACGTCTCGGAAGAGACCGCGCAGATCATCGACGCCGAGGTGCGCCGCCTGATCGAGGAAGCCTATGTCGCCGCCCGCAAGATCCTGACCGAGAAGAAGAAGGAATGGATCGCCATCGCCGAGGGGCTGCTCGAATACGAGACGCTGTCGGGCGACGAGATCAAGCAGATCATCGCCGGCCAGAAGCCCTCGCGCGACCTCGGCGACGACACCCCGCCCAGCCGCGGCTCGACCGTGCCGAAGGCCGGCCCGCGCCACGAGGACCGCAAGAAGGGCGGCGAGGAGCCCGACGCCGGCATGGAGCCGCAGCCTCAGGGGTGAGGAGCGGTCCGTCCGCGCAGCGGACGAAAAGCCAACGATATGGCTTTTCGAGCGACGAACGCCCGGAGCCATAGCGGAGGGCCGGGAGGCCGCCGTGCTGACGGCATCATGGCAGACCTTGCCCTATCTTCCGCCGCCGCCCTCCGGGCGGCGGCGTTTCTCCACCAGGCCGCGGCCGCGCAAGCCCGTCAGGTCATCCGCCTTGCCGGCACCGCGCGCAAAGCATCGCGACACGATTTCGGCCGGATACAACGGAAAAAACCCGATCCGGCGTAACATTTGCTTATACATTGTGATGCCATACCTTCGATTATCTATGGCATTTCTCAATCGGGCGACGGGAACAGAGCTGTCACGATGAGCAGGAAATATTTCGGAACCGACGGCATCCGGGGACGGGCCAATCGCTACCCGATGACCGCCGAAGTCGCCTTGCGCGTCGGCATGGCCGTCGGCATGTCCTTCCAGCGCGGCAGCCACCGCCATCGCGTCGTCCTCGGCAAGGACACGCGGCTTTCCGGCTACATGATCGAGAACGCCATGGTCGCCGGCTTCTGCGCCGCCGGCATGGACGTCTTCCTGCTCGGACCCATTCCGACGCCCGGCGTCGCCATGCTGGTGCGCTCGTTGCGCGCCGACATCGGCGTGATGATCTCCGCCTCGCACAACCCCTATTACGACAACGGCATCAAGCTGTTCGGCCCCGACGGCTACAAGCTCAGCGACGAGATCGAGCGGCGCATCGAGCAGCTTCTCGATCGCGACGTCGACATCGCGCTCGCCGACGCCGAGGCCCTCGGCCGCGCCAAGCGCATCGACGGCGTCCACGACCGCTATGTCGAGTTCGCCAAGCGCACCCTGTCGCGCTCGATGTCGCTTTCGGGCCTGCGCATCGTGGTCGACTGCGCCAACGGCGCCGCCTACAAGGTCGCGCCCGCCGCCCTGTGGGAGCTCGGCGCCGAGGTCATCACCATCAACAACGAGCCGAACGGCCTCAACATCAACGAGGATTGCGGCTCGACCCACCCGCTCGGCCTCGCCAAGAAGGTCCATGAGGTGCGCGCCGATGTCGGCATCGCGCTCGACGGCGACGGCGACCGCGTCACCATCGTCGACGAGACCGGCACGGTCGTCGACGGCGACCAGGTCATGGCGCTGATCGCCGAATCCTGGCAGCAGAACGGTCGCCTGAGCGGCGGCGGGCTGGTCGCCACCATCATGTCCAATCTCGGGCTGGAGCGTCACATGGCCGGTCTCGGCCTGTCGCTGGAGCGCACCAAGGTCGGCGACCGCTACGTGGTCGAGCGCATGCGCGAGGGCGGCTTCAATGTCGGCGGCGAGCAGTCGGGCCACATCGTGCTGTCCGATTTCTCGACCACCGGCGACGGGCTTGTCTCGGCGCTTCAGGTCCTCGCCTGCATCAAGCGCGCCGGCAAGCCGGCGAGCGAGGTCTGCCGCCGCTTCGAGCCGGTGCCACAGGTGCTGAAGAACGTGCGCTTCTCCGGCGGCGCGCCGCTGGAGGACGAGACCGTCAAGCAGGCGATCGAGGACTGGCGCTCGAAGCTCGGCAGGAACGGCCGCGTCGTCATCCGCCCCTCCGGCACCGAGCCGCTGATCCGGGTGATGGCCGAGGCGGACGACCGCACGCTGGTCGAGCAGGCCGTCGATGGGATCGTGGACGTCATCGCCTCCTCGGCACGCTCCGCCGCCTGAAGCACTTTTCCGTCCGGGATTGCGTTAGAATACGGCCCTCACGGCAGCAGCCTGAACTCCAGATAGAGCGTCCTTTGCAGGAAGGACTGGTTGTCGTCCGACAGGATCGACAGGATCGTCGCGCCGTCGGCGCGGGTCCACGCGTCGAGCCCTTCCATGTTGTCGATGCGGTGGGCGAGGTCGGCCTGTGCCAGCACCTCGCCGTCGATCAGCGCCCCCGCCTTCACCGTCTCCCCGGCGAAACGCCGCAGCCGCATCGCGACGCCCGAGGCGAGCGAGAGGCGGCGCTCCAGCAGGACGAGGTCGCCGCCAAATACGCCCTCCGGCAGGAACACCCCGTCGGTGACGTCGAAGCCGTCGGTGCGCCGCACCTTGAAGATGCCCTTGCCCGGTCCCTCGACGATGGCGGCGAAGAGGTCGCCGTTCTCGTCGATGCTGCGCTCGGCGACGACGATCCGCGCGCCGCGGAGCGGCCCGGCCTGCGGCGCGCGCACCACGGTCTCTAGCCCCTGATTGTTGCGCAGCTCATGGCGCGGGATGACGAAATCGACGTCCCGCGTCGGACCGCCCATCCCGGCGCGGTCGAGCCTGTATTCCGAGACTCGCGCCTCGCGCTCGAACGAGACGGTGGCGATCCCGTCGCTCACCTCCAGCCCCTCGGCGTCGGCCAAGCGCTTGTCGCGCAGGCGCCGGCCGGCACGGTCGACCATCGCCTGCATGCGGAAGTCCGTGACGCCGAGCGGCGCGCCGTCGTGGTCGCGCGCGATCGCGCCGAAGAACCAGTAGCCGTGATCGGCGACGCCGATGAACGCGCCGCCGGGGGCAAGGAAGCGCAGCGCCGACAATTGCCCGAACACCCGCTCGGGCGAGCGCATCTCGAAGCCGCCGACGAATTCCAGCGCGCCGAAGCGCGTCTCGCCGGAGCCCAGCTTGAAATTGGCGATCGGCCGGCTTTCGACGGTGACGGAAAAGGGCGCTTCTGCCTGCGCCAATGTGCCGAAGACCAGCCCCGCCGCGCAGAGGACGGCGGCGAGGAAAGACCTCACCGGCGGCCCGCGATCCGGCGCGCCTCGCGCCGGGTCTCCTCGCCGAACAGGGCGGCAAGCTGCTCGGTCATCGCGCCGGCCAGTTCCTCGGCGTCGACGATGGTGACGGCGCGGCGATAGTAGCGCGTCACGTCATGGCCGATGCCGATGGCGAGCAGCTCGACCGGCGAGCGCGTCTCGATCAGGTCGATGACGCCGCGCAGGTGCCGCTCGAGATAATTGCCGGGATTGACCGAAAGGGTCGAATCGTCGACCGGCGCGCCGTCCGAGATCATCATCAGGATCTTGCGCTGCTCGGGCCGCGCGATCAGCCGGTTGTGCGCCCACAGCAGCGCCTCGCCGTCGATGTTCTCCTTGAGCAGCCCCTCGCGCATCATCAGGCCGAGATTGCGCCGCGCCCGCCGCCACGGCGCGTCGGCCGACTTGTAGACGATGTGGCGCAGGTCGTTGAGCCGGCCGGGATCGGCCGGCTTGCCGTCCTTCAGCCATTTCTCGCGCGACTGGCCGCCCTTCCACGCCCGCGTGGTGAAGCCGAGGATCTCGACCGAGACGCCGCAGCGTTCGAGCGTGCGGGCGAGGATGTCGGCGCAGGTCGCCGCGACCGTGATCGGCCGGCCGCGCATCGAGCCGGAATTGTCGATGAGCAGCGTCACCACCGTGTCGCGGAACTGCGTGTCGCGCTCCCACTTGAAGGAGAGCGGCTGCATCGGGTCGATGACGACGCGCACGAGGCGGGCGCTGTCGAGCACGCCCTCCTCGAGGTCGAAATCCCAAGATCGGTTCTGCTGCGCCATCAGGCGGCGCTGGAGGCGGTTGGCCAGCCGGCCGACGATGCCCTGCAAATTGGCGAGCTGCTTGTCGAGGAAGGCGCGCAGGCGGTCCAGCTCCTCCTCGTCGCACAACTCCTCCGCCCCGACCATCTCGTCGAACTCGGCGGTGAACACCTTGTAGTCGAACTCCTTCGCGAAATTCGAGAACGGGTTGTCCTGCCGCTTGGTCTCGCCGGCGGTCTCCGCGTCGAGGTCCTCGTCGTCGGCGTAGTCGTCGGCCGACGCCTCGGCCTCGCTCTCGCCCGCTTCCTGATCCTCGGCCGAGGAATCGGCCTCTTCCGACTGCGACGGCTCGGCTCCTTGGTCGTCCTCGCCGCCGTCCTCGCTGTTCTCCTCGCCCTGCGGCTGGTCGGGGTCGTCCTCTTCCTGCTCCTGGTCCTGCTGGTCCTCGCCCAGCTCCTCGGCCATCTCCATCGACACCAGCATGTCGCGCACGAGGCGGGCGAAAGCCTGCTGGTCGTCGAGCGAGCCGATGAGGCCGTCGAGGTCGGCACCGGCCTTGTCCTCGATCCAGCCGCGCCACAGATCGACGACCTGCTCCCCCGATTTCGGCGCCGGCCGCCCGGTCAGGCGCTCGCGCACCAGAAGCGCGATCGCGTCCTCCAGCGGCGCGTCGGCCCTGTCGGTGACGCCGGCGAGGTTGGCGCGCGCGTAGCGGTCCTCCAGCATGTGGCCGATATTGTCGGCGACGCCGACCATGGCGCGCGCGCCGATGGCCTCGACGCGCGCCTGCTCGACCGCGTCGAAGACGGCGCGGGCCTGCGGCCCCTCGGGCGCGAGCTTCACATGCAGGCGCGGATCGTGCCGCGCCCGGCGCAGCGCCATCGAATCGCCGAGGCCGCGCGTGACGGCGACGTCCTCGAACGTCGGCTTCTTCGGCAATTCGGGCAGGCGCACGCGCTCCGCCGCCATGCCCGGCCGCTCCTTGGAGAAGGCGACCTCCAGCTCGCCGTCGCCGGCGAGTGCGCGCACGCACACAGTGACCGCGCGCTTGAACGCGTCGGCGTCGCCGCCCTTGACGGGCCGGTCGCGGACGTTGTCGCCGGGCTTGGCCAAGGCTCGCTACCCCAGCGCGATGTTGGCGGCGCTTTCCGGCAGTTCCTCGCCGAAGGCGCGCTGGTAGAACTCGGCGACCACCGACCGCTCGAGCTCGTCGCACTTGTTGAGGAAGGTCAGCCGGAAGGCGAAGCCGACATCGTTGAATATCTCGGCGTTCTCAGCCCACATGATGACGGTGCGCGGGCTCATCACGGTCGACAGGTCGCCGTTGATGAAGGCCGAGCGCGTCATGTCGGCGACGCGCACCATCTTGTTGACGATCTCGCGGCCCTTCTCGTTCTGGAAGTGCTTGGCCTTGGCGAGGATGATCGCGACTTCCTTGTCATGCGGCAGGTAGTTCAGCGTGGTGACGATGGACCAGCGGTCCATCTGCGCCTGGTTGATCTGCTGCGTGCCGTGGTAGAGGCCGGTCGTGTCGCCGAGGCCGACCGTGTTGGCGGTGGCGAACAGGCGGAACGCGGGATGCGGGCGGATGACTCTGGACTGGTCGAGCAGGGTCAGCCGGCCCGACGATTCCAGCACGCGCTGGATGACGAACATCACGTCCGGGCGGCCGGCGTCGTACTCGTCGAAGACCAGCGCGACGTTGTGCTGGTAGGCCCAGGGCAGGATGCCGTCGCGGAACTCCGTCACCTGCATGCCGTCCTTGACGACGATGGCGTCCTTGCCGACGAGGTCGATGCGGCTGACATGGCTGTCGAGGTTGATGCGCACGCAGGGCCAGTTCAGCCGCGCCGCCACCTGCTCGATATGGGTCGACTTGCCGGTGCCGTGATAGCCCGAGACCATGACGCGGCGGTTGTAGGCAAAACCCGAGAGGATGGCGAGCGTCGTCTGCCTGTCGAACAGGTAATCGGGGTCGATGTCCGGCACGTGCTCGGACGGGGCGGAATAGGCCGGCACCACCATCGAGGTGTCGAAACCGAAGGTTTCCTTGACCGAGACGGTCGTGTCGGGAAGGTTGGCGATGTCGCGGTCGACCTTGTTCATGCTGTCTCCACATGCGGAAGCCAAGTCTTCCGCCGGCGTTTGTCCCAGAATTCGCAGGCGTATCTAGCAGACGCGCCGCCCAACACAAACCAATTTGGCTAGCAAAGGCCCGCCTGCTTGAGCACGCGATAGGCCTGAAGCACGTCGCGGAAGCGTTCCTCGGAGCCTCTGTCGCCGCCATTGGCGTCGGGATGATGGCGCTTGACCAGTTCCTTATAGCGCGCCTTGATCGCTTCGCCAGACGCATTCATTTCAAGGCCAAGCGTTTCCATCGCCTTGGCCTCAAGCGCCTTGAGCTTGCGCACGCGCGTGCGCCCGGCGCGCGGCTCGTCGCCGAACATGCCGAACGGATCGCGCACCCGGTTGTAGTAGCCGGCCGCGCCGGACCGCTTCTGGGCGAAATCGGGCGCGGAGCGCGTCTGCCCGTTGGCGCCCATCTTCCATGTCGGCCGGTGGCCGGTCAGCGCCTCCTTCTGGAAGCGCGCGACCTCGGTGTCGGCGAGGCCGGAGAAATAGTTGAAGTTCTTATTGTACTCGCGCACGTGATCGAAGCAGAAGCGGAAATACTCGCCCTCGCGCATGCGCCCGACCGGCGCGCGGTGGGTGCCGGCGCCCTCGCACCCGTCCCACTGGCAGGCCGGCGCGCCGGTGCGCGTCTGGGTCTCCGCCTCCGGGCGAATCCTGATCTTCTCGAAATATTTCGAATAGGGTTTCATCGGGTTCCGGGGGGTTCCGGGGCGAAGCTCGCCGACGATTATGGGGGCTTCGCGATGCGATACAAGAATTGACTTTTGCGGGATCATCCCCCACCGGCATGAATCGGGCTGGCCGGCATGCGTCCTGTCCGCCCTGTCCCGCCTGCCCTATATGGTGAAAGGAGCCTGCCTTGTCCATCCGCGCGACCATCGAGGAGAAGCTCGCTGCGGCATTTTCGCCGCAGCATCTGGAGGTCATCAACGAGAGTCACCTCCATGCCGGCCATCAGGAGCATTTCGACGGCATGGGCGAGACGCACCTCAGACTGCGCATCGTGGCCGACGCCTTTTCCGGCATGAGCCGGATCGAGCGCCACCGCGCCATCAACGCGCTGCTCGCCGAGGAACTTGCCGACACGGTCCACGCCTTCGCCATCGAGGCGGCGGCGCCGGGCGAGCCGCGGCGCTGGTAGAAGGAAACGAGACGATGACACAGACCTTGATGCCGACGCGCAAGCTCGGTCCCCACCTGACCGTCTCCACCGTCGGGCTCGGCTGCATGGGTATGAGCCATGGCTATGGCGGGCAGGACGAGCAGGACGCGATCCGCACGCTGCATCGCGCGGTCGAGCTCGGCGTCACCTTCTTCGACACGGCGGAGGCATACGGGCCCTTCGCCAACGAGATCCTCATCGGCAAGGGGTTGAAGCCCTTCCGCGACACCGTGACGATCGCGACCAAGTTCGGCTTCCGGCTCGATCCGGCGCGGAAAGGGGCCGAGGCCATGAACGGTCTCGACAGCCGGCCCGAGCATGTGCGCGCGGTGGCCGAGGCGTCGCTGAAACGGCTGGGCGTCGAGGCGATCGACCTCCTCTACCAGCACCGGCTGGACCCCGAGGTGCCGATCGAGGACACGGTCGGCGCGATGGCCGAGCTGGTCCGCGAGGGCAAGGTGCGCGCGCTCGGCCTTTCCGAGGTCGGGGTCGAAACGCTGCGCCGCGCCCATGCGGTCCACCCGATCTCCGCCCTCCAGAGCGAGTATTCGCTGTGGACCCGCAACCCCGAGGGCGAAATCCTCGACACCTGCCGCGAGCTCGGCATCGGCTTCGTGCCGTTCAGCCCGCTCGGCCGCGGCTTCCTCACCGGCAAGATCCAGAAGCCGGAGGATTTCGGCGACGACGATTTCCGCCACAAGCTCCCCCGCTTCAGCGCGCAGAACATGGCGGCCAACGCCGCGCTGGTGAAGATCCTCGAGGAGATGGCGGCGCAGAAGGGTGTTACGGCGGCGCAGCTCGCGCTCGCCTGGGTCATCCATCGCGGCGATTTCATCGTGCCGATCCCCGGCGCGCGCAGGATCGACCATCTGGAGCAGAACGTCGCCGCGGCACGCATCGCGCTGTCGGCCGGGGAGATGGAGACGCTCAGCGACCTGCTGGCGCCGGAGAAGTTCGCCGGCCAGCGCTATGGCGACGCCGGCGCGTGGGTGAGCAGGAAATAGACTGTCCGCAAAAGGTCAGCCGGTTTCCGCCGGCCTGATCCGGATGCGGGTGATGCGGTTCTTCTCGCGCTTCATGACGATGAACCGCTTGCCGTGGAAGGTGAAGGCCTGCCGCTCGCGCGGGATCGACTGGGTCTCGTGGATGACGAGGCCGGCGATGGTCGTCGCCTCGTCGTCGGGCAGGTTCCAGTCGAGCGCGCGGTTCAGATCGCGGATCGGCACCTGGCCGTCGACCACCACCGAGCCGTCCGCCTCCTGGCGCACGCCCTGCACCTCGATGTCGTGCTCGTCGGCGATGTCGCCGACGATCTCCTCGATGATGTCCTCCAGCGTCACCAGCCCCTCGACCTCGCCATATTCGTCGACGACGATGGCGAAATGGACCTTGCGCCGCAGGAAGGCGTTCAACTGGTCCTGAAGCGTGGTCGTGTCCGGCACGAACCACGGCCGCGCCGCCAGCTTGGCGATGTCGATCTGCGAGAAGTCGTAGGCCGCCTCGTTGAGCGCGCGCAAAAGATCCTTGGCATGGAGGACGCCGACGATGTTGTCGGGCTCGCCGCGCCACACCGGCATGCGCGTGTGCGGGCTTTGCAGCACCTCGCGCACCAGCGCCTCGGGCGGATCGTCGGCGTCGAGCGAGCGCATGTGGGTGCGATGGACCATGACGTCGCAGACCTCGAGCTCGGCGAGGTCGAGCAGCCCGCCCATGCGGTCGCGGTCCTGCTTGACCACCGCGCCCTCGCGATGGATCGCGCCGCGCAGCTCGTCGCGGGCGCTCAGCGCCGGCGCAATCGGCGCAAGCTCCAGCCCGAACAGGGCGAGCAACGGGCGATGGAAGGCGACGAGCGCGAGCACCGCCGCCAGCGGCAGGAGGACGAGGGCCAGCTCCTCCATCGCGCTCACCCCCCGCCAGACGGCGGCATCGCCGTCTCGAGGAACGCCAGCACCTCGGAGGGCGCGACGTCCCTGGCGATGAAGGCGCGGCCGACGCCGCGCGTCAGGATGAAGGTCAGCGCCCCGCGCGCGACCTTCTTGTCCTGCGCGATATAGTCGAGCATCCGCTCCGGCCCCGGCAGCTCGCCCGGAATCTGCGCCGGCGACACCGGCAGGCCGACGGCCGCGAGATGCGCCTCGACACGGGCAGCGTCGTCGGGGCTGGCGAGGTTGAGCCGCGCCGAGAAGCGGTGCGCCAGCGCCATGCCGATGGCGACGCCCTCGCCATGGACGAGGCGGGCGCTGTCATAAGCCGTCGCCGCCTCCAGCGCGTGGCCGAAGGTGTGGCCGAGATTGAGCAGCGCCCGGTCGCCGGTCTCGTATTCGTCGCGCGCCACCACGGCGGCCTTGGCGCGGCACGACTCGGCGATGGCGTGGGCGCGCGCCGGCCCGCCGTCGAAGACCTCGCGCCAGTTCGCCTCCAGCCAGGCGAAGAAATCGGGCCGGTCGATCAGCCCGTATTTGGCGACCTCGGCGTAGCCGGCGCGGAACTCGCGCTCGGGAAGCGTGTCGAGCGCGCCGGTGTCGGCCAGGACCAGCGCCGGCTGCTGGAAGACGCCGACGAGGTTCTTGCCGCGCGGGCTGTTGATGCCGGTCTTGCCGCCGACCGAGGAATCGACCTGCGCCAGCAGCGAGGTCGGCATCTGGACGAACTTCATGCCCCGCCGCACGATGCCGGCGACGAAGCCGGCGAGATCGCCGACCACGCCGCCGCCGAGCGCGATCACCACGTCGCCCCGTTCGAGCCGCGCTGCCAGCACAGCATCGACCACCTCCTCGAGCACGGAAAAGCTCTTGCTCTTCTCGCCGGGCGCGACGGGGATCGTCGTCGCCGCGATGCCGGCGGCCTCGAGGCTGGCGGCAAGGGCGGCCGCATGGCGCGCCGCGACGTTCCGGTCGGTGACGATGGCCGCGCGCGCGCCCGGCAGCCGCGCCGCGATCTCACTGCCCGCCGCGCCGATCAGGCCGTCGCCGATCAGGATGTCATAGGCGCGCGCGCCCAGCTCGACCCGGACGGTCTCGATGCGTTGTTCGGCAGCACTCATGGCTCCGCCCTTTCCCTGGCCCGGCGTTCGAGATGGTCGCACAGCGACCGGAACGTCTCCTCGGCGATGATCTCGCGCGTCGCGTCGCGCGTCTCGACCGTGATGTCGGCGAGCGCGTAGACCGGATAGCGCTCGGCCATCAGCCGCTCCATCACCGCGCGCGGATCGGCGCTCCTGAGAAGCGGCCGGTTCTGGTTCCTCGACACGCGCTCCATCAGGAGGTCGAGGCTGGCCTTCAGCCAGATCGAGACGCCGTGCTCCGTCACCGCCTCGCGCGTCTGCGCGTTCATGAAGGCGCCGCCGCCGGTCGAGACCACGCGCGGCCCCTCGCGCAGCAGCCGGCCGATTACCCGCTGCTCGAGCGCGCGGAACTCCGGCTCGCCATAGCGCTCGAAAAGCTCGGGCACGGTCATGCGCGACACCGCCTCGATCTCGTGGTCGCTGTCGACGAAGGGCAGGTCCAGCATCTGCGCGAGCCGCCTGCCGATGGCGGTCTTGCCCGCGCCCATCAGCCCGACGAAGACGATGGCGCGCGCGCCCAGCCGCTCGCGGGCCATTTCCGCGCGATCGGTCCCGGCGTCGATCCCCGCACGCTCGGTTCCCCCGCGATCGGTCCCCCCGCGATCGGTCAATGGCTCGTCCGTCATCAAGCGTGCCTCGTTTGCGGCGGTATCGACATGAAAAGCGCGGTTGCGTCAAGCAGCGCCGCGAACGGTAGTCCTTGAAATAGCCGCGCCCGCGTCCCATAACGGCACGGCCTCGCAAGGACAACGCTCACAGGCGCATGCATGCCGACACTGTTCAGGTTCCTGACGATACTGGCCGTCCTGGCCGGCCTTGCCTATGGCGCCATGTATGCGCTGGCCGTCTATGTCGAGCCGAGGAAGGGTGAGATGACGGTCCGCATCCCGCCCGAGCGGCTCAACCCGCAACGCTGAGGTGCGGGGAAACTTCGCCGGGCGCGGAACCTTTCCCGCTCCCGCATGTTTCTATGACGGCGACCGGACGTTCGTGCCCCAAAGCCCCCCAAACGGATGCCACGGTTGCCAGGGCGGGCGATTTTTCAGAGATCGACACCGCAGAGAAAGCCGGCCGCGAGGCCGGCTTTCTCGTCTCATTTCTCGTCTCAGGCGGCTTCGAAATTGGCGGCGGGAACTTCCAGCCTGTAGTCGAGGCGCTCGTCGCTGACGTCGAAACGCGCCGTGCCGTCGAGCGACATCGGCACCACCCGCTCCAGCGCCACGCTGGCGAAATCCTTGCGCTCGGGCAGGCCGGCGGCGCCGGCCGGCTCGCTCCATGTCAGGACGAGCGCGGGCGCCTCGCCCGCTTTCTGGCGGTTGAGCGCCGCGGTCAGCCGCGCCTGCCCGCCCGGCCGCGCCAGCGCGCCATGGCTTATCGAGTTGACGACGAGTTCGTGCAGCGCCAGCCCGATATGCAGCGCGGCATTGGGGTTCAGATGCACGTCGACGCCCTCGAAGCGCACGCCGTGATCGCCGTCGTCGCGATAGCGCGCGATCTGCCCTTCCACCAGCTCGCTCAGCATCGCGCCGCGCCAGTTGGAGGAGGTGACGAGGTCCTGCGAGGAGGCGAGCGATTGCAGCCGGCCGCGGAAACGGTCGAGGAAGCTGTCGATGCCGGAGGCGTGGCGGCCCGTCTGCGTGGCGATGCTCTGTATGATGGCAAGGAGATTCTTTGAACGGTGGCTCACCTCGCGCAGCAGCGTGCGCAGGGTCTGCTCGCGGTGCTTGCGCTCGGTGATCTCGACCATGGTGGTGACGACGCCGGCGATCTCGTCGTCGTCGCCGCGGTCGGCGTCGATCCACATGTCGTACCAGCGCCCGCCGCTCTCGACGCCCTCGTGGAACTCGAGCTTCATCGGCTGTCCGGAGGCGAGCACTTCGGCGCGCATCCCGGTGACGCGCGCGGCCATCGGCCCCGGCAGGAACTCGCCGTCCTCGCTGCCGAGAATGTCGCCGTCGGCCCATTCGTCCGGCACGTTCTGTCCCCAAAGGACGCGCATGTCCGGCGTCTGGTAGATGACGACGATCCCCGTGTTGCGCAGCGCGCGCAGCAATCCCCGCCTTAGCTGCACCTTACCACCCCATGTCGAGTTGCCTCGTATCGGCCCGCCCCGTATTGGCCCGAATCGTCCCCGTGTCCCCTCCGCCGCATGCGCGCCGGATCGAGACAGGATAAGAGGAAAATCGTGAACGAAGCCTGACCCATGAGAAGGGTTCCGCGGGGTTCCAGGACGGCCGCGCCGGACAGACAGGCGTCATGCCCGGCTGTCCGACTGGAGACGGAACCAGGAGTGAGGGGCTGCAAGGTTCCGACTTTCACCCGCGCCCGGCCGGGCCGGGCGCGGCAACACCACCCGCTACCCCGCCCGCCGGACCAACCCGGCGACCAGCGAAATGACGAGGAAAGCGAGGAAGATGAAGAACAGGATCTGCGCGATGCCTGCTGACGCGCCGGCGATGCCGCCGAAGCCCAGCGCCCCGGCGATGATCGCAACGACGAGGAATACGAGCGCCCAATAGAGCATGTTTGTCTCCCTTGCGGTCGGCATGAACTGAAACGATGTCTGAAAACGCAATTTTGAGGTGTTGGTTCCATGCCGTTGCGGCATTTCGCCGATGCGCCCCGGGCCTGCCGGCCGCCTGTGGAAAGGGCCGCCCGAGAGGCGGCCCGTCGTTCCGATCCATGGTCCCGCGGAGGCCGCCGGCCGCCCGCGGGCGATGCGGGGTCAGGCCGCCGCCTGCGCCTGCCGGTCGAAGAACAGCGCCTGGCTGATCAGCGCCTTGACCATCTCGGGATGGAACGGCTTGGTGACGAGGAAGGCCGGCTCCGGCCGCTCGCCGGTCAGGAGCCGCTCGGGGAAGGCGGTGATGAAAATCACCGGCACCGGCGTTCCCGCCAGGATCTCGTTGACCGCGTCGATGCCGGACGAGCCGTCGGCGAGCTGGATATCGGCCAGCACCATGCTCGGCTTGGTCTTCGAGAACAGCGCCACCGCCTCCTTGTGGGTGCGCGCGGTGCCGACGACGCGATGGCCGAGGCTCTCGACAAGCTGCTCGATGTCCATGGCGATCAGCGGCTCGTCCTCGATGATGAGGATGTCGGTCGCCACCTGCCGCGAGATTTCCTCGCTCGCCTCGGAGAGGAGCCGGGTGAAGTCCTTGTCGCTGACGTCGAGAATCTCGGCGGCTTCGGTCTCGGAAAAGCCCTCGACCGCGACCAGCAGGAACGCCTGCCGCGGCAGCGGCGACAGCGCCGAGAGGTTGGCGGCGGCGCGGCTTTCCCAGGCCGGCCGCGTCTCCGGCTCCGGCACGCGTACCCCGACGGAGGTGAACAGTTTGGCAAAGACGCGATAGAGCCCGATCCGGTCGCTCGAAAGCGATGGGAACACGCTTATATCGGCGATGATCGTCTCCAGCGTAGCCGCCACGAGCGCGTCGCCGCTGGTCTGCGATCCCGTCAGAGCGCGCGAGAAGCGCCTGAGATAGGGCAGATGCGGGGCGATCCGTGTGGACAAGGTCATGATATGGCGTCTCCCTCAATGACGATGCATGGAAAACCGGCCGGGGCCGGCATGCAACAGGAGACAAAACGCGGCGGCCAAAAAAAAGTTCCGTCGCGCCGGAACAATCGCGCGGCGGCGGCGTTCACCCCTCAGTCCGGCGGCCGAACCGTTTGCCGGAGAAAGGAAAATGCGCATTGGACTGAAGCCTGGCGTCCATCGCGAGGGACCGGGCGAACGGGGGCCGTGAGAACCAGCATGAAAACAGCCAGAGCGACTGCCACGGGCGGTCTTGACAGAGCGGGGCGCCGCGCCGATCCGTTGGGGTCGAATTCCGAGATCGGACGCAAGCTCAAGCAATATTACGACGATCTCATTTCCGAGTCGGTGCCGGACAAGTTCCAGGATCTGCTGAGGCAGCTCGAGGAGCGCGAGCAGCCGGCCGGGCCGGCGACAGCCGCCGTTTCCGACCGGGAATAAGACTTCGACCGGGAATTAAGACCGGGCATAAAGAATTGAGACCCCAGGGAGCTCAGATGGACGATCGGTCGACCTTCAGGCAGGATTTGCTCGACGCCATTCCCAGCCTGCGCGCGTTTGCCATCTCCCTGTCGCAGAATGCCGACAGGGCGGACGACCTGGTGCAGGAAACGCTGGTCAAGGCATGGGACAAGCAGGCCTCCTTCCAGCCCGGCACCAACCTGAAAGCGTGGGTGTTCACCATCCTGCGCAACGAGTTCTATTCGCAGATGCGCAAACGCGGCCGCGAGGTCCAGGACAGCGACGGCATCCTCACCGGGCGGCTGGCGGTGCATCCCGGCCAGCACGGCGCGATGGACCTCGACGATTTCCGCGCCGCGCTCGAAACGCTGCCGGAGGACCAGCGCGAGGCGATCATCCTGATCGGCGCGTCCGGCTTCTCCTATGAGGAGGCGGCCGAGATCTGCGGTTGCGCCGTCGGGACCATCAAGAGCCGGGTCAGCCGCGCCCGCACGCGCCTTCAGGAAATCCTGAAGGTCTCCGGCGACGGCGATTACGGCCCCGACGCCATCTCCTCGCAGGTGATGGGCTCAAGCGCCGCCTGATCGCGCGCCGGCGGCCCCGCCGGTTCGGGCGATCGCCGCGGCCAGCGCCTCCATCAGCGCGCCGCCGGCGAAGGGCTTGCCGATCACCGCGACGTCCGGGAAGTCGTCGAACAGCCCTTCGGCGTCGGCATGGCCGGTGGCGAACACGAACGGGATGCCGCGCGCGGCCAGCTCGCGGGCGACGCCGAAGGTCGGCTGGCCGGCCAGCGCCACGTCGAGGATGCCGGCATCGGGCGCGGCGGCGTCGGCGAGCATCTCGCCCGCCTCGTCGAGCGCATGCACGAGCACCACCTCGGCCGCGCCGTGCTCGCGGCAGAGCAGCTCCACATCCATCGCGATCAGATGCTCGTCCTCCATGACGAGGACCCGCATTCCGGCCAGCGGAAGGTCGCCACGCATCAAAGCCCCTCCTTGAAAAGCGGCCTTTTGGCCCGGCCCGACGGGCCTGTCATCTCACTTGATATAAACGCAGCTTACAATCGATAATCGCATGGCCGGGCGACGGTTTTTCCGTATGATGGCGGCGATGATGGGGCCGGGAACCCCCGGCGCTACCGTGCGTTGATGCCAGGAAACGAACGGCAACACGATAGGAGTTTGCATCATGGCGACAGCAGCAAGCGGCAAGGCCGGCAAGGCCGAAGACAAGGCGATTCCCCCCGACCTCGAGGCCGAGCTGGCGCAGTTGCGCGAGGATGTCGCGCGCCTGACCGAGCAACTGGCGAAAACCGGCGAGCACACGATGTCGGCCGCGCGGCGCGCGGCCAGCGAAGGCGCCGAGCAGCTTCGCGTCAAGGGCGAGGAGGCGATGGACGCGCTGAAGTCCAATGCCGGCGACATCGAGCGCCAGGTCACCGACGCGGTGCGCGAGAAGCCGCTGACCTCGCTCGCCATCGCCGCCGGCGTCGGCTTCTTCTTCGCGCTGCTTTCGCGCCGCTAGATCGTGCAGGCGCTCGTCTCCCTCGTCGCCGCGATCGCCTCCGGGGAAGCCTCGGACGCGGTCGCGCGAGCGCGCCGGGCGGCGCTCGTCTATGCGCTGGCCGGGCTTTTCGTCCTGGTCGGCGCCACCTTCCTGCTCGTCGCCGGCTTCATCGCCGCGGCGCGCGAGATCGGCGCGATCCCGGCGGCGCTGTGGTTCGGCGGCGGCTTTGTCGTCCTCGCCCTGCTGCTCGTCGGCATCGACCGGCTGGCGGCGCGCTCGCGGGCCAAGCGCGAGGCGAAGCGCCGGCGCGAGGAAGCGCGGGCGATCGCCAGCGCCGCGGCGGTGGCAATCCTGCCGACCCTCCTCGCCTCGCGCGCCCGTGGCCTTGCGCTGATCTTCCCGGCCGCCGCCGCGCTCGCCTACGGCGTGTGGCGCGAAAACGCCCCGCGCGGCAAGGACGACGAACGCCGCTGATCGCCAGCGGAAGCGGCGGCCCGCTTGCCGCCGCCTCCCTATACGTCTCCCGAACTCTTCGTTCTCTTCCATATCTCGCGATCAGCCGCCCTCCTCCGCCTGCGCGGGGACGAGCACCTTCAGCGCGCCGGGCAGGATGCGCAGATGCGTCACGGTGCCGAGTTCGGCGAGCTCGCCATCCATGGCGCAGCCGAAGCGGCGATGGTGCGCCACGAGCCGCAGCGTCGCCTCCCGCGCCTGATGGACGTCGACATGGGCGTTGCGCCGCCAGCGGCCGAGCAGCGCGCCGAGCGCGAACAGGGCGAGGTCGCGCCGCCGCCGCGCCCGCGTGACATAGACGCCGAGCACGCCGCCGTCGGGCCGCGCGGCATAGGGCAGGCGATAGCCCTCGCCCAGCAGATTGTTGGTGATGCCGATCCCCGAGGCCCGCACGACGATCTCCCGCCCGTCCAGCGTCAGCGCCGCCGCCAGGCGCGGCGGCCGCAGGAAGGCGGCGAACCCGGCCTGCAGCGAGGCGAGCATCTTGCCATAGCGCGAGCCGAAGCTCTTCTTCTCGCGCAGCCTTATCAGCTTGGTATGCAGCCCGACCGAGAACTGGTGGACGAAGATGCGCCCGTCCGCTTCCGCGACGTCGACGGCCCGCACCTCGCCCGTTGCGAAGGCGGCAACCGCCCGGTCGAGGTCGGCGGGAATGCCGAGGCTGCGCGCGAAAAGGTTCATGGTGCCGGCCGGCAGCACGGCCAGCGCCTTGTCCGACCCGACGAGCCGCGCGGCCGCCGCCGAGACCGTCCCGTCGCCGCCGCCGACCATGACGATGTCGGCCGGGCCGTCCGCCGCCTCGTCGAGCGCCGCATCCATGCCGTCGCCCGCGACCGCCGCGACCGAGACCTCGTGGCCGGCCGCTTCCAGCACCTCGCCGAGGGCGCGCGCGACGGCATCGGGATCGCGGCGGCGCAGCGTTCCGCCATCCTTGTTCAGAACCAGCTGAAAGCGCATCGGACGGGTGCTCCGCATCGATCGGGAACTGCATCGGCGAACCGGGCACGCGCGGGCGGCCTTCGCCCGCAATCCCGTCCCGATATCCCCGCAATGCCTCGCCGGCCGCCCGGTTCCACTGCCGCAGCGGGAATTTTACCGGAACCTAAGCCGCATAGTCACGTTGACCCGGCGTGAAAGGCGCGCCCCGCCTCCCCTCGCTAAAAGTTCGGCAGGAGCGCGCCGTGCAAATGAACATGCACAAAGGAGAGACTAACATGATCCGCAAGCTCCTGGCCACTACCGCCATTGCAACCCTCGTCGCGACGGGCGCGTCCTTCGCCCAGACCGCGCCTGCGCCCACGGCTCCCGTCGAGCAGGCGGCCCCGCAGGTGATCCATGCCGACGGCCATCTCGCTTCCGACCTTCTCGGCCAGACGGTCTATTCCAGCGCCGGTGACGACGGCCAGAACATCGGCAGCATCAGCGATATCGTTCTGTCGCCCGAAGGCGAAGCCCAGGCCGTAGTGATCGGCGTCGGCGGCTTCCTCGGCCTCGGCAAGAAGGACGTCGCCATCGAATACGACCTCGTCCAGTGGACCGAGCGCGACGGCAACCGCTATCTCGTCGTCGAGACCACTCCGGAGGCGCTGAAGGCGCTGCCGACCTTCGACGTCGCCGCCTATCGCCCGATGCCGGCCGACGCGCAGATCGGGAACACGACGCCGGCGACCTCCAGCGACCTCGACGCCGCCAAGCAGGCCGCCGACGCGGAGGCTGCGGTTGACGCGGCCAACGACAACGCCACCGGCACCATGCCCGACACCGCGGCCGATACGACCGACACGACCGACGGCGCGACCGACATGACGGCGCAGAACGAGACCGCCCCGCCGGTCACGACCGCGCCTGACGCCGCGCCCGAGGCTGGGACGGACGAGACCCGCACCTCGGCCATCGACCGCTCGACCATGACCGAGGTCCCTGTCGCCGAGATTCGCGCCGACGACCTGATCGGCACCACCGTCTACGGCGCGGGCGACGAGAATGTCGGCTCCATCGCCGACGTGATCCTGTCGGCCGACGGCCAAGTCGACGCCGTGACCGTCGATGTCGGCGGCTTCCTCGGCATCGGCGCCAAGGAAGTGGCGCTCGACTTCGACAACCTCGCCTTCATGCGCGACGGCGACGGCAACACGCACCTCTACACGCCCCTGACCAAGGAGCAGCTCGAGGCGCAGCCGGAGTACGACGCGACGACCTTCGCCGACAGCCGCGACCAGCAGCTCATCGTCATCCCCCGCTAAGGGCGATGCCGGACAAGGCCCGCGCACATCGCGCGGGCCTTTTCTTTTTGAACGATGGATTGCTTGTCGTTCACTTATAGAGAACGATCCTTCGCACGGATGCGGCCTTTTCCAAGCCCCGGCATTGCCCGACATTGACACCGAACGCCGCCGTCGCGGCAACCGGAACAGGAGCGGCAGCCATGCTCGACCAGATCAAGGGGCTTCATCACGTCACCTCGCTCGCCCGTGACGCCAACGAGAACAACGCCTTCTTCACCCGTGCGCTCGGCCTGCGGCGCATCAAGAAGACGGTGAATTTCGACGCGCCCGACGTCTACCACCTCTATTACGCCGACGAGGCCGGCACGCCCGGCACGGTGATGACCTATTTCCCCTTCCCCAATGCCGCGCGCGGCCGCCCCGGCACCGGCGAGGTCGGCGTCACCGCCTTTTCCGTGCCGGAAGGCGCGCTCCCCTTCTGGGAGGAGCGCCTCGCCGCGCACGGCGTTTCCGGCATCGAGCGCAGCACCCTGTTCGGCGAGAAGCGCCTCGCCTTCGCCGGGCCGGACGGCGACGGCTTCGCGCTCGTCGAGACGCGGGGCGACGAGCGCGCGCCGTGGACCGGCAACGGCGTCGACGCGGACGCCGCCATCCGCGGCTTCCATTCCGTCTCGATGCGGCTGGCCGACGCCGGCGCGACGGCCGAGCTTCTCGGCTTCATGAACCACGAGGAGATCGAAAAGGACGGCGCGATGCGGCGCTTCCGCGTCCGGGACGGCGGCAACGGCGCCGGCATCGTCGACGTCGAGACGCTGCCCGTCGCCGCCCGCGCGCGGCAGGGCGCGGGCTCGGTCCACCACGTCGCCTTCGCCGTCGACGACCGCGCCAGGCAGCTCGAAGTGCGCAAGGCGCTGCTGGACACCGGCTATCAGGTGACGCCGGTGATCGACCGCGACTATTTCTACGCCATCTATTTCCGCACGCCGGGCGGGGTTCTGTTCGAGGTATCGACCAACGAGCCCGGCTTCGACCGCGACGAGGACACCGCCCATCTCGGCGAGGCGCTGAAGCTGCCGCGCCAGCACGAGCACCTGCGCCCGTTCCTGGAGCAGCATCTCGAGCCGATCCGGGACTGAAGGCCATGGCCCGCGAAAGCTACATCCATCGCGTCGAGCCGGGCGTCCCCGGCGGGCCGCTTCTCTTCGCGTTCCACGGTACAGGGGCCGACGAGACGCAGTTCCTCGGGCTCGGCCACGCGCTGATGCCGGAGGCGACGATGATCGCGCCGCGCGGCGACGTCTCGGAGCACAGCGCGGCCCGCTATTTCCGCCGCGCCGGCGAGGGCGTCTACGACATGGACGACCTCGACCGGGCGACGCAAAAGATGGCCGGCTTCGTCGCCGCCCATCGCGAGGCGACGGACGCGCCGCTCACGGTCGGCCTCGGCTATTCGAACGGCGCGAACATCCTCGCCTCGGTGCTGTTCGCCCGGCCCGGCCTGTTCGACGCAGCCGTGCTCATGCACCCGCTGATCCCGTTCGAGCCGGCGGACGCCGGGCCGCTCGACCCTCTGCGGGTGCTGGTGACGGCCGGACGGCGCGACCCGATCTGCCCGCCCGACCTGACCGAAAACCTCGTCGCCGCCTTGCGCGCACGCGGCGCCGGGGTCGATCTTGTCTGGCACGATGGCGGCCACGATATCCGCGAGGGCGAGATCATGGCGGCGCAGGCATTCCTCGCCGGCCTCGCCGGGCGAAACTGAAGGAGAAACCGATGAACGACAATTTCAAGATCGAGTTCGAGGACAACGGCCACAAGGGCCGCTACGTCGTGCGCGGCGCCGACGGTGCCGAGGCCGAGATGACCTTCACCCGCTCGGGCGACAGCCGCATCATCATCGACCATACCGGCGTGCCCGACGCCTTCCGCGGTCAGGGCATCGGCGCGAAGCTGGTGACGCGGGCGGTGGAGGACGCGCGCGCCGCCGGCAAAATCATCCTGCCGCTCTGCCCCTTCGCCGCCGCCCAGTTCAGGCGCCACCCCGAATGGGCCGACGTGCTGGCGAAATAGGCCGCGCGGCGCACGCCCCTGCCGCATTCGACTCCCCCGCCCTGTCCACGCTATAAGCGGGGCCATGGAAGGGTGCAGCCGACCGGGGGAAGCAACGCGCGCATGAAAAGGTTCTGGCGCCGCCACTCGATCATTCTGGCCGTCGCGGCCGGCGTGCTGTGCCTGCTGATCGCCAGCTTCGGCAACCGCTACGCCACCGCCGTCTATCTCGACCAGGCGGCGGCGCGCGGGGCCAACACGCTCGGCCTCGCCGTGACCGCGCTGCGCGGCCAGCTCGCCCGCTACGAGAAGCTGCCCGAGCTGATCGCCGACTACAAGGACATCAGGGACCTCGTCGCCAACCCCGGCGACGGCGCGCGTGTGGCGGCGATGAACCGGCACCTCAAGGCGGTCAACGCGCTGCTCGAATCGTCGGACATCTATGTCATGCTGCCGGACGGGCTGACGCTCGCCGCCTCCAACTACGACCAGACGCCGACCTTCATCGGCGAGAATTTCAGCTACCGGCCCTATTTCTTCGACGCGCTCGCCGGCGGCAAGGGCCGCTTCTTCGCGCTCGGCACCACCTCGCTGAAGCGCGGCTACTATTTCGGCGCGCCGATCCGCGTCGGTGACATCGTCATGGGCGTCGTCGTAGTCAAGATCGACGTCGACGCCATCGAGAGCGCCTGGCGCGGCGGCGACTACGAGATCGTCGTCACCGACCCGGAAGGCATCATCTTCATGACCGGGCGGCCGGACTGGCTGTTCACCGCCCTCCAGCCGTTGACTCAGGACCGGCTCGCCCGCACCGCCGTCACCCGCCGCTATGCCGAGACGCCGCTGGTCGAGCTGCCGGCGACGCGGCTGCGCACCGCCGACGGCCACGACCTGATCTCGATCTCCGACCGCGGCGGCACCCGGCAATACCTGACCGTGACCGAGGCGATGCCCGAGGCCGACTGGACCGTGAAGGTGCTGCTCGACACCGCCTCGGTGCGCGCGCAGGTGCTGACGACGATCGCCGCGCTCGTGCTTCTCGTCGCCCTCGCCGCGATGGGCGCGGCGGTGTGGCTGCAGCGGCGCGCCCGGCTTGCGGAGCGGCTCCAGGTCCAGCGCGAGGCGCAGGAGGAGCTGGAGCGCCGTGTCGCCGAGCGCACCGCCGACCTCGCCGAGGTCAACCGGCTGCTGAAGGACGAGGTGGCCGAGCGCCGCGCCACCGAGCGCGCCCTGCGCAAGACCCAGTCCGACCTCGTGCAGGCCGGCAAGCTCGCCGCGCTCGGCCAGATGTCGGCGGCGCTGTCGCACGAATTGAACCAGCCGCTCGCCGCCGCCCGCACCTATGCCGACAATGCCGGCATCCTGATCGAGCGCGGCCGCATCGACGAGGCGCGCGAGACGGTGGGGCGCATCGCCAGCCTCGTCGACCGCATGGCCTCGATCGGCAAGCATCTGCGCAACTTCGCCCGCAAGCCCAACCAGAAGCTCGGCCCGGTCGCGCTCGACGAGGCGGTGCGCGACACGCTGGAGATCGTCGCCTGGCGGCTGAAGGCGGCCGATGCCGAGCTCGTCGTCGACCTCGGCCCCGAGCCGCCCGTCGTCCATGCCGGCTCGGTGCGCCTGCAGCAGGTTCTGGTCAACATCGTCTCCAACGCCGCCGACGCGGTCGAGGGGCTGCCCGACCGCCGGATCGAGCTGCGCGCCCGGCAGGAGGGGACGAGGGTGCTGATCACCGTCGCCGACCGCGGCCCCGGCGTACCGGAGGCGATCGCGGAACGCATCTTCGATCCCTTCTTCTCGACCAAGGGCGTCGGCAAGGGGCTGGGGCTCGGCCTGTCGATCTCCTACAACATCGTCAAGGATTTCGGCGGCTCGCTCACGGTCGGCCGCCGCCCCGACGGCGGCGCGCTCGTTTCCATCGCGCTCGACGCCGCGCATGCGCCCGCCCGTGAGACCACCCGCGAGGCCGCCGCATGAAGCCGGGCAGCATTCTCCTCGTCGACGACGAGGAGGAGATCCGCCTTTCGACGGCCCAGTCGCTGCAGCTCGCCGGCTTCGCGGTCAGCGGCTTCCCCTCGGCCGAGGCCGTGCTCGACTACGTGACGCCCGGCTTCAACGGCGTCGTCGTCAGCGACATCCGCATGCCGGGCATGGACGGCATGACGCTTCTCAGCCGGGTGCGCGACATCGACGCCGACCTGCCGGTCATCCTCGTCACCGGCCATGGCGACGTCCAGCTCGCCGTGCGCGCCATGCGCGAGGGCGCCTACGACTTCATCGAGAAACCCTTCGACGCCCAGCATCTCGCCGACGTCGCCGCCCGCGCGCTCGACCGCCGCGGCCTCGTGCTGGAGAACCGGCTGCTGCGCGCCGCCGCCGGCAAGAGCGACGACCTGGAAGCCCGGCTTCCCGGCCGCTCGCCGCCGATGATCGACCTGCGCTACCGCCTGAGAGCCCTAGCCGGCACCGACGCCGACGTGCTGATCGTCGGCGACACCGGCGTCGGCAAGGAGGTGACGGCCCGGGCCCTCCACGACATCAGCGGCCGCGCGAGCCGCCCCTTCGTCGCCATCAACTGCGCCGCCCTTCCCGAAAGCCTGATCGAGAGCGAGCTTTTCGGCCACGAGGCCGGCGCCTTCCCCGGCGCGCTGCGCGCCCGCTACGGCAAGTTCGAGCACGCGCGCGGCGGCACCGTGCTCCTCGACGAGATCGGCTCGATGCCCGCCGACACGCAGGCCAAGCTGCTGCGCGTGCTCGAGGAGCGCGAGATCGTGCGCCTCGGCTCCAACGAGCCGATCCCGCTCGACGTGCGCTTCATCGCCACCAGCAAGGCGGAGCTGGCCGGGGAGGTCGCGGCCGGCCGCTTCCGCGCCGACCTGTTCTACCGCCTCAACGTGGTGACGCTGCGCATCCCGCCGCTGGCCGACCGGCGCGGCGACGTCGCGCTGCTCTTCCTCCAGCTCGTGCGCGAGGCCGCCGGCCGCTACCGCCGCGACTTCGTCGAGCCGCCGCCGCATGTGGTGGCCGAGATCGCCCAGCGCGACTGGCCGGGCAATGTGCGCGAGCTGCGCAACGCCGCCGACCGCTACGTGCTCGGGCTGGGGACGGAAGGCGTCGATCTGCCCGCCGGGGAGAACGGCGCGGTCGGGCTCGCCGAGCGCGTCGCCCGCTTCGAGCGCGCGGTGATCGCCGCCGCCCTGCGCCGGCACGGCGGCAGCCTGAAGCCGGTCTATGAGGAGCTCGGCATCTCGCGCAAGACGCTCTACGAGAAGATGCAGCGCTACCGGCTCGACAAGCACGACCTCGCCCCGGCGACGGACGCGCCGGGATAGCCGGCGCAACTGTCCGCCCTCGCCGGCCCCAACTGTCGGCCCTGCCGGCCAGTGTGTCGGTTCATGCACATCGGCACGGCCCGATGTTACGGATTCCACCCATTGCGGCCCGCCAACCGCATGGCCTAGGCTCGGGCCCTTGAGAGCGGCGTTGCATTTGCGCGCGCCGCGCCGCCTAGTCGGCCATCCACGAACGGCGCTGGAGGAGACCGCGCGCCGTGTGGCATGAACTCGGTCTCCGGGAGGACCATTCCATGAAGAAGCTCGTCGCATCGCTGATGCTCGCCGCCGCCTGCTCGGTGGCCCCGCTCACCGCAAGCGCCCAGAACTGGCCCGAGCGCCCCATCACCATGATCGTGCCGTTCTCGGCCGGCGGCCCGACCGACACCGTCGCGCGCCTCGTCGCCGAGGCCATGGGCCGCGATCTCGGCCAGCAGGTCATCGTCGAGAACGTCGGCGGGGCCGGCGGCACCGTGGGCGCCGGCCGCGTCGCCGCCGCCGAGGCGGACGGCTACACGCTGCTCCTGCACCACATCGGCATGGCTACCAGCGCCACACTCTACCGCAAGCTGTCCTACGACCCGCTCGGCTCGTTCGAATATGTCGGCCTCGTCACCGAGGTGCCGATGACGATCATCGCCAAGCCCGCCTTCCCGGCCGAGGACCTTCAGGGCCTGATCTCCTACGTCAAGGAGAACGCCGACGACGTCACCTACGCCAATGCCGGCATCGGCGCGGCCTCGCATCTGTGCGGCATGCTGTTCATGAGCGAGATCGACACCCAGTTGACCACCGTGCCCTATCAGGGCACCGGCCCGGCGATGACCGACCTGCTCGGCGGCCAGGTCGACTTCATGTGCGACCAGACCACCAACACGACGAGCCAGATCCAGGCCGGCGCGGTGAAGGCCTATGCCGTGACCAGCGCCGAGCGCCTCGACCAGCTCCCCGACCTGCCGACGACCGCCGAGGGCGGCCTCGGCTCGATGCAGTTCGGCATCTGGCACGGCATCTACGCGCCGAAGGGCACCGACGCGGCCATCGTCGACCGCCTGAGCCAGTCGCTCCAGCTCGCGCTCAAGGACCAGAACGTGGTCGACCGCTTCGCCTCGCTCGCCACCACGCCGGAGCCGCAGGAGAACGCCACCCCGGCCGCGCTCAAGGCCAAGGTGGAATCCGAGATCGCGCGCTGGAAGCCGCTGATCGAGGCCGCGGGCGTCTACGCCGACTGATCCCGCGCGTCCGTACGCTTTCGCCGGCGCGGCAAGGCCCGTCGCGCCGGTGCTTTCTCTTCGAAGGGGACAAACGATGACCTTCAACCGCAGCGATCTCGGGGCGGGTGCGATCTTCATCGCCATCGGCCTGTTCTTCGGCCTCACCACCTTGATGGAGCTGGACATCGGCAACGCCCGCCGCATGGGGCCGGGCTTCTTCCCGATCATGCTGTCGGGCATCCTGATTGCGCTTGGCCTCCTCATCGCCCTGAAATCCGTCGGCCGTGCCGACGAGGCGCGCGGGCCCCTGCCCTGGCGCGGCCTCGTCGTGCTCCTGTCGGTCCCGGTCATCTTCGGCATGCTGATCCGCCCGCTCGGCATGGCGCCGGTGCTGGCGCTCACCACCTTCATCACCTCCTTCGCCAGTACGCGCATGAGCCTGAAGGCGGCGGTCCTGCTGGCGCTCGGCCTCACCGTCTTCTGCGTCGCGGTGTTCAATTTCGGCCTCGGCCTGCCGCTCAGGCTGTTCGGGCCGCTCGTCGAGCCGTGGACGCGGCCGATCTTCGGAGTGCGCTGACATGGACCTTCTGGCAAATCTCGGGCTGGGTCTTTCGGTCGCGCTCCAGCCGCACAATCTGATGTTCGCCTTCCTCGGCTGCCTGCTCGGCACGCTGATCGGCGTGCTGCCCGGCATCGGCCCGACCGCGACCATCGCCATGCTGCTGCCGATCACCATGGGGCTCGACCCGGCCACCTCGCTCATCATGCTGGCCGGCATCTATTACGGCGCGCAGTATGGCGGCTCGACCACCGCGATCCTCATCAACCTGCCGGGCGAATCCTCCTCCGCCGTCACCGCCATCGACGGCTACCAGATGGCGCGGCGCGGCCGCGCCGGCGTGGCGCTGGCCACCGCCGCGCTCGGCTCGTTCTTCGCCGGCACGGTGGCCACCGTCATCCTCGTGCTGTTCGCGCCGCCGCTCGCCGCCGCGGCGCTCAATTTCGGCTCGGCCGAATATTTCTCGCTGATGGTGCTCGGCCTCATCATGGCGGTGGCGCTGGCCCACGGCTCGATCCTCAAGGCCACGGCCATGATCGTCGTCGGCCTGCTGTTCGGCCTCGTCGGCGCAGACCTCTATTCGGGCGCGCAGCGCTTCTCCTTCGGCATTCCCGAGCTCGCGGACGAATTGAACTTCGTCGCTGTCGCCGTCGGCGTGTTCGGCATCGCCGAGATCCTGCGCAATCTCGAGAACGAGACCGACCGCGACGTGATGGTCAAGAAGGTCACCAACCTGTGGCCCTCGCGCGAGGACTTCCGCCGCATGGCCGCGCCCGTGGTGCGCGGCACGGCCATGGGCTCGATCCTCGGCGTGCTGCCCGGCGGCGGCGCGATCCTCGCCTCCTTCGCCTCCTATTCGGTCGAGAAGAAGCTGTCCAAGACCCCGGAGGAGTTCGGCCACGGCGCCATCGAGGGCGTGGCCGGTCCCGAAAGCGCCAACAATGCCGGCGCGCAGACCTCGTTCATCCCGATGCTGACGCTCGGCATCCCGGCCAATCCGGTGATGGCGCTGATGATCGGCGCGATGATCATCCAGGGCATCGTGCCGGGGCCGAACGTCGTCAACCAGAATCCCAGCCTGTTCTGGGGCCTGATCGCCTCGATGTGGACCGGCAATTTGATGCTGGTGCTGCTCAACCTGCCGCTGATCGGCCTGTGGGTGCGGCTGCTCACCATCCCCTACTACCTGCTGTTCCCGGCGATCATGGCCTTCGCGGCCATCGGCATCTACTCGATCAACTCCAACGCTTACGACCTTTATGCGCTCGCCCTGTTCGGGGCGCTCGGCTACACGCTGGTGCGCTTCGGCTGCGAGCCGGCACCGCTGCTGCTCGGCTTCATCCTCGGGCCGATGCTGGAGGAGCACCTGCGCCGGGCGATGATCATCTCGCGCGGCGACCCGACGGTGTTCGTGACCCGGCCGATCAGCGCGACGCTGCTGGCGCTGTCGGTGATCGTGCTCGTCATCGTCCTCCTGCCTTCGGTGCGCAGGAAGCGCGAGGAGGTCTTCGTCGAGGAGGAATAAGGCGTGTTGTTTCAACGCAATTCCGGACGGAAAAGTGCTTCACACTTTTCCTGGAATTGCTCTACGCCACGTCGAGCACGATCTTGCCGATGTGGTCGCCTTCCTCCATCCGCTCATGGGCGCGCCACGCCTCCTTGAGCGGGAATATCCTGTCCATCACCGGCGCGATGGTCCGCGCAGCGAGGAGCGGCCACGCCTTCTGCTCGAGCTCGGCGGCGATCTGCGCCTTGAACTCGACGGAGCGGGGCCGGAGCGTCGAGCCGGTATGCGTCAGCCGCTTGACCATCAGCCGGGCGATGTCGGCCTCGGCCTTCGCCCCGCCCAGCGTCGCGATCTGGACGATGCGGCCGTCGACGGCCGCCGCCGCGTAGTTGCGCGAGACATAGTCGCCGCCGACCATGTCGAGGATGACGTCGACGCCCTTGCCGTCGGTCTCCTCGCGGATGACGCGCACGAAATCCTCCTCGCGATAGTTGATGGCGCGCGCCGCGCCGAGCCGCACGCAGGCCGCGCATTTCTCGGCCGATCCGGCGGTCGTGAAGACGCGCGCGCCGAAGGCGGCGGCGAGCTGGATCGCCGTGGTGCCGATGCCCGACGAGCCGCCATGGACGAGGAAGGCCTCGCCGGCGACGAGCCCGCCGCGCTGGAAGACATTGTGCCAGACGGTGAAGAAAGTCTCGGGAAGCGCCGCCGCCTCGGTGAAGGTGAAGCCGGACGGAACCGGCAGCGCGTTCGTCTCGTGGACGGCGACATACTGGGCGTAGCCGCCCCCGGCGGTGAGCGCGGCGACCGCGTCGCCGACGCGCCAGCGCCCCGCCCCCTCGCCGTCCGCCCCTTCGCCGCCCGCCTTTTCGCCGATAGCGACAACCTCGCCCGCGACTTCGAGGCCCGGCAGGTCGGACGCGCCGGCCGGCGGCGGATAGGCGCCCTGGCGTTGCAGCACGTCGGGCCGGTTGACGCCGGCCGCGCGCACGCGGATCAGGATTTCGCCGGGTCCCGGCTGTGGCACCGGCCGGCTTTCCGGCTTCAGCACCAGCGGCCCGCCCGGCTCGGAAATCGCGATCGCCGTCATCGTCTCGGGAAGTGCCTTGGTCGCCATCCGTGTCTCGTCCTCCATGCGTCGGCCCCCTGACGGGGAGCGGTTTGCCCCTGCAGGCCCTCTTTATGTACACTGATGCCGGGCAAGGCAAAGCGAAGGACGAGAAAATGGCGCTGTTCGACGACGAACCCTTGAAACCGCGGCGCATTCACGAGATCGGGCAGGACCTGTCGCTGCTCTCGGTCGACGAGCTGCAGGAGCGGATCGGCCAGTTGCAGGCCGAGATCGACCGGCTGGAGGGCGAGCTTCAGGCCAAGGGCTCGACCCGGCAGGCGGCCGAGGCGCTGTTCCGGCGCTGACGGGTGGCGCGGGAAGCGGCGCATCGGGCGATTGTTTCGACGCTTTGCGACTCGATGTCGTAAACATGTGAGCGGCCGGCTCGAAAATCCGCCAGATTTCGCCCCGAATCGGAGAAGAGAGACCGGAATCAGCCGGCCGCCCGCGGAGACCTCATGCTCGCCACCTATCGTTCGATCTTCTCGCTTCTCGGCGGCACCGCGTTCCTGCTCGCGGCATCGGGCCTGCACAGCCTGCTCCTGCCACTGCGTGGCCAGTCGGAGGGGTTCTCCACCACCTCGCTCGGCCTGCTCGGCACGGCCTGGGCCGGCGGCTTCGTCGCCGGCTGCTATTTCGCGCCGTTCCTGGTGCGCAAGGTCGGGCACATCCGCGCCTTCGCCTCGTGCGCCGCCTCGGGCGCCATCGTTGCCCTCACCACCGGGCTGTGGATCGACGAGGTGATCTGGATCGCCCTGCGCGCCGCCACCGGCTTCACAATGGCCGGCGCGTTCATGGTCATCGAGAGCTGGCTGAACGAGCGCGCCACCAACGAGAACCGCGGCACGGTGTTCGGTCTCTACATGATGGTCACCTACGGCGCGATCACCGCCGGGCAGATGCTGGTCGCCGTCAGCGGCGTTTCCAGCGCCGTGCCCTTCATGCTGGCCGGCATCCTGTTCTGCGCCTCGCTGATCCCGACCGCGATCTCGTCGGCCGCCACGCCGCAGCCGCTGGCCAGCGTTCGGCTCGACCTTTCCGGGCTCTACGCCAATTCGCCGGTGGCGGCTGTCGGCTGCCTGCTCGTCGGCATCGCCAACGGCGCATGGGGCACGCTCGGCGCGGTCTATGGCGCGCGCGCCGGCATCTCGTCCTTCGAGATCGCCTCGATGATGAGCATCGTCGTCATCGCCGGGGCGCTGGCCCAGCTTCCGGCGGGCCGCATCTCCGATCGCACCGACCGGCGCTACGTCTTGTCGGCCGCCGCCTTCGGCGCGGCGCTGTTCGCGCTGGCGCTGTTCGTCTTCGCCCCGCGCTCCGGCACGGTGATCCTCATGCTCACGGCGGGCTACGGCGCGCTCGCCTACACGCTCTATTCGATCGCGGTCGCCCATGCCAACGACCACGCCAGCCCGGAGGACTTCGTCAAGGTCTCGGGCGGCCTCCTCCTCCTCTACGGCTTCGGCACCATGATCGGCCCGCTGGTCGGCGCGTTCCTGATGGACCGCATGCGGCCCGACAGCCTGTTCCTCGCCACCGCCGCGCCGCATTTCGCGCTCGGCGTCTACGGGCTGGTGCGCGCCCGCATCCGCCCGCCCGTGCCGGTCGCCGATCGCGAGGCGTTCAAGACGCTGCCGGCCGAGCGCGCGGTGACGCCGCAGGCCGGTCTGCTCGATCCGCGCAGCGAGCAGGAAGGCGACAACGGCAACGACCCCGACGCGATGAAGCCCGCGGCCGAATAACGCACGCCTCCCGAAAGTGGGACCCGGCTTCGGGATAAAGGCATGCGCAGGAAACAAGCCCACCTTTGCCGTTGCCTTGTCGGCCGCGCCGCGACACTATCGGGCATGACCCAGCCCGACGCGTTCATGGCGATCTCCGACGCCCACCGCCGCCGCCTGCTCGAGGAATTGCGCCGCGGGCCGAAGACGGTCAACGAACTGGCCGCCACGCTGCCGGTGTCGCGCCCGGCCGTGTCGCAGCACCTGAAGGTGCTGCTCGACGCCGGGCTGGTCGGCGTCCGCGCCGAGGGCACGCGTCGCATCTACGCGCTCGCCGGCGGCGGCTTCCTCGGGCTCAACATCTGGCTCGACCAGTTCTGGGAAGCCTGAACCCCATCCATCGGACAGCCGGCCTCAAATAAAAAGCCGGCGGCGATATCGCCACCGGCATGGTCCGGGTTTCATGTCTGCAAGGATCAGTGCTGGGTCGGCACCTGGAGCCGCTCGATTTCATCCTTGATGGCCAGCTTGCGTCTTTTCAGCCGGGCGATCTCGAGATCGTCGACAGACGGATGCGCCATTGCCTCATCGAGCTGTCGGTCGAGGTCGCCGTGCTTGCGCTGCAGTTCCGCAAGATGGGATGTAAGAGACATGATAGGCTCTCCCTTCAAGGTTGCGTCATCGCACCGTCATCGGCACCCGCCGCGGGCCACCGGACATGACGGCGCAATGACAGTGTGCCACTGTTTTATCCGGCTGTCGAATGCGGCATTTGGCTTTTCCCGCCGAGGTTAAACGTGTTATTAAAGCCGGGCGCGCGGTCCCGCCGCGGGCGACAGCCAGCAAGGCGCGCAGCGCCGCACTCTTCAGACGGACGAGCATGTCGGAACAGGAACAGGCCGGGATTCGTCTCGAATTTGCCAAGCTCAAGCAGGATCACACGGATTTCGACGCCGCGATCAACGCGATGATCGCCACGGGCTGCGATGCCCTCCAGATCCAGCGGATGAAGAAGAAGAAGCTGGCGCTGAAGGACAAGCTCAAGGAGCTTGAGGACCGGATCATCCCCGACATCATCGCCTGACCCGGCGCTTTGCCGGACGCCCCATTTCGGAGACTTTCATGGCCGGTTCCGCTCCCGACGTCGCCATCATCATGGGCAGCCAGTCCGACTGGGCGACGATGCGCCACGCCGCCGAGACGCTGGACGCGCTCGCCATCGCGCACGAGGACCTGATCGTCTCGGCCCACCGCACGCCGAAGCGCCTCTACGACTTCGCCACCGGCGCCAGGGCGGCCGGCTACAGGGTCGTCATCGCCGGGGCCGGCGGCGCGGCCCACCTGCCCGGCATGACCGCGGCGCTGACGCCGCTGCCGGTCTTCGGCGTGCCGGTCGAATCGAAGGCGCTCTCGGGCAAGGATTCGCTGCTCTCCATCGTCCAGATGCCGGCCGGCATCCCCGTCGGCACGCTGGCCATCGGCCGCGCCGGCGCGGTCAACGCCGCGCTGCTCGCCGCCGCGGTGCTGGCGCTCTCCGACCCGGCCCTCGGCCAGCGGCTCGACGCCTGGCGCGCGGCGCAGACCGAAGGCGTCGCCCTCTACCCGGTCAACGAGGCATGAGCGCGCCGCTCACGCCCGGCGAGACCATCGGCATCGTCGGCGGCGGCCAGCTCGGCCGCATGCTGGCCATGGCCGCCGCGCGCCTCGGCTATCGCACCGCGATCCTGGAACCGCAGGCCGACTGTCCGGCGGCGCAGGTCGCCAACCGGCAGATCGTCGCCGCTTACGACGACCCCGGCGCGCTTGCCGAGCTCGCGCGCCTCAGCGCCGTCGTCACCTACGAGTTCGAGAACGTGCCGGTCGCCGCCGCCGAGCGGCTGGCGGCGGCCGTTCCCGTCTTCCCGCCGCCGCGCGCGCTCGAAGTCGCGCAGGACCGCCTGACCGAGAAGGCCGCGATCAATGCCATGGGCATCGGCACGGCCCGCTTCGTCGCCGTCGACGACGACACCGGCCTTGCCGCTGGCCTTGCCGCGTTCGGCGGCGAGGGCGTGCTCAAGACCCGCCGCCTCGGCTATGACGGCAAGGGCCAGCGCGTGTTCCGCCGCGGCGAATCCGGCGAAACGCCCGGCGAAACCCGGGGCGTCTTCACTGCCATGGGCTCCGTGCCGCTGATCCTGGAGGCGCTGGTGCCGTTCTCGTGCGAGATCTCGGTGATCGCCGCGCGCGGCCGCGACGGCAAGACCGTGGCCTACGACCCGGCGCAGAACGTCCATCGCGACGGCATCCTGCATACCTCCACCGTGCCGGCGGCCGCCGCGCCGGAAACCCTCGCCGCCGCGCGCGAGGCGGCCGCCGCCATTCTCGACGGGCTCGACTATGTCGGCGTCGTCGGCGTCGAGTTCTTCGCGCTGGCGGATGGCCGGGTGCTGGTCAACGAGATCGCGCCGCGCGTCCACAATTCCGGCCACTGGACCGAGGCCGCCTGCGCCGTCTCCCAGTTCGAGCAGCACGTCCGCGCCGTCGCCGGCTTGGCCCTCGGCAACCCCGCGCGCCACAGCGACTGCGTGATGGAGAACCTGATCGGCGACGACGTCGCCCGCGTGCCGCAACTGCTTGGCGAGAAGGACGTCGTCGTCCACCTCTACGGCAAGGCCGAGGCCCGCCCCGGCCGCAAGATGGGCCATTTCACCCGCATCGCGCCGTTGCGGGGATAGCACTGGCCTCGCGCCGCAAACGCCCCGGTTCGCCGGACTTCCGCGCTGCCCCTCACCTGCTTGGCCCTCATCCTCTCCCCGTGAACGAGAAGAGGAGATATTGCCGCGACCTCCCCGCTTCTTCCTTCTCCCCGTTCACGGGGAGAAGGTGGCCCGAAGGGCCGGATGGGGCAGCGCCGACATCGGCAATATCGACCGCACCCTCGCCAACGCATTCGCCGCTTGCATCCCGCCGGCGGCTGTGGATTGCTTCCAGCGACCACTCACGGAGACCCGCCATGTCGTTCGAGCTATGGGCCGCCTTCGCGCTCGCGTCCGCGATCGTCGTCCTGATTCCGGGGCCGACGGTGCTTCTCGTCATCTCCTATGCGCTCGGCCATGGCCGCCGCCCGGCGCTCGCCATCGTCGCCGGCGTCGCGCTCGGCGACTTCACCGCCATGACCGCCTCGATCCTCGGCGTCGGCGCGCTGCTTGCCGCCTCGGCGACGCTGTTCACCGCCCTGAAGTGGGTCGGCGCGGCCTATCTCGTCTATCTCGGCATCAGGCTGTGGCGCGCGCCCGTCATGGAGCCGGCGGCGCCCGGCGCGGCGGCGCAGGCGCTCGACACGCGCCGCGCCTTCTTCCACGCCTATGTGGTGACGGCGCTGAACCCCAAGAGCATCGTCTTCTTCGTCGCCTTCCTGCCGCAGTTCCTCGACTCTGCCGGCAACGTCGCGCTCCAGCTCGTCGCCTTCGAGATCACCTTCCTCGTCCTCGCCACGGCGAACGCCGCCGCCTACGCGCTGATGGCGTCGATGGCGCGCGGCGCGATCCGCAAGCCGGCGGTCCAGAAGGCGGTGAACCGCGCCGGCGGCTCGCTGATGATCGGCGCGGGGCTGCTCGCGGCGAGCTGGCGCAGGGCCGCGGCCTGAATCCCTGTCCCGGCCTTCGGAATCCCCGGGCCGGCGGTTGACAGCCCGTCATGCTGTCGTTTAAGAGCCATCCCGGATCTGGCGTGCCGCTCCTTTATGGAGAGCTGCGCCTTTACGTTGGCCCGTCAGGGCATCAGGAAAACGGGCTGCACCGATGAAGATCAAGAACTCGCTCAAGGCGCTCAAGGCGCGTCACCGCGACAACCGTCTGGTTCGCCGCAAGGGCCGCGTCTACGTCATCAACAAGACCGCGCCGCGCTTCAAGGCCCGCCAGGGCTGAGCCGGGCCCGCCGGGGGACAAGGCTCGGCCCGCTGCCTCCCCGCGCTACACGCAAAATTCAGTTTGACGTTCCGTCGTGCCGGGATAGGATTCCGGCATGCGGAGCGTCATGCCCATTTCCATCGCGATTCTTCTCGCGCTCGCCGTCACCGCCCCGGCGCAGACGACGGGGCATGCCAGTGGGCACGGCGGCACGGGCCTTGCCGCCGACAACCCGCAGGCGCGGCTCGACGGGCTGTTCCACGACCTGAAGCGCGCCGGCAACGAGGCGGCGGCGCGGCAGATTTCCCAGCGCATCCGCCAGGAATGGTCGAAATCCGGCAGCGCCACCATCGACCTTCTGATGATCCGCGCCAACAAGGCGGTCGACGAAAAGAAATACGACGCGGCGCTCGACTATCTCGACGAGATCGTCACGCTTGCCCCGGCCTATGCCGAGGGCTGGAACCTGCGCGCCACCGTCCATTTCGGCCGCGACGATTACGGGCGCTCGATGGCCGACATCGACCGGGTGCTGCGGCTGGAGCCGCGCCATTTCGGCGCGCTCTCGGGCATGGCGGCGATCCTGAAGGCGACCGGCCACAACCGCGCCGCGGCCGCCGCCTATGAGCGCCTGCTCGACGTCTACCCGATGATGCGCGACGCGCAGACCGAATCCGGCAAGCTCGCCGACGAGATGGCCGGACAGGCCATATAAGGCAGGCGATCCGACCCGCCCTGCCCGCCGGTCGTTCAGTCGGCCGGTTCTTCCGCCCCGATATAGGCGATGCGCAGCATGTTGGTGGAGCCGGGGGTGCGCAGCGGCACGCCCGCCGAGATGATCACGCGGTCGCCCTCGCGCCCGAAGCCTTCGGTATGGGCGATGCGGCAGGCGCGCGCCACCATGTCGTCGAGGTCGGTCGCGTCCTCCGTCACCACGCAATGCAGCCCCCAGACGAGGGAAAGCCGCCGCGCCGTCTCCACCACCGGCGACAGCGCGATGATTGGCAGTTGCGGCCGCTCGCGCGCGGCGCGCAGGCCCGTCGCGCCCGAGCCGGTATAGGTGACGATGGCCGACAGCTTCAGCGTCTCGCCGATCTGGCGCGCCGCGGCCGAGATGGCGTCGGCGCCGGTCGCCTCCGGCTCGGAGCGCTGGGCGTTGATGATGCCGGGATAGAGCGGGTCCTTCTCGACCTGGACGGCGATGGAATTCATCGTCGCCACCGCCTCGACCGGATACTCGCCGGCGGCCGATTCGGCCGACAGCATCACCGCGTCCGCGCCCTCGAACACGGCGATGGAGACGTCCGAAACCTCGGCGCGGGTCGGCACCGGCGCGGAGATCATCGATTCCAGCATCTGGGTCGCCACCACCACCGGCTTGCCGGCCTTGCGGGCGGCGCGGGTGATCCGCTTCTGGATGCCGGGCACCGCCTCGAGCGGCATCTCGACGCCGAGGTCGCCGCGCGCCACCATCAGCGCGTCGGAAAGCTCGATGATCTCGTCGAGCCGCGTCACCGCCTGGGGCTTCTCGATCTTCGACAGCAGCGAGGCGCGACCGCGCGCGATCTTGCGTGCCTCGGCAAGGTCCTCCGGCCGCTGGATGAACGACAGCGCCACCCAGTCGACGCCCGCCTCCAGCACGGCCTCGAGGTCCCGGCGATCCTTCTCCGTCAGCGCCCCGACCGGAAGATCGGTGTCGGGCAGGCTGACCCCCTTGCGGTCGGAAATCCGCGTGCCGGAAACCACGGTGCAGACGATGCGCCGCCCGTCCGTCTCGACAGCGCGCAGATGCAGCTTGCCGTCGTCGATCAGCAGCCGGTGGCCGGGCTGGACCGACTGGAGGATTTCCGGATGCGGGAGCTGGACGCGCGCGGCGGTGCCGGGCACGGGGTCGTCGTCGAGCGTGAAGGTCTGGCCGGGCGCCAGCGTCTCTGCCCCGTTGGCGAACTTGCCGACGCGCAGCTTCGGCCCTTGCAGGTCGGCGAGGATGCCGATCGGCCGGCCGACCTGGCGCTCGACGTCGCGGATGCGGCCGACCAGCTCGCGCATCAGCGCATGGTCGGCATGGCTCATATTGATGCGGAAGACGTCCGCGCCCGCCTCGAACAGGCGGCGGATCATCGCCTCGTCGGAGGAGGCGGGGCCGAGGGTTGCGAGGATCTTGACCTTGCGGTTGCGCCTCATTGGGTGCCGGTTCCGGTCACGGGGTTGCCGCCGCTCACCGGCTCGTCGGTGAACTGCACCATCCAGTTGGTCTGCTCGCGGGTGTCGTATTCCTGGAAGCCGGCGCGCTGGAAGCCGCGCGCGAAGCAGTCGCCGGCCCCGGCGATCTTGAACTCGCGCTCGGCCACGCACATGTTGACCGGCCCGTCCCAGCGGCCGCCGCGCTCGGCGTCCTCGGCATAGAGATAGTAGTAGCGCGACGACAGCGCCCCCTCGATCAGCGTCTTGCAGGTCGAGCCTTCGATGTGCCACCAGCCTTCCGTGACCCAGCCGGTGCTGGCGCGGTAGCCGATGGCGACGCCGACCAGCCCTTGAGTCGCGTTGCAGACGCGGAAATCGGCGAGCGCGGGCGCTGTTGCCGCCATCGATGCACCGAGCGCCAGCCCGAGCGCGGCCAAACTGCCGGCCAGCCGCCGGCGGGCCTTCATCCGCATCCTCATGCCCGTCCCTGTCGAAGCAGTCTTCATCATCGAGCCCTATTTCAAAGATGTGAGCGCCGGTGTCAACGCGCTGCGATTGTGCCGCCAAGCGTGTCGAAACGGCGGCATTGCATGCGCGCCCGCTTCGTGGAACACAAAGGCGGCCGAACATCCCCACGCCGACGGACTTTCACAGCATGACCCGCGACACGCTCTTCTCCCCCTTCGAGGTCATCGACGGCGACCGCGCCAAGGGGCTGGTGCTGATCGCCGACCATGCCGGCCGCGCGCTGCCGGACGAATACGGCTCGCTCGGGCTCCCCGAGGCGGAGTTCGAGCGCCACATCGCCTACGACATCGGCGTCGAGGCCGTGACGCGGGCGCTCGCGCGCCTCCTCGACGCGCCGGCGGTGATGGCGCGCTTCTCGCGCCTGCTGATCGACGCCAACCGCGGCGAGGACGACCCGACGCTGATCCGCCAGCTCTATGACGGCACGGTGATCGCGGCCAACTATCCGATGAGCCCGGAAGAGCGCGAGCGCCGGCTCGACCGCTACTGGCGGCCCTATCACGACGCGCTCGGCTCGGTGGTCGCCTCCGTCGCCGAGGAGACGCGCGCCGCGCCGTTCCTGTTCTCGATCCACTCCTTCACGCCGGCCATGCAGGGCCGGGCGCGGCCGTGGCACGTCTCCATCCTGTGGGACAGCGACGACCGCGCGGTGCGGCCGCTGCTCAAGGCGCTGCGCGCCGACCCCGCCCTCGTCGTCGGCGACAACGAGCCCTATGACGGGGCGTTGCGCGGCGACACGATGTTCCGCCACGCCATCACCAGCGGCTACGCCCACGCGCTGATCGAGATCCGGCAGGACCTGATCGCGACGCCGGAGGGCGCGGCAGGCTGGGCGGCGCGCCTCGCGCCGATGGTCGAGGCGGTCAACGCCATGCCGCAAATGCACGCCATAGAGCAGTACGGCTCGCGCACCGGGCCGGTGTGAGCGAAGGAGGATGAGGATGAGCGGGATCAGCGACGAACAGAGGCGTGATTTCGAGGCCGCCGCCTTCCGCCGGCTGGTCGAGCATTTGCGCGAACGCAGCGACGTCCAGAACATCGACCTGATGAACCTCGCCGGCTTCTGCCGCAACTGCCTCGCCAACTGGTATCGCGAGGCGGCGGAAGGCGCGGGCGTCGAAATGGACAAGGATGAAGCGCGCGAGCGCGTCTACGGCATGCCCTACGAGGAGTGGCGCGCGCGCCACCAGCGCGAGGCGAGCGACGAGCAGAAGGCGGCCTTCGCCCACAGCCATCCGAAACATTCGTGACACGCATTGATTCTTGGCCGCGTCTTTGGCAACCAGACGCACGCGCAATGCGGCCGCGATTCCCCACGCGGCCGAACTGGAGACCCGACATGGCCGAAGACATCACCGCCGATTCCGCCCAGACCGTAGCCGCCGGCCAGCTTCGTTCCTTCATCGAGCGCATCGAGCGCCTCGAGGAGGAGAAGAAGACGATTGCCGACGACATCAAGGAAGTCTTCGCCGAAGCCAAGGGAACCGGCTTCGACACGAAGGCGATGCGCACGCTGATCCGCCTGCGCAAGAAGGACCAGGCAGAACGGCAGGAGGAGGAGGCGATCCTCGACCTCTACATGGCCGCGCTCGGCATGGCCTGACCCTCACCCACTTTTCATGACGCGGCGGCGGCCGTTCAGGCCGCGCCTTCCGCCCTCACCGGCGCGCTCCAGCGCGGCTCGGCATGCGCCTCCCAGTAGCGGCGGCGCAGCGCCGTGGTGACGGGGCCGGGAACGCCCTCGCCCACCGCGGCGCCGTCGACGCGCGAGACCGGCATGATGCCGCCGGCGGTGCTGGTGATGAAGATCTCGTCGGCCCGCCTCAGTTCGTCGGCCGGCACAGGCCGCTCCTCGACCGTGTAGCCGGCCTCGCGCGCGAGCTCGATCGCGGTTTGCCGGGTGATGCCTTCGAGGACGCCGCTGTCCGGCGTCGCGACCGTGCGGCCGCGCACGGCGAAGATGTTGAAGCCCGGCCCTTCCGCGACATTGCCGTCGCCGTCGACAAGGACGGCGGTGGCGTCGCCATGGGCATAGGCGTCGAAGATGCCGCGCGTCAGGTCGTGCCAGTGATAGTTCTTGACCGTCGGGTCGACCGACGCCTCGGGAATGCGCACCACGTCGCTGATGCGTAGGGAAATCCCTACCTTCTGCGCCTCCTCGCTGGCGATCCAGACGAACGGCACGGCGAAGGCGAAGAACGAATTGCGGCAAAGGCGCGGGTCGCGCGAGCCGGGCAGCGGCGTGCCGCGCGTGCAGATCATCTCGACATAGGCGTCCTGAAGCCCGGCGAGCGCGACGCAGCGATGGAGGATCGCGCCGAGCGCCGCATCGTCGACCGGCAGCGTCATGCGCAGCCTGTCGACCCCGCGCCTGAAACGGGCGATGTGCGCGTCGAGGCGGAAGAAGCGCCCCTTCCAGACATGGACGACATCGTAGGTGGCGTCGGAGCGCAGGAAGCCCCAATCGGTGATCGGCACCCGCGCCTCGGCGATCGGCACGTAGTCTCCGTCGACCCATGCGACGCCCTGCGAGAAGCGGTCAGCGTCCATTCCGGCCTCCTGCGTCATCGACGATGGACGCCATCATGGCCGTTTGCCTGGCGAGGGAAAATGCGCCACCCGCCCCATTCGGCAATTCCAGACCGAAACGGCGGAGCGGAAAAGAAAGGGGCGGGCGCATGGCGCCCGCCCCTTCCATGCATGCGCAAGGTCAGTAGATGTCCTTCTGGGTGTTGAGGACGTTGAACTTGCCCGTCGGCGTGATCAGGCCCTTGTCCTTGATCACCTTCTTCAGCTCCAGCGTCTTGTCGTCGACGACGACGATGGCGCTTTCCTTGTCCTTGGCGTTCCAGACCGAGAACCAGACCTCGGTGCCCTCCTTGTTGAACTCGGGCTGGACGACGCGCGGCTGGCCTTCGGTGATGCCGGCCCACTCGACGATCGGCAGGGTGACGAATTCGGGGTCCTCATCCGGGTTGCCGCCCATCTTGTCGATGTCGAACACCGCGGCCGCGGCGGAAATCTCGGCATCGGGGTTGAAGGTGGCGTCGACATAGAGGTGCTTGGAGTTCGGATGCGTCTTGATGAACAGCGAGCCGCCGCCGAGCGCCGGGAAGGTGTCGACGATCTTCCAGGCATGGTCGGCGTTGCCTTCCGGGTCCGTGCCGACCAGCGCCACGGTTTCGTCGCCCAGATGCGAGGTCGCCCAGACCGGGCCGTAGACGGGGTGCGTGAAGTTCGCGCCGCGCCCCGGATGCGGGATCTGGCCGCCGGTCTCGACCAGCGCCGTCAGCTTGTCCTCCTTGGTGTCGACCACCGCGATCTTGCCGCGCTGGTTGGCAGCCACCAGGAAGTAGCGCTTGGTGCTGTCGAAGCCGCCATCGTGCAGGAAGCGCTCGGCCTCGACCTCGACCGTCTTCAGGTTCTTCAGGTCGGTGTAGTCGACGAACAGGATCTTGCCCGTCTCCTTCACGTTGACGATGAACTCGGGATTGTTGTGCGACGACACGATCGAGGCGACGCGCGGCTCGGGGTGGTAGACCTGCTCGTCATAGACGTTGCCGCGGGTGGAGACGATCTTCAGCGGCTCCAGCGTCTCGCCGTCCATGATGACGTATTGCGGCGGCCAGTAGCCGCCGGCGATGGCGTACCTGTCCTCGTAGCCGGCGAACTTGGAGGTCTCGACCGAGCGCGCCTCGATGCCGATCTTGATCTGGGCGACGTTGGCCGGGGTCTCCATCCACAAATCGATCATGTTGACGAGGCCGTCGCGGCCGATGACGAACAGATAGCGCCCCGACGCCGAGATGCGGCTGATGTGGACGGCATAGCCGGTGTCGATCACCGCCCGGATCTCGTAGGTGCCGCCGTCGATCAGAGCGATCTGGCCGGAGTCGCGCAGCGTTACCGACATCAGGTTGTCGAGGTCGATGTCGTTCATCTTCTCCTTCGGCCGGTCCTCGGGCTTGACGAGAACCTGCCAGGACGCCTGCATCTCGGGCATGCCCCATTCGGGCGGCGCCGGCGGCTCGATCATCAGGTACTTCGCCATCATGGCGATTTCGTCCTCGGTCAGCTCGCCCGAGGTTCCCCAGTTGGGCATGCCGGCCGGCGAGCCGTAGGTGATGAAGTCGCGCAGGTATTCGAAGCCGTGCTCGATCGTGAGGTCGGTGGTCAGCGCCTTGCCGGTCGCGCCCTTGCGCAGCACGCCGTGGCAGCCGGCGCAGCGCTCGAAATAGATCTTGGTCCCCGCGTCGAACTCTTCCTTCGACATGATCGGGTCGTTCGGGTCCATGCCCGAAATCTCGACGCCGAGCTGGGCGAGCGTCGCCATCGCGCCGCCGGCCTGCGCCTGCGGTTCCTTGGCCGAAGCCGGAAAGGCATGGAGCACCAGCGCCAGTGCTGCCGTCCCTGCCAGATAAGCATAGGTGGGTAATTTGGTTCGGTGCGTCATGGTTACCTCCGATGGTTGAACCCGCGCAGCCACTGTGGATATTTGCGGAAATTTTCTCCTTGACGATTGTTAGGTTGGATCGAGATAGGTTCCGGCCGCCCCGCGACCAGTTGTCACAACGGCTAACCTGACAATAGTCAAGGCGCTCGCGGCGGCGCTCCCGCACTGTTCTTCCCGACAGAACCCAGCATGAGGGGGCCGGCATCCGGATGCGGAACCGGCGATCGGGAATGACCCATATCGATCCATCAAACGGCTTTAGCCGGGTCCGCCCGGCGCTGCGGAAGGCCGGGCTCGCCCTGGCGCTGACCTCGGCCTGCGGGGTGACGGGCGCGGCGCAAGCCCAGGCCCAGGCCCAGGCCCAGGACGGCGTCACCTGGCTCGACACCATCGCCGTCATCGGCACCCGCACCGAGACCTCGGTGCAGGACAACCCCGCCTCCGTCACGGTCCTCGACAGGCAGGAGCTGGAGAGGAAGACGCCGGAAAGCATCGCCGAGATGCTGCGCGACGTGCCGGGCGTCGAGGTGGTGGATTCCTCCGCGCCGGGCATGAAGCGCATTTCCATCCGCGGCGAATCCTCGCGCCGTGTCACCATCCTCGTCGACGGGCAGGAGATCACCGACCATTCCGACTACGGCACGCCGGTCCTGATCGACCCGGCCAATGTCGAGCGCATCGAGGTGGTGCGCGGCCCGGCCTCGGTGCTCCACGGCGCCAAGGCCATCGGCGGCGTGGTCAACATCATCACCAAGCGCGGCGCCGACAAGCCGGTCGAGGTCGAGACCGGCGGCACATACTATTCGGGCACCGCCGGCTGGCAGGGCTGGGGCGCGGTCTCCGGCACGGTCGGCAACTTCGACTATCGTTTCTCCGGCAGCCTCGACGACCACGGCGACCGCCGCGTTCCCAACGGGCAATACACCTCGACCGGCCGCCTCGACGGCACCGCGTTCGGCAACGACAACCTCTCGGCGCATCTCGGCTACACTTTCGGCGAGGCCGGCAACCACTACATCGCGGTGAAGGCGATGCAGCACCGGCTCTGGAGCGAGAGCTGGACCGACCCGGCGACGCTCGTTCCCCCGATCGTCGATTTCAGGATCGATCTGCCGAAGCGCGACCTGCGCAAGGTCGGACTGCATTACGAGGGCAGCGACATCAGCGACATCGTGCGCAAGGTCCGCCTCGACGGCTATTATCAGGAGGTGGACCGGCTGTTCACCAACGAAGTGGCGATCCGGCCCAATCCGATGCTGCCGGTCGTCCAGCGCACGCGGACGGTTTCCGAGGACGTCAACACCAACTGGGGCGGCACGGCGCAGGTCGACCTCCAGTTCCATCCCGACCACTATACCATCGTCGGGCTGCACTATCTCGACGACTCGCTCGCCGCCAGCAAGGCGACGGCCCCGGTTCCCGCGCCGCCCATCGTTCCTGCGCCTGTCACCGACGACGCCTCGATCCGCACGATCTCGGCCTTCGCCCAGAACGAATGGTCCTTCGCCGAGGATTTCAAGCTGACGGCGGGCGCGCGCTACTACCACACCCGCACCGACCTCGCCCATACCAGCGACCCGGACCGGCAGGACTATGCCGGCCGCAGCGACGGCCGCTTCGTCACCTCGCTCGGCCTCATCTACACCGGCATCGAAAGCACGACGCTGAGGGCGCTCTATTCGGAAGGCTACATCACGCCGACGCTGTTCCAGCTCTTCAGCGACTCGATCGCGCGCGAGCGCGTCATCTTCGGCAATCCGGCCCTGAAGCCGGAAACCTCGCGCAATGCCGAGATCGGCGCGCGCTACGACGCCGGCGGGCTGATCGTCGACGCCACCGCCTTCTACAGCGAGGCGCAGGACTATATCACGCGGGCGACCTGCGCCTCCGTCGGCACATGCCCCGACCGCTATCTCACCCGGCCGCGTTTCATCTACGACAACGCCAACGCGGCAAGGACCTACGGCCTCGAGCTCGCCGCCGAGTACACCCTGCCCGGCACCACGCTCACGCCCTACGTCACCGGCGCGTGGATGCGGCGCGAGCTGACCTTCGACACCGTCTCGACCTATCACAGCAACACGCCGGCGCTTTCGGGTCGCTTCGGCCTGCGCTGGGAGGGCGAAATAGCCGGCCGCAGCGTCTGGAGCGACCTTTACGTGCGCGCCGCGACGGCGGTCACCGAGAAGGAGGAAGGCGGCCCCTTGCGCCGCCTGCCCGGCTGGGCGACGCTCAACCTCGCCTTCGGCGGCGCGTTCGGCGAGGACGACAGGTTCCGCTTCGGCGTCGCCTTCAACAACATCCTGAACAAGGAATACCGCTCGTCCTTCGACGAGATTCCCGGAATCGGCCGCAGCGTCGAGGCGACGGTGCGGATGAAGTTCTGAAGCGTTCCCCTTTCGGGGAGAGCCTTACTCCGCCGCCTTGGGCAGGGGCATGTCGTCCTTGGCCGCCACTGCGCCGGCTTCGGCGTCTTCGGCGTTGCTTCGGCGACCGAACAGCCGCGCCAGAAGCCCGCGCCGCTGCTCACCCGCCGGGCGGTTGTCGCGGGTGAACACCATCAGCGCCGAGGGCGTGACGATCAGCGTCAGCACCGTGGCGAAGGCGAGGCCGTAGACGATGGCCGAGGACAGCGAGATCCACCACTGGGTCGACGGCGCGTTGATCGTCGTCTCGTGGTGGAACAGCTCCAGCCCGAGGCCGAGCGCGATCGGCAGCACGCCGAGGATGGCGGCGGCGGCCGTCAGCACCACCGGGCGGGCGCGCTCGCGGCAGGTCTGGAGCACGGCGTCGAGCTTGTTCCAGCCCTCGTGGCGCAGCCGGTCGTAGGTGTCGATCAGCACGATGTTGTTGTTGACCACGACGCCGGCCAGCGCGATGACGCCGATGCCCGACATGATGATGCCGAAGGCCTGGCCGGTGAGCAGCAGGCCGAGGAACACGCCGATCGTCGACATCACCACCGTCATCAGGACGAGGAAGACGCTGGTGAACTTGTTGAACTGGGCGAGCAGCACGATGAAGATCAGGAAGATCGCCGCGCCGAAGGCGTTGGCGAGGAAGGCGCTGGCGTCGTCGCTTTCCTGGCTGGAACCGGCGAGCTTCCATGTCGCGCTGCCGAGGTCCATGTCGCCGACCGCCTGCTGCACCTGCGCCTGCACCGCCGAGACCTGGAAGCCGGAGGCGACGTTGGCCTGGATCACCACGGTGCGCTCGCCGTCGATGCGGTTGAGGATGCCGGTGCGCGGCTCGGGCTTGCGGGTGACGAAGTTGGAGATCGGCACCGAGCCGAGCGGCGTCTCGATCCGCAATTCGTCGAGCGTCGACAGCGTGCGGCGGTCCTCGGGCAGGCGCAGGCGGATGTCGACCGCGTCGTCCGCGCCGGCCGGGCGGTAGTCGGTCAGCTTGAGGCCCGAGGTGACGAGCTGCACGACGACGCCGACGCCGATCGGGCTGATGCCGTGCTGGGCGGCCTTGGTCCGGTCGATGTTGAGCGCCCAGTCGACGCCGGGCGGCGGCAGGCCGTCGGAAATGTCGATGACGCCGGGGATCTCGCCGAGCCGCGCGGCGACGGTGCGGGCGTGGTCGTCCAGCCCCCGCGGGTCGGCCGCCGAGACGCGGACCTGGATCGGCTTGCCGGTCGGCGGGCCGGCATCCGGCACGCGCACCTCGACGTCGACGCCGGGAATGCCGGCCATGACGGCGCGCAGGTCGTCGAGAATCTCGTGCGCCGGCTTGCGCTCGCGCCAGTCGACGAACTCGTACTGGATGACGCCGACAACGTCCTCGGGAATGTCCTGCGCGCCGCGCACCTGGCCGACGCGGGTGTAGACGGATTCGATGCCCGGCCAGCCGAGCAGCCTGTCCTCGGCCTTGCGGGTGGCCGCGTCCATCTCGGCGAGCGAGAGGTTGCCGCGCGCATGGACGTAGAGCAGGCCGTAATCCGGCTCGACATTGGGGAAGAACTCGACGCCCTTGCCGTAATGCGAATAGGCGTACATGACGCCGACGAGCAGGCCGAGCGCCAGCATCAGCACCGTCTTCGGGAAGCGCACCGCCTGCTTGACCACGGCCATGTACCAGCCGTCGCGCAATTCGCCCTCTTCATGGACATGCGCCTTGGCGAACTTCGCCCCGAGCGTCGGGGTGAAGACCAGCGCGTAGAGCATCGAGGCGGCGAGCGTGACGATCAGCGTGATCGGCAGGTACTTCATGAAGTCGCCGACCAGGCCGGGCCAGAACAGCAGCGGCGAGAAGGCGGCGATACGCGTCAGCGTCGCGGCGGCCACCGGGCCTGCCATGCGCTTGGCGGCCAGTTCGAACGCCTGCTCGCGCGGCATGCCCTCCGACATGCGCCGCTCTGCGAACTCGACCACGATGATGGCGTCGTCTACCAGCATGCCGACGGCGAGGATCAGGCTGAACAGCACGATCATGTTGATGGTGAAGCCCATCAGCGCGAGCAGCAGGATGCCCATCAGGAACGAGGACGGGATGGCGAGGCCGATCAGTAGCGACGAGCGGCCCGACAGCGCATAGAGGATGACGATGAAGACGAGGATGACGGCGATCAGCACATGGTTCTGCAGCTCGCCGAGAAGCTGGTTGATGAAGACCGACTTGTCCTGCGTGTAGGTGACGGTCATGCCCTCGGGCAGCGTCGTCTGGAAGGCGTCGGCGACGCGCTTCACCTCTTCCACCGCGTCGACGAGGTTGGCGCCGGTGCGCTTCTTGACCTCGATGGCGATGGCCGGCTTGCCGTCGAGCCGCGTGATCGTCTCCGCGTCGGCATGGGTCGAGCGCACGGTGGCGAGGTCCTGCGCGCGCACGATGGCGTTGCGGCCGGCGAGGATCGGCAGGTTGGCGACGTCCTCGACCGTCTCGATCAGAGCCGGCACCTTGACCGCGTACTTGCCCTCGCTGCCCTGCAGCGCGCCGGCGGCGACGAGGCTGTTCGAGGCGTTCATGCCGTCGAGCAGATCGTCGAGCTTCAGCCCGTAGGAGGTCAGCTTCATCGGGTCGATGACGACCTCGACCAGATCGTCGCGCGCGCCCTGCAGCACGCCCTCGAGCACGCCCGGCACCTCCTCGATGCGGTCGCGCAACTGGCGCGCCGCCGTGGTCAGCACCCGCTCCGGCACGTGGCCGGACAGGGTGACGACGAGCACGGGGAACTCGGAGATGTTCACCTCGTGGACGCTCGGCTCGTCCGCGCCCTGCGGCAGGTCCTGCCTGGCCGTGTCGACCCCGTTGCGGGTGTCGTCGAGCGCGGTCTTCAGGTCCGTCGAGGGGTCGAACTCGAGCAGCACGTAGCCGCCGCCCTGATAGGCGGCCGAGCGCATTTCCTTGACGCCCTTGATCGTCTTGAGCCGCGTCTCGACGGGCCTGAGCAGCAGCCGCTCGGAATCCTCCGGCGAGATGCCCTGATAGGTGAGGCTGGCATAGATGATCGGGACGGGAACGTCGGGCTCGGCCTCCTTCGGGATCGACAGGTACGACATCGCGCCCATGATCATCAGGAAGACGAGCGTGGTGATCGTCAGCCGTGCGTTGTTGATGGCGAGCCTGACGATATCCATGGCCTAGTTCGTCCCACCGGTCGCTTCGCCGACCAGCTTTTCGACCGTCTCGGGATCGGCCGCGACCGGGTTGACGGTGTCGCCGTCCGAGATCAGCTCCTGGCCGGCGACGATGATGCGCACGTCGGCCGGAATGCCGCCGAGCACCAGCCCGCCCTGCATGTCGTCGACGAGGTCGATGGGGTAGAACACCACCTTGTTGTCGCCGTCGACGGCGCGGATGCCGAGGTCGCCGTCATTGCTCAGCGTCACCACCGAGCGCGGCAGCACCGTCGCCTCCACCGGCTCGGCGAGCAGCGTCACCTCGGCCGTCATGCCCGACGGGATGCGCCCGTCGGCGTTGGGCACGGCGACCTCGACGCGGAAGGTGCGCGTCGCCGGCGTCGCGTCGCGGCTGATGTAGCGGATGGTGCCTTCGGCCTCCTCGCCGCTGACGAGGCGCACGCGCGCCTTGTCGCCCGGCTTGACGTGGCCGAGATCGCGCTCGGAGACCTCGCCGCGGGCGAGGATCGGGTCGAGCGACAGGATGGTGGCGACCGGCGCGCCCGTGCCGAGCGAGCCGCCGAGCTCGGCGTCGACCTTGTCGATCGTGCCGTCGAAGGGCGCGCGCACGATGTTGCGGTCGAGATCGGCCACGGCGGCGTCGAACTGGGCGCGGGCGGCGGCGAGCGCCGACAGGACGCCGTCGAGCTGGAGCTTGGGCAGGCTGCCGCGCTCGGCGAGCCGGCGGGCGGCCGTCGCCTCGGCCTCGCGCTGGGCCAGCAGCGTGCGCGCGGTCTCCACCGCCGCTTCCTTGCCCTCGTCCTGAAGCTTGGCGATCAGGTCGCCGCGCTTGACCGCGTCGCCCTGCCCGAGCGGCAGCTCCTCGACGACGCCGGCCGCGCGCGTCGCCAGCACCGCGCGCTTGTCGGCGTCGGTCGAGCCTGAAAGCCGGATCGCGCGCGAGTGCCGGATGCGCGGCGGGTTGACCACGCCGACGGTGCGGAGCGTAGCGGCCGGTTGCTCAGCCCGCTCGGCCGGCTGCTGCGGCGCGGCCTCGTCGGCGGCGCTGCCGACCGAGGAGAACTCGCCCGTCGCGACCCACGCGCCGGTGGCGATGAGAACGGCGATCGCCGCTACCTTGTGAAGCTTGATCTTCGGCATGTTCGATATCCAGTGAGCCGCCCATGCCGAAAGCTCCGGCAAACACGGACGATATGGGAACGCGGCGCGTTCTGTTCAATCCGCCGTTCACCCGCCCGCCATTCGCCCGCAGGGTGAGGGTGGCCCCTCCTACATCACTTTTGCGGCGCGATATAGGCGAAAAAGCCGGGCGTTCCCCGCCGCAAGACGCCCCGGCCGCACTCCCTAGCCACGGGGGCGCGGGCGTGCGGCGAGGAACTCGCGCACCCGCCGCCCCGGCTTTTTCCGCGCTTCGGCGGCAAGGCCCGGCGCGAGCTCGTGCGAGATGTCGAGCGTGGCATGGCTGCCCACCGCCTCGAAATGCTCGGCCAGCCAGTCCTCGGCGGCCGAGCGGCCGAGGTCGCGCAGATATTCGAGGAACGCCCATTCGGCATTGACCTTGGACGAGGCGGAAAGGTCCTCCAGCGCCTCGTCGGCGTCGATGCGGTGCATGCGGATGTTGCGGTAATGCGCGGCGTCGATGCGCCCGCTGGCGATCAGCTCGTTGACGAAGGCGATGGCGCGGAACTCGCGCATCAGCCCGGCATTGAAGGTGATCTCGTCGATGCGGTTCTGGATCTCGCGCGCCGAGCGCGGCGCACCCTCGCGCAGCACCGGGTTGATCTGGACGAGAAGCACATCCTCGACCGGCGTGGCGTAGAAGAACGGGTAGAGCGCGGGATTGCCGCCGTAGCCGCCGTCCCAGTAGGGCGTGCCGTCGATCTCGACCGCCTGGAAGAGCTGCGGCAGGCAGGCCGAGGCCATCACCACGTCCGCCGTGATCTCCTGCGTCTCGAAGACGCGCAACTGCCCGGTCTCGACATTGGTGGCCGAGACGAACAGCTTCGTGGACTTGCAGGCGCGCACCCGCTCGAAATCGATCTCGGCCTCCACGACCTCGCGCAGCGGATTGTGGTTCAGCGGGTTGGTCGCGTAGGGCGACAACACCCGCGACAGGGCGTCGAACCACAGATAGCCCGGCGTGTTCTCGACCGACCAGTTGCCCCAGACGACGTCCCACGGCGTGCGCTGCACCGGGCTGAACCGGCCCTTGCGGGCAACAGTGCGCCAGAAGTCGAACAGTTTTTCGCGCGCCCCGTCGCGCCCGCCGCGTGAAAAACCGTCGGCCAGCGCCACCGCGTTCATGGCCCCTGCGCTGGTGCCGGAGATGGCGGCGAAGTCGAGCCTTCCGTCCTCCAGCAGCCGGTCGAGCACACCCCAGGTGAAGGCGCCGTGCGAACCGCCGCCCTGAAGCGCGACGTTGACCGGCTTCGCCATTTCGGAGTCTGCCCCGCTGCCGTTAATCGCCTTGGCCATGGAGGTCTACTGCGCCGTCCAGCCGCCATCGACCGAAAGCGCCGTCCCGGTGATCTGGGCGGCGTCCTTCGAGGCGAGGAAGGCGGTCGCGGCCGCGATCTCCTCGACGGTGGCGAACTGCTTGGAGGGCTGCTTTTCGAGGATGATGTCGCGGATGACCGTCTCGCGGTCGAGGCCGGTTTCCTTCGCCCGGTCGGCGATCTGCGTCTCGACGAGCGGCGTGAGCACGAAGCCGGGGCACACCGCGTTGCAGGTCACGCCCTTGCCGGCGAGCTCGAGCGCCACGGTCTTGGTCAGGCCGAGGACGCCGTGCTTGGCCGAGACATAGGCCGCCTTGAACGGCGAGGCGCGCAGGCCGTGCGCCGAGGCGATGTTGACGATGCGCCCGTAGCCGGCCGCCTTCATGTGCGGCACGGCCGCGGCGATGGTGTGGAAGGCCGACGACAGGTTGATGGCGATGATCGCGTCCCAGCGCTCGACCGGGAAGTCCTCCACCGGCGCGACATGCTGGATGCCGGCATTGTTGACGAGGATGTCGAGGCGGCCGAAGCGCACCGCCGCCTGCTCGACGAGGTCGCGGCATTCGTCCGGTTTCGCCATGTCGGCCTTGACGTAGACGGCCTCGACGCCGTGCCGCGAGGCGATGCCGGCGGCGATGGCGTGGTCTTCCGTCCTGTCGGACCAGGAATTGACGACGACGTTCGCCCCCTTTGCGGCCAGCTTCTCCGCGATGCCGAGCCCGATGCCGGAGGTGGAGCCGGTGACGATGGCGGTCTGTCCTGTCAGCATTTTGTCGAATTCTCCGCTCTGGTTGCCGCGGCATTTATATTGCGATGCAACATAAATGCCAATCGGGGGTGGTAGTTCCACCATGCCGGCGTGACACAACCCCTTCCCCGTCTTTGTCATGCCCCATTTGCCGGATTGTGCTAGAAGGGCGAAAAGCGGTAGATGACCGCATCACACGCAGGCACGACCTTGACCCCGGACCAGCCCTTTCTCGATCGGCCGCTCTCCCGCCACCGCACCGTCGGCGTGCATGTAGGCGCCGTCATGGTCGGCGGCGACGCGCCCGTCGTCGTCCAGTCGATGACCAACACCGACACGGCGGATGTCGACGCCACCGTGGCGCAGGTCGCCGCCCTTCACCGCGCCGGGTCGCAGATCGTGCGCGTCACCGTCGACCGCGACGAATCGGCGGCCGCCGTGCCGCGCGTCTACGAGCGGCTGCTCCGGCTCGGCATCGACGTGCCGCTGGTCGGCGACTTCCACTATATCGGCCACAAGCTGCTCGCCGACCATCCGGCCTGCGCCGAGGCGCTGGCCAAGTACCGCATCAACCCCGGCAATGTCGGCTTCAAGGAGAAGAAGGACCTTCAGTTCGGCGCGATCGTCGAGACCGCGATCCGCTACGGCAAGCCGGTGCGCATCGGCGTCAACTGGGGCTCGCTCGACCAGGAGCTGCTGACGCGGCTGATGGACGAGAACCAGTCGGCCGGCTCGCCGCTGACCGCGCGCGAGGTGACGCGCGAGGCCATCGTCCAGTCGGCGCTGATCTCGGCGGCGATGGCCGAGGAGATCGGCCTGCCGCGCGACAGGATCATCCTGTCGGCCAAGGTCAGCCAGGTCCAGGACCTGATCGCGGTCTATGTCGAGCTGGCGAAGCGATCCGACCATGCGCTGCATCTCGGCCTGACCGAGGCCGGCATGGGCTCGAAGGGCATCGTCGCCTCGTCGGCCGCGATGGGCATCCTGCTCCAGCAGGGCATCGGCGACACGATCCGCATCTCGCTGACCCCCGAGCCCGGCGGCGACCGCACCCGCGAGGTGCAGGTGGCGCAGGAACTGCTCCAGACCATGGGCTTCCGCCAGTTCCTGCCGGTGGTGGCGGCCTGCCCCGGCTGCGGCCGCACCACCTCGACCGTGTTCCAGGAGCTCGCCGCCAACATCGAGGCGGATCTGCGCCGCAACATGCCGGTATGGCGCGAGAAATATCCCGGCGTCGAGGAGCTGAAGGTCGCGGTGATGGGCTGCATCGTCAACGGGCCGGGCGAATCCAAGCACGCCGACATCGGCATCTCGCTGCCCGGAACCGGCGAGACGCCGGCCGCCCCGGTGTTCATCGACGGCCGCAAGGCGGCGACCCTGCGCGGCCCCGACATCGCCGGCGAGTTCCAGGCCATGCTAGCCGACTATATCGAGCGCCGCTTCGGCGACGGCGCCAAGCAGGCGGCCGAATAAGGCCGCCGCGCGAACCTATCGATCCCGAATCCTGAATGAAGGGACAGCACAGCGGGCCATTCGGCCGCCGCCGTTGCGGGTCTTCTGCCGCTAAAGCGTGTCGCGTCTTATCCGCTCCTGAGGAACGCGATCTTCGAGCACCTGCGCTGCCGATGATGCACATAAGGCGCGACACGCGATAGCCCTCATCGCGGCCATCCCTTTCTCCCTCTCTCCACCCCGAGAATCCCCGCGAACGCGGCAGATCGCGGCGCAGGCCGGCGCGCCACGCCGATCATCGGCATCGCCGACCGCCGGTATTTGCGGCGGGGCGTTAACCTATTCTTAAGGAACCGTTATCTCGCGAGGAAAAGCACAGATATAAATTTTACGAGTACGAGAGGGATAAATTTTGATTAAAATTAAATCTATCCAGTTCATTCGCGCAATCGCCGCGCTCGCTGTTCTTGTATTTCACATCGTTGGCGCGCCGTTCGTCGTCGGCGCGGCCGGGGTTGATCTTTTCTTCGTCATATCCGGCTTCATCATGGGGACATTCGGCAACGACGTGCCCCCGCAGCGTTTCCTCTATCACCGCATCGTGCGCATCGTGCCGCTCTACTGGGCCGTCACGCTGGTGATGTGCGTCGGCGCGATGACAGGCGTGTTCTCGTCCTTCACCTTCACGCCCGAGCAATTGTGGATGTCGCTGCTGTTCATCCCCTATTTCAACGAGGCGGGCGAGGTCGCGCCGCTCGTCGTCGTCGGCTGGACGCTGAACATGGAGATGTTCTTCTACGCCGTCTTCGCGGTCGGCCTGACGCTGCGCGCGCCGGTCGCCGTCACCGCGATCATCCTCGGCGTGATGACGCTCGCCGGCCTCGTCCTCGACCCGCGCGCGCCGGTCGCGCAGACATGGATGTCGCCGCTGCTGCTCGAGTTCCTTGCCGGCCTCTTCCTTGCGCGCATGACGCTGCCGCGCCGTGAATACGCCGTGCCGCTCATCGTCCTCTCCCTCGCCGGCTTCGCGCTCGCGGCCGCCGGCGGCGGCGATCCCGCCGGCCTGTGGCGGGTGCTGATATGGGGCGTTCCGTCGTTCCTGCTCGTCGCCGGGTGCCTCACCCTCGAGAAGGCCGGCGCGTGGCCGCAGCGGCTGCTCGCGCCGGTCGAGAAGATCGGCGACGCCTCATACGCGCTCTATTTGCTGCACGGCCTCGTCATCTCGGTGGTCTACCGGCTCGTCGAGCCGGGGCTCGCCGCCGCGGCCGCGATCGTCGTGCTGTCGCTCGCCGTCGCCTTCGCGGCGCATGTCACGGTCGAAAAGCCGGCGACGCAGTTCCTGCGGCGCTTCGGCGGCCGCACGGTCCGTTATCCCGCTACACCGGCCCGGAGTATGAACGTGGCCAAGACGAACGGATAGGCGGCGGAGCGGCATTGGCCGCCGCGCCCGCTGGCCCCGGGGGTGGGGGAGGCGTCACGCGATCAGCGCCGGCCTCGCCTTGCCGGCGGTCCAGGCATCGACCTTGGCGGCCAGCTTGTTGGGCGAGATCGGCTTGGGCAGATAATCGTCCATGCCCGCCTCGAGGCATTTCTCGCGGTCGCCCTTCAGCGCATGGGCGGTGACGCCGATGATCGGCGTGTGCCGGCCGGTGCCCTCTTCTTCCCGCCGGATCGTCCGCGTCGCCTCGTAGCCGTTCATCTCCGGCATCGACACGTCCATCAGGATCAGGCGCGGCCGGTGCGCGCGGTAGAGCTCGGTGGCGATGCGCCCGTTCGAGGCGATGCGGTAGTTGAGGCCGAGCCCGTCGAGGATCTGGCTGAACACGAGCTGGTTGACCTCGTTGTCCTCGGCCACCAGCACGTCGAGCGGCCGGCCGCGCGGGACGGGAGCTGCGGCGACCGGGGCCGGCGCCGGCCTTGCAGCCGGCCGGTGCGGCGTGGCCTCGGAGCCTGGCGCGGCGCGCGCGCCCTGCATCAGCGTGACCAGCGTTTCCAGGAGGACGGACGAGCGGGCGGGCTTGTTCAGATGGGCGCTGACGCCGGTTTCCGCGCCGATCTGGCCGGTCACGGCGTGGTCCACCGAGGTCAGCAGCAGGACGGGTATGTGCCGCGTCGCCGGATTGGCGGCGATGCGCCGGGCGACCTCGAGGCCGTTGATGCCCGGCATCTGGTAGTCGAGGATGATGCAGTCGACGCTGGCCCCGAGTTCGCTCGCGCGGTCGAGGAAGGCGAGGCCGACCTCGCCGTTCTCCGCCGCCGCGCAATCGAAATGCCAGCTACGGAGCTGCTCGGTGAGGATGTTGCGGTTGACCGCGTTGTCGTCGATGACGAGGACGCGCGCACCCGAGACGTCGACGGGAACCGGCTTGGCCGGCTCGGTGTCCTCGTGAACGGCCAGCGGCACCGAGAACCAGAACGTCGAGCCCTTGCCGAGCGTGCTGTCGACCCCCATCGCGCCGCCCATCAGCGACACCAGCCGCGAGGCGATGGCGAGCCCGAGGCCCGTACCCTCGTGACGGCGGGTCGACGACGAGTCGACCTGGCTGAACTTCTCGAACACCCTGTCGAGCATCGCCTCGGGAATGCCGATGCCGGTGTCCTCCACCTTGACGGTGACATGCGCCACGCCGTCCTCGACATGGCCGCCGACATTGACCAGCACATGGCCGCGCTCGGTGAACTTGACGCCGTTGCCGACGAGGTTGGTGACGATCTGGCGGATGCGGCCGACATCGCCGACGACGCAGGCCGGCAGCCCGGGATCGACCCGCACGATCAGCTCGAGGTCCTTCTCGACCGCGCGCGACGAGACGAGCGTCGCCACGTCCTCGATCGCCTCGCCGAGGCGGAAAGGGGCGGGATCGAGGCTGAGCTGCCCGGCATCGATCTTGGAGAAGTCGAGGATGTCGTTGATGATGGTCAGCAGCGCCGTGCCCGATTTCAGGATCACGTCGGCAAAGGTGCGCTGGCGCGTGTCGAGGTCGGTGCGCACCAGAAGCTCGGCCATGCCGAGGACGCCGTTCATCGGCGTCCTGATCTCGTGGCTCATATTGGCGAGGAACTCCGACTTCGCCCGGTCGGCGGATTCGGCCTTGACGCGCGCCGCCTCCATCGAGGCGTTGGCGGCCTTGAGATCGTCCTGCGCCGCGGCGATCTTGCGCATCATCGGCAGGAAGATCGACAGCGTCGTCCCGACGCCGATCAGGAAGATGGCGACCGCGACGGCGACGAGGGTGACGCGCAGCCGGTCGTAGCTGCGGATCATGTCGTCGCGCAAGCCGGCGGCCGTGGTGTCGAGATTGGGGCGGACCCGCTCGTTGGCGAGGTCGTTGAGGCTGGCGAACACCCGCTGCGCCACTTTCGAGGAGTGGTCGTGGAACAGGTCGATCCGGTTGGCCAGCGTCACCACCTCCTGGATGTCGCGCTTGAGGGCGTCGGTGCCCGCCTCGCCGCGCCACAGCCGCACCAGCGGCTCGGGAACGCGCATGCCGGAGATCGCGCCCAGCAGCGAGGCGAGCGCGTCGTCGCCCTCGCCGGCGGCCGGCCCGGAGGCGCTCCCGCCGGTGATGCGCTGGCTTTCCCCGGTCTGGACGTCGCCGTCGGCCGCGACGCCGAAGGCGCGGTAGGACCGCTCCAGCCGCTCGATCGCGGCGCGCAGCCTTTGCCTCGCTTCGGCGGTGGCCGCCTGCATGTCCTCGGGCGTGGGGTCGGCCGCCTGCTGGGCCCGGGGGTCGACAAGCGGGCCGGCATTGTCACCGCCCCGCAGCGCCGCCCTGGCCTTCTCGCGGACGATCTCGCCTTTTAGGCGTATCTGGTCGAGGGTGAGCGCATGGTGGATGACGTCGCCCGTCGCCTGGCTCATCGCGTCGAGAACCGCGCCGAACGCGGCGTTGTTGCGCGCCTGGCTGGCCTGCCAGCTTATGAAGCCCGCGCCCGCGGTGACGGCGAGCAGGAAGCCGGTCATGATGAAAAGGAGACGGCCGCGCATATAGGCGCGGGTTACGGTGAAAGACATTGCCCCACTCTCACGCAATACTTCGATAAAAATGAAGCAATACGATTAAGGCGCCCTTAATGGCGCCGGGCCGGCCGACGTCGAAACGGCATGCACGGCGAGGAGCGCGAAGGTCATGTCCCGGTCCTCGCGGCTTCGCGATGGGCTGGGCGAGAGGCTGGTGAAACCCGCCTCAGATCCGGCGGGTAACGAGCCAGCAGGCCGACGCCGAAACGACATGCACGGCGACAAGCACCAAGCTGTCGCTCGCGTTCTCGTGAGCACGGGCGACATGGAAACCGGCCGCGACCAGCGCCACGCCGAGCGGCAGCCATAGCGGCGCCGCGCCGCGCCACCATGTGGCGAGGGCCGCCGCCGCACCCACCGCGGCGGCTTGTATGCCGCCGACGAGATAGGCGATCGGAAAGAACAAGATCGATGCGTAGAGCATGGTGAGGCCGAGGCCCGGCTGCGAGAACGCCATCGCAATCGTCATCAGGATGCCGAAGGTGAGCGCGCCGACCAGCGGGCCGGCGAAAAGATAGATCAGGAAGACGGCGACGGCGCGCGACAGGTGCGGCGACATGATGGCGCCAAACCCGGCCAGGCGCGGTTCACCCCTTGCCCATCTTGTCCAGCCGCCGCTGCATCGCCGCGATCTGCTCCTTGAGGTCCTGGAGGTCGTCGTCCTTCTCCTCGGGCGCGTCCTCGTCGCCCGCGCCGGCGGCCGGGGCTTCTGCGGCCGGCGGGAAGGGCGTGAACATGCGCATCGCGTTCTGGAACAGCTCGATGTTGCGCTTGGTCTGCTCCTCGAGCGCCTTCATCGGCGTCGTCATCTTCATCACGTCCATCGGCGACTTGCCGATGCCGCCCATGGCGCTTTTCATCTGCTCGCGGAAGCGCTCCTGCTCCTTGGCGAAGGCGATCATCGACTGCTCGAGATAGCTCGGCACCACCATCTGCATCTGGTCGCCATAGAAGGAGATGAGCTGGCGCAGGAACGGGATGGGCAGCATGTTCTGCCCCTCGCGGTTCTCCAGCTCGAAGATGATCTGGGTCAGGACCGGATGGGTGATGTCGTCGCCGGTCTTGGCGTCCTGGACGGTGAAGTCCTCGCCTTTGCGAACCATCTCGGCAAGATCTTCCAAGGTCACATAGGTGCTCGTCCCAGTATTGTAGAGGCGGCGATTGGCATATTTCTTTATGATCACCGGATCGTCTTTCGTGGACATCCAACACCTCCATGGACTGCGGCATGAAACGTAAGCAGGTCCTGACCTTGGGCCTCCCCGGACCAAATGGCAGGATATGCTCAAACCGGCAGGAATTGAAAGCGGTTTGTGCGCCGCCGCACTTATGCTGCAACTGCTATTTTCCGGTTTGACTTGAGCCGGGGAAACGGCAAGATCGGAGTCATCAGAACGGAACCCGTAAATTAGGATCGCGAGGAAAGTCCATGTCCGCTTCCGCCATCGTCGTCGCCAGCGCGACACGCACGCCCGTCGGCTCGTTCAACGGCGCGTTCGCCGACACGCCCGCCCATGTGCTGGGCGCGGTCGCCATCAAGGAGGCGCTGGCCCGCGCCGGCGTCGACGGTGCCGAGGTGGACGAGGTGGTGCTGGGCCAGATCCTCTCCGCCGGGCAGGGCCAGAACCCGGCCCGCCAGGCGGCCCGCGCCGCCGGCATCCCCGACGAGAAGACCGCCTGGGGCCTGAACCAGCTCTGCGGCTCGGGCCTGCGCGCCGTCGCCATCGGCATGCAGCAGATCCAGACCGGCGACGCCAAGATCATCGTCGCCGGCGGGCAGGAATCGATGTCGCTCGCTCCCCACGTCGCCCATTTGCGCGGCGGCGTGAAGATGGGCGACTTCAAGATGCTCGATTCGATGATCAAGGACGGCCTGACCGACGCCTTCTACGGCTACCACATGGGCAACACGGCCGAGAACGTCGCCCGCCAGTGGCAGTTGACCCGCGAGGAGCAGGACGCCTTCGCCGTCGCCTCGCAGAACAAGGCCGAGGCCGCGCAGAAGGCCGGCCGCTTCAGGGACGAGATCGTCCCCGTCACGCTGAAGACCCGCAAGGGCGACGTCGTGGTCGAGAACGACGAGTACATCCGCCACGGCGCGACGCTGGAGGGGATGCAGAAGCTGCGCCCCGCCTTCGACAAGGAAGGCACGGTGACGGCGGGCAACGCCTCCGGCATCAATGACGGCGCGGCGGCCGTAGTGCTGATGAGCGAGGCGGAGGCGGAGCGGCGCGGCATCACGCCGCTGGCGCGCATCGTCTCCTGGGCCACCGCCGGCGTCGACCCGCAGATCATGGGCACCGGGCCGATCCCCGCCTCGCGCAAGGCGCTGGAGAAGGCCGGCTGGACGATCGACGACCTCGACCTCGTCGAGGCCAACGAGGCGTTCGCCGCGCAGGCGCTCGCCGTCAACAAGGACATGGGCTGGAACCCGGACATCGTCAACGTCAATGGCGGCGCCATCGCCATCGGCCACCCGATCGGCGCCTCCGGCGCGCGCATCTTCAACACGCTGCTGTTCGAGATGAAGCGCCGCGACGCCAAGCGGGGCCTCGGCACGCTGTGCATCGGCGGCGGCATGGGCGTCGCCATGTGCGTAGAACGATAGAGAGTAGTGAATAGGGAGTAGTGAGTAGGGGGGAAGAGGGGCGAAGGCGCGGCGGGATTGAAAAATCCCTACTCACTATTCGCTATTCCCTACTCACTCTCCGACCAAAGGGAGGAGTATAAAATGACCAGAACAGCACTCGTGACCGGCGGCTCGCGCGGCATCGGCGCGGCGATCTCGGTGGCGCTGAAGAACGCCGGCTACAAGGTGGCCGCCAACTATGCCGGCAATGACGAGGCCGCGGCGAAATTCCGCGACGAGACCGGCATCGCCGTCTACAAATGGTCCGTCGCCGACTACGATTCCTGCGCGGCCGGAATCGCCAAGGTCGAGGCCGATCTCGGCCCGGTCGACATCCTGGTCAACAATGCCGGCATCACCCGCGATTCGATGTTCCACAAGATGACGCCGCAGCAGTGGCGCGAGGTCATCGACACCAACCTTTCGGGCGTCTTCAACATGACGCATCCGCTGTGGAACGGCATGCGCGAGCGCAAGTTCGGCCGCATCATCACCATCTCCTCGATCAACGGCCAGAAGGGGCAGGCGGGCCAAGCCAACTATTCGGCGGCCAAGGCCGGCGATCTCGGCTTCACCAAGGCGCTGGCGCAGGAGGGCGCGCGCGCCGGCATCACCGTCAACGCCATCTGCCCCGGCTATATCGGCACCGACATGGTCAAGGCCATCGACGAGAAGGTGCTGGCCGAGCGCATCATCCCGCAGATCCCGGTCGGCCGCCTCGGCGAGCCGGAGGAGATCGCCCGCATCGTCGTCTTCCTTGCGGCCGACGACGCCGGCTTCATCACCGGCTCGACCATCTCGGCCAATGGCGGCCAGTTCTTCGTCTGACGCCGCGAACCCGCCGCGAACAAAAACGGCCCCCCGCGGGGCCGTTTCTTTTTGAGATCGCGTGCCGGGCTCACTCGTCGTTGAGCAGCGCCTTGTAGACGACGCCGGCGATCGCCGCGCCGATGAGAGGCGCGACCCAGAACAGCCAGAGCTGCGCCAGCGCCGGGCCTTCCGCGAACAGGGCGACGCCCGTCGAGCGCGCCGGGTTGACGGAGGTGTTGGTCACCGGGATCGAGATCAGGTGGATCAGCGTCAGCGCGAGGCCGATGGCGATGGGCGCGAAGCCGGCCGGTACCCGGCCGCTGGTCGCGCCGAGGATGACGATCAGGAAGAAGAAGGTCAGCAGCACCTCGATCACCAGCGCCGAGGTCAGCGAATAGCCGCCGGGCGAGGCCTCGCCATAGCCGTTCGAGGCGAAGCCGCCCACCGAGGTGAAGTCCGACTTGCCGGAAACGACGAGGTAGAGCGCGAGCGCGGCGACGACCGCGCCGACGAGCTGGGCGACGACGTAAGGCACGAGGTCCTTGCCGTCGAACTTGCCGGCGGCGAGCAGGCCGACCGTGACGGCCGGGTTGAAGTGGCCGCCGGAAATGCCGCCCACGGCATACGCCATGGTCAGCACGGTGAGGCCGAACGCAAGCGCCACGCCGGCGAAGCCGATGCCGAGCTCGGGATAGGCGGCGGCGAGCACCGCCGAGCCGCAGCCGCCGAAAACGAGCCAGAACGTTCCGAGGAACTCTGCCAGAAGACGCCTTGTCATGCTGATTCTCCGTGAAGATAGAAGGGGCGGAACGAGCATGAGCATGAGTCGCGGGCTTCGGCAACTGGCGGGCGGTTAGCCGTCTTCCCGCCCCGCGACCGGGTCCAAAGGTTAACGGCAGGCCGCAAGGCCCTGTGCGAATCACGCGGGAAAGCCTGTGGACTTGCTGTGGAGAAGCTGTGGGAACCACTACATCTTGTGGAGAACAGAACGGGAAACGACGCCGGTCAGTGATTCGTCGCCGATTCGTTCCGCCTTTGGTCGGAAAGTTAACGCGGAACCGGCCCCGCCCAGCGAAACCTTAACCGACCGTAAAGAAAACCATAATGAATTCCTAAGCTTGCCTCCTGCCCCATGCGGCGGCGCCGCCGTCTTCGGCGGGCCCTGAGGGCAAAGGTTAACGCCGCAGCGATCGAAGACGGAACGGGAGGAAAAGGCGATTCAGCATCTGGTCCGACTCCGCCTCGTCATCACTACATATAGCGGTGAACAGAGAAGGAACATCGACGAGTCAGTGATTCGTCGCTGATTCGTTCCAGACTCGTTCCGAGTGTTAATGCGGGGGGCCGGCGGCGCGGAAAAAATCTCCCTGAAACCGCCCCCTGACACCAGGTTTGTCGGGCGCCATCTTCCGCCCGGTTGCCGCCCATGCTAACCCGCTTGGCGGAAAATGCCTCAGCCGCGCCGCGCGCATCCCACGCGCACCACAGGGTCGCCCCCGCACGATGACCACCCCGACAAGACCCGATGCGCCGCCGTCCCGGCTATCTGGCCAGCCGTCCGGCCAGCCGTCCACCGGGCCGCTGATCCTGTCCGGGCGCGACGTGACGGCGGTGCTCGGCCCCACCAACACCGGCAAGACCCATCTCGCCATCGAGCGGCTGGTGGCGCATGAGAGCGGCGTCATCGGCTTGCCGCTCAGGCTGCTGGCGCGCGAGGTCTATGCCCGCGTCTGCGCCCGGGTCGGGGCCGACAAGGTCGCGCTCGTCACCGGCGAGGAGAAGATCCAGCCTGCGGGCGCGCGCTATTTCGTCTGCACGGTCGAGGCGATGCCGCGCGAGACCGACGCCGCCTTCGTCGCCATCGACGAGGTGCAGCTCGCCGGCGATCTCGAGCGCGGCCACATCTTCACCGACCGCATCCTCAACCTGCGCGGCCGGCAGGAGACGCTGCTGCTCGGCGCGGCGACCATGCGCGGCATCCTGGAAAAGCTGCTGCGCGGCGTTTCCGTCGTCACCCGGCCGCGCATGTCGCATCTGGCCTATGCCGGCTCGAAGAAGCTGACGCGACTGCCGCGCCGCTCGGCCGTCGTCGCCTTCTCGGCCGACGAGGTCTACGCCATCGCCGAGCTGATCCGCCGCCAGCGCGGCGGCGCGGCCGTGGTGCTGGGCGGCCTGAGCCCCCGCACCCGCAACGCCCAGGTCGAGCTCTACCAGTCGGGCGACGTCGACTACCTCGTCGCCACCGACGCCATCGGCATGGGGCTGAACCTCGACGTCGACCACGTCGCCTTCGCCCAGAACCGCAAGTTCGACGGCTTCCAGTATCGCGAGCTGACCGCCGCCGAGCTCGGCCAGATCGCCGGCCGCGCCGGCCGCCACATGCGCGACGGCACCTTCGGCGTCACCGGCCAGGTCGACCCGTTCCCCGACGAGCTGGTCGAGAGGATCGAGAGCCACGATTTCGAGCCGGTCAAGGTGCTGCAGTGGCGCACCGCCGCCTTCGACTTCTCCAGCCTCGACGCGCTGCGCCGCTCCATCGACCGCGTCCCGGCCGTCGAGGGACTGACGCGCGCCCTGCCGGCGGTGGACGCGCGCGCGCTCGACTATCTCGCCCGCGACGACGAGATCGTGCGGCTCGCCGACCGGCCGCGCCGGGTCGAGCTCCTGTGGGAAGCCTGCGCCCTGCCCGATTATCGCCGCATCGCCCCGGCCCAGCACGGCGACATCATCGGTTCGATCTATCTCGACCTCGCCCGCAAGGGCCATGTCGACGCCGATTACATGGCCGAGCAGGTGCGCCGCGCCGATACCACCGAGGGCGACATCGACACGCTGTCGGCGCGCATCGCCCAGATCCGCACCTGGACTTTCGTGTCCCACCGGCCCGGATGGCTGGCCGATCCGGCACACTGGCAGGAAAAAACGCGCGAGATAGAGGACAGACTGTCGGATGCCCTGCACGAGCGATTGACGAAACGCTTCGTAGACCGCAGGACTTCCGTGCTCATGAGGCGCCTGAGAGAGAACGCGATGCTTGAGGCAGAAATAGATCCGGCCGGCGACGTCACCGTCGAGGGCCACCATGTCGGCTCCCTTCAGGGCTTCCGCTTCACCGCCGACCAGTCGGCCGGCGGCGAGGACGCCAAGGCGGTGAAGGCGGCGGCGCAGAAGGCGCTGGCCACCGAGTTCGAGGCGCGCGCCGAGCGCTTCGCCAATTCCGCCAACGGCGATTTCGCGCTGGCCTCGGACGGCCTGCTGCGCTGGATCGGCGCGCCGGTGGCGACGCTGACGGCGAGCGAGGACCCGCTTTTCCCGCGCGTCATCCTGCTCGCCGACGAGCAGTTGACCGGCCCGGCCCGCGACAAGGTCGCCGCGCGCGCCGAACGCTTCGTGCGCTACCAGATCGAGACGCTGCTCAAGCCGCTCGTCGACCTCAAGGCCGCGGACCAGCTTTCCGGCCTCGCCCGCGGCATCGCCTTCCAGCTCGTCGAGAATTTCGGCCTCATCAACCGCCGCGACGTCGCCGACGACGTCAAGGCGCTCGACCAGGAGGCGCGGGCGGCGCTGCGCCGGCTCGGGGTGCGCTTCGGCGCGTTCCACGTCTTCACGCCGGCGCTCCTGAAGCCCGGCCCGGCCGGGCTGGTCACGCTCCTGTGGTCGCTCGCCCATGACGGCAAGGACAAGCCCGGCTTCGGCGACGTGGTCAACGCCCTCGCCTCGGGCCGCACCTCGCTGGTGGTCGATCCCGGCTTCGAGCCGGCCTTCTACCGGCTCGCCGGCTATCGCATGCTCGGCCGCCGGGCCGTTCGCGTCGACATTCTCGAGCGCCTCGCCGACCTGATCCGCCCGGCGCTGTCGTGGCGGGCCGGCACCGGCGCGCGCCCGGACGGGGCCTTCGATGGCGCGGCCTTCATTGTCACGCCGGCGATGATGTCGATCCTCGGCGCCACCGCCGAGGACATGGAGGAGATCCTGAAGAGCCTCGGCTACCGCTCGGAGGCGAAGCCGGCGGCCGAGGTCCAGGCCCGGCTCGGTGCCCTCGACGCGGCCGAAGCCGCGCGGGCGGAAGCCGCCGCAGCCGCGAAGGCGGCCGCCGCAGAGGCACCGCCCGCCGGCGAAGACGGCGCTGCCGCGGATGGGGCGCAGGAGGCTGGCGCGGCCGAGGGCGAGGCCCCCGCCGGCGATCGCGACGAGACGGTCGGGCAGGACGCCGCCGTGGAAGCGGCGGCGCAGACCGCCGATGAGACGACCGAACCCGCTGCGACCGATGCTCCGGCCCCGGACGAGGCGTCGCCGGCTGTCGCGGAGACGGCGGCAGCCTCCGCGGAGGACGAGGCCGCGCAGGCTGCCGGCGAGGCGGCCGAACCCGCTGCGACCGATGCCCCGCCTGAGGATGAGGCCGCGCCGGCTGGCGTTGAGGTGGCGGAAGCCGCCCCGGCCGACGTTCCGGCGCAGGAAGAGGCCACGCCCGACGCTGTCGCGGAAACCGAAGCCGCCATCGACGCGCCCGCCGAGGAGGCAAAACCCGTCCTTCTGTGGCGGCCGGGCCGCAGCGAAGGCCGGCCGCGCCATGGGCAGGGCCGCCGACCGCCGCATGGCGGCGGCAGGCAGGAAGGCCGCGAGGCCGGCGCGGGCGACGGGCAGGGCCGCAAGCGTTTCGAGCGCCGCTTCGCCGGCAAGGGCGAAGGCAGGGGCGACGGCAAGGAAAGCCGTGAGGATCGCGATAACCAGCAGCGCAAGGGATCGCACAACGGGCCGAACAAGGGACCGCACCGGGGCAAGCCCCCGCATCGCGGCCCCGGTCATGGTGGTCCCGACGGACAGGGCCGGAACGAGCGGCAGGGCCAGCCCGGCCGTCCGCGCGAGGAGCGGCCGGCGCGGATCGACCCGGATTCGCCCTTCGCCAAGCTGGCCGCGCTGCGCGAGAAGCTGAAGGGCAAATAGACGAAGGTTCCATGAGCGGCCCATGAGTGGCGAGGAACGCCAGCGCATCGACAAATGGCTCGTCTACGCGCGGGTCGTGAAGTCGCGCTCGCTGGCGGCCGGGCTGGTCGGGGCCGGCCATGTCCGCATCAACCGCGACAAGATCGCCGATCCCGCGCGCACGGTGAAGCCGGGCGACGTGCTGACCATCGCGCTCGACCGCAGGGTGCTCGTCTGGCGGGTGCTGGCGCTGGCCGAGCGGCGCGGCCCCGCCGAGGAGGCGCGCACGCTCTACGAGGATCTCGGCGCACCCGGTGACGCTGCAAACGAGGTCCCCGGCGGCGGGGAGGGCGATGGCGGCCCGCGGTGAACCGTGCTTGCCCGGCATGGCAGCCCCTCCATCGCTGCATTGCGCGGATTCGTCGCCCTTGCACGCGGCCGGCAAAGGCGTTACCTGACCGCGCGAAATGAAATGCCATGCCGCCCCGGCCGGAAGGAAGCCGCGCGATGACCTATGTCGTCACGGACAACTGCATCAAGTGCAAGTACATGGACTGCGTCGAGGTCTGTCCGGTGGACTGCTTCTACGAGGGCGAGAACATGCTCGTCATCCACCCCGACGAGTGCATCGACTGCGGCGTGTGCGAGCCCGAATGCCCGGCCGACGCCATCAAGCCGGACACCGACCCCGGGCTGGAGCGGTGGCTTGAGATCAACGCCGAATACGCCTCGCGCTGGCCCAACATAACCCAGAAGAAGGAACCGCCGGCCGACAAGGAAGAATGGGACGGCGTCGCCGGCAAGTTCGAGAACCACTTCTCGCCCGAGCCGGGCGAGGGAAACTGAAACTTTCGCGGCGCGGCCGCTCCGCCCGCCGCCATCGAGCCAGGCATGCTGACGCCCTCCCCGGCGGGGCGGCTGTTCGCTCCTGCGGCAAATTGTTGATTCTTTCTACTTTTTGTGGTAGGAAGAAACCACATGCCGATGGCAGGCGTTCGACCAGTTGCACAAGCGTCCTAATCATTGAAAGGCTGACACGTATTCAGGGCCGGTAAAACCGGGCCGGTCCGGCGCGCGTGCGCCTCTTCCGGCTTCGGCGTTCATCGGGAGATACGGGTCGGCTTCACGGACATGTGCACACGGGTTCTTCCTGCCCCGGCTGGCCGGGTCTCCGGCCGCTGATGTAACCCCGCGCCGCCACGGCGCGCGGCACAAAAAGGAGTACAGGGCGTATGGCAAACCAGCAGAAGAAGTCGGCGACCAGGCAGGGCTTCAAGACCGGCGAATACGTGGTCTATCCGGCGCACGGCGTCGGCCAGATCGTCGCCATCGAGGAGCAGGAGGTTGCCGGGCACAAGCTGGAACTCTTCGTCATCGACTTCCAGAAGGACAAGATGCGCCTGAAGGTGCCGGTCGCCAAGGCGACCTCGATCGGCATGCGCAAGCTTTCCGAGACCGATTATGTCGACCGCGCGCTGAAGGTCGTGCAGGGCCGCGCCCGCGTCAAGCGCACCATGTGGTCGCGCCGGGCGCAGGAATACGACGCCAAGATCAATTCCGGCGACCTGATCTCGATCTCCGAGGTCGTGCGCGACCTCTACCGCGCCGAGAACCAGCCCGAGCAGTCCTATTCCGAGCGCCAGCTCTACGAGGCCGCGCTCGACCGCATGGCGCGCGAGATCGCCGCCGTCAACAAGATGTCGGACACCGAGGCCGTGCGGCTGATCGAGGCCAATCTGAGCAAGGGCCCGCGCCGTGGCAAGGCCGACAACGAGGAAGCCGAGCAGGAAGAAGCGGCGTAAGCCGCGCCTCACCGGCATTTCGGACAGCATCGAACCCGGCCCTCGCGGCCGGGTTCTTCGTTTCCGGCGCGTTCCTCGGCGCGGCTCGTGGCGCTGACGGCGTCCACCTCAGGGAACAAATTCCCCTTCCGCGCGTATAGCCGCCATGGGGCGCATCACCGGGCATCGGCCCGGTGCGCCGGCAGGAGCGGCAGCCATGGACGATCTGGCCAGACGAGGCATGATCCGGCAGGCGATGAGAGCGCCCTATCTCACGCGCGACGAGGAGCTTGCGCTCGCGTTGCGCTGGAAGGAACGGCGCGATCAGGAGGCGCTGAACCGCATCGCGCTTGCCCATATGCGGCTCGTGGTCGCCATGGCCGGCCGTTTCCGCCATTTCGGCCTGCCGGCGAGCGACCTCATCCAGGAGGGCCATATCGGCCTGCTTGAGGCCGCCACCCGCTTCGATCCAGACCGCGAGGTGCGGTTCTCCACCTATGCGGCATGGTGGGTGCGCGCCTCGATGCAGGACTTCATCCTGCGCAACTGGTCGATCGTGCGCGGCGGCACGTCCTCGGGCCAGAAGGCGCTGTTCTTCAACCTGCGGCGGCTCAAGGCGCGGCTCGCCCGCGAGCATGGCGGCGACGTCCCCCGCCACGAGGTTCACACCGCCATCGCCGAGGCGCTCGGCATCCGCGCCTCCGACGTCGCGGCGATGGACGCGCGGCTCTCCGCCGCCGACTGCTCGCTCGACGCCCCCGTCGCCGGCCCCGACGGCGAAAGGCCGGCCCTTTCCGCCACGCTCGTCAGCGACGCGCCGCTGCCCGAGGAGGTCGTCGCCCGCACCATCGACGGCGAGCGCCGCCGCCGCTGGCTCGACCGGGCGCTCTCCACCCTGAACCCGCGCGAGCTGAAGATCATCCGCGAGCGGCGGCTTTCCGAGGAAGGCGAGACCCTCGAGGCGCTCGGCCGCCGGCTCGGCATCTCCAAGGAGCGGGTGCGCCAGATCGAAAGCCGGGCGATGGAGAAGCTGCGCGCCGCGCTGGTGCGCAGCGACCCCGACAGGATGAGCAGCGCCGCCTGATCCTTTCGCCTCGCGACCGGGTGCGGCAGCCATCTGTCGCCACGGTCTGCGCCGATCTATCGTACCTCATATGCGATTTTCCGAGGAAGAAGAGATGGATTTCGACATCGACGAGATCGACGGCGCCTGCCATTGCCGGGCGGTGCGGTTTCGCGTCCGGCTGAGCGACGGCCTGCGGACAGCGCGGCGCTGCACCTGCTCCTATTGCCGGATGCGCGGCGCGGTCGCGGTGTCCGCTCCGCTCGACGGGTTCACCCTCATCGAAGGCGCGGACGTCCTGACGCTCTACCGCTTCAACACCGGCGCGGCGCTGCACTATTTCTGCTCGCGCTGCGGCATCTACACCCACCACCGGCGCCGCTCGAACCCCAACGAGTACGGCATCAACGCCGCCTGCCTCGACGGCGTCAGCCCGTTCGATTTCGCCGAGATCGTGGTCACCGACGGCGTCCACCACCCGAGCGACGATCCGGTCGGCGGCGGCTCGCGCATCGCCGGCATCCTGCGCTTCGAGCGGCGGGACGGGACCGACACGGAGTAGATTGCCGACGGAGACGTTGCGCTTTTCGTTGCGGGCGAACGCAAATCGGACTATATCTGCCGCGATTTTCCCATATCGGTGGCATTGCCCACCGCCCGCGACAGGGACGCGGGCGAACGAGAGGACTTTATCTTATGGCCAACACGCTGCTCATGCCCAAGGCGACCGCCGTCTGGCTGGTCGACAACACCGCGCTTTCCTTCGACCAGATCGCCCATTTCTGCAAGCTGCACCCGCTGGAAGTGAAGGCGATCGCCGACGGCGAGGCGGCGCAGGGCATCAAGGGCCTCGACCCCGTCATCACCGGCCAGCTCTCGCGCGACGAGATCGCCAGGGGCGAGGCCGATTCCGAGCACCGGCTGAAGCTGTCGGAGCCCAAGGTGCGCGTGCCGGAATCGAAGCGCCGCACCCCGCGCTACACGCCGCTGTCGAAGCGCCAGGACCGGCCGAACGCCATCCTGTGGCTGGTCAAGAACCATCCCGAGCTCAAGGACGCGCAGATCTCGCGCCTCGTCGGCACCACCAAGTCGACCATCGAGCAGATCCGCAACCGCACCCACTGGAACGCGGCCAACCTGACGCCGATGGACCCGGTGACGCTGGGCCTGTGCTCGCAGATCGACCTCGACCTCGAGGTGCAGCGCGCCTCGCGCGGCCAGCCGGCCGCCGCGCCCGCCGGCGACACGCTGCTGCCCGCCTCGATGACCGAAAGCCTCGACGTGCGCGAGGACAGGGAGGAGGGCGAACTCGACGCAGACGCCGTCTTCGCCAAGCTGTCCTCGCTCAAGTCGGCCCCGCGTGACGAGGACGACGAGGACTGATCCTCAGTCCGCCATCCGGCTTGCAGGACGATCAGCCGGCGCGGGACCTGTTCCGCGCCGGCTTCGCTTTTCAGCCGCCGATGCCCTTGCCCTGAAGCGCCGAGCCGATCTCGTCGAGGATCGCCGGGTCGTCGATGGTGGCCGGCATCGACCATTTCTCGCGGTCGGCGATCTTCTGCATCGTGCCGCGCAGAATCTTGCCCGAGCGCGTCTTGGGCAGGCGCTTCACCGTCACCACCGACTTGAAGGCCGCGACCGGCCCGATCTTGTCGCGCACCAGCGCGATCACTTCCTTCTCGATGTCGGCTTGCTCCCGCGCGACGCCTGCGTTGAGCACCACGAAGCCGAGCGGGATCTGCCCCTTCATCCCGTCCTGCATGCCGACGACGGCGCATTCGGCGACGTCCGGATGCTCGGCCACCACCTCCTCCATCGCCCCGGTCGACAGGCGATGGCCGGCGACATTGATGATGTCGTCGGTGCGGGCCATGATGAAGAGGTAGTTGTCGTCGTCGACATAGCCGGCATCCGCCGTCTTGTAGTAGCCGGGGAACTCGTTGAGATAGGCCGAGCGGAAGCGCTCGTCGGCGTTCCACAGGGTCGGCAGGCAGCCGGGCGGCAAGGGCAGCTTGATGACGACGTTGCCGAGCGTGCCGCGCGGCACCTCGTGGCCGGCATCATCCAGCACGCGCACGTCGTAACCCGGCATCGGCACGGCCGGGGAGCCGTACTTGACCGGAAGCTGCCCGAGCCCGACCGGGTTGTGGCTGATCGGATAGCCGGTCTCGGTCTGCCACCAATGGTCGATCACCGGCACGCCGAGCTGGGCCTCGGCCCATTTGATCGTCTCGGGATCGGCGCGCTCGCCGGCGAGGAAAAGGGTGCGGAAGCCGGCAAGGTCGTATTTCCTGACGAACTCGCCCTTGGGATCCTGCCCCTTGATGGCGCGGAACGCGGTCGGCGCGGTGAACAGCGCCGTAACGCCGTGCTCGGCGATCACCCGCCAGAACGTGCCGGCGTCGGGGGTGCCGACCGGCTTGCCCTCGAAGACGATGGTGGTGGCGCCGTGCAGCAGCGGCGCATAGACGATATAGGAATGGCCGACCACCCAGCCGACGTCGCTCGCCGCCCAGAACACCTCGCCCGGCTCGATGCCGAACTCGTTCTTCATGGTCCATTTCAGCGCGACCATGTGGCCGCCATTGTCGCGCACCACGCCCTTGGGCTGGCCCGTGGTGCCGGAGGTGTAGAGCACGTAGAGCGGGTCGGTGGCGGCGAGCGGAACGCACTCGACCGTCTTGCCGGCGTTCTTGGCGCTAGCGACCGCCTCGCCCATGTCGACGTCGCGGCCGGGCATGAGATCGCACGGATGCTCGGGACGCTGGAGGATGACGCAAGCTTGCGGCTTGTGCGCGGCCATGTCGATGGCCCCGTCGAGCAGCGGCTTGTAGGCGACGACGCGGCCCGGCTCCAGCCCGCACGAGGCGGAAACGATCAGCTTCGGCCTGGCGTCGTCGATGCGGGTCGCCAGCTCGCGCGCGGCGAAGCCGCCGAACACCACCGAATGCACCGCGCCGAGGCGCGCGCAGGCCAGCATGGCGAACAGCGCTTCCGGCACCATCGGCATGTAGACGATGACGCGGTCGCCCTTTTCCACGCCCTGCTCGCGCAGCACGGCGGCGAGCGCCACCACCTCGTCTTTCAGCTCGGCATAGGTCCAGGTCCGCTTTCTGCCGGTGATCGGGCTGTCGTAGATCACCGCCGGCTGGTCGGCGCGGCCGCCCGCCACATGGCGGTCGACGGCGTTGAAGCAGGTGTTGCAGACGCCGTCGACGAACCAGCGGCCGTAGACGCCCTGGTCGGCGTCGAAGATCCTCGTCGGCGGGGAGATCCAGTCTATCGCCTTTGCCGCCTCGGCCCAGAACCTCTCGGGGTCCGCCTGCCAGCCAGCGTAAACCTCAGCGTAGCGTGACGCCATCTTTCCCTCCCTTGCTTCGCCGCCCGTTCCTCTGCCGGCGGCGATCATTTCCAATCACTACAGCGCACAGGGTCCGCCCCGCTTTGACAGGAGTCAAGCTTGCTGCTCAAAGGGGCGACGAAGAAACGGGAACGCTGCGGGCCGCGCCGATGACCAAGATACTTTCCCTGCTGATCGTCGGGCTGATGATCGCCCACGTCATCAAGCCGCTCGGCCTGCCGGGGCTGAAGAAGCGCAGCGATTTCTGGAAGCTGGCCGTGTTCGCCATCGCCGCCATCTCGCTGACCGTGTTGCTGAGCCACGGCAACTAGGGCATTTTGCAGCCAGACGGGATCGTCTGACGTCGCATAAATGCGGCTAGGGAAAGAAGCTGGAGCAGCGGAAGCAGCGTTCGTCAGAACGCCCGCTGTCCAGGCAGTCGCCCGGCGCTCTCCCGCGATGCAAGGAAGCGGCCGGGCGGGCACTGAATGGAGGGCCGAGGCCCTCAGTTCTTGCGGGACGCCTCGAAGATGCTGTCGATCGCCGCGCCGAGAGCGGCGTCGAACTCGGCGTCGCTCTGCTTCGCGGAAAGCCCCTCGGTCAGCGCGCGCGAGAAGCTGGCGATCATGCCGGCATTCTGCGCCAGCATCGCGTTGGCGTCGTCGCGGGAATAGCCGCCGGACAGCGCGACCACGCGCATGACGCGCGGATCGTCGATCAGCGGCTTGTAGAGGTTCGCCTTGGTCGGCAGCGTCAGCTTGAGCATCACCTTTTTGCCGGCCGGCACGCCGTCGAGCTGCTTCGTGATCTCGGCGAGCAGAATCTCCTCGGCCTCGGCCTTGTCGGGAATGGAGATCGTCACCTCCGGCTCGATGATCGGCACGAGGCCGTGGCCGAGGATCTGCTTCGCCACCTCGAACTGCTGGGCGACGTTGGCCGCGATTCCTACAGGGTTCGCCGCGTCGATCACCGAGCGCATCTTGGTGCCGAAGACTCCCTTGGCGACGGCGCGCTCCAGCAGCGCGTCGAGCTCGGGCATCGGCTTCATCAGCTTGACGCCGTCCTGCTCCTCGGCAAGGCCCTTGTCCACTTTGAGGAACGGCACGACGCCGCGCTTCTCCCATAGATACTGAGCCGTCGGCGTGCCGTCGATGTCGCGGTCCATGGTCTGCTCGAACAGGATCGCGCCCATCACCTTGTCGCCGGTGAAGGCAGGCGACTTGATGATCCGCGCCCGCATCGCGTGGATCAGGTCGAACATCTCGGCATCGTTCGACCAGGCGCCTTCCTCGACGCCGTAGAGCTTGAGCGCCTTGGGCGTGGAGCCGCCCGACTGGTCGAGCGCGGCGATGAAGCCGTCCTTGTTCGCGGCCTGCTCGGCCATTGCGGTCACGATGTCCTTGAGACGCTCGCTCATTATCTGCCTCCTTGTTCGTGGTTGGTCGCCGCTTAGCAGAAGCGGCCCGCGAACGGAATGCGAGGCGCGCAGTCGAATCGATTGAAAGGATTTCAAATGTTTAAGAGGGTAAACGGCCGCGCGGATTTGCCGCGGCGGCCGTCGCTCCCGTCCGCCCCTTACTTCGAGAGCGCGGCGACTCCGGGCAGCTCCTTGCCTTCCATCCATTCGAGGAAGGCGCCGCCGGCCGTCGAGACATAGGTGAAGTCGTCGGCCACGCCGGCATGGTTAAGCGCCGCCACCGTGTCGCCGCCGCCGGCGACGGAGACGAGCTTGCCTTCCTTTGTCCGCTCCGCCGCGAACTCGGCCGCCGCGACGGTCGCGCGGTCGAACGGCGCGATCTCGAACGCGCCGAGCGGGCCGTTCCACACCAGCGTCCGCGCCCTGGCGATCCAGCCCTTCACCGCCTCGACCGTCTCGGGGCCGACATCGAGGATCATGCCGTCTGCGGGAACCGCGCCGGCCGGCACGGTCTCGTTCGCGGCATTCGCCTTGAACTCCTTCGCCACCACCGCATCGGCAGGCAGCACGATGGCGCAGCCCGTCTCCTTCGCCTTGGCCATGATCGCGCGCGCGGTGTCGGCGAGGTCGTGCTCGCACAGCGACTTGCCGACGTCGATCCCCTGCGCGGCGAGGAAAGTGTTGGCCATGCCCCCGCCGATGACCAGCGCGTCGACCTTTTCGACGAGGTTGGTCAGGAGGTCGATCTTGGTCGAGACCTTGGCCCCGCCGACGATGGCGACCACGGGCCGCGCCGGGTTGCCGAGGCCCTTTTCCAGCGCCTCCAGCTCGGCCTGCATCGAGCGGCCGGCATAGGAAGGCAGCACCCGCGCCAGCCCCTCGGTCGAGGCATGCGCCCGGTGGGCGGCCGAGAAGGCGTCGTTGACGTAGATGTCGCCATTGGCGGCGAGCGCCGCGACGAAGTCCGGCTCGTTCTTCTCCTCGCCCTTGTGGAAGCGGGTGTTTTCCAGAAGCAGGATGTCGCCCTCCTTCATCGCCGCCACCGCGTCGGCCGCGGCCGCGCCGATGCAGTCGGCGGCGAAGGCGACCGGGCGGCCGAGCACGTCGGAAGCCGCCTTCGCGATCGGCTCCAGCGACTGCGCCGGGTCGGGCGCACCCTTCGGCCGGCCGAAATGGGCGAGAAGGACGACCCTGGCACCCTTGTCGGCAAGCTCGGTGACGGTCGGCGCGACGCGCTCGATGCGTGTCGCGTCCGTCACCTTGCCGTCCTTGACCGGAACGTTCAGATCGACGCGGACAAGCACGCGCTTGCCGGCGACATCGGCCTCGTCGAGCGTATGGAAGCTCATGATCGTCTCCATTCTGCGATGGCGCGTCTTCAGGAAACGCGCGCGAAAAGGGAAGGATAATCGACGACGAGGCCGTCCTCATCGAGCGGAAGGTCGGCGCGGAAGCTGCCGTCCGCCGCCTCGTACCGATAAAGACGACCGTCCTCGATCGCGGTGTAGTGCTGCCCGTCCACGAACGGGTCGAGCGTGTCGAGCGGCACGTAGAGCATCGAGAGCCGGACGGTTCCCGCCGCGCGCGTCAGCCCGAGCCGGCGGATCGGCAAGGTGTTGGTGAAGGGCGTCGCCGACAGGTCGATGTCGATGCAGCCCGCGCAGTCGCGGCGCGGAGCGCCCTGCGCGTCGCGCCAGTTGCCCTCGCCGTCGCCGCTCATCGCCAGCCGCCGGCCGTCGGTGGTCTCGACCTCGAAGGCGCGCACGGACCAGTCCGCCGCGCAATCGATCCGGTAGCGCGCCCCGAAGGGGCGGCCCCCGTATGCACCGATGACGACGCTGGTCGCGCGGATGCCGTCAGGCCCCGGCTCGAGCGTCAGATGCTCCAGCCCCGCGCCCTCGACGGGGCGCCAGCGCACCGTCCTGTTGGCGAGAGGCCGGAACATGGCGTCCTCAGATGGTCTTGCCCATCGCGACAGCCGTGTCGGCCATGCGGTTGGAGAAGCCCCACTCGTTGTCGTACCACGACATGACGCGCACCAGATTGCCGTCGATGACCTTGGTCTGGTCGAGCGCGAAGGTCGAGGAGGCGGGGTTGTGGTTGAGGTCGATCGAGACCAGCGGCTCCTTCGTGTAGGCGAGGATGCCCTTGAGCGGGCCGTCGGCCGCCGCCACCAGCGCGGCGTTGACCTCGTCGACGGTGACGTTCTTCTTCGGCACGAACTTGAAGTCCACCACCGAGACGTTCGGCGTCGGCACGCGGATGGCGACGCCGTCGAGCTTGCCCTTGAGCTCCGGCAGGACGAGGCCGACGGCCTTGGCCGCGCCGGTCGAAGTCGGGATCATGGAAAGGGCCGCCGCGCGGGCGCGGTAGAGGTCCTTGTGCATGGTGTCGAGCGTCGGCTGGTCGCCCGTATAGGCGTGCACCGTCGTCATGAAGCCCTTCTCGATGCCGAAGGCGTCGTTCAGCACCTTGGCCACCGGCGCGAGGCAGTTGGTGGTGCAGGACGCGTTGGAGATGACGATGTGGTCTTTCGTGATCTTGTCGTGGTTGACGCCGTAGACGACGGTCAGGTCCGCGTTGTCGGCCGGGGCCGAGACGATGACGCGCTTGGCGCCGCCGGCGATGTGGGCCGAGGCCTTCTCCTTCGAGGTGAAGATGCCGGTGCATTCGAGCACGATGTCGACGCCCAGCTCGCCCCACGGCAGCTTGGCCGGGTCGCGCTCGGCGAACACCTTGAACGAGTCGGAGCCGACGGTGATGGTGTCGCCCGAAACCTTCACCTCGCTCGGGAAGCGGCCGTGGACGCTGTCGTAGCGCAGGAGGTGCGCGTTGGTCTCGACCGGGCCGAGGTCGTTGATCGCCACCACGTCGATGTCCTTGCGGCCGCTCTCATAGATGGCGCGGACGATGTTGCGGCCGATGCGGCCAAATCCGTTGACGGCGACTTTGACGGTCATATGCGATCTCCCGACGGGCTGAAAAGCTAGGTTTTCCGGCAACATGGAGCGGGCCACGCGCCGAAGCTGCGTTTCCTTAGCCGCGCGCCTGCGAAGAATCCAGCGCCGCCGGCGGATAAAACCGATTAGAGCCCGGACCGGGGACAGGAATCCGGTTTCTGGCACAATCGAACGCCCGCGCCACGCTTCATCCGCCCTTCGGGCACCTTCTCCCCGTGAACGGGGAGAAGGGGAAGCGCCGACGTTCGATCGTCAGCCCATGCCTGTCAGCCTTGGCCCAGCCGCTTCTCGGCCGCCGCGACCACCGCCTCGGCGGTGATGCCGAAATGCGGATAAAGGTCCTCGATGCGGCCCGAGGCGCCGAAGCCGGTCATGCCGACGAACAGACCGTCGGAGCCGATGATGGCGTCCCAGCCCTGGCGGATGCCGGCTTCGACGGCGATCCTGACCGGCGCGCTGCCGATGACGCCCTGGCGGTAGCTCTCTTCCTGCCGGAAGAACAGTTCGAAGGACGGCACCGAGACGACGCGGGAGGCATGACCGCGCTTGTCGAGCTCGGCCTTGGCGGCAAGCGCGATCTCCACTTCCGAGCCGGTGGCGAAGATCGTGACCTTCGCCTCGCCCTTGGCCGCGGCAAGCTCGTAGGCGCCGCGCGCGGTCAGGTTCTCGCCCGTGTGCTCGGTGCGCACGGCCGGCAGGTTCTGGCGGGTCAGCGCCAGCGTCGTCGGCGTCTTCGTCGATTTCAGCGCCACCTGCCACGCTTCCGCCGCCTCGACCGCGTCGGCGGGCCGCAGCACGATGTGGTTGGGGATGGCGCGCAGCGCCGCCAGATGCTCGACCGGCTGGTGCGTCGGGCCGTCCTCGCCGAGGCCGATCGAATCATGCGTCATGACGAAGATCGAGCGGATGCCCATCAGCGAGGCGAGCCGCATCGCCGGGCGCGCATAGTCCGAGAATGTGAGGAAGGTGCCGCCATAGGGGATGACGCCGCCATGCAGCGTCATGCCGTTCATGGCCGCGGCCATGCCGTGCTCGCGGATGCCGTAGAAGACGTAGCGGCCGGAATAGTCGCCCGGCTTGATCGGGCCGGTCTGGCTGGTCTTGGTGTTGTTCGAGCCGGTGAGGTCGGCCGAGCCGCCGATGGTCTCAGGCACGACGCCGTTGATGATCTCGAGCGCCATTTCCGAGGATTTGCGCGTCGCCACCTTCGGCTTGTCGGCGGCGAGCTTGCGCTTGTAGGCGTCGATGGCCTCATCGAAGCCGGCCGGCAGGTCGCCGCGCATGCGCCGCTCGAACTCGCCGCGCGTCTCGGCATCGGCCGCACCGAGGCGCTTTTCCCACTCCTTGCGCTCCTTGGCCGAGCGCAGGCCGGCGAGCCGCCAGGCGTCGAGCACGTCGGAAGGGACGGTAAAGGGCTCCGCGTCCCAGCCGAGCGCCTTGCGCGCGCCGGCGAGCTCTTCCGCGCCGAGCGGCGAGCCGTGGACCTTGGAGGTGCCGGCCTTGGTCGGCGCGCCGAAGCCGATGGTGGTCTTGGCCGCGATCAGCGTCGGCCGCTCGGACCGCTTCGCCGCCTCGATGGCCGTGGCAATGGCCTCCGGGTCGTGGCCGTCGACGGCGAGCGTGTTCCAGCCCGAGGCCGCGAAGCGGGCGCGCTGGTCGGTCGAGTCCGACAGCGAGATCGCGCCGTCGATGGAGATGGCGTTGTCGTCCCAGATGACGATCAGCTTGTTGAGCTTCAGGTGGCCGGCGAGCGAGATCGCCTCCTGGCTGATGCCCTCCATCAGGCAGCCATCGCCGGCCAGCACGTAGGTGTGGTGGTCGACGAGGCCGTCGCCGAAGCGGGCGTTGAGGATGCGCTCGGCCAGCGCCATGCCGACCGCGTTGGCGAGCCCCTGCCCGAGCGGGCCGGTGGTCGTCTCGATGCCGGCGGCGTGGCCCCATTCGGGATGGCCGGCGGTCTTGTAGCCCAGCTGGCGGAAATGCCTGATCTGGTCGAGATCGATGTCCTCGTAGCCGGTGAGGTAGAGCAGCGAATAGAGCAGCATCGAGCCGTGGCCCGCCGACAGCACGAAGCGGTCGCGGTCGGCCCAGTCCGGCTTCTGCGGGTCGTAGGCGAGGAAGCGGGTGAACAGCACCGTGGCGATGTCGGCCGCGCCCATCGGCAGGCCAGGATGGCCGGAATTCGCCTTCTCGATGGCGTCGGCGGAAAGGAAGCGGATGGCGTTCGCCATGCGGTCGTGCATTTCTCGTGAGGTCATGAGTCTCTCGCTCGTCGTCCGGCGCGAAAAATGGCCCTGAAAAGGCCGCCAAGGTCGAGGCGACACATAGCAGGCGCGGCCCCCGAGTCAACGCCGCAGGCGCTGCTGCGGCAACACTTCCGTGGACGCCGCGCGCCTTTGCCGGGGAAGTTCGCGACAGGCGCGTTGACGCGGCGTTGACACGCCGCCTAATGTTTCAGGTTCAAGATGCTGGCAATGCGCGCGATTCGGCGACACGGCGCCGGCTGATGCGGATGGCAGGCAGACCGGACAGGCTGGAACGGAAGCGATGACCGGGGAAGCGACCCTCAGGGAAGTGATTGCGCGCCTCGGCAAGGCGATCGACGCGCTGGAGGATGCGGTTTCCGCCCGCCTCGAGCGCGAGCAGGACTATGGCGAGGCCGAGGCCGAGGTCCAGCGCATGAACGCCGACCGCGCCCGCCTCGCCCAGGAGCTCGACAGTTCCGAGGCGCGCTCCGAGCGGCTGGAGCAGGCCAACAAGGAGGTCTCGCGCCGGCTCGTCACCGCGATGGAGACGATCCGCGCGGTGCTCGACAGGTAGGGCAATTCCGGGAAAAGCGCGCAGCGGCTTTCCGTTCGGACTTGCGAAAGTGCTCAGGAGGGCATCATGGCCCAGGTAACAGTCACCATCGACGGCAAGCAGTACCGCATGGCCTGCGACGAGGGCCAGGAAGAGCACCTGATGGAGCTCGCCTCCCGCTTCGACCGCTACGTGACGCACCTCAAGGGCTCGTTCGGCGAGATCGGCGACCAGCGTCTGACCGTCATGGCCGGCATCATGATCATGGACGAGCTCAACGAGCTGCAAAAGCGCGTGCGCGGCATGGAAAGCGAGATCGCCACCCTGCGCAAGACGCGCGACGACGCGCTTGTGAAGGCCGACAAGAACGACGCGGTGCTGACCGGCGCGCTCTCCACCCTCGCCGAGCGTATGGAAGGGCTGGCGGCGCGGCTCAACGCCGAGCGGCCGGCGGGCTGAGCCGCGTTCAGAACCCCTGAAACAGAAAATCCAGCGCCGTGGTGATTTCGTCGCGGTGGTCTGTGAGATTGCCGTCCTTGTGCCGCAAGTCGCTCTCCGGCACCGCGGAGATAAACTGGGTCACCATCACATAACGCCGTCCTGCGATCTCGAATACTGGATTGAGCCGGCGCGCGGGCAACGGCGCCGCATTCGGAAGCCTGACGGGCACCACCGCACGGGTGTTCAATTGGACGAGCGTATCGGCCTGCACGTCCAGAAGGAAGTTCTCGCCATCGCGATAGAGATCGAACCGGGCCATCAGAACTGGCGATATTTGGCCAGCGGCAAGCCGTGTTCCTCGACCCAGCGATTGGAGCTCTCAATCGCCTCGCGGTTCTCTTCCTTCCAGAGCCGTTCCTTTTCCTTGCGCACCGCTTCGGCGATGCCGGTTTCAGCCGCGCGTGAAATGTTGACCGACAGCGCCTTGGCTTCGCTGAGCAGATCGACGTCGATGGAGAGGTTCGCGGCCTTGCGGAGGGCGGGCGCTTCATTGCGCATCGGAAAGCTCCTGTTTCTGCGCATCTATTATGCGCAGAAACCGAGTGGATGTCACCCCTCGATCTCCTCGCGCAGCATCTCCAGCTCCAGCCATTCCTCCTCCATGGCGGCGAGCTCTGCGCGCAGGGCGTCGAGGTCGGCGGCGACCCTGGCAAAGCCCTGCGGGTCGCGGGCATAGAAGGCGGGATCGGCGATTCTGGCCTCAAGCGCGGCGATCTTGCCGTGCGCCCCGTCCATCTCTTTCGGCAGGGTCTCCAGCGCGTATTTCTGCTTGTAGGACAGCTTTCGCGCCGGGCCTGCCGCCGCCGGTCTCGGTTCCGCCTTCGCCTTCTTCTCCGGCTCGTCCCGGCCGCGCCGCGCGCCGCGCTCGTCGAGCCGCGCCCCGCCGCGCTGGGCGAGCATGTCGGAATAGCCGCCGGCATATTCCACCCAGCGCCCGCCGCCATCGGGCGCGATGGTGCTGGTGACGGTGCGGTCGAGGAAGTCGCGGTCGTGGCTGACCAGCAGCACCGTGCCGGCATAGGAGGCGACCAGCTCCTGCAGCAGGTCGAGCGTTTCCATGTCGAGGTCGTTGGTCGGCTCGTCGAGCACGAGGAGATTGGCCGGCCGCGCGAGAATCCGCGCCAGCACCAGCCGCGCCCGCTCGCCGCCGGAAAGCTCGCGCACCGGGGTGCGCGCCTGCTCGGGTTTGAACAGGAAATCCTTCATGTAGGAGACGACGTGCTTTTCCTCGCCATTGACGATCACGCTGTCGCCGCGCCCGTCGGTCAGGTAGTGCGCCAGCGTCTCGGCCGGATCGAGCTCGCGCTTCTGGTCGAGCGCGGCGATCTCGAGATTGGCCCCGAGCCGCACTGTCCCGGCGTCGGGCGCGAGCTGGCCTGTCAGCATCTTGAGCAGCGTCGTCTTACCCGCCCCGTTCGGCCCGACGAAGCCGACACGGTCGCCGCGCTGGATGCGGGTGGAAAACTCCTTCACGACGGCGATGTCGCCATAGCTCTTGGAGATCGCCTTCGCCTCGATGACCAGCTTGCCGGATTCGGGCCCTTCGGAGGCGGCCATCGTCGCCAGCCCTTCCGCGCCCTTATGGCCGCGATGGCGCGCGCGCATCGCCTGAAGCTCGCCCAGCCGGCGCATGTTGCGCTTGCGCCGCGCGGTGACGCCGTAGCGCAGCCAGTGCTCCTCGCGCACGATCTGACGGCCGAGCTTGTGCTGCTCCTTCTCCTCCTCCTCGAGGATCGCGTCGCGCCATTCCTCGAAATGGGCAAAGCCCTTCTCCAGCCGCCGCGTCACGCCCCGGTCCAGCCAGACCACCGCCCGCGAGATCCGTTCGAGGAAACGGCGGTCGTGCGAGATCACGATCAGCGCCGATTTCGTCCGCTGCAGCTCGCCCTCCAGCCATTCGATGGTGGTGAGGTCGAGATGGTTGGTCGGCTCGTCGAGCAGGAGGATGTCGGGCTCGGGCGCCAGCACGCGGGCGAGCGCCGCGCGCCGCGCCTCGCCGCCCGACAGCGTCGCCGGGTCCTCGTCGCCGGTCAGGCCGAGGCTTTCGAGCATGTAGGCGGCACGGTAGGGGTCGTCGGCGGGGCCGAGGCCCGCCTCGACATAGGCGCGCACGTTTCCAGCCCCCTGCCAGTCCGGCTCCTGCGGCAGATAGCGCACGGTCGCGCCCGGCTGGCGGAACACCTCGCCCTCCTGCGGCTCGACCATGCCGGCGGCGATCTTGAGCAGCGTCGACTTGCCCGAGCCGTTGCGGCCGACGAGCGCGATCCGGTCGCAGGCGGAGGCGGAGAGCAGCGCCCCGTCGAGCAACGCCGCGCCGCCGAATGTCAATCTGATGTCGTCGAGCAGGAGAAGCGGAGGAGCCATGGTCACAATGCGTAATGGGAGGTGGGGCGGGCGACGACGAGGGCGCGGCCTTGCGCAAGGCGCGCCGTCAGCGTCCCCCGCACCTCGTTGGAAAGGGTCAGCGACGAGCCGAACGGCACGAAGCGGTCCTGAAGCGGCCATTTCGCGCCGGTAAGGGTCAGCCCCGCAAGGTCGGAGAAGGCGAGCACGCTGAACAGCGTGCCGTCCTCGAAATCAAAGGCAGTCTCGCGGCCGGGCAGAAGCGGCACGCCCTCCTGCACGCCGCTGGTCAGCAGGCAGGAGACGCCGTCGCCGGCAAGGCGCAGCGCGGCGGCGAGATGAAGATAGGCATGGTCGGCCCGCTCGCCGCCGAACGCGCCGACCAGCACCAACTCGCGCGCGCCGCGCTTCAGCGCGGCCTCGACCGCGATCTCGCCGTCGGTCTGGTCCTTTTCCGGCGGGAAGATCTCCATCGGCACGCCGGCATGGTGGGCGCGCAGCCCCTCCTCGACCGAGTCGAAATCGCCGGTCCACAATTCGGGCGTCACCCCGAGCGCGGCAGCATGGCGCATGCCGGAATCGGCGGCGATCACCCGCGCGCCGGCGAGCTGGCGGGAAAGACGCGGCGTGACGACGAGGTCGCCGCCGAGGAGAAGCGCGAAGCGGGTCATGGCCCCGCCTCTATCACGGCAGGCCGCCGCAGAGGAAGCGCGCCGGCGGCGGGTTTCCTTCCCCGATCCGTTGCGGCCTCTCGGCAGGGGTGCGAAGCTCGATCGCAGCGTTGCGGATGGCGGCCGCAAAACTGTCGCTTTGATCGGGGATGTCGCGACAAGCGGAACACTCAGGCATGTCGATGTCGATGAACTCAGTTTTACCGGACGGGCTACGCGCCAGACTGAACCGTCTGGGATCGAGGCTGGAACGGCAATTGCCCATCGGCCGCGCGTTCGATGGCATACCGGACGCGATCAACACGCTTCCGCCCGGGATCGTCGTGCGGGCCGACAGCGAGATAGCGCATGCCGCGAATCTGCGAAGATGGCGGCGAAAGTATCCGCTCGTGGTCCGCCTTTTTTCGCCGCGCATGGCCGACATCGACCAGCTCGGGCGCGTTTCCGGCCTCGAATTTCTGTTCCTGTTTCACAGGAACGGCCACATCCGCGAGGCGGCGCTTCGGCGTCTCGGCGCTCCGATACCCAGCCCCTTCCTGTTCGTGGCGATCGCATGGCGTCTGAACGACTGGGCCTCGCCCGTGCGGGAGGCGGCGGCCGAATGCGCGGCGCGCTGTTTCCCGATGACGTCGCCCGCCATTATTGCGGAGGCGGCGCTGACCCTTCTCGCAAGAGAGAACAGTTGGGGGCGATGGACAGACGAGCGGCATGTGCTGCGCACGACGTTCGCCCGCCCGGACGTGGCGCATTGCCTGGCGGCAAGCATCCGTACCCGTCGCACCGGCCCGATGGCGACCGTCCTGAGATATGCGCTGCGGGAAGGAGGCCTCGACGCCCATCTGGAGACTCTCGCCCGGGATGCCGTTCAACCGTCGGTTCGCGGCGTTGCCGCACAGGCGTTGATCGACGGTCGTGCGACGTGGCCGGACGGGTGGGCGTGGCGCTGGGTTGACAAGTCGATGGGCATACGGCGTCGCGAGACGCTCTACCACCACCGGCCTCTCGATCACGGCGCGCCCCGCATTCCCGTGATCGAAGCGAGCGCGAATGACCGCTCGGCCATCGTGCGCCGGGTCGCGACGTCGGGCCTTATCCGGCATGAAGTCGACGGGCTGGTCGCGCGGCGCATCGCTATGCCGTTGCTTCAGGACCGCTCGCCGTCCGTGCGGGAACAGGCGGAATTCATCTTGAGGAAGCACCCGGAAGACCCTGCCTGAGCGCGCGGAGAGGAGCAACGGCACGCCGGGAAAAGCTGACATCCAGACGCCCGCAAGGCCCGACAAAGGCTTGCTTCCGCCGTCGCGCCGCCCTATCTCTTTCAACGCTCTAACGGGGTGCCGGCGGCGAGCTTCGCTCGTCGGCTGAGAGGCGCGAACGCCAACCCGCGGAACCTGATCCGGTTCATACCGGCGGAGGGATTAGACGCTTCTCGTATGGCGCCATTCCCTTGCAACGCAAAAGAAGGAGGCGCCGATGCGCAACAGAAAGATCATCCTCGCCGCAGCCACGCTGGCGCTCATCGCCGCGCCCGCCGCGGCGGAAGGCAAGCTCACCGTCTACACCTATGACAGCTTCACCGCCGACTGGGGCCCCGGCCCGGCGGTCGAGAAGGCGTTCGAGGCCGAATGCGGCTGCGACGTCGAATTCGTCGCCGTGGCCGACGGCGTGGCGCTTCTCAATCGCCTCCGGCTCGAAGGGGCGAATACGCAGGCCGACATCGTCCTCGGCCTCGACACCAACCTGACCTTCGAAGCGAAGGAAACCGGGCTTTTCGCGCCGCACGGCATCTCGCTGGAGCGCGTTTCCGTGCCCGGCGGCTGGGACGACGACACCTTCGTGCCCTACGACTACGGCTATTTCGCCTTCGTCTACGACAGCGAGGCGATTGCCACGCCACCGGCGAACCTCAAGGAGCTGGTCGAGGGCGACGCCGCCGACAAGATCGCCATCCAGGACCCGCGCACCTCGACGCCGGGGCTCGGCCTGCTGTTCTGGGTCAAGGCGGTCTATGGCGACGAGGCGCCGCAGGCTTGGGCCAGGCTGAAGGACAGGGTGCTGACCGTCACCCCCGGCTGGAGCGAGGCCTATGGCCTGTTCACCAATGGCGAGGTGCCGATGGTCCTGTCCTACACCACCTCGCCCGCCTATCACGAGATCGCGGAAGGATCGGAGCGCTACAAGGCCGCCGCCTTCGCCGAAGGTCACTATCTTCAGGTCGAGGTCGCGGCCCGTACCGTCAAGGGCGAGGCCAATCCGCTGGCGCAGAAGTTCCTCGACTTTATGACCACGCCCGCCTTCCAGGACGCGGTCCCCGAGACCAACTGGATGTTCCCGGCCGCCCCGACCTCCGGGCCGCTCAACACGGCGTTCGAGCGGGCTGTGAAGCCGGAAACGACGCTGTCCTTCACGCCGCAGGAGGTGGCGCAGAACCGTCAGGCCTGGATCAGGGAATGGCTCGACGTGATGAGCCGCTAGCGCGGCCGGTATCCGGGCGAATGCGAATCCGCCCCCTGCGCCGGTTCCGCGGCCGCCTTCGTGCGGTCGAGGCCGGGCGGCGACAGGACGCCCTCGCAAGCGCTGCGCTGTTCCCTGCGGTGCCTACGCTGCCCCTCATCTCCCTGCCGGGGCCTTCTCCCCGTGAACAGGGAGAAGGGGGAGGTGGCACAGTCGTCGCATTGCTCGCAACCGCAGCCATCGCACCCTTTGCGACCGCGGCGATCGGATCGGGCATTGCGGCAGCGTCCCTTCTCCCCGTTCACGGGGAGAAGGTGGCCCGAAGGGCCGGATGAGGGGCGGCGCGACCATGGCAGCATCGGGGGCAGCATCGGACACGTCACGGACGAAATTCCCGCCGGCGCGCGACGGCCGCGTCCTTGCCGGTGTCGCCGGGCTCGGCCTCGTCGGGGTGCTGGTCGGCGGCGCGTTCGCCGGGCTGGCTCTCGTCGCCGCGCGCGACTGGTCGGGCGCGGCCTCCGCCTTCGACGCCTATCTGGCGCGCGTCGTCGGCTTCACCCTGTGGCAGGCGGCGCTGTCGACGCTGCTGTCGGTCGTTCCCGCTGTTCTTGTCGCGCGGGCGCTGGCGCGGCACACGTCCTTTCCCGGCCGGGGGCTGATCCTCAAGCTGTTCGCGCTGCCGCTGGCGCTGCCGGCCATCGTCGCGGCCATGGGCGTGCTGGCGCTTCTCGGCCGGGCCGGGCTGTTCGCCGACACGCTGAGCATGCTCAGCGGCGCGCGCTGGCAGGGCATCTACGGGCTTTCGGGCATCCTCGTCGCCCATGTCTTCTTCAACCTGCCGCTGGCGACCCGGTTCCTGCTCCAGGCGCTGGAGGCGGTGCCGGCCGACCAGTGGCGGCTGGCGGCGCAGCTCGGCATGGGCGCGCGCGCCTCGTTCCGGCTGATCGAGTGGCCGGCGCTGCGCGCCGCGCTTCCCGGCGTCGCCGGCCTCGTCTTCATGCTGTGCGTCACCTCCTTCACCATCGTGCTGACCCTGGGCGGCGGCCCGGCCGCGACCACGCTGGAGGTGGCGATCTACCAGGCGCTGCGCTTCGATTTCGACCCCGCTCGCGCCGTGGCGCTGACGGCGCTGCAGATCGGCCTGACCGTCTGCGCCGTCGCTTTCCTGATGCGGCTTGGCGCGGACATGACGGGCGACGCCAGCCTGCCCGTCGCCCCGCGCCGGCCGGCCATCGCCAGCCGCGCCGAGCGCGCGGTCAACGCCGCGCTGATCCTCGCCGCGCTCGCCTTCGTCGCCGGCCCGCTGGCGGCCGTGGCCATCGCCGGCCTCAAGGCCGACCTCGCCCGGCTCGCCGCCGACCCGGCGGTCCACGCCGCGACCGTGACCAGCCTCGTCCTTGCGCTCTCCGCAGCGCTGCTCAGCGTCGCGCTGTCGCTCTCGCTGGTGGCGGCGCGGCGCGCGCTGGAGATGAAGCGGGCGCGCACCGCCCGGCCCTCGCTTCTCGAGCGGATGCTAGACACCGGCGCGAGCCTCGTGCTCGTCGTCCCACCCATCGTCCTCGGCGCCGGCTGGTTCGTGGCCTTGCAAGGCACGGGGCGGCTGTTCGCCATGGCGCCGGTCATGGTCGTCGCAGTCAACGCGGTAATGGCGATGCCGTTCGCCGTGCGCGCCATTCGTCCAGCCTGGGACGCGGCGAGCATCCGCCACGAGAAGCTCGCCGCCCAGCTCGGTATTTCCGGCTTCAGCCGCCTCAGGCTGATCGACTGGCCTTCCATCCGCCGGCCGGCCTTCACCGCGCTCGCCTTCGCCATGGCGCTGTCGCTCGGCGACCTTGGCGTCATCGCCCTGTTCGGCTCCGACGCGGTGCAGACGTTGCCCTATCTTCTTTATGCCCGCATGGGCAGCTACCGCACCGCCGACGCGGCCGGGCTGGCGCTGATCCTCGGCCTCGTCTGCCTCGGCCTGATGATGCTGGCCGAACGGGGAAGGGAAAGGCGATGAGCGGCGCGGATGTCAGGCTCGACGCGGTCGAGTTCAGCTATGGCGAGGCGCCGATGCGCTTCGACCTCGCCGTCGAGGCTGGCGAAATCGTCGCCGTGATGGGGCCGAGCGGGTCGGGAAAGTCGACCCTGCTCAACCTCGTCGCCGGCTTCGAGCGGCCCGCTGCCGGCCGCGTGCTGATCGGCGGCGAGGATGCGACGCGCCTGCCGCCGGCGGCGCGGCCCGTCTCGATGGTGTTTCAGGAGAACAATCTCTTCGCCCATCTGGACGTCGAGCAGAATGTCGGCCTCGGCCGCTCGCCGGCGCTGAAGCTGACGCAGCACGACCGCGCCGACATCGCCGCCGCGCTCGCCCGCACCGGGCTTTCCGGCAAGGAGAAGCGGCTGCCGGCCGAGTTGTCGGGCGGCGAGCGCCAGCGCGTCGCCCTGTCGCGGGTGCTTGTGCGCGACCGGCCGGTGCTGCTGCTCGACGAGCCTTTCGCCTCGCTCGGCCCGGCGCTGCGCCGCGAGATGCTCGACCTGGTGCGCGATCTCCACGCCGAGCGGAAGATGACGATCCTGATGGTGACGCACCAGCCGGACGACGCGCGCACGATCGCGGGCCGCATCGCCTTCGTCGACGAGGGGCGGATCGCCGCCTTCGCCCCCGTGGAGGCAATGTTCTCGGCCAACGCCCCCGCCGGCTTCCGCGCCTATACCGGCGCGTGAATGGTGCTTGACCCGCCGCGCCTTCGCCCGGAAGCGGACACAATTGCGCGCGACACCGGAACACGATGGCGGTTCGGGTTGTTTCCTTTACGGAATTGACATAGGCCGGCCTGCACCCTGCGGCGGAATCGTTTACGCAGCCGGATGCCAGCAGTTCCGTCCGGGACTGGGTTAAAGCAAGAGATGGATCGTTTCACGATGAAACGATCCGGGAAAGGACACGGAGCCCTGTCGACCCCGATGAAGGACGCACTGAAGGACCGGACAGCCCTTTGGCCGGCCCGCGCCCTGCGGCGTGGCGCGGCAATGCCCGTCGTCGCCCTCGCGCTCCTCCTTGCCGGGTGCCAGGCGCTGACCGGGGTCACGGACGACGCCTTCCGCCCCTCGACGAACCCCGTGACGGTCGACACCGTCACCCGCAACGACCGCATGGCCGCGCTGGCGCGCGAGCAGCACCCGCGCATCCTCGCCACCTATGGCGGCGAGTATTCCGACGCCAAGCTGGAGCGCATGGTGGCGCGCGTCGTCGGCTCTCTGACGCTCGACCCCGAGAACCCGAACCAGACCTACCAGATCACCATCCTCAACTCGCCGGCCATCAACGCCTTCGCCCTGCCGGGCGGCTATCTCTACGTCACGCGCGGCCTGCTCGCGCTCGCCAACGATTCGGCCGAGATCGCCGCCGTGCTGGCGCACGAGATGGCGCACGTCACCGCCAATCACGGCATCCAGCGCCAGCAGAAGGAAGCCGAGGAGGTGCTGGCGACGCAGGTCGTCAATGACGTGCTCGGCAAGGACCCGGCGGCGCGCGTGGCGCTGGTGCGCGGCAAGCTGCGCCTCGCCCAGTTCTCGCGCAACCAGGAGCTGGAAGCCGATGCCATCGGTATCCGCGCCATCGCCCGCGCCGGCTACGACCCGTTCGCCGCCGCCCGCTTCCTGCAGGCGATGGACGCCTACAGCGCCTCGCGCAGCGTCACCGGCCAGACCGACGAGGGCCTCGACTTCCTGTCGAGCCACCCGAGCGCGCCGCAGCGCATCGAGCTGGCGCAGCGCCACGCCCGCCAGATCGGCGCGCCGGGCACCGGCGAGCGCGGCCGCGACGCCTTCCTCGCCGGCATCGACGGCATGCTGTTCGGCGACACGCCGCAGGAGGGCTATGTGCGCGGCCGCACCTTCCTGCATCCGCAGCTCGGCGTCAGCTTCTCGGTGCCGGAGGGCTTCGTCATCGACAATTCGGCCGCCGCCGTCACCGCCGCCGGCCCCGGCGACATGGCGATCCGCTTCGACGGCGTCTCGCTCGACCAGCGCGTGCCGCTGTCCGACTATGTGCGCTCGGGCTGGGTCGCCGGCCTCGACAACGCCAGCGTGCGGCCGCTCACCATCAACGGCAACGAGGCGGTCTCGGCCCGCGCCCGCGCCGACAAGTGGCAGTTCGACGTCACCGTGGTGCGCGCCAACGGCCAGGTCTACCGCCTCTTGACCGCCGCCCCGGCGAGCAGCGACGCGCTCGAGCGCGTGGCCGGCACCGTGCGCACCAGCTTCCGCACCCTGACCCCCGGCGAGCGCGACGCGATCAAGCCGCTGAAGATCAGGATCGTGGCGGCACGGCCCGGCGACACCGTGGCGACGCTCGCCGCGCAGATGGAAGGCGTCGAGCGCAAGCTCGACATGTTCCGCCTGATCAACGCGCTCAGTGCGGGCGCCACCGTCTCGGCCGGCCAGCGCGTCAAGATCGTCACCGACAAGCCCTGAACGACTGGCCCTGACCGGCTGGCCCCGACCGACTGGCCTTGACCCGAAACGGACATCGCCCGGAAGCGGCCTGCGCTTCCGGGCGATTGTCTCTATACGGCAGGCGAAGGCGCTTGCGGCCCCGTAGGGCCGCCGCGCGGCACCTAGAACAGCGAGTAGCGCACGCCGACCTTGAAGTCGTGCGAGGCGAGGTCCTTGAACTTGAACGGGCCGATATTGCTCGATCCGTCATAGGCGACCGCGTCCTTGGTCCTGCCGTCGCCGAGATGGACGTAGCTGTAGCCGAGGTCGATGGTCACGCGGTCCGTCGCCTTGATGCCGACGCCGGCATGCAGCGCCCAGGCGAGCTGCCAGGTCGAATCCTTGTCGGCGTAGAAGACGCTGTTGTTCGGCACGTTCACGTCGCGGAAATGGCTGATCGTGTTGCGCGACGCGCCGAGGCCCGCGCCGATATAGGGCGTGACGCCGTGGAACTCGCCGAGATCGGCATAGGCGTTGACCATCAGCAGCAGCTCGGACTTCTTGGCGCTGTATTCGTTGGTGCCGCCCGGGGTGCCGCCCACGGCCGGATAGCGGTCGAGCGCGGTGAAGGAAGACTTGCCGCGATATTCGACGATGCCGTCGAGGCGCAGATAGTCGTTGACCTTGTAGCCGACGCCGCCGCCGAAGATCGGCGCGCTGGAGAAGCCGCCGCGATCGACCCACTGGAAGGGCCCAGCCGCGTTGATCGCGTTCTCCAGCCCGCGGAAACGCTGGTTGCTGCCGCCGATATGGCCGCGCAGATACCAGCCGCCATAGACCGGCGCGGGCTCGGGATCCGGATATTCGATCACCGGCGGCTCGGGAATCCAGTCGGCCGCAGTGGCCGGCAGCGCCACGGCCATCGACAGGACAGCGCCCATCACGAACGGAGTATGCAGTTTCAGCATCGGCTTCACCCTTGGTCTGGCCGGGATCGTGCGGGGCATCGCCGGCATGGGATTTAACTCGGCATGGATAATGAAAGGGAAAGGTTAAGCCGTGATTAACCGTGTCGATTAACTCTGTTGCCTGGAACGGCAGGCGGCCGACCCCCGCGAATGCTTCGCCGGAGCCGGCCGGGATCTTCGTCCGACGGCGGCAGGTCCACCCGTTTTTCGAGCGCGTCCATCAAGGAGGCACAGAGCGGCGATGAGGGCAAAATATCGCACCGGCGACCAAACCGCCGACACAATTTGGCCTATTATCGGCAGGCGCGACGCCGGCACGACCGGGACGCGAATTCGTGGAGATGGCGTGATCAACCCGTTCAGGTCCAGACGGCCGCAACAGCCTTTCCTGTCGCCCCTCGGCCGGCAGAGAAGGGTGCCGTCGCTCGCCGCGCCGCTGGTGCTGAGCGTGTGCGGCGGCGTGGCGCTGGTGCTGGCGTTCGGCACGCTGTTCGGGCTTCAGCCCCGCGGCATGCCTACGATGATGGCCAGTTCCGACATCGACGTGACCCCGGCCGCCGCGGAGCCGCAGGTCGAGCCGGAGCCGATCGTCGCCTCGGCCCCCGAGCCGGAAATCCCGGCGGAGGAGCCGGCCCTCGTGACCGCGCTTCCGGACGCGCCGATGACCGACGCCGGCGAGGCCATTCTCGAACCGATCGTTCCGCAGCCGGAAACCGCCGCCGTTGCCGGCATCGTCCCCGACCCCGGCCCGACCGCGGCGATCCCGCCGGCGCTGCCTGCGGAGATCACCGCCTTCGCGCCGCAGCCCCGCCCGGCCGCTCCCGCCGAGCAGCCGGCCCGGAACGACGCCCCGACGGCAACGGCAAGGGCGCAGCCGGAGCCCCGCGCCAACGGATCGGCGATGCGCGCGGCCACCGTCCGGCAGGCCGTCAACCTGCGCGCCGCCCCCAACAAGGGCGGCCAGGTGGTGATGGTGGTGCCCGCCTCGGCGCAGATAGAGGCTGAGGCGAATTGCGGCTGGTGCGAGATAAGCTATCAGGGCCGCACCGGCTTCATCTACAAGAGCTTCATAAACTACCGCTGATCCCGGACACGGCAGGGCGCTTTCGGGAGATTGGCGAGCCCGCCCCTCGACGGGATGGCGGGAGCCACCATGCTTTCCCGCCATTGCCGGAATGATCGGGGAAGGGAGAAGGACCGCCTTTGCGGCATGTCCTCGACCGGAGTGACCGCGACGGCTTTCGACCTCTTTCCTTGCCGTAGGGAGTTGGCATCGGTCACGGAAGAAAGAAGGCCTTGAAATGAGAGAGCGTCTTGAACATGGCTCGTGTTTCTGTGGATCGATTGTTGCCGAATTGGAGGGGGACCCCTTTTGGATCACCTACGACCACGATGATGATTGCAGAAAGGCGCTTGGCAGCCCCCTGACCATATGGATCGGCTACAAGCGAGAGCATGTCAGGTTCACCGGTGGATCACCAAGGACATTCAGCAAGACGCCCGGTGTAGAGCGGAGCTTCTGCGCCGACTGCGGAACGTCAATCGGCTATGTCGATGAAGGGCTTGGGGACGAAATCTGGCTGACGATCGGTTTCATGGATAGGCCCGAGCGGTTTGAGCCTCGTGCGCACGGATACTGGCGCATGAAATTGCCATGGATCGAGTTCGCCGACGATCTGCCCCGCGTCGAAACCTATACGAGAGAACGCGATCCCGAGGTCGGCTATCCAGCGGAGAGGAAGGGCAGGACGACCCGGCCTTGATGACCCCTCCAGAGTTGATTTCCCGGAACCAACCGACGACGGCTTGCCAAGCGGTCGATGCAGGACGGCGGTGGCATCGAAGCGCCCTCCCCTATACCGGCATCCGGCTGGATGAAGTCCCCGGAAGCGCGGCAGCGCCCGGCATGAAAAAAGGCCCGGCGGTGAACCGCCGGGCCTTTCCCGATTTCCGGTGAACCGGCCTGAGCGGCCTAGTTCTCGAGATAGTCGTAGGTGCCGTTCTTCCACTCGTAGAAGACGTAGCCCGGCAGCTTGACGTCGCCGTTCTCGTCGAAGCCCGACTCGCCGAGCACCGTCTTGAAGGTGCCCTGGTTCAGCGCCTCGATCACGGGCTCGAACTCGGTCGAGCCGGCGGCCTTGACCGCGTCGGCCCAGGCCTGCACCGCGGCGTAGGTGTAGAGCACGTAACCTTCCGGCTCGATGCCCTTGGCGCGGAACTTCTCGACCAGCGGCTGCGCGTCCGGGTCCTTGCGCGGGTCGGGCGAGAAGGTCATCAGCGTGCCTTCGCCGGCCTCGCCGGTGATCGCCCAGTACTCGTCGGTGACGAGCGCGTCGCCCGAGATGAGGACGGTGTCCATGCCCTGCTCGCGCATCTGGCGCACGATCAGGCCGGCCTCGGTGTGATAGCCGCCGACATAGAGGACGCCGACGCCCTCGGCCTTCAGCTTGGAGACGAGCGCGGTGTAGTCCTTCTCGCCGGCGGTGTAGGCCTCGTAGAGCGCCGGCTTGCCGCCGAGCTTCTCGTAGGCCGCCATGGTCGCGTCGGCGAGGCCCTGGCCGTAGGCGGTCTTGTCGTGGATGAACGCGACCTTCTTGTCGGCGTAGTTGTCGATCAGGAACTGACCGGCGACGTCGCCCTGCTGGTCGTCACGGCCGCACATGCGGAAGATGCCGGGGCCGGGGCGCTCGTCGGTGAAGACCGGGTTGGTCGAGGCCGGCGAGATCATGATGATGCCTTCCTCGGCGTAGACGGCCGAGGCGGGGATCGACGAGCCGGAGCAGAAGTGGCCGGCCACGAGCTGGACGCCCTGTCCCGCGAACTGGTTGGCGACCGCGACCGCCTGTTTCGGATCGCAGGCGTCGTCGCCGATCTCGAGCTTCAACTGCTCGCCATTGACGCCGCCGGCGGCGTTGATGTCCTCGACCGCCATTTCCGCGCCCGCCTTCATCTGCGCGCCGAACGAGGCGTACTGCCCCGTCATCGGGCCCGCGGTGGCGATGACGATGTCCGCAAGAGCGGGGCTCGAGAAAACCAGGCCGAGCGCCGCGCCTGCCAAAAGTGCCTTCTTCATGATGACTCCCATAAACACCTGACGGTTTCCTGCGCCGGTGCGAGACGGTGTTTGGTCCCGCTCCAGCGACCTGCGGGTGTTCCCTACCCGCTTGTTCGACATAAAAGCCCAATTCCCCAGCGAAATAAAGGCTTTCTTGCCGATCCCCGTTCGCGGCGCGAACGCCGCGGAATTTCCCCGCGCCCGGCGGCTCAAGCCGCCTCTTTCCGCTTCAGCCGGCGGCCCAGGCCGCCTCTTTCCACTTCAGTCGGGGCTCAGGCCGCCCCGCTCCGCTTCAGGAAGCCGTATTGCCGTTCCATCTGCGCCCGGCGCGTGATCATGAAGCCGATGGCCGCCGCGATCAGCAGCACGATCAGGTCGACGACGTAATAATGCAGGGAAAGCAGCGTCCCCTTGAACAGGGCGAAGTGGATGAAGCGCGTCGCCGCCGCCAGCAGCACCATGTAGATGACGATCTGCCGCGTTCCCTGCCAGACGCCGGCGATGGCCCGGCCTGTCAGGTAGGCCGCGCCGCCGGCCAGCACCACCGTGACCAGCACGAACTCCCAGAAGGTGACTTCCCAGATCAGTGTGTTCTGATGTTCCATGGTCCGCCCCTTTCAGTGCCTTCCGCCTTCGAGATAGGCGGCGCGCACTTCCTCGCGCTTCAGCAGTTCCGCGCCGGTGCCGCTCATCGTGATGTTGCCGTTGACCATGACGTAGCCGCGATGTGCGAGCTTCAACGCATGGAAGGCGTTCTGCTCGACGAGGAACACGGTCAGCCCCTCGCTGCGGTTCAGCTCCTTGATGACCTCGAAGATCTGCTTGACGATTAGCGGCGCGAGGCCGAGCGACGGCTCGTCGAGCAGCAGCAGCTTCGGCCGGCTCATCAGCGCCCGCGCGATGGCCAGCATCTGCTGCTCGCCGCCCGACAGCGTGCCGCCGCGCTGGCCCGCGCGCTCCTTGAGCCGCGGGAACAGCTCGAACACGCGCTTCAGGTCGTCGTCGAAATGCTGCGGCGGCACCAGGAGCGCGCCCATCTGGAGGTTTTCCATCACCGTCATGCGCGGGAAGATGCGCCGCCCCTCCGGCGACTGGGCGATGCCCAGCTTCATGATCTCGTGGGTGGGCATCCGGGTGATGTCGGTGCCGTCATAGACGACGGTGCCGGCGCGGGCGCGCGGGTCGCCGCAGATCGTCATCATCAGCGTCGACTTGCCGGCGCCGTTGGCGCCGATCAGCGTGACGATCTCGCCGCGGTGGACGTCGAGGTCGACGCCGCGCAGGGCGACGATCTTGCCGTAATAGGTCTCCACCCCGCGAACCGTCAGCAGCGGGCTTTGCGAAGCGTTGCTCATTTGCCGTCTCCCGCCCCGTCCTTGCCTGTCTTGCCTTTGCCCCTCTTGCGCGGCGCGCCGGATTTGGCCAGTCCCTTCGCCTGCCCCACCCAGTCCTCGCGCTCGATCCGGCCGGGGAAGGAGAGATAGGAGCCGACCCATTCGACTTCCCGCTTCCGCCAGGCGGCGATCTGCGCGAAATGCCAGATGCCGAGACCGTTGAGCTTCTTCGCGTTGACCGGCCCGATGCCCTTGATGCGGGTCAGGTCGTCCGCGCCGCCCTCGCGCGGCTTGTCGAGGCCGGCGGGGCGCGCGCCGGGATGGCTGCCCGCCTCCGGCCCGGACCCGGCCCGGGACCCGGTGCTGGTCACGACCCCGGACCCGACGCTGGACCCGGCCCCGGACTCGGCAATGGCGGCCAGCGCCTCGCCGGGATCGATGGCCGGCACCTCGATGCCCGCTTCCTCGGCCGCTTCCTCGCCGAGCGCCTCGACCACGAGGGACGCCACTTCAGGCACCTCCTCGATCTCCTCGTCCTCGACGCCGAGATAGGCGGCGATCACGCTCGGGTCGTTGCGCACGAAGGCGGCGTCGCCGTCCGAAATCTTGACGCCGTAGTCGAGCACGACGATGTGGTCGGAGATCTCCATCACCACGCCCATGTCGTGCTCGATCAGCAGCACGGAGGTGTCGTGCTCCTTGCGGATGTACTGGAGCAGCGCGTTGAGCTCGGCCGATTCGCGCGGGTTGAGGCCCGCCGCCGGCTCGTCGAGGCACAGGAGATGCGGCTCGGTGCACATGGCGCGGGCGATCTCGAGGCGCCGCTGGTCGCCATAGGGCAGGTCGGCGGCCGGGTCGTCGGCGCGGTCGATCAGCTTGACCCGCTCCAGCCAGTAGATCGCCTTGTCGATCGCCTCGCCCTCGGCCTTGCGGAAGCCGGGCAGGTGCAGGATGCCGCCGACGGTGAAGTTCGACGCCACCATCAGCCGGTTGTGCTGGGCGACGAGCAGGTTCTCCAGCACCGTCATGCCGCCGAACAGGCGGATGTTCTGGAAGGTGCGCGCGACCTTGGCATGCTTGGCGATCTCGAAATCGGGCATGCGTTCGAGCAGGAACACCGAGCCGTTCTCGGCATGCTCCCACTTCTTGCCGGTCAGCGTCAGCCGGTCGACGGTCTCCTGCTGGCGCCCGGGGCCGTGGCGCATGACGATGCGCCCTTCCGTCGGCTTGTAGAAGCCGGTGACGCAGTTGAACACCGTGGTCTTGCCGGCGCCGTTCGGGCCGATCAGCGCGGTGATCTCGCCGCGCCCGACGCTGAACGACAGGTCGTTGATGGCGACGAGGCCGCCGAAGCGCATCGTCAGGTGCTCGACGCTCAGGATGGGATCGGACTCCCAAGACGCGCCGGCTTGCACGGAGGTTTCAGCTTTCATGACAGCGGCAGACATCAGTGACCCTCGCCCTGTGCGACCATGTCGGCCCCGATTTTCTTCTTCTGCTTGTAGACGACCGACGGATCGCGCGAGGCGATGAGGCCGCGCGGCTTCCACACCATGATCAGCACCATGGCGAGGCCGAAGATCAGCATGCGGTACTGCACGGGATCGAAATCGGGCCCGAAGATCTGCGTCAGGAAGCCGAGATTGCGCAGCATCTCCATGCCGCCGATCATGATGATCGAGGCGATGACGACGCCGATCTGCGAGCCGAGGCCGCCGAGCACCACGATGGCGAGGATGATCGCCGACTCGATGAAGGTGAAGCTCTCCGGCGACACGAAGCCCTGCCGCGTGGCGAAGAACGAGCCGGCGAAACCGCCGAACATCGCGCCGATGGCGAAGGCCGTCAGCTTGGTGTTGGTGGTGTTGATGCCGAGCGAGCGGCAGGCGATCTCGTCCTCGCGCAGGGCCTCCCACGCCCGGCCGATCGGCAGCCGGCGCAGGCGCATCGTCACCAGATGGGTGATGACCGCGAGCACGAGGATGATGAAGTAGAGATAGACGAAGCGGTGGATGGTCGAGAACGGGATGCCGAAATAGTCGGCGAAGCCGCCCTCGCCGCGGACGAACTCCAGCCCGAAGAAGGTGGGTTTCGGAATGCCGGAGATGCCGTTCGGGCCGCCGGTGAAGTCGTACCAGTTGAGCAGCACGACGCGGATGATCTCGCCGAAGGCGAGCGTGACGATGGCGAGGTAGTCGCCGCGCAGCCTGAGCACCGGGAAGCCGAGGATGACGCCCCAGAACATGGCGAGGATGCCGGCCAGCGGCAGCGCCGTCCAGAAGCCGATCGCGTCGAAATGGGTCGACAGCAGCGCGAAGGAATAGGCGCCGAGCGCGTAGAAGGCGACGTAGCCGAGATCGAGCAGGCCGGCGAGGCCGACGACGATGTTCAGCCCCCAGCCGAGCATCACATAGGTCAGGATCAGGATCGACAGGTCGATGTACTGGCGCTGCTGGCCGGGGAAGAACGTCATGATGAAGAACGGCAGCGCGACGGCGAGGGCGAGGAACACCCAGCTCGTCCAGCCGCTCATGTCGGGCAGGCGGCCGGCGAGCTTCGCCAGCGTGCCGACGCCGCCGCTGGGCGCCGAGGGCGCCCGCTGGAAGACCAGGAGGTTCAGCCCGAGCCGGACGCCGAAGACGATGGCGATCGAGGCGAACCACAGCCCCCAGCGGGTGGAGAGCGCGAGCCCGCCCGGCGCGATGTCGGTCTTGAGCGCGAGGAAGAAGAAGCCGAGGACCGCGACCAAGAGGGCGGCGATGAAGGCGTCGCGGATCGAATCCGCGAGACGGGTGTTTGCAGCGTTCGCCATGGGTCAGACCTTTTCGACTTCAGGCTGGCCGAGCAGGCCCGAGGGCAGGAAGATGAGCACGATGGCCAGGATCGAGAAGGCCGCGACGTCCTTGTACTCGACGGTGAAGTAGCCCGACCAGAACACCTCGATCAGCCCGATCAGCAGGCCGCCGAGCATCGCCCCCGGCAGCGAGCCGATGCCGCCGAGCACGGCCGCGGTGAACGCCTTGATGCCGGCGAGGAAGCCGATGTAGAAGTCGATCACCCCGTAGAGCAGCAGGAACATGAAGCCGGCGACGGCGGCGAGCGCCGCGCCCATCACGAAGGTCAGCGAGATGGTGCGGTCGACGTTGACGCCGAGCAGCGCCGCCATCCTGCGGTCCTGCTCGCACGCCCTTTGCGCCCGGCCCAGCGCGGTCTTGTTGATCAGCAGCGTGAAGCCGGCCATCAGCACCACGGTCGTCACGATGATGATGAGCTGCATGTAGGAGAGCTGGACGACGATGGCGCCGGTCTCGGCGTTGCCCTCCATCAGCGGGATGCCGCCCTGGATCTGCGGCGGCAGCGGCTTGACGCGGGCGCCCTGGCTGACGCGCACGAAGTTCTGCAGCAGGATCGACATGCCGATGGCGGTGATCAGCGGCGCGAGGCGGAACGAGCCGCGCAGCGGCCGGTAGGCGAGGCGCTCGACCGTCCAGCCCCAGGCGGAGGTGAACACCATCGCCACGATCAGCACGATCAGCAGCACCACCGGCAGGAAAGCGAAGCCGAGGACGCTGGTCAGGATCAGGAACATCGCCAGCGCGATGAACGAGCCGATCATGAAGATGTCGCCATGGGCGAAGTTGATCATGCCGATGATGCCGTACACCATCGTGTAGCCGATCGCGATCAGCCCGTAGATCGAGCCGAGCGTCAGCCCGTTGATAAGCTGCTGGACGAAATATTCCATTCTCGTGCCGCTCCCCTGGGGCGTCGCCGGGCGGGCGCGTCCCTTGCTGTTCTTCTCCTAGTCCTATTACGTCGAAGCGGGATTGCAACGGCAAAGTTCGGCCAGCGTCGTCCCCCCGACGAGACGCGGCGGCATGTCTGCGCATGCCTGCCGCCCTCATGGACCGGGGCGGAAGCTAGCACCGGCCAGATGCAATGTCCTTGCATGAACGCACGATAGTTGCGGAAATTGCGCAAGAACTTGCGCTCTTTTGGCACATGGAGGCGGTTTCTTGCCACCCCTGGCCTGACGACAAATCCGTCCAGCACCAATTGTCAGCCGCGAATCCGACATTTTCCCCGCCGCCCGCCGCCCTGCCGCGATGCAACAAAAAAGCGGTGAAAAATCACGGCAAGTTCATCCCGTCCCCATCCGCCCCGGCCTGGCCCGGACGCGCGCCGGCCCCGGCGCACCCCCGAAACGCGAAACGGGCGCCCTTTCGGGGCGCCCGCCATGCATTTTTTTGCAACGAGGCCGGCGGGCCTCGCGTCGTGCCGGCTCACTTCATCGTCGGGATGACGAACTCCGCGCCGTCCTTGACGCCGCTCGGCCAGCGCGAGGTGACGGTCTTGGTCTTGGTGTAGAAGCGGAAGGCGTCCGAGCCGTGCTGGTTCAGGTCGCCGAAGCCGGAAGCCTTCCAGCCGCCGAAGGTGTAGTAGGCGATCGGCACCGGGATCGGCACGTTGACGCCGATCATGCCGACCTGGACGCGGCTGGCGAAATCGCGCGCCGCGTCGCCGTCGCGGGTGAAGATCGAGACGCCGTTGCCGTATTCGTGCTCGTTCGGCAGGCGGATCGCGTCCTCGTAGTTCGCCGCGCGCACCACGGAAAGCACCGGGCCGAAGATCTCCTCCTTGTAGATGCGCATGTCCGGCGTCACCTCGTCGAACAGGCAGCCGCCCATGTAGTAGCCGTTCTCGTAGCCCTGCATGGTGAAGTTGCGGCCGTCGACCAGGAGCTTGGCGCCTTCCTTGACGCCGGTGTCGACGTAACCCTTGACGCGCGCCAGCGCCTCCTTCGTCACCAGCGGGCCGAAATCGGCGCCCACATCGGTCGAGGGGCCGACCTTGAGCGCCTCGACGCGCGGGACGAGCTTCTCGATCAGCCGGTCGGCCGTCTCCTTGCCCACCGGCACGGCGACCGAGATCGCCATGCAGCGCTCGCCGGCCGAGCCGTAGCCCGCGCCGATCAGCGCGTCGACGGTCTGGTCCATGTCGGCGTCGGGCATGATGATCAGGTGGTTCTTCGCGCCGCCGAAGCACTGCACGCGCTTGCCGTTGGCGCAGCCACGCGAATAGATGTAGTGCGCGATCGGCGTCGAGCCGACGAAGCCGATGGCCTTGACGTCGGGATCGTCGAGGATGGCGTCGACCACCTCCTTGTCGCCGTTGACGACGTTGAGGATGCCGGCCGGAAGCCCCGCCTCGAGGAACAGCTCGGCGATGCGCAGCGGCACCGACGGGTCGCGCTCGGATGGCTTGAGGATGAAGGCGTTGCCGGCGGCGATGGCCGGCGCGATCTTCCACAGCGGGATCATCGCCGGGAAGTTGAACGGCGTGATGCCGGCGACGACGCCGAGCGGCTGGCGCATCGAATAGACGTCGATGCCGGGGCCGGCGCCGTCGGTGAACTCGCCCTTCATCATGTGCGGCGCGCCGATGCAGACCTCGACCACCTCGAGCCCGCGCTGGATGTCGCCCTTGGCGTCGGGGATGGTCTTGCCGTGCTCGCGCGCCAGCGCGTCGGCCAGCTCGTCATAGTCGCGCTGGACCAGCTCGAGGAACTTCATCAGCACGCGCACGCGGCGCTGCGGGTTGGTCGCCGCCCATGCCGGCTGCGCGGCCTTGGCGTTCTCCACCGCCTCGCGCAGCTCGGCCGCGCTCGCCAGCGCCACCTTGCCGCGCACCGAGCCGTCCATCGGCTGCATGATGTCCTGGCTGCGTCCGCTCTTGCCGGCGACGTGCTTGCCGCCGATGAAATGCCCGACCTCGATCATCGTTTCTCTCCCTTGAAGACGTTGGCACCATTGTCCCGTGTCGGGCGCGCGAATGCAACGCGACCAAATCCGCATCCGTTGTGCAATAAATAAAGTCCTTGCATCGTCGGTCATCATTTGTTGCAATGCAACGCAGGGGAGGCCCCGATGGATGCAAGGGGGGAGGATCGGCGATGAACTGGGACGACGTGCGCATCTTTCTCGCCGTCGCGCGGGCGGGGCAGATCCTCGGCGCGGCGCGGCGGCTGGAGCTGAACCACGCCACGGTCTCGCGGCGCATCGCCGCGCTGGAGCGCTCGCTGGGAGCCAAGCTCTTCCGGCGCCTCACCACCGGCTCGGAACTGACGGCCGAGGGCCAGCGCTTCCTGATCACCGCCGAGCGCATCGAGGCCGACATGATCGCCGCGCGCGCCGACATCGCCGGCGAGAGCGACGAGGTCGCCGGCACGGTGCGCATCGGCGCGCCGGACGGCTTCGGCGTCGCCTTCCTCGCGCCCCGGCTCGGCGTGCTGACGGAGCGCCACCCTGCGCTCGCGATCCAGCTCGTGCCGGTGCCGCGCTCGTTCTCGCTGTCGCGGCGCGAGGCCGACATCGCCATCACCGTCGAGCGCCCGACGGAAGGGCGGCTGGTCGCGGCCAAGCTCGTCGACTACACGCTCGGCCTCTACGCCTCGCGCGCCTATGCAACGCGCCACGGCCTGCCGGCGACGCTGGCCGAGCTCAGGCGCCACCGCCTAATCGGCTACGTCGCCGACCTGCTGATCAGCCCCTCGCTCGACTACGGCCCCGAGATCGTGCCCGACTGGCAGGCCAGCTTCGCCGTCTCGTCTTCGCTCGGCCAGATGGAGGCGGTGCGCGCGGGCGCGGGAATCGGCATCCTGCACACCTTCATCGCCCGCAGTCATGACGACCTCGTGCCGGTGCCGCTCGCGCCGCCGATCCGCCGCGCCTACTGGCTGGTCTATCACGAGACGGTCAGGCCGCTGCGCCGCGTCCAGGCGGTGTCGTCCTTCATCGCCGCCGCGGTCGAGGCCGAGCGGGCGAGCTTCGTCTGACCGGTTGCCCGCGGGCCGAACCGCCACCGGAGGAATGGTGCTCCGGCGAGTGATCTGGCCGCATTTATGCGACGCCAGACGATTCCGTCCGGCTGCAAAATGCTTTACAAGCCGCGGCACCGCAACACGAAGGAGCCCCCATGACCATCATCCGCCACGAGACCGGCCCGCGCATGAGCGAGGCCAACATCTTCAACGGCGTCATCTACCTCGCCGGCCAGATCGCCGAAGGCGCGACGGTCAGGGAGCAGACCGAAGGCGTGCTGGCCGAGATCGACCGGCTGCTGGCGCTGTGCAACTCCTCGAAGGAGCGCATCCTGTCGGCGCAGATCTGGCTCGCCGACATCAACGACTTCGCCGAGATGAACGCGGCGTGGGACGCCTGGGTCCCGGCCGGAAACACGCCGGCCCGCGCCACCGGCGAGGCCAGGCTCGCCGCCCCGAAATACCGCGTCGAGATCATCGTCACCGCCGCACAGAACGGCTGACGCCGCGCCTCCCCTGCCGTCTTCGCGGCAAGGTTTCGCCCCGCCCTCGTGGCGGGGCTTTTCTTTGGCGCCAAGACCAGCCCGCCGTTAATATTAGCGAAACCAGTCATCGCTTATGGATTAGGCGGGGCTTGGAGGGGGGACTTCGCCAAAGGCATGACGCCGCGCCCCTGATCCGGCATCGACCGGAATGTCGAACATCTGCGCATCGGCCGCCGCGCCGCGCCTTCGGGCGCGCGAGGGGTTCCGCCTGCGCCAGCGATACCGACCGGAGCCGTGGGCCGAAGCCGCCCCGGGGAGCTCCAAAGGAGTGGGGAATGGCGAAAGCCGCAACCGGGGGCATGACGCTTCCCAGCGAACTCGACATCAAGGCCGCCGCGCCTCTGGCAGCCGAACTCGTCGCGGCGCGCGGCGCCGACCTCGCGCTCAACGCCTCGCAGGTCGAGCGGATCGGCGCGCAATGCCTGCAGGTGCTGCTGTCGGCCGCCGCGACCTGGAACGCGGACGGGCTGGAGCTGACGCTCGAGGAGCCGTCGCCCGCCTTCGCCGACGCCGTGCGCACCGCCGGGCTCGACCTCTCCCGCTTGACCGCCTCCGCCTTTACCGCCCCCCAAATCACGGCAAGGAACGACTGATCATGTCCAAGACCATCCTGACCGTCGACGATTCCCGCACCATCCGCGAAATGCTCAAGGCCGCGCTGCTGGACGCCGGCATGGAAGTCCTCCAGGCCGAGGACGGGGTTCACGGGCTGGAGGTTCTGGAAACCTGCGATCCGGACGTCATCATCACCGACATCAACATGCCGCGCATGGACGGCTTCGGCTTCATCGAGGCGGTCCGCGGCTCGGACCGCTATCGCGCGATTCCCATCCTGGTGCTGACCACCGAGAGCGTCGACGACAAGAAGGACCGCGCCCGCCGCGCCGGGGCCAGCGGCTGGATCGTCAAGCCCTTCGACCCGGTCAAGCTCGTCACCGCCATCAACCGCGTCGCGGCCTGAGCAGGGCCAGAGGAAGGGAAGCGTTTTCATGGACACGATGGCCGCCATCAAGCAGACCTTCTTCCAGGAATGCGAGGAGCAGCTCACCGAGCTGGAGGACGGGCTTCTCGCCATCGAGCGCGAGGAAGGCGACCTCGAGACGATCAACGCCGTCTTCCGCGCCGTGCATTCGATCAAGGGTGGCGCCGGCGCCTTCGGCCTCGACGATCTGGTGCGCTTCGCCCACACCTTCGAGACCACGCTCGACGGCATGCGCTCGGGCAAGCTCGGCATCTCGCCGCAGATCGTCAAGCTGATGCTGCGCTCGGCCGACATCCTCGCCGATCTCGTCCGCATCTCGCGCGACGGCGGCGAGATGGACGGCGCGCGCGTGTCGCTGATGAGCGAGGAACTGGCCCGTGCCGGCGGCGCGGAGCCTGCCCCTGCCCCGGCGATGGAGGCCATGCCCGTCTTCGAGCCGCTGGCCATGGCCATGGATGGCGACGGAGCGCCGGTCGACGAGTTCGGCTTCGCCCCGGTGCAGATTTCCTTCGACACGCTGATCGCCGACGACGAGGCCGCCGGCATCCGCGAGACGGTCAAGGTCCGTTTCACGCCCAGGGCCGAGCTCTACGCCAAGGCCAACGACGCGCTGCGGCTGCTGCGCGAGCTCGGCCGGCTGGGCGAGATGGAGGTCGCCTGCGGCACCTCCGCTGTGCCGCTCCTCGGCGAGCTCGACCCCGAGGGCGCCTATCTCACCTGGGACATCGCCTTCACCGGCGCGGTCGACGAGAGCGCCGTGCGCGAGATCTTCGAGTTCGTCGAGTTCGACTGCGACCTGACGATCGAGACGGCCATCGCCACCCCGGTGATGGACGAGACCGACGCCGCCGAGACCGTGCAGGCGATCCTTGCCCAGGTTGCCGCCGATAAAGTCGCGGCCGAAACCGCCGCGCCCGCCCCGGCCCCGGCCCCTGCTCCCGCCGCGGTCGTGGCGGCCCGGCCCGCAGCCCCGGCAATCCCGCCGGCCGTGGCCCCCACGGAAAAACCCGCCGCCGCCAACACCCAGCAGGCCGCCCAGCCGGGCGCGACCATCCGCGTCGATCTCGACCGCGTCGACCGCCTGATCGACCTCGTCGGCGAGCTGGTCATCAACCAGTCGATGCTGGCCCAGCGCGTGACGGAGGCCGGCATCGCCCGCCTCTCCGACGTCGCGGTCGGCCTCGACGATCTCGAGCACCTGACGCGCGAGATCCAGGATTCGGTGATGGCGATCCGCGCCCAGCCGGTGCGGCCGATCTTCCAGCGCATGTCGCGCGTGGTGCGCGAGGTCGCCGACATGACCGGCAAGTCCGCGCGCCTCGTCACCGAGGGCGAGAATTGCGAGGTCGACAAGACCGTGATCGAGCGCCTCGCCGACCCGCTGACCCACATGATCCGCAACGCCATCGACCACGGGCTGGAGAAGCCCGAGGATCGCCTCGCGGCGGGCAAGCCCGAGCAGGGCACGGTGCGCATGATCGCCGCCCACCGTTCGGGCCGCGTCGTGATCGAGGTTTCCGACGACGGCGCCGGCATCAACCGCCAGCGCGTGCGCCAGATCGCCATCGACCGCGGCATCGTCTCCGAGGACGCGCAGCTTTCCGACTCCGAGATCGACGATCTGATCTTCGCGCCCGGCTTCTCCACCGCCGACACCATCTCCGACGTGTCGGGGCGCGGCGTCGGCATGGACGTGGTGCGCCGCTCGATCCAGGCGCTCGGCGGGCGCATCACCATCACCTCGCGGCCGGGCCTCGGCACCACCTTCACCCTGTCGCTGCCGCTGACGCTCGCCGTGCTCGACGGCATGGTCGTCACCGTCGCCGGCCAGACGCTGGTCGTGCCGCTGTCGGCCATCGTCGAGACGCTGCAACCCAAGGCTCCCGACGTCCACGGGCTGGGCGAGAAGGCGCGGGTCATCGGCATCCGCGGCGCCTTCATCCCGCTGATCGACGTCGGCGCCGTGCTCGGCTACCGCGACGAGGAGGCCGACCCGCTGCAGAGCGTCGCGATGATGGTCGAGACCGAGAACCAGTCGCAATGCGCGCTGATGGTCGACGGCATCATCGGCCAGCAGCAGGTGGTCATCAAGAGCCTCGAGACCAATTACGGCCACGTCTTCGGCGTCGCCGGAGCGACGATCCTGGGCGACGGCCGCGTCGCGGTCATCCTCGACGTCGACGCCATCGTCGCCGGCTCGCGCGCGGACGCCGCGCGCACCGACGCCAACCGCAAGAGGAGCGCAGCATGACGCAGATGAGGGAACACGACGCGGCCGCCAACAGCGAGCTGATCGCCTTCCGCCTCGGCAGCCAGGAGTTCTGCCTCGACATCATGTCGGTGCGCGACATCCGCGGCTGGACGCCGACGACGCCGCTTCCGCATTCGTCGCAATACGTCAAGGGCGTCATCAATTTGCGCGGGGCGGTGCTGCCGGTGGTCGACCTCGCCGCCCGCCTCGGCTTCTCCCCGGCGGAGCCGAGCGCCCGCCACGTCATCATCATCACCCAGGTCGGCAACCAGACCATCGGCCTGCTGGTCGATGCCGTTTCCGACATCCTGACCGTCGATTCGGGTTCGATCCAGGCGACGCCCAACGTCGCCTCCGAGCTCGCCCGCGCCTTCATGAAGGGCGTCATCGCGATGGAAGGGCGCATGATCAGCCTGATCGCGCTCGACAGCGTGCTGACCCAGAACCAGGCCGGGCAGGGTCTCCCGAACTGACGACCGCCTTAAGAGGAATACCGAGCCATGTCGCTTCTAGCCCAGTTGAGAATCCTCGTCGTGGACGACACGACCACGAGCCGCCTGCTTGTCCGCGACGCGCTCGAGACGCTCGGCTTCCGCAACATCCAGGTCGCCGCCGACGGCGAGCAGGCGATGAAGATGATGATGACGACGCCCTCGCATCTCATCATCTCGGACATGAACATGCCGAAGATGAACGGGTTGCAGCTCCTGCACGCCATCCGCACCTACAAGCCGACCGCGCGCACGCCGTTCATGATCCTGACCGGCAGCCCGGACCGGGCGGTGCTGGACGAGGGCCGCAAGCTCGGCCTGAACAACTACCTGACCAAGCCGTTCAACCCCGACCAGCTCCGCCGCGCGCTCGAGGCCATCGTCGGCAGGCTGCACTGACTTTTTTCAAGGCCGCCTGCGGCCCCTTGTGACTGGTATTGCGTAAGAAGAGGGGAGGCGTGGCATGGCCCTGCCGGAGCGCGACGACAGCGCCGCTGAAACGGAACGGTTCACCGACGTCCTTGCCCGGATACGCCGCGAGCTCGAGGACATCGCCGGCCGCATCGACCGCAACCAGGCGGCCATAGCCCGCACGACATGGAGCGCCGGCGCCGCCGACGCCGACTACGTCCGGGCGATGCAGGACGCGGACCTTTCCGCCCAGCGCATCGCCGGGGTCGCCGGCTTCCTGCATGCGCTGTCCGAGGCCGCCCACCCGCACTGGCGCGTCGACACGTCGAGCGCCACCGGCACGCTGACCCTGACGCAGATGATCCGCACCGTCGGCACCCCCGGCCTCGACGTCAAGGCGAAAGACGAGAACACCGCCGGCGACGTCGATCTCTTCTGACGTCGGCCCTTCCCCGTCCCGCGCATAAAAAGGACCCGGCCAGAAGGCCGGGCCAAGATGCGACGGCGTTTTCGCGTCGCCGCATTCCCGACGCCGGGGTGCTGGTCCGGCGCCTGAAATCCGTGAAATCAGGAGTGGTAGGCGGCCTCGCCGTGCGAGGCGAGGTCAAGCCCCTGCGCCTCGTTCTCGGCGCTCGGGCGCAGCCCGATCGTCACGTCGACCAGCTTGTAGAGGATCGCCGAGACCACGCCGCACCACACGACCGTGACGGCGACGGCGAGGAACTGCGTCCACACCTGTCCGGCCATGGCGACGCCTTCGGGATAGCCGACGCCGCCGAGCGAGGGCGCGGCGAAGACGCCGGTGCCGATGGCGCCGACGATGCCGGCGACGCCGTGGATGCCGAACACGTCGAGCGAGTCGTCATAGCCGAGCTTGTGCTTGACCACGGCCACGAACCAGTAGGCGACGGCGCTGGCGAGCGCGCCGAGCACGATGGCGCCGACCGGGCCGACGAAGCCGGCCGCCGGCGTCACCGCAACGAGGCCGGTGACGATGCCCGAGGCCGCGCCCAGCATCGACGCCTTGCCGCGCTGCGCCTTCTCGATCAGCGACCAGGCGACTGTCGCGCCGGCGGTGGCGGTGAAGGTGTTGACCATGGCCAGCGCCGCCGTGCCGTTGGCGGCCGCCGCCGAGCCGGCGTTGAAGCCGAACCAGCCGACCCACAGGATCGCCGCGCCGACCAGCGTGAACGGCAGCGAGTGCGGGGCCATGTTGTCGCGGCCGTAGCCGGCGCGCTTGCCGATCATGATCGCGCCGACGAGCGCGGCGATGCCGGCATTGATGTGGACCACGGTGCCGCCGGCGAAGTCGTAGGTGTCCCAGCCATAGAACAGGCCCGCGCTATCCCATGCCATGTGCGCGATGGGGAAGTAGACGAAGGTGACCCACAGCACGACGAAGGCGATCACCGCGCCGAACTTCACCCGCTCGGCGAAGCCGCCGACGATCAGCGCCGGCGTGATGCAGGCGAAGGTCATCTGGAAGGCGATGAAGACGTATTCCGGGATCGATCCGGCTTCGGATTCGGGCGTCACGCCGGAAAGGAATAGCTTGCCGAAGCCGCCCCAGTACGGGCTGTCGCCGCCGCCGAAGGCGAACGAGTAGCCCCATGTCACCCAGACGATGACGACCACGGCGGTGATCATCGTGCACTGCATGAGGATGGAGAGCACGTTCTTGGCGCGCACGAGGCCGCCATAGAACAGCGCGAGGCCCGGCAGGATCATGAACAGGACCAGCACGGTCGAGATCAGCATCCAGGCGGTGTCGCCCGTGTCGAGCGCGGAAACCGCAGGCGCGGCCTCCGTGGCCGCCTCCTCGGCGGCTTCCTGCGCCCAGGCCGGCAGGGCGGCGAGCCCGGCGAGCGCCGGTGCGGCGGCAAGGGCGCGCGCCGCGGGAGCGAAAGTCGATAGTCTCATCGTTGTGACTCCTGAATGTGTTGCGCGCTCACGGCGCGCGGGGATCGGTTGCGCGCTCACGGCAGGGGAACCGGACGGCCGCTCACAGCGCGTCGCCGTCGGTTTCGCCGGTGCGGATGCGCAACGCCTTGTCGATGCCGTAGACGAAGATCTTGCCGTCGCCGATCTGCCCGGTGCGGGCGGCGGTCGAGATCGCCTCGACGGCCTTGTCGGCGAACTCGTCGGCCACGGCGACCTCGACCTTCACCTTGGGAAGGAAGCTGACGGCGTATTCCGCCCCGCGATAGATCTCGGTGTGGCCCTTCTGCCGCCCGTAGCCCTTGACTTCGGTGACGGTCAGCCCCTCGAGCCCGATCGCGGTGAGCGCCTCGCGCACCTCGTCGAGCTTGAACGGCTTGATGATTGCCATCACGATTTTCATCAGGTTTCACCCTTTGCTGGTTCAGGGGGCGTGCCCCGCCTCTGCCATGACCTCGTCGACCGCCTTGACGGCCGATGATCGCAAATGGTGATTCAAGCCGCGTGCCAGTTGCACAAAGCCGGTGTCAACTATCTGTTATGGAAGGATTCTTCCCGAAAGCCGGCGTTCCGTCCCCGCAGAAGGAACGTCATTGGGGATCAAAAACTGTGCAATATGGCGATATTGCCTATTTTCTAGGCTGCGTGCGCAGCCGCACCAGCCCCTCCTGCGCCGTCGAGGCGATCAGCGTGCCGTCGCGCGCATAGAGGAACCCGCGCGAGAAGCCGCGCGCGCCGATCGCGTTGGGGCTGTCCTGGGTGTAGAGCAGCCAGTCGTCGAGCGCGTGGTCGCGATGGAACCACATCGCATGGTCGAGGCTCGCCATCTGGAGCTCGGGGTCGAAGCCGATCCGCCCGTGGGCGAAGGTCGAGGTGTCGAGCAGCGTCATGTCGGAGAGGTAGGCGAGGATCGCCCGCTGCAGCGGCCGCTCGTCGGGCACCGCGCCGGTGGTCCTGATCCAGACGCTCTGCTGCGGCGGCAGCTTGCAGCGGCTGGTGTAGTGCTCGACATTGACCGGCCTGACCTCCAGCGGCCGCTCGCGCGCCCAGAAGGTCCGTATCGCCTCGGGGATGGTGTGGCCCGCCTCCTGCAACAGCTCGAACTGGCTGCGCAGCGCCTCGGGCGGCGGCACGTCGAGCGGCATCGGCATCTGGTGGTCGAGCCCCTCCTCCTCGATCTGGAACGAGCATTCGAGCGAGAAGATCGCGCGGCCGTGCTGGATCGCCGTCACCCGCCGCGTGGTGAAGGAGCCGCCGTCGCGCAGCCGGTCGACATTGTAGATGATCGGCACGGCGGGATCGCCCGGCAGCATGAAGTAGCAATGCAGAGAGTGGACGTTGCGGCCCTCAGCCACGGTGCGCTGCGCCGCCACCAGCGCCTGGCCGATGACCTGCCCGCCGAAGACGCGCTGCCAGCCGACCTTGTGGCTGCTGCCGCGATACAGGTTGTGTTCGAGCCTCTCGAGGTCGAGTATGCTAAGAAGCTCCTGCATGGCCTGCGACATGACGCTATCCCCCGGGCGGTTGCGATCTCCGGAATGGGGGTTGCAACGATCGCCCCGGCAAGTCAAGGCATGGGTCGGGTCAGAACATGGACCGGGGCGGGTGCACGGCATGAACGGAAGGACGCCAGCGATGGATGGACAGGAAAACGGCTTCGACGTCATCGTCGCGGGGGCCGGCTATGTCGGCCTCACCCTCGCGGTCGCCGTCGCGGAGGCGCGGCCGAGCCTGAAGGTCGGCGTCGTCGACGCCGCGCCCGAGGGCGCGTGGCAGCGCGACGGCCGCGCCTCGGCCATCGCCGCGGCGGCGATACGCATGCTGGAGCGGCTGGGCTGCTGGGAGGAGATCGCGCCGAAGGCGCAGGCCATCACCGACATGGTGATCACCGATTCGCGCACCGCCGACCCGGTGCGCCCGGTCTTCCTGTCCTTCGAGGGCGAGGTCGCGCCGGGCGAGGCCTTCGCGCATATGGTGTTCAACCGTGACCTGAACGCGGCGCTGCGCCGGCGCTGCGAGGAGCTCGGCATCGACCTGATCGAGGGCGTCGGCGTCTCGGGCTTCGACACCGGCGCGCGCCACGCCACCGTCCATCTCGCCGACGGCGCCTCGCTCGCCACGCGGCTCCTCGTCGCCGCCGACGGGGTGCGCTCGCGCCTGCGCGACATGGCCGGCATCGGCACCGTCCACTGGGATTACGGCCAGTCCGGCATCGTCTGCACCGTCGGCCACGAGCGCCCGCATGGCGGCCGCGCCGAGGAGCACTTCCTGCCCGCCGGCCCCTTCGCCATCCTGCCGCTCGCGCCCGACGGGGACGGCACCAACCGCTCCTCCATCGTCTGGAGCGAGAGGACGGCGGACGCCGAGCGGCTGGTCGCCGAGGACGAGATCGTGTTCGAGGCCGAGCTGGAGACCCGCTTCGGCCTGAAGCTCGGCGAGATCAGAGTCCTGTCCAAACCCCGCGCCTGGCCGCTCGGCCTGACGCTGGCGCGCGACTTCGTGCGCCCGCGCTTCGCGCTCGCCGGCGACGCCGCCCACGGCATCCACCCCATTGCCGGGCAGGGGCTGAATCTGGGCCTGCGCGACGCCGCGGCGCTGGCCGAGACGATCGTCGAGGCCGACCGGCTCGGCCAGGACATCGGCGGCCTCGACGTGCTGGGGCGCTATCAGGAATGGCGGCGCTTCGACACGCTGCGCATGGGCATCACCACGGACGTGCTGACGCGCCTGTTCTCCAACGACGTCGCGCCCTTGCGCGCGGTGCGCGATCTCGGCCTCGGGCTGGTGGAGCGCATGCCGCGCCTGAAGGACTACTTTATCCGGCAGGCGGCCGGCCTGTCGGAGCGCGCCCCGCGCCTCCTGCGCGGCGAGGCGATCTGAGGCGGCGAACGGGGCGGCGATCGGCCGTCTGCGCCGCCCCTCATCCGACCCCTTCGGAATTGTCGACGTTGCGGCCAGTCTTCCTTCTCCCCGTTCACGGGGAGAAGGTGGCGGCAGCCGGATGAGGGGCAGCGCCAGCGGTTCCTGATTAAGGCGGACCGGCGTTACGCCCTGACCAGCTTCGGCTTGGCATCGAACACGGTGAGCACGCGGGCGAGCTCGTGGCCGCGCTTGAGGATCAGCCCCGAGGCGGCGACCACTGAGAACGCGCCCTGCTTGCGCGCCAGCGCCGGCACCTTGTGGATCTGGTAGAGCGGCACCTCGCTGGTGCGCCGGTAGACCGAGAACACCGCGCGGTCCTTCATGTGGTCGATCGCGTAATCGCGCCACTCGCCGCTGGCGACCCCGTGGCCGTAGACCCTGAGAATGAGATCGAGTTCGCGCCGGTGGAAGGTGACCGGCAGTTCGTCCCGCCCGTGGCGGACTTCGTGAAGCGGGACGACTATCGAGGAATCGTCCCCACCCTCCATTCCCGCGCCATAGTCGGTCATGCGCCGCCCTTTCGATGACAGTTTGACGACAGGGGCAGCCTCGCCCGCTCCGCCCGGAAAAGCAACCCCCCGGCTGCCGCCACCGGGGCGGAACCCTTTTTCCTGCCCGGGCGGGATCGCGGGCACGGCCTCATGGTCGCGAAACGCGCACGGCGGTCGCGTGTTCACAAAGCGCCACACACTGTTTTCATTGGTGATGGCTCGCCACAATGTCGCCGTTTTTTACCCAAGCTGCCGCCCCATTGTCCGGCGACGATCCGATCGTTGCCTGAGACGGTTCGGTCCGGTTTGGACCTGTAACCCCAAGCCCCCCGCCCACAGGGCCAAGGCTGGACCGAACCAACTCCGGGAAAATCCGGAACGAAGGCGACGACGATCCCAAAGCAAGCAATTGCCGGCGCTGAATCCCATCAGCGCCGGTTTTGTTTTGTCCGGGCTCCGCGGCCGGCGCGGCGGCCGTCAGCTTTCCGGGGGTCAGCTTCCGGAGTTGGGCAGGATCGCCGCGCCGAGGATCGCGCCCGGCAGGTTGTCCGCATCCATCTCCTGCACCAACACCGCGCAGCCGCCCGCGCCCTTGCGCGCGATGGCGTTCTTCGGCAGCTCGATGCGCGTCTTCTCGCCATGCCACATGCCGGCGGAATGGAAGCCGGAGACGGCGTTGAGATAGGTCCACGCGCGGCCGGCATTCTTGCCGCGCTCGATCCGCACCTGCGTCGCCGGCTCGAAATAGACGACGAGGATCTGGGCGTTGCGCACCGGCCGGTCCGCCGTCCCGATCTCGACGATCATCGCCCCGCCCTCGTAGGAGACCGCGACGTCGACGATCATGCCGTCCCGCCCGCCGGCCATGCGCCGCATCGCCGCCTCGACCTTGCCGCGCTTGGCTCCGTTCATCTCGACGCGCCCGTTGACCACCGCCTGCGGCGTGAACACCGAGCGGGTGCCGAAGGCGCGGCTGTACTCCTGCTGGCGCGCGGTGTTCTCGGGGCTGGCCATGGTGTCGCGCCAGCCGAGATAGTCCCAGTAATCGACATGATAGGCGAGCGCGACGACGTCGTCGGAGCGCGCGAGGTCGGCGAGCAGCGCGTCGGCCGGGGGGCAGAAGCCGCAGCCCTGGCTGGTGAACAGCTCGACCACCGCGCGCGGACGCCCCTGCGCGGACTTGACAAAATCGCCGGCGGCGGCGCCACTGGCGATTGCAAGGATCAACGCGGCTGTCGACAGCCTGAGAAAGGTCAAGACCAACGGATTTTCCCGATCGTTCCAAGGCTCATCGAACCCTCCCGCAGCACCGTATCATCGGCGCGAACAATGCTGGCACGCCTTCGGCCCACCCGATGAACCGGCGGGAAGATTAGGCACCCCCGCGCATGACGGGAAGTCAATTTGCGGTGAAATTCACGTCTTCCCGCTCCTCGCCCGCTCCCGGCCCGACAGCACCCTACATCAGGACATGCCATGTTCGAGAATCTCTACGCCGCCATCGACAATTATTGCGAGCGCACCGGGCCGGAATTCTGGTCCGAGCCCGTCAACGCGCTGACCAACCTCGCCTTCGTCGCCGCCGGCCTGTGGGGCGTCTACGCGGTGCGCAGGAACCGCGCCGGCGCCTTCGCCGAGGTGCTCGCCTGGTGGGTGGTGGCCATCGGCGTCGGCTCGTTCCTGTTCCACACCTTCGCCAACACGCTGACCATGTGGGCCGACATCCTGCCGATCGCCGGCTTCACGCTCGCCTATACGCTGTTCTGCCTGCGCCGCTTCCTGCACTTCTCGTGGCCGAAATCGCTGGCGATCTTCGTCGCCTTCTACGCCGTCGCCGCGCTTTTGACCGCCAACGTGCCGGAGTGGCTGCGCGTGGCGTCGAACGGCACGACCGGCTACCTGCCGCCTTTCCTCGCGCTCGCCTTCTTCGGCGTCTGGGTCCTTCGCGCCGGCAATCCGGCCGGCTGGTACAACATCGCCGCGGTCGGCGTCTTCGTCGTCTCGGTCACGTTCCGGGCGCTCGATCCGGTGGTGTGCGAGGCGATGCCGCTCGGCACGCATTTCCTGTGGCACTCGTTCAACGGGCTGATGCTGGGCATCGTCCTCGCCGCCGTGGCGCGGCACGGCGCGCCCGTGGCGGGCCGGGCCTGAGCGGCGCTGGATCGAGCCCGAAGGGTCCGCAAGGGCGACCGCCCGTCAGCCGGTCAGGCCGCCCCATCGGAGCCGCGAGCGCAACGAACCGGCGTGAGATCGAGAAAAGCAAAAGGCCGCCGGCTCATCGCCGGCGGCCTTTTTTCATCGGCAATCGACCTGCCTTACGCCGCGAGGTCGCGCAGCACGTATTGCAGGATGCCGCCGTTCTTGAAGTAGTCGAGCTCGTCGAGCGTGTCGATGCGGCAGAGGATCGGAACCTCCTTCATCGACCCGTCGGCGAACGTCACCTTCGCCACCATCTTCTGGCGCGGCTTGATGGTCTCGAGGCCGTCGATCGTCACCGTCTCGTCGCCCTTCAGGCCGAGCGAGGCCCAGCTCGTGCCTTCCTCGAGCGTGAACGGGACGACGCCCATGCCGACGAGGTTGGAGCGGTGGATGCGCTCGAAGGACTGGGCGATGACCGCGCGCACGCCGAGCAGGTTGGTGCCCTTGGCCGCCCAGTCGCGCGACGAGCCGTTGCCGTATTCGACGCCGGCGAAGATGACCAGCGGCGTGCCCTCCTCGCGGTAGCGCATGGCCGCGTCATAGATCGACAGCTCGTCCTTCGACGGGTAGTGGATCGTGTAGCCGCCTTCCTTGCCGTTCTCGCCCAGCATGTGGTTGCGGATGCGGATATTGGCGAAGGTGCCGCGCATCATCACCTCATGGTTGCCGCGCCGCGTGCCGTACTGGTTGAAGTCGGCGACCGCGACATGGTTGTCGATCAGATACTTGCCGGCGGGCGAGGCCGCCTTGATCGAGCCGGCCGGCGAGATGTGGTCGGTGGTGATCTTGTCGCCGAACAGGCCGAGGATGCGCGCGTTCTGCACCGGCCTGATATCGCCGGCCTTGTGGCCCATGCCGACGAAATAGGGCGGGTTCTGCACATAGGTCGACGTGTCGTCCCAGGTGTAGGTCTGGCCTTCCGGCGCCTGCACCTTCTGCCAGTTCTCGTCGCCCTTGAACACGTCGGCATAGCGCGCCGCGAAAATCTCGCGGGTGACGTATTTCTCGATGAACTCCTGGATCTCCTGCGTGGTCGGCCAGATGTCCTTCAGGTACACCGGCTTGCCGTCCGCGCCCTCGCCCAGCGGCTCGGTGGTCAGGTCCTTCGTCACCGTGCCGGCGAGCGCATAGGCGACCACCAGCGGCGGCGAGGCGAGGTAGTTCGCCTGCACGTCGGGCGACACGCGGCCCTCGAAGTTGCGGTTGCCCGACAGCACCGCCGCGCCGATCAGGCCCTTGTCGTTGATGGTCTTGGAGATCGGACCCGGCAGCGGCCCCGAATTGCCGATGCAGGTGGTGCAGCCGAAGCCGACGAGGTTGAAGCCGATCTTGTCCAGTTCCGGCTGGAGGCCGGACTTCGACAGATATTCCGCCACCACCTGCGAGCCGGGCGCGAGCGAGGTCTTGACCCACGGCTTCTGCTTCAGCCCGACGCGGTTGGCGTTGCGGGCGAGAAGCCCTGCACCGATCAGCACGCTCGGGTTCGAGGTGTTGGTGCAGGAGGTGATGGCGGCGATCACCACGTCGCCATGGCCGAGGTCGAAATTCTCGCCCTCGACCGCGTAGCGGCGCGCCGTGTCGACAGTCTTCTTGTACTCGGCTTCCAGCGCCACGGCGAAGTTGGCGGCGATGTCCTGAAGCGGCGCGCGCCCCTCGGGACGCTTGGGGCCGGCCATGGAGGGGACGACGTCGCCGAGGTCGAGCTCCAGCGTGTCGGTGAACACCGGGTCCTCGATGCCGTCCTCGCGCCACATGCCCTGCGCCTTCGAATAGGCCTCGACCAGCGCGATGCGGTCCTCGGCGCGGCTCGACATGGTGAGATAGCGGATCGTCTCCGAATCGGCCGGGAAGAAGCCGCAGGTCGCGCCGTATTCGGGCGCCATGTTGCCGATGGTGGCGCGGTCGGCCAGCGACATGGACGACAGGCCCGGGCCGAAGAACTCGACGAACTTGCCGACCACACCCTTCTTGCGCAGCATCTGGGTGACGGTCAGCACGAGGTCGGTGGCGGTGATGCCTTCCTTCAGCTTGCCGGTCAGCTTGAAGCCGATCACCTCGGGCAGCAGCATCGACACGGGCTGGCCCAGCATGGCGGCCTCGGCCTCGATGCCGCCGACGCCCCAGCCGAGCACGCCGAGGCCGTTGATCATCGTGGTGTGCGAATCGGTGCCGACGCAGGTGTCGGGATAGGCGACCGTCTCGCCGTCTTCCTCCTTCGTCCAGACGACCTGGCCGAGATATTCGAGGTTGACCTGATGGCAGATGCCGGTGCCGGGCGGCACGACGCGGAAGTTGCGGAACGCCTGCTGGCCCCACTTCAGGAACTTGTAGCGTTCCTCGTTGCGCTGGTACTCCAGCTCGACGTTGCGGGCGAAGGCGCGCGGCGTGCCGAACTCGTCGACGATGACCGAATGGTCGATGACGAGATCGACGGGCACCAGCGGATTGATCTTCTGCGGGTCGCCGCCGAGCGCGGCGATGCCGTCGCGCATGGCCGCGAGGTCGACCACGGCCGGGACGCCGGTGAAGTCCTGCATCAGGACGCGCGCCGGGCGATAGGCGATCTCGACGCCGGCCGAGCCGCGGTCATTGAGCCAGCCGGCGACGGCGGCGATGGCGTCCTTGGTGACGGAGCGGCCGTCCTCGTTGCGCAAGAGGTTCTCCAGTAGCACCTTCATCGAGAAGGGCAGGCGGGAAATCCCCTCGAGGCCGTTCTTCTCGGCCTCGCGCAGATCGAAATAGGTGTATTCCGCGCCGCCCACGGAGAGCGTCTTGCGGCATTTGAAGCTGTCGAGAGAATTGGACACGTGCGATCCCTAACGTTCGGTTGCCGATGGGGTAACGGACGCCAGTGCATGCTCATCACGCGCAAAGGTGCGGGTACGGTCATTTCCGCTGCCCGTTCCCCCGCGTGCAGCCGTTCAAGGCGGCGCTCGCGCTGGTTCGGCACAAATTGGCTCCCGTGCCGACCGCTGGCACGGTTGCCCCGCATATAAAGAGTTTCGTAGAATAGTTCCAGAGTAAGTTTGGGTGATTTTGCCGCTCGCGCGCGGATCGCCCCACACAGCGAGAAAGCGGGGCATCCATGCGGCTGATCGCCGACGATCTTGGCGCCGAACGCGGCGGCGAGCCGGTGTTTTCCGGCATCTCCTTCGATCTCGGCGACGGCGAGGGCCTCGTCGTCACCGGGCCGAACGGCTCCGGCAAATCGACGCTGCTGCGCGTCGTCGCCGGCCTGCTGCCGGCCGCCGGGGGAGCGATTCGCCTCGAGGGCGGCGGCGAGGAATGGCCGGGCCCCGAGGCCGCCTGCCACTATCTCGGCCACCAGAACGCGATGAAGACGGCGCTGACGGTGGAGGAGAACCTGCGCTTCTGGCGCGAGTTCTGCGGCGCGCCGCACATGGAGATCGGCGAGGCGCTCGACATGGTCGGCCTGCCGCAGGTGGCGGGCCTGCCCTTCGGCTATCTCTCCACCGGCCAGAAGCGGCGCATCGCCATCGCGCGGCTCCTCGTCGCCTACCGCCCGGTCTGGCTGCTCGACGAGCCGACCGCCGGCCTCGACGCCGCCTCCGAGCGGCAGTTCGCCGCGCTGATGCGCGCCCATCTCGACGATGGCGGCATCGTCGTCGCCGCCACCCACATCCCGCTCGGGCTGGACGGGGTGAAGGACCTGCGGCTGGGAGGGGCGGCGTGATGCCACACTTGCCGCCTGCCGCGCCGCCCCTTACCTGCCCGACGGCCCGACCCGGCGCGACTAAAAGTGCAATCAAAGGTGCGGCCCGATGCTAGCCCTCTTCGTCCGCGATCTTCGCCTCGGCGTGCGCGCCGGCGGCGGCGCGCTGGTCGGCGTGCTGTTCTTCCTCGCCGTCGTCGCCGTGGTGCCGTTCGGCGTCGGGCCGGATTTGAACCTCCTCGCCCGCATCGGCCCGGCCATATTGTGGATCGGCGCGCTGCTCGCCTCGCTGCTCGGCCTCGACCGGCTGTTCCAGGCCGAGCGCGAGGACGGCTCGCTCGACCTGATGGTCATGAACGACGCGCGCCACATGCTGGCGCTGACGGTGGCGACAAAATGCCTCGCCCACTGGACGGCGAGCGTGCTGCCGCTGGTCATCGCCTCGCCGCTGCTCGGCCTGTTCATGAACATGGAGCCTGTCGGCATCGCCGCGACGACCCTGACGCTTCTCGTCGGCACCCCGGCCATCGCCTTCGTCGGCGCGGTCGGCGCCGCGGTCGCCGTGTCGCTGCCGCGCGGCGGGCTGCTGGTCTCGGTGCTGATCCTGCCGCTCACGATTCCCGTGCTGATCTTCGGCGTCTCGGCCGCCTATGGCGCGGTCGCCGATCCCAACCCGTTCCTGCCGCCCTTCCTCATCCTCTGCGCGCTGACCATGGGCTTTGCCGTCATCGGGCCGCTCGCCGCGGCGCTGGCGCTGAAATTCGGCCTCGATTGATCGGCATCATGGTGACGAGAGGGAAAAGCTGCGACAGATGAGCAGAATTGCGAAGCCGAGCGACCCGATCTATGAAGGCAGCCGTGAGAATTGAACCATGAGCGACACCGCAGCCGCACGCCCCGCACGCTGGACAGACCTCGCCAATCCGACGCGCTTCATCGCGCTGGCTGACAGGCTGGTGCCGTGGCTCGCCGCGCTGTCGGCGCTGGTCATCGCCTTCGGCCTGTGGCTCGCCTTCACCGCGCCGGAAGACTACCAGCAGGGCATGACCGTGCGCATCATGTACATCCACGTCCCCTTCGCGTGGCTGGCCATGATGTGCTACTCGATCATGGCGGTCTCGTCGCTGGGCACGCTGGTCTGGCGCCATCCGCTCGCCGACGTCTCGGTCAAGGCGGCCGCGCCCATCGGCGCTGTCTTCACGCTGCTGTCGCTCGTCACCGGCTCGATCTGGGGCAAGCCGATGTGGGGGACGTGGTGGGTGTGGGACGCGCGCCTGACCTCGGTGTTCGTGCTGTTCCTGATGTATCTCGGCCTGATCGCGCTGACCCGCGCGCTCGACGATCCGGCAAGGAGCGCGAGGGCCGCGGCCATCGTCACGCTGGTCGGCTTCGTCAACATCCCGATCATCAAGTTCTCGGTCGACTGGTGGAACACGCTGCACCAGCCCGCCTCGGTCATCCGGCTCGACGGGCCGACCATCCACCCGACCATGCTGTGGCCGCTGCTGGCTTGCGCCATCGGCTTCACGCTGCTGTTCGTGACCCTGCACCTGATGGCGATGCGCACGGAGATCCTGCGCCGGCGCGTCTCGGCCATGCGGCGCCTTGCCGCCCGCGCCGCCGACGCGAAGGAGAAGGGCCGATGAGCGCGCACGCCCTCTACGTCGCCGCCGCCTACGGCGTCTCGGCGCTGGTGCTGGCCGGCCTTGCCCTGTGGATCCTCGCCGACCAGCGGGCGCGCCGGCGGGAGATGGCCGCCCTTGAGGCCGCCGGCGTGCGCCGTCGCTCCGACACCAAGGGCGCGCCGGCATGAGCGGCAATGAGTTGAGCGGCCGGGATGAAAGCGCGGCGACGCCCGAGCCGAGGCGCTGGCTGGCGATCCTGCCGCTGCTCGTCTTCATGGCGCTGGCCGGCGTCTTCCTCGCCCAGCTCCTGTCCGGCCGCGACACCTCCACCGTTCCCTCGGCGCTGATCGGCCAGCCCGCGCCGAACACGCCGCTGCCGGCGCTCGAGGGCGTCGACCTGCCGGCCTTCGACCCGGCCGGGCTCGCCGGCAAGGTCACGCTGGTCAATGTCTGGGCCTCGTGGTGCGTGCCGTGCCGGCAGGAGCACCCGGTGCTGATGGAGCTGGCCAGGGACGGCCGCGTCGATATCGTCGGCTTCAACTACAAGGACAAGCCCGAGAACGCGCGCCGCTTCCTGTCGGAGCTCGGCAATCCCTACAGCGCGCTCGGCGTCGACCAGTCGGGCCGCGCCGCGATCGACTGGGGCGTCTACGGCATCCCCGAGACCTTCCTCGTCGGCAAGGACGGGACGATCGCCTGGAAGCATGTCGGCCCGTTCGATCCGCAGAATGTCGGAACGACGCTGATGCCCGAGATCGAGAAGGCGCTGGCCGCCGAGTAGCGGTGGTTACCTACTGGCAGACGTCCACCCACTCCGCGTCGGTCAGCTCGGCGAGCCGCTGCGGCGTGATCCGCAAGGCCGAATTGGTCGCGCCGGCCGCCGGCAGCACTTCCTCGAAGCGCTTCAGCGACACGTCGCAATAGACCGGCAACGGCGCGGGCAGGCCGAACGGGCACACGCCGCCGACCGGATGGCTGGTCAGCTCGACCACCTCCTCCGCCCCCAGCATGCGCGGCTTCACCGCGAACGCGTCCTTGAACTTGCGGTTATCGAGCCGCGACGTGCCCGAGGCGACGACCAGCACCACGCGCTCGCCGGCGCGCACGCAGATGGTCTTGGCGATCTGCGCCGGCTCGACCCCGTGGGCGGCGGCGGCGAGATCGACCGTCGCCGAGCTTTCTTCGGTGACGAGGACTTCGATGTCGGGGGCGTTTTCGGCGAAGAAGGTGCGGACGGATTCGAGGCTCATGACAGCCGATCTAGCCTAACCGCCCCTGCGGCGCAATCACACAGCGCCAACGGCAATGTTGACAATTACAGTCCACTATGATGTGAGAAGTTGCTTTTTAAATTCCACTTTTAAAAAGCCGCTTCGGCTCCGGATCGGACCCGGCCCGGCGGGCGGCAGACGGGGGCATGACATGCAGGTGAAATCGGAACGCAGGCACACCGGCCGCGGGATCGTCGCGGGGGCGGCGGCGCTGCTGCTGATCGGGGCCAGCCATCAGGCGCTGGCGCAGTCGGCCGCGCCCGGCTCGGTCATCGTCCTCGATCCCATCGTCATCTCGGCCGGCGCGGTCGAGGGCTCGACGCTGTCGGAGCGCCTCGCGGTGCTGCCGGGGGGCGTGGCGCTGGTCGAGCGCGAGGAGATGGCGCAAAGCGCCAACCTCACCGCTTCGCGGGCGCTCTCCACCGTCCCCGGCGTCGTCGTGCAGGACTTCTTCGGCGGCAACGACCAGCCGCGCATCCAGATCCGCGGCTCGGGCCTGCAGCAGAACCCGGTCGAGCGCGGCATCCTGATGCTTCAGGACGGCCTGCCGCTCAACCGCGCCGACGGCTCCTACATCGTCGGCTTCCTGAACCCGAACACGGCGAGCGCGCTCGAAATCTATCGCGGTTACACCGCCAACCGCCTCGGGGCCAACGTGCTCGGCGGCGCCATCAACATGATCTCGCCCACCGGCTCGAGCCGGCCGGGCGTCACGATCAGCGCCAGCGGCGGCTCGTTCGGCCAGATCGGCGGATCGGCCAGCGCCGGCTTCCAGGGCGACGGCTACGACATCCACCTCCACGGCGACTTCACCCGCCGCGACGGCTTCCGCACCTGGAACGAATCCAGCCGCTTCAATATCGGCGGCAATGTCGGCATCGAGCTGTCCGACAACGTGAAGACACGGCTGTTCTTCGGCTACACCGATCTCGGCTTCGACGTCGCCGGCCCGTTGCCCAAGTCGTATCTGAAGGCAGACCCCTCGCAGGTCCACACCGGGCCGGTCATGACCCTGCCGGGCCCGGTCGCCACTTTCCCGGGCCCCAACGTCATACGCGACAAGCCGCGGCGCGAGGCCGAGCAGTTCCTGATCGGCTCGCGCACCACGGCCGAGTTCGACGCCCACCTGTTCGACCTCGTCCTCGGCTACACCTACACCGACGACATGTTCCGCTTCCCCATCGCCTCGGGCATCCGCACCACGAAGGGCGGCGATTTCACCGGCGTGCTGCGCTACGCCTACAAGCCGGATGCGAGCGCCGTGCTGCCGCTGTTCGAGAGCACCGCGCAATATACGATCGGCTCCGCCGACCGCGAGAACTACCACAATCTCTCCGGCACGCAGGGGCCGCTGTTCGGCAAGAGCGAGCTCGACGCCACCTCGCTGTCGCTCAACGCCGGCTTCAACGTGCCGCTGGGCGAAAGCTTCATCGTCTCGCCGTCCATCGCCTATTCGCATGCGACGCGCGACAACAAGGACGTCTTCACCTCGCTGACGCGCCCGACCGTCGCCTACAACCCGATGAACCCGACGATGCGGACCCCCGACGGGGCCGTCACGGCTAGGGATTCGAGCTACGAGCGCACCTACAGCGGCTGGTCGCCGAGCCTCGCCGTCTCTTACCGGCCGGACGAGCGCCAGACCTTCTTCGGCGCGATCAGCCGCACCTTCGAGCCGCCGACGCATGACGACCTGCTCGCCACCATCAACGGCACGCCGAACAGCGGCCCCGGCCGCCCGAACCCCGGCAATCCCGCCATCGACGCCGAGGTCTTCCACACGCCGAATCTCAAGGCCCAGACCGCGACCACCGTCGAGGCCGGCTGGCGCGGCAGCAACGCCGGCGGCACGGCGGCCTGGGACGCCACCGTCTACTATTCGTGGGTGGAGAACGAGCTTCTCAACCTGCGCGACGCCTCGGGCACCTCGCTCGGCGCGATCAATGCCGGCAAGACCCGCCATTTCGGCGTCGAGCTGGGGCTGACGGCGCAGTTCGCCGACCAGTGGAGCGCCCGCCTCGCCTACACCTATCAGGACTTCCGCTTCCGCGACCATGCCCTCTACGGCACCAACCGGCTGGCCGGCGCGCCGCGCCATGTCGTCAACGCCGTGCTGCAATACGACGCGACGGAAGACTGGATGCTGCAGGGCGCGGTCCGCTGGCTTCCGTCCAAAACTCCAGTCGACAACATGAACACGCTCTACGCCGACCCTTACGCCGTGGTCGACCTGCGCACCCAGTACCGCGTCAACGAGCACGTGTCGCTGTTCGCCGAGGTCACCAACGTCTTCGACACCGCCTATGCCGCCTCGACGCTGGTCATCGACCAGGCGACGCGGCCGGATCAGGCCGCCTTCATCCCCGGCGACGGGCGCGGCTTCTTCGTCGGCGTCAACGCGAAGTTCTGACCGCGGCGCAGCGGTGGGCCGATTTGTCCCGTTGATCGGGCTGGCCCGATGACCGATGTAGGGACGATGAGTGATTGTCACGTCAAAGGACGTCCCCGGACGGCGGAGGGGTGAGGCCGATGCGCGGCCTCTACCTCGCGCTCGGGCTCGTCTTCGCCGGGCTCGGCATCGCCGGCGCGTTCCTGCCGGTGCTGCCGACGACGCCGTTCCTGATCGTCGCCGCGGCCTGCTTCACCCGCTCGTCCGAACGGCTGGAACGGTGGCTGCTGGAGCATCCCCGCTTCGGGCCGACGCTCTCGCAGTGGCGCGAGCGCGGCGCGATCCCGCTCAAGGCCAAGCTGCTGGCGCTCGCCGGCACCACCTCGGGCTTCCTCGCCATCTGGCTGATCGCCGACGCCAGCCCCGCGATCCTCGCCTACACCGCGCTGCTGATCGCGGTCGGCCTCGCCTACGTCTTCTCGCGGCCGTCCTGAGCAGCCCCGAACGAAAAAGGGCGGCCCCGAGGCCGCCCTTCCCGATTCTCTTCGTTCGCGGCGATCAGCTTCCGCCGGACAGCACGGTGACGGCGCGGCGGTTCTGCGACCAGCACGAGATGTTGTCGCAGACCGCGACCGGGCGCTCCTTGCCGTAGGAGATGGTGCGGATGCGGTTGGCCTGGACGCCGCGCGCGGCGAGGAAGTCGCGGGCCGCCGCAGCGCGGCGCGCGCCGAGCGCGAGGTTGTATTCGCGGGTGCCGCGCTCGTCGGCATGGCCCTCGACCGTGATCGCGTAGGTCGGATACTGGGTCAGCCACTGCGCCTGGCGGGCCAGCGTCGCCTGGGCGTCGGCGCGGATCACCGAGGAGTCGGTGTCGAAGAAGATGCGGTCGCCGACATTGACGGTGAAATCCTGGGTGGAGCCGGGCGCGCCGCCGGCGCCGCCTCCGAGGCCGAGATCGGCCGGATTGTTGGGGGTCTGCTTGCTGGCGCAGCCCGCGACGGCGAGCATGGCGACAAGAGCGACCGCGGCGGGGTTGCGGGTGATTGCTGCGATTCGGCGCATGGCCGCCTCTCCTTGGCATTTGCACGATTTGGTTGAGCAATGAGTAACCACAACTGGGTTAAAGCACGCTCAAGAAACAGGGTTAACGATTACTGAATGCCCACCCTCTTGCGCCGGCTTCCCGGCCGACGCCCCTGCATTAACCGCACACTAGGCCGAAATACGGCCGAAACGCGGCTTTTTCCGCAATAGGGCATTTTGCAGTCAGGTGGACTCACGTGACGTCGCACAAATGCGGCAGGGACAAACAGATGGAGCGGCAGCCCGGGCTTATCCGGGCTGCCGCTCCATGGTCACGAATGCAGCAGCCTCAGTCGAGGAGCGGCGACCATGCCGGGTCGGACGCGTAGTGCGGCGTCGGGATCGCCTGCTCGTTCCTGCCCGTCAGGTCGATCGAGTGGAGCTTCGGGCCGCCCTGCCCCGAGCCCTCGCGGAAGAACATGATGACGCGGCCGTTCGGCGCCCAGGTCGGCCCCTCCTGGAGATAGCCGGTCGAAAGGATGCGCTCGCCCGAGCCGTCGGTGCGCATCACGCCGATCTGGAACTGGCCGCCCGTCTGCTTGGTGAAGGCGACGAGATCGCCGCGCGGCGACCATACCGGCGTCGAATAGGTGCCGTCGCCGAAGGAGATGCGCTGCGGGTTGGAGCCGTCCGCGCCCATCACGTAGATATGCGGCCGCCCGCCCCGGTCGGAGGTGAAGACGACGCGGGCGCCGTCCGGCGAATAGGAAGGCGAGGTGTCGATGGCGTTGGACGAGGTCAGGCGCGTCGTCGTGCGGCTTCTCAGATCCATCGTGTAGATGTTGGAATTGCCGTCGTCGCGCAGGAGGCTCATGATGACCTTCTGCCCGTCGGGCGAGAAGCGCGGCGCGAAGGTCATGCCCGGGAAATTGCCGACGAGCTCGCGCTGCCCGGTCTCGATCTGGAGCAGATAGACCTGCGGCTGGCCGCCCTCATAGGACATGTAGGTGATTTCCTGCCGGTTCGGCGAGAAGCGCGGCGTCAGCACGATGGCGCGGCCATCGGTCAGCGGGCGGTTGTTGGCCCCGTCCTGGTCCATGATGGCGAGGCGCTTGACGCGCTTGTCCTTCGGCCCGCTTTCCTCGACATAGACGACGCGGGTGTCGAAATAGCCCTTCTCGCCGGTCAGCCGCTCGTAGATGGCGTCGGCGATGATGTGGGCGACGCGCCGCCAGTTGGCCTTGTTGGCGAAGAACTGCTCGCCGATGAGCTGCTGGCCGGCGAAGGTGTCCCACAGGCGGAACTCGGCGCGCAGCCGCCCGTCCGCCTCGTGGTTGACGCGGCCCGTCACCAGCGCCTGCGCGTTGAGGACCGTCCAGTCGGAAAAGCGCGGCGCGGCGTCCGGATTGGCGATCTTCTCGATGAACGCGCCCTTCTCGATCGGCTTGAACAGGCCCGAGCGCGCGAGGTCGGCGGCGATCACCGCGGCGATCTCCTGGCCGATGGCGTCGTTGGCGATGAAGTCGGTGACGGCGATCGGCATCGGCTCGATCACGCCCTGCGTGATGTCGATCACGAGCTGGGCGCGGGCGGGCATGGCGGCGGCGAGCGCCGCGCCGAGCGCAAGGCCGGCCACCGCGACGAGGGATTTCAGCGTTTTCATCATACGTTTGGCCTCATGGGTCCTGATGGGCTCATGTCCGGGTCGTGCCGGGTTCAGAACATGTCTCGGGGGTCGAAATTGACGGTGACTTCCGCCCACGCATCGTATTTGTCGGAGGGAAGCTGGAAGCCCCTCTGGTTGCAGACGCGGACCGCGCGCAGCGTGCTGTCGTCGAACACGCGGTCGCCGCTCGATTTCTCCACCGCCGGCTGCCCCTCCAGCGCGCCGCTGGGATCGAGCCTGAAACGGATGGTCGTCTTCAGGTCGGACGCGCCGACCGCGCCGGCCGGCACGTTCCAGCACGAGATGAGCTGACGCCGGATGGCGTCCTCCTCGCTCTGGCTGAGCTTCGCGCCCGTCGTCTGGCGCCCGCCCAGCGCGGCCTCGTCGTTCGAGCGCCGCGCGCCGCCGCCCGAGGCCCGCTCGCGGTTGAGCAGGGCCGCCACCTGGTCCTCGACGTTCTGCGACTGGGACTCGCTCGACGCCGTCTCGCGGCGCTGCTCGCGCGGCCGCTCCGGCTCGCGGCGCTCCGGCGTGCGCGGGGCCTGCGCCTGCGGCGGCTGCGGTTGCGGCCGCGCCTCGGGCCGCGGCGCGCTGGTCGGCAGCTCGGGCGCGTCCGGGCGCGGCGCCTCGGCCACCACCGTCTCCGGCACGGGGTCGGGGGCGACGTCCTGCTTCGGCTGCGGCTCGGGCGCGACCTCCGTCGTCGGCACCGGCTGCGGCTCGGGCTGGCGCTCCGGTTGCGGGGCGGGTTCCGGTTCGGGGGTCGGCGGCGTCGGCTCGGGCGCGGGCGGCGGCGCTTCGGCCGTCTCGACCGGGCGCGGCTTGGGGTCCGGCGTCGGCGGCGTGGCAAGATCAGTCGTGTTGTCGCCGACCTCCTGCGCGTTCTCCACCACATCCGGGCGCGTGGTCGGCGTCGGCGCCGGCCGCTCGGCCACCGGGGCCTGCCTGTCGCCCCGGACGCTCTGCGCGACCTCCTCGATCGGCACGATGTCGACGGGGAAGGATTCGACGTTGGTCAATTCGAGCGGGCTGGGCGACGAGAAGGTGACAAGACCCACGCCGAGGGCGACCGCGTGCAGCGCCAGCGATGTGGTCAGACCTGTCTTCATCGAAGCCTAGCTGCCCTGTTCCGGAATGGAGACCAGCCCGACATTGCGGAAGCCCGCGCCGTTGATGCGGCCGAGCACGCGCATGACGCTTCCATAGTCCGACGCGCCGTCGGCGCGCACGAAGATGCGCTCGTCATAGCCGGTCTGGGCGATGGCCTGCAGGCGCGGCACGATCTCGTCGATGCTTATCTCGGTCTCCTGCAGGAAGATCTGCCCCTGCCCGTTGACGGACACGGTGATCGGCTGCGTCTGCGCGTTGAGCGCGGCGGCGCGCGTCTCCGGCAGGTCGATCGGCACGCCGACCGTCAAGAGCGGCGCCGCCACCATGAAGATGATGAGCAGCACCAGCATCACGTCGACGAAGGGCGTGACGTTGATTTCCGAGACCAGCGCGTGATGGCGGCCCCGCCGCCTGTGGCCGCGCCCGCCCCGCCCGCCAGACTGCCCGATGGACATGCCCATTCGTGAACTCTCCTAAGCGACCGCCTTGAGCGGGACCTTCTCATCGATTTGCCGCGACAGTATGGCGGAGAACTCGTCGGCGAACCCCTCCATCCTCAGGCCGATCTTGCCGGCGTCGGACGACAGCTTGTTGTAGGCGATGACCGCGGGAATAGCGGCGAGCAGGCCGAGCGCGGTGGCGAGCAGCGCCTCGGCGATGCCCGGCGCGACGACGGCGAGGTTGGTCGCGCCCGAGGCGGCGATGGCCTGGAACGAGGTCATGATGCCGACCACGGTGCCGAACAGGCCGATGAACGGCGCGGCCGAGCCGACCGAGGCGAGGAAGCCGAGCCGGCCCTCAAGCCGCTCCATCTCGCGCGTCAGCGCAAGGTCCATCGCCTTGTCGATCCGGTTCTGGAGGCTGATCGGCGACTTGACGCCCTTCTCGAAGCTTTTCTTCCATTCGCGCATCGCCGCGACGAAGATCGAGCCCATGCCGGTCGTCTTGCGCTCCGCGAGCGTCCGGTAGAGCTCCTCGAGCGACTGGCCCGACCAGAAGATCTCCTCGAAGCGGGTCAGCGACGCGCGCATGTGGGCGAAGGCGATCAGCTTGTCGACGATGATCGCCCAGGTCCACACCGAGGCAGCGAGCAGGCCGATCATCACCAGCTTGACGACCCAGCCGGCCTGCCAGAACAGTGCCCATATCGAGTGGTCGCCGCCTGGCGCGGCAAGAGCCATTTGTTCCATATCGCATTGGTCCCTAATCGTGCGGGGGCGGCTCGCCGTCGCCCCGTCGCGCATCATCCCTTGCCGTTCCCGGTCATCATGGCCGGAACGCGCCGGATGCGCTGTCTCGGCCTTTTCCGGGTCAATTTTGGTGAAAGGAAGGCGCATCTTCACGCGCAATCCTCACCATCTTCTTGATGAACGGTTAAGGTTAAGGATCGGTTAGGATGCGGGCGATACGCCGGCGAGCGCCTGCATCGCCGCCGCCTCGTCGACGATGTCGGCATAGCCGAGGGCGCGGCGTATCCTGCCGGTTTCCATGACCAGGGGCTGGCCGAAATCGAAGGGCGGCGGGACCGGCGGTGCGCCGGGCCGGGCCGGCAGCCGCGCCAGCCTCTCGCCCATGGTCGGCGTCTCGCGCTCGCCGACGTTGAAGACCGCGTTCCGCGCCTTCGGATGGGTCGCAGCCCGCGCGATGGCGGCCGCAACGTTCGCCACATGGCCGTGGGTCCAGCGCCAGCCGGGCACGGCGGCGAAGCCGTAAACGGTGGCGAGATCGCCATTGTCCTCCCGCCCGTAGACCTTCGGCAGGCGCAGGATCGTCCAGTCGAGGCCGGATGCGTCTCGCAACGTGCTCTCGGCCAGCACCTTGTCGTAGTCGCGGGCGAAGGCGCCGAGCTCGGCCTCCATGCCGCGATAGGGATAAAGCACCGCGCGCAGCGGCGCATCCTCGCCGAGCGGCACCGGGTCCGGCGGGCCGGGTTCCGCCTTCGTCAGGCGGCCATAGGCGCGATAGACGTCGCAGGATGAGACGAGGACCAGCCGGCCCGTCCGGCCGCGGAACGTCGCGATGGCCGCCTGCGTGTCGGCCTCGCCCATCGCCGTCATGTGGAGGACGACATCCCAGTCGCGCCGGAGCCGGTCGGGAAACGCGGTGACCGGATAGGCGGCGCCGGCGTCGAGCACATGTTCGATGTCCGCCGGCAGGACCGGATTGCGGCTCGTCCCGCGATGGAAGACCGTGACATGCGCGCCGGCATCGTGCAGATGGCGCACCGCATGCGCACCGATGAACCGGGTGCCTCCGATGACCAGTACCTGCATCGCCCTCGTCTTCTGGTCCGGCGGCGGCGTCACGCCTTCGGCAGAAACGCCTCCGCCCATTCCTTGGGGAAGCGGCGCGGCTTGCCGCTTTCCGAGATGATCGCGGCCTCGACCCGGGCCTCGATCAGAAGGTCCGTGCCGCGGCTGATCTGCTGGGCCATGAAGATGCGCGCGCCGGAGACGCTTTCCGTGCGGGTGTCGATGGTCAGCACGTCGTCGATGCGCGCCGGCGACCGGAAGTCGATCTCCATGCGCCGGACCACCCAGACCAGCTTCTCGCCATGCACCCCCTCGGCGAGCTCGGTGTGGTGGACGCCGGCGAGGCGCAGGAAGTCGGAGCGGCCGCGCTCGAGGAATTCGAGGTAGCGCGCATGGTAGACGACGCCGGAAAAGTCGGTGTCGGCGTAGTAGACGAGCGCCTTCAGCCGGTGGCCGAAATCGGTCAGCTCGCCGGCCAGCCCGGCGAGCCCGGGGTCAAGGGTGTCGTTCCCGCTCATTCTTCCTCGAACAGTCCGATCTGCTGCTGGGCGATGTCCTTCGGCGCGTCGAGGCCGAGATGCCGCCAGGCATTGGCCGTCAGCATCCGCCCGCGCGGCGTGCGCTGGATGAAGCCCTGCTGGATGAGATAGGGCTCGATGATGTCCTCGATGGCGTCGCGCGGCTCGGCGAGCCCGGCCGCGATAGTCTCGATGCCGACCGGCCCGCCGCCGAAATTCCTCGCGATCATCGAAAGATAGCGGCGGTCGAGCGTGTCGAGGCCGAGCGCGTCGACTTCCAGCCGCGACAGCGCCGCGTCCGCCGTCTTGCGGTCCACCACCTCGGCGCCGGCGACCGAGGCGAAGTCGCGCACCCGGCGCAGGAGCCGGCCGGCGATGCGCGGCGTGCCCCGCGCGCGCCGCGCGATCTCGACCGCGCCCTCGTCGTTCATCGGCAGGGAAAGCAGCCGCGCTCCGCGCCTGACGATGGTCTCCAGCTCGTCCACCGTGTAGAAATCGAGCCGCACCGGAATGCCGAAGCGGTCGCGCAGCGGGTTGGTCAGGAGGCCGAGCCGCGTCGTCGCCGCCACCAGCGTGAAGCGGGCGAGGTCGATCTTGACCGAGCGCGCCGCCGGCCCCTCGCCGATGATCAGGTCGAGCTGGAAATCCTCCATCGCCGGATAAAGGATCTCCTCCACCGCCGGGTTGAGCCGGTGGATCTCGTCGATGAACAGCACGTCGCGGTCCTCGAGATTGGTCAGGAGCGCCGCGAGGTCGCCGGCCTTGGCGATGACCGGGCCGGAGGTCGAGCGGAAATTGACGCCGAGCTCGCGCGCCATGATCTGGGCGAGCGTCGTCTTGCCGAGCCCCGGCGGGCCGACGAACAGCACATGGTCGAGCGCCTCGCCGCGATTCTTCGCCGCCTCGATGAAGACCTTGAGGTTGGCGCGCGCCGCCTGCTGGCCGACGAACTCGTCGAGCGTCTGCGGCCGCAGCGACACCTCCGCGTCCTCGCCGCGCTTTTCCGAAGAGATCAAACGGGGTGTCAGGCTCATGATCCTGCCATTCTCATGGCCCTGTCATTTCACGGGCGGCGGCGCGTTGCAACCGTTGCTCACCATGCCAATCCACCGGGCCAGCTCACCGCGCCAGCTCCTTGAGGCCGAGGCGGATCAGCTTGGCCGAATCCGCGCCCTCGCCGGCCGCCTTCATCGCCGCGGCGACGGCGCTCGCCGCGATGTCGCGCGAATAGCCGAGATTGGTCAGCGCCGAGACCGCGTCGGCCGCCGGCGCGGGCGCGACGCCTGCGCCCAGCTCCTGCGCGAAGCCGATCGTGGCCGCGGCCTCGCCGGCCAGCGCCGGGGCCTTGCCCTTCAATTCGGTGACGATGCGCTCGGCCACCTTCCTGCCGACGCCCGGCGCGCGCGAGACCATGGCGATGTCGCGCAGGGCGACGGCGTTGGCGAGCTCGGCCGGCGCCAGCGTCGACAAGACCGACAGCGCGACCTTCGCGCCGACGCCTTGCACGTTCTGCAACAGGCGGAACCACTCACGCTCCAGCGTCGAGGAAAAGCCGTAGAGCCGGATCATGTCCTCGCGGACATAGGTCTCGATGTGGAGCACCGCCGCCTCGCCGGCATTGAGCCCGGCCAGCGTCCGCGCCGGGCAGAACGCAACGTAGCCGACGCCGTGGACGTCGAGGATCAAATGGTCCTCGCCGACCTCGTCGACCGTGCCCTTCAGCTTGCCGATCATTCCGCACCCCCGAGGCCCGTCAGGCCGATGCCATGGCGGCCAGCCGCCCGGTCACGCTCTGGCGATGATGCGCGTGGCAGACGGCGATGGCGAGCGCGTCGGCCGCGTCGTCGCCATCGAAGGTTGCCTTCGGCATCAGCACCCTGACCATCATGTGGATCTGCTTCTTGTCGCCGTGGCCGACGCCGATCACCGCCTTCTTGACCGCATTCGGCGCATATTCGGCGACGCCGAGGCCGGCCAGCGCCGGCACCAGCATGGCGACGCCGCGCGCCTGGCCGAGCTTCAGCGTCGCGGTCGCGTCCTTGTTGACGAAGGTCTGCTCAACCGCCGCCTCGTGCGGCATGTGGGAACGGATGACCCCGGAAAGCCCGTCATGGAGCTGGCGCAGCCGCGAGGCGAGGTCGGCCTTGTCGTCGGATCGAACCGTGCCGGAGGCGACGAAGCGCAGCGAATTGCCCAGAACGTCGACCACGCCCCAGCCGGTGCGGCGCAGGCCCGGATCGATGCCGATGATGCGAATCGCCTCTCTCATGCGTCCACCCTATTGCGAGCGCATGGAAATGCCATCGAAAAGTGAACAAAGCAGAAACGGAAGTCGCGAACCTCAGCCGTGCGCGAACGCGGTCTTCAACAGGCTGATCTGGTCGGACACCGGATTGCCGGGGCGCGCGGCGGCCTGCACGCGCGGCTGGCCCGCCTCGCCGTAGATCTCGTCGTCCATGCGGCGCACCAGCGCCTGGAGCCGCAGCGAATGCTCGACGATGGCGCGGAAAGCGTCCGGCAGCTCGGCCCAGCCGGCGGCGTCCCCTTGCGCCGAGGCGGTGTCGAGCCGGACCTTCGATTTCTCGGTGGCGACCTGGTCGCGCGTCATCTCGCCGGAATTGGCGGCGCGTTGCAGCAGCAGCCACGAGGCGATCTGCATCAGGCGGGTGGTGAGGCGCATCGATTCGGCGGCATAGAGCGTCGCGCCGACGCGCGAAAGCCCCTTGGCCGCGGCGCGGCCTTCGCCGTCGAGATAGTCGGCCGCCTGCTCGACCAGCCCCATGCCCTCATCGTAGAGCGGCTTGAACGAGGCCGAGAAGATGCGCCTTTCCGCGAGGCTGACCGTATTGGATCCCTCGTGATCCCTGCTCTGCATGACTGCTACCCCGTACTCGTTAGACGCCGCCGCCCGTCGCGAAGAGGCACGGTTCTTGGCGCAGCGCCTTCGACCCGCGACGGGAAGCGGGAATTTGATACGTCGCGCGGCCGATGGCAAGCCGGTGTTTAACAGAAGGTTAACGCCGCCCGAAAGGCATGGAAACCGGTGCGGGCGGCCCGGAAGACAAAAAAAGAGCCGCGGAAGCGGCTCTCAGGAGTTTAACAGGGAGGCGTCAAACGGAGTGGCGAGGCCACTCGGTCAGAATCCAGAAAACTGGATATGCACAGTAATAGCCTGTAAAGCTTAACCGAAGCTTAACAGCCGGCCTCCACTTGCACGAAATTGTGCCGCTTCGGGACAGAAAGGCAGGCGCGGGCTGCGCCTCACGCCTTCTTCTGCACGGTCTTCAAGAGCGCCTTGTGGATCGCCTCGTTGCCGGCGACGACCGTGCCGCTGTCGAAGATCGCCTGCCCTCCGGAAGCGTCGGTGCAGAAGCCGCCGGCCTCGCGCACCATCAGGATGCCGGCCGCCATGTCCCACGGCGCCAGCCAGCTTTCCCAGAACCCGTCCATGCGTCCCGCCGCGACATAGGCGAGGTCGAGCGCCGCCGAGCCGAGCCGGCGGATGCCCGCCACCTCGCCCATGACGTTCTTCAGCTCGATCAGCGCGTGGCCGTGATGGCCGCGCCCGAGATGCGGAATGCCGGTGCCGATGACCGCGTCGGAGAGGTTGCGCCGCGCCGCGACCCTGAGCCGCCGGTCGTTCATGAACGCGCCGCCGCCGCGCTCGGCGGTATAGAGCTCGTCCATCGCCGGGTTGTAGATCACCCCGGCGACGAGCTGGCCCTGCCGCTCCAGCGCGATCGAGATGGAAAAGAGCGGGATGCCGTGCAGGAAGTTGGTGGTGCCGTCGAGCGGATCGACGATGAAGCGGTGCTGGTCGTCGTCGCCCGCCACCTCGCCGCGCTCCTCCATGACGAAGGAATAGCCCGGCCGCGCCTTGGAAAGCTCAGTGAAGATGATCTCCTCGGCCCGCCGGTCGGCCTGGCTGACATAGTCGCCCGGCCCCTTGAGCGAGACCTGGAGGTTCTGCACCTCGCCGAAATCACGGCCGAGCGAGCGGCCGGCCTTCATGGCCGCCTGCACCATGACGTTGATGATGGCGGAGCGCGCCATGGAACTCTCCGAAGTCTCGGGTCGCGACGGGGCTTTAGTCGGCCCGGCGGATATAGGTGATCTCGTTGGTGTCGACGACGATCCTCTCGCCCGACGAGATGAAGGGCGGGACGAGCACGCGGATGCCGTTCTCCAGCACCGCCGGCTTGTAGGACGAGGCCGCCGTCTGGCCCTTCACCACCGGGTCGGCCTCGGTGATCGTCAGCGTCACCTGGTCGGGCAGCGAGACGCCGATCGGGCGCTCCTCGTGCAGCTCGACCGTCACCTTCATGCCGTCCTGCAGGAAGGCGGCGCGGTCGCCGACGAAGTCCTTCTCGAGCTCGAGCTGCTCGTAGCTCTCGTCGTCCATGAACACCAGCGCCTCGCCCTGCTCGTAGAGGAAGGTGAAATCCTTCTGCTCGAGGCGCACCTTCTCCACCGTCTCGGCGGCGCGGAAGCGCTCGTTGAGCTTGGTGCCGTTGATGAGGTTCTTCAGTTCGACCTGATTGTAGGCCCCGCCCTTGCCGGGCTTCACCGCGTTGGTCTTCACCGCCACCCACAGGCCGCCATCATGCTCGATGACGTTGCCCGGACGGATTTCGTTGCCGTTGATCTTAGCCATTGTTCGGTTCCGGAAAGTGTGCGCGCCGCAGGCGCTTTATCGCGGCTCCAAGACCATAAAACGCGGCCCGAGGCAAGTGCGAGACGATCAACCGAGCGTGGCGGCGCGCTTTCCGGCCTCGTCCATCTCCTCCTCGGTCAGGCCGTCGAGCTGGTCCTCCATCACCGGATCGACCAGTCCGGCCCGCCGCGCGCGCAGATACCACGCCGCCGCCGTCACCCTGTCCGGCTCGACGCCGATGCCGGCGCGGTAGAGCTTGGCCACCCGGTTCTGCGCCGCCGCGTTGCCGGCCGCGGCCGCCCGCATCAGCCAGGAAAAGCCGGCTTTCTCGTCGCGCGGCCCGCCCTCGCCCTCGACCAGCATGGTGCCGAGCTCGATCTGGGCGGTGTCGTGGTTCTGCGCCGCGGCCAGCGACAGCCAGCGCCGCGCCTCGGCGAGGTCGACCGGCCGGCCGCCCGCGCCCTGGCGGGCCACCTCGGCCATGGCGTATTGCGCGTCGGCCAGCCCGGCGCGCGCGGCCTTCTCGTAATAGGCGACGGCGCGCGCCGTCCCCTGCGGCGTCGCATCGCGCTCGACCAGCATCTGGGCGAAGTTGAACTGGGCGAGGCTGTGGCCGGCCTCGGCCGCCTCCTCGATCAGCTTCGCCGCCCGCGCCCTGTCGCCGAACTCGGCGCCGCCGTCGTAGAGGATCATGGCGAGCTGGAACAGCGCCTCCGGCACCTTCCGCTCGGCCGCCTTCTCGTACCATTCGATGGCCGTGGGCAGGTCGCGGCGCACGCCGAGCCCGCGCGAATAGATCTCGCCGATCAGCGTCTGCGCCGCCGGATCGCCCTCGATCGCCAGCGGCGTCGCGAGATTGAGGGCGGTGATGTAGTAGCCGCGCTGGAACGCGCCATAGGCGGCATCCGACGGCCGCTCGGAAAAGCGGCTGCGCCTGACCGCGTCGGCGTCGGGCGCAAGGGTCTCGGCCGGCGCGGCGGTTTCGGCCCCGGCGGGCGCGGCGTCCGGCGTTTCCGCCCGCTGGGCCAGCGCCGGCAGCGCCAGCGATGCCGGGACCAGCGACAGAAACAGGAGAAGCGGGCGCAGACGCAACGGATCAGCCCTCGAAACGGGGAGCGTGCTCGTCGAGCAGCGCGTTGGCGCGCGCGACCGCCTCGGCCGGGTCGACGCCCTCGCCGAACACGGCCGCCGACAGCGCGACGAAATCGGCCCCGGTGCGCGCGACCTCGGCAAGCGAGGCCATGTCCGAGCCGCCCATGACGATGCAGGGCAGCGCCACCATCTCGGCCCACCACTGGCCGAGCTTCAGGTTGCGCGGATGCGGCTCGGGCTTCAGGTCGTAGCCGAAGCGGCCAAAGAAGATGTAGTCGGGCCGGGTCTCGCCGAGTTCCAGCGCGTCGTCGCGGGTCGTCGCCCCGCCGGTGCCGACGATCAGCTTGCCCTGGTGCTTGCCCACGATGTCGGCGAGGTCGCGCTTGTTCGTCTCGACATGGACGCCGTCGGCGCGCGCGCGCATGGCGATGCGCATGTCGCCGGCGATCACCGCCGCCACGCCCGCCTCCTGCGCCGCCGGCACGACCGTCTCCGCATGGGCCTGGAACGCGGTCTCGTCCATGTCCCATTGCGGCAGGATCAGCGAGGCGACGTCGCCGCCCGAAAGCGCGGCGGCAAGCGCCTGCGGCGTCGCGCCCTTCGGGGCGATCAACACCAGGCGGCAGCGGTTCGGCGTCTCGGTCGGGTTCATAGCGGTCCTGTCGGGTTCGGCTTCAATGACGAGCGATCATGGTTGGAATGCGGCATAGAGCATATCGCGCCATCCTGAGAAGCGGATTCGCAATCGCGCCGTCCTCCACCCCTGATGACGGCACCGCGCCGTTGTGCATAATCGGCGGCGACAGGGAGGCATGAATGACCAGTCCATACGATCTCGACCTCGGCAAGAACCCGGCCAACCACCAGCCGCTGACGCCGCTGACCTATCTGGAGCGCGCGGCGAAGGTGTTTCCCGCCCATGTCGCCATCGTCCACGGCGATGCCCGCGTCACCTATGCCGAGTTCTGGCGCCGGTCGCTGAAGCTCGCCTCCGCGCTGTCGAAGCATGGCATCGGCAAGGGCGACACCGTCTCGGTGATGCTGTCCAACACCCCGCCGATGCTGGAGGCGCATTTCGGCGTGCCGATGGTCAGGGCGGTGCTGCACTCGCTCAACACCCGCCTCGACGCCGCCATCCTCGCCTTCCAGCTCGACCATGCCGAATCGAAGGTGCTGATCGTCGACCGCGAGTTCTCCGGCGTGGTCAGGGAGGCGCTGGCGATCGCGAAAGCGAAGCCGCTGGTCATCGATTACGACGACCCCGACTACGGCGACGACGCGCCCTATCCCAAGGGCGAACGCGTCGGCAGCCTCGACTACGAGGCGTTCGTCGCCTCGGGCGACGAGGATTTTTCGTGGTCCATGCCCGACGACGAATGGGACGCTATCTCGCTCAACTACACCTCGGGCACCACCGGCAACCCCAAGGGCGTCGTCTACCACCATCGCGGCGCGGCGCTGATGGCCTATGCCAACACCGTCCATGCGGGCATGGGCCGCCACCCGGTCTATCTGTGGACGCTGCCGATGTTCCACTGCAACGGCTGGTGCTTCCCATGGACGCTCGCCGTCACCGGCGGCACGCATGTGTGCCTGCGCTGGGTGCGGGCGAAGGCGATGTACGACGCCATCGCCGATCACGGCGTCACCCATCTGTGCGGCGCGCCCATCGTCATGTCGACGCTGATCAACGCGGCGGAAGCCGACAAGCGCGACTTCCCCCAGACCGTGACCTTCAACACCGCCGCCGCCCCGCCGCCCGAGGCCGTGCTGTCCGGCATGGCCGACGCCGGCTTCGCCGTCACTCATCTCTACGGCCTGACCGAGACCTACGGCCCGGCGGTCGTCAACGAATGGCTCGCCGACTGGGACGCGCTGCCGAAGGGCGAGCGCACCCAGAAGAAGGCGCGGCAGGGCGTGCGCTACGCCGCGCTCGAGGGCCTCACCGTGCGCGACCCCGAGACGATGGAGCCGACGCCCGCCGACGGCGAGACCATCGGCGAGGTCATGTTCCGCGGCAACATCGTCATGAAGGGGTACCTCAAGAACAAGGCCGCGACCGAAGAGGCCTTCGCCGGCGGCTGGTTCCATTCGGGCGATCTCGGCGTCATGCACCCGGACGGCTACATCCAGCTCAAGGACCGCTCCAAGGACATCATCATCTCCGGCGGCGAGAACATCTCCTCGATCGAGGTCGAGGACGCGCTCTACAAGCACCCGGCCGTCGCCTCCTGCGGCGTGGTCGCGCGCCAGGACGACAAATGGGGCGAGACGCCGGTCGCCTATGTCGAGCTGAAGCCGGGCGCCAGCGCGACGGAGGAGGAGATCGTCGAGCATTGCCGCACGCTGCTCGCCCGCTTCAAATGCCCGCGCACCGTGGTCTTCGCCGAGATCCCCAAGACCTCGACCGGCAAGATCCAGAAGTTCCAGCTTCGCGAGATGGCGAAGGCGCTTTGAGACACGCGCGGGACGAAACGCCGCGGGAGCCGGCGCGAGCCGGCTCTCACGGCGGATTTCAATTTGGTCACTTCTCGCATCATGCAATAATTTCAGATGCATACGCAAAAGTGCGGCGCGAACTGACCCATTGATTTGAAAAGAGGATTTCAAATGGACGCCGCACCCAAAAGCGACAAGACTTGACCGATCGACCACCATTCCCTGACGGCGAGGAATCGCCCATATCGACACCGAGACGCTGGATCGCCTATCTGGCAATCGTGCTGCTGGCGGTTCTGGTGATAGTGTCGGTGGTGATCAGATGAGTGACGAACCGAGCAGAGACGAACAGGCGAGGCCCAAGGCGGGCGGCATCTGGGTTCACCTGTGCGAGCATGCTGGCTGCAAGGAGTGGGGCGGCTTCGGCTTTTCCCTCGCCGGCCGGCCCGCGCAGTGGTTCTGCTGGGATCACAAGGGCGACGGCGAGCGGCTGCTTGGCCGCGGTCAGCATTGACCGACGCCGTTTCCGCCTTCATCTCGGAACTGATCCGCGCCGCCAACCAGGTTGAGCAGCTGACGAAGCTTGAGCGGACGCGCCTCTTGCAGCGGGCGTCGACCAGAGGATGTGGTCTTTTCGCTAAGCGAGTACGGCCGCCTCTCTGACGGCTTCACCGAGGCGGAGATGTCAGCCGTGCTACTGGAAGCGGTGACCGCATTGTCGGCAGCGCGACGCGGATCGCCATAGCCATGCTGCCCCGGCGCTCCAAGTTTAACCCGACCTAGCCGGCTCCTGCGCCGGCCTTCTTTTGCATCAGCGCCTTTCGGTGCCCCAACTTTCTCACAGGCGCCTTCTCTACGCTTGGCAGGTATTTAGCTAGGCGGCGGATCAACTCAGCTTCTTCCCGGGCACCGGTCGAGAAAAGCGCGACCAAGTTTTGTGAGAGGGTATGTCGCTCCTCTTCGGAGGCGAACCGATTTGAAGTCTGGTTGAAGATCGCCTCCAGAAGGGCGATGTCGTCGGCGGGTAGACTGGAAAAGGAAAGCAATTTGCGCCACGGCATGGCTTTCTCCTCATCGGGGCGAAAGCATGGTCGTCGCTCACAGCCGACAGCGCCCTAAAAAGTGGCCGTCGATGTATCAACTTACCCCAAGGCAAGCGCAGTGTCGTTGTCAAATGACGTACTAAGCGCTTTCATCGTCCTCATGCAAAAAGTCCGCCGGCCGGAGCCAACGAGGCGCGCGCCCTTGCCAAGCCCCCCCCAACAGCCCGCGGCCCAGATGCCCACTATCAGGGTAAAACACACTGACAGCGCGAATTTCATCTTTTGTTGGCCCAGATCAATTGTTAGGAATTCGATCTGGAATAGCGTACTCTCATATCGCCTTGGTGAAGAGGGAACCTTAGTGGCCGATAAGGAGATCGTTGAGCATCCATCCGCGAAGATGGGTGAGGGACGTGTCGCGTTGCGCCGTGGCGACATAAAGGGCGCGGCTTCGGCTCTCCAGGATATTGCCCCCGACGGTATCCTTCGCGACGCACTGGCAATGGTGGTCGCCTACGATAGCGATCTGCCGGAAACCGAACAGGTTGCCAGAATAGCAGATGCACTGATATCGCTCTACGGCACGGAAAGCGTCATACAAGCAAAACGGCTGGCTGAATCCCTCCCGGATTCTGGTTTTAGCAGGTTGGTGCTCGCTGAGATCGAGAAGCGGCAAATATAATCTCGATATCTAGCCATTCTTGAAAAACATGTGTCATAATGGGCGCGGCTCCAGAGGAGCGGTGCATGAGTGATGCAGATGTAAGAAAAGAACATATTCCTGCTGGCGTTTGGTCTTGGGATGTTACACGTGATATCGTCTACACAGACCCTGTCGTGTCGCGACTTTTTAACTTGCTGCCATCGGAGGGCGCGGCCGGACAACCTTTGAGCCGCATCCTCAGGGCGATCCATCCCGACGACCTACCAAAGGTACGGGAAACCGTGGCGCAGGCTCTGAAAGGGGAACCTTTCGAGATGCGCTATCGTGTCATCAGCCGTGATCTCGGCGAGCGCAAAGTACTCGCTTCAGGACGTTGCTATTTCGATACGAACGGCAAGCCTACAATCTATCCCGGCTTCGTTCTCGATCTGTCCGAGAGGGAATCAGAGCTACTTGCCCAGCTCGCAGCCCATCTTTCAGCATGCTTAGAAATCGCACGAAGGCTGGATTTACGTGCCATATCCTACCTGTTGAACGTTACAAAAAACGAGATGGATCGCCTTACCAATCAGTCCGATAACCGCCTAAACTAGCACAACCGTGCAATCCTAAAAGTTGTGGTGACTAGAATGTAATTTCGGGTAGGATTTGAGTTAGTATTTGTCAGTGGAGTATGGGTTCGGAGCGTGTCAGAAATTCGGAGGAAGCTCGAATGAAAGACATCAGGCAACGAAAACGCATGGAAAATATCGAATATGTAAGGTCGATGCTGGGGCAGCTTCGTACCATCGTGGAAGCTGAGAGGTGCGAAATGCTCGCCTATCTCATCGAGATGGCCTATGTCGAGGCCAGCGATATCATGCGGGGAGAACGGCAGCCCTTTGAAACTCCGGGCTGTATTACGGAGAACACGCAAGCGGCCTGACGACTAGAAACCGGCTTGGCAGCATAAAACGCCCCCAACAAAATCTAAGCCTCACGAAGATCGATCATTGATTACGAACGGCTGATCGCCGAGCCACGGTTTCTACTTGCCATTTTCCTGCCCCGCTGGCTTTGCGCTGGCGGGGCTGTTTCAGACCGGCGGAGTGCTGAGTGAAAGGCGGTTTACTCGCGCCACCATCCTCAAGCGCTATCCCGACCGGCGATACGGGTCAGCATATCCTCTGCTTCCAGAATCGTAGCCTCAAGAAGGTAAGCAAGCGGGTCGGCATGGGGAACTAGGGCGGCCACGCTTCGAGCCTCGATCAAGATTTCCTGGACGTATCTGATCCTCTCGTAATCGCTTGTTTTGAATGGATCATCGTCCGCGCCCATACCCTCGTCCCCTATTCCATCCGCGCGACCTTACGTATGGTCAGGGGGTTAAGTTAACGTCAACGATCTGTGCGCTCGCCTAAAAGGCCCCGAACCTCAGCTAGAACAGCTTCTGCAAATTCCGTGGGATGCATGGGATCAAGGAGGCGGATCGCGACCTCCTCCGCCTTGGCCGCATGGGCTTCTACAAGGGCCTGTGCAGCCTCTTTAACCTTTACAGTGTCGAAGCGACCCTTGGGGCTCACCATGTGATTTCTTTCGAACCGAGAAAAATATCCCTCTAACACGCTGACCGATGAACCGTCGATGAACACACTATTAAGGGCGAGCTTATTGGCTATCGTATTCGATCCTACAATTACCCAAGGGTGTCGCACGAGACGCTTTATGGCCGATAACATTTTGCCGAGCGCAAGATGCCGAAGCTCGTCGTCGTGATGGCGTTCGACCGCAAGCCGATGCTATGGTGAATGGCAGGAAGGGTAGATTTCGGATGAGGCTATAGGTATTAGTGCGGCTAGTCTATTTTTAGGTATTATTGGGGGGTGCTATGATTCTTAGAGCGCTCAGTCGCTTTGTGCATTCCGTCCAACATGTTTACGCAATGCAGTTCGTCATCGCCATGGCTGCTGTGACGTTGACCATCGCTGATCCTTCTCCCGCGCATGCATCTCCGGGATGCGACGCATTAACGGGAAATTGGGACTCTTTTGCGGGCTATCAAGGTGCGTGGACCGCCACCGACTTTGCGGCAGGCGACACAATTCATGTTACGTGGGTGCGAGGCAATCCACAGTCCAGCTATCGGATCGAAAGCGCCGGGAGCATAGTGTACGGACCGCGAGCCGATTCCGGCTCCTATACATTTCCTGCAAGCACGGCTGGCCCGGTAACCGTCCATGTGGAAAATGACGGTGCCACGGAACTGTCGTGGAATTGTGTTCCAGCACAGGTTCCCCCTACCCTCGGAAGCCTTTCACCTGCCTCCGGCACGCATCGCGGAGGAAATACCGTGACGCTCACAGGAACGAATTTCACCGCCGGCGCCGAAGTTCTGATCGGCAGCACGCCCGTTCCGGCGGGTAGCGTGACCCGTGTCAGCGACACAGAGATCAGAGTGGTGATGCCGGCGTCATCTCCGGCGGGGCCTCAGACGGTATTGGTGCAGGCTAGGACGTCGGGCGGCACCAGCGCAAGCCAGAGCTATGCCTACACCAACAGCGCACCGGTAGCGGGCGATGTCGGTTTTTCCGGGCAGCAGGGTTTTTCGGTCGCAAGCGGCGCTCCCGGGATGCTCGCACAGTCCAGTGATGCCGACGGGGACGTGTTGATAGCATACATCAACACCGCGCCGGTACACGGCACCATGGTTCTCAACGCTGATGGCTCCTTCACGTACACCCCGACGGCCGATTTCTACGGCGTTGACGGACTCGAGTTTAATGTGCGGGAAAACTCCTTCGTAAGCATCGCATCCGTCGCCGAGGCAACCTTCCGCATCGAGCCAACGCAACCGGTCGTGTCGGCGCTTTCTTCCACAACCGGTTCCCTGACCGGCGGAACCCCGATAACGATCACCGGATCCAACTTCCTTGGAGCGAGCGGGGTAAGCATCGGCGGCGTGGCCTTGGCTCCTGCGGACTTTACGGTGAACGATGCAACAACAATTACTGCTACTACACCACCGGGGGTGACGCCCGGTCCTGCGGAAGTGCGCGTTCATAAGGTGAACAATAACGTGTCACCACCGATGAACGTCTCCGGCGCGCTCGCCGGTGCGTTTACTTACCTCGCGCCCGGCGCGCTTTCGGTTTCCGATGGCAACGGACTCGTCGCTACCGGGCCGGTCGGCGGCCCGTTTGCGCCGCCCTCGAAAGTATGGACACTGGAGAACACCGGCCAGGAAGACATCGAGGTAACGGTAACTGTAGCGGGTAGTTTCATTGAGCTTGCCGGGGCGACGCCGGGCACGGCATTCACGCTCACCAGTGGCGAAACGCTCGCCGTGACCGCAAGTTTCAATGTCAGCGCCGATACGCTTCCTGTCGGCCCCGCCCCGGGCACGATCACCTTCACCAACACGACCAATGACGACGGCAGCACAAGCAGGACCGTCCAGCTGGATGTTCAGCAGATCGCCAGCTCCGTAGGCCTCACTTCTTCCGGGAACGTCACGTCTGACGGCGAGGAAGTCATTTTGACGGCAGCGGTCATGCCGGCGAGCGCGACAGGCGAGGTCGAATTCCGCTCATCGGTCGATGGCTTGCTGGGCACAGCACTGCTCTCCGGAGGCGAGGCCGCATTTCCGTTCTCCGCGCTATCGGTTGGCACCCACCAGATCACCGCTCACTATTTAGGTGACGTCACGCATGCCGCGGAAATGTCGTCAGCGCTCGCGCACACCGTACAGGTGCTGGGCGCGGTGATCGTGCGACAGGTAAACGGCGGCTCTCGGGATGCCACGTTCGGCTTCTCCTCGCCGACGCCTTCCCTAAATCTTTCTGTTTCGACCAGCGGCGGGGTGGGCGAGAGCGCCCCTGTGCCGCTGCCGGCCGGCTCCTACACGCTGACGGCTGTCGATATGCGACCGGAAGGCTTCGTACTCGAGGCGATCTCGTGCTCCGACGCCGACAGCGTCGGTGACGTCGATTTGCGCAGCGCATCCATCACGCTCGACCCGGGCGAGACGGTCACCTGCACCTTTGCGGCCGCCAGCTCCCGTGAGGACGCGCTCGACGCCATAGCCTCTTTCATGCAGGCTCGAGCCGGCATCCTGCTGGCAAACCAGCCCGATATCCAGCGCCGCTTCGATCGGCTTAACGGCGTAGTTGGCAGTGGCGGTAACCCGGTTTCTTCCCTGATGGCCTATCTGCCGGGTCTTGTTGAAGGTGGCACGCTTTCCATGGCGGCCAGCCTTGCCCAGATTGAGCGGCTGGCGGGCGTCGAGCAACCTTCGCGGTTCGACGCATGGGCCAGCCTCACCCATGGCCGTTACTCGGCCAACGGAGCCGAGGGTGACTTCACGTTGGCAGCGATCGGCGCGGACTGGCTGGTTAACCGGGATCTGCTTATAGGTGGCTTCGCGCAGTTCGACAGGCTGACGCAAAACCATAATGCCACCGGTGCGTCAGTTGACGGCACTGGCTGGATGGTCGGCCCGTACCTGACCGCGAGATTGTCGGAACATCTCTTTCTCGACGTGCTGGCCGCGGGCGGACGTTCATCGAACAGCGTAAGTCCATACGGCACCTATGACGATGATTTCGCTGCGACCAGGTATATGCTGAGCGCTGCACTTCAGGGCCAGTGGAAGCATGGGGCGTGGACCTTCTTGCCAAGGGCACGTCTATCGTGGTTTCGCGAGCGCTCCGACGCCTATGTCGACAGCCTCGGCGTGGCGATCCCATCGGTGAACGTGGAACAGGGACAGTTCGCCTTCGGTCCGGGCGTGTCCTATCGCTTCGACCTGGACGGCGACCTCGTGGTCGATACCGGCCTGCGCTTCGAGGGCGTGGCGGATTTCGTCAGAAACTCGCATCTGGGTGACGAGGACAGCTTCCACGGCCGCGTCGAGGGCAGCCTTGGCTTTGCCTTCCTGTCTGGTGCGCGGCTAAGCCTTTCGGCATCTCATGATGGTATCGGACGCTCCGGAACGCGCTCCACCGCCGGCAGGATCAGCGTCAGCGTGCCGCTTAACTGAACAAGGCAAAGGCCCCGCCACCCTTTCGGGCGACGGAGCCGCTGCCTGAGTGCCATCCCTCCGGAGGGGAGGCTGGTGTCAATGCTCGAAACCGTGAGGCGTTCCGACAACGCAGGGTCAGGGAGGCGGTCGTCCGGTCAGCCAAGTGTAGAGACCGAGAACCCACCCCACGAAGCCGACGATCGCTATGCCGGCGCGCAGCAGCCAGCGCCCGACAGTCCCCGCGCCTTCGGCCTTGGTTCGCAGCGTGGTAACCTCGACAGTGACCTTTTCATGTGCGTCGACCTTGTTCTTGATCGACAGGATGTCCGCTTCCTGATGTGTCTGGCGTAGGACAAGTTCGTCGACGCGCCGGTGAAGTGCTGCTCGACTCTCGTCCTGTCGGTCCAGCCGGTCCTCGATCCCATCAAGCTTGCCGATGACGACACCAATAGCGCGCTCAATATTGCTGTTTGTCGGCACCGGCATCGCTCCTGTCGTCTTGGTATGTCACCGGCCTTCTCGCCATTTCTCGATGCCGCGCAATGCAGTATGCCCGCCCATGTAGAGGCCGGCGAACACACCGGTCAGCGTCATGAGAATGCCGAGGTCGATCGCTTCGATGGACGCGCCGAAGGCCGCATTGGTCAGCGGGCGGAGCACCAGCGCGTAGAGCCAGACGAAGGCCAGAAGCCACATCCAGCCAGGCCGCCATGCCCATGTCCACGTCGGCCCGCCCTTGTCGAGTTCAGCCTGTAGCGTCTCGTTCATGAGGCGCTGGCTTTCGACATGGTGGACGAGGATGTCGGCCGCTGCCGGTTCGGCCGCCACGATGGCACCCTGCAGATCATCAGCCGGCAGGTCTGGCAACGCCTCGGGCGCCACGCCCGCTTTCTCTGCGATGGCGTCGATCACCTTGCCGGCGATCTCCCCGCCTGCTCCACCGAGCTTGTCGCCGAGTATCTTCTTGATGACCGGCACGGCCAGTTCGGAGGCCGCCCCGAGGAGGATGGAAGCGAGTGCGCTCATGTCAGTCTCCGAGGATCAGGGCGGCCGCGCCGACCAGCAGCAGGACGACGATGCCGAGCAGCGCTCCTGCGATGCTGTCGCCTTTGCCCGTAACCGGCGCAGGAACGGCTTCTGGCTTCTGGACAGGGGACGGAGCCGCGACAGGCTTTGTAGGCGCTGGCGGGGCTGCTTTGGCCCCGAATACGGCCTCCATGATCGGCCGGATGTTCGTTCGAACTGCCGAGGACCAGTCGGGCGTGCCGCTGGCCTTTAGACGGGTATACTCCGTCACCGTGCCGTTGCTCGACCACTTGCCGCTGAAGAACAGGTCGCGCTCCTTCTGGCGGCGCGGAACGATCTCGGCAGGCTTGCTCCAATCCATGAAGGACTTGCGTGCCCCGGCGATGTCACCTGCGAGCCACTTCTTCACCCATGACGCCCTGCCTATGGCGCCGGTGTTGTAGTGGAAGGATAGAGCGGCCGCGAACTGGTGCTTGTTGAGCGGCTTGGCAGCGAAAGCCTTGCGCACGTCCGCCGCATACCTTTCCAGCGCCCACACGTAGATCGCGAGGCAGTGCTCCAGAGTCTGCGGCTTGCCGATATACCGCTCGACGCTATGGCCGCTCATGGACGTGATGCCGATGCTCCACGTCCAGATGCCTTTACTGTCCTTGTAGGCTTGACGCACAAGCCCTTCATGCGAGGCGAGTTCAATCGCCACGTCAGCGTCGATGCGCATGCGCGTTCTCCAGTTCTGGTGATGTGGAAAAGTTGGCGCGCAACCGAACGACGGCCGCGGCGTTGCTCCGCATTACGGAGGATGTGTCATGGTCCTGGGATGGTGGGATCGGCAGGTGCGCGTGATGATAGGCAGCAGCACCACGCATAACGTCACGCGGCCGAGCCACGCTGCCGATCTGCTCTTGAACGGCTGGCCGGAACAGGAAGGTCCGGCTTACCGGAAGGCGAAAGAATCTGCCTTGAACGCGATGCGGAACCCTGAAAGCGACAGCCTCATGATCGCGTCCCGGCTGGCATTCGAGGAGGCTGCTCGCGAAGCCGGCATTCTTGTTTCGCTGCCGGCAGGCGACCACTATACACGAAGGTAGATCGCACTCACGTGCGAGGCAGGCATTCTCGCCGCGGTGCCGTGAGGCCCCGGACCATCCGTCCGGCTATTCCGGTGCGGCCTGCTCCTCGCCCGCCCACACCCGCGCCGGCGTCCCCGGCTCGGGCGTCACGATCACACCTTCCGGCACCAACGCCGCCAGCTCGGCCGAGACGGTGCGCAGGTTAGCGTGGAACCGCCCGTCGATGACCGGCGGCTCGTTCCGGATTGAGCGCAAGAATTCTTAATGGCAAATTTCCGGAGTTGCTTGCTTCAGGTGATGCTAATTGTTCGATAGGTAATGAATAGTTAAGGCATGACTGTTGCAACTCTGTAACAGACAAGAAGATCGAGGAAGCGTATACCGGAAGTCATCGCCCCCCAGCTAGGATAGGCAACATGACACGCATTTCCGCTCTACTCGCAGGTGCAGCTTTCGTCGTCACCGCATCTTCGGCTATCGCAGCCGACGCGATCGTTCCTTACGAGGAGCCCGCCCCCGTTTATGCCGCTTACGACTGGACCGGCGTTTATGTCGGCGTCCAGGGCGGCTACGTCTGGACGAATCTCGATCTGCCCGGCGGCGGTGATGAAGACTTCAACGGCCCGACCATTGGTGTTCATGTTGGCGCCAACTGGCAGAACGGCAATATCGTCTTCGGTGTCGAGGGAGACATCAACTACACGTGGAACTCCAACGAGTACCTAGGCGGCGCCGTTGAGATCGGAACGGATTGGGCTGGCTCGCTGCGTGGCCGCCTTGGTTACGCTTGGGACCGCACTCTGCTCTATGGCACCGCGGGTCTTGCGTTCACCAACGGCTATATCGATGCGCCCGGTTTCGACGAATCCGAGACCTTCGTCGGCTGGACGGTCGGCGTGGGCGTCGAGCATGCCTTCACCGACAACTGGTCGGCCCGGATCGAGTATCGCTATTCCGATTATGGTAGCGAAGATTTCGGCCTTGGCCTCGGAGATTTTGATGTCACGGAGCATGCGCTTCGCGTCGGCGTCAGCTTCAAGTTCTGAAACTAGCGGATCATCCACTTAAAGGGCCGGCTTTGTCCGGCCCTTTTTTATTGAGGAGGCCGCGAGCATAATCAGATAGGCGTCCTCGATCGCCTCGGCACGTCCGTTGCAGAGCATGGCTGCCTCATGTTCTGGTGATGTTTAACCCGCCGCGGCCAACTTAGGCGGCCTGCCAAGTTTATTGATATTTCCCGTAGAACATTGTCTTATGAACGGATGGGATGCTGCTAGGGGCGGGAAGAAAGTGAAAACTGCGTCAGAAGACGATATTCATCAGTGCTTTCGTATTTTGTTTGAACGAGAGATAGGCACGCTGGAAATGGAGGGCCACATGCAGTTTGTTGGCTCCCCGCTCTACAGCGTTCTTGCTACCTACATTAATTCGCAAGAATTTCGCCAGCGAGGGCTGCTAACCCCATCGCTCGATGAAAGGCCGATCATATCGGAGGTGGACGGGTTCAAGATTGCCACAGACCCGAAAGACGATCTGATTGGTAGGCATATTTTGGCCGGCAACTACGAACCTGAGGTTGCCGGATTAATCCGGGAGCACCTGAGGCCCGGAATGACATTTCTCGATGTCGGGGCAAATGTCGGTTTCTTCAGTCTGATGGCAGCGAGCATTGTGGGTGATAAGGGTACAGTAATTGCGGTAGAACCCTCGCCATCCAACGTCCGCCTTCTTGAAATCAGTCGGGTATTGAACGCATTCGAGAATCTAGAAATCCATGCTGTGGCTGCAGACGAGAAGATGCGCCTGCTCAGCTACAGCACAGCATTCTCGAACGGCCCCACGAACGAACCCGCTGATGATGTGGAAAGGCTGATGCTGAGCCATATGGTGCCGTCTATGAAGATAGATCAGATTATCGGCAAGCGGCGCGTCGATATCTGCAAGATCGATGTTGAAGGCTTTGAACACATTGCCCTTCGCGGCGCATCCTCCCTACTCAAGCGGCACAAACCGATAATCGTCTCAGAGTTTGCGCCAGATAACATAAAGGGTGGCGCAGATTCCTACCTCGATTATCTGATATGTCTAGGTTATCAGATTGGGGTGATCGGCATGGATGGTTCAGTCGAGGACGTAGGAACGGATAGGGATAAAGTTATCGCCATCAGCCGCGCCCGTAAGACCGACCATGTGGACCTGTGGATTATTCCGCGCCCATAGGCAATCGTCACGCCCTTGCAACCATCATCGCAGCCGCGCTCGAAGCCGGCATCCCTGTGACGCGATAGGCTATTCCGGCGCTGCCGGCCACTCAATCACCGGCAGTTCGCCGATGAACGCGTCGACGGTCGGTTGCTCGTGCTCGGCCGCCAACACCTTGTCGAGTTCCGCATAGGCATAGACCCACACTGCGTCCCGCCACGTGACGAAGGCCGCCGCCTCGGCCGACCACTGCTTATTGGTGCTGGCGATATAGGAGGCCAGCGCGTGACCGCTGTCGTAGCGGCGCGACTGCGCCGTCGTGTCGACGTGGCGCTGGATCGCCGATCGGAACAGCTCCATCGTTGCCGCCTGTGCGGCGGCCGCCTTCTGCTCCGCTGTGACGAGCTGGGCCAGATCGATTGTCGCCATGGGTCAGCCCTCCTGCGGCTCGGGATCGTGCGGCACCTCAACCGGCCCGTCCCCTGTCACCGTGATCGGCTCGGGGAAGGCCACGGCCGGCGATGGGTTCGGCCCGTGCGGCAACAGCAGCGTGACATGCAGCACGCCGCCGATGCGCTCCACCGGCCCAACGATCCATTCGCTATCGATCGCGCCGGCCGGCAGCGTAGCTCCATCGGGGATGACGGAAAGGTCGATGGAATCGCCATTGATCGTGAGCACCTCGCCGGTCTTCGAGGCGGTCAGCACAGCGTGGTCGGGCTGGTGCGGGCGCTGAGGGGAAAACGAGATGTGCATCAGAACCACCTTCCTGCGGCGACGAACTGGAGATACCGCGCGCCTTCCGTTTGAGAGGTGACCGCCAGCGGCATGGGCTGGAAATAACCGGCGTTCCGGTTAGCTCGATTTTCTACCCACCCGAATACCTGTCCTTCATTAGGCCCGCCGGAGACCATGGCGACCTGATATGAGGCCGCATCGACAAAGGAGGCCGGGAGCTGAACCATGTGCAGTCCCTGTCCGCGAAATCCGCCGAGATAGGAGATCTGCATGTTCTGAGCCAATACGCGGGCCCCGATGCACACTTGCCAACCATTCGCCCATCGCGCGTAGAGACCGTTGGCATTGTTGCCTGCCTCCATCAGCGCGCCGGTCGGAATGCCGCCAGCGTGCGAAACTGTCCCGAGTATCGCGCGCAGCACCACTGTGTTTGGTGCCGAGAACACGGGAATGTTGCCCGCTGCGCCCGGCGTCGGCAGGCCGAGACCGCTGGAGCCGACGCCGCCGGGGCCACGGTCGCCGCGAAACCCGTACGGCCCCTCCCAACCGGCCGGCACCTTGCGGTAGAACGTCAGATCGGCGGGCGGCTCGGCATGGGCGAACCATTCGCCGTTCGCAGGCTGCGGGTCCAGCGCGTCGCGCTCGGCAAGGGTGCCTGAAGCCACCGGCACGATGCCGGCGAGCAGCGCCTGGCCGACGACGCGCGACCAGTGCCGGCTTGCCCAGATGGTGTCGGCAGCGTCGGCCGAGACCATGGAGATCGCATAGGCGTAGGTCCCGCTCGGCCCCATCCATTTGGTCGCCGCCGTGGCATGCGTGTCGTCGTCGACCGAGGCGAGCACCAACGTGTTCGCGCCGGCGACCTCCACGGTCATCAGGCCGCCGCGTACGCCGTTGATTTTCCAGCCGGTGCCAGTGCCGACGATAGCCTTCGAGCCGTTCACGAGCGTGACGGTGCCTGTGGTGAAAGGAGGTGGAGATGCCATGTGATGAACCCCTCAGGAGCCGTCGTCGATCGTGTTGTGGAAGACGTAGTAACGGTAGGTGCGCGTCGGGCGCGGTGCCAGATTGCCATCGACATTGCGGTGATAGCCGTAGATTTCGAGCCGGTCGGTGAACGAGGCTACGGAATATCGAACCCATCTTGCCCACCCTGAAAGTGATTGGGACACAAAGGGGGCCTGATCCGAATCCGTGCTCGACACGATCCCCGCCGCCAGAACCAGCGGCGGCTTCGCGAAGGGCTCGTCATAGTAGACGATCGCGCGCGCAAAGCGGGTCGACAGCGGGCCTGAATAGCCGGTCAGCGTCACGACACCCGTCAAGGCGAGCCGGAGCGTCGGGAGTTTGCTGGAGAAGATAAAGTTCTCGGGGGCCGCCGTGTCGACGTCGAAGTCCTCCTTGGCGATCTCGATGCCCTCTGCCGATATGCGCATCCTTGGCATAGCTACAGCCCGCTCCTCATCAGGATCAGAAACGCTCCGATCGGCGCGCGCACGGTCTGCGGCACGCCGAAGGTGACATTCACCGTCGTCCCGGTCTCAAGGCCGATGAGAACCTGTGCGCCCACTGATTGATCGCCGCCCACGCTCGGCGGAGTGGGGTAATAGGAGCCGCCTTCGTCGGAAACCTCGAGATAGAGAAGAACGATGGTGTCGTCCGTGATCTCGGGGACGGTGATGGGGACGGTCGCGCTCCTGTTGGTGTTGTTGTTCTTGCCTGTGAGCGGGCACGGTATCCACAGCATGAAATAGGGCTGCGCGCTCAGATGATCCTCGTGAAGGATGAACTCGAAATCGCTTGCCGCATCGACATCGACGCCGGGAACGGAGATGCGAAACTTGTCCTTGGTGATGATGGCTCGCTTCACGGCGTCACCGGTATTCTGTAGGCGACCCAGCGGATGCGAAACGGGAACCGACGAAGCCCGAAGGCATCCGTCATGCGAACATAGATGCCGTCGCTCGTCACGCGAAGCAGATCGGTCGTGCCGGTTATGATGGCATAGGGGAACCAGTAAAGGTCACCATCGCCGTGAAAGAGAAAGGTGCAAAGCGGAATGTAAGGAAGGTCCCAGCCGCTCACGATCCACCGGCCGTCCAACTGGTTGGCGTTGTTTGCGGTGTACATTCCCGATTGGAGAACGCTCGGGGTCCTGATGGCGTCGCTGTCGATGATCACCTTGTTTGCTGGCGTCGTCTCGTCATCAACGTCATATCCGTCTTCGACGATCCGTAGGCGAAACTTGCCGTTCTGGTTCTCAAAATAGCCGCGCCTAGACATCGAACCACTCGATCTTGCCTTCTTCGAACGTGACCTTGAACGCGCCGTCAGGGGCCTCCCCGACGCCGGCGTAGAAGTGGCCGAGATCGGCAAGCGCCAGTTTCAGAACGCCGTCTTCGAACACCAGCGGAGAAGATTTCGCGCCGGTGTTCGGGTCGTAGATGACGAAACGGGAAGCCGCGATCAGGTAGTTCGCAAACGGCTTGTCGGGATCGGCGTCTTCGAAACCGACCTCGACGATGGTCCCGGCCTCGACCCAGACATCGCCGATCGTGGCGCGCACCATGTCGACCAGGCGCGCCACGACGTCGCCCGTACCTGCCTGCACCTCGATCTTGCGCAGGCCATCAGCCGAGATGTTACCGACCACGGCCTGCACCGCGCTCAGCGCCTGCGCCGTCGCCTCGATGCGCTCGTCGCTGATCTCGACCCAATCCGAGCCGTCGAAGCGGTGCAGGACGTTTGCGCCGGCCGTCGTGTCGATCCACAAGTCGCCTAGCTCGGCCGCCGAGGGCGCTTCATCCTGCGCATAGGTCGTGACGCCGAGCGAAGTCGCGTCCTGCCATTCGCTGTCGGCCGCTGACCAGACCCGCATGAAATTGTCATCGCCGGTGTCGATCCAGATGTCGCCGTCCGAAAGGGGTGGAGCCGGCGCGGTCGACTGCCGGTAGACACGCGTCTTGACCGCGATCTCGGCCGAAAGCCGCGACATCGCGATGGCCGTCGCATCGCGCCAGCGCACGGCGACGTGGCGATCATCCGCTACGCGCCCCGCCACCTCGTCGGAGCCCATGGCCAGCATGCGCAGATCGTCACGCGTCTTGTCGAGATCGGCGCGCAGCCGCTGAAGCGTGGCGTAGGCGTCTTCGCCGAGAGCAGACAGTTCGGCCGCGACGTCGGTTCTCGGCGCCTTGAGCGTCGTGACCTCCTCCCACGCCGACCAGAAGGTTTCGCGATAGGGCAAAGTCATCAGCCGGGTCGAGACCTCGAACACCGTGCTCGACACGACACCGTCAGCGATCGTCGCGACCGTGATGTCGTCGGGCACCGTCGGATGATAGAGGATCGCGTCGGGCTGCGTTTTCGGCCGGTAGCGGATATCGACGCCGACGACGGTCGGATCGTCGATGGCATCCCACACCGCGCGGATGGCCGGGTACTGGTGCCCGGTGGTCTCGTCCTTCACCTTGATGCCGAGGAGCGTCAGGTTCTCGATCTCGGCCAGGAACTCCGGGGCATCCTGAATAATGCCGTCCGGCGGCACGGTGACATACTCGGTCGGATCGAAGATGCCCGCGCCGACCTCCTGAAGCGACAGGAAGACATTGCGGGTGCCCTTCGGCCCGAATGGACCGAGCTGCTTCGACAGCACCTGAAACTGCTTTGTCCAGCCGAGCTTGGCCGAATGCCACGTCACCCACTGGCCGGGCCGCAGGGCGAGGAACTTCGGCCGGAGGCACAGATCCGCGCTGCCCTGATACCGGCTGGCGCGGAGGGCGATATCGGCCAGCCTGTCGACGCAAGCCGGTTCGGTGACCGCGGTGAACGACAGCGGCACGGCAAGACGCTCGCCGTCGGCCGCGCGCGCCACCGCATCGATTCGCGTGGCCATCGGCATCGGCTGGTAGAAGGACGACGGATCGACATAGGTCCCGGCGACCGTGTTCACCAGCTCGGAGCGCGTGCGCTTGGCCGAGAACCGGTATGCCTCGTCGATGACGATGTCGTCGTCTGTGAAGACCGTGGCCGGCGTCTGGTTGGCGCCGACGATGGGATATTCCTGCCCGACCAGCTCCAGCCAGGATGCCGCGCAGGCTTCAAGAAGCGGCTTCAGGTTTGCATCGTGCGTCGTGCCTTCGCCGGACGACAGAATCGCGGCCGCCTGATAGCGGCGCTTGCCCTCGATGATCTCGTCGCAGATGTTCGCCGCCATGGTCCAGAAGGACAGCGGCAGCGCAGACGCCGTCCGCCCCTTGCCGACGATCTTCTCCCCGCCGCGCCAGAAGCCGCGCGTCGCGCAATAGGCGATCAGGATCGGGTTGGTGGTCGGCTCCCATGTCGTCGGATCGTCGTAGCGGTGGCTGCTCACGCCGCCGACGGTGCTATCCTTGCGCCAGTCATAGGTGACGCCCTCGACCTCGAAGAAGGCTTCCCAAGGCCCGGTGAGCTTGTCGCGATGAAGAACGCTGGTGACGATGGCATAGGCGACGCCTGCGCCGCGGTGGTTCTCTGTCCAGCGGCCGGCCGGCTTCGAGCGGGCGACAAGCTCGGCATCGGCCGCCTGGTCCATCCGGCCGGTATAGACCTTGACCCAGATCTGGGCGCCGTTCGTCCCCTGAATGCGCTGGCCGAGTTCCGGGTCGACTTCGCCGCCGAGCGTCTTCCACTCGCCCTTGTAGCGCACGCGCGTGACGCGTGAGATGTTCCAGTGCGACAGGACATAGACGTCCTGCACCCGGCGATTGCCCTTGCCATAGGCGTTCCGGTAGACATGGTGGCCTGCCGTGCCAACGGTGCCCTGCACGATCTCGCGTGCCAGCTTCTCGCCGTATTGCGTCTCCAGCTTCGACGCCTGCGCAGGCGGTGCCTTCTGCCCCATGAACTTCTGGAGCGCATACTGCGCAGCCATCGACAGGCCGGCCATTGCCACCTTGGCGAGCAGCGTGCCGCCGGCAAGGAAGGTCGCGGCTCCACCGATGAAGCCGGCGATGGCACCGATCGCCGCGCCGATGGCGGAAAAGATCGCCATGGCCTATTCCCGCCCGACCTTGAACGCGATCTTCACGGCGGTGATCGGGTAATGCCGGACGTCGCTGTGCGTCACCGTCTTGCCCTCGCCATACAGCGTCTTGACCACGAAGCCCTCGGCATCGAACACGCCAGCGGAAAGCTGCCCTGCGCGCTCGATCACCCCGACGTCGCCGCGCTGAGCGGAGAGCGGGCCGACAGGCTCGAGGGTGGTCGCGAACGCTTCGTCCAGCGCCGAAAGGCCGTGCTTCGTGAACAGGCGATAGCCGCCGGCCTCGGTCCTATAGCGGCGCAGGTGCTTCAGCACGCGCTCGCCCGTGACCGCCTCGATGGCGTCCATGGTCAACGTCCAGCAGTCGGACACGCCCCACTCGCCAAGCAGCGCCATATGCTTTTCGATGACGAGCGGGAGGGCGCGATCCCAGCCGGGAACGCGGGTCAAGATCATGGTGATGTCCCGTGGATTTACAACGCCACCCTCTCTATGCTTGTCTGCATTCTGGGGTGGGGGTTCTTGATGTATAGATTCTGGCTTTTTGCGGTGCCGGCTGCGGTACTTTCTTTGTCGGCCTGCCAGTACACTGCGGAGCCGCCGGCGGTCGGCGCGTTCAACGTGTATTCGTCCTATGAAGACAAACTACCCGGCAAGTATCTCCTGTATGTCGACGCGAACGCATTGAATGCGCAGGTGAAGCCATCGGACCTGAATTGCGCCGCGCATACGTTCCCCCTGAATCTCTCAAGCAGTTTCACGTCATCGACGCGCCAGACATTCGCCAACCTGGTTGGGGAGCTTGAGCTTGTTTCCGCCCCTGTCGACCGATCGGATCTGGCGGCGCGGGGCGCGCGCGCAATGGTTATCGTCCGCGGTGAACAGACCATTGCGCGGCTGCGGGTGGTTCCCGGCTTCTGGTCGAACGGCATAGAGACCGATGTCGAGACCGTAGCCTCAATTACTGTCGACGGTCGGAATGGACGACTCCTCGGCAGCACTGTTTCCGGACGCGGCACTGCCCAGAGCGATGCCGGGGCCTTCTGCGAAGGTGGATCGAAATCCCTCGCTCAATCGGCCGGCGATGCGGTGCGCCAGACACTGACGCGGCTTGGCGAGGCCATGGTCAATTCCGAACGTGTCAGAAAAGGCTCCTAGTCGAGCGCTTGCGTCCTTACTGAACCTTGCGGATCACCCATATGGTCCAACAGGCTACGACCACGATGAAGATCGCGAACGCATCGCCACCGAGGATCGGGAGCGTTGCGGCCGCGATGAGGGTGGCCGGGAGAAAGAGCACGATGAGCATCGCCGCGGCGCAGCCGACGACGCCGGAGCGCATCAGATTGGCAAGCGAACCCAGCAAAATGCTGAAGAATGCCGACGCGAAGATCCGCAGCATGACGCCCCTCCCTAATCCAGCTTGATCTTGAACGTTTCGAATTGCACCCGGGCCGCATGCTCGAAGAACATGTCGCCCGGCGAGATGAGCTGCTGGTCGGCGTGCGAGGCCGAGCGGTAGCCGTCCCGATGGTTGTCCAGCGCCATCGTTTCGACGTGGCCGACGAGCTTCACGCCGTCGCCGTCGCGGACATGGTCGATATAGTCGAGGTAGCCGGCATAGAGCGGTTCGACGTGGACCAGCGCGCGCGTGTCGGGATCGAAATAGGCGTCGTAGATCGTGACCGGTCGGCCCTTGTAGTCATGCTCCTCGATGCCGGCGAGCATGTCCGGCGTGATGCCGAAATCCGCGCTCTCCGGCAGCGTGATGGAGAGCGGCGCGGCTGCCGTGCCCATCTGAAGTGCGATGTCGTCAATCGAGATGATCGAGTTCGGCTTGTAGGTGACTCCGTCCCAATCGAAATTGCCGACGCCGTTCCAGACGCCGAAGGTTCCGTCGCCGAACTCGAACTTGATGAGGCCGCGCACTGCGAACCGGCCTTCCTCGATCATGACTTCAAGGGCGGGCGGATAGCTCATATCTTCTGCATCGCTTCAAAGGAGACGGGCGCGAGGTAATCGCGCTTCGAACAGGACCAAGTCTCCGAAAGCAGGATGAACTCTGCCTCCGGCCGGTAGAACACGACGGTTGCTCCCGTGGTGAAGATGGTGGTGGGCACGGCATTGGAAACCGGAACGACAATCGTTGACGCTCCGGCAACCGCGGTCTCGCTGACGAACCCGACCCAGCGCCGAAGTGGGCTGCCAGCCTGAAGCCCGATCAGATCGCCATCGCGCATCTCGAAACCTTCTGGGGCGCCGGACGCAGTGATCTGGTAGCCGGCGACTGCCGTAGCGGTGCCCTGACCGCCCCATATTCCGGCGACGATCTCGGGAACGCCATTCGGATAGGCCGATAGCTCGGACCGAGAAACGTCGTAGGTTTTGAACGTTCTTAGTCCGCCGCGAAGACTCGCACGCCATGCTTCCCATGCGTTGCGCGCCTGCCAGGAGAGCGCACCGGTTTCGATGGAAGCTGTGAGATATGGGTCGGCATACTCAACGGGAGAAACGCCGCGCCCGCCTTGGGTACGGGACAGTGACACCGATTCCACGAGATCGAACGTGCAATCGACGAGCTCGTGCTGGAGCAGCTCGCGCGGGTATGTAATCGCCACTACGCCGCTCCTCGCCTGCGCAGATCGGGGAGATCGGCCGCGAGACGCGCTTTGCGCCCCTTGTCATACTGCGTCAGGCCGCGCTCAACGATCACAGAGGCCGTGTCCTGCGACACGCTGCGGACGAAGGCTTGCAGATTGCCGCTCTCGTCCACCGTCACGCCGACGTCGACCTTGACGCGTGTCTCACCGCTGCCACCCGAGGACGATCTCAGTCGGTTGATGATCTGACCGGTCTGAGCCTTCGTAAAAACGGTCTCTTTCTTCTGAAGCAGGGCGAGCACTTCGCTGTGATCCGATCCACCGCCAATTGTCTTCCCCGAGTGAGCTTTGCCGACATAGGGTACGCCAGTGGGAAACTGCACAACATTTCCGCCGCTACCAACCGTTCCTCCCCCGTGGAACGAGACACCGAGGATGCCCCCCATGAGAGACTGAAACCATCCGCCGCCGAAGATGCCGCTGCCACCTCCGGCGATGTTCATCGTGTTCAGCAGCTTCAGAACGACCGGGATCAGATCGAGAAGGGATTGCTTCCAATCCTTGGTGCGGTCGAGAAGGCTCTTGAAAACGCTGCCCATGCCCTGCGCTGCTTCGTTGTAGGCATCCTGTGTTGCTTTCGCCGCCTTGGTCGCCTGTTCCGATGCGGTCATCTGAGCCGCAAGCCCCTGCAACTCTGCCGTCTGCGCCGCCGTCAGATTGATCCCCGCCTGCTTCGCCTGATTGAGCAGATCCATCTCGTGACGGAGGCGGCTGGCCTCGATCTCGGTCATACCGAGGGCCTGACGTTCAAGCTCTTGCTCGGCAATGAACTGCCGGGCGCCATCGACGATCTTCCTGTAGGCTTTGGCGGCTTTTTCGGCAGCCTTGTCGGCTTTCCCCGTCGACGAGGTGAGCTTCTTCACTGCATCGTCGAGCTCGAGAACGCCCGGGGCGGCCGTCTCGAAGTTTGACGCGAAATCACCGATCCAGTCCCTCGACATAGCGGCTTCGACCGCCGCGTTTCGCCTGGCCACCGTCCCAGCGAGCCGGCGCGCATATGGATTGTCAATCTCGCTGATCGGATCGCTGGTGATATCGAATTTGCCGATATCAACGCCGGGGATCATGTTGATCGTGCTGATGAGGTCGTTCAGCGCCACCTTGGCGCTCGTGACAAGGCTGTTGATCGCCTTGATCGCGATGTTCACTCCGCCGATGACGGCTGCCCCCATGATGTTCCCGAAGTTGCCCCATACGAACTTGACGTCCTCGTAGGCGGCGACGAAGGACCCAATAATGTAGTTCGCGGCCGTCTTGACGATGCCGATGACATCGACGCCGATGGCCTTCTGGATTTCGTCACGGAAAAAGTATGCCGCCGAGACCGCCGTCGTGAGAGCCACGGTAAGTGCTCCGATAGGGTTCGCCATAACTGCGACACGAATAGCATTGAGAGCATGCACCGCCGCCGCGCCCATGTACCCAAATCCAAATGCGATTTGGCCGAGGATGGCAGGGCCGAGCGCAAGCAAAATCGCCGTCCCGGCTGCTGCCGCTGCGCGAGCGATCACGCCGAGATTGTCGGCAACCAGCATTATTGCCGCCGAAACCCGCTGCGAGGCGCCGGTCGCCTGATCCATCTGTCCGATAAACGCGGTCAGGTTCGTCCGTAAGCGTGTGAACGCGTCTCCGATTGTCGCAGGCATCTCGGCCGCTTCTTCTCGAAGCTTTTCGAGGTTGCCGATCAGCGCACTCGCGATCACGTCGCCAGTGATTTTCCCCGCCGATGCGAAGGCTCGCAAGCCGTTGACGTTCGTGCCGAGCTGCGCCGCCAGCGCCTCTGCCACGCGGCCGCCATTGGCAAGCACCGTTTCGAGACCATCGGCCTGCAACTTGCCGACCGCCATAGCCTTCGAAAGCGCGTTTTGGACTGATGCGGCACGCTCGCCGCGCGTCGCCGTGATGACGAGAGCATGGTTCAGGCCTTCGGTGAAATCTGCCGCCTCCGTCGCCCCTCGTCCGAGGTCGCGCAGCACCGCCACGTTACGCGAGTAGACTTCCACCGTCTGGTCGAGCGGCGAATACGAGGCGTTGGCAATGTCCACGATACGCTGCATCAGCGTCGGCGCCGCCTCCATGTTCTTGATCGCGGCACCGACGCGAGATTGCATGTCCGACCAGGCGTCGGCGTAGGAGAACAGCGCATTGGTCGCGAGCGCTGCGGCGATCAGGCCGACCGCGCGCGCGGCAGCGATAGCCGCTTTGTTGAGGCCCCCATATGCAACAGTTGCCCGATTGGCGGCTCTCGCTGCATTGTCGTTGGCCGCTGCGGCGCCCGAAGCCGCTCCGACGAAACGGCCTTTCGAATCTCGCAACCTGTCGGTGGCGCCTTGAGCCTTGCCGGCTGAGCCGGTGAACTTGTCGAGGCTGTCGGTAGCCTTTTCGACTTGGCTGCTGTCAACGGCAAGGCCAAGGGTGGCAATGTCGGCCATAAGGTTTACCTCAAGCGCAGGTGGACGCTAGCATCGCCGCTTCTCAGACGGAGGAATCAATGCGCATCGCTATGGCAATCGTGATCGTTCTTATGTGGGGCAACGCATCGCTCGCCGATGAGCAAAAGGCATATGAGGCCGCCGCCGCCCACATTGCGACGGCAAAGCTCTGCTCCACCGTTACAGGAGACAACGATCGATACAGAATTGCCGTTGAACGGCGTCATGAATCTCTGGTCGAGGCAGGAATAAGCCAGGATGAGGCCGAGGAAAGGATAGCCACGATTGAGGCGAGCATTCCTACTACGGCGCCGGCATCGTTCACCGATCAATTTTGCCGAGACATGCTCGACATGTTTGAGAAGTAGAAGCTAAAGCCTCCGATTACACCCTTGCAGTGATTTACGAGGAGGCAGGAAGCAGGGACTCAGGTATGGGGTTATGAGCTTCTTCCTTCCATTTTGCGGAAGGCACCCGTCCCGAAGACATGAAGGAATAAGGGAGCTGCGCAATGAACACACCCCAGCCAGTTATCCTGCACACCGGAGAAGGCCGCCATTACGACATGGGCGCCATCCGCGCGACGTTCAAAGTCGACGGCGCAGAGACGGAAGGCCGTTTCTCGGTATCTGAATGGTATCTGGACCCAATGCACGAAGGCCCGGGGGCTCACAAGCACGATGAGAACGACGAGGTATTCTATGTCCTGAAAGGGAAGGCGTCTGTTCTGGTCGGCGAAACGTGGCATCATTTATCCGCCGGCTCGTTCTGTTTTATCCCCCGCGGCGTGATGCATGACTTTCGTAACGAGGCCGCAGAACCCATGTGCCTTCTGAACTTCTTTCTGCCCGGCCCTTTCGAGCAGATGATGCCGGCGATTGTCGATTGGTATCGTCAGCATCCGGCGAAACACCTCGATCTTCCCTCTGATCAGGAGGGCACCCGCCCAGAAGACCTGAACGCTTCGAATGACGGCTGATCCACTACGCGCCGATGGCTATCTGAAGGCTGACGAATGACTTGGAAACGGCGACTGTTTCGCCTTTGGATAATTTCCTCAATCGCTTGGGCGCTCTACGCCGCATGGCAAACAGATGTCGCCTGCATGTTGCGCCTTGATCCATTCGGAGACAAGTGGTGGTGCGAGGCCGCGACGGTTGAACCTATCCGCGTTTGGTGGAATGCCGCAGCGTATGTCTTTGGCCCACCTATTGTAGGTGGTGCATTAGCGGCTGCAATTGCTTGGGCGATACGGGGATCCGATACGCCAACCTAAGCGCCAGCAACGACGATTAACCCCCCATTTGGTAGTCTCGACTCCTATTCACTCCGCTGCTTTCATCGGCGTGGGAGGATGGGGCATGGCAAGAAATACTGGCTTCGGCTGGCTTGTCCTTATCGCGATAGGCATAGGTTGGTGCAGCAACCAATCGGATAAGTCCAGCTCGAGTACGGCAAGCTCGCGTTCCGTTCAGCCGGTATCGACTTCGACTCCGGCTAGACCATCGGCACCTGTGCAGCCTGTCCAGAACGTCTCAATTGCGCCCCAAGCGACTACGCCCCCTGCCCCTGCCACAACCACGCTCTACACCACCGCCAACGTCCGGCTCCGCGCAGAGCCGTCAATCGGCTCCGGCATAATCCTGACAGTTTCAAGCGGATCGGCGGTGCAATCCATGAAGATGGAAGGACAGTGGCATTACGTCACCTATGGCAACTATTCCGGCTGGATAAGGGGCGACTATCTTGCAACTCGTCGTCCAGCACCCCAGGCCGCGCCGTCTACCGCGATGCCTCTTGTCGGCGCGCCTTCCCGACCACGCGCAACGCAACCATCAAGGTCATCGTCTGGTAGCGGCTATATCCGCGGACCGCGCGGCGGCTGCTACTACATCAACCGGAACGGAAACAAGACTTATGTGGACCGCAGTATGTGCAACTGAGCAAAAGGTATCAGATCGTGTCCGAGTTTATCCATGACTCGACACTTTTTGCCTGATCTGCTTTGATTGAAAGTAGATGGTTGGGGGAGACCAAAATGCGCATGCTGATATGCATAACTCTGCTCCAGGGAATTTTGCTTTACATCCCTGCAAAAACTGCATCGGCACAACCTTTTGACCCTCGCAACCCGCTTGGCGTTCTCATTTCCGCTTTCCAGAATTGCGGCCCACCGCAAGCTTATGCCGTTCTCGCTCCGCCACTGTTCCAAGCTGTTTACCATCAGACATCAGGTCGCGGCTGCTATCCACAGATCGCCCAAGCCGGTCCGGTAGTAAACATGCAGGTAGTTCACACCCAGCAGTTTCCCATCGGCCCACTATTTGTCGTTCGAGTAGCCCATCATTCTGTCGCCGCCGATTGGTACATAGGTTTCAATCAGTTCACAGGGCAGGTGATCCATCTCAATTACCAACCGGCAATGATATCTGCCCCGCCGCCGCCGCCGCCGATCGACCAGCCTCCTCCCAATCCGGATGGCCCAACGCCTGGCTCGACGCCTGGCCCAAGCGGAGGCGAAGCATCAGACGGATGCAGGCTCTATCCAGCGATGTGTGCCCAATAACATGCTGACGAGACGCGAAACCCTCCTTGGTGGCCTGCTGTCAGTCGTATGGCTTGGCGGTACGTGCAATTGTCACGCGAACGTACACAACCGCAGATCCTTCGGTTGCTATGTGCCGAGGGACGAGGCTCCTACCTTTTTTGCCGAAACCGACACAGCTCAACGCTTCCAGTTCGGCACTGAAGAAATCGAGCCACGGTCGGGAAACAGGCAACTCGACTATGCACTAGCTCAAACGCTCGCAAAACTCTCCCAAGTTTTCGACGTTCTTCCTGGATTTGCATACTATCGCGATCACAACAGTCCAAATGCGCTCGCGACACCCGAACAGCTTCTCGATCGAACTGACGGAACGGTGCTATTCGGCCTTCAGATGTTGCAACAGTTATTGAGGCGCCCGGAGCATCCTGATGCTTCTATCGTTGCCGTATGCGCACATGAATTTGGACATATAGTCGGATTCAAAACCGGGCTGATTGAGCGACTGGCGCCAAACCGCTCCAATCCCTTCCGCGCAGAACAGCATGCAGACTACCTGGCCGGATATTTCTCTGGGCTACGCAGGCTGGATCGAAACGACTACCCGGCAGTTGTGTTTGCCCAAACACAAGAGTCCTTTGGGGGGCCTACTCGGGGCTCACATGGCACAGGTGCCGAGCGAGCTGAAGCTGTTGTTGAGGGCTTTAAAGCCGCGTACGAACGACGGGTCTCGGTCTCGGATGCAGTGCAACAGGGGTTTCAGTTCGCTATGGCGAGGTGATCGGCACCTGACGTGCAGCTTACCCCCACATTGCATTGAACATCTCTGCGGTTAGCGCCCTGCGAACGCCCCCCGAAACATCTCCCGGGAGAACTCCTTGGGCTTCCCGTCGCTGTTGGCGTGATCGAGGTAGACCTGATCCATCGCCCGGATGCACCGCGTGAACAGCGTGACCTCATCGGGCGGCCACCCAGCCGTGTAGAGCTGGATCGAGCTATACTGGATCGGCCCCACGCCCATGCCGATCTGCCGATCAGACGAAAGCTCCCAGAATGCCGCGTACCAGGCAGAAGCGCCGGCAACGAACTCGGGGGGCCATAGACTATCCGGTATCTCCTGCCCGAACTGGGCGAAGGCCTCCCGCTCGTCCTGAGCGTTCGGGTTGGCCAGCGCCCACTTCAGGCAGGCCGTCAGTTTTTTTCCAGTTCCTCGGCCGTGTCCTCGAGGCGGTTGTCGACCTGCGTTGCCGCGTCCGACACGATGCCAAGGAGCTTGTCGCCAGTGCGCGACATGAGCCACTTGCGGGCGAGTTCCTTGCTGTACGGGATCGGCTTGCCGCCTTCGGTCAGGCCTTCCCAATCCAGAAGGATCGCCTCCGCGACCACCTCGCGGATGATGCGAATTTGAGCCGCATGGACGAGATTGCCGGATGCATCGCGCTCCTTCCGCGACGCCCGGCGTTCCTTGAACGATTTCAGCGACTGGACTTTCTCGGAAGACCAGCCGCGCACCTTGAGCCGCAACCCGGGAGCCTCGGGGTTGTCGTCGATCCAGACGCCATCGTCGATCGCGGCGATGGTCTTTTCGTCCAACAGGATTTCGGAGATGTCCATGGCAATTCCTCGGTTCCCGGTTCCAAGCGGGGCCGGCCGGTGGAACCACCTCCAGCCAGCCCCTAGCCGCCGTAGCGGATCAGACCTCGATGATGTTCGAATCGACGGCGATCGACCAGTTGCGCAGATGGGCGGCAGTCGCAGCGCCTCCCTGACGGGCGCCGGGGAGCGCAAGGGCATAGAACAGGTCGGTCATGCCGGCCGGCGGAGCAACGGCGGTGTGCGTGCCGCTGCCGGCCGCTGTCGTGTCGATGGCTGCGCCGCCCGGCGTGGCGGCCACAGAGAATGCGTCCGCCGTCAACCCAGCCGAGACCACGTAATAGATCGTCCCGGCGGTCAGTCCGGTCGGCAAAGCTCCGGTGGTCGAAAACACGATGGGCTGGCCGGCGACAAAGCCGTGCCCGGTCCAAGTCACAACGCCCGGCGTGGCCACGCTGATCGTGACCTGCGATTCCGGCGAGCAATCCGCGCCCCACTCGATCTTGAAGGCGTAGGGCTGGCAGTCCTCGATGGCCTCCTTGAACTTGATCTGACCAGGGTCGAGCGCCATCGGCACGAACTGGTTTTCCATCGTGCCGCCGTTCAGCGTCGTCTTGAACTTGCGCGTGCGCTTCTGGCTGATGACGTCCTGCTCGCCAACGTTCTGGGTGTCGCCGATAGCACCGGCGTTCGCCCAGCCGTCGACTTCCGTCCACACCTGGCTGGCGAAGTCCGACAGCGTGACCACGCCCTTTGCCGTCACGCGGCTGCCGATGAAGAGTTTCGACCCGGAGATCGGATAAAGTCCGCTCATTGTGGTTGCTCCTGCGCATGAAAAAGGCCCGCCGAAGCGAGCCGGAAATCCGGTCAGCGCCGGAATGACTTGTGCCGTTACCGCTTGCTGCGCTTCCGCTCCGGTTCGGCCTGTTCGGATTCATCGCGTTCCGTCGCGCCGGTCTTTTCCTTGACGCCGACCATCTCGGCGGCCCCCTTGACGACATGGCCCAGCGCTTCACCAAAGCGGGCATTTATGAGGGCATCCCGCGCCATCTTTCGGCGCGCTTCACAGTCTGCGCACATGGTGATCTCCTGAAAATGTATGCTATTTGCTTACATTGCTATTGACGAAATGTAAGCAACATGCTTACATCGGCCATGATCAAGTCGTTCAAAAACAAGGCGCTGGCGGACCTCTTCCAAACCGGGAAAACCGGCAAGATCGATGTCAAGATGCATAAGCGCATTCTGGTTCGGCTTGACCGTCTCGATGCCGCCGAGCGCCCGGAAGACATGAACCTTCCCGGCTTCAACTTCCACGCTTTGAACGGCTTCAGCCCGACGCGCTACACCGTCCATGTGAACGGTCCATGGTGCATCACTTTCGAGTTCGACGGCACAAACGCCGCCCGTGTCGACTTCGAGCAGTACCACTAGAGGGCGACGACTGGAGAAGGTCCTTTTATGAGCGAGCACAAGCCGACGCGTCCGACCGCGCGCTGCCCGTCCCACCCCGGCGCGCTGCTTGAGGACATCATCCCGGCGACCGGAAAGACCAGGGTGGAAATTGCGGAACTGCTCGGCATTTCGCGCCAGCAGCTTTACGACATCATGCGAGAGAAGAAGCCTGTTTCCCCCAATGTGGCCGCTCGCCTCGGCAAGTTGTTTGGCGACGGCCCTGCGGTTTGGCTCCGCATGCAGGCGGCTTATGATGCCTGGCATGCCGAGCGTGAGGTCGATGTTTCGGCCATCCCGACGCTGAAGGCCGCTTAGGCGAAGGTTCGATACTCGATGCGGACCTGTGTCCGCAGATAGGCGTCGTCTCGATATGCAGCGAGGACATCCGGAGCCTTGGTGACGTTGACGCCGACGCCCTGAAACGACATGCAGAGGCCGGCCGGAAAGTGCTCGGCGATTTTGCCGGCCTGCTCTCGGGTTGCGTCGCGGGGCGTCTTTCCGGATCCTGCTCCGACTTTAGCGAGCGGCCAACACAGCGTCAGCAGCAGAAGGCCTGGCCGCTCGTGGGGCGCATCCGGATTGATGAGGTAACGGACGGTCCTATTCGGCTCGAGGTGCGCCTCGATATAGGCCTCAGGCCGCTTGTAAGCACTCGGCTTATCCGCAGGCTCGTCGTCCGTCCAGAGCACGTCATAGGGCAGCGGCAGGCTCGCCACGCGTGCCTGTAGAGCCTGCGCGATCTTCGTTTCGATTGTCGGCACGACCGTCCTTCGCTCCTGAATTTGTTAGGTGACTTGATGGGGCCGTGCGATGGTGGGCGAGCGCCGAACGATCATGTTCGAGCACTGAAGGATATCGTCATGGCTAAGGGTCAGCAGAAAAGTAACAAGGAAGCGCGGAAACCTAAGCAGGAGAAACCGAAGACGATTGCCGCCGCTCCCTCGACCAAGGGAACGACCGCGCTCGGGGAGCACAAGAAACCCCCGAAATAGGCGATCCTTCGCTTCAGCTAGAGCCCGAAGCGGGCTTTTACCTTGGCAGATTCTTCGGAAACGATCGTCTGCCAGCGCTGCGCAACAAGCGATACCCAAGGCTTTGGTGGCTGACCATTCGCGCCCGCGTGGACATAGCCTCCATAACGGCTGGTGTAGCCCAAGAAGATGGCTTCGCCGATGTCTGTGCCGTTGATGACAAGCTCAATAGGCCCGAAATCCATCTCCACATCGCGGCTGGGATTGTCGATGCTCAAGCGCGGCATCTCCTTGTTCGACGCGACAAGAGACGCTTTCAGGAAGCCGGTGCGCTTTGGATAGGTCGGAGCCGGCGGTTGATCGTAGACCATCCTCGTCACCTCGTCCGTAAGCTCTCTCGCAAGCCGCTTCGCTGCTTCCTGGAAAATGGCCTCCTCAGCCTCTTTAAGACGCTCGCACCTTCATGCGCAGCGCAGAGCATGCGTTGTCAGAGATCATTGAGGCCAGCCATGACGCCGCGTGACGCGCTCGCCAACTTCTTTCCGGCCTACTACGGCCGGACATATCTGTTCGATGCAGATTTCGAGGATGCGGACGCCATCATCGCGCATCTCAACGCCGCCGGCTACATCATCCTCCCCGCCGCAGAGGTGGAGAAGATCGAGCGCGCGCTGCGCCGGGCCGAAGATGGCGCGGGAACGCTGCCGGCGAAAAACAGCGTGAAGCTCGTTCCGGCAGACTGGCATGCGCTCGCAGCCTGTGTCCGCGCCCTGAAAGGAGCAAAGCCGTGAAGCTCTCTCCCGGAGACAGGACACAGGCAGAAGCGTTGCGCATCGCGGAGGACTGGCTCAAAAAGATGGGCTGGAGGTTCACGCCTGCTGACGTGGGAGCGCGCGCCAAAGAAATCATAGCCGCCATGTCCGACGACCCCGGCCGCGCAGCCTTAGAGGAGCGGGGCGAATGAGCATCGTCATCAAGAACGTCCCCCGGCTGTCGGATGAGGTCTACGCCTACACCATGCGCATCAACGATGGGCCGATCCTAGCCGAGTTTCCACACATTCGTGACGATGGGTTGGCGTGTCTGCTCAGGCGGGCAGCCGATGCTCTTGACCGTCGCAAGCCGGTAGAGGAGCGGGGAGATGGGTGAGAATTGCGCCATCTTCTTCATGCTTTTGGGCGGAGCATGCGTAGGTCTCGGGGCTTATGTCGCTATCGAGATCAGTCGGCATCGGGCCATCGTTCGCGTCGCGGAACTTGCTGCGGAGGATGCCCGCCGCCAGTCCTCGGAGGGCGGAAGATGAGCGACGACCACAAATTCCCTCGCCCGTGGCGCATCGAGGAGTACAACGATTCATGCTTCATCGTGAAGGACGCGACCGGGTTCTCTGTCGCCTTTGTCTATTTCGATGACGTGCCATCGCGTCGGTCAGCGACCAATCTCATGGACAAGGACAACGCACGCCGCATTGCGAACAGGATTGCGAAGATAGGGGCGCTTGATGAGTAGGGCGCTACCTCTCACCCAGCGGCAGGTAAAGGCCCTCTGCGAGGGCGCGAAGAAGGCTGGCTACGCACCGATCGTTCAGATTGGCAACGTGCTGGTACGCCTTGTTCCCGAAGAACACGCTATTCCTGAGCCACCCGCCAAGCGCGTTGACGAGGATGAGGATATTCGGCTTTGATAGAAGCCATGCCTCGCCCTCGTCCTCCCTTTCTACGCCGGGAAAGAACACGCCACGGCCGAACCGTCTGGTATTTCCGCCAAGGCGACAAGCGCGTGCGCATGCCCGATCAGTTTGGCACGGATGAGTTCTGGCAGGCCTACAATGCCGCTCTTGCCGGAAAGCCGCAGAGAAAACGCGCTGGACCGGAGAGCGGGACATTGGCGTGGCTTATCGCACGATACCGAGAGAGCGCGCACTACATAGGCCTCAAGGCGTCCACGCGCTATGTCCGCGACGGAATCATGCATGGGGTGGCAAAGGAAAGCGGTCACGTCCAGTTCGTAAAGATCACGCGAAAGCACATACGGGAAGCGCTTGAGCGGCGCTCGGCCACTCCGCATGCGGCCAACAACTTCCTCATTGCCATGAACGCGGTCTTCCGCTGGGCCCTCGACCATGAGCACGTCACGGTCAACCCTTGCGAAGGCGTTCGCCCTCTTTCAGCAAAGATCGAGGGCCATCATGCATGGACGGAAGATGAGGTTGAGCAATATCGGCAGCGTCATCCTGTCGGGACAACCGCTCGCCTCGCGCTCGACCTGCTGCTCTTTACGGGCCTTCGACGGTCTGATGTTTTCCGTGTCGGGCGGCAGCACATCAGGGATGGCCTACTGACAATCCGAATGGAGAAGACCGGGAAGCCCGTGCATATTCCCATCTTCCCCGAACTCCAGAGGTCTATCGACGCCAGCGCTACGGGTGATCTTGCCCTTCTGGTAACGGAGCGAGGAACGCCCTTTGCGTCGGCATCATCTTTCGGAGGATGGTTCCGCCGCGCCTGTGATGAAGCCGAGCTGCATCATTGTTCTGCACATGGCCTTCGGAAGGCTGGGGCAACGATGGCGGCGAACGCCGGGGCAACACCTCACGAGCTCATGGCAATGTACGGCTGGTCTAAGCTTTCCATGGCAGAAATTTACACGCGAGATGCCGATAGAAGCGTCTCGCCAGAGGCGCGGCCGAACGCATTGCGAACAGAATGACGCCGCACCAAAAATAAGGTGCGGCGCGAATTTCGAAAAGACCAATCATTTCATAGGCCCGTGATCTTCATTTCAATTTGGTCACAATTCCGTTTAGGATCGCGGGCACCTTGATGCCGAAATCATGAGCAGGGGCGCGCCGATGGCAGTTCTGGGAAGGGTGGGGTCCGACGACGGCCTGACGGAGGCCGAGCCGTACGATCCGCGAAAACTGTCCAGCCCGCAGGTCTTCCTCCTGTCGATGCTGATCTTCCTCGCCATCGTTGGCTTCGTCGCGGCCATCCTCTACCGGCAGATCTCCTCGGCCTTCCAGACCAATCCGGGTTTGAACGGGCTGATCCTCGGCGTGCTGGCGGTCGGCATCCTGCTGGTGTTCGGGCAGGTCCTCGGCCTGATCCGCGAGGTGCGCTGGGTCAATTCCTTCCGCGTCGGCACCGACCGGCGCGATCCCGTCCTGCTCGCGCCGATGAAGGCGCTCCTGTCGCGCTCGTCCTCGACCGCGCTGTCGACCGCCACGATGCGCTCGATCCTCGATTCGATCGCCACCCGCCTCGACGAGAGCCGCGACATCTCGCGCTACCTGACCGGCCTGCTGATCTTCCTCGGCCTGCTCGGCACCTTCTGGGGCCTGCTCCAGACCATCGGCTCGATCAGCGAGACGATCCAGTCGCTCGACCCCGGCTCGGGCGACGTCAACGACGTGCTCGATTCGCTGAAGGCGGGCCTGTCGGCACCGCTGTCCGGCATGGGCACGGCGTTCTCCTCGTCGCTGTTCGGCCTGTCCGGCTCGCTGGTGCTCGGCTTCCTCGACCTCCAGGCCGGCCGCGCCCAGACCCGCTTCTACACCGAGCTGGAGAACTGGCTGTCCTCCGTCACCGATCTCGGCTCCGACTTCGCCGCCGGCCCGGCGCGGGGCGGCGACGCGCTGGAGGAGATCCGCGAACTGTCGCGCCGGCTCCACACCGCGCAGGAGCATGCCGGCCACGACCATGCCGGCGCGGCGAGCCCGCGCATCGCCGCGTCGATGGCCAGCCTCGCAGACGGCATCAGCGGCCTCGTCAAGAACATGCGCTCCGAGCAGCAGATGATGCGCGACTGGGTCGAGGCGCAGGCCGGCGAGCAGAAGGCGATGCGCGCGACGCTCGACCGGCTGGCCGATTCCATCCGCCGGCAGGAGGAGCGCCAGTCCGCCGGCAAGGCCCCCGAAGGCAAGCCGGCCGGCAAGCCCGCGCCGGAAGGCGCAGGCGGGGAGAGCGACTGAGATGGCGCTGGCGCGGACGAGACGCGGCAGCCATCGTGGCGTCGACTACTGGCCCGGCTTCGTCGACGCTTTGTCGACGCTGCTGCTGGCCATCATGTTCCTGCTCTCGGTCTTCGTGCTGGCGCAGTTCCTGCTGTCGCGCGAGATCAGCGGCCGCGACGAGGTGCTGAATCGGCTGAACTCGCAGATCAACGAGCTGACCCAGCTTCTGGCGCTCGAACAGTCGAACGCGCAGGACCTCGACGACATGCTCGCCAACATGCGCGCCTCGCTCGCCACCGCCGAGGGCGAGCGCTCGCGGCTCGAGCAGCTTCTCGCCGCCGGCGCCGGCGCGGGGGCGCAGGCCGAGGCGCGCGCCTCCTCGCTGGCCGGTGAGCTCGACAGCGAGAAGCAGATCAGCCAGCGCGCGTTGAGCCAGGTCGAGCTGCTCAACCAGCAGATCGCCGCCCTGCGCAGCCAGATCGGCGCGCTCGAAGCCGCGCTGGAAACCTCCGAGGCCCGCGACCGCGAGTCGAACGCCAAGATCGCCGATCTCGGCCGTCGCCTCAACGTCGCGCTCGCCCAGCGCGTGCAGGAATTGAACCGTTACCGCTCCGACTTCTTCGGCCGCCTGCGCGAGATCCTCTCCGACCGCGAGAACATCCGCATCGTCGGCGACCGCTTCGTCTTCCAGTCGGAGGTGCTGTTCCCGTCCGGCTCCGAGATCATCAACGACGCCGGCCGCGAGGAGATGCGCAAGCTCGCCGGCGCGATCCTCGAACTGCAGCGCGAGATCCCGCCCGAGATCAACTGGGTGCTGCGCGTCGACGGCCACACCGACACCATCCCGCTCTCCGGCACCGGGCGCTATCGCGACAACTGGGAGCTGTCCTCAGCCCGCGCCACCGCGGTGGTGAAGTACCTGATCGAGAACGGCGTCTCGCCCGAACGGCTGGTCGCCGCCGGCTTCGGCGAGTTCCAGCCGCTCGATCCGGCCGACACCGCCGAGGCCCGAAACCGCAACCGGCGCATCGAGCTGAAGCTGACCGAGCGCTGACCGCTCAGACGCCGGCCCAGAGCGCGGCGAGCGCCAGCGCCGCCGGCAATGCCTGCACGTAAAGAATCTTGCGGCTCGCCGTCGCCGCGCCGAAAAGCCCGGCTACCAGCACGCAGACGAGGAAGAATACCTTCACCGCGAAACCCGCCTCGCCGAGCCACAGCCCCCAGGCGAGGCCGGCGACGAGGAAGCCGTTGTAGAGCCCCTGATTGGCCGCCAGCGTTCTGGTGGCAGCGGCGAACTCGGCCGTGGTGCCGAACGCCTTGCGGCCCTGCGGCTTGTCCCACAGCGCCATTTCGAGGACGACGATATAGACGTGGATCAGCGCGACGATGGCAATCAGGACGGTGGCGATCATGGCGGCGGGCCTTTCGCAGCGGTGGCGTTGGAGCATTCTGCGGCCGGACGCAATCGTCAGGCGTCGCACGAATGCGGCTGGAACAAACTGCTGGAGCGGGGAAACGGCATTCGTCGGAATGCCCGTCGCTCCAGCCGCCATTCAGCACGCGCCCGTTCGATGGCGCAAGAGCCCCGCCCCGTGTTGACAGCGGGACGGCGGCGCGTAGCCTGCCCTCGGCCGGGCGGCCTGCGCCACCCGGCCCCGCCCATCCTTCCGCTCCCGGAGCCGTCATGCCGAAAAGCGCCGTCCCTTTCCTTCTCGCCCCCGCCCTCCCGCTATGGCAGCGCCGCGTCGAGTTCCCCGGCATGGTCGCCTTCATGCAGGCGGCCACGCCGAGGAGCCGCTAGCCATGTCGTTCGAGAAGCTCGATGCCTTGAGCCGCCGCCTCCACGCGCTCGACCACGCCGTCGCGATCCTCGCCGCCGACGAGGCCACCCACATGGCGCCCGGCGGCGGCGAGGACCGCGCCGCATCGCTCGCCGCCCTTTCCGGCATGCGCCACCGCATGGCGACCGCGCCGGAGGTCACCGATTGGATCGAGGCGGCCGCAAGCGAGGCGCTGAACGAGGAGCAGGCGGCCGCCTTGCACGAGTTCCGCCGCGCCCACCTCAACATGACCTCGCTGCCGCCCGACTTCGTCGAGCGCCAGACCCATGCGCGGCTGCGCTGCGAGCAGCTGTGGCGCGCCGCGCGGGCGAAGAACGACTGGGCCGGCTTCGCCCCGGCGCTCGAAGGCGTCGTCGCGCTGGTGCGCGAGGAGGCCGCGCTGCGGGCGGACGCGCTCGGCCTCGCGCCCTACGACGCGCTGATGGAGCAGTACGATCCCGGCGCGCGCGTCGCCGAGGTCGCGCCGCTGCTCGACGATCTCAAGGCCTTCCTCGCCGGCTTCGTGCCGCAGGCGCTGGAGGCGCAGGAAAGGCGGCTGGCGAAAGCGCCGCCGAAATCCCTCGCCGGCTCCTATCCCATCGAGCGGCAGCGCGAGCTGGCGCTGTCGATGATGGCGGCGGTCGGCTTCGACCTGTCGCACGGCAGCCTTTCGGTCTCGCACCACCCGTTCTGCGGCGGCGTGCCGAGCGACGTGCGCATCACCACGCGCTACCGCAGCGACGACTTCCTGTCGGCGCTGATGGGCGTCCTCCACGAGACCGGCCACGCGCTCTACGAGCAGAACCTGCCGCGCCGCTGGGCCCACTGGCCGCTCGGCCAGGCGCGCGGCATGGCGATCCACGAGAGCCAGAGCCTGTTCGTGGAAAAGCAGATCGGCCGCAACCCCGCCTTCTGGCGCTTCGCGCTGCCGATGGTCGAGCGCCATCTCGGCGAAAGCCTGTCGCTCGCCGACATCCTGCCGCATGTCCACCATGTCGGGCGCGGGCTGATCCGGGTCGACGCCGACGAGGTGACCTATCCGCTCCACATCGTGCTGCGCTTCGAGCTGGAGCGCGCGCTCGTCGAGGGCGGGCTCGACGTCGCCGACCTGCCCGAGGCGTGGGACGAGGGCATGCGCCGCTATCTCGGCCTCTCCACCCAGGGCAACCCGGCCGACGGGCCGATGCAGGACGTCCACTGGCCCTCGGCCGCCTTCGGTTATTTCCCGTCCTACACGCTCGGCGCGATGATCGCGGCGCAGCTCTGGGCGACGATCGAGCGCGACCATCCCGACATCGACGACGACCTCGCCGCCGGCCGCTTCGAGCGGCTGAACGACTGGCGGCGCGAGCGCATCTGGGCGCTCGGCTCGCGCCTGTCGACGCCGGACCTGATCCTTGACGCCACCGGCGAGCCGCTCGACGCGGGCTATCTGAAACGCCATCTCGAGCGCCGCTATGGCGGCTGACGCCGCCTCTTGCCGCGCCCGAAAATCCGTCCGACAGTAACCCGGACGAACGACAGGGAGGGGAGACGTGGCCGAGGATGCGGACGCCATCGTGGTCGGCGGCGGGCTGGCCGGGCTGGTCGCAGCGTGCGAGCTGGCCGACGCCGGCAAGCGCGTCGTCGTGCTCGATCAGGAAGGCGAGAACTCCCTCGGCGGACAGGCGTTCTGGTCGCTGGGCGGCCTGTTCCTCGTCGATTCCCCCGAGCAGCGCCGCATGGGCATCAAGGACAGCCGCGAGCTCGCGCTTCAGGACTGGCTGGGCTCGGCCGGGTTCGACCGCGCGGAGGACCACTGGCCGCACCGCGTCGCCGAGGCCTTTGTCGATTTCGCCGCCGGCGGGATGCGGCCATGGCTGCATGCCATGGGCATGCGCTGGTTCCCGGTCGTCGGCTGGGCCGAGCGCGGCGGCGGTCACGCCCATGGCCACGGCAATTCGGTGCCGCGTTTCCACGTCACATGGGGTGTCGGCCCGGGCGTCCTCGAGCCGTTCGTCGCCCGCATCCGCGAGCACGCAAAGACGGGCCGCGTCGCGCTGAAGTTCCGCCACCGCGTCAGCCGGCTGGTCAAGGCGGGCGGCCGGCTCACCGGCGTCGCCGGCGAGGTGCTGGAGCCGTCGACGGTCGCACGCGGCGAGCGGTCGGGCCGCACGGTCGTCGGGGCGTTCGAGCTTTCCGCCCCCTGCATCGTCGTCGCATCCGGCGGCATCGGCGGCGACCTCGATCTGGTCCGCAGGAGTTGGCCGGTCGACCGGCTCGGCCCCGCGCCGAGGAGCATGGTGGCCGGCGTGCCGCACCATGTCGACGGCCGCATGGTCGGGATCACGAAAGAAGCCGGCGCGGCGACCATCAACACCGACCGGATGTGGCACTACACCGAAGGCGTGCGCAACTGGGACCCGATCTGGCCCGACCACGGCATCCGCATCCTGCCCGGCCCGTCCTCGCTGTGGTTCGACGCGCGCGGCAACCGCCTGCCGGCGCCCTGTATGCCCGGCTTCGACACGCTGGCGACGCTGAAGCACATTCTCGCCACCGGTTACGACTATTCCTGGTTCGTGCTGACGCAGAGCATCATCAAGAAGGAATTCGCCCTCTCCGGCTCCGAGCAGAACCCCGACCTCGCCTCGAAGAAATGGCTGGAGGTGCTGAAAAGCCGGCTCGGCGGCGGCGCGCCGCCGCCGGTCGAGGCGTTCAAGAAGAACGGCGAGGACTTCATCGTCCGCGACACGCTGCCCGACCTCGTCGCCGGCATGAACGCGCTCGCCGGCGAGGCCCTGATCGACCACGACCACATCGCCGCCCAGATCGAGGCGCGCGACCGCGAGATCGACAACCCGTTCTCGAAGGACGCGCAGGTGATCGCCCTGCGCGGCGCGCGCGCCTATCGCGGCGACCGGCTGATCCGCACGGCGAGACCCCACAGGATGCTCGACCCGAAGCACGGGCCGCTGATCGCGGTCCGGCTCCACATCCTCACCCGCAAGACGCTGGGCGGCCTGCACACCGATCTCGACAGCCGGGTGCTGGACCCCGCCGGCGCGCCGATCCCCGGCCTCTACGCGGCGGGCGAGGTCGCCGGTTTCGGCGGCGGCGGCTATCACGGCTACAACGCGCTCGAAGGCACCTTCCTCGGCGGCTGCCTGTTCTCGGGCCGCCAGGCCGGCCGCCACGCGGCGTCGAACCTTTAGGAAGGTCGACTTTTTTCGTCCTTTGCCGCCGGGTGGCCAACAAAAGGCGCGGGCGCGATTGATCCGGACGGCCGGGCCCCGCTATGAGCAAGCCTCGATCAGCCCACCGGATGCCCGCCCATGATCCGCCCGACCCATATCCTCAACCTCGCCTGCGACGACCGCCCCGGCATCGTCGCCGCCGTCAGCGCCGCGCTTGCCGGCATCGGCGCCAACATCGTCGAGAGCGCCCAGTTCTGGGACCAGCAGACCAACCGCTTCTTCATGCGGGTGGCGCTCGACGCGCGCGGCGCTGAGAGCGCCGCCATCCGCGAGGCCACCGCGCCGGCCGCGACGCGTTTCGGCATCGACCTCCGCCTCACCGACACGGCGCAAAAGCCGAAGATCATCGTCATGGTCTCGAAGTTCGACCATGCGCTGCTCCACCTTCTCTACCAGATCCGCGTCGGCTGGCTCGACGCCGAGGTCGTGGCCATCGTCTCCAACCACGAGGACAGCCGCACCGAAGCGGCAAACGCCGGCATCCCCTATCATTGCTGGAAGGTGACGCCCGCCACCAAGATGGAACAGGAAGCGAGGCTGACGGCGCTGGTCGAGGAAACCGGGGCCGAGCTCGTCGTCCTCGCCCGCTACATGCAGGTGCTGTCCGACGATTTCTCCAGCCGCCTGTTCGGCCGCATCATCAACATCCACCATTCCTTCCTGCCGAGCTTCAAGGGCGCCAAGCCCTATCATCAGGCCCACGACCGCGGCGTGAAGCTGATCGGCGCAACCGCCCACTACGTGACGCCCGACCTCGACGAGGGACCGATCATCGAGCAGGAGACCGAGCGCGTGACGCATGCGATGAGCGCCGAGGATTTCGTTGCCGTCGGCCGCGACATCGAATCGCGGGTGCTGGCCCGCGCGGTGAAGCTGCACCTCGAAAGCCGTGTCATGCTGAGCGGCAACAAGACCATCGTCTTCGCCTGAAGCCATCCTCCATGGAGCCCGTCATGACCCTGACCAACCGCGACATCGAGGACCTCGTCGCCTTCCGCCGCGAGCTGCACCGCTTCCCCGAAATTTCCAACGAGGAAGCGGAGACGGCGGGGCGCGTCGTCGCCTTCCTCACCGAGACCGGCGCGGACGAGGTGATCACCGGGCTCGGCGGCCACGGCGTCGCCTTCGTCTACGACAGCGGCGTCGCCGGGCCGACGGTCCTGTTCCGCGCCGAGCTCGACGCGCTGCCGATCGCCGAGATCTCCGACATCCCCCACCGCTCGGAGATCGCCGGCAAGGGCCATATGTGCGGCCATGACGGCCACACGGCGATCCTCGCCGCGCTCGGCCGCCTGTTCGGCAGGCAACGCCCGGCGACGGGCCGCGTCGTCCTGATGTTCCAGCCGGCCGAGGAGACGGGCGACGGCGCGGCCGGCGTCACCGCCGACCCGCGCTACGGCGCGATCCGGCCGGATTTCGCCTTCTCGCTGCACAATCTGCCCGGCACGCCGCTCGGCCATGTCCGGCTGAAGGCGGGCGTCGTCAACTGCGCCTCGCGCGGCATGCGCATCGTCTTCGAAGGCAAGGAAGCCCATTCGTCGATGCCCGAGAGCGGCCTGTCGCCGATGCGGGCGATCAGCCGGCTGATGCCGCAACTCGCCGCGCTCGGCGGCGGTTCGTTCACCAGCGACGATTTCGCCATGGCGACCGTCACCCATGCCAGCATGGGCGAGCCGGTGTTCGGCGTCGCGCCCGGCCGCGCCGAGGTCCGGGCGACGCTGCGCACGCGGCTCGACGCGCGCATGGCCGACCTTTGCACCGCTGCCGAGGAGCTGGCGCGCGAGGCCGCGGCCGCCGACGGGCTGACATGCTCCATCGACTATCACGAGATCTTCGTCGCCAGCCTCAACGACGCCGAGGCCACCGCCCATCTCGCCGCCGCGCTCGACGCCGAGGGGATTTCGCATGACGGCGAGCAGCTGCCGATGCGCGCGTCGGAGGATTTCGGCCTGTTCGGCCATGGCTCCAGATCGGCGATGCTCTATCTCGGCGCCGGCGTCGATCGGCCGAACCTGCACAACCCCGATTACGACTTCCCCGACGACCTGATCCCGATCGGCACGCGCATCTTCATGCGCGCGGCGAAGAACCTGCTCGGATAGCTACTCCGCCGCGCGGCCGAACGCGCCGGCGCCGTGGTCGAACTGGAGGCGGGCGAGGCGGGCATAGACGCCGCCGGCCGCGACGAGGCTCTGGTGCGTGCCTTCCTCGACGATGCGGCCGCCCTCCATGACGAGGATGCGGTCGGCCTTGAGCACGGTGGCGAGGCGGTGGGCGATGACCAGCGTGGTGCGCCCCTGCATCAGCCGCTCCAGCGCCGTCTGCACCAGCGTCTCGCTCTCGGCGTCGAGCGCCGAGGTCGCCTCGTCGAGCAGCAGGATCGGCGCGTCGCGCAGGATGGCCCGCGCGATGGCGAGGCGCTGGCGCTGGCCGCCGGACAGCGTCACCCCGCGCTCGCCGAGCGGCGTGTCGTAGCCCCTGTCGAGCCGGGCGATGAAATCGTCGGCGCGGGCGTCGCGCGCCGCCGCCTCGATCTCGGCCATCCCCGCCCCCGGCCGGCCGAAGGCGATGTTGTCGGCCGCGCTCGCCGCGAAGATGGACACGTCCTGCGGTACGATGGCCATGCGGCCGCGCAGCGCGTGCGGGTCGACCTGCCGCACGTCGATGCCGTCGACCAGTACCGCGCCGCCCTGCGGGTCGTAGAAGCGCAGGATGAGCGAGAACACCGTGCTCTTGCCCGAGCCGGACGGGCCGACGATGGCCACCGTCTCGCCGGGCCGGACCGTGAACGACAATCCCTCGAGCGCCGGCCGGTCGGGCCGCATCGGATAGGCGAAGGAGACGTCGCGGAACTCGACAGCGCCCTTCGCCGGCTCTGGCAGCGCCACCGGCTGGGCCGGCGCGCGCACCTGCGGCTCCTCGGCCAGCAGCTCGGTCAGCCGCTCGGCCGCGCCCGCGGCCTGCGCGAGCTCGCCCCACACCTCCGACAGCGCGCCGAGCGCGCCGGCGGCGAAGACGGCGTAGAGCAGGAACTGGCCGAGCGTGCCGGGCGACATCGCGCCCGACAGCACGTCGGCCGCGCCGATCCACAGCACCCCGACCACCGAGGCGAACACGGCGAAGATGGCGAAGAAGGTCAGCACCGCGCGCGAGCGCACCGAGGCGCGCGCCGCGTCGAAGGCGATCTCGACGGCGCGGCCGAAGCGGTCCGCGACCAGCCTCTCGTTGGTGTAGGCTTGCAGCGTGCGCACCGCGCCGATCTGCTCCGAGGCGTAGGCGGTGGCCTCGGCCAGCGTGTCCTGCGCGAAGCGCGAGCGCCGCCGGACCGAGCGCCCGAAGGCGACGATCGGCACCACGACGACGGGGATGGCGGCGATGACGAGGCCGGAGAGCTTGGGGCTCGTCACCAGCATCATGGCGAGCGCGCCGACGGCGAGGATGATGTTGCGCAGCGCCGTCGAGGCGGTGGCGCCGACGGCCGACTTGATCTGCGTGGTGTCGGCGGTCAGCCGCGAGACGATCTCGCCGGACTGCACCGCGTCGAAGAAGCCCGGCGACAGCCGCGAGACATGGGCGAACACCGCTTGCCTCAAATCCGCGACCACGCGCTCGCCGAGCGTGATGACGAAATAGTAGCGCGCGGCCGACGCCGCCGCCAGCATGCCGGCCAGCACGATCAGCATCGAGAAATAGCTGGAGATCAGGCTGGAATCGGCATCGGAAAAGCCGTGGTCGACCATGCGGCGCACGGCGATGGGCACCATCAGCGTGGTGACGGCCGCCGCCAGCAGCGCGAGGCACGCCCCGAGCACCAGGCCGCGATAGCGCATGACGAAGGGGATGAGCTCCCCGAGCGGCCCGAGCGTGCGCAGCCGCCTGTCCTTTTCATGCCCGGTTTCGGCCATGCCTGCCCTTTCCTTCATGCCCGGCCTTTCCTGCGGCCGCGGCGAAATTGCCGCGCTCCCGGCCTTGTGGTTTGACGCCGGCTCCTGTATAGGCGGCCGACCGTTTCCGAAGCTGCGGCATCAATAGCCGCGTCTTCAGGTTTTGACAGTGGGCGCATCGCCGCATCCTCGAAAGAGGCGCGATCCTCCCCGGCAGCCCGACGATACCAGGAAGACAGCGATGAAAGCCGATATCCATCCCGATTACCACACCATCAAGGTCGTGATGACCGATGGCACCGAATACCTGACGCGCTCCACCTGGGGCAAGGAGGGTGACACGATGAATCTCGACATCGACCCGACCACCCATCCGGCGTGGACCGGCGGCCAGCAGACCCTGCTCGACCGCGGCGGCCGCCTGTCGAAGTTCAAGAAGCGCTACGAGGGCCTCGGCATCTAAGCCGAAACCCCGCATCGGAACGAAAAAACCCGCCTTCGAGGCGGGTTTTTTGTTGCCGGACTTCGCCGCTCAGGCGGCGCTCGGCCTGGCCGCCCACGCCGCTTACGCGGCGCTGAGCTTGGCCATCGTCTCGTCGTCGACCTCGAAATTGGCGTAGACGTTCTGCACGTCGTCGTCGTCCTCGAGCGTGGCGACGAGCTTCAGGATCGAGCGGGCGCGGTCCTCGTCGACCTGGGTGTTGGTCTGCGGCTTCCAGATGGTCTTGACCTGCTCGGCCTCGCCCAGCGCCTTTTCCAGCGCCGACGTCACCTCGCCGATGTCGCCGAAGGCGCACAGGATGACGTGGCCCTCCTCGTCGGACTGCACGTCGTCGGCGCCGGCCTCGATGGCCGCCTCCATCACCGTATCGGCGTCGCCGGCCTCGGGCTTGTAGACGATCTCGCCGACGCGGTCCCACAGGAAGGAGACCGACCCGGTCTCCCCCAGCGCGCCGCCGGCCTTGGTGAAGGCCGCGCGCACGTTGGAGGCGGTGCGGTTGCGGTTGTCGGTCAGCGCCTCGACGATCAGCGCGACGCCGCCCGGCCCGTAGCCCTCGTAGCGCACTTCCTCGTAGTTCTCGCCGTCGTTTCCGGCCGCCTTGTTGATGGCGCGCTGGATGTTGTCCTTCGGCATCGACTGCGCCTTGGCGTTCTGGATCGCCAGCCGCAGGCGCGGGTTCATGTCGGGGTCGGGCATCCCCGTCTTGGCGGCGACGGTGATCTCGCGCGCGAGCTTGGAAAACATCTTCGAGCGGACGGCGTCCTGCCGCCCCTTGCGATGCATGATGTTCTTGAATTGGGAATGGCCGGCCATGGAACCCCTTCGAGCGCCTTTTTCGCGATGCGGTCGCCGCGATGTCGTTGAATGGCGTGGCTTATAGAGAAAAGCCGCCAAAACGTCCAGAAGCTGCGGCAATCGCGAAGAAGTGAAGCGCCGCAGTGCCCAAAGCCGTGGCGCGCGCCCGCCAGACCTGTACCTTCGGCGGTCGATGCACCCGCCCGGAGAATGCCGCCATGCGCCTCGCCGTGCCTGCCGCCGCCTTCCTCGCCCTCTTCGCGCCCTTGCAGGTTGTCGCGCAGGACGCGCCCGATCCGGTGCCGTCCCAGTGCATCGCTATCGCCGAGGCGCTGCCGAAGGCGACCTACGCCAGCTTCGCGCCCGTCCCGCCCTTCGCCACCCCGGCGCAGGCGACGGAAGGCGTCGTCACCATCACCTATGCCGGCCATTCGACCTATGTGATCGAGACGCCGGGCGGCGTGCGCGTCGCCACCGATTTCTCCGGCCATTACGGCTTCGACCCGCTGCCGCGCGTCGTCACCATGAACCGCGCCCACGGCACCCACTTCACCGATTCTCCCGATCCCGGCATCGAGCACGTGCTGCGCGGCTGGAATCCCGACGGCGGGCCGGCGCGCCATGCGCTCACCGTCGACGACGTCTATATCCGCAACGTGCCGACCGACATCAGGAGCTGGGGCGGCGGCATGGTGGCCGACGGCAACTCGATCTTCATCTTCGAGGTCGCGGGCCTGTGCATCGGCCATCTCGGCCATCTGCACCATCATCTCGAGGACGCCCATTACGCGGCCATCGGCCGGCTCGACATCCTGATGGTGCCGATCGACGGCGGCATGACGCTGTCGGTCGGGGCGATGAGCGAGATCGCGAGAAGGCTCTATTCGTCGCTGATCCTGCCGATGCACCGGCATTCGACGCCGCTGCGCGAGTTCACCGCCCGCATGGGCGAGGATTTCGAGGTCCGCCTTTCCGACGAGCGTTCCCTCACCGTGTCGCTACGCGACCTGCCGCGCCGGCCAACCATCCTCGTCCTGAAAGGGGTGTGAGCCATGCCGACCCGGCGTCTCATGCTTGCCGGGCTCGGCGCGCTCCTCCTTGCCGGGCCGGCCCCGGCGCAGGACGGCCCCGACCGCGCCGCGCTGTTCCGGCGGCTGCGCCAGGCGGGAACGGAGCGCGAGGGCCGCATGGCCGAGGACGCGATCTGGCGCCTGTGGATGGACGAGGGGCCGACGGCGGCGATCCGCGAGGCCGTGGCCGAGGCGATGCGCCGGCGCGAGGTCTACGATTTCGCCGGCGCGCTCGCCATCCTCGACCGGGTGGTCGCGGACGCCCCCGATTACGCCGAGGGCTGGAACCAGCGCGCCTTCATCCGCTTCCTGCGCGACGACCCCGACGGCTCGCTCGACGACATCGAGCGGGCGCTGGCGCTGGAGCCGCTGCATTTCGCGGCGCTTTCCGGCAAGGCGATCATCCTGATGCGGCAGGGCCGGATGGAGGCGGGCCAGTCGGCCCTGCGCCGGGCGGTCGAGATCCACCCCTGGCTCAAGGAGCGTGGGATGCTGATCCCGGTGCCCGGCGAGCCGATGCCGGGCCCCGGAAAGGACATCTGAGCCCTTATTCGGGCGCTCGTTCCTCCTGCTTGGCCGCGGGGCGCTTGCGCCGCGCCAGCATGTTCAGCCCCTCGACCAGCGCCGAGAAGCCCATCGCGGCGTAGATGTAGCCCTTCGGCACGTGGAAGCCCATGCCGTCGGCGATCAGCGTCGTGCCGATCATCAGGAGGAAGCCCAGCGCCAGCATGACGATGGTCGGGTTCTTCTCGATGAAGCGCGACAGCGGGTTGACCGCCAGCAGCATCGTCGCCACCGCGACGATGACCGCGATGTACATGATGGCGATCTCGTCGGTCATGCCGACGGCGGTGATGATCGAGTCGATGGAGAAGACGAGGTCGAGCAGCAGGATCTGGAAGATCGCGCCGGCGAGCGAGGTCTGGATCGTCTCGCCGACGATGTTCTCCTTGCCGGCGTCGGGATCGACCGAATGGTGGATTTCCTTGGTCGCCTTCCAGACGAGGAACAGGCCGCCGGCGATCAGGATCAGGTCGCGCCAGGAGAACGCCTTGCCGAACACCTCGAACACCGGATCGGTCAGATGGACGATCCAGGCGATGGTGGCGAGCAGGACGAGGCGCATGATCAGCGCCGCGCCGATGCCGAGCCGGCGCGCCATGACGCGGTGCTCCTCGGGCAGCTTGTTGGTCAGGATCGAGATGAAGATCAGGTTGTCGATGCCGAGGACGACCTCGAGCACGATCAGGGTGACGAGCGCGACCCAGGCGGTCGGATCGTTCAACCAGTAGAAATGGTCGGCGAGAAATTCCATCGGCGTCGTCCCCGGCTGCCTGAGAAAGCGGAATGGGGACAGAGGTAGGAACGGGATTCCGCTCCGTCAATGCCACCTGGCTCGCACCGGTCGCTTTAACGCCAGAAAGCCGGAACGGTTTCCTCGAGCCGCGGCCCGAGTCGCAAGGGCGCGATCCTCTCGGCGAGCCCGGTGCGGTCGGAGATGTCGACCCCGACGCCGCAGATCGTCGCCGGCCCGGACGCGGCCTCGAAACGCCCCTTCGGCACCTTGTAGAGGAAGCGGTTCAGCGGCTCCTCCTTCTCCATGCCGAGCGAGGAATCGTAGTCGCCGCACATGCCGGCGTCGGAGATGTAGGCGGTGCCGCCGTTCAATATCTGGTGGTCGGCCGTCGGCTGGTGGGTGTGCGTGCCGACGACGAGCGAGGCGCGGCCGTCGACGAAATGCGCCATGCACATCTTCTCCGAGGTCGCCTCGGCGTGGAAGTCGATCACCACCGCATCGGCCTGCTCGCCGAGCGGGCAGGCCGCGAGCTCGCGCTCCGCCGCCTGGAACGGGTCGTCCAGCTCCGGATGCATGAAGACGCGGCCCATGATGTTGGTGACGAAGACGCGCGCGCCGTTCTTCGCCTCGTAGAGCCCGGTTCCCCGGCCCGGCGTGCCGACGGGAAAGTTCGCCGGCCGCAGGAAGCGCTCCTCGCGCGGGGCGAAGTCCAGCGCCTCGCGCTGGTCCCAGACATGGTTGCCGGTCGTCACCACGTCGGCGCCGGCGTCGAGCGTGTTGCGGAAGATTTCCTCGGTGATGCCGAAGCCGCCGGCCGCGTTCTCGCCGTTGACGATGACGAAATCGAGCCGGAAATCCGCGATCAGTCCGGGCAGGCGCTCCCACACCGCCGTGCGGCCGGTCCGTCCCACCATGTCCCCGAGAAAAAGAAGCCTCATGGCCTCTCTACTACAGGGATAGCGGAAACCGGCGCAAGCCGCTTTCGCTGAGGATTTCGCCGAGCGGCGCGTCGTGCGCCTCGGCCGGGACGGTGTCGACCTGCTGGCAGTCGAAGGCGACGCCGATCAGGCGCGGAAGCCTGCCCTTCGCATGAAGGCGCGCGATCGCCCGGTCGTAATGGCCGGCGCCGTAGCCGATGCGGTTGCCGGCCGCGTCGAAGGCGGCGAGTGGCACCAGCATCAGGTCGGGATCGAGGATCGCAGCCTCCACCCCCGGCCCTTTCGTTCCGAAACCCATGTCGACGAGCGGCATGCCGGGACCGTACTCCCGGAAGACGATGGTCGTACGGTCGAGGATCGCCGGCAGGACGAGCCGCGCGCCCCCTTCAGCCAGCGCCGCCATCAGCGGGCGCAGGTCGATCTCAGAGCGGATCGGCCAGAAGCCCGAGACGATGCTCCCCGGCGCGACGGCGAGCGCCCCGGCCGCCTCGCCGAGCCCGGCCGAGACCCGCGCGCGGAACCCCGCGTCGAGCGCGTCGCGCCGCGCGAGCGCTTGCGCCCGCAGCCTGTCCTTCGTCTCTTTCGCGGCGGGGTCCATGGCGATCCGGGGGTGTCGTTCTTTCGGGGAGAAAAGCGCGATCCACGACGACCGATGGAGAGGTTGATCCCGGGTGCCTACAAAGTAGGTGGGCGCCGTATGTCCGAACCCACGGGTCCGGCCAGGGACAGCTCCCTAGGGATCAGTAAGGCCCCGGGGAATGTTACTCCTGTCGGGAAGCGCAGATCGCAGGGACAATATAGGCGTCCGCCGCCCGGCTGGCCAGTGCGTTTCGACCGCGCCGTCGCGAAAGGCCGGCGAGCCGCGGGGCTTGCGCCGGCCCGCCCGCTTGCCTAGTTTCGCCTCATGGTTCCGGTTTGAACAATCGCCTCCCGATATTCGCGCCCAAGAGGGAAGAGACACGCATGCGCTTCGAAGGAACGGCGGCCTACGTCGCCGACAAGGATCTCATGGTCGCGGTCAACGCCGCGATCGCGCTGGAACGGCCGCTGCTGGTCAAGGGCGAGCCGGGCACCGGCAAGACGGAGCTGGCCCGCCAGATCGCCGCCGCGCTCGGCACCGAGCTGATCGAGTGGCACGTCAAGTCCACGACCAAGGCGCAGCAGGGCCTCTACGAGTACGACGCCGTCTCGCGCCTGCGCGACAGCCAGCTCGGCGACGAACGCTTCAACGACATCCACAACTACATCCGCCGCGGCAAGCTGTGGGAGGCGTTCGCGGCCGAGCGCAAGGTGGTGCTGCTGATCGACGAGATCGACAAGGCCGACATCGAGTTCCCCAACGACCTGTTGCAGGAACTCGACCGCATGGAGTTCCACGTCTACGAGACCGGCGAGACCGTGCGTGCGCGCCAGCGCCCCATCGTCATCATCACCTCGAACAACGAGAAGGAGCTGCCCGACGCCTTCCTGCGCCGCTGCTTCTTCCACTATATCCGCTTCCCCGACGCCGAGACCCTGCAACGGATCGTCGACGTCCACTATCCCGGCATCAAGCAGAACCTCGTGCGCGCGGCCCTGACGCGCTTCTACGAGATCCGCGAGGTCCCCGGCCTGAAGAAGAAGCCCTCGACCTCCGAGGCGCTGGACTGGATACGCCTGCTCGTCGCCGACGACGTCAGCCCGGAGGATTTGCGGGTCGACGCCAAGAACGCGCTGCCCAAGCTGCACGGCGCGCTGCTCAAGAACGAGCAGGACGTCCACCTGTTCGAGCGCCTCGCCTTCATGGCGCGGCGGCAGGGCTAGCGAGAGCGCCTTTCATGTTCCTGCCCTTCTTCCTCGAGCTGAAAGCCGCGAAGGTGCCCGTCTCGCTTCGCGAGTACCTGTCGCTGCTCGAAGGCATGGAGGCGGGGCTGGTCGAGTATGACGTCGAGGGCTTCTACTATCTCGCCCGCACTGCCATGGTGAAGGACGAGCGCCACATCGACCGCTTCGACAAGGTGTTCTCCCATGTCTTCCGCGGCGTCGAGGCGGTTTCCGGCGAGGGCGCCGTCGACGTCGCCGACCTGCCCGAGGAATGGCTGCGCCGGCTGGCCGAGAAGCACCTGACTGAGGAGGAGAAGAAGCTGGTCGAGGCGCTGGGCGGCTTCGACAAGCTGATGGAGACGCTGAAGAAGCGGCTGGAGGAGCAGAAGGGCCGGCATCAGGGCGGCTCGAAATGGATCGGCACCGCCGGCACCTCGCCCTTCGGCGCCTATGGCTACAACCCGGAAGGCGTGCGCATCGGGCAGGCCGAGAGCCGCCATCGCCGCGCGGTCAAGGTCTGGGACAAGCGCGAGTTCAGGAACTTCGACGATTCGGTCGAGCTCGGCACCCGCAACATCAAGGTCGCGCTGAAGCGGCTGCGCCGCTGGGTGCGCGAGGGCGCGGAGGAGGAGCTGGACCTGCCCGGCACCATCCAGTCCACGGCCGAGCACGGCTATCTCGACGTCAGGACGCGGCCCGAGCGGCGCAACGCGGTCAAGCTCCTGATGTTCTTCGACGTCGGCGGCTCGATGGACGACCACATCCGCATCGTCGAGGAGCTGTTCTCGGCGGCGCGCGCCGAGTTCCGCCACATGGAGTATTTCTACTTCCACAACTGCCTCTACGAGGGCGTGTGGAAGGACAATCGCCGCCGCCATTCGGAGGTGATCCCGACGCTCGACGTGCTGCATAAATACGGCCCCGACTACAAGGTGATCTTCGTCGGCGACGCCTCGATGAGCCCCTACGAGATCGCCTATGCCGGCGGCTCGGTCGAGCACTGGAACGAGGAGCCGGGCCATGCCTGGCTCGGCCGCGTCCTCGCCCAGTGGCGCAACGCGGTCTGGCTCAACCCGGTGCGCGAGCAGCACTGGAGCTACACCCACTCGATCAAGATGATCCGCGAGCTGTTCTCCGAGCGCATGTACCCGCTGACGCTCGCCGGGCTCGAGGCGGCGACCCGCGAGCTCTCGCGCAAGCATTGAGCCGGCGCGTCGCGCGCCCTACATTGATGCGGCAGGCATTTCCGGAGGCAGCGATCATGGACACGAAGACGTTTCCCGTCACCCGCAGCGAGGCCGAATGGCGCGCGATGCTGACGCCGGAGCAGTACCACATCATGCGCGAGCACGGCACCGAGCGGCCGGGAAGCTGCGCCCTCCTGCATGAAAAGCGCGCCGGCGCCTTCTCCTGCGCCGGCTGCGGGCAGGCGCTGTTCCGCTCGAACCTGAAGTTCGAGAGCGGCACCGGCTGGCCGAGCTTCAACGATCCCCTGCCCGGCGCGGTCGAAACCTCGCAGGACCGTTCCTACGGGATGGTCCGCACCGAGGTCCACTGCGCGCGCTGCGGCAGCCATCTCGGCCACGTCTTCCCGGACGGCCCGCCGCCGACCGGCCTGCGCTACTGCATCAACGGCGTCGCGCTCGACTTCGCCCCCGCCTGACGCTCATTCGGCGGCCTGAAGCGCAGCCGTGCCGGCCGCGCGGATGCGCCGCAGATAGGCATGCGCCCCTTCCGCCGGCTCCGGCCTGCCGAACAGATAGCCTTGCGCATAGCCGCAGCCATTGTCGCGCAGGAAGGCGAGCTGCCCTTCCGTCTCCACCCCTTCGGCCACGACCTCCAGCCCGAGGCTGCGGGCGAGGCCGATAATGGCGCGCGAGATGGCAGCATCCCCGCTGTCGGTCTCGATGGCGCGCACGAACGAGCGGTCGATCTTCAGCCGGTCCACAGGAAAGCGCTTCAGGTGGGTCAGCGAAGCGAAGCCGGTGCCGAAATCGTCGAGCGCCACCCTGACGCCCAGCCCCTTCAGCGCGTCCAGCGAGCGGTGGATGCGGCCGGGGTCGCGGTCGAGCAGCACGTTCTCGGTGATCTCGATCTCAAGCATCGCAGCCGGCACGCGGTAGTGCTTCAGCAGCGCCTCGACCGTCGCCGGAAAGCCGCCGAGCTTCAACTGCGCCGCCGCGACATTGACCGCGACGCCGCCCGGCCGCAGCCCCTCGTCCAGCATCGCGCCGACCGAGGCGAGCGCCATCTCCAGCACCCGCTCGCCCAGCCGCACGATCATGCCCGTCTCCTCCGCCAGCCGGATGAACTCGGGCGGCGGCACCGGCGCGCCGTCATGGCTCCAGCGCGCCAGCGCCTCGAAGCCGGCATGGGCGCCGTCGGCGATGCATATCTGCGGCTGGAGCGCGATGTCGAGGCGGCGAGCAGCGAGATCGGCGCGCAAGGCTCCGGCGAGCTTCTGCCGGCGCTCGATCGCCGCGCGCATGCCCTTCTCGAACAGGCGATAACTGCCGCGCTCGTCGCCCTTGGTCTCGTAGAGCGCGATGTCGGCGTTCTTCAGGAGGGTTCCCGGCGCGGTGCCGTCGCGCGGGAAGACCGCGACGCCGAAGCTGCTCGCCGGCACGATCTCATGGCCGCCGACCGCCACCGGCTCACCGACCGCGGCCGCAACGCGCTCCAGCAGCCGGCGCAGCGCCGCCTCGTCCCTGACGCGCGGCAGGATGAAGGCGAACTCGTCGCCGCCGAGCCGCACGATGACGTCGTGGGCGCGCAAGGCAGCCCGCAGCCGGCGCGCGATCTCGCGCAGCAGCCGGTCGCCGGCATCGTGCCCGAACGTGTCGTTGACGGTCTTGAAATCGTCGAGGTCGGCGACGACCAGCGCCCCGCAATACCCGCCCTGCCGCGCCCTGGCGACGGCCCGCGCCAGCCGCGCGTTGAGCACCGAGCGGTTGTAGAGCCCGGTCAGCGGGTCGCGCTCGGCCTGGTTCTTGATCGTCAGTTCCGCCCGCTTCAGGCTGGTGATGTCGGTGCGCACGCCAACCATGGTGCCCGAGGCCGAGCGCCGCTCCTGCACCTGGAGCCAGCGCCCGCCCTTGAGGCGCTGGACGAAGGGCCGGCCGGGCTTGCGGAACGCCCTGAGGCGCGCCGCCATCCACTTCTCCTCGTCCGCCGGCGTGCCGCCGGGAATGTCGAACTGGCCGCGCCGGACGGCGAGCTGCATCATCGCCTCGAACGGCATGCCGGGCTCGACGTGATCGGCGATCTCGGCGTGGAAGCGCCTGTAGGCCTCGTTGACGAGTACCAGCCGGTCGTCGCGGTCGAAGGCGATGATGGCGTCGGGAACCGCGTCGATGACGTCCATCAGAAGGGTCTCGGCCTGCTCGCGGCGCGCGTTCTCCGCGCGCAGCGCCGCCTCGGCGTCCTTGCGCTCGGTGATGTCGGTGCGGATCGAGACATAGCCGCCGATCCGGCCCGCCTCGTCGTGGTACGGAACGATGGTCGTGTCGACCCAGTAGAGCCGCCCGTCCTTCGCCTTGTTGCAGATCTCGCCGCGCCAGACCTCGCCGCGCGCGATGGCGCGCCACATGCCGGCGAAGAAGGCGCGCGGATGATGGCGCGCGTTGATGATGCTGTGGCGCCGGCCGATCAGCTCGTCGCGGCGATAGCCGCTGATGCGGCAGAACGGATTGTTGACGTGGGTGATGCGCCCGCCCCGGTCGGTGATGGCGACGATGGCGTGCTGGTCGAGCGCGGCCTTGTAGGCGTCGAGCTCCGACTGCATCGCAGAGACCTGAAGGCGCACGTCCTCGGCCGAGCGGCACCCGTGCGCGCCGAGGATGAGGTGGATGAAGGCGGCGCGCACGTCCCCGCGCTGGCCGAAGCCGGCAAGCGGAGCGTCGAACGCCTGCCGCAGCGACCAGCTCAACAGGTCGAGCCCGCCGAGGCCTTGCGGGCAGGCGCCGTGCAGCGCGCACGCCCCCTTGCAGCCCGCGCAGGCCGCGAAGCCCGGCCGGGCGGCGGTGGCTGCGTCGCCGAGGCCCCTGCCGGCGCCCGCCCTGACCAGTTCGCGCGCGACACGGTCGTCGCCGCCGGACCGGCGACACGCGTCGCCGGGCTTGAGGATTGCATTGCCCTGTTTCATTCCCACACCAGATGTCGCCATGCACCGCGCGTTCCGGAAGAATCCCGCATCAAGCCGCCGCCCCGCCGCACCGCGCCGGGGCGGCTTCTGCATCAGAACTCTTCCCAGCCCTGTTCGCCCCCGGCCGGGGCGAGCGCGGCGACGGCCGATCCTCCCCGCGCGAAGACCCCGGCCACCTTGCGCACCAGCGCGCGCACCGGAGACGGGGCGGGCTGCGCTTGCGCCGGCGTCGCCGCGACAGGTCTCGCCCGCGCCGGCGCGCCCTCGCCGAAGCGGAACTGCGCGAGGAGGTCGTTCAGCGACGCCGCCTCGCGCGCCAGGCTGTGGCTGGCCGCCGTGGTCTCCTCGACCATGGCCGCGTTCTGCTGCGCGCTCTGGTCCATCTGGTTGACGGCCGAGTTGATCTCCTCCAGCCCGCCGGCCTGCTCGCGCGCGGCCTCGACGATGGCCGCGACATGGCGGTTGATCTCGTCGACCTCGGCCGCGATGGTCGTCAGCGCCGTTCCGGTCTCCCCGACCAGCGCGACGCCGGACTGGACCTGCTGCGACGACGAGGTGATCAAATCCTTGATCTCCTTCGCCGCCGTGGCCGAGCGCTGGGCGAGCTCGCGCACTTCCTGCGCCACCACGGCGAAGCCCCTGCCCGCCTCGCCGGCCCGTGCCGCCTCGACCCCGGCATTGAGCGCCAGAAGGTTGGTCTGGAAGGCGATCTCGTCGATGACGCCGATGATGTTGGCGACCTCGCGCGAGGACGCCTCGATCTCGCCCATCGCCGCGACCGCCTGCTGGACGACGCGCGAGGAATGCTCGGCCTGCTCGCGGGTCCGCGCCACCATCGCGCCGGCCTCGGCCGCCCGGCGGCTGGAGTCGCGCACCGTCGCGGTGATCTCCTCGACCGCCGCCGCCGTCTCCTCGACCGAGGCGGCCTGCATCTCGGTGCGCTTGGCGAGGTCGTCGGCCGCGGCGCGGATCTGGTCCGAGCCGGCATGGATGGCTCCGGCATTGTCGCCGACCGAGCGCAGCGCGGTTTCGAGCTTGCCGACCGATTCGTTGAAATCGGCGCGCAGCCTGTCGAGCGAGCCGGAAAAGCTCTCCTCGATGCGGTAGCCGACATTGCCGTCCGAAAGCTGGCCGAGCGCGGCGGCGAGGCCGTCCATCGCCTGCTGGAGCTCCTGCGCCTCCTTCGCCTTCTGCGCCTCGCGCTCGCGCCGCTCGCGCTCGCCCGACGCGCGGCCGTCCTCGGCCTCCGCCTCGAGACGGCGGTTCTCGCGGCCGGCGTCGCGGAACACCGCGACCGCGCGCGCCATCTGGCCGATCTCGTCCTGCCGGTCCGCCGAGGGGATCGCGACCTCGAGGTCGCCGCCGGCCAGCCGCGCCATCGTGTCCGTCAGCGACCGGATCGGCCGGACCACGCGGAAGACGACGATCCGGAACGCGGCGAGCCCGACGAGCACCACCATCAGCAGCACGACGGCGCTGACAATGACGCCGGTGCGGCCCTGGTTCTCGACCTGGAGCGTGTAGGCGCCCGCCGCCTGCCCGACGGCCGAGGACAGGGCGAGCAGGCTGTCGATGCCGCGCGTCGCCGCCTCCACCCACTCTTCGCTCTTCATCGGATAGGGCTGCCCGGCCGAGCCGGCGGCGTAGACCGCGCCGCGCACCGCCTCGAACGTCCCGAAGAATTCCGTGCGCGCCGCGGCCATCGCCGTCAGCACGAGGGGATTGGCGAACTCGCGCGCGCCATAGGCCTCGACCATGCTCCACGACTGCTCGAGGCGGCCGCGATATTCGGCCAGCATCGCCAGCGTGGCGGGGTCGATCCGTCCCCCGCGCCCGACCAGCGCCCCGACCGTCGCGCGCTCGCGCCCGGCATATTCGCTCATCACCCACATCGCCTGCTTGAGATCGAGCAGAATCTGGGTGCGGGCCAGCGCCGTCGACGGCACCACCTGCGCGGCGACGCGCAGCTCCTGCGACGACAGGACGAGCGCCGTGGCCGTCGGGATCCAGCGCTTGACCATGGCCTCGTCGCGGCTCCCGCCCAGTTCGCCGAGCTGCCTGTCGGCCTCGGCGCGCAGCGAATCGAGCGCCGCCATGTCCCGCGCCACGCGGGAAAGCAGCGCGTCCCTGCCGGTGAATTCGGCGGCGGCGCGCACCTTGTCGAGCGCCGAGCGAAGCGCGGTGTCCGCCTCCTCGCGCAGCCGCGCGAGCTGGTCCCGCACCCGCGCATCGGCCGGCATCGGGCTGGCGAGCGCCGTGTTGGTCACGCCGCGCTCGGCGGCGAGCGATTCTGCGGCAGCGAGGAAGGTGTCGCCGACCTCGTTGTTGGCGCGCATGGTCTGGGCCGAGTCCATCGAGGTCCAGGCCGAGAAGAGATTGCTCACAGCCAGCGAGAACAGCCCGACGATGAACAGGGAAAGGATGACGAGAAGGCTGGCGCGGACGGAGAAGGAGAAACGGCCTGCGATTGCCCGGCCTTCCCCCGAAGCCGGCCGCGGCGCGGCGGTTGTGCTGATGCTCATGATGACGGTTCCCGAAAAATGGACGAATTGAAGCCGACCCCGGACACGCGGCGGCAGCCGCGCATCGGGCGTGAAACGCAGATCGACGACGGCGGCGCCCGCGAGGGGCGGCGCCGGGATTTATGAGTTACGCTGGAAGAAGCATCCCCGGCGCATGCGAGCGCATGCGGCGTGCGGTCAAGCTCTGTTGACGGGAAAAGCACCTTCGCCGGCTCGCGCCGACGGTCCTGAAATCACACATCCTTGGCCCCCCATTGATGTGTCCGGTTTCGTACAAAAGGGAGCGTATCAATAGTTTAGTAAATACTTGTTTAATGCTGCGACGCCCTGTCGCAGCGTTACCCGCAGGAGCGATTAGTCGTCCCAGGCGGCGTCGGGCAGGCCGTGCCGCTCGCGCACCTGCCGGCGCTGCATCACCCGCTCGTGCTGCGACACGCCGATCAGCTCGGCGATGCGCCAGACGGTGTTGTCCTCCAACTCATGCAGGTCGCCGTCGGCATGGACGATCTCCCACAGGATGCCGACGAAATCGGCCTTGGCGGCATCGTCGAGGGCGCGGGCCAGCACGGCGGTGTGGGCGGAAAGGTCGACCGCCTCGCGAAAGGCCGCCTCGCCGGCCGCCATCACCTCGGCCAGCGCCTCGCCCGAAAGCCCGTAGGCGGCCTTGAGCGCATCGCGCAACCGCGTCCGCTCGGCCTCGCCGTGCAGCCCGTCGGCCTCGATCACCGACAGCATCAGCGCCGCCGCCGCCACATCGGGCTCGTCGGCGCGCACTGGCGCGTGCCCCTCGCGTTCGGGCAGCGAGCCGAAGAACGATTTCAACCTGTCGAGCATGATGCCTTCCCGAGTGCGCAAGAGGAACGGGGATCGTCCCCGGTCTGTCAGAACAGGCGGAACATGCCCGACTTCTCCGCCCGCTCCTCCTCCGGCGGGACGCCGGGATCGTCGGGCAGGCGCGCCGGCTGGACCACCGCCTCGTCCGCGTCTTCCGCAGGTTCGGCGTCGACGACCGGCGGGACCGGCAGCGGCGGGCTTTCCTCCGGCGCGGCGGGTTCCGCGAGGGGCGGCGGCGCGACGGGAGCGGCCTCGATCACCGCATCCTCCACCTCCGCCGTGCGCACCACCGGCTCGGCGGCGGGCGGCGCAAGCGGCGCGGGGGCCGGCACGGGGCCCCTCGTCTCCTCCTCGCGCGATTCGACGAGCTGGCCGAGGCGCTCGCCGGGCGAGCGCCATTCGAAGGCGTCGAGCCGTCCCGTCACCGGCGAGACGGGCGACCAGTGGTCGGCGACATAGCCGTCCGCCACCCAGGCGGGATCGCGCGGCGCGCGCACGGCCCTGCCGAGCCACTGCCGCACCTTGCCCTGGTCGCCGGTATCGGCTTCCTCGATGTCGGCGAGCAGCAGGTACACGCCCTCACGGGGGCCGAGCCTGACCGCCGATTCGGCCTCGGAGCGGGCGAGCGCGAACTCGCCGGCGTCGAGCGCGGCGCGGGCGACGGTCAGCGCGGATTCGACATGGTTGCGCCTGAGCGATTGCAGCTTCTTCGCCCGGTCGAGCCGGTCATGCGTGGAATCGCCCGGACGCGCATGGACATAGGCGTCGGCGATCTCGGGATGCGGCTCGGACTTCCACGCCGCCTCCAGCACCTTCGCGCCCTTGCGCACGTCGCCGAGGCGGAACGCGGCCTTCGCCGCAGCCACCGCCGCCGGCACCAGCGTCGGCGCCAGCTTGTGCGCTTCGAGCGCAGCCGCCTTCGCGCCGGTCGGGTCGGCCTCCAGCGTGTCGAGCGCCTTGGCGGTCAGCAGCACCGCCTTGCGGCGGGCGGCGGCGTCGCGCTCGATCTGCACCGTCGATTTCTGCGCCTCGACGATGCGCAGCGCCTCGTCCCATTCGTGGCCTTCCGCCTTTTCCTCCAGCGACACGTCCGCGGCCCAGCCGAGCTGCGGCGCGGCCTCAGCCGCGCTTGCCGCATAGTGGCGCGCGGCCGTCCGGTCGCCCAGCCGCTCGGCCTCCAGATAGAGCCCGCGCAGGCCGAGAAGCCGCGTCTCAGGGTCCTCCAGCATCGCCTCGAACTTGCGCCGCGCCGCCTCGTGGTCGCCTTCGAGCAGCGAGGCCTGCGCGTCGAGAAGATGGATCAGCGGCTCCTGGTCGGCGCTGATCAGCTTCATCGCCTCCTTCTTCTTCGCCCGCGCCAGCCCGGCGTCGCCCGCCCCGGCGGCGATCATGCCGGTGGACAGCGCCTGATAGCCGCGGTCGCGACGGCGCACGCGGAAGTAGCGCGACACGAGATAGGGGCTGCGCCAGATGCCCTTGACGATCCACCACGCCAGCATCGTCGCCGCGACGATGGCCGCGACGGCGACCGCCGCCACCATCAGCGTCACCTGATACTGGTAGCCGTCGAAGGTGACGACGAGGTCGCCCGGCCGGTCGGCGAGCCAGGCGAAGCCGAGCCCGAGCGCGAAGACGACGGCGAGGAAGAAAAGGATGCGCAGCATGTCCGTCCCCTTATGCCCGCAGCGCGGCGGCGAGCGCCTCGTCCGCCAGCCGGTCGGCGGCATGGCGCGCGCGCAGCCGGCTAATGAACGCCTCGCCGGCCGCCCTGGCTTCCGCCGGCAGCGTCTCGTACTCGGCGAGCGCCCTTTCGTAGTCGCCGGCCCGGACCGCGGCGTCGAGCCGCGCCGCGATCTCCGGCACGCCCTCGCCCTCGACCATGCCGATCGGCCGCACCTGGACGAGGCCCATCATCGAGCCCATCAGCCGGTCAACGATACCGGCCTCCGGGTCGACCGGCCGCGCGGCGGCGATCATGGCGTTGGCAGCGGCGTCCGATTCGGCCGATATCTGCGCCCGCGTCGGCACGCCGGAGGCGGCGAGCGCGCGCAATTCGTCGAGCTGCGGCGCATCGGGCACCAGCGCGGCATAGGTGTCGAGCTCGGTCGTGAACGGCGTTCCGCGGTCGATGGCCGCCTTGAGCGACGAGGCGGCGATGATGATCGCCGTCGCCGGCGCTTCGGCCTGCTCTTCGACGCGGCCGGTGAGCGTCGCCACCGCCGCCTCCAGCGCGTCGAGCCGCGCCACTGAGGCGGCTTCGCCCTCGGCGTTGGCGGCCAACTCGCCGCGCAGCGACGCCAGCGCCTGCTCGACCGCCGCCAGCGCCGAGGCTGGCGCGACTGTCTCGCGCAGGCCGCCGAGATCGGCTTCGAGCGCGGCGATCCGCTCCTCGAACGGGGAAAGATCGGCCGGCGCGGCCGGGGCCCCGCCTTCCGGCGCGGGCCGCGCGGCAATGTCCGTCACCTCGGCGCGCAGCGCCTCGAGGCCGGAGGCCAGTTCGCTCACCCGCTCCTCGATCCCGGCAACGCGGGCGTCGAGCGCCTCGCCGCCATCGCCGGGGACGGGAAGCGCGGCAATCTCGCTTTTCAGGCCGGCGATCTCGGCCTCCAGCGCGGCGATGGCGGGACCGTGGTCGGGCGCGGCCGGCGCGGGCTGGGTCGTCGCCCCCGGCAGCAGCCCGGCGAACTGGAGCCCGGCGGCGATGGCGAGCGCGGCGACGCCACCGACGAGGCCGGCAAGCAGGCCGCCACCCCGCGAAGCCGGCGCGGCCGGCGGTGGGGGCACAGGGCGGGATGATTCGGCGGCCCGCTCGCTCGCGGCCGCATCTTTCGGCGCGTTGCCGGGCGCATCGTGACGGCCGAAGGCGGGGGCTTTGTCTTCCCGCGCAGCGGAGGCGGCCGGTCGCTGGGTTGCCGGGCCGGCGGCCTCAGCGGCCGGCTTATCCGCGACCGTATCCTTCGGCGCATCACGGCCGAAGGCAGGGGCGTCGCCCGGTCCGGTCTTGTCCTGCCGGGGGCCCGTTCCGGCCGCCGGCGCATCGCCCGGCGTCGCGCGCGAGACCTCGTCGGGGGCGAGATCGATCGTCACCGGCTCCTTCTCCGTCCGGGAGTGGCGGGTTCGCGGCGTTTTGACCATTCCGGCGTTCCTCCAGCGGCTGCGGCGGGCCTATGCCTGCCAAGGGTCTGATCTAGAGGCATGGATGGCCGCTGAAAAGGGTGGCAATGCGGCCCTTTCACCCCTGCGACGAAAGGAGCGCCAGAACGGCGTCCTCGTCCGGCCCGGCCGCCACGAAGGTGTTGCGACCCGAAAGCGTCGCCGCGACCTTGGCCGAGATGCAGAAAAACCTCGTCTCTTCAAACAGATGCCCCAACCCGTCCTGTTTCGCAAGTGCGTCGAGCAACTGCCCGCCGCGCTCGGAGAACACCACAGCGCCCCAGACGGGCGCGTCCCGCAGCCGCGCGCGGACGTCCGCGGCATCGTAACAACGTTCCTCGGCGCGATAGGTTTCGGCGATCTCGACGGCGAATCCCCGCCCCGCGAGGTCCTCCGTGAAGCCGGCGGTGCGGTCGCGGCCGGCCAGATGCACGAGCCGCGCGCCGGGGGCGAGCTCGCTGCCGATCAGGCCGGCGAGGTCCGCCGCCGTGCCGGCGGCGACGGCGATGTCGGCAAAGCCCGCCTGCCGCGCCGCCTCGGCCGTCGCCTCGCCAACGGCGTAGAGGCGCTTTTCCCTGATCGCGGCGAGACGGGCGGCCGGCGCATGGCGCAGCGCGTTGGCGCTCGTCGCCACCACCGCGTCGCACGGCCCGGTTTCGACCATCGGCGTCGACACGATCTCCGTCAGCGGCAGGACGAATGGCTTGAAGCCCATCGCGGCCAACCGCGCCGCGGTCGCCGCCGCGCCCGGCTCGGGGCGGGTGACGAGGACGCCGCGCATCAGCTCCAGCCGGCGAAGAAGCCCGGCCCGGCCTTGTCGCGGATGCGCCCGCCCGCCTCATGGCCGATGTGCGCCGCGTCCGCGGCCACGCCCTCCGCCTCGACCGCGTGGGCCTCGCGCCCGTCCGGCGTCAGGATCGTGCCGGAAAAGGCAAGGCGCGTCCCGTCGATGCGGGCAAGGCCGGCAATGGGCGTGCGGCAGGAGCCGTCGAGCGCGGCGAGGAAGGCGCGCTCGCAGGCGAGCGCCTGCGCCGTCGCCGCATGGCCTATGGGCGCGAGCAGATCCAGCACCCGCCCGTCACCGATGCGGCTTTCGATGCAGATCGCCCCCTGTCCCGGCGCGGGCGGAAACGCCTCGACGGGCAGAAGCTCGGTGACAATGTCGGCAAGGCCCAGCCGGCGCAGCCCGGCATAGGCGAGCAGCGTGCCGGCGACCTCCCCCTCGTCCAGCTTGCGCAGCCGCGTCTGGACGTTGCCGCGGAACATGACCACCTCGATGTCGGGCCGCAGCCGGCGAATCAGCGCCTGCCTTCTCAGCGACGACGAGCCGACCACGGCCCCGTGCGGCAGGTCGGCGAGGCGAGGCGCGGCGCGGCCAATGAAGGCGTCGCGCACGTCCTCGCGCTCGAGGAAGGCGGAAAGCTCCAGCCCCTCCGGCAGCGCGGTCGGCATGTCCTTCGAGGAATGGACGGCGATGTCGATGCGGCGGTCGAGAAGCGCCTCCTCGATCTCCTTGGTGAACAGGCCCTTGCCCCCGGCCTGCGACAGCGGGCGGTCCTGGATGCGGTCGCCGCTGGTGGTGATGACGACGATCTCGAACGCGTCCTCGGGCAGGCCGTGCGCCGCCATCAGCCGCGCCCGCGTCTCGTGCGCCTGGGCGAGCGCCAGCGCGCTGCCGCGCGTTCCGATCTTCAACACATCCGTTTGCATGCCGGTCCGTCCGTGATAGGTCGGGCCAGTCCTATCGGGGAACGGCAGGAACGGCAATGACGCGCGTGCTCGGCATCGAGACCAGTTGCGACGAGACGGCGGCTTCGGTCGTCGCGCTCGACGATGCCGGCATGCCGGAAATCCTCTCGAACGTGGTGCTGAGCCAGATCGAGGAGCATGCCGCCTTCGGCGGTGTGGTGCCGGAGATCGCCGCGCGCGCCCATGTCGAGGCGCTCGACGGCATCGTCGCGGCCGCGCTGGCCGAGGCGAAGGTCGGCCTTGCCGATATCGACGCCGTCGCCGCGACCGCCGGCCCCGGCCTGATCGGCGGGCTGATCGTCGGGCTGATGACCGCCAAGGCCATCGCCGCCGCCGCGCAAAAGCCGCTCCTGCCGATCAACCACCTCGAAGGCCACGCGCTGACCGCCCGGCTGACGGATGGCATCGGCTTCCCTTACCTGCTGCTCCTCGTCTCCGGCGGGCACACGCAGATGGTGCTGGTGCGCGGGGTCGGTCGCTACGAACGCTGGGCGACCACCATAGACGACGCGCTGGGCGAGGCCTTCGACAAGACGGCGAAGCTTCTCGGCCTGCCCTATCCCGGCGGGCCGAGCGTCGAGCGCGCCGCGGCAGAAGGCGATGCCTCGCGCTTCTCCTTCCCGCGCCCGTTGAAGGGCGAGCGGCGGGCCGATTTCTCCTTCTCGGGCCTGAAGACCGCCGTGCGGCAGGCCGCCTCGGCCATCGCGCCGCTGTCGGACGGGGATGTCGCCGACATCTGCGCCTCCTTCCAGCTCGCCGTCACCGAAACGCTGGCCGAGCGCGTCGGCAGGAGCCTTGCCCGCTTCCGCGAGGCCTTCCCGGATATCGCGCAGCCGGTGCTGGTCGTCGCCGGCGGCGTCGCCGCCAACAGGGCGATCCGCGCCGCGCTTGACGAGACGGCGGCGCGGCACGGCGCGCGCCTCGTCGCGCCGCCTTTGAAACTGTGCACCGACAATGCGGCGATGATCGCCTGGGCCGGCATCGAGCGCCTGCGCGCGGGCCTCTGCGAAGACGACGCGCTCGACTTCGCGCCGCGCTCGCGCTGGCCGCTGGACGAGGATGCCGCCCCGGTGGTCGGCTCGGGCAAGCGGGGGGCGAAGGCGTGAGCGACAGGAAGCTGAAGATCGCGGTCCTCGGCGGCGGCGCGTGGGGGACGGCGCTGGCGACGACGGCCTTGCGCGCCGGCCACGACTGCGTGCTGTGGGCGCGCGACAGCGAAACCGCCACGGCCATCGACACGCGCCACGAGAACCCGCGCTATCTTGCCGGCATCGCGCTCGATCCGGCGCTCGCCGCCACGACCGACCTCGACGCCGCTCTGGCCGACGCGGCCTGCGTCCTCGCCGTCGTCCCGGCGCAGGCGATGCGCGGCCTGCTCGGCGCGCTGGCGCACCGGCTCGGGTCCGGAACCCCCCTCGTCCTGTGCGCCAAGGGCATCGAGCGCGACACCGGCAAACTGTTGTCGGAGATCGCCGCCGAGCTGCTGCCGGGAACGCCCGTCGCCGCGCTGTCCGGGCCGAGCTTCGCCGCCGACGTCGCCGCCGGCCTGCCCACCGCCGTCACCGTTGCGGCGCAAGACGAGGCGCGCGCGGCCGGGCTCGCCGCGCTTTTGTCCTCGCCCGCCTTCCGCTGCTATTCGAGCACCGACCTGATCGGCGTCGAGGTCGGCGGCGCGCTGAAGAACGTGCTCGCCATCGCCGCCGGCGCGGTCGCCGGGGCCGGCCTCGGCGCCAGCGCGCAGGCCGCGCTGGTGACGCGCGGCTTCGTCGAGCTGCGCCGCGTCGGCGCCGCCTTCGGCGCCGAGCCGGAAACGCTGATGGGCCTTGCCGGCCTCGGCGACCTGATCCTGACCTGCGGCTCGTCGCAGTCGCGCAACTTCTCCTACGGGCTGGCGATCGGCCGCGGCGAAAGCCTCGAAGGCCGCCCGCTCGCCGAGGGCGTGGCGACGGCCGGCATCGCCGCCCGCATCGCCCGCGAGAAAGGCGTCGACGCGCCGATCATCGCCGCGGTGGACGCGCTGCTTTCCGGCCGCATCACCATCGCCGACGCCGTGGCGGCGCTGATGGCGCGGCCGCTGAAAAGCGAATTCGGCGGCCCATGAAGGGCTGACGACAATGACCTCGCCGACAATGACTTAAGGGAGACCGACATGATTTTCGCCGTCATCTGCAAGGACCGGCCCGGCAAGCTCGACGTGCGGCTGGCCACCCGGTCCGCGCATCTCGACTACATCAACGCGCTCAACGCCGCCGGCAAGCTGCGCTTCGCCGGGCCGATGCTCGGCGACGACGGCAAGCCGCTCGGCAGCCTCGTGGCGCTCGAAGTGGCGGACCGCGCCGAGGCCGAGCAAATCGTCGCCAACGATCCCTATACCGGGGCAGACCTGTTCGCGACCGTCGACATCCATGCCTGGAACTGGGCGTTCAACCCGCCGGAGGCGAAGTGATGGCCCATTGGCTGTTCAAGTCCGAGCCGGACGTCTTCTCCTTCGACATGCTGAAGGCGAAGGGCAAGAAGGGCGAGCAGTGGGACGGGGTGCGCAACTATCAGGCGCGCAACAACATGCGCGCGATGAAGGTCGGCGATCTCGGCTTCTTCTACCATTCCAATATCGGGCTGGAGGTCGTCGGCATCGTCGAGGTCTGCGCGGAAGTGCATCCCGATTCGACCACCGACGATCCGCGCTGGGAATGCGTCGACATCCGCGCCGTGCGCGACATGCCGAAGCCGGTGACGCTGAAGGACGTCAAGGCCAACCCGAAGCTGGCCGACATGGCGCTCGTCACCTCGATGCGGCTCTCCGTCCAACCGGTGACCGACGACGAATGGGAAGAGGTCTGCCGCATGGGCGACCTCGTGCCGGCCCCGAAGGCGTGACCCTGACGCCGGAACAGGCCGCGGGCTTCATCCGGGCCAACACCGCCCTGATCGCCCCGCCGCATGTGCCGGAGATCATGCTCCACCTCGCCGACGAGGCGCACGCGCTCTGGCACCGCACCGAGGAGGAGCTGCAGGAGATCGGCCTGCCGCCGCCCTTCTGGGCCTTCGCCTGGGCCGGCGGGCAGGGGCTGGCGCGGCATGTCCTCGATAACCCGCCCCTCGTGGCCGGAAAGCGCGTACTCGACTTCGCCGCCGGCTCCGGGCTGGTGGCCATCGCGGCGATGAAGGCGGGCGCGGCCCATGTGCTCGCCGCCGACATCGACCCGTTCTGCGCCGCCGCGGTTCGCCTCAACGCCGAGGCCAACGGCGTCGCAATCGACTTCACCGCCGACGACCTCGTCGGCAGCGACGGGGGCTGGGACGTGGTGCTGGCCGGCGACGTCTTCTACGACAAGGCCTTCACTGAGCGCCTCTCGCCGTGGTTCCGTGCCCTCAGGGCGCGAGGCGCGGACATCCTCGTCGGCGACCCCGGCCGCGCCTACCTGCCGAAATCGGGCCTTGAGCGGCTCGCCACCTACGAGGTGCCGGTGACCCGCGCGCTGGAGGATTCGGAGGTCAAGCGCACCACCGTCTGGCGGCTAGAGCAACGGGCATTCTGACGAACACCTCTTCGTTGCTCTAGCTGTTTGTTTTAGCCGCATTTATGCGACGCCAGACGATCCCGTCTGGCTGCAAAATGCTCTATCGTGACACGACAAGCGCGGTGCGCCGCGAAAGATGCGGCAACAGCCTCGCCATGACGCGCGGCGACACCGCGACGCAGCCCTCGGTCGGCGCGAAACCTTCGCGCGCGATGTGGAAGAAGATCGCGCTGCCCATGCCGCGCCGGCGCGGCCGGATGTTGTAGTCGAGCACGATCACGCAATCGTAGAGCCGGTCAGTGCGCCGCATCGTCTCGCTGCTCGCCGGATAGGGCAGCGTCACCTTCCGGTTGTAGTTGCGGTCGCCCGGTGCGTCGCACCAGCCGTCATCGGCGCGGATCGCCCGGAACGGCAGCGGCGACGAGAAGGCCGCCGTCGAAAGCGGCCGGGTGGGGTCGGCGCGGAAATAGCCGTGGAGCAGGCGCATACACCCGAGCGGCGTCGCCCCGTCGCTCTCGCGCTTGATCGCGCGGATGCCGCCGCGACCGAGCGCGCAGGGAAAATGCTGCCCCGCCCATTGCAGGATTCCCTGCGACGGCTTGCCGGGGCGCGGCCTGACCAGCATTTTGGTGGTGATTTTGCCGCCATTTGCCGGCAGGCGCGCGATTTCGCCATATTTCGGATATGATCGCATCGTGGAACAAATCGCCGTGATCGTCTTTAATGTCGGCCATGGTTCCGCATAAAGCAGGGGCCGGGTCAATCGTCTGCATGCCTGAATCGGAAACAACATGACCGCACGCACCATCCTCATCGTCGACGACGACGCCGATCTGCGCGAGACGCTGGTGGAGCAGCTTTCGCTCTACGAGGAGTTCTCGGTCCTCGAGGAGGACAACGCGGCCAAAGGCATGCAGGCCGCGCGCGCCGGCACCATCGATCTTCTCATCATGGATGTCGGCCTGCCCGACATGGACGGACGCGAGGCGGTGAAGATCCTGCGCAAGGGCGGCTTCAAGGCCCCGATCATCATGCTGACCGGGCACGACACCGATTCCGACACCATCCTCGGGCTGGAGGCCGGCGCCAACGACTACGTGACCAAGCCGTTCCGCTTCGCCGTGCTGCTCGCGCGCATCCGCGCGCAGCTGCGCCAGCACGAGCAGAGCGAGGACGCCACCTTCACCGTCGGCCCCTACACCTTCAAGCCGAGCCAGAAGCTGATGACCGACCCGAAGGGCGCGAAGGTGCGGCTGACCGAGAAGGAAGCCTCGATCATCAAGTATCTCTACCGCGCCGGCGAGAAGGTGGTGACGCGCGACATCCTCCTCGAGGAGGTCTGGGGCTACAATTCCGGGGTGACGACGCACACGCTGGAAACCCATGTCTACCGCCTGCGCCAGAAGATCGAGCGCGACCCTTCCAACGCCGAGATTCTTGTGACGGAAAGCGGCGGCTACAAGCTCGTCCCTTGACTGTCCGCCCCTCGCGGTCGAAGAACCTCAACGGGGGACGCAATTTGAGACCGTCACTTGGCGCTTGAAGACGATATCCGCATCCTGTCGGGGGTCGGGCTGTTCTCGGAGCTGACCGATGAGCAACTGCGGCTGCTCGCCTTCGGCGCGGAGGAGGTGCGCTTCGCCGCCGGCCGCGTGATCTTCGCCGAGGGCTCTGCCGCCGAATGCGCCTATGTCGTGGCCTCGGGCCGGGTCGTGCTCTATCGCGACGGCGGCGGCGAGGCCGTCGCCCTGTCGCGGCTCGGCGAGGGCTCGATCATCGGCGAGCTGGCGCTGATCGCCCCGGGCAAGCGGCTGACCTACGCCGCCGCCGAGACCGACGTCACCGCCATCCGCCTGTCGCGCTCGCTGTTCCACCGCATCCTCGAGGAGTATCCGGAGGTCGCGGCGCGCCTCCACGCGCGCATGCTGCGCGACCTCGAGGACTTCCTGAAGCGGATCGAGACCATCGCGCCGCGCTTCGCCGACTGAAGGCGATCCTCAATCGAGATCGAAGCGCGCGATTACCGGCACGTGGTCGGACGGCCGTTCCCAGCCGCGCGCGTCGCGCAGCACCTCGACGCCGGACAGCGCCGGCGCGAGATTGGGCGAGGACCAGACATGGTCGAGCCTGCGGCCGCGGTTGGACGCGGCCCAGTCCTGCGCGCGGTAGCTCCACCAGGTGAACAGCTTTTCCTCGGGCGGGATCGCCTGCCGCATCAGGTCGACCCAGTTGCCGGCCCGGCGCATCGCCTCGAAGCTGGTCGTCTCGACCGGCGTGTGCGAGACGACGTTGAGAAGCTGCCGGTGCGACCAGACGTCGGTCTCCAGCGGCGCGATGTTCAAATCCCCGACCAGCACCGAGGACAGCGCCTCGCCTTCGAGCGCGGGGATGTCGTGCATCTGCGCGACGAAATCGAGCTTATGCCGGAACTTGGGATTGATGTCGGGGTCCGGCTCGTCGCCGCCGGCCGGCACGTAGAAATTGTGCAGCAGGATCCTGCGCCCGCCGGCCTCGACATGGACCGAAAGATGCCGGCAGTCCTCGATGTCGCAGAAGCGGCGCTTCTCGACCACTTCGAGCGGCCGGCGCGAGACGGTGGCGACGCCGTGATAGCCCTTCTGGCCGCTGATCTCGATATGCTCGTAGCCGGCCTTGCGGAAGGCGGAGAGCGGGAAGAGCGGATCGGGGCACTTCGTCTCCTGAAGGCAAAGCACGTCCGGCCGGTATTCGGCGAGGAACTTCTCGACCAGCGGCATCCGCAGCCGCACGGAGTTGATGTTCCAGGTCGCGATGGTGAAGGCCATTGGGGGAGTCCGGCGTCGGGAAGGGGATGACCCCTTGTGCCAGCCGGGGCCGCATCAGGCAAGCCGCGGGCGGCCCACCTTCCACAGCCATGCCGCCCACAGCAATGCCGCGACGGCCGGCCTCAGCGCTGGCCGGGCTGCTGCATCTGCTGGATGCGGCGATGGTCGATGGCGAACACGGACGGATCGAAGCGCACGCCTTCCTGCACGTTGAAGATCATCACCGTCGTGTCCTTGCCCTGCGCGTCGGTGATGGTCCACTGGCGCAGCTCGTAGGAGCCGGGGTCGAACATCAGCGTGATGGTCGAATCGCCGAACACCGACTTGTCGGCGAGCTGGATCGTCGTCAGGTCCGCCTCTTCCTTGACGGAGCGCACCTTGCCGTCGGAGAGGTCGATCCGGTTGTCGAGCAGGAGCTTCAGCGGCGTCTTCGACAGCGGGTAGACGTCGGCGGTCTTGAGCTTCGTGTTCTCCAGCACCAGCGTCGTGCCGTCGGACGTGACCTTGAACGTGGCCGGCGATTCGTAGTTGAAGCGCAGCTTGCCCGGCCGCTCGATATAGAACTTGCCGCCGGTCTGCTCGCCGCGCGGGCCGAACTGAACGAACTCGCCCATCATCGTCTTCACGCGGGCGAAATGGTCGGCGATGCGCTGGGCGGCGGCGGCCTGCGCGTGGCCGGTCGCGAGAAACGGTCCGGCGAACTGGCCGAGCGTCGCCATCCCGGCGACGAGCGCCGCCTGCCCGAGAAACCGCCGCCGCGACATCGTCGCCTTCACCATCTCATCCATCGCCGTCACCTCGATTGTTCGCTTTCCGATAGGCGTCCAGTTGGGCCGAAATTGGGCTGCTTACGCCTGCCCGCCCCGGCAGGGCCAAACGCGTGGCCCGCCGTTCCGGTTGCGCGCCCGCCCTTTCCGTCAGAACTTGTCTTCCTCGGTCGGCACCAGGATCTCGCGCTTGCCGGCATGGTTGGCCGGGCCGACGATGCCTTCCTGCTCCATCTTCTCGATGATCGAGGCGGCGCGGTTGTAGCCGATGCCGAGCCGGCGCTGGATGTAGCTGGTCGAGGCCTTGCCGTCGCGCAGCACCACGGCCACCGCCTGGTCGTAGGGATCGTCCGAATCGTCGAAATTGCCACCGCCGGAGGAGCCGCCCTTGCCGCCGCCGCCGTCCTCGTCCTCGTCGTCGTCCTCGGTGATGGCGTCGAGATATTCCGGCGCGCCCTGGAGCTTCAGATGCGCCACCACCTTCTCGACCTCGTCGTCGGAGACGAACGGCCCGTGGACGCGCTGGATGCGGCCGCCGCCGGCCATGTAGAGCATGTCGCCCATGCCGAGGAGCTGCTCCGCGCCCATCTCGCCGAGGATGGTGCGGCTGTCGATCTTCGACGTCACCTGGAAGGAGATGCGGGTCGGGAAGTTGGCCTTGATCGTGCCGGTGATGACGTCGACCGACGGCCGCTGCGTCGCCATGATGACGTGGATGCCGGCGGCGCGCGCCATCTGGGCGAGGCGCTGCACCGCGCCCTCGATGTCCTTGCCGGCGACCATCATCAGGTCGGCCATCTCGTCGATGATGACGACGATGTAGGGCATCGGCTCGAGGTCGAGATGCTCGGTCTCGTAGATCGCCTCGCCGGTCTCGCGGTCGAAGCCGGTCTGCACCGTGCGGGTGATCTGCTCGCCCTTCTTCTGCGCCTGGCCGACGCGCTGGTTGAAGCCGTCGATGTTGCGCACGCCCACCTTCGACATCTTGCGGTAGCGGTCCTCCATCTCGCGCACGGTCCATTTGAGCGCGACGACCGCCTTCTTCGGGTCGGTGACGACGGGGGTTAAGAGATGCGGGATGCCGTCATAGACCGACAGCTCCAGCATCTTCGGGTCGATCATGATCAGGCGGCAATCCTGCGGCGTCATCCGGTAGAGGATCGACAGGATCATGGTGTTGATCGCCACCGACTTGCCCGAGCCGGTCGTGCCGGCGACGAGCAGATGCGGGAACTTGGCGATGTCGGCGATGACCGCCTCGCCGTTGATGGTCTTGCCGAGCGCGAGCGCGAGCTTCGCCTTCGACTGCTCGAAGTCGCGGCTGGCCAGCAGCTCGCGCAGATAGACCGTCTCGCGCCGCGCGTTGGGCAGCTCGATGCCGATGGCGTTGCGGCCGGGAACCACGGCGACGCGGCAGGCGATGGCGCTCATCGAGCGGGCGATGTCGTCGGCAAGGCCGATGACGCGGCTCGACTTGATGCCCGGCGCGGGCTCGAGCTCGTAGAGCGTCACCACCGGGCCGGGGCGGACATGGATGATCTCGCCCTTGACGCCGAAATCCTCCAGCACGCCCTCAAGCAGGCGCGCGTTCTGCTCCAGCGCGTCCTGCGACAGCGACGGGTCGCGGGTGACGTTCTTGGCCTCGGCGAGGAAATGCAGCGACGGCATCTCGAAGCTGTCGGGGCCGATCAGCGAACGCTGCGCCTCGCGCTGGATGCGCGCGCCCTCCTGCGGGCGCGGGGCCGGGGCCTCGACGCGGGTGGCGGCGTCCGAGCGGAAATGGCGCACCTCGGCGGCCTGCGCGCCGCGCGCCGGCGTCGGCCGGATGACGACGTCGTCCTCGTCGAAGTCCTCGTCGTCGAAATCCGCGTCCCTGTCGAAATTCGCGCGGCCGGCCGGCCCGACCTCGAAAGGCGGCTCGTCGTCATGCGCGGGCGCGGCGTCGAAGCCCGGCTCGACACGCTCCCCTTGCCCGATGGCGCGCCGCGCGGCGGGGCGCGAGACGGGAAGGTCGTCCATGCCGTCGTCGTCCCAGACGATGCCGCGCCTTCTGTCGCGCACCGCGCCGCCGAGCCTGCGCCGGGCGAAGCCTCGAGCCGAGAGCCACCAATGCGTCGCCGCGCCCATGGCCGCGACCATGAAGCCGGGGCGGTCCTCGTCGTCCTCGTCCTCGTCGCCGAAATCCTCCTCCATCGGGCGCGCCGCCTCCTTGCGCCGGGCCGGGGCCGCGCTTTCGGCGGCGGCGGGCGCCGGCCGGCCGATGACGACCGAGGCGAAGGCGAGCAGCCACAGCGCCGGGCCGATGAAGACCGCGACGGTGAGGATGGCGGCCGCTCCCGTGGGGTAGCCGCCGGCGAGCCATGAGGGAATGCCGAGCGCCAGATCGCCGATCACGCCGCCGAGGCCCGAAGGCAGCGGCCATGTCGGCGGGGCGACGATGCAGCCGATGACGCCCGCGCCGAGGACGGACGCGCCGGCCCAGGCGGCGGCGCGCGCCGGCATCCGGTCGATTCGGCGCGCTGCGACGAGGCGCAGCCCCCAGACGACCGCCGGCACCAGCGCCACGACCGCGCCGAGGCCGAGGAACTGCATCAGCAAATCCGCCACCACCGCGCCGGGATAGCCCCCGGCATTGGTGAGGGGATTGTCGGTGGCATGGCTGAAGGACGGGTCGGCGACGTTCCACGTCGCCAGAGCCGCGAGGCAGAACACCGCCATGCCGAGGACGGCGACGCCCGCTGCCCGCGCCATCTGCCGGTGCAGGAAGCCGCGCAGGCCGTAAGCGGTTTCGTCGATCGCCAGTTGAGCCGCCGCGTTCGAACGCATGTGAACACCCCGTCAAATCCCGTCGCGCGCAAGCATGGCTCGCGCAGTCTGAGAGGCGACTTTAGAAAGGGTTTGGTTAAGGCGGCATTAACCATGCGAGGGGCGCGCGCAATTCGCTGCGCCGGGAAATTCGTCTCGCGGTCCCGTTCAGGCACCCGATGGATGATTGGCCATACTCCCGCCGCGATCCCGCGCAGATTGCGCTGAGGCGAGGAGACGGCGATGAAGACCAATCACCAGCGAAGCTTCAGGGCGGCCACGCATCGGAAGAAACCGGGAGCGGCGTTCCACCGCACTGGTGTCCTGTCCGACGTGTCGATTTCCGCGATGGCCGATTTCGATTTCACCAACGGCAATCGCGGCATGGCGAAATCCGTGCGGGGCGCAAAGAAGTTCGTCAACTCGCGCTTTCGCCATCACGAGAATGCGGCGACGCGCCGGCTCGCCGCCAAAGGTCCGGGCGAAGCCTGCGACTGACGGCCTACAGCAGGACGATCCCCTCGCGCGTCCAGCGCGTGATCGGCCGGTCCGAGACATGGCCGACGAAGACGATTTCCGGCATCGACCGGCCCGGCCCGAGCGCGGCGCAATTCAGCGTGTCGGCATAGTCGGCCTGCGCCGCCGGGTCGAGCGCGAGGAACGCCGCCTCGTCGACGAAGACGGTGGCGACGTCGTCGATCAGCGAGGTGCCGCGGACGATGCCTTCCCTTTCATGCCGGTCCCAGCGCACCCGGGCGCGAATCTGCTCGTCGGGGAGCGGCTGCGGCCCGGCGTCGGGCATGGCATGCGGCGGCGTCCCGCCACGCAGGGCGCGCGCCACCGTTTTCGACGCCCGGTAGGCGACGTAGACGATCAGCGCGATAGAGGCGAGGAGGAGGACGGCCAGCGCAAGCGCGCCGGCAAAGCCGTGCGCCGCCTCGGTCATCCCGCGCGCCCGCTCAGTTTCTCGGCCGCACCACGATCACCCGCGGCGGTGGCGGCGCGTAGATCCACGCATCGCGCTGGAACGAGGCGCGCCGCGCCGCCTTGCGGTCGAGCTCGACGCGCTGGAGGCATTCGGCGAAGGCGTCGTTCTTGCGGGTGAAGCCGTAGGAACGGCAGGTTTCCTCGTCGGCCCGGCGCTGCTCTTCCGGCGTGACGGTGGTGCAGGCCGCGAGCGCGGCGACGAGGATGAGCGGGACAAGCCGTAAGGGCTTCATGGGACTTCTCCAGTATGCCGCCTCCCGCCCCCTATCCACGAACTATATAGCACAGCGGCGGCGGAATCGAAGCGCCCCGGCGGCTCATGTCGTCGCACCGTCCCGTCACGTCATCGCCTGCGTGAGCACGGCGAGCGCGTCCTGCATCTCCGGCCGCCCCTCGCCCGATTCGGCATAGACGGCATAGGCCGGATAGGTGAACTCCGGCGCGCCGGCGACAAGCTCGAGCTCTCCCGCCTCGACATGCGGCGCCACCGTCCCCTTGCGGAAATAGCCCATGCCGCCGGCGCGCAGGATGTAGGACAGGCCGAGCGGGCCGAGCCCGACCATCACCCCCGGCTCGCCGAAGACCGACGCGCCCGCGCCGTGGCGGGCGGCGAAGGACGGCCCCCAGTCGACATAGACATAGTCGAGGTCTTCCGCCGCCGCCGACGGCGTCCGCACCAGGACGAGCTGCTCCTCCTGCAGCAATTCGACCCGGAAGCCGGGCAGCAGCTTCGGCGCGTAGAGCACGGCGATGTCGAGGACGCCGGTGCGCAGCTGCTCGATCAACTGGTCGGGCACCCCGACATGGGCATGGATGACGATGCCCGGCCGCGTGCGCCGCATCGCCACCAGCCAGTCGAGCAGCAGCGGGTTCCACAGGCTCAGCTCTCCCCCCAGCGCCACCGCCCCGGTGCGGCCGGCCGGCAGCGCGAGCTGATGGCGCGCCCGCTCCCATATCTGCACGAAGGACTGGGCGAAGCGCTCGAATTCGCGCCCCGCCGGCGTCAACTGCGCGCCGTTGCGGTTGCGCACAAAGAGCTGGCGGCCGAGCTCGTCCTCCAGCGTGCGGATGCGCGCCGATACCGTCGTCTGCGTCACGTTGAGCCGCTCGGCCGCGCGCAGGAACGAGCCGCAATGCACGATCTCGAGAAAGGTCCGGGCGCGGTCGATGTCCATGGGCTTTCCTGCCTTGTATCCGTTTCAATGCAAAATTCTTGCATCTATCCAGCATTTAATTCCGTTTGTCTTCTTCCATCAACCGCCGCACCATCTCCCTCGCCCGAAGGAGCGCGCGAGGGAGGCGGCGGCCGATGGATCACGACAGCGAAGCCCCGGAATTCGGCGAATATTCCTCGCCGCCCTGCTTCATGCACGAGCTTTCGCCCGATTTTCAGCCGCGGCAGGAGCGGTCGAGCGCCTGGGGCGACGTGGCGCGCTGGCGCAAGGCCGAGCGTCAGCGGCTGATCGAGGCGCGGCTGGCGATGTCGGCGAGCGAGCGCGCGGCCCGCACCGAGCGGATCGCCGGCAAGCTCGACCGGGCCGTCGGCAGCGTCGCGCGGCGCGTGGTCGGCGTCTACTGGCCGTTCCGCGGCGAGCCGGATTTGCGCAACTGGACGATCCGCGTCGCCGAGCGCGGCGGCCGCATCGCGCTGCCCGTCGTCATCCGCAAGGGCTGGCCGCTCGAGTTCCGCATCTGGGCGCCGGGCGATCCGCTGGAGCGCGGGGTGTGGAACATCCTCGTTCCCTCGCGCGGGCCGGCGGTCGAGCCCGACATCGTCGTCGCGCCGGTCGTCGGCTTCGACGGCGGCAATTTCCGCCTCGGCTATGGCGGCGGCTTCTACGACCGGACGCTGGCGGCGATGGCGCGCCCGCCGCGCACCATCGGCGTCGGCTATGAGGAAGCGCGCATTCCCACCATCTACCCGCAGGCGCACGACATCGCGCTCGGCGAGATCGTCACCGACGCTTGAGCGACGGCGACGAAGGCACAGGCAGGAGAATGAAATGAGCGAGACAGCCAGCGCTCCGGGCAGCCGGCAGGCCAGCGACTCCACCGATCACGCGGCAGGCCCCGAGACAGGCCATGACGGCGACCACAAGCCGCCCTTCCTGGCCCGCTGGCTGTTCTCGACCAACCACAAGGACATCGGCACGCTCTATCTGTGCTTCGCCATTCTCGCCGGCATCCTCGGCACGGCGCTTTCGGTCGGCATCCGCATGGAGTTGCAGGAGCCGGGCATGCAGATCTTCGCCTCGTCGGAGACGTTCAACGTCTTCGTCAGCGGCCACGGGCTGGTGATGATCTTCTTCGTCATCATGCCGGCGCTGATCGGCGGCTTCGGCAACTGGTTCGTGCCGATCATGATCGGCGCGCCGGACATGGCGTTTCCGCGCATGAACAACGTCTCGTTCTGGCTGCTCGTCGCCTCCTTCGTGCTGTTCCTGATCTCGCTGTTCGTGCCGGGCGCGCCGGGCTCCACCGGCCATGGCGGCGGCTGGACGCTCTACCCGCCCTATTCCAACATCGGCCAGTCCGGCCCGGCGGTCGACTTCGTCATCCTCTCCATCCACCTGTCGGGCGCGTCGTCGATCCTCGGCGCCATCAACTTCATCACCACCATCTTCAACATGCGCGCGCCCGGCATGACGATGCACAAGATGCCGCTCTTCGCCTGGGCGATGCTGGTCACGGCCTTCATGCTGCTGATCTCGCTCCCGGTTCTCGCCGGGGCCATCACCATGCTGCTGACCGACCGCAATTTCGGCACCACCTTCTTCGCGCCGGAAGGCGGCGGCGACCCGATCCTCTACCAGCACCTGTTCTGGTTCTTCGGCCACCCCGAGGTCTACATCATGATCCTGCCGGCCTTCGGCATCGTCAGCCACGTCATCTCGACCTTCGCGAAGAAGCCGATCTTCGGCTATCTCGGCATGGCCTACGCCATGGTCGCCATCGGCCTCATCGGCTTCGTGGTCTGGGCGCACCACATGTTCACGGTCGGCATGTCGATCGACAGCCAGCGCTACTTCGCCTTCGCCTCGATGGTCATCGCCGTGCCGACGGGCATCAAGGTGTTCTCGTGGCTGGCGACGATGTGGGGCGGCTCGATCTCATTCCGCACGCCGATGCTGTGGGCCATGGGCTTCGTGCTCCTGTTCACCATCGGCGGCGTCACCGGCGTGGTGCTGGCCAATCCCGGCATCGACCGGGTGCTGCACGACACCTATTACGTCATCGCCCATTTCCACTACGTCTTGTCGCTGGGTGCGGCCTTCGCCATCTTCGCCGCCTGGTACTACTGGTTCCCGAAGATGAGCGGCTACATGATGAGCGAGACGCTCGGCAGGCTGCATTTCTGGCTGACCTTCGTCGGCGTCAACCTCGTCTTCTTCCCGCAGCACTTCCTCGGCCTCGCCGGCATGCCGCGCCGCTATGCCGACTATCCCGACGCCTATGCCGGCTGGAACTACGTCTCCTCGATCGGCTCCTACATCTCGACGCTCGGCCTCGTCGTTTTCCTGTTCGCGGTGGCGGAAGCCTTCGTGCGCAAGCGCCGGGCCACCGCCAACCCGTGGGGCGAAGGCGCGACGACGCTGGAGTGGACGCTGTCTTCCCCGCCGCCCTACCACCAGTTCGAGAAGCTGCCGCTGATCCGCTGAGAGGAGGAGGGACGACGGCCGCCTGGCTCCTGAGGCCGGCCGTCCCGGAGCGCCCGTTCCCGCCGGGGACGGGCGCTCCTTTTTGCCGGTTCGCTCGAACGCTGCGCGCGTCAGTCCGCGGAGGCGAGCCAGTCGCGCAGGACGACCGCGTTGTTGTGACCGGTGTCGTGGGCGGCATAGAGGAGCGTTGCGGTCCTGCCGCCGATCTGCGCCCGCAGCGCCGCGACGGCCTCGCCATTACCGGCGAGCTCCTTGCGGTAGCGGCTACGGAACTCGCCCCATTTGTCGGGGTCGTGGCCGAACCAGTGGCGCAAGGCATCGCTCGGCGCGACGTCCTTCGCCCAATGGTCGAGATCCGCCTTGTCCTTCGAAAGCCCGCGCGGCCACAGCCGGTCGACGAGGATGCGCTGCCCGTCCGCGGCAGCCGGCGCGTCGTAGACGCGCTTGATGTGCAGGGTGGGTGCCATGTCGCTCTTCCTCCCTCCGTCCTCTCCCTCGGGCTTCCCGCCGCAGGAGCATGCGGGCGCGGCGGCATCCCTGCCGCCGCGCC
>JBBCKE010000016.1:0-84919 GCA_037190985.1 Alphaproteobacteria bacterium
CCCCCGCCCCCCCCCCCCCCCCCACGACCCCGCGTCGGAGGGTGCCGAGCGAGCGCGCCACCCTGAAGGAGAGGTGACGGGGGTCGGCCATGCTGCCCGGAGCCGCACAACTGGCCCGGACATGCACAGATATAAGGGTAAGGGATGAAGGCGCGCTACCCGGACAGGTTCCGTGCGCAGCGCGCCTTGCCGGCTTTGGCGTCAGTCGTGGCTCTGGCCGTCGCCATGGCCGTGGCCATGGTCATGCCCGCCGCTGCCTGCACCTTTCACGGTGCGCACGGGCAGCGAAAGCTCGACGTCGCCGGCCTTCTCGAATGTGAGCGTGACCGGAACCGTCTCGCCCTCGGCGAACGGCGCCGCGACGTCCATGAACATCATGTGGAAGCTGCCGGGCTTCAGCTCGACCGTGCCGCCGGCGGGGATTTCGAGCCCGCCCTCGACCGGACGCATGGTCATCACGTCGTCGACCACCTCCATGGTGTGGACCTCGACCTTGCCGGCGCGGGCGCTGGACCCGCCGACCAGCCGGTCCGCCGCCGCGCCCTTGTTGGTGACGGTCAGGTATGCTCCGGCAGCCTTCTGCCCGGCCAGCATGGCGCGCGCCCAGGCCGCGCCGATCTCGAGATCGCCGGCGGCGACGACATCGGCCGCGGCGTCCCCGCCATGGGCGTGGCCGTGGCCGCCGCCATGGCCGTCGTTCGACGCCAGCACGACGAGGCCGGGCGCCGGGCGGTCGAGCGCGTGCGGGTCCTGGCCCGCGGCCGGGATCTGGTCCCAGGCGACGTTCCCCTCGGGGCAGGTCTGCACCGTCTTGAAGAACAGCGACGTGCCGCCGGCGTCTCCGGCCAGCGTGCCGGACAGCACGAACTCGTCGTAATGGGCGTCGTCGAGCGGGCCGCCCGACCACGTCACGGCCTTGACGCCGGAGGCGACCTCGCGGCCGTGCAGCGTGTAGGCATGGGCATAGTCGCCGCGCTCGATGTCGAGCGACCAGCCGGCCTTGGGCTGCGGGCGCACGCCGATATAGCCTTCCGGCACCTCGACGCGCACGGTGTGGGTCGGCTGGCCGTCGCAGCCATGGCCGATGCGCACGACGGCCTTGTAGCTGCCGGGCGCGGCCTCGGCCGTTTCGAGCGTCGCGTGGGCGTTGGCGGTTCCGAGGGATGCGGCCGTCAGCGCGGTGGCCGCGGCGAACTGGATGAACAGGTGACGCATGGTCTTTTCCTTGTCAGTCTGAAAACGGGATCGCGCCTTCCCGGGGAGGAAGGCAGTTCGCTCTTCAGGCTGAAAGGGGTGGCGCGCGGATCGCCGGTGGCGGCGCGACCAGCAGCTCGGCCGGGCCGTCGCTCGCCACGGCAAGCAGGGATTGCGCCGCAAGCGCCGCCGGGGCGGGGAAGGCCGCGAAGGCGGCGGGCGTCGCCTTGTAGACGGCGGCGGCCCCGCAGGCATTGCCGATGAGGCAGACCGGACAGTCGTCGAGCGGCCCCGACGAGTCACTGGCCGCGCCCGTTTCGCTGCCGGCATTGAGCGCCGTGCAGATCGCCATGTGCCCGCCGCCCGGCATCTGCGCGGCGGCAAGCGGCTGGAGCGTGTTGAGGATGAGGACCAGCGTGCCGAGAAGCGCGAACAGGAAGCGGTCGCGCCGCAGCGAGGCAAACAGGGTGAGGCGTGACGCCGTGCTCATGAGCAACACCTACCTGAAACCGCCGCCCTCCGCCACTGCGACATGGCGGCGCTGCATTGATGCGTTTCAGGTCTCGGGCCGGCCTCTACCGTAGCTCGTAGAACTCGCGGATGATCGTCCAGGCCTCGTCGGCCGTGTCGACCGCGTCGATGATGTTCTGGTCGCCGGGCGAGATCGTTCCCTGCTCGGCCAGATAATCGAGGTCGATGGCGCGCTTCCAGAATTCCTTGCCGAACAGGATGACCGGCAGGCGCTCCATCCGCCCGGTCTGGATCAGCGTCAGCGTCTCGAACAGCTCGTCCATGGTGCCGAAGCCGCCGGGGAAGATGGCGACCGCCTTCGCCCGCATCATGAAGTGCATCTTGCGGATGGCGAAATAGTGGAAGTTGAAGCACAGGTCCGGCGTGACATATTCGTTGGGCGCCTGCTCGTGCGGCAAAACGATGTTGAGGCCGATCGTCGGCGCGCCGCAATCGGCCGCGCCGCGGTTGCCCGCCTCCATCACCCCCGGCCCGCCGCCGGTGACGACGACGAACTCGCGATAATAGGTCGAGGCGGAATATTCCGAGCACAGCCGCGCGAACTGCCGCGCCTCGGCATAGTAGCCGGCGTTCGCTTCGAGGTTCTTCTTCTGCGTCTCGTTCTTGGCCGCCCAGGCCGGGCCGCCGGGCTCGGGGATACGCGCGCCGCCGAACAGGATCACGGTCGAGCGGATGCCGCGCTCGGAAAGCGCCATCTCCGGCTTGAGCAGCTCGAGCTGGAGCCGGACCGGGCGCAGCTCGCGCCGCGTCATGAAATTCTCGTCGTCCCAGGCGAGCCTGTAGGCCGGCGCGCGCGTCTGCGGCGTGTCGGGAACGGCCTTGGCGCGTTCGAGGTCCTCGTGCGAATGCGGCAGCGGCGTCCAGCCGGCCTTGTCCTCCGGGTTCATGCTTGTCAGTCCCGTCTGTGCCGGCCGCCGGGCGGCGGCCTTGGCGTCCCGTCATTGACCCCTATCCGCGCTTCGCATAGGTTCCGCGCGGCTTCGGGGGATGTCCCTGCCTTCGAGCCTATCGTCCCAGCCCTTAACAGCGCGTGTAGCGGAGCATTTTCATGACCAGACCGGACCTCGCAAGCCTGGAGAAGACCGTTGACAGGGCCTTCGACGAGCGCGACGCCGTTTCGACGGACACGCGCGGCGAAGTGCGCGAGGCGGTGGAAGCCGCGCTCGACCTGCTCGACAGGGGCGAGGCGCGCGTCGCGGAGCGGCAGGACGGCGGCGCGTGGCGCGTCAACCAGTGGCTGAAGAAGGCCGTGCTGCTCTCCTTCCGGCTCAACCCGATGGAGATCGTCAGGGGCGGGCCGGGCGAGGCCGTGTGGTGGGACAAGGTCGCCTCCAAGTTCGACGGCTGGTCGGCCAACGAGTTCGAGCGCGCCGGCTTCCGCGCCGTGCCGAACTGCGTCGTGCGCCGCTCGGCCTATATCGCGCCGGGCGCGGTGCTGATGCCGTCCTTCGTCAATCTCGGCGCTTATGTCGGCGAGGGCAGCATGGTCGACACCTGGGCCACCGTCGGCTCCTGCGCCCAGATCGGCAGGAACGTCCACCTGTCCGGCGGCGTCGGCATCGGCGGCGTGCTGGAGCCGATGCAGGCCGGGCCGACCATCATCGAGGACAACTGCTTCATCGGCGCGCGCTCCGAGGTGGTCGAGGGCTGCATCGTGCGCGAGGGCTCCGTGCTCGGCATGGGCGTCTTCATCGGCAAGTCGACCAAGATCGTCGACCGCGACACCGGCGAGATCTTCTACGGCGAGGTGCCGCCCTATTCGGTGGTGGTGGCCGGCACGCTGCCGGGCAGGCCGTTCCCCAACGGCGAGCCGGGGCCGAGCCTCTACTGCGCCGTCATCGTCAAGAAGGTCGACGAGAAGACGCGCTCGAAGACCTCGATCAACGACTTGCTGCGCGACTGAGCGGACGCTCCCATGATGCAGATGGCCTGGCTGTTCTTCGGCTTTACCGGGCGCATAGACCGCACCGTCTATGCGCTGGCCGGGCTCTTCGTCTTCACGGTGCAGATGTTCATCGTCTACCGCTATCTCCAGCCGGTTCTCGGCACGCTGGCCAACGGCACCTTCGATCCGTCCGAGACGCTCACCCTATCGCCGATGACCAACATCCAGAGCGGCATCTTCCTCCTCGGCCAGCTCGCCCATATCGCGCTCGCCGCCAAGCGCATCCACGATTTCGGCAAATCCGGCTTCTTCGCGCTGCTGTTCATGTTCGCCGGGCTCGTCGCCTATCTGGCGCTGTGCCTGATTCCGGGAACGCCCGGCCCGAACAAGCACGGCTCCCGCTCCAACGCACCGAAATAGCCTGCCGTCGGGCCATGAGCGGGCCACGCGTCCCACGGTGACAGGCCTGCGCGTTTGGGCTATCCCTTCGCATTACCATGAGCCTGCCCACCGACCCCGCCGCCAACCTCGCCGCTCTCATCCGCTGCCCCTCCGTCACGCCTGCGGAGGGCGGAGCCCTGACGGCGCTGGAGGCGATGCTGAAACCACTCGGCTTTGCCGTCGACCGCCCGGTCTTTTCCGGGGAGGGGACGCCCGACGTCGAGAACCTCTACGCCCGCCTCGCAGGCGATCATTCGGGCGAGGGCCCGCATCTGATGTTCGCCGGCCACACCGACGTCGTGCCGCCGGGCGACGAGGCCGGCTGGACGCACCCGCCCTTCTCGGCAACGGTCGAGGGCGGCTTCATGCACGGCCGCGGCGCGGTCGACATGAAGGGCGGCATCGCCTGCTTCGTCGCCGCACTCGCCCGCCATGTCGAGGCGCATGGCGCGCCGAGGGGCCCGGTCTCGCTGCTGATAACCGGCGACGAGGAAGGCCCGGCGATCAACGGCACGGTGAAGCTGCTCGAATGGGCGGCTGCGCGCGGCGAGCGCTGGGACGCAGCCATCGTCGGCGAGCCGACCAACCCGGACGCGCTCGGCGACATGATCAAGATCGGCCGGCGCGGCTCGCTGACCGGCGACATCGTCGTCCACGGCCGGCAGGGGCACATCGCCTATCCGCATCTCGCCGACAATCCGGTGCGCGGCATGACCGCGCTTCTCGACGCGCTGTTTTACCCGCCGCTCGACGAGGGCACGGAGAACTTCCAGCCGTCGAACCTCGAGGTCACCACCGTCGATGTCGGCAACCCGGCGACCAACGTGATCCCGGCCAAGGCCCGCGCCACCTTCAACATCCGCTACAACGACGTGTGGACGCCGGAGACGCTTCAGGCCGAGATCCACAACCGGCTCGACCGCGCCGCCGGCCGCGGCAAGCTCAGGCCGGGCAGGGAGGATGCCGTCGCCTTCGATCTCGACTGGCGCGTCAGCCCCAGCCCCGTCTTCCTGACGCGCGACGACAGGCTCGTCTCCGGCCTCTCGGCGGCGATCGAGAGCGTGACGGGCCGGCGGCCGGCCCTCTCCACCTCGGGCGGCACGTCGGATGCCCGCTTCATCAAGGATTACTGCCCGGTGGTCGAGTTCGGCCTCGTCGGCCAGACCATGCACATGGTCGATGAGCGCGTGGCGCTCGCCGACCTCGAGACGCTGACCCGCATCTATCGCCGCTTCATCGAAGACTGGTTCGCCTGACCATGCCGCCGGCCGAGGACATCCACCGCCATCTTCTCGGTGCCTTTCGCATGATGATCGGCAAGCGCGACGGCCTGCGCCTGCTCGATCTCTCGCTCGACGGCTTCTGGAACTCGTTCTTCGCCATCGTCGTCGCGCTGCCGGCGATGCTGGCGAGCTGGGTGCCGCTGGCGGGCGAGCTAAGCGTGGCGGACGCCTCCTTCGGTCTGCGCCTGTCCATGCTGGTGCGGCTGGCGGTCGTCGATGTTGGGGCGTGGGTGCTGCCGCTCGTCGCGCTCGCGGCCGTCGCCGATTATGCCGGCATCCGCCACCGCTTCGTCCACTATGTCGTCGCCTCGAACTGGGGCTCGGCCATCTTCGCCTGGATGACGCTGCCGGTCTCGCTGATCCGGCTGGTCTTTCCCGGAAGCGGCGATCTCGCCGCCGGCCTGTCGCTCATCGTCTTCATCGCCACGCTGGTGCTCTACTGGCGGCTGACCAATGCGGCGCTGGAAAAGGGCGCGGGCACGGCGAGCGCCGTGTTCGGCGGCATGCTGGTCGCCTCCCTGCTCACTTTGTTCGCGCTTCAGGACATTCTGGGCGTTGCGCCGGCCTAGTAGTCGACTTTAGTGAGATAGAGCCCGTCGGCCGGTGCGACTTGGCCGCAGCGGGAGCGATCCGCCGCCTTCAGCGCGGCTTCGAGGTCGTCGGCGCTCCAGCCGCCGTCGCCGACCCGCTTCAGCGAGCCGACCATCGAGCGCACCTGGTTGTGCAGGAACGAGCGCGCCGAGGCGCGCACCTCGATCAGGTCGCCGGCCCGCGTGACGTCGAGCCGGTCCAGCGTCTTGACCGGGCTGTCCGACTGGCACTGGACCGAGCGGAAGGTGGTGAAGTCGTGCGTGCCGAGGAGCCGCTGCGCCGCCCTATGCATGGCCTCGGCATCGAGGCGCTTCGGCACGTGCCAGACATTGCCGCGCAGCAGCGCCGCCGGGGCGCGGCGGTTGAGGATCACGTAGAGGTAGTGCCGCGCCTTGGCCGAGAAACGGGCGTCGAAGTCCTCGCCGACCGCGGCGACGTCGAGCGCGGCGATATGCTCGCCGGCGAGGGCGAGATGCGCGTTGAGCGCGCCCTGCACCTTGTCCGCCTGCCAATCGCGGGAAAGGTCGACATGCGCGACCTGCCCCGTGGCGTGAACACCGGCGTCGGTGCGGCCCGCGCCGCGGATCGTCACCGTCTCGCCGGTGAAGGCGAGGATGGCCTTCTCGATCGCCTCCTGCACCGTGGGCAGGTCGGCCTGCCGCTGCCAGCCGGCATAGAGGCGGCCGTCATATTCGATGTCGAGGCGGTAGCGCGGCATGGCTCAGGACGTGGCGTTCACGACAGGAAATCCCCCTTGCCCAGCTTCGCGCCGCGCAGGAAGTCCGTGGCGTTCATCGCCTTGCCGCCGGCGCGCTGCACTTCCAGGAGCCGCACCGCGCCCTTGCCGCAGGCGACGGTCAGCGCGTCGTCGAGGATTTCACCCGGCCGGCCGCTGCCCGCCGCCAGCGTCGAGCGCAGCAGCTTGACGCGCTCCGCCTTGCCGCCCGCTTCCATCTCGCACCACGCGCCGGGGAAGGACGAGAGGCCGCGAATTTTGTTGTGGACCTTGGCTGCCGGCAGCGCCCAGTCGATGCGCGTCTCCTCCTTGGAGATCTTCTTCGCATAGGTCGCGCCATCCTCAGGTTGCGGCGTCAGCGTTAGCTCGCCCTTCTCCAGCACCGCAAGCGTGCGCACCATCAGGCCAGCGCCCGTCTCCATCAGCGCGTCGTGCAACTCGCCGGCGGTCATGTCGGGGCCGATGACAACGCGGCTCGTCAGCGCCACGGGGCCGGTGTCCAGCCCCTCGTCCATCTTCATCGCCATCATGCCGGTCTCGGCGTCGCCTTCCATGATCGCGCGCTGGATCGGCGCGGCCCCGCGCCAACGCGGCAGCAGCGAGGCGTGGCCGTTATAGGCCCCGAGCCGCGTCCCTTCGAGGATGGTCTGCGGCAGCAGCAGGCCGTAGGCGACGACGACGGCGACATCGGCTTTGAGCGCGCGGAACGCCTCCTGCTCCTCCGCCCCCTTCAGCGAGCGCGGCGTGCGCACCTCGATGCCGAGCTCTTCGGCCGCAAGGTGGACGGGCGATTTCGTCAGCTCCAGCCCGCGCCGCCCGGCCGGGCGCGGCGGCTGCGAATAGACGGCGGCGATGTCGTGGCCGGCTTCCGCCAATGCCCGCAAGGTGGCGGCCGAAAACTCCGGCGTGCCCATGAAGACGACGCGCAGCGTCATCGCAACCAGCCTAGACCGCGAGCCGGCTGGGCGCGGGCTTGTCCTTGGCGAGCTTCTTAAACTTGCGCACGACCATGTCGCGCTTGAGCTTGGAGATATGGTCGATGAACAGCACGCCGTTCAGATGGTCGATCTCGTGCTGGAGGCAGGTCGCCATCAGCCCGTCGGCCTGGAGCGTCCGCTCCTTGCCGTCGCGATCGAGATAGGCGACCGTCACCGTCGCCGGCCGCTCGACCTCGGCGTAATAGTCCGGGATCGACAGGCAGCCTTCCTCGTAGACGGACATCCCGTCGCCGCTCGTCACGATCCGCGGGTTGACGACGACATGCGGCTCCTTCGGCTGGTCGTCCTTGGCGAGGTCGATCACCAGCAGGCGCAGCGGCACGCCGATCTGGATCGCCGCGAGGCCGATGCCCGGCGCGTCGTACATCGTCTCCAGCATGTCGTCGGCGAGCCGGCGCAACGCGTCGTCGACGCGCTCGACGGGTTCGGAAACCTGGCGCAGGACGGGATCGGGAAGGATGACGAGAGGCCGTATCATGGCCCGTCAGGTAATCGCGCGCTTGCCACGCGTCAACGCCTTTCAGGCGGCGGGCGCGGATTTGTTCACTCTTTGATCTTATGCTTGGGCCTCGAATCGTCTATCGTGCCGCGATGGACGATCTTTCCTCGCTGTTTTCGATGCCGGTCGCGCAGCTCGGCGCGAGCGTGATCACGCTCGGCCACGCGCTGGCGGCGGCCGGCGCGCTCGCGGTTATCCTGGTGCTCGCCCTTTCCTTCGGCCTGTGGCGCGCCGGCAAGGCGCGGGCGCAGGCCGCGGTGGAGGCGGCGGAGCGGGCGCGCGAGGCCGAGGAGCGCATGGCCGAGATCGCCCGCGCGCAGGCCGAGATGCAGGGGCGCATGGGCGCGCTGGCCGAGGTGTTCGGCAGCCGGCAGGCGGAGCTGACGAAAGCCATCGGCGAGCGGCTAGACGGCATGACCTCGCGCCTCGGCCAGTCGCTGACCGAGCAGACGCGCTCGACCCACGAGAACCTTGCCAAGCTTCAGGAGCGGCTCGCCGTCATCGACACGGCGCAGACCAACATCCAGTCGCTCGCCGGGCAGGTGGTTCAGCTCCAGCAGATATTATCCAACAAGCAGACGCGCGGCGCGTTCGGCCAGAGCCGCATGGAGGCCATCGTCGCCGACGGCCTGCCCAAGGGCGCCTACGAGTTCCAGGCGACGCTTTCCAACGGCAACCGGCCCGACTGTCTCGTCAAGATGCCGAACGGCGCGCCCGACCTCGTCATCGACGCGAAGTTCCCGCTCGAATCGTGGAACGCGATCCGCGCCGCCGCGGAGGCCGAGAATCCCGACGCCCAGCGCTTTGCCGCGCAGGCGTTCCGCCGCGACGTCGAGGTGCATATCAGGGCCATCGCCGACAAATACCTGATCCAGGGCGAGACGCAGGACACCGCCTTCCTGTTCGTGCCGTCGGAATCGATCTTCGCCGGCATCCACGAGGATTTCGAGGGGCTGGTGCAGAAGGCGCACCGCGCCCGCATCGTCATCGTCTCGCCCTCGCTGCTGATGCTGTCCATCCAGGTGATCCAGGCGGTGCTGAAGGACGCGCGCATGCGCGAGCAGGCGCATCTGATCCAGCACGAGGTGGTACGGCTGATGGAGGATGTCGGCCGGCTCGACGACCGCGTGCGCAAGCTGCAATCGCATTTCAGCCAAGCGACGCGCGACGTCGACATGATCCTGACCTCGACCGACAAGGTGACGAAGCGCGGCGCGCGCATCGAGGCGCTGGAGCTCGGCGCGGGGGAGGGCGGGGAGCCGCAGGGCGCGGCCGCCGATACCGCCGGCGACGAGACCCGCCGCGTCGCCGCCGCGCCGGCCGGGCGGCTGCGGCTGCATGTCGTCGACGAAGAGGAATGACGGTACGGCTTGACCCGCGCCCGTTGCGATACGATCTGTTGAGCCGATGACCGCCTCCGTTCTCACCGCCGCCTTCCGGGCCACGGCCGTTTCCGCCCTCCTCGTCCTCGCCGCCTGCCAGACCGGCGACTGGTGGCCGCGCGAGGCGACGTCGGCCGGCGCGTCCGTCGCCGCCGTCTCCCATGTCCGCGACATCCGCGCCGCCGCCGGCCTGACCGGCCTGTCGCCCGACGGGCGGCTGGAAAAGGCGGCGCAGCGCCAGGCCGCCTATATGGCGGGCTCGGGAAAGATGGAGCACACGACCGGCCCCGGCCGCGACTTCGCCGCCCGGATGAAGCGCGATGGCGTCGCCGCCCCGGCGGCGGAAAACCTCGCCCATGGCCGCATGGAGCTGGAGCGCCTGTTCTCTATGTGGATGGCCTCGCCCGGCCATCGCCGCAACATGCTCGACCCGCGCTTTTCCCGCTACGGCCTCGCCCATGCCGCCGCCGGCGACGGGCAGCGCTACTGGGCGCTGGTGCTCGGGCCGTAGACAGCCTGTTCACTGGCTGACGCTGGCGCATCGCGCTGCCCGCGCCTAACTCTGCCGCTTTGACAAGGGAGCGTTCAGCATGGAACTCGGCCTCTACACCTTCGGCGATGTCGGCAAGGACCCGGTGACGGGGGCGATCACCGGCCCGCAGGAACGGCTCAGGAACCTCGTCGAGGAGATCGAGCTGGCCGACCAGCTCGGCCTCGATTTCTTCGGCCTCGGCGAGCATCACCGTCCCGACTACGCGGTGTCCGCCCCGGCGGTCGCGCTGGCCGCGGCGGCATTGCGCACGAAGACCATCCGCCTCTCCAGCGCCGTGTCGGTGCTGTCCTCCGACGATCCGGTCCGCGTCTACCAGCAGTTCGCCACCCTAGACAACCTGACCGGCGGCCGCGCCGAGATCATGGCCGGCCGCGGCTCCTTCATCGAATCCTTCCCGCTGTTCGGCTATGCGCTGGACGATTACGACACGCTGTTCGCGGAAAAGCTCGACCTCCTGATCAAGCTGAACGAGGGCGAGCGCCTGACATGGCCGGGCGGCCAGCACACGCCGAAGATCGACGGGCGCGGCGTCTATCCGCGCCCGGTCAACGGCACGCTGCCGCTGTGGATCGCCGTCGGCGGCACGCCGCAATCGGTCGGCCGCGCCGCCATGCTCGGCCTGCCGCTGGCGCTGGCCATCATCGGCGGCGAGCCGCACCGATTCGCGCCGCTGTTCAACCTCTATCGCGAGGCCGCGAAGAAATTCGGCCGCGATCCGGCGGCGCTGAAGACCTCGATCAACGTCCACGGCTTCGTCGCCGAGACGACAAAGGAGGCGATCGACACCGCGTTTCCCGCCCACAGCGACGTGATGAACCGAATCGGCCGCGAGCGCGGCTGGGGCGCGTCGATCACGAAGGCCGAGTTCGCGGCCAGCGCCGAACCGCGCGGCGCCAACTTCGCCGGCAGCCCGGCGCAGGTGGTCGACAAGATCCTCGCCAATCACGAGATCTTCGGCTTCGACCGCTTCGTGCTGCAGATGGCCATCGGCGTCATGGACCACGGCAAGCTGATGAAGGCGATCGAGCTCTACGGCACCAGGGTCGCTCCCGAGGTGCGCAAGGCGGTGGCGGCAAGGAAGGCGCAAGGCGCAGGCACATGACGCGCCCGCGCTCTGGCGCTTGGTGAAGCGCGCCTCGCGTCCTATATCCGCGCGATGATACCGCTCTCCGTTCTCGACCTTTCGCCCGTTCCCGAAGGCTCCGACGTCTCGGCCTCGCTCGCCAACACGCTCGACCTCGCCCGCCATGCCGAACGGCTCGGCTATCGCCGCTACTGGCTGGCCGAGCACCACAACATGCCCGGCATCGCCAGCGCCGCGACCGCGGTGGTCATCGCCCATGTCGCGGCCGGCACCTCGACGATCCGGGTGGGAGCAGGCGGCATCATGCTGCCCAACCATGCGCCGCTGATGGTGGCCGAAGCCTTCGGCACGCTTGCAGCGCTGCATCCCGGCCGCATCGACCTCGGGCTCGGCCGCGCGCCCGGTACGGAGGGGCGCACGGCGCATGCCCTTCGCCGCAACATGAACGCCGATATCGATTCGTTCCCCAACGACGTGGTCGAGCTGATCAACTATTTCGAGCCGGAGCAGCCCGGCCAGCTCGTGCGCGCCGTGCCGGGCGCGGGGCTCAAGGTGCCGGTGTGGATACTGGGCTCCAGCCTCTACGGCGCGCAGCTCGCCGCCATGCTCGGCCTGCCCTACGCCTTCGCCTCGCATTTCGCCCCGGCCGAGATGGAGCGCGCGCTCGAGGTCTACCGGACGCGCTTCGAGCCGTCGCAATATCTCGACAAGCCCTATGCCATGCTCGGGGTCAACGTGGTCGCGGCCGAGACGGACGACGAGGCACGGCTTCTCTTCACTTCGCTCCAGCAGGCCTTCGTCAATCTGCGGACGGGCCGCGCCGGCAAGCTGCCGCCGCCATTGGCCGGCTATGGCGAGACGCTGGAGCCGGCGGCGCGGGCGATGCTCGCCCACACGCTCTCGACCGCCATCGTCGGCTCGCGCGAGACCGTGCGGCAGGGGCTGGACGCCTTCGTCGGCCGCACCGGGGCCGACGAGCTGATGGTCGCGGCGCAGGTCTTCGACCACGCCGCGCGGGTCCGCTCCTACGAGATTCTCGCCGAGGTGGCGGGCGGCATGCCGGCCTAGGCGCTTCCCGGCCGCGGCGCGCCCTTCGGGGCCGGCGGGATCGCCGGGCTTGATTTTTGAGCCGTTTTGGCATCCGATGACGGGACAAGACCGGAACGGCGGTTGGTCGGCTCCTGTCGTGCGCTTGCCGGAAGCGGGATTTCGCGGGACATGCCGATGCGGTCGCACACAGCCTTGGGAGGGGCTGCTGTGATGACGGACATCCTTATTGTCGAAGACGAGCCGGCGATCATGGAATCGCTGGAATTCATCCTCAAGCGCTGCGGCTGGACGGTCGGCCTCGCCCGCGACGGCGAGGCGGCGCTGGAAGCGGCCTATCGCGACAGGCCGCGCATGATGCTGCTCGACATCATGATCCCGCGGCGCAACGGCCTCGACGTGCTGCGCGAGATGCGCGCCAACGAGGCGCTGCGCGACACCTCGGTGCTGATGCTGACCGCGCGCGGCCAGCCCTACGACCGGCAGGCGGCCGAGAACCTCAAGGCCGCCGGCTTCATCACCAAGCCCTACGCCAACACCGAGATCGTCGCCGCCGTCCGGCGCGTGCTCGAGCCCGCGCCGCCGCTCCTCGCCTGAGTTCCGCCGTCCTTACAGGGCCAGACGCCGTCTGGCGGCTTCGTATTCGGCGGCGAGGCGGTCGACCAGCTCGCCGGCGCCGACGATGTCCTTGACCGCGCCGATGCCCTGGCCGCAGCCCCAGATATCCTTCCACGCCTTCGACTTGTCGCCGCCGAAATCCATCTTCGACGGGTCGGATTCCGGCAGCTTGTCCGGGTCCATGCCGGCGGCGCGGACGGAGCCCTTGAGGTAGTTGCCGTGAACCCCGGTGAACAGGTTGGAATAGACGATGTCGGCGGCGTTCGACCCGACGATCATCTCCTTGTAGGCGTCGGTGGCGCGCGCCTCGTGCGTGGCGATGAAGGGCGAGCCGATATAGGCGAGGTCCGCGCCCATCGCCTGCGCCGCCAGCACCGCCCCGCCATTGGCGATGGCCCCGGAGAGCAGCAGCGGCCCGTCGAACCACTGGCGGATTTCCTGCGTCAGCGCGAAGGGCGACAGCGTGCCGGCATGGCCGCCCGCGCCCGCCGCCACCGCGATCAGCCCGTCCGCGCCCTTCTCGATGGCCTTGCGGGCGTGGCGGTCGTGGATCACGTCGTGCAGCACGATGCCGCCATAGGAATGCACCGCCTCGTTGACCTCCGGCACCGCGCCGAGCGAGGTGATGACGACCGGCACCTTGTACTTGACGCACAGCGCCAGGTCCTCCTCCAGCCGCCCGTTGGACTTGTGGACGATCTGGTTGACGGCGAAGGGGGCCGATTTCGCCTGCGGGTTGGCGGCGTCGTGCGCCGCCAGCGTCTCGTTGATCTCGGCCAGCCACTCGTCGAGCTGCGCTGCGGGCCGCGCGTTGAGCGCGGGAAAAGAGCCGACGATGCCGGCCTTGCACTGGGCCAGCACCAGCGGCGGGTGCGAGATGATGAACATCGGCGATGCCACCACCGGAATACGAAGCCTGTCTTTCAGAATATCCGGCAGCGCCATCTTCGCCCCTCGCTATTGACGTTTACGAAAACGTCATTTCTTAGCAGATCGAAAGGCCGGCGCAACCGCCTCTCCACCCGCCCACACTTGGCCCGCATTGGCGGAACGATTGCGCGCAAGGATCGATCGATGCGATTGATTGCGTGGCCCGCTGCGGTTAACGATGTGAAAAGACAAGATTTCACGCTGCGGCCGGGCTGATGGATTCGATCGAGAACGCGATAAGAGGCGCCTTCGCCAAGGGAGACCCGGACGACCGGGCCTTCCGGGAAAAGGTCTATCGCTCGGCCTTCGGGGCGCTCGACCGCTCGCTTAAGGCCAATCCGAACATGACGGAGGCGGTCGCGCAGCGCCGGCGCGAGGCGCTGCTCGCCGCCATCACCGCCATCGAGACCGAGTTCGTCCCCGCCCGGCCGGGGCCTGCGCCCACACCTTCCGTCTCCACGCCGTCCCCTCAGCCTGCCCCCGCGCCACGCCCGGGCGTGCAGGCGCCGGAGGCGAGGGGCGCTCCCGAAGTCGCCGCCCCGGCGGCAGAAAGGCGCCGGGAAGGCGGCGAGGCGGCGTTCTCGCCCACCCTCGACGGCGAGAGGCGGCCGCCTTCCGGCCGCGTCGCGAGGGCTGCGGACGAGCCTGTCGAAGCGCCTTTGCGCGAGGGGCGGCGCGGCAGGCCGCGCCGGCGGTTGCGCCTCGTCGGCCCGCTGATCTTCCTCGTCCTGCTCGCCGGCCTCGCGGCCGGCATCTGGTGGATGGCGACCTCGGGCGCGCTGCAGCGGGCGCTGACGCCGACGCCGCCGCAGGCCGGAGAGAACGCCGCGCCGCGCGTTCCCGGCACTGCCGATACGTTCGAGGACTGGATCGACGTCTTCACCCCCGCCGACCCGACGACGATTTCCGCGCCGGGCGATTCGCGCGCCGAGGTGGTCGAGGAGGAGGGCGAGCGTTTCGTGCGCATCACCGCCGGCGCGTCCGGCTCCCCGATCCTGTTCGATGTCGGGCAGGGCATCCTTGAAGACGTCGCCGGCAAGCGCGCCGTGTTCAACATCGTCGCCCGCGCCCGCGAGGGCGCGGAAACGCAGATCTCGGTCGATTGCAATCTCGGCGAGCTCGGCGATTGCGGGCGCAAGCGCTATGTCGTCGGCGCCGCGCGCGACGAATACCTGTTCGAGATCGACCTGCCCGCGCGCCGGCCCGGCTCGGGCGGCACCATCGCCATCAACCCCGACGTCGAGGGCGGCGGCAAGGCCATCGACATCTACGCCATCCGCGTGCTGCCGGCGGGGTGAGGGCGGGCGCGGGGCCGGCCCGCTTCCTCAATCCTTGCGGAAGATCAGGCGTCCGGCCCAGCCGGTCAGGATCGCCAGCGCGACGGCGGCGAGCCCGTAGAGGAAGCCGTGCTGCTGGGCGGTGCGATAGACCCGCTGCTCGAAGCCGGCCTTGAGGATGGCGAGCTGGGCCGAGTTCTCCTTGATGAAGACGCCGTTCTTGAACAGGAAGGCGCGCGCCCGGTGCGTGCCGACCGGCACGTTGGGCGCAAGGTGCAGCGTGGCGCGGAACAGGCTCTGCGACAGGAACTGCACGCCGCCGATGCGCTCGCTGTAGAGCCCGCTCGCCTTCTTGCGCTCGCGCAGCGCCGCGGTGAACTCGGTGATCGTCGTCGGGTCGTCGCCGCGGTCCTGCGGGATCAGGGCGATGTTGTCGGCGCCGAGCGCCAGTTGCCGGTAGCTGTCGGGGCCGGTTATGTCCTGCCACACCCGCGTCGTCGCCACCGAATAGGACATCGGCACGTTGACGAAGGTTTCCGACCAGGTGTTGATCCACATGCCGAGCACCCGGCTCTTGCGCCGCACCACCACCGGCCGTGCCGGCCCTTCCAGCACCACGATCACGTCGTAGCGCCCCTGCCGGGCGAACAGCGGGTCGGCGAAATCGAGCGCGCCGAAGATGGTCAGGTCCGCCCCGGCGAAGTCCGAGGTGATGAAGACGCGGTCGGTCGAAAGCCCGATCTGGATCGTCTCCGGGTTCGGGTTCTCGATCGCCTGCGCCCGCGCCGGGGCGGCCGCGAGGAGCGAGGCGAAGACGAGCAGCGATGCCAGGGTGCGCATCGGCATCGCTATATCCCCGACAGCGAGGAGAGGGAGTAGATCGACGACGGCGGCACGAAGAGGTCGAAGGCGAGGCGCGCGGCCACCGCCAGCACGAGCAGCGCGAGGAGCGCGCGAAGCTGCTCGCCGCGCAGCTTCTGCCCGGCCTTGGCGCCGTATTGCGCGCCGGCGACGCCGCCGACCATCAGGAGGAAGGCGAGCACGATGTCCACGGTCTGGTTCGTCGCCGAATGGACGATGGTCGTATAGGCGCCGGTGAAGACGATCTGGTAGAGCGAGGTGCCGACGACGACGTTGGTCGGCACCTTGAGCAGGTAGATCAGCGCCGGCACCATGATGAAGCCGCCGCCGACGCCCATGATCGAGGCGAGGAAGCCGATGATCGCGCCGAGCCCCAGCACCGGGATGACGCTGACGAACAGCTTGGAGGTGCGGAAGCGCACCTTGAGCGGCAGGCGGTGCACCCAGTTGTGCTGCCCGGGGCGGCGCAGGGAAGGCGGCGCGCCGCTCGCCGTGCGGCGGATGGCGCGCACGCTCTCGACCAGCATCGTGCCGCCGACGGTGCCGAGCAGCGCGACATAGACCAGCGACACGAACAGGTCGAGCTGGCCGAGACTTCGCAGCAGCGAGAACACCCACACGCCGAAGGACGAGCCGACGATGCCGCCCATCAGGAGGACGGTGCCGAGCTTGAAGTCGATGGTGCCCTTCTTGAAATGCGCCAGCGCGCCGGAGGTCGACGAGGCGACGACCTGGTTGGCGCCGGTGGCGACGGCGATGGCGGGCGGGATGTTGTAGAAGATCAGCAGCGGCGTGATGAGGAAGCCGCCGCCGACGCCGAACATCCCCGAAAGAAAGCCGACCGCGGCCCCCATCGCCAGGATCACGGCGATGTTGACCGACATTTCAGCGATCGGCAGATAGATGCCCACCGTCAGTCCCGATTGCTCGCGGCGCGTTCGCGGGGCCGTCCGCACCATCGCGAACGTGCCGGAACGGCATCATCGTTCTTGCGACGATGCGCCCGCGAAGTCAAACGCCGGCGCGGCGCGAACCGGCATTAAACCGCGCTGCAAGCAGGGAGATTCGCGCCGGATCGCCGATATGGCGAATGCCGTTGCCGACGGACGCGCCCGTCGGCCGGGACGGGGGAACATGCCTCAGCGCCGTTCGAGCAGCGCCCTCACCAGCGCCTCGTCGACCTCGCCGGTGGCAGCCATGCCGTTGTCCTTCTGGAAGGCGGCGATGGCGGTCTTGGTCTTCTGTCCCATCAGCCCGTCCTCGCCGCCGGCCTGGTAGCCGTTCTTGTTGAGGATCTTCTGGATGTTGCGCACGGCCGCGCGCATGTCGACGCTGGCGGTGGTGTCCTGGCTCTCGCCCCAGCTTTCCGGGATCTCGACATGGTTGGCCTCGGCGTCGAGCTCCTTGGCGCGCCACAGCTCGGCAGCGGCGCGCGCCGTCTCGAGCTGCTCGGGACGCAGCGCCCGCGCGACCTCGTCGCGCTTTTCGGTGGCGTCCTTGTCGCCCGCCTTGGCGACGAGCGCGAACCACTTGTACGCTTCCTGAAGGTTCTGCGGCATGCCGACGCCCTTGGCGGACAGGATGCCGAGGTTGAACTGGCTGTCGCGCACGCCGAGCTCCGCGGCCCGCATGAACCAGCGCGCGGCGGTCTCGTTCTCGGCTGCGGTCTGCGCGTCCATGGCGTGGAGCACGGCGAGGTTGTGCATGGCGCTGGCGTTGCCGGCCTCGGCCGCCTGCGCGTACCATTTCTTGGCGCTCGCGATGTCGCGGCCGACGCCGATGCCCTTCTCGTAGAAGCTGCCGAGGCGATACTGCGCCGGGGCGAGGCCGTCCTCGGCCGCCTTCTCGTACCACTCGGCCGCCTTGGCCATGTCGGCAGCGACGCCGCGCCCTTCGGCGTAGCGGTTGCCGATCTCGTAGAGCGCCTTGGGATCGCCCCCGGCCGCCGCCTCGCGCAGCGCAACGGGGCCGGCCTCCAGCGGGATCGCGGCGACGGCGTCCTCGCTCGCCGGCGCAGGCGCGTCGATCTCGGCGACAGCCTGCGGGACCTGCGTTTCCTCGGCCGGCGCGAAAGCCGTGGTGGCCGGCGCGGCGGGCATCGCTTCCTCGCGCGCGGGGGCCGCGGCGGTGGTTTCGAGGTCGAGCCAGTCGCCGTCGATCTCCTTCGCCGTCTGCGGCGGCGTGACGAGGGCTGAGCCGGCGTCCCAAACCGTCGGCGCGCTCGCGGGGGCGGCCGGCTCACCGGCCATGCGCACCTGCGGCGCGGGGGTCTCGCTCTCCGGGGCCTGCGCCTCCGGTGTAGGAATCGCAGCGACCGTAGCAGCCGGCGCGGGCGCGGAGGCGACGTCCGCGCCACCCTTGCCGAGGAAGAGCTTGCTGCCCTGAAGCGCGGCCAGCGCGATGAGGACCGCGGCGATGCCCATCAGCAGCGGCTTGCGCCGGTTCTTCAGGAGCGCGCCGATGCCGGAGGCCTTCTCGTTTTCCTTGCCGGCGGGGCTGCGCTTCATCCGCTCGGCTTCCGCGGCGGCGGCCTGCGCGGCGCGGCGGGCGGCGGCGATGAAGTCGGCCCGCGAGGCGTCAGCCCCCGGGCCGCGCGCGGGCTGGGCGCGCTCGTCGCGTACCCGGCGCATGATCGCGCCGAGATCCGGCGCGCCGGAACCCGGCTCCAGCGGCTGGTTGGCGAATTGCGGATCGAGCGGCGCGTCGGGATCGACCGAGGGCGCGGTTCCGGGCTCATGTTCGGCCGGGGCTTCCGCGGCTTGCGCCGCCGCGTCGGCCTTGTCCTTGCGGGAGAGCTTGCGCGCTAGCCCGCCGAGGAGCGAGCCGCGCGCGGGCGCGGCTTCCGTCTTCGCGGCCGCCGGCTGCGGGGCGCTGTCGATCGCGACCGCCATCGCCAGCTCAGAGGTCGACGTCGGGGCCAGCGGCAGGGCGGCCGCTTCCGGGGCGAGCGAGGGCGTGCGGGCGGGGCCGAGCGCCATGTCGCGCGTCAGCGTGCCGGAAAGGGCAGCCGCGTTGGCGCTGGCGTTCTCGACCGCGCCCAGCCGGTCGACGATCTTCAGCAGCGTGTCGTGGATCGCCTCGAAGGTCTTGGCGTTGCGGTCGTCCGACTTGCGCGTCAGCGCCTCCAGCGACTTCAGGTCGTCGGCGAGGCCGGCGACCAGCGCGGTCTCCGACGTGGTGCCGGAAAAGTTGCGCACAGCGTCTTCCGCCGCGCGCCGCGCCGCTTCCACCACGTCCGCCCTGGAGGCGGCGATCGACTGCTCGATCTTGTCGAGGCGCGGCTTGATATCATCGCCTTCGCGCGCCGGCGCGGGGCGCGAGATGTGATCGGCAAGCCCGGCGATCTGCGCCTCCAGGCTGCGGATCAGGTCGGGGTCAACGGCGGACGCGCCGACCGACGATTCGATGCGGGTCGAGATGGTGTCGAGCCGCTTTTCCAGGTCGCGGATCGCGCCGCTGTCGGCCTGCGCCGCCGCCTGGCGCTCGAAGCGCGCGGCGAGCTCGGCGAAGCGGGCATCCATCGCCGAAATGAACTCGCCGTCGGAGCCGGCGGGCGGGCGGTCGGTCTCGATCCGCGCCGCGACCTCGTCGATCCGGGTTTCGAGGTCGTGGAACAGGGCGCGGCCCTGCGCCAGCGCGTCCTCGTGGCGCTGCTCCAGCAGGCTCGACATCGAGGCGAGGCGGTTTTCCAGCCCGTGGAAGACGGCATCGAGATTGGGCAGCGCCGGCGCGTGGTCGAGCCGGTCGGCGATGGCGCCGATCTGGCCGGCCAGCCGCTCGATGGCGCGCTCGGGCAGGTCGACGCGGTGGGCGAGGTCCTCGACGCGGTGCGAAAGCGCGGCGAGCTGGTCGCCGAGGTCGCGGCCCGTCGTGTCCTGCGCTGCCTCGTCCATCTGGCGCGCCAGCGAGGAGATGCGCGCCTCGATGCGCTCGAACGGCTCGGGATCGAGGACGGGCGCGCGCGGCGCGCTGTAGGCGGCGGCGATGGCGCGCGAGATCTCGTCGAGACGGTCGCCGAGCGCGTCGAACATGCGGGTATCGGGATGCGCCGGCTCGTGCGAGAAGCGCTCGACCGCGTCCTGCAGCACGCGCATCTTGTCCTCGAGCGAGCGCAGCGCGCCGGTCGTCGGCAGGGTGCGCACCGCGCCGCCGATCTCCTCGATGCGCGCGGCCAGCGTCCTCATCTCCGGATCGACGCTGGCGCGCGACGAGGCCAGCGTTCCGGCCATGTCGCGAAAGCGCCTGTCGAAGGAGCGCAGCGTCTCCTCCCGGGCGAGATGGCCGAGCGCCTTTTTCATCTCCTCCATCTCCGTGCGCAGGAGATGGACCTGCCGGTCCTCGCCCGGATTGGAAATCCGGTGGATCATCGCCGACAGGCGCTCGAACTCGGCGCCGAGCTCGGCGGCCTGGCCGGCCGGCGGCGCGCTGCGCAGCGCGCGCTCGATGTCGCCCTTCAGCGCGGCGAACTCCCGGCGAAGCCCGGCCGTCATCTCGCCGTGAAGCTCCTCGCGCAGGGCGCGCATCTCGCCGGAGACGGCGGAACGCGGCGCGTCGGCATAGGGCGCATGCGCCTCCTCGCGCGGCTGGAACCCGCGGTCGCGGCCGTGCTGGCGCTCCTCGGGGTAGCGGTCCTCAAAATAGCGGTAGTCGTCGCGCACGGTCTCGCGGCGCGTGCGCCCGGCGGCGGGGCGGTGCCTTGCGCCGTCGTCATGGGCGGCGCGGCCGAGCCGGCCTTCGAGCTGGTCGAGCGTCATGTCGATGGCGTCGAGGGACGCGCCGTCCCGGCGCCTGCGTCCCGCGTTCACCGAATCGAGATAGGATCGTCTGTCGCGCATGGAATCGTCCGCTGCCGCATTGCCGACCGGGACCATCCCGGCGCTCATCGTCGTGGGGAACCGCGAGCCAACAACGGACAGAATAACTACGGGACACCGACAAGCGCACCTTTCTACCAACGTGGTAAACAACCCGTTAACCAAGATTACCCGTTTGATTTCACCGGGGTACGAATTGTGACGTCCAATGCGACACTTTTCGCCCTTGCGGCCCGCGGAGTGCCGACTTATATCCGCCCCAATCAAGCTGGCGGGCATAGGGTCCGCCGGAGGTGAAATCCGGGATTCGGCTGCCCTTCGCCCCGAGGGTCGCCGTCCGGCGCTCCCGAAGACGGGAACGCGATTGGGGAAGTATGACATGATGAACATGATGACGACCGGCGCGAGCGCGGTCCCTGCCGGCGATGTTTCCGACGGCTATATCCGCATCGGCGACGTGGCGCGGCAGTTCGGGCTGACGCTTCGCGCGCTCCGCTTCTACGAGGACAAGGGGCTGCTGTCGCCGAAGCGCGAAGGCAACATGCGCCTCTATACGCACAAGGACATCGCCCGGCTGAAGATGGTGCTGCTCGGCCGCAAGGCCGGGTTCTCGCTGCGCGAGGTCAAGCAGGTGATGGACCTCTACGATCCCGAAAGCGGCAACGCCAAGCAGTTCCGCACCCTGATCGACAAGTCGGAACGCCAACTCGTCAAGCTGGAGAAGCAGCGCGCGCAGATCGACGAGGCGATCGGGGAGCTGAAATCGGCGATGGTGCAGTGGCGGGCTTCTCTTGCCGCGCGTCAGCCGCGGATCGCCTCCCCCTCCTGATCTGCCTTTCCCCCATCGTCGACAGACGATTTCGGCCGGCTTTTGCGCGGCGGCGGCCCTGAGGTATCTCACATCTCAGGGCGCGCGGGGGGGTGAGATGCGCCTTACCCGCCACGCCGACCTTGGGTCGCACCATCCGGCACAGGCTCGCCGGCTAGCCCGCCGCGACACCATAACTGTTATATCATAACAAGCAAGATGTCGCGCCGCCGGGAAAAAATTGACGTTTACGCAAACGTCAATTGTTGCTATGGTGCCTTCGACATTCTCACCCGTCGCGGCGGCCCGAAGCAATTCCAGGAAAAGTGTGGATCACTTTTCCGTCCGGAATTGCGACGAGACAGGACGCCGGCGGCGGGGCTTTGCACGCTTCCGGAGGATTTTTCATGACGACCTACAAGGCGCCTGTCGCGGACACGCTGTTCCTTCTCAACGAGGTGCTCGGCTACGAGCGCCACGCCGATCTGCCGGGCTTCGCCGATGCGCCGGCCGACATGCTGGAAGCCATCCTCGGCGAGGCGGCGAAGCTCGCCGAGAACGTCGTCCATCCGCTCAACCGCGTCGGCGACGTCGAGGGCTGCGTGCGCCACGACGATGGCAGGGTGACGACGCCGAAGGGCTTCAAGGCCGCGTACGACCAGTACCGCGAGGGCGGCTGGATGTCGCTGGCGATCCCGGCCGAGTTCGGCGGGCAGGGCCTGCCTTACACGCTCCATTCGGCGGTCGGCGAGTTCTTCTCCTCCGCCAACATGGCGCTGATGATGTATCCGGGCCTGACGCAGGGCGCCATCGCCGCCATCCTCGAGCACGGCACGGACGAGCAGAAGCAAACCTTCGTGCCGAAGATGGTCGAGGGCGTGTGGACCGGCACCATGAACCTGACCGAGCCGCATTGCGGCACCGATCTCGGCCTGCTGCGCTCGAAGGCGGTGCCGGCCGGCGACGGCAGCTACAGGATTTCCGGCCAGAAGATCTTCATCTCGGCCGGCGAGCACGACATGAGCGAGAACGTCATCCATCTGGTGCTGGCCCGCATCGAGGGCGCGCCGGAGGGCACCAAGGGCATCTCGCTGTTCATCGTGCCGAAATTCGTCCTCGACGCCGACGGCAACCCCGGCAAGCGCAACGGCGTCACCTGCGGCTCCATCGAGGAGAAGATGGGCATCCACGGCAACGCCACCTGCGTCATGAATTACGACGATGCCGAAGGCTACCTCATCGGCGAGGAGAACGGCGGCCTGAAGGCCATGTTCGTGATGATGAACGAGGCCCGCCTCGGCGTCGGCCTGCAAGGCCTGTCGATCAGCGAGATCGCCTACCAGAACGCCGTGGCCTATGCGCGGGAGCGCATCCAGGGCCGCTCGCTCTCCGGCCCCAAGGCGCCGGACAAGAAGGCCGACCCGATCATCGTCCACCCCGACATCCGCCGCAACCTGATGAACATGCGCGCGATCAACGAGGCCGGCCGCGCGCTCGTCCTGTGGACCGCGCTCCAGTCCGACATCGCCCACCGCTCGAACGACGCGGCCGCGCGTCAGGCGGCCAGCGACCATCTCGGCCTGATGACCCCGGTCATCAAGGGCGTGCTGACCGACAAGGGCTTCGACAACGCCGTCGCCGCGCAGCAGGTGTTCGGTGGCCACGGCTACATCGAAGAGCACGGCATGAGCCAGTTCGTGCGCGACGCCCGCATCGCCATGATCTACGAGGGCGCGAACGGCATCCAGGCGCTCGACCTCGTCGGCCGCAAGCTGGCGCAGAACGGCGGCCGCGCCGTGCAGGCCTTCTTCAAGGAGGTCGGCGATTTCTGCGAGGAGAACCGCGCCGACGAGACCATGGCGCCTTTCACCAAGGCGCTGAAGAAGGGGCTGAACGACCTTCAGGCCGCCACCATGTGGCTGATGCAGAACGCGATGGCCAAGCCCGACAATGCCGGCGCGGCCTCGACCGACTATCTCCACCTCTTCGGGCTCGTCGCGCTCGGCCTGATGTGGGGTCGCATGGCCAAGGTCGCGCAGGACAGGGTCGCGGGCGGCGACGCCACGGCGCTGCACGAGGCCAAGCTCGTCACGGCGCGCTACTATTTCGAGCGCATCATGCCGGAATCGGCGGCGCATCTGGCCCGCATCTCGGCCGGCTGCGACTCGATGATGGCCCTTGCCGAGGACGCGTTCTAGGGAGTAACGAAACCGGGACTGTTCAGTTTTGAACATCCTGCGACAGCAGCGTATCAGGGAGGCGCGACGTGTCGAAGCGACCGGCGGAAATTCTTGATCTTCCGAAGCCCGCATGGGCGGACGCGGAAGTCTCCATGCTCTACGACATGGCGACGAAGTTCCTCGAGACGGAGATCGCGCCGCACTACGAGGCGTTCGAGAAGGCCGAGATGTTCGACCGCTCAAGCTGGGAGAAGGCCGGCGCGAACGGTCTCCTCTGCGCCTCGATGCCCGAGGAATATGGCGGGGCGGGCGGCACCTTCGCCCATGAGAGCGCCATCATCGAGGCGATCAGCCATGTCGGCGTCGATGGCTTCGGCATCGCGTTGCACAACGCCATCGTCGCCCCCTACATACTCCATTACGGCTCCGAGGAGCAGAAGCGGAAATGGCTGCCGAAGCTCGCCTCGGGCGAGCTGATCGGCGCCATCGCCATGACCGAGCCCGGCGCCGGCTCCGACCTGCAAGGCGTCAAGACCCGGGCGGTCAAGGACGGCAACCACTATTCGATCTCCGGCTCCAAGACCTTCATCACCAACGGCCAGCTCGCCAACCTCGTCATCGTCGTCGCCAAGACCGACCCGGAAAAGGGCGCGAAAGGCACGTCGCTGATCGTGGTCGAGACCGACGGTGCCGACGGCTTCGAGCGAGGCCGCAACCTCGACAAGATCGGGCTGAAGTCGAACGATACCTCCGAGCTGTTCTTCAACGACGTGCGCGTGCCGACCGCCAACCTCCTCGGAGCCGAGGAGGGGCAGGGCTTCGTCCAGTTGATGCAGCAGCTTCCGCAGGAGCGCCTGCTGATCGGCACGCAGGCCATCGCCATGATCGAGCGGGCGCTGGCTCTGACCATCGACTACGTCAAGGAGCGCAAGGCGTTCGGCCGGCCGGTCCTCGACTTCCAGAACACCCAGTTCAAGCTGGCGGAGCTGAAGACCGAGGCGACCATCGGCCGCGTGTTCTACAACGACTGCGTCGCGCGCCATGTCGCCGGCGGGCTCGATCCCGTCACCGCCTCGATGGCCAAGGCCTGGCTCACCGACCTGCAATGCAAGGTGGTCGACGAGTGCCTCCAGCTTCACGGCGGCTATGGCTACATGAACGAATACCCGATCGCCCGCATGTATCGCGACGCCCGCGTCCAGCGTATCTATGGCGGCACCAACGAGATCATGAAGCTTCTGATCGCCAGAAGCCTGTGAGGGAGACTTCATCGATGCCGAGCCACGGCGCGGAACTGATCTGGAAGGCCGGTACGCAGGAGGATTTCCTCGCCGGCCGCTATTCGAGGCGTCACGAGATCCGTTTCGACGGCGGCGCGTCGATTGCCGGGTCGTCATCGCCCTCGGTGGTGCGCGAGCCTTACAGCGACCCTGCGGCGGCCGACCCCGAGGAGCTTTTCGTCGCCTCGATCGCTTCGTGCCATATGCTATGGTTCCTCGACTTCGCGCGCCGCGCCGGGGTCGGCGTGCGCGCCTATCGCGATGCGCCGTCCGGCGAGATGGCGAAGAATGCGCAAGGTCGCATCGCTGTGGTCAGCGTCACGCTGCGCCCGCATGTCGAGTGCGACGCCGACGCCGCCACGCTCGAGGAACTGCATCACAAGGCGCATGAAGCCTGCTTCATCGCCAATTCCGTCACCAGCGACGTTCGCGTCGAGCCGGTTTTCGAAATCGCAAGGGTTTGATTCCAAGGGAAGGATAAGGTCATGGCTGAAGCCTATGTCTATGACGCCGTACGCACCCCGCGCGGGCGCGGCAAGAAGGACGGCTCGCTGCACGAAGTGCCCGCCGTCAGGCTGGCGGCGAAGGTGCTGGAGGCCGTGCGCGACCGCAACGGGCTCGACACCGCCCAGGTCGACGACATCGTCTTCGGCTGCGTCGATCCGGTCGGCGAGGCCGGCTCGGTGATCCCGCGCGCCGCCACCTTCGAGGCGGGCTACGCGATGGAAGCCCCCGGCATCCAGATCTCGCGCTTCTGCGCCTCCGGCCTCGACGCCGTCAATCTCGGCGCGGCCAAGATCGCCGGCGGGCTCGACGACATCGTCATCGCCGGCGGCGTCGAATCGATGAGCCGCGTCGGCATGGGTATGTCGGGCGGCGCCTGGTTCATGGACCCCTCTGTCGGCCTGCCGGGCTATTTCGTGCCGCAGGGCGTCTCCGCCGACCTGATCGCCACTAAATACGGCTTCTCCCGCGACGACGTCGATGCCTACGCCGTCGAGAGCCAGAAGCGCGCCGCCCATGCCTGGGAAAAGGGCTGGTTCAAGAATTCGGTGATCCCGATCAAGGACCAGAACGGCCTCGTCATCCTCGACCATGACGAGCACATGCGCCCGGGCACCGACATGCAGTCGCTGGCCTCGCTCAACCCCTCCTTCGTCATGCCGGGCGAGATGGGCGGCTTCAACGCCGTCGCCATCCAGCGCCATCCTGAGGTCGAGGCGATCAACCATGTCCACCATGCCGGCAATTCGTCCGGCATCGTCGACGGCGCGGCCGCGGTGCTGCTCGGCTCGAAGAAGGCCGGTAAGGCGATGAGCCTGAAGCCGCGCGCCCGCATCCGCGCCTTCACCAATATCGGCTCCGAGCCGGCGATCATGCTGACCGGCCCGGTCGACGTGACGGAGAAGCTGCTCAAGAAGGCGAAGATGAAGCTCTCCGACATCGACCTGTTCGAGCTGAACGAGGCCTTCGCCTCGGTCGTGCTGCGCTACATGCAGGCCTTCGACATCGACCCCAAGAAGATGAACGTCAACGGCGGCGCCATCGCTATGGGCCACCCGCTCGGCGCGACCGGCGCGATCATCCTCGGCACCGTGCTCGACGAGTTGGAGCGCCGCAACCTCAACACCGCCCTCGTCACCCTTTGCATCGGCGCGGGCATGGGCACCGCCACGATCATCGAGCGCGTCTGACCGGGCCGGAGGAGACTGAAAAATGGCTGACTACAACAACTTCAAAGTCGAGACCGACGCCGACGGCATCGCCCTCGTCACCTGGGACATGCCCGGCCGCTCGATGAACGTCTTCACCGAGGAGGTGATGGAGGAGCTCGACAGGATCGTCGACCGGGTCGCGGGCGACGCAGGCGTCAAGGGCGCGGTCATCACCTCCGGCAAGGACACCTTCTCCGGCGGCGCGGACCTGACCATGCTCCAGCGCATGCTCGGCCAGTTCGCCGCGGAAAGCGCCAAGGACGAGGACAAGGCGATCAGGCTCCTGTTCGACAATGTCGGGCGCATGACCGGCCTGTTCCGCAAGCTCGAGACCTGCGGCAAGCCGTGGGTCTCGGCCATCAACGGCACCTGCATGGGCGGCGCGTTCGAGATGTCGCTCGCCTGCCACGGCCGCGTCGCCGCCGACTCTGACAAGGTCAAGATGGCGCTGCCCGAGGTCAAGGTCGGCATTTTCCCGGGCGCCGGCGGCACCCAGCGCGTCCCGCGCCTCACTGACGCGCAGTCCGCCTTGCAGATGCTCACCTCCGGCCAGAACCTGACGCCGAAGAAGGCGAAGGCGATGAATCTCATCCACGAGATCGCCGAGCCGAAGAAGCTGGTCGAGGCCGCCAAGGCGATGATCAAAAATGGCCTGAAGCCGGTCCAGCCGTGGGACGAGAAGGGCTTCAAGCTGCCGTCCGGCCCGGTCTATTCGGCCGCCGGCGCCAACCTCTTCCCGCCGGCCATCGCCATCCTGCGCCGCGAGACCTATGGCAACTATCCGGCCGCCAGCGCGATCCTCAAATGCGTCTATGAAGGCCTTCTGGTGCCGTTCGACACCGGCTTGCGCATCGAGCAGCGCTACTTCACCGAGATCCTGCGCTCGACCGAGGCGCGGATGATGGTCCGCTCGCTGTTCGTCTCGCTCCAGGAGCTGAACAAGGGCGCGCGCCGCCCCGAAGGCGTCAAGGAGACGAAGTTCAAAAAGATCGGCGTGCTCGGCGCTGGCTTCATGGGGGCGGGCATCGCCTATGTCACGGCCAAGGCCGGTATCCCGGTGGTGCTGCTCGACCGCGACATGCCCTCGGCCGAGAAGGGCAAGGCCCATTCGGCCGGCCTGATGGACGGCGCGATCAAGAAGGGCCGCGCTACCGAGGCGGAGAAGGAACAACTCCTGTCCCTCATCACCCCGACCGACGACTATACGCTTCTCGACGGCTGCGACCTCGTGGTCGAGGCCGTGTTCGAGGATTCCGAGATCAAGAAGGGCGTGACCGAGAAGACCGAGGCCGTCATCAAGCCGGCCGCCACCTTCGCCTCCAACACCTCGACCATTCCGATTACCGCGCTGGCGAAGAACTCGGCGCGGCCGAAGAACTTCATCGGCATCCACTTCTTCTCGCCAGTCGACAAGATGATGCTGGTCGAGATTATCATGGGCAAGAAGACCGGCGACAAGGCGCTGGCCGTCGCCATCGACTATGTGCGGGCGATCAAGAAGACGCCGATCGTCGTCAACGACACGCGCGGCTTCTACGTCAACCGCTGCGTGCTGCGCTACATGTCGGAAGCCTTCCAGATGCTGATCGAGGGCGTGCCGGCGGCGATGATCGAGAACGCGGCGCGTATGGCCGGCATGCCGGTCGGCCCGCTGGCCCTGACCGACGAGACCGCCATCGACCTCGCCCAGAAGATCATGAAGCAGACCATCCGCGATCTCGGCGAGAAGGCGGTCGACGCCGAGCAGTTCAAGCTGGTCAACACCATGGTCGACACCCATGGCCGCTTCGGCCGCAAGAACGGCAAGGGCTTTTACGACTATCCGGAGAAGCCGGCGAAGAAGCACCTGTGGCCGGGCCTGAAGGACCTCTACAAGCAGCAGGACGCCGACACGATCGACGTCGAGGAGCTGAAGCAGCGCTTCCTCGCCGTTATCGCGCTGGAAGCGGCCCGCGTGATGGAGGAAGGCATCGTCGTCGACCCGCGCGAGGCGGATGTCGGCTCGATCCTCGCCTTCGGCTTCGCGCCCTATACGGGCGGCGCGCTGTCCTACATCGACGGCATGGGCGCGGAGAGGTTCGTCAAGCTGGCGAAGAAGCTGCAGAAGAAGTACGGCGCACAGTTCAAGGCCCCGAAGCTGCTTCTCGATATGGCGCAGAAGGGCGAGAGCTTCTACGACCGCTTCGACCCCTACGCCGGCAAGGAAAAGCAGGCGGCGTAAGCCGCCTGCTCCCTCCCGCCTTGCAGCCCTGAACCGGCATGTATGTCTGGCTGCGTCTTGCCCGGATGATCGCGACCGCGCGCTCGCGCGGCCGTTATCGTCTGGGCGAGGAAAGCCGGCTGTCCTTCCGCTGCCTGCCCACCGACGTCGACACCAACCTGCACCTGAACAATGCCCGCTACATGATGCTGGCCGATGTCGGCCGCATTGACATCTTCGCCCGCGCCGGCCTGATCGAACTGGCGCGCAAGCGGCGCTGGGCGCCGATGATGGGCGGCCTCCAGGCGGTTTATGTCCGCGAGATCAGGCTGTGGAAGAGGTTCGACGTCGTCTCGACCCTCGAGACGTGGGAGGACACCCAGGTCATCGGCCGCCATCGCTTCGTGCTCGAGGACGGGCGCACGGCGGCGGTGGTGATGACCACGGCCGGCGTCTACGACTTCGCTGCCCGCCGCTTCATCCCCATCGACGAGATCGTCGCCATCCTCGGCGCGCCGGTGCGGCCGCGCCCGCCGAGCGAGGAGGAGCGCATCTTCATGGCCTCGCATGCCGGCATGCGCCGACTTGCCAAAGGGGAGTTGGCCAAAGGGGAGTTGGCCAAAGGGGAGCGGGCCAAAGGGGAGGTCGAGGGCGAAGGCTGAGCCGGTTCAGCGCGCCACCGTCACGGAGCATGTCGCCTCGGCGACCACGGTTTGCGAGACCGAGCCGAGCAGCAGCCGGCCGATGAAGGGCGGGTTGCCGGTGCCGACAACGATGTGCCCGACCTCCCTTTCCTCCGCGAAACGCAGGATGGCGTCCGCCACGTCCCTTGCCTCGACCAGCGCCGGGCGCGAGTCATGCACCCCGTGGGCCTCGGCATAGCGCATGGCGATGTCGAGGACGTCGTGCGCCTCGGTCTCGCTCATCGCCCTTATGTCGGGATAGCCGCTCGCCGGCCGCGTCTGGTTGACGAGAAGGAAGATGAGGGGGTGGCCGAGGGCCTTCGCCAGCCCGGTGGCGAGCTCGATGGCGCGCCGCGCATGGGCGCTTGCGTTGACGCAGCAGAGGAGCGTGGCCATGTCGTCGTCTCCGGCGGTGATCCGTCTCCCGATACTGATAGGCGGCGCGGCCGTCGCGGGCAACTCGGAGCGCAATTTCGCCCCGCCCGCGTCGATGGCGGCTGGACACGGGCCCGCGCTGCGGGTAGACAGGAAAGGTATTTTTTCCTGTCATCGGGAGGGCGTCATGCTCTCGCACGAGAAGGTCTGGGCGGCGATCGACGCGCTGGCGGCGCGCCACTCCCTGTCGGCCTCGGGCCTCGCCCGCCGGGCCGGCCTCGATTCCACCGCCTTCAACAAGTCGAAGCGGCTCTCGGCGGACGGCCGGCCGCGCTGGCCGTCGACCGAATCGCTCGCCAAGATCATGGAGGCGACGGGCGCGTCGCTGGCCGAGCTTCTCGCGCTGGTCGAGGGCCGCGCGGCGCTTTCCTCCACCGCGCGCGTTTCCGTGCCGCTGATCGGCTTCGCCCAGGCGGGCGCGGGCGGCTTCTTCGACGATGGCGGCTTTCCTGTCGGGCAGGGCTGGGACGAGATCGACCTGCCCACCGCCCGCGTTGGCGACAATGCCTATGCACTCCAGGTGCAGGGCGATTCGATGCTGCCGCTCTATCGCGACGGCGACGTCCTGATCGTCGAGCCCGGCGCGCGGGTGCGCAAGGGCGACCGCATCGTCGCCAAGACGGCGTCCGGCGAGGTGATGGCCAAGGTTCTCGCCGCCCGCACGACGCGGCATGTCGAGCTGGTCTCGCTCAATCCCGCCCATCCCGATCGCACCATCCCGGCCGCCGAGATCGTCTGGCTGGCGCGGATCGTCTGGGCGAGCCAGTAGGCGGGCGAGGATGCGCCCGCTCGCCCTCGCGGTCGCGCTCGGCGGTCTCGGCGCGCTGGTTCTGGCCGCGCCGGCTCTGCGCGAGCGGGCGTCCCGGACCGGTGCGGCCGGCCTCGAAGAGGCTCCGGTCGCCGCGGCGGCCGAGGAAGAGCGCGAGGCTCCGCCGCCGCCCGCGCCGTTCGTCGCGCGCCCTGTCTCCCCGGACATCGTCGCGCCGCCGCCGCTCGAGTTGCAGGTGCTGGAACGGATCGGCCCGCGCGAGCCGCTGAGCCCGATCGGCCGCGCGCATGTTCCGTCCGAGGGGCCGCCGAAGGAGACGGTGCTGCACCGGCCGGTGGTGAGTGCTGCCGGCGCGTTCGAGGCCATGGGCTACCGCATCGTCCTCGCCGGCCTGCGGCCGACGCCGGCCGACGAGACCTGCGTTGCCGACGGGGTTTCGTGGCCGTGCGGCGTCCATGCCCGCACCGCGTTCCGCAACTGGCTGCGGGGCAGGGCGCTTGCCTGCGTCGTGCCGCCCGCGCCGCCTGCCGAAATCGTGGCGACTCCGTGCCGGCTCGGCGCATTCGACGCCGGCGAGTGGCTTGTCGCGCAGGGCTGGGTGCGCCCGGACCCCGACGACGCCCGCTATGCCGCGCAAGCTGAAGGCGCGCGCGAGGCGCGGCGCGGCCTTTACGGCCCCGCGCCGGCCGCGGCCGCGCCGCTGACCGTCACCGTGCCTGCGTTGACCGAGCAGGACCTCAGCGGAACCGGCATCCTCGATGCCGGTTCCGATCCCGGGCCCGATGACGCGGGAGCGTCAGGCGACTAGCTCGCCCTTCAGCGCCCGCTCGATCAGCGCGCGCGTGTTGTCGATGCCGTAGAGCGCGGCGAAGGAGCCGAAGCGCGGGCCGCGCTCCTGCCCGATCAGCACCTGATAGATCATCTGGAAGAAGGCGACGGAGACGCCCGGCCCGCCGGTCGGGCTTTTCTTCGCATGGTCCTGATAGCGCTCGATTCCGCGCGCCACGTCGAGCGCGGCGTTCTGGATCGCCTCGCCGTCCGCGTCCGCCGGCAGCGTGCCGAGCCTGTCCGACAGCGCCCGCAGCGCATCGGCCTCGACAGCGTCGGGCGCGCGAAACACCTTGGACGGCTTCACGAAATCGTCGAAATAGCGGATCGCGAAACCGACGAGCCGGTCGAGCTCGGGGTGGGTGGCCGCCGACACGCCCGGCGCGTGGCGCGAGATGAAGCCCCACAGCACGGCCTTGTCGTGGGCGTTGGAGGCGCTGACGAGGTTGAGCAGCAGGCCGAACGACACCGGCATGTCTATCGTCGGCGGGTTGCCGGCATGGATGTGCCAGACCGGATTGCCGAGCCGCTCCTTCCAGTCCTGCCGCGGATAGGCGGCGAGGAACTGGTAGTATTCCTCGACCGCGCGCGGGATGACGTCGAAATAGAGCTTCTTGGCCGTGCGCGGCTTCTGGAACATGTAGAGCGCCAGGCTCTCGGTCGGCGCATAGGTCAGCCATTCGTCGATGGTCAGGCCGTTGCCCTTCGACTTCGAGATCTTCTCGCCGTTCTCGTCGAGGAACAGCTCGTAGACGAAGTGCTCGGGCGGGCGGCCGCCCAGCGCCTTGCAGATGCTGTCATAGACCATCATGTTCGGGCCGTGGTCCTTGCCGAACATCTCGAAGTCGACGCCGAGCGCGGCCCAGCGCGCGCCGAAATCCGGCTTCCATTGCAGCTTCACCCTGCCGCCGGTGACGGGCAGCGTCACCTCCTCGCCGTCCTCGTCGTCGAAGGTGACGGTGCCGGCCTCCGCATCGACGCTTTTCATCGGCACGTAGAGCACGCGCCCCGTCTTCGGCGAGATCGGCAGGAAGGGCGAATAGGTGGCGCGGCGCTCCTCGCCCAGCGTCGGCAGCATGATCGCCATGATGGCGTCGTAGCGTTCGGCGACCCGACGCAGGATGTCGTCGAAGCGGCCGGACTTGTAGTAGTCGGTGGCGCTGGCGAACTCGTAGTCGAAGCCGAACGTGTCGAGGAACCGGCGCAGCATCGCGTTGTTGTGGTGGCCGAAGCTGGCGTAGCTGCCGCCGAACGGGTCGGGAACGACGGTCAGCGGCCGGTGGAGATACGGCTCCAGAAACGACTTGTCCGGCACGTTGTCGGGGATCTTGCGCATCCCGTCCATGTCGTCGGAGAAGCAGAGCAGCCGCGTCGGCACCTTGTCCTCGGTCAGCACGCGGAAGGCGTTGCGCACCATGGTCGAGCGCGCCACCTCGCCGAAGGTGCCGATATGCGGCAGGCCGGAGGGGCCGTAGCCGCTCTCGAACAGGATCTCGGCCGGCCAGTCGCGCCCCTCGTAGCGTTTGACGATCTTGCGCGCCTCCTCGAACGGCCAGGCTTTGCTCTCCCGCGCCGCGGCAACGAGTTCCGGCGTCAGGGTGAGCGGGGTCGGGCGCGTTTCGGACATGTCTTCCGTTCCATAAGGGTTCGCGGGGAGTTTCGCGGGGGTTTTCGCGCCGCAGCGCGCGAGTTCTCTAGGCTTGCGGCCCGGGTGCGTCAATGTTGGCCCGGCTTTTTCGTTGCGGGCGGCGCCGTAGGCTCCCTGAGCAATTCCAGGAAAAGTGTGGAGCACTTTTCCGTCCGGAATTGCGCCAAACGAGGTGTCAGACCGTTTCTGCGTTTCCGTTGAAACCTGAAACGGTCTAACGTGCGCCCGCCAACGCGAATCCACACCTACGGAGCCTTTCATGTCGAAGCCGAGCCAGCAGGAAGCCCTTGTCTATCTCATGGTCATCCTGTCCGCCTCCGACCGCGACATGGGCGACGAGGAGCTGGCGCGCATCGGCGCCATCGTCCGCACGCTGCCGGCCTTCCACGGCTTCGCCCAGTCGCGCACGCTGGCCGTGGCGCAGGATTGCCAGCTTCTGCTGCAGGAGGAGGCGGGCTTCGCCGGCGTCCTCGACCTGATCGCCGAGACACTGTCGCCCGAGCTGCGCGAGACCGGCTATGCGCTCGCCGTCGACATCGCCGCGGCCGATCTCGACATCAAGCTGGAAGAGGACAGGGTGCTGCAACTCGTCCGCGAGCGCTTCGACATCGAGCGCGGAACCGGGCTCGCCATCGAGCGCGCGGCGCGCATCCGCCACCGCCACATCGCATAGAGGCGAAGCCGTCCGGGCATAGAGGCGAAGCCGTCCGGCCGCTCAGTAGAAGCTGACCGGGAAATATTTCAGGTAGAGCTCGGCGAAGACGCCTTTCACCCCGATCTCGCGCAGGGCGTAGTCGAAGGCGCGCGCCAACGCGGCGTCCTGCTGCCGGACCGCGATAGCCAGCCCGTGGCCGAGGAATTCGGGCGCGAGATAGGGACCGCCCGCGAAGCGGCAGCAATTTTTCGCGCCCGAGCCTGCGAGCCAGAAGGAAAGCTGCATCCCGTCGCCGAAGGCGCCGTCGAGCTTGCCCTCGCGCAGGTCGCCGTAGAGCCAGTCGACGCGCGAATAGGTGACCGGCCGCACCTCGGGGAAGTAGCGGCGCAGCATCGTCTCGTGCGCCGAGCGGGCGAGGACGCCGATGCGCTTGCCGCGCACCGCGGCATGCATCGGCTCGGCCATGGTGCTGGCCCGCGGCACGGCGAAGCGGGCCGGGAACCTGAGGTACGGCCGCGAGAAGGCGTAGCGTTCCCGCGTCTGCGCCGTCACCGCCGTTCCCGCCAGCAGCGCCTCGCCCTGCTCGGCCTCCATCGCCGCGTCGAGCTCCGCCCACGGCAGGCCCTGTATCTGGCAGCGCGCCACGATGTCGAGCTCGCGGCAGATCGCCCGCGCCAGCTCGACATGGAAGCCGGCGAGGCGGCCGTCGCCGTCGAGGAAGTTGAACGGCGGGAAATCGATCGTGGTCAGGAAGCGCAGCCGCCCGACGCTCGAGAGGTCGGGCTTGGGCAGCCGCTCCTTCTCGTCCCAGTAGGCGGGGATCGCGGCCTCCTGCGCCTCGGCGCCGCCGACCGCGGCAGGCAGGCAAAGCACATGGACCAGCAGGACAAGGACGGCGGCGAGTTTCGGCATCATCACGCAAGGCGGCGAGGAAAAGGTGGCCATCTCTCCCGTGCGCCGCCGTTCCTGTCAACCTGTCGCCGCGCGGAAACGCCGGCCCGAAGCGGGGGGCGCAGGACGATCCGGGTCTTTATCGGCCCGCCGAAATAAAACGACACTATTGACGGCGAACATGCCGGCCCGCCGCAAGATGCCATTGAAAATGAATCGGATATGGATTTCACTGTTGTTTTGGGGCTTGGCGGGTTTGCGTTTGTATTCGATCCGAGACGACATAAGCGATGGTCCGGGGCACCGTGGGCGTCTGACTGCCCCCCCTTTTTATCATCCGTTTTCATGCGGTGACGGATGACGCTCTCCGGATCACATGACGGCAAGCCCGTCCTTCCCCCTCTGCGCTTCCTGAATGTGGATGCCGGCTTCGGACGCCCGGCAAGGGAAACCCGGCCACGGCACGCCTTTCCCGCCGAAGCAGCCCGGGCGATCCCTGTCGTCGGTCGCGAGACGCCGCAGGCGCGCCTGTTGCGGGACTGGCGTTCGATCCTGGCGCGGGCCGGCGTTTCCGAGGTCCTGGCCCATCGCGCCGCCGCGCGCGCGGCGGCCATGGGAACGCGCTTCGCGGAGGAACTGCTGGCGTCGGGCGAGGTGGCGGAAGGCGATCTCTACCGGGCGGTCGCCGCGGATCTCAACCTCGGGTTTACGGGCGTCGTCGATCCCCAGTTCGTCATGGCCGATCAGGCGAGGCGGCTGGCCTCGCTGCGCGACAGGCATGGCCTGCGGATCGTCTTGCTGGGCAATGCCGACGGGACGACGACGCACCTGATCGCCGATCCCGGCATCGACCCGGCGGCGATCCGCGCCCTGCTGGCGGGAGCGCCGCATCTGCGCGCCGGCATCCGCATCGCGCCGCCCTCCGCGCTTCGCGCCGCCATCGTCGAGCGAAGCGCCAGGCGTCTGCTGTTCGACGCCCAGCACCGCCTTCTCCTCCAGTCGCCGGAGTTCTCGGCGCGCACCGTCGTCAGCGCCTGGCAGGGCGCGACCGCCGTGGCGGCCGTCTTCACCTTCTTCATGCTGCTGTGGCTGGCCCCGGTCGCGACCGTGCTGGCCGCGCATCTTCTGGCCTCGGTCGGCTTCGCCGCCTGCGTCGTGTTGCGCCTCCTCGCCTGGGTCGAGGCGGGGCGGTTGCGGCCCCGTCCCCTGCCGCCCGCCGATCCCGCGCGCCAGCCGGTCTATTCGGTGCTGGTCGCGCTCTATCGCGAGAAGGAGATGGTGCCGCAGCTCCTCGCCGCCCTCGGCCGGCTGCAATGGCCGCGATCGAAGCTCGAGATCAAGCTCGTCTGCGAGGCCGACGACGACGAGACGCTGGCGGCGCTGCGCGGCTATCGCCTGCCGCCGGCGATGGAGATCGTGCTGGTTCCGCCCGGGCTGCCGCGCACCAAGCCCAAGGCGCTGGCCTATGCCCTGCCGCTGTGCAGCGGCGAGTTCGTCACGCTCTACGACGCCGAGGACCGGCCGGACCCGCTGCAACTCGTCGAAGCCTGGCAGCGTTTTTGCGAGGAGCCGCCGGAGACCGCCTGCCTGCAGGCGCCGCTCGCCATCGCCAATGGCCGGGCGAGCGCGCTGTCGACCATGTTCTCGTTCGAATATGCGGCGCTGTTCCGCGGCCTCCTGCCGTGGCTGGCGCGGCGCAGGCTCGCCGTGCCGCTCGGCGGCACGTCCAACCATTTCCGCCGCGCCGCGCTCGACGAGGTCGGCGGCTGGGACGCCTACAACGTGACCGAGGATGCCGAGCTCGGCGTCAGGCTCGCCCGCTACGTGTAGCGCGCCAAATCAAATGCGCTCGAACGTCAATTCAAATGCGCGCAAGTCACTGGCTTTGAAACCACGTTCGAAGCGCCTTCACCGGCCGTCCCTCGCCTTGGTGTAGGGGTTGCCGCCGTACTCGCGGGTGCCGGGCGTGCAGGTCAGGCTGGCGTTGTTCTTCGTGTTGCAGCCGGTACAGCGGAGGCGCGGCACGAGGTCCTTACGCAGGACGCTGAGGCCCGGCCCAAACTTGTCCCGTATCGCGAGCAGGTCGAGCAGCGCGTGATGCCTGCAGACGTTGCAGGACGCGCGGATCGACTCGCCGCGGTCTATTGCCTGCTCGATGGTGTAGGTTCCGGCCATGCGGCCCTAGATGGAGCGCCGCATTGCAATCTTCAATGCCGGCGAGGATCTCGCGTCAGGCTGTCATGGCGAAGGAAGCGCGCAGAGTTCGCCACGCATACGCCGCAGCCAGGCTGACCACCCCGTTGCCGGCCGCGTCGGATCGGTCCATCCGGCAAGCCACCCCATCATCCAGTCCGAAAAGCTCGGGTTGAAGGTCAGGTCTCCGGTCGAGTACCGCGCTCCAGTCGTCAAACTGATGTGGAGCGGGCGGGTATAGGGGAAGCTGAAAGGTCGCGTCGGCCGGCCGCCGCAGGCGTTCATCAGCACCCACATCAGCGTCCACGTCCGCGTCACCTTGCCGAGCGCATACTGCGACCCGATCTGCGTCGGATCGTCCCGGAACTTCAGCGTCTGCCCGAGCTCGATCTCCACCCTGCAGCAGTAGAGCGATTTCGTCGGCGTGGGCCACAATGAAAAGCCTTCGCCGTATCTGGCTTGCGCCCGTTTCGAGCGCCGAGAACAGGCCCGCGCGGACACTGTAGCCCAGCCCGCGAAGGTCTTCGAACACCTCGGCGGCTCCCATGCGCAGGTGTCCCTCGACGTTCTCGAAGAAGCACCATTCCGGCCGGACCTCACCGACGATGCGCCGGATGTGGGGCCACAGGTGGCGGGGATCGTGAGCGCCCTGCCGGCGGCCGGCGAAGGAGAAGGGCTGGCACGGATATCCGCCAGAGACGAGATGAACCTTGCCACGCCACGGGCGGCCGTCGAAGGTGACGACGTCGTCCCAGACAGGCGCGCGATCCAGGGCCGCGTCTTCCATCCGCGCCACGAGAGCGGCCGCAGCGAAGGCTTCCCGCTCGACGTAACAAACAGTTCGATATCCGGGTTCTGCGATATGGAGGCCGAGCTCCAGGCCTCCCACGCCTGCGCAGAGGGCGATTCCGTTGAGTTCATCATGGGGATGTATAGCCACACGTCGAGTTCCTTGCTCGTCGCTCGGGGCGATCGGCGAAGGGCTCTGACGGCCTCAAATGGTTGAAGGCGCCGCAGCGGCGGCACTTGATCTCGATATCGTTGGCGATCGCCCCTTGTCTAGCCCGAAAAAGCAGGGCGCGGCACGAGCCACAGCGGACATTGTTCATCGGGCGGCCCCGCCGCTGACGATCAGCTCGCGGGCCGGGCGGTTCTTGCCCTTGCCGCCAACGCAATAGGTCAGGCTGACCTCCTCGATGTCGAACCGGCCGAACAGGGCGCGGATCTCCGGCACGTCGTTGATCGACAGGATGAACCGGCCCTTGAGGCCCGCCAGCCGCTCGGCCATCAGCTCGAACTGGTCGCGGCCGAACAGCTCGCGGCCGTAGTCGCCTTCCGAGCCGAAATAGGGCGGGTCGAGATAGAACAGCGTGCCGGGGCGATCATAGCGGTCGACGAAGGTCAGCCAGTCCAGGCATTCGATGGTGACGCCGGCGAGACGGTGATGGATGTCCGCGAGCAGCGGCTCCAGCGTCGTCAGGTTGAAGCCGGCGCGCGCGGCGGGATCGACCCCGAAATGGCGGCCCGCGACCTTGCCGCCGAAGGCGAGGCGCTGGAGATAGAGGAAGCGGCCCGCGCGCTCGAGGTCGGTCAGCGTCGTGGGGTCGGACGCCTTCAGGCGCTCGAATTCACGGCGTCCGGAGAGCTGGAAGCGCAGCGTGTCCATGAATTGCGGGTAGTGGCGCTGGAGGATGCGGAAAAGGGTCGCCACATCGCCCGAGCGATCGTTGATGACCTCGGCAGGCGGGGCAGCCTTACGGCGGAAGAAGACGCCGCCCATGCCGACGAACACCTCCGCGTAGGTTCGGTGCGGCACGGCCGCGATGCGTTCGACCAGGCGCGACGCGAGGCGGCGCTTGCCGCCAATATAGCCGGCGGGCGGCCTGACGGGGTCGACGGGCGAAAGTTCGATGGTCGCGTTCATGATTTCCCAAGAAGATTCAGCCACCATTCCCCGGCCCGAAAGGGCGGCGGATGGGGACGGTTATCCTTTCGGTTCTGTCGGGCGGGTTAGGACGCCAATCTCGGCCCGCCTCTGGAGCGCAGCTCCAGCTCATCCGCTCACGTTCTTCACCTCACTCCTTCCCCGATTCCGGCGCTTCGAGGCTGATGTCCGTGGTGTAGGTCTCGCCGAAAACATGGTCGACGCCGGCGACGCGCCACTCGCCGTTCGCCTCCGCCCGGAAGCCGGTCGTGCGCAGCGGCTGGTCGGCCATGATCTCGGGCCGGCCGGCGAGCGACAGGCTGCCCGAGCCGGTGGCGCGGCCGAGGCGGTCGCCCTCGGCTTCGGCCGCGCGCTTCGCCTCGTCGGCGTTCGAGTGGATCGTCCGCATGCGTTTGAGCGGGCCTTGAAGGCCGGTCGAATGGCTCTCGACATGCGTGATCCCGGTCTCCCGTTCGAACCAGATCGCCTCGGTCTTGCCATGGGCCGGACGCGGCTCGACCTCGAAGGACCACGAGATGCACTCGCCGCGGTCGATCGTGAGCGCCGGCAGGGTGCCGCGCTGAAGGAACAGGAACTTGCCATCCTTGACCGAGAACTGCGCCCGCATGCGGTCCGCGAGGCGGGTGAGGAAGTCGGGCGCGGACTGGTTGAAGCGGGCGACATAAGGCAGCTTCAGGGACGCGAGGCCGGGATCGACCTTCGCGCCGAAGCCGTGGCGGCCCGCCAGCTCCTCGACGATGTCGCCCACCGTCTTGTCGTCGAAATGCTCCGAGCGGGTCTCCTTCAGGTCGGCGCGGCGGTCGGCCGAGCGGCAGGACAGCGTCAGGAGCTGGCCGCCCTCGCCGCCCTCGACCGTCGCCTTCTCATAGGTGAAGACCCCCATCTTCCAGGCGGGCGCGTCCTCGAAACCGAACAGCACCTCGACCGTCGCGCCATAGCCGGGGATGGCGACGCGGTTGTCGGCGTCGTCGAAGGTCAATTCGGCGCTGTCGCTCTCCTGCCCCGGCGCGTCGTGAATCGTCGCCTTGTGGAGCAGCTCGTAGAACAGGCCGGAGACCGGCCGGCCGTTGACATAGACGTCGATGAAAGGCCGCATCCGGTTCATTCGTCCCACAGCCTCGGCGTGCGGGCCGTCGCGGCGGCGGTGAATTCGGGCAGCATGATCCTCGTGCCGAGCGGCAGGATGGCCGCCGTTCCGGCAAGGCCCGGATTGGCCTCGTAGACCGCCTCGATATAGCCGCGCAGCCTGCCGGCCGCCCGGCGATCGCGCAGCACGGCGGCGGCGTGGCCGAAGGCGACGAGATCGACGGTGGCGTCCTCGACGGTGACGATGGCGACGGCGGCGGGAATGACGGTCATCCGAACAGCCCCACAGGCCGGCTGTCGCCCGAGACCGGCGCGACGGTGATGTCGTAGGCGAGACGCCGGCCGAAGCCGGCGCGCGAAATGCTCGACTGGGTGTCGCGCACTGTCAGGATCACGACCATGCCGTAGACCGTGGCGGCGAGGCCGGCCGCGCCCGCCCAGCCGATCATCAGCACCGGCCGCGCGGCGCCTTGCGTGGCGCGGACGGCCTCCAGCTCGGCGCGGCCGCCCAGCTCCTCGGGGAACAGCAGGCCGGATATGGTGATCGGGTCCTCGCCGAGGCCGGTGAACTGGCGGCCCGGCCGCGCGCCGAAACGGGCGATCGCCGGCAGCTTCGGCTCGGTGACGCGCTCAATCTGCTGGAAATTCAGCGGCGCGATCTCGAAGACGTGGGAACCGAGGGCAAGAAGCGGCATCAATCCACTCCATCATGCAGGGCGCCGGAGGCGGCGCGATCGAGCGAGCCGGCCAACGCCGAGCCGCCGCCGACATTGACCTTGACGGCGGCCCTGGCGATCTCGGCCGCCGCCGCCCGGCCGAGGATGGAGCCGGCGCGCGCGGCGTCGGCGGCGATGGCGTCGGCGGCGGTCGCCCCGAGCTGGGTGCCGGCATCGCGCGCCTCGCCGGTCAGGTCCATGCCCGACAGGAAACCGGCCATCGCGCCGCCGTCCTCGTTCTTCATCGAGGCCGTGTCGCGGATCATGGCCGAGCGCCGCGCCGCGCCGGCGGTCGCCGCGTCCTCGCCACCGGTCAGCCAGGACGGCCACTCGAAGGTGAACGCCTCGCGCAGGCCGGCGATCTTGCCAGACAGCCAACCCTCGACGGCCGCCCAGCCGTCGGAGAGGTATTGCAGCAGGCCGTCGATCAGGCTCTGCGCCAGCGCCGCGCCGGCCGCGTGCATCTCGGCCTTTTCGTTGTCGGTGAGCTGCTCGGCCGAGAAGATGCCGCCGAGCCACGACCAGAAGTCCGACAGCAGCGCCTTCGCGCCGTCTATCAGGCCGGAGAAATCGAAGGCCGTGGCGATGCCGCCCCACACCGCCGCCTTGAACGCCTCGAACTGGCCGGCGTCGATGCCGATGAGCTCGGCAATCTTGCCGATCAGGCTGTCGATCCAGCCGATCGCGCCGCTGACCGCCGAGCCGATGAGGTTCCCGAAGACGCCCGCGAAACCGGATGCGAAGGACGAGATGCTGTCCCAGTACTTCCAGACGACGAGACCGGCCGCGCCGATCGCGGCGGCGGCCGCCCAGACCGGGGCGGAAATGCCGGCGATGCCGCCGGCGGCGGCCATGGCGATCGCCCGCAGGATTCCGAAGGTGCCGCCCAGCATGCGGCCGACGCCGGACAGGATGCGCCAGCCGGTCGCGACGTTGCGGCCCGCCTGGTCGAATTTGAAGAACGCGCCGACGAGATGGATCAGCGGCAGGCGCACCAGCGCGAAGCCGTAGGCGAGCAGGCGCGAGGCGACGGACAGGCCCATCAGCGCGGCGATGGCGGTCACGGCCGCGGACGCCATCTCCGGGTTCGCCTGGGCGAGATCGGCCAGCCGGTCGACCAGCGCGCCGACCTGGTCGAGCGCCTCCATCAGCGGCGGCAGGAGCTGGTCGCCGATGACGACGGCCGTGCGCGCGATCTTGTTCTGGAACAGCTCCCATTTCTTGACCGCGCCGGCCGCCTGCTTCGCCGCCTCGTCCGTCGCCGAGCCTGCATAGGCGGTCTTGTCGGCCACCAGCTCGAAGGCCTGGGCGAGCAGCTCCGGGTTGCCGAGGAACTTGGCGAAGTCGTCGGCGAAGTCGCGGCCGACGAGGTCGATCAGCGCCTGCATGCCCTTTTCCGACTTCGCCATGGTCGTGAACAGGTGCTGGAGCGCGCCCGGCGCGTCCTCGTCGAGCATCTTCATGAACTGTTTCCGGTTCATGCCGATGGCCTTGAAAGCGCCCTCGATGTCCTTGCCGCCCGACAGGAGGCGGGTGGCGAGCGCCGTGAAACCGCGCGCGGCCGTCTCCGGCACGATGCCGGCGGCGATCATCGCCGTGCCGACGGCGCTGATCTCCGTCGCGGTCAGCTTGAAGATCGCGGCCGCGCCGGCCGCGCGGTTGGCGAAGTCGGTGATCTCCGAGGCCTTCGCCGCCATGTTGTTCGACAGGTGGTTTGTCGCGTCGCCGAGATCCTCGACCCCATCCTGGTTGAGCTTGTAGACGTTGCGCAGCTTGGCGAACCGCTCGCCGATCACCGCGCCGGCCATGTCGAAGGCGACGGCCGCCTTGGCCACGTAGAGCGAGAACGCCTCGAGCTCCGTTTCGGGAACGCCCGCCTGCGCGGCCTCCGACATCAGCTCGACGAGGTCGCGCGCGGCGATCGGCACGAGGGCGCTGGTGTCGAGGGCGAAGCGGCGCAGCTCGGCAAGGCGTTGCGTGGTGACGTCGAGCACCTTGTCGAGGCCGCGGATCGACTGGTCGAACCGGCCGGACTGGATGACCGGCGCGGCGAGAGCCATCATCTGGCCGAATGCGCCCATCAGCCGCCCGCGCGCCCGGCCGATGGCGGCCTCCGCGTTCTTGGTGGCGGTCTCGATGTTGTCGACGGAAAAGCCCTGGCGGACGGCCTGGCCGAAGCCGGAGCGGAACTCCTGCGCCAGCCCGCCCGCCCGGTCGCCGATGCCGTTCAGCGCCTCGCCGACCTTCTTGGCGGGGGCGCTGACCTGATCGATCAGGCGGATGAGAAGCGAGACGTCCATATCAGCTCCGGGGCGTCATCCCCACGTCGTCACCCGCGGGCATGGGCGGCGCGCTCCAGCCAGCGGGCGAGCTGGACATGCGCGGCGACGAGCTCGATCCAGTCCTCCCCGTCCAGATCGCCGGGGAGCCGGCGATAGTGGAGGCCTATGTCTTCGGCGATCCGCCAGACGCCAGTGACTGGAGTGCCGGAAAAAAACCGAGGAACGCGGTCCCGGCCGCAACCAGATCGACCACGTCGAGATCGTCGATGACGGCAGGCTCCTCGCCACACATGTCGGCGATGATGGCGGTCAGCTCGTCGAGCGCCTCGCGCTGGAGCAGCTTGCCGAGGAGGCCCTTCACCATGGCCCGGCCTTCGGCCTTCTCGGGGTTGCTCATGATGGCGGCGAACTCGCCGCCCTCGTCCATCAGCGCGGTGACGATGTCCTGGCCGATCAGCGCCGCCAGCCGCTTGACGTGGCGCACCTTCGGCCGGTTCATGGTGAGCTCGGTGCGATGGGCGGCCTTGCCGTCCGCGCCGGCGACGGGAATCGGCACCGAAAGCGGGACCCTAGCGGTGAGACGTGCGGCCTTGCTGTCCATCGCGCTCACCCGAACAGGATGCGGCGCCGGGTCTGGTTGACCGGCTCGAAGTTGCGGATATCCCAGCCGCCCGTCTTGAAGTTGAAGCGGTGCATGACGCGGCTGTCCCAGTACTCGGTGTAAGTCCAGATGGACTTGATCTCGTGGTCGTAGCCGGTGGGCTTGCCGGCCGCGAGCTGCTCGCCCTCGATCTTGGCGAGGCGGCCGGTGACGTCGATGGCGTGCTCGTGCTCGGTGCCGTCCTCCTCGTCGATGATGAGCTTCTTGCCGGTGAAGGGGATGCGCACGCCCGGCGCGCCGCCGAACAGGGAAAGCGTGTCCGGCGTGTGGCTCTTGATCTTGAAGGGCATGGTCAGCGCCTTGACGCCGAGGCCGGCGATCTCGACCTCCATGTCGGAGCCACCCGGCTGCCAGGTCTCGACGATCTCCTCAAGCGTCGGCAGCTTCAGCGTCTCGATCTCGAGCGCGAGGTTGAGGTTGTCCTTCACGTTGAGCGTGAAGCCGCGAATGATGCGAAGCGACATGTCGGTCTCCTAGGCGGCCATGTAGTCGGCGATCGTGCCGCCGAACTCGACGCTGATGCGGCGCTGGATGTCGTCGGCCAGCGTGTCGAAGTAGCGCTCGTTGCGGCGCGAGCCGAAGATCAGGTCTTCGAGCGGCGGGGTCTCCTCGGCGTCGAACTCGACCCGCAGCTTGCCCATGCGCAAGGACGCGTTCGAATTCATGTCGCGGTCCCAGTAGACCCGGCCGCCGAGGATCGCGCCGACGGCGGTCAGATCGTCGAGGAAGGTCTGGAGCGAGCGCATGATGGCGAGGACGTGCTGCGCCGACATGTTCTCGTCGAGCGCCCAGGGCCGGAAGTTCGAGACGATCGCCTTCTCGATCACCGCGCGGGTTCGCACCACGTTGACGAACTTCCACAGCGCGTCCTCGGAGGCGGTGCGGTTGCCCCACAGGATGCGACCGTTGGGCGAGAACTGGCCGCCGAAGCCCTGGACGACGCGGGACGGGATGAAGGTGGCGATCCCGGCCTCGTTGAGCAGGTTCGCCTCGTGGTCGATCTCGCCGTCGAAATAGGTGACGGGCCGGGCGGTACCGAGGATGCCGAGCACGTCCTGGTTGGAGGGCGACCAGTACGGCCCGCCCTTCAGCTTGTCCTTCTTGACGAACATGGCCGACGCATAGGGCGAGGCCGGCCGGGCGACGATGGTGGCGCCGGCATAGACGCGCACGAACGGATCGACGAGGTAGGAGTAGCGCGAGGAGAAGTCGGCCCGGTATTCGAGGCTCTTCTCCGCATCCGGGCCGCCGGTGTCGAAGACGCCGATCGCCTTCAGCTTCTCCGCCACCGATTCGACGGCGGCGGCATAGGGGTTCTTGGCGTTGGCGACCCGGCCGGCCGCGCGGCCGCCGGCGACGATGATGTCCGGCTCGACGCCGACATGGCCGCGCGCATAGGAAAGCGCGTGGATGCCCGACATCGACGCGGCCGAGCCGATCAGGTTCTCCAGCTCCTCCTCGGCGGCGGCCGCGGGGACCTCCTCGGTCGAATGATCGACGCGGACGGCGACGATCGCGGCCTCGATCCCCTGCGCGCGCACGGCGTTGACGAGCTGGAGCGCCTCGTTGCCCGGCCCGGTGCCGAGCTTGGCGACCTTGTCGGCCTCGTGGGTGTAGAGAAGGACCGGCTCGTCGAGCGGAAAGGCGGTGTTGTCGGCGGTGGCATCGACGAAGCCGATGCCGAGGGTGGAGACGTCCGCGATCTCGATCGGGCGCGGCTCGCTGCCGGACGAGATGACGCGGACGCCGTGATTGAATTGCGCGGTGGTCATTGAACGGGGTCTCCAGGCCGCTTCGAAATGGCTTGGAAGGACGCTACAGGCGCGCATGAACGACCGCCGCCCTGACAGATGTCAGGGGGCGACCGCGGGCTTTCGGACTGGAGAATGCGTCAGACTAGCGCCGGCCACTCCACCGCGTCAAATGCGTCGTCGACCTCGGTCGTGGTCGTGATCGCCTCGTCCTCGATGGCGGCGATGACGGCGGCCTCGCGGGCGAAGCAGGCGGCGACATGGGCGAGCACCGCATTCGAGATCGCCATGATCATGGCCGCGTCGAGGGTGATGAACGCGCCGGCAGCCGTCTTCCATTGCGTCGTGAAGTCCGGATCGGCGTCGGCGGCCTGCCGGGCTCCCATGATGAGGGTCTTGGACCGATCGTCTGTGAAGACCGGCATGCCGGCGACCTCGGTGCCGCCGACCTCCTTCTCCCAACGCTTCTGGGCGGCATAGGCGAGGAGGTCGACCGCCGGCGGCTCCGGTTCGACGAAGCTGCCGTCGACATAGCACCAACCGACGCGGACACCCGGCTGATGTTCGATCAGCAGCTTGTCGGGCAGTTCGAAGTCGGACTCGGGCTCGACCTCGATCACGTTCTCGACCAGGCCGGTCGAGCTGTCGATGACAACGTACCTCATCCGATGATCCTCACCCTGCACTCGCCGCGAGCGCCGTCGCCGGCCAGACAGCCAGCCGCTCGCGGAGCACCAGCACCAGCACCGCCCGGCGCGACGCCGTCTTCGCCGTTCACCCCCGCAACCGAGTTACCGCCTCGACCGCCGAAGACAGACAGGCCGCCGTCACCGCCGGCCGGTCCACCATTGCCACCACCACCGCCGCCGCCGCCATAGAGAGAGCGGCCGCCGCCGCCGCTGTTCGTGCCGCCAGTTTGCGAACCGCCACCACCACCGCCGCCCGAGAACAGACCGGGCTCGCCGTTTTGCAGCATGGCACCGCCTGCGGAATTGCCGGTCGGAGTCGGCGCTCCGGCGAGACCGCCGGCCGCGACGCCACCAAGGCCGGCGGACAGTTGTCCGCCGCCACCGCCACCGACGCCGTTATTGCCAGAAGAACCGTTTCCTTCGCCACCACCGAAAGCCGTCAGCAGCGCCCCGAAGGACGTGTCGCCGCCCGGCGAGCCGCGTTCGACAGTTGCGGGGGCCTTTGCCCCGCCGGCGCCGATAGTGACGGGGACGGAAGCCGGAAGGTCGCCGGCGCGGAAGACGCGATAGTTGTAGCCGCCACCGCCGCCGCCGCCGCCGCCGCTACCTGCGGAACCGCCATTGTTGCCGCGACCGCCGCCAGCACCACCGCCCCAAGCCTCGACAAGGACAAGTGCCTCGGGGTTGAGGCCCGCAGGCTTCGTCCAGGTGCCGGATGACGTGAAGACCTGGCGGGCGGTGCGATTGTCGACATACTGCTTGGTGGCGATGCCCAGCGGCGCTGTCGGATCGCCAGCGACCTCGCCCAGCCGGGTGGTCAGGTTGAAACTGACCAGATCGCTCAAACCTGAGTTTGTCAGCCGAAGCCTGTTAATAGACTGCTCCGCACGGATTTGCGCGAGCTGGACAGGCGTCCCGGTGGAGTTGGCATCCCCCAGGAAGACGATGAAGGGATTGCCGTTCGCCCTATAAAAGTAGAGCCCACCGGCCTGCGGCGGCGCCATGCCGATGCCGATGCCGCCGTCGAGGCGGAGGTCGCCGGCCATCGCGCCGCCGGCCAAGGAGAGATAATTGCCGGGCGTGAAGTTGCCGGCATGCCAGATCTCGTAGGCACTTTCGCCATGCGACCAGCCGCCGTACTTGAGCTTGTTGTCGGTATCGATGCCGAAATATGCGGCGCGGACGCCTTGGCGATGAAAAGCCATGAAGGCTGCATTGCCGGTGCTGGGCGATGCGAAGACTTCGAGCATCGCCGCCGAGCCGGAGGCTGTTCCGACAGGACCGGCCGACCTGAACCGCTTGTTGCCGACGATTTCCTGCGAGCCGGTCAACCCCACGGCGCCGATGGCCTCGCGGGCGGTGATCGGACCGGACGCGGCGAGCATCACCTTCACGGTCTCGGAGACGGTGAAGTTGGCCGGGTCGAGATAGTAGCCGGGCAACTGGTTGCCGAGCTTGGCGGCGTTCGGCGCGGTGCCGGTGGCCAACAGGTCCTCGACGGCGTCCTGCGCGTCCGCAACCGCCTGCTGAAGACCGAGGAGCTGCGGCGCGATGTTCTCCTGGATCATCGTCAGCGCCGCCGAGGTGCCGGTCGAGATCAGCGCCTCGAAATCGGCCTCCAACTCCTCGCGCGCGGCGAGGCGCGCGTGGATCGAGCCGAACACGAGATTGAACAGGCCCGCCGTCATGTCCATGGTGGGCGCGACGGTGTAGCCGTTCTCCGGCATAGGCGGGTTTTCAGGCAACAGGTCCGGCATCGTCGATCACGTCCTCGCCATTTTCGGCAACCAGCCGGTTGAGCAGCTTGCCCTTGATGATGTGGCGCGAGCCCGGCTTGAGCCGGATCGCGCCGGATTTCACCGGCCGGGACAGTTTCACGCTGTACTCGGTCTCGTCGGCATAGGTGGGTTTCGGCTTCGCCATGATGGTCTCCTCAAAGCGCGGCGATGAAGCAATCTTCGATGAACGGCACCTCGACCACGTTCGACGCCGTCGCCGTCGGCCGCATGCGCGCGGCGGTGGCGGGCGCGCCGAGCTCGTAGAACGAGGTGAAGCGCCGGCGCGCCGGGTCTTCCGGGTCGATCCAGATCTCTGTCGCGCTCGGCGTCACCGTCGCCCCGCCGACGATGATCGTCGGGGTGAAGGTGTGCTCGGCGGGGTTGAAGGCGTCGAGCGTGAACTGGGTGACGATGGTGCTGGTCGACACGCCGAAGTCGATCGCGTCCGACACCACCACCATGTCGCCGCGGTGCCGGCCGGTCTTCGCCTGAAGATCGGGGTTGAGCACGATCATCGGCGCGAGGTCGGGCGTGCCGACCATGACGAGCCGCAGCTCTACCAGCGCCGGCAGGCCGACCAGCGGATGGGTGTCGAGGTCCGGGTGCTCCTCGAGCGTCGACCAGCCGGCCGCGCCCGAAGGCTTGATCTCCCACTCCAGCGCCGTGCCGCCCGGCTGCCAGCACGGCATGACGAACTCGATATCCGTCATCCCGTTCTCCAGCGTCAGGGCGGCGAAGGGGATCACGGTGCGGACGTCGCGGAAGCGCGCGCCGAGGATGCGGAAGGCGAAATCGCTCTGCCCGTCGCCCTGCGCCCAGGCGCCGTCTGTCGCATAGAAGCGCGAGCCGCCGGTGAACTTGTTGCCGGTGGTGCTGGCGACGGCGTGGTTGCCGGTCGTGACCGTGAAGAAGGCGTATCGCTTGCCGCTGTCGAGCAGCGTCAAAGGCAGCGTGAAGCGGTTCCAACCGATGATGAGCTCGCCATGGGCGACGGTCGTATGGGCGAGCACCTGGTCGAAGATCGGCATGCCGGCGGCATTGGTCTCGCAGACCATCAGGTGGACGTCGCCGCTGCCGCCGACCGTGACGAAATCGAGCTCGATCGCCGTCAGCACCATCGGCTGGGAGTTGAGGAAGGTCTGGCCGTAGACGGAACCGTTGACGCCGACCTCCTCGGTCTCGTACTCCCAATAGGGTTCGGTCCATTCTTCCCGGATCACCTGCCGGATATAGCGCCACTTGTTGGTGTGGCTGCCGGTCACGTCGCCTTTCTTGGTGACGACCTGGAACTCCTTGCCGTTAAGGGTGAACATCTCGCCGATGCGCAGGCCGGCGAGGACGCTGTTCCAGTAACGGTCGTTGGTGCACTTCTTCTTGACCGTGCCGTACCTGATCGCCGTGCGCGCGACCTCGAGCTCGACCGCGGTGACGACGGTATGAACCTGCTGGCTGATGGCAAGCGCGGCGTCGGAACCGACGTTCGCGATGCGGATGACCTCGTCATAGGCCGGCACCATGCGGCGGCCGGCGCCGATCGAGATCTTCGGATCGTCCTCGTTGAGCACCGTGAGCTGGGTGACGCGCTCGTTGGCGTAGGCGAAGCGGATGCCCTCGCGCACGCGGGCCAGCCAATGGGCATGGGCCGTGTCCCAGATGTCGTAGGTGAGACCGGCGTCGAAGACATAGGCGCGCTGCTCGTCCGGCAGCATGAGCTGGGTGCGGGTCGAGCCGATGTCGCGCTGCATCTGGCGGATGATCTCGGGGTTCGGGATGTCCGACAGCCGCGCGGTGATGTTGGCGATATCCGTCTCGATCGTCGCCGTGCGGGCGAACAGGCTTTCGAGGTTGATCTCGACGCCCTGGAGCCGGCCCTCGACCTCGAAAAGGCTCTTGGCCCGCCAGCGCTCGCCGGGCTCGATCGTGGTGACGCCCGTGGTCTTGAGCAGCACCATGGCGATGCAGGCGTCCGTCTCGGCGACGATCGGCTTGAGCGAGGGCGGCGGCGCGGCGTTGCCCTGCTGCACGACGATGTTGACGCGCCGCTCCAGCCGCTTCGGCGTCGCCCGGTTGACCGGCACGCTGGTCTCCGGGTCCTCGCTCGTCTCGAAGTTGCGGTTGGCCGCGACCGTCACCTCCTCGCCGCGCAGGATCAGCGCGACCCAGCGCTCATCAGACGGCGCGATCGGGATATAGACCTGAAGGTTGATGTCGACGGCGGCGTCCTGGCTGTAGACCTTGTCGCCGGCGAGGTAGCGGCCGACCGAGACCGTCACCTCCTGGGCGGACTTCTGCGCCACGGTGAAGGCGGCCCAATGCGCCGGATAGCCGATCGCGTCGTTGATGACGTCGTCGAGCGCCGACATCGAATGGCGGCCGATGTCGTTGAAGTCGCCGAACTCCGCGATCTCGGCATCGTCGAACAGGACGCGCTTCATGCTGGTCTTCTCCTCTAGAGGCGTGGGCGGTGGATGAAGCCGCCGAATTTGGTGGAGCCGTCCATCGGCAGCGCGTCGCCGAAGCGGGCGCGGCGGCGGTGGGCGAAGGTGGCCGAGTAGAGCGTCGCCGGGTCCTTCGCGATCGACATGGCGATCTTGGCCCGGCGCAGCGGCTCAAGGCTGACGCGCGTCAGGGCAGCACTGCCGAGCACGGCGCGGCCGACCTGAAAGGCGTTGGCCGGACGCCGGAGCGGCACCTTGACGATGTAGTGGGCGACCATCGGCCTGTGCGCGATGGGGCGGACGCCGATCGCCGAGCTGCCGAGCACAAAGCGCGCCGGGTGCGCGATCAGCCATGTGATCTCGCCGTCGACATAGTCGAGGAATCGGCGCAGGCCGGCGCGGGTGCCTTTCAGCGCCGCCAGCTCGACCGCCTCGGCGACCATCTGCCGCTTGCGCCCGAGCGGCCAGTCGTCGAACCAGAGATCCACGCTCTCATGGGCGGCGAGGAAGGGCAGGAACGCTTGAGGCGTGGTCGCCGGGTCCATGATCTGCGCGAACGGCACCGGCAGATCGTCGGACATCGCGTCCGCCGCGGCGCGCTCGAACGGGCGCGAGTTGGACGGCAGGAGGAGGCGCGCCGAGGTCATGACATCACCTCGACGCTGATGGCGAATTCCGTGCAGACCGGAATCGCATACGGGTCCGCGACGACGTCGCCGGCGGGCGCGACGTGCTCGACATTGACGATGCTCGGCCCGAAGGCAGCGCCGGCGACAAGGTCGCGCGGGACGGCCGCGCCGATCTGCATGCGCGCCAGGGCGACGGCCTGCACCCGCGCCTCGGCCTCGGCGCGCACCAGCTCGGCATCCGGCCCGACCGGCACGAGGATCTTCTGCTCGATCCGGTACTCGACCCGCGCCGCCGGGATGACGGCGACGCCCACAGCCTCGGGCTTGACGTTGGGATGGAGCACGGCGCCGCGAACGGCGGCGAGCTGCTCGGGCGTCGGGTCCGCGCCGTCGGTGCCGGCGATGACGACATCGGTGTCGCCGACGCGGCCGTGGACGGCGCGGCCGTTGACGCGCACATCGGCAAGCGAGGGCGCCGCCGTCCATGCCTCGTAGAGGTAGCGGCCGGCCGAGCCGGCGGCCGGCCGGTCGAAGGACAGGAGATAGCGCCGCAGCAGGGCGGCGTCGGTTTCCATGATCGCCGGCCGGCCCTCGGACGCCGGCACGACGACGAGGCGGGCGATGCCTTGCCGCGCGACGACGTTGTCGAGGTCGGAGCGAGAGGCCATCGGCGCGAGCACGGCCTTGATCGCGTCGTTGACGCGCTGGCGGTCGGTGAGGCGCAGATAGGTGTCGGCCTGGCCGAGGATGACGATCGGGTCCGTCTCCAGCGCACCGACGTCATAGGCCGGCAGCGACGGGTCGATCTCCCGAAGCTCGTCCCACGACGCCTGAAACCGCGCCATGAACGCCGAGAACAGCGTCTCGAAGTCGAGCGGCTCGATCGCCTGCGGGAAAGGCAGACGCGACAGGTCGATGGCGGTCGGGCTCTGGACGGTCATGTCAGCGCGGCTCCGGCGAAGGACGTGGCGCGGTCTTCCCTGATCGAGAAATCGCCGAGATGGCCGCGCGGGAAATAGTCGCCCGTGAGCAGGAACATGAACCGGCCGCTGCGGCCGTGCTCGACCAGCTCGATCGTGCGCAGGTTGAAGCCGGGCTCGCCGCCGTCGGGATCGGCGAGCGCCGAGGCGATGGCGACATAGGCGCGGAAGATCGTGCCGGCGTCGGCGTTCTCGTCCTGCAGCTCGAGCACGCCAGCGCCGATGTGCCGGCGCATGACGCGGGCGGCGACGCGCGTGGTCAGGCACTTGCCGATCGACTGGGCGCAATGGTCCCAGCCGGTCAGCAGCGCGCCTGTCCTGGCATTGACGCCCGCGCGCATGGCCTATTCGTCCTCCGCGTCGGCGGCTGCCGGTGCATCCGTCCGCGCCTTGGCCGGGCGGGCAGCGGCCGGCTTGCGGCCCTCGGGGCGCTCGATCTCGCCCGCCTGGAGCGGATAGAACGCCTGATCCTCGGTAAGCCGGATCGGCTTGCCGACCCCCGGCGAGCGCATGCCGGCGACGAACGCGCCGGCCTTCGAAGTCACTGTGAAGTCCTTTTCATCGGCCATGGAAAGCTCCTCTCTAGCCCTTTGCAGTCGGCAGCCCGGTCAGCGCTGGGCCGGGCATGACGTCGTGGTGTTTGTGGCTGTCGCCTATGTTCCGGTCGTTGTGGCTGACGCTCGGCCCCACGATCTCGACCGGGCCCTCCAGCCTGATCTTGCCGTCGACGATGCGGATGGCGCAGCCGCCATGCTTCAGCGCCAGCTCCTCGCCCTCGGCCGGCGAAGGCGCGTCCTTGGTGTAGCCGTCGCGGATGGCCAGCGAATTGCTGCCGATATCGCCGTTGGGCGACAAAAGGCGCATGGGGTCGCCAACCGCGACCGGGAAGCGCGAGCCCGTCGCGCCGGCCATTTCCTGCACCTGCACCCAGGGCGACAGCAGCTTCTTCCCGTCCGGCCCGGCCGGCGCCAGCTCGATGCGGACGCGATCGCCATCGACCGCGGCGACGGGGCCGGAGATGACCAGCGACGACATGCGGCGATTGAGATCCTCGACCGACTTCAGGAGCTGGCGGAAGGCTTTGGCGACGCGCTGGTCGGCAAGGCTAGTCATCGTCGCCGCCCTCCGCTTCGTCCGGCTCTGGCGGGTTCGGCGCAGCGACCAGCTCCTCGCCGATGTAGAGCCCCTCGACGACGGTGCCGTCCGCGCCGAAGATCCCGGTGCCGAGCCGGCGCAGCACCTGCGTCCATTCGACGGCGATGATCGACACGGCGCGCTGGCGCAGCTTCAGCCCGAGCACCGGCTGGATCTCGACGCCCTGCGGCGCATCGAGGCGGGTCAGGCCCCAGAGCTGCGACGTGTGCAGCAGGACGGCGATCGCCTCGGCCATCGCCCAGGCGCGCGTGTCGCGATCGTTGCCGTCCGTGATGATGAAGGCGGCGCAGGAAAGCGTCGCCTCGGCCTCGCCGGTCGAGATCGGGCCGACCTTCGCCTTCAGCACGGCGACGCGCACCGCCGGCGACGGGATGACGGTGCGCTCGAGCTCGTCGAGGTCGAAGCGGCCGAACTGATCCTCGCAACTGCGCAGGGCCGGCATCGCCGCCTTGATCGCGGCGACCACGGCGGAGCGGAACAGGTTGATGCGGGCGGACGGCAAGCTCATTGGATCAGCCTCGCCACCCAGTCCTCGGCCGCCTCGACGATCTCGTTCTGGTTGTCGGCCGACAGCCCGACATAGGGCCGGGCCGGCAGGCGGACGCGCTTCGAGAAGATCAGGCGGTTGCCGAGCCTGAAGGCGAGCGCCGGCGCGCTCTTCGGCTCGATCACCGCGCCCTCCTGATGCGGCCGGGCATAGATGAGGCCCGTGCCGACCTGGACGCTCTCCTCGCTGGCGGCATAGTCGATCGAGCGCGACAGCGCGCCCGAGGCGTAGAGGAGCGGGGTGCCGGCGAGGTTCGGCTTCCAGGCGCTGCCGTCGGGCGCGGTCTTCTCCTCCTCGATGCGCCGGCGCGTCTGCTCCTGGACGAGGCGGCCGATGCCTTCCATCAGCTCGGCGCGCGGCGCGTCGACGAGGCCGTCTATCTTCAGCAGCGCCTCGTCGAGGCCGGTGGAGGTGATTTCGAGGGCGACGCCGCTCATGGCCCGATCCTTATGCCCCGTACCTCATGGAAGCGTCCGCCGCGAGAACAGCCGCTCGTTGGCCGAGAAGGCAGCGCCGCCCGCGGACACGTCGGGATCGGTCGAGACGGAAGGCTCGTCGGCTCCGAGGCCGGCCTTGCCCTCTGCTATGCGCTCCAGGAGGCGGACGGCATGCTTGTAGCGGTCCTCGATCGTCGTGGTGAGCGACGTGTGACGGACCGCGATGTTGTAGACGGCGATGTTGACGCACGGCGTCTGCAACGCGAGCGGCTCGCCGGCGATCGGCGTCCGGTAGCGCGCCGAAAGATGCGAGTCGATCTCGGCCGAGGCCTGCTCAAGCGCCGTGGCGAATGTGGCGTCGGCGTCGACGTCGGCCGGCAGCAGGTCGGCGACGAACTCCGCCCCCCACAGCTCTTCCACCTTCGCCTTGGTCGCATAGGCCATGTCACGCCTCGGATGGTATGTGGCCGGCCGCCCCGCCGCTGCAGCCGGCCTTTCTGATCGCGCCTGTCGGCGGGCGCGCCGGGGTATTCGTCAGTGCTTGGCCGCGCCGCGCTTCAGCAGGAACCGGGCCTCGTCATCGTCGACCGTGTCGGGCAGTTCGTCGCCCGGCGCGTAGGTGACGCCGAGGTGCCGCACCTCCTGCGCGGCGACCAGCCGCTGGGCCTTCCTGCCGCGCGGACCGCCGGCCTTTTCTCCGGCCGCCCCCTTGTCGTCGACCGCCCCCTTGTCGTCGACCGGGCCCTGGCCGCTATTGCCCTGGGCAGCCTCGGCGACCAGGGCGGCGGCCTCCTTCGCCCACGCCTCGACGACGCCGCCCTCGAAGCCGGCCTCCTGAAGCTTCTGCATCTCGGCCTCGCCGGTCGCGTTCGCCAGGGCGGCGTAGGTCTCGAAACCGGCCTGCGCCAGCCTCACCGCATAGGTCTTGCCGATGCCCTTGATCTTGGTCAGATCGTCCATTTGCCTCTCCTTCGGGTCTGGCGAAAACGGCCGGCAGGCCGCTTGCGGCAGAACCGGCCGCTCGCGCGGCCGGGCCGAGACGGGAACCGCCGCCGTCAGGCGACGGCCTCCTCGATCAGGTAGCCGACGTCCTTGGCGCAGACGATCTCGCGGACCTGCTCGCCGACGCGCACGCGCTCGCCGCCGTGGAGGCCGATGTCCTTGTCCTCGATCGAGCCGGCGAGACGGGTGCCGAGGGCGGCGGTGAAGCCCCAGGTGATGACGCCGTCGTTGGACGCCTGCTTCGCCCGGTTGAGGTAGAGCAGCGACATCGACTTGCCCCACACGCGGGCAAGCGCGGGGTCCTGGCCGCGCTTGGCGAGGTTGACCTGCGCCAGGCCGATCAGCAGGTTCTCGACCGGGATCTCGAACAGCTCGGCGAACTGCGCCTTGGTGATGGCGCCATCCTCGGTGAGCCCGCCCTTCACGGCCTTGATGAGCCGCGGGTGGCGCTTCAGCTTCGACCAGACAGGCTGGCCCATGACGATATGGTTGGGCCGGTAGACGAGGGTCTTGTCGAAGCCCTCGGAGATCACCGCGAACGGGTCCGACGTATCGTACTTCGAGAACTTGTCGTTGGCGTTGGCGAGGACGATCTTGCGGCCCGCCGCATAGTTGTCCGGATTTTGCACCACGTCGGCGCAGCGTACCTCGCGGCCGAGGTTGAGAAGGTCCGTCAGCAGAGAGGTCGCGGCGGCGCGCGGGTCGTAGGTGGACTGCCGTGCGGCGCGGGCGACGGCGGCCTCGCGGATATCCGAATTGGGGATCTCGCTGTCCTGGCCGTAGTCCTTGGTCGACGAGTCGCGGTCCTCGGCCCGGAACTCGATGCGGCCGACGCGACCGCGGCGGCCGACCTCAAGGTCGGGGACGGTGAACGCCTGGCCGAGCGGGAACTCCTGCCATTTGAACTTCTCGGACAGCACCTGCAGCTCCGGCAGGGCGCGGGCATGGATCAGGTCGGCGTCGGGGTTGCGGTAGGCGATCGCGATCGCCGTCAGCGTCGCGGAAGTCGGGAACGGGCGATTATGCGACATCGTTCAAAAGACCTTTCAAAGGGTGAGGGAAACCGGCCGGACGAGCCGGCCGGGCTGCGATCGGGAGCGGATCAGGGGCCGCCGGGCTCGGGCGTGGCGATGAGGCCGGGCGCGACCCAGTAGGTGCCGACATCGTCCTCGCCGGCGTCGCACATGGCGAAGCCGATGATACGGACGATCTCGCCCTCGATGGGCTCGGCCTTCACGGCACGGCCCTCGGCGTCGGAGGTCAGCGGATCGTCGAAGGCGACGTCATCGCCGAAGCGGACGGACGAGATGCCGACGACGTCGATGTCGGCCATGCCGCCGGCCGGCGCGCCCATGGCGTCGACGGCGGCGATCAGCGCGTCGGTCGGGCTGTTCGCCACCCGCACCGCATTGCCGACGCCGGTTGCGGCCGCGATGAGGTAGCCGGCGATGGCGGCCGGCGCGCGGAAGCTCTTGGTGAGGATCGGGCTGTGCGTGGTCATGCGCGCTTCTCCTGCTGGGCCTCGACCTCGAGCACGGCCGTGGCGATGTCGATCTCGCGGCCGGCGGCACGCTGCTCGTCCTGGTACTTGCGGGCGAGGCCCGCCAGCGCCACCGGGTCGGTGGTCGCCGCGGCGGTGCCGGGCTTCTTCCCGTCCAGGTCCGTCGGCTCGCAGATCACCGGCAGCGTGGCGGCGAGCGCCCTGAAGCGGTCGAGGCCGCCGTCCACCGCACACATGTCGCGGTAGGTGTCGCGCGAAGCCGGCGTGATCTTGCCGGCGAGCTGGGCGGCGTCGAGCGCGGCATCGATGTCGCGGTCGGCGTCCTTCTTCTGCAGGGCCGCCAGCGCCTTCGACGTGTCGTCGAGGCTCTGCTTGATCGCCGCATATTCGGCCTTGTCGGGCGCGGCCTGGAGCGCGGCGGTCGCCGTTTCGAGGTCGCCCTGGAGCTTGGCGACGGCGGCGACCATGGCCTCGCGTTCGGCGACGGATGCGAGCTTGAGCGCCGCAGCGATCGCCTTGCGATCCTCGTCACGGGCATCGAGCGCGGCGAGGATGGCGGCTTCGGCCGCCCCCTCGTCGAGCCCAAGGCGCTTCGCGATCGATTTCATGCTGTTCTCCTTTTGCGGGGTTTCACGGCTCAGGGCCGTCATGACAAAGGCGGGCCTGTTGACCAGCCCGGCGCCGAGCAGCCGCGTGACGCGGCCGGCCTCGTCGTGGTTGAAGGCGGGCGACAGGAAGCGATAGGCGCGCTCGACGATCATCTGGGCGGCGCGCGCCACCCACTCGACGCGACCCCAGACGGAGCCGCCGCGGTTCTGAAGCTCGACGATCCAGCCGGCGGCCGGAGCCTCCAGACCCTTGTCGGCGAGGAGGTCCTGGCCGTGCTCGTAGTCGATGGGCAGCGGGCCGGCGTTGGCGGCGAAGGCGGCAAGCACCGCCTCGGCGTCCGCGAAGAAGCGGCGGCCGTCGCGGGCGGCGATCTCCGGGCCGGCCGGAAACAGCTCGACCCACTCGGGCGCGGTCGTGGCCTCGCTCGCCAGATCGGTCAGGAAGATTGCAGTTGCGGTCGCCGTTTGCATGGGCGACAACATGGGCCGGCACTCGGCATTTCGCCGCCCTGACAAATGTCAGGGGCATCGGCCCCGCCGGCAGGCCGGAACTATCGCCGGCCCACCGCTATCCCGTGCCGCCTCTTTCGCCCACAGTGGCTTTGAAAACGGCTTTGAAGGTTTTTCCGCGACAACGCCCCGACAAGCGGGGAAACGCTGTCAGCGGGCTTCTATTGCGACAGTGCTGGCCGGCAGGCCGAGGGCGGCCTCGCAGCGCGCGAGCTCGTCGCGAAAGGTGGAGGCATCCTCCTGGACGTCCGGCCGGCCGGAGCCGCCGCGCAGGAAGCCGATGAACTTCGCCGCGATGCCGTCGAGCTCGACGGCCGCCTGCCGGCAGGGAAAGAACGGCAGGTAGGCATCCGGTCCGCCGTCGACCATGCGCGCCATCCATGCCGAATCCGCAGCCGCGGCCGGCCGGCTGACCGTCTCGGCCAGCATGTCGGCCATCGCGCCGGCCGGCAGCTCCTGCGCCATCGTCGCGACGAAGGCGGCGGCCGAGGCGAGCACCACGTCGTAGAGCTGGCGGCTGTCGTCGGCCGGCTCGGCGGCGGCCGGCGACGCCAGGGCGAGCGCGGCGGCCAGGATGCAGGATCGGACGGCGTGCATGATGGTCATCCCCCATATTGAACCCGGCCGCACCTTGCACCATAATGAGGCCGGGCGCGAGCCAGTTCGACCGGGACGGTTTACCGGACCCGTGCGGGATTGACGACCCGCCGCGCCCATTCATCACTCGACCAGCTTCCCCTGCCGGCGCGCCCGTTCGATGGCCTCGCGCACGGCCTTCTCGCTCTTGCGGTGGAACGAGACCAGCCACCACTCGCGCCCGTCGCCGGCCGGCTTCGTCACGACGCGCCACCACAGGCCGCCCCCCAGCCCCATGAGGATCGCGCCGCGATCACCCTTCACGATCGCCGCCGGCGCGGCGATGACCGACAATGCCTGCCGGAAATGCTCGACGGTCAGATGCCGTGCCGGATCGTCATGCAGGATATGACGCGCGCTGTCGGCCGAGAGGAGCACCGTGCCGTGGCGCGCGCCGAACGCCTCGGCCGCCTGCGCCGGGAGCTGCGACACCGGCAACGCGAAGCCTGTCGGCATCCTGCCCTCGGCCAGGGCGCGCAAGGCGGGCGAGCCGACGACGTCCTCGATGGCGACGCGGCGGCGGTTCTCCGGCATGGCGGCGATCTTGCCGTGCAGGAACTCGGCCGCGTTCGCCGCCCGCGCCTTGCCGGGATTGGTCGCCCAGCCGGGATCTATGCCCAGCGGCACCATGACCGTCTCGCCGCTGCGCCGGTTCCTCCACGGCCGCATGACGACCTGCGGGCCTGTCATGCCGTCCATCCAGCCGAGGCGGCGCGCCTCGCGCTCGGAGATCTGGCGCACGCCGCACAGGCATCCCCAGCCGTTCGGCGGATAGTGGGTATCCCACCACGGATCATCCACCGGCAGGACGATGCCGACCCAGCCCTCATGTTCGGGCCGCCGTCGCTCGGCTTTGGACAGGGTGTAGAGCAGGAAAGGCAGGAACCGCTTGTTGCGCTGGCTGCGCTCCCATTCGCCCGCGGCGTGGGCCGTGTGGGTGTTCGCCCAGTAGATGGTGCGCAGCCGGCGCGGGCTGCCGAGCTGGACGACGGCCGGCCGCCCGTCGCGCGGATCGGTCTGGACGCGCCGGCCCCACCAACCTTTCTGTTGCAGGATCGGGGTCAGGCGATCGGCGAATTCCTCGTACGGCACTCGGTTGACGATCGCGTCGTCGACGGCCGCGCGGATGTCTTCGAGGATGTCGCCCTCCATCGACTTGGCGACCGTCCAGGAGAAGGCATGTTCCTGCGGGGCGACATCGCGCCAGTCGAAGGACGGCAGCGACCGCTTGGCGCGGAAGTAGCGGACCACCTCCTCGGGCGCGGTGGCGAAGAGCTCGTCCGCCATGTCAGCGGCCCCGGCCGGTATCCCCGAGGCCGCGCGCCTTCATCATCAGTTTGGCGACCCGCTCGACGAAGGCGGTGCGGGCGGCGGCGGTTTCGGAGGGAGGAAGCCGGTCGAGCCCGGCAATCAGCTCCTCATAGCTAGACGACTGCGCGATCAGTTCGCGGATCGGATCGAACATCGGATCGAGATCCGCCTGCCAGTGCGACAGCGCCTCCTCGATCATCTGGTCGAGCTCGTCCTGCTCGCCCACCTCCTCGGCCGCGAGCGCGTGGTGGCCGCCGCAATGCGGGCAGGCTTTCGCGAGGCGGGCGGTGTCCTTCGCTGACGGCGGGGTTTCCTTCTCGACCGCCGGGCCGGGAACAGCGCTCGACGGTTTCAGCAGCACGACGCCGCTCTCCGGCTTTTCGAAGCCGATGCGCTCGCGCACGGCGTCGGCACCGATCTCCATGCCGAGATTCACCAGCCGCTCCACGACCTCGGCCAGCGCCTTGACGTCCTCGCTCTCGACGATCGGAATCACCATCGTCGGATAGCGGTCCTGCGGCCCGAAATTCAGGTCGACGAAAGCCCTGACCAGATCGCGGTTCGCCGTCACCGACGTCTGGCGCGCGTCGGCGCGGGCGATGTCGTGGCGGACCTCCTCGTGAACCTTGGCCTGCGACAGCGACGCGCCGTCGTCCGTCGACATCGTCTGCCCGAGGACGCCCTTCGACACCTGCTTGTCGAGATATTCCGCCATGGCCGAGAACAGGCCGTTCGAGCCGCCCGAACCCTTGGCTTCGATGAACTCGATTTCCATGCCCTTCGGGATGATCGCCGCGGCATCGGTCGAGATGTCGCGCACGGCCTGGAGCAGGACGCGCCGCTCCTCCGGTCCCGAGCCCGGCCCGTAGCGGCCGATGCGCAGCGGCATGCCGTAGACTTCGAGGAAGGCCATCCAGTCCTTCAGCGAATAGTGCTTGAACATGAACGCCCAGGCGACGGGCAGCGCGAGGCCGCCGCGGATCGGCAGGCCGCTTTTCAGCTTCGGCCGGTGGATCGAGAACTGGTAGGGCGGCAGGTCGCGCCCGTCCGTGGTGCCGGGGTCCTTGAGGCGCAGCGTGCGGCCGTCGATCTGGTCGAGCTGGAAATGCCGCTGGTCTCGCCATTTCCAAGCCTTCGGCCACCACTCCCTGCCGGAGCGGTCCCAGATCGTTTCGACCAGGCTGTAGCCCTTGGGCAGCGCGTCGAGCAGGTCGGTGGTGTAGTCGTCGGTGAACTCCGGCACCGCGACCATCTCGCGCACGGACTCGGCGATCTTCTTGCCCTTCGCGCCTTCGCCCGGCGCCTCGACGACGATCGGCTGGACGCCGGTGATGGCGAGCTTGCGGGTGCCGAGGACCGAGCGATAGTGAAGGTCGCGCTCCTCCATCTCCTCCGCGAGCGTGAAGAAGCGATCCGGCCAGCCGCGGCCGGCCTGGCGCAAGATCTGCGCCATGGCGACGGGGTCCAGCGCGGTGACGACTGACTCGTTCCAGACCGAGCGCACCGAGCCCAGCGCCGGCGCAGCGAATTCGCGGGTGAGCTCGGCGGTGCTGATCGGGTTGCCCCACTGGTCGATGATGCGCGGCGGCCGGGCCATCAGGCGCTCCTTTCATGGGACATGTTCACATCAGCCCCCCACGCATCGAGGGAACCAGGCCGCCCGAGGCCGGCTGGTCGAACAGTAGGGAACCCTCATCCCCGGCCTCGTCCGCCGCGCGCTGGTAGCCGTATTCCTCGAGCTCGCTGCGACTGGCGAAATGGGCGAGCGCGCCGGCGACGGCGCTGTCGCCATGGCGCTCGAAACCATCATTGCCCTTGACCTCGTGATCGTCGGGAACCTTGATGATGCCGTTGACGTAAGTGAGCGCCTGATGATCGCGCAGCACGTCTTCGTCCTGCGGCAGGATGAAGCTGCGATCGCCGATCGCCTCGGTATAGGCGACCATCTCCGTGCGATACCAGGCTTCGGACAGCTTCACCTCGACGACGGTCGAGCCGTAGCGCTGGGCCGCCTTCTCCGCGAGATAGGCGCCGTTGCCGGTGGCGTCGAGCGCGCCGCCCGACAGGCGCGGCAAGCGGTCGACGATGTAGAACAGGATCTCGCGCTGCTGGTCGAACGGCACGTTGCGCAGCTCGACGACGAAGCTGGCGCGCCTGACCAGATCACGGCCGATCTCGACCGGCATGATGACGGTGGCGTGGCCCTTGCGCGCGAAATCCTCGCCGAAGACATGGGCGCGGCGGGCGTCCAGCTTCTCCAGCAAAGGCCGCAGCTCGCGCTCGCAGAAATCGCGGGCATCGGCCGTGCGGACATGGTCGGGCGCGTTCTTGAAATCGTCGGTGCAGGCCCAGCGCACGATCGGAATGCCCGCCTGCATGGCCGCCTCGATCTGGACGCGGGTGAGCGCGGCACCCTCCGATTCCGCAGGGATCGCGTCCAGCTCCTGCTTCATCTTGGCGGTGCGCTTGCCGTAGGAGTCGCGGATCTTCTTCTCCCAGGCGTCCTGTGCCTCCTGCGACCACTCCTCGCCGCGAATGAAGCAGCGCCGTTTGAACAGGCCGTTCCGCACGGCATCGCCGAAGGTGATGGTGTGGATCGAGTAGGGAGGTTTCCCCGTCGCCCGCACCTCGCGGATCAGCTCGTTGAACGGGTTGAGGTGGCCGAAATGGGTGGAGATGATGCGGACCTTGCCGCCCCAGATCAGCAGGGCGTTGACCGCGTCGAGCAGCTCGCGGACATCCTTGTGGAACGCCGCCTCGTCGATCACGACGATGCCCTGCAGGCCGCGAATGTTCTCCGGCCGCGACGACAGCGCTTCTACACGGAAACCCGACGCGAAGCGCACCCGGAACGCGGCGATCTCCTTCGACGAGCCGTCCTCGCGCTGGTCGATAAAGACGAACTCCTCGACGGTCGCCAGTTGCTTGGCGACCACGCGCGCAAAGTGGGCGACATAGCCGATGAACTCGCGGCCCTTGTCCTTCGTGTCGCCGATGTAGAACACGTTGTCGCCGCCGGCCGAGCGTTTGGCCGCCGCAATGAGCGTGTCGTCGAGCGCCTCCGCGAAGGTGATGCCGGTGCGCCGGCCTTTCTCGCAGAGCTTCAGGTCGTTCTGGTCGGCCAGCCAGTCGGCCTGATGCTCCATCAGGATGCCGTCGGCGAGCGGATCGAGATCGGCCGGGATCTCCGCGCCGCGCGGCAGCTCCTCCGGCAGCTTGTCGGGGTTGCGCGGAATGACCGGGTCCGACCATTTCGGCTCGACCGGCGTCATTCGCCATCGTCCTTCTTCTTCGGCTTGTGGCCCGGCAGGCTCTCGCCGTCGCGCCTGGGCCTGACGCCGAGGAACTCGCGGCGCAGTTGCGCGACGCGGTCGCCCGAGAGGCCGGCCTCGGCCGCCACCTTCTCGATCGCCGCCTCGGCCTTCTGCTCGAATTCCTGCTCGACCTTCAGGCGGCGCGCCGTCGACACGCCCTGCGCCTGGGTGGCGCGGTAGAGCGCGCCGGCGAGCTGCATGGCCCCCTTCGGGTCGAGCCCTGCCTCGCCGCCTTCCTGCAGCAGCTCGAACACCAGCGTCTTGATCGCCTCGGCCGCGATCAGCGTCAGATCGTCGGAGGTCGCCGCGTCGAAACGGTCGGAGATCGCGCCCGCGATCTCGCGCGTCTGCTCCAGCCGGCGGGTCATTTCGGCCAAGCGCGTGCTGTAGCGGTTGAAGGCGGAGAAGCTGGGGATGTCGAAGCCGATGCCGATCTCGCCCTGCAGCGCGATCAGCTTCGTCTTCCACTCCCGATAGATGTCGAGCTGCGTGCGCTGGCGCTTCGCGAATTCCCGCGCTGCCCAGGAGATCAGCTCGTCGCATTCGGGCGGCAAGAGGTCGATGGCGGAAAGCCGGCCACGGCCGGCGCGCTTGGCCATGTCAAACCCCCGGCGATGGGCGCGCCACCCCGTCGATCACGGCCCGCCGCTCGACATGGTCGACGCCGGCGCGCGTGATTTCGCCGATCATCACCGTGCCGGCCTCCGAAAGCCGGATCGCGCCGAGATCCTCGAGCTTGCGGAGCTGGGTCCGCAACCATTCGCGACTGCGGCGGTGGCCGTAGGTGTCGAGCACGCGCGTCAGCAGCGTCTCGTTGAGCGAGCCGCCGGGCTGTTTCGCCAGCTCCTTCAGGATGACGAGCCGCGCGTCCTCGGTGAGGTACTGGTCGTAGCTCATTGTTCGCCCCTCTTCAGCAGGTACTCCTCGACCCGCCGCGACGTGCGGGTGGATTGTTCTGTCGCGGCCTTGATCGAGGCCATCTCGATCTGGATGTCCTTCAGCGTGAGCTGGAGGTCGTGGACCATCGCGCGGTCAGGCAGATGCCGCAGCTCGGTCTCCACCGCCTGGATGCGCTTCTCGTGGTCCGACAGCGTCTCGCCGTTCGCCTTCGCGCCGGAGTTGACGAAGGTGCTTATCGCGGTGCCGATCGAGATGAGCAGCGCGACGGCGCCCAGGTATTGCGAGATCGCGGAGATATCCATCAGCCGAAGCTCCTTTCCCGGCGCTCCGCGAAGGTGGCGCAGTCGATGCAGAGCCGGGTTCCGGGCACCGCGCGGCGGCGGGCCTCCGGGATCATCTCGCCGCACGTGCAGACGAGGATCTCGGAGCCGTCCTGATAGGTGCGCTGCCGGCGGGCGGCGGCCTGCACCTCGGCGATGCGGGTCTCGCGCTCCCGCTCGACACGCTCCTCGGCGAGCTCGACCATGGCGTTGGTGACACGCATCAGGCCAGCCATCCCAGGAAGAGGAAGACGAGCCCCGCCGCGGCGATCATCCCGCCGTCGCGCATGAACTCGCCGGTGGTTCTGTTGCCGCCCGTCGGATGGTTCGCCTCGGCAAGAACGGCGAGCAGGAAAAGGGCAATGCCGCCGATGAGCAGCAACAGGCCGAGGCCGGTCATCGCGCGGCCTCCCTGTCGTGCCGCGCGCATTCCGCGCGGGTGTAGCTGCCAGCGCCGCAAAGGCCGGCGACTGCATCGTCGATGCCGTCCTGGTCCTTCGTCGAGGCTCCCCTGGCGCCGATCAAACTGGTGCCGACAATGGCCCGCGCACCGGCCGCCATGTGGTCACTACCGGCAGCGATCGGTCTCGAAGACGTACACGAGGCCCCGGCCAGCACAATAACGGCGCATAGCACGAGCGCGCTCCGCAGCATCGGAAACAGCTTTGATCGCATCGAGAGTTCTCCTTTCCGCCTCCGCCTCGACGACGGTGCGGGTTTCCTTCTTCACGGCGGGGATGGTGACAGCGTGCGTCCAGGCGAGCACGGCGGCGGCGGCGACGATGCCGCCAGCCGCCGCGCCCAGCGCCGCCCCCGCCTTTCCGAATATCGGCAGCATCATGCGCCCCCGAGGTAGAGCGCGAGCGCCCTGTAAAGGTGCCAGCCCAGCCACCCCCCGCCGCCGATGATGACGATGACGGCGCAGATCAGACCGAAGATGGCGAGGGCGAAGAGCGGGCGGAGGTCGGGCAGATGGATCATGCCGGCGACTCCACCGTCCGTCCGCTCTTCCAGTAGCCGTATGCGGCATAGGCGAGCCCGCCGAGCACCAGCACGGCCGCGACGACGCCGAGGCCGGCGGCGACCGTCTCCAGGCCGGGGATGTAGGCAAGCCGATCGGCGACCGACTCGAGCTGCTGGCTGGCGACCTCGGCCGCGATCCCGCCGCCGACGCCGCCGCCGACGCCGGCTTGAACCTCGGGCAGATCGCCGACCGCCTGCGCGCCGGGCCGGTCGCCCGCGCCCTGGCGGAAACGATCGAGCGCGCGCATGGTCTGCGGGCCGGCGACGCCGTCGACCTCGAGCCCCACCGACTGCTGGAACTTGCGCACGGCATCGTGGGTCGCCGGTCCGAAATCGCCATCGACATTGACGGGATAGCCCGCGCGCACGAGCAGGTGCTGCAGCTCGCGCACCCGTGCGCCCTTCGACGCTAGGCGCAGCATCCCGTCGGCGGACAGCTTCAGGCCCGACGAGGCGGTGATCGGCAGCGCCCTCGCGAACTCCGCATAGGCTTTCGCCAGCTTGGTGTCGTAGCGATTCTTCCGGTAGCCCGGCCCGTTATAGGCTCGCGCGAAGGCAGGCCAGTCCCGGCGCTGGAGCGCCCCGACGAGCCCGTTGCGCTCTATGAAGCGTCCCATCAGCTCGATCTGGCCAGCAACACCGGAACGGGCCGTGTTCATCAGGGTGGCCGCGCTCGCATACTTGAGGAGCCGCCAATGGTCATGACCAGATCGCAGCGAGAGGTGAAGGCAGCGTCGACTGCCTCCGGGAAGTTGCTGGTGGCGACAAACAGCAGGTTCGTGTGGGCCTCGGCCAGCGCATCGAGCTGCACCAGCACTGCGTCTGTAGCTCGGTGGACGTCGATTGGATTGGCCTCGAGGCTCATCTTGGACCGATCTGCGGCTAGTGTTTCCACCTCGTCGAGCAGCACGATGGTCGGCCCATTCGCGGCGGCCTCGGCGATAGATTGGGAGAAGAGTTCCGAAACCGCCTTCTGCGTCTTGCCCATTGCCGAGCTGGTCAGGGAATGGGGATCGACTTCAAGGAGCCTGAAGTCGCTACCTTTGAATGACTGTGCTGTCCGGTTCGCCAGACCGCGGGCGAGAGAGGTCTTCCCAGTGCCCGGGGGGCCTATGAGGAGGATGACGCCATGAAGCGGAATCACCGACCGATCCACGACGGGACGGAGCGTGAAGTTCAGCATCGCCTGCGACACAAGACGGTCCTTGACCGCCTCCTCGATCACGATGGAGTTCCATAGGGCAGCGAGGTTCGGGTCTGGAAGCCTTCTGGCTCGCTGTATGCCCTTGGATGGTTCGAGGTCATCTCGCATAGCGTTTCCTATTGCTGGCTATCGACGCTTTCGCACCCGGCCGATGCTCGTTGGAATCAGGCTCGAGTACGGATCATGAGATTCCTCGAATCATGATATGTCAACATTAAGCACGCTATGAGAATTATATGTGTATGACAAACACATTTATGTGTACGTCATTGACACGAACCGCGAATGGGATTCTCTATGCCGACATGAATGAGATGGACTTGTACGGGCAGCTTGGGCGAAAAGTGGCCGTTGCGAGGAAAAGCTGGGGGATGACCCAGGCTGATCTGGCGACGAGGGTGGCGATGACGCGAGCTTCGATCGCCAACATCGAGACGGGGCGACAGCGGGTTATGCTCCACGACGTGTTCGCGCTCGTCGAAGCGCTGGGTGGGCGTAGCATCCTGGACTTCGTCCCCGAGAGAGTTCCACGAGAAAGCGTTAGGGATGTCGAATTCGCGGGCGATGGCGCGAGCAAGGAGGATCAGCGGGCCATGCTGCAAATGATCGAACTGGCGACAGCAGGAACTCGGTCGCGACGTATCAAATGAACACCGAGATCGCACGACAAGAAGCGCGGAACATCTTGGCACAGCACGGCATCGCGTCTGCCCCGGTTCCAGTCGACCGCATCGCGCGCCAGTTGGGCGTGCGCGTCCAATTCGCTCCGCTCGACAGCGACCTCTCCGGGATGGCGCACATCCGCGAGGGAGTCGCGATTGTGGGCGTCAATTCGCTCCATGCTCCGAACCGTCAGCGTTTCACCCTGGCGCACGAGCTCGGCCACGTGGTGCTACATCGCCATATCCTTGAGGGTGCTGTGCATGTCGATCGCGTGCTTCTCCGCGATCGGAATTCGTCGACCGGCACAGATGTCCTTGAGATCCAGGCCAACGCTTTTGCCAGCGAGCTGCTAATGCCGACTGACATACTCGATACCCTGCTGGGAGGGCGTCAGGTCGTGCTGGATGACGACGAGGAAGTCGCTGCGCTTGCCAAGAAGTTCCGCGTCAGCGAATCCGCGATGCGCTTTCGCTTCTTCAAGTGATCCGAGCGTGGCGCTAATCCTCTACGACACCGAAACGACCGGGCTCAGCCGCCACTTCGACCAGATCGTGCAGTTCGGTGCGGTGCGGGTGAACAACGATTTGGAGGTCGAGGAGCACTTCGAGAGGAACTGTCGCCTCCAGCCGCATATCGTTCCAATGCCGTCTGCGTTGCAGGTGACGGGTGCGAGTTACTCGGATCTGATCTCGCCATCCCGCCGAAGCCATTTCGAGATGATCATCGAGATCCACCAACGCTTCATCGACTGGAGCCCCGCGGCTTTCATCGGATACAATTCCATCCGTTTCGATGAGGAATTCCTGCGGCACGCCTTCTACCAGTGCCTGCTCGAGCCGTATGTCACCAGTATCGGCAATGCACGGGGCGACGTGCTCAAGCTGGTTCGTGCCGTTTCGAAGCTTCGTCCAGACGTGCTTCCGGCTGCCCATGGGCCGGACGGCCAGCGATCGATGAAGCTGCATGACGTAGCGATCGCTTGCGGCTTCAAATCCACGGGTGCCCACGAAGCCATGGCCGATGTGGAAGCAATGCTGTGGGTGGTGAAGGTCATCGCGAGTGGCGCCCCGGAGATTTGGTCGAATTTCATGCGGTTCTCGACCAAGGCCGCAGCGCAGGACTTTCTGAGGGACGAGGACGCATTCGTTTCCTTCGAGGCCGAAACCGCGGGGCAGGGAGTGCGCCTGCTGACAGCCTTCGGCCAGCATCCGATCCAATCGGCGCGACGCTATTGCCTGGACCTAACTTTTCCCGTCGAGACCATCCGACGCGCCAATGACGATGAACTGGTGGAGATGTTCAAGCAGAGGGATGGACCACTTCGCCGGGTAAAGGCCAATGCGTCGCCTTTGCTGTTTCCTCTCTATGAGGTTCTGGATGCAACGTTCCCCGATGTCGTGGAGGATGATACATCAAGGATGGCGCGGAGCATTCGGTCTGACGATGAGTTCGTTCAGAGAATGAATGCGGCCGCGTTCGCGGCCGAACCGGTTTTTCCCGTCTCCACCCACGTGGAGCAGCAACTCTACGATCGCTTGATCGATGCCGATCAGAAGGTTCTTATGCAGCAGTTCCACGCAGTGCCATGGGATCATCGCCCGCATGTTGTCGGCCGCTTCTCCGACGACAGACTAAAACGTCTGGGGCAGCGCGCCATTTACTTCGAGATGCCCCATCTGATGCCTGAATCCGTTCGAAGGTCTTTGGATGCTGCAGTAAATGGCCGCTGGAGGGGCGACGCCTCGATGCCTTGGACGACGGCGTTGAAAGCGCTGATGGATCTGGCAGCCATCCCGGATCACTCAGGCCACCCCAACTTGATCGATTTTGCCCAGGTTCTCGCACTTTCGGCAGGGTCGAACTCGCAGCAATAGACCTCGACGCTTGGACAGCGTCCCGCGGCGCGGGCAGGCGCATTGGCATCGGTGGGGCTTACGCGTGCGTTGTTCTCTCGGTGCCGGATTGACCCGCATTCTGACAGTTGCTGCCGGTCCGCTAACCACCCCCTTCAAGACGTAAGAACTCAATCGACGATTTGGCGACAATAACCCCGTCTGCGACCATAGCTTGTCGAGGAGATTCTAAACTTCGGGTCGATTGATTGGTGCCACGGCTCAGAGGTAATGAAATGAGCGCCTCCCTCCTGCAACGGGGCACACCGGAAGCACAGGCATGAGCTGGCGGTAGAAATGCCCTAATCTGAAGATCGGACAGGTTTTCAGGAGCAAACCGGAGGGAGCAGTTATGAAACCCACGCCAGTCGGTGTCGACATTGCGAAAAACATCATCCAGGTACACTACGAGGATGAGACCACGGGCGAAATCGTCAACAAGGCCATCAGGCGGCCGAGATTTCTGGAGTTCTTTGTCAACCGTGCCCCGTGCCTGGTCGGCATGGAGGCATCGGGTGGTGCGCACCACTGGGCGAGACGGCTCATTCAGATGGGTCATCAGGTCAAACTGATGCCGGGTGAGTTCGTCAAAGCCTTAAACATTCGCAACAAGAACGACGTGGCGGATGCCCAGGCGATCTGGCGTGCGGTACAGCAGCCGGGCAAGGCTGTGGCCATGAAGAGCGAGAGCCAGCAGGCGATGCTGGCGTTGCACCGGATACGTTCGCAGTTGATGAAGTTCAGGCTGATGCAGTCCAACGCGCTGCGCGGGCTGCTGGCGGAATACGGTGAGGTGATGGGCACGGGCAGGGCCAGCCTTGCCCGGTCCATGCCTGGAGCCCTTTCCCGGTTGTCGGAGCGACTGCCGGCTGTAATGATCGAAAGCCTGCGTGAGCAACTGAGCGAGATCGACCGGATCGACAGACGGAACGCTGACACCGAGCGGCGGATTCGCGACTTGAGCAGAAACGATCCAGCCGTGAAGGCGATCAGCGAGATCCCCGGCGTCGGCCTGCTGACTGCGACCGCGGCTGTTGCGGCGATGGGCGATGCGAAGGCATTCCGCTCCGGCCGCGAGTTCGCGGCCTGGGCCGGCCTCGTTCCGAGGCAGACAGGCACGGGTGGTAAGATCACGCTGCAAGGCATCAGCAAGCGGGGCGACAAGTACCTGCGAAAGCTGCTGATCAACGGGGCCCACAGCGTCATCCAGCATGCCAGAAGACCGAATCCATGGCTCGTTGAGTTGCGGAAGCAGCGCCCGCTCAACGTGGTGGCGGTTGCGCCTGCCAACAAGATGGCGCGGACCATCTGGGCTGTGCTGGCTCACGACAGGCCATATCAACGGGAATATCCGGTTGGATCTCCTACATGAAGGTCGCGGTGCCAAGCTGTTAGGTTCAGGAAACAAGGAAGGAGAGTCAAAAGGTTGCGCAGGCAGTGTATGTAATGACGAAACAGGTCAGACCGGGACTCACTAAACCTGAAAGAAGTGTCGAACTCGGGGTTCGCAGAGGTAATGAGGTGTGGGTCAGCGGAATTCATTAGGGCCCGCAGCGGCTTTCGCTGCTGCATGAGAAGGCCGGATATATAGCTGCAATCGTCCTGTCCGTCGTAGATGCAATTGCCTGGCAAACGGGAGGCGCTCATATATACTTCTTGAAGCTGCCGGTAGCGATGTTCACGGCGACACCAAGGAGGATGGCGCTGGGCAGCAGGATCCATAGCGGGCTGACGCTGAAGGGCATCGCGAGGTAGATGATCCACGGAAGCACGGCGAGCGGCATGAGCGACGCCTTGGCGCGGTGATAGATGAATCCGGATTCGCGCCCTGCACCCATACGGCGAATGTCGCGCCGAACCAGTCCATCGACAAGGCCGACAAAGGCGGCCAGCAGGAACAGTGGCAATGACAGAACCAGCACCAGCAGGCGCACAAGGAAGACCAGCGTCGTGACCGCCGCTGCGATCAGGTAGCTTTCCGTCCAGACATAGATTTGACTGATGTAGTAGCGGAAATCCCGTTCGCCGCCGCGACCCGGCGCGCTGGCCCGCTCGGAGGATTCCTGCATCCATTCCGCGAGCCCGCTCCTGACGAAAATCCACTCATAAGCGTTCTCGACCAGCCAGCGGGCCGTGCGGCCGGGCTCCTGCACCACGGCGCTGCGCGTAAAATTCTCCGACAGCTGGTTCAGTTCGTAGTCGAGCATGTCCGCGGCGTGTCGCCATCCTTGTTCTGGCCAAAAGAGGTGCATGCCGACGCATTCGATCAGGATCGACAGGAACAGCGAAGCGACGAGCACGCCGAACACCTGAAACGGCAGCGATATGATGCCGGCGATCAACCCCAGCCGCTGGCTTTGCTGACGCTGCGCGGTGACGGCCGGATCGCTCACGAGCCGGCACCGCTATCCGCTGACTCTGCAACAGGCGCCGGAGAGAAGTCATCGAGCAGATCGTCGGGCAGCTCCTGCTCCTGAGAGTCCGGCACGGCTTGATTCTGCCACCAATCGCCGACCTCGGTGTAGTGCTGCCGCATGTAGCCGGCTAGTTGCTGAAGATCGCGCGGCATTTCCTCGTCCGCGTCGGGAGCCGGCAGCGGCATTCGGATCTTCCAGAGATTGCCGCCCTCCAGCAGTGCGAATGCCTGTCCCTTCGGCAGGCCGACGACATGAGCGGGTTCGATCAGCGGCACGCTCGCCGACGTGATGCGGTCCTGCGTGTTGCTGGTGAAGTCGGTGGGACCATGAATATCCGAGCTGTCGGTGGCCCCGCTGACCAATATCGTGGTGTAGACCTCGACCTTCGGGAGTTGCTTGGTGAGCAGTTCGGCAGTGGCCGTCTCTCGGACCCGCAGCATGAACAGGTTGTTGAAGTTGCCGATGACCTGGCCGGCCTTCGCTCTGTTGCCGATGCGCGCCTCGATATCGCTCAGGGTCTGGGTGTAGGCGGTCACCTGCAACCCGGCGCCCCCGCCCTTGTTGATGAGCGGGATGAACTCGTCGCCCATGAGTTCGTTGAACTCGTCGGCGTGGACGTTGATCGGCACCTTGGTTCCGGCCACCGCACCGGGAAGCCCGTCGTCGATCCCGAACTTGTAGATATGGCCTGCCACAGAAACGAGGTCGGAAAACATCGAGTTGCCGACGGCGGCCGCGACCTCCGCGTCCGACAGAGCATCGAGACCGACATAGACGATCGCCCGCTTCCTCACGATCTGCATCCAGTCAAAGATCGGTCGCAGATCGTTGAGGTCGGAATAGTTCGGGGCGAGCAGTTGCGCGATCTTGCCGGTGGTCAATTTCTCGAGCAGCGGCAGCAGGCTTGCGACGATCTTGTCGAAATAGGTGCGGTCGTAGCGCACGGCCGAGCGCAGCCCGTCGAGCACCGGATCGTAAATCCTGGTCTGCGAAAGATACTGCTCCAGCGCCACGACGCGCTTTTCTCGGCCAACCATGTGCCGCGGGATATTCTTGTCGTTGAGCCTGCCCTCGAGCTGAACAATCACATCCCAGGCCTTCGGCTCGTTCCTGGCGAAGAAGTGCTGGGCGTATTCGATGAACAGGGCGTCGATGTTGACGACATGCTGCTGGATCTGGAGATAATCGGGGCGCCGGCCCAGCTCGATCAGGGCGCGCGCGATGATGTTGACGAAACGCCAGGCGAACTCACGGAAAGCGGCACTATTGCCTTCGCCGGAGAGCTGTCCGGCTATGCGGGTAGCCACCTCCGAAATCCTTCCGAAGCGGCCCACGGCGTTGTAGCGGGCGGAAATGTCCGGCCAGCCAAGGTGAAACACATAAAACTCCCGGTCGCGGCCGGCTCGCTTCGCCTCGACATACATTCGCTTCAAGAGATCGGCGTCGCCCTTCGGATCGAAGACGATCACCACCTCATGTTCTCCGGCCGCGTTCTTCCGGCGGATGTCCTGCGTGATAAACAGCTCGCCGAGCCTGGTCTTGCCGACGCGCGTGGTTCCGAGCACCAGCGAGTGGCCGACGCGCTCACCGAGCGGCAGGGTAACGTCGACCTCATAGGGTTCGATGCCATGCAGGCGCGGCATGCCTCCGACCGGCGGAAGCGGACGCACGGGATTGAGCGGGCTGTCCCAGGAAAGAACGCCCGCGAGCTTCGAGATCGGAAATGGCGCGAACTCCAGACGCTCCTCGAGGCGGCGAGCCAGGCGGAATGAGGCTGTGGGCTCAACGTAGCAGCGAAACTCGGGCCGGTAGGTCTGCATCAGCCGATGCGTATGCCGTTGTTCCCACCGAAATCCCCGGCCGATGAACAGCCTTTGCTGGCTCACCGGCACTTCGCGGCTGGTCATCACATAACGCGGTAGCCTGCGGATGTTGCGCCGATAGCGCAGGATCCTCCAGGCATCGCGCAGGCGGATGGTGCCGAAGGCAAGGAAGGCAAGCGCCGAGCCAATGCCCAGGGTGGGGTTCAACGCAAGCGCCCAGGGCGCAGCAACGCAAACCAGTGCCGAGCCGGCGCAGACCGCTACGGTGTAAAGCTCCACCGGAGGGCGCAGCAGCACCTCGACCTTGTGAGGTTGCGCCACGGCCAGACCCTCATTGCTCGATACCGGTCGCCGTGATGAGGACCGGATAGTGGCTCAAACCGAGCCGGGTGGCGAGATCATCGCCTGATACAGGAGAAAGCGTCAGTCCACCGGCAGCCTGTCGCAGCAAAGTGAGCGCCTCGGCAGTCTCGATATTCACGACGAGGCCGACCGCATTCCTCTCGCGCAGGGCCGGCCCGCGCACCTTCAACCAGGCGCGCGAGCGATTATCGTCGCCGATCAGGAAGAACGGCGTCAGCCCCGGCGCCTGGATCACGCGGCGCGCCACGTCACCGGACGACAGCTTTTCGGATCGCACCGGCAGCATGTCCGCCTCGGAATAGGGGCGATCGGGCGGAACCGGGGTCACCGGTGGCGGCAGCGGCTCCTGCCTGGGCGGCGGGCTCAATGCCTCATAATAAGGGAGCGCCGAGACGCCGCCGTGGTCCTCGACGACGATCAGCGGAGGCGATTGCGCGAAGGCAGGCGAGACGAAGAGGAAAGCCACCGCTGAGATTGGTGTCAATCGCCGCTTCATTGCTTGGCGCCCCAGGCAGCAGGCGCGGTCGGATTCTCCCCCAGCACGCGTGCCAGATGACGGGCGGCGCTTTTCCGATAGCGCGCTGCTGGAGCGCCGCCGGCCGGGCGATGGTAACGTCCCATCGCACGAATCCAGTCCTCGTCGGGATCGTATTGCTCACGCAGGATTTCAGCAGCGATCGCCAGGTTGCGGTATGGATCGAGCAGTTCGCAAGGGTGGCGATAACGATGGCGCTGATAGCCGAGATTGATCTGGCCAAGGCCAGCGTCCACGCGAGTCGGTTGAACCTGCCGTAGTGCCGCAAGCAACCCGGAGCAGGCTTCGGCCTGATTGCCGAACCGGCGGGACTCGCCCGCGACGTTTAGGCTCCAGGGCCAGGGAGCGAACTTTCCGTCCTGAAGCATGCCGCTTTCCTGCAGGGCGACGGCATAGAGGACCGGGGAGGGAATGCCGACCCGCTGCGCGGCGATCTGATAGGCCGGAGGCGGGATTTCCTGCGCACCGGACGGCGTGCTCCCGCCTGTCGCCGCGAACACGACAACCAGCGAACCGGCGAGGCGGATTACTGCCGAAGCCATTGACCGTTCACCTGCCGCACCACTGCCGGCAGGTCCCCCGGAACGCCGATCGAAAGCCAGCGGCCGGAATCGTGGTTCAGCGTAATAGCGCCCTCGCGCACGCGTATGGGATCGATCCTCACGCTTCGCGCCCAGTCGCGAATTCGGCTGTCGTCCTGCGCGGTTCCGACCATGTAGAGATCGAACTCGGTGCCGGCGGACTGCAGGCGCTGTACGAGCGGTCCGCAACGCGGACAGTCTTCCTTCACGAACACCGCCAGGCGGCCGGAACCGTCCACATCCGCCTGCAAGTCGCTCCCCGCCATAGTAACACGCTCCAGACCGGGATGCAGGCGCTGCCACGCTTCGTCATAGGCGCGCTGGTAGGCGAGGGTCTTTTCGACACGCCGGGCTTCGGCCGCCACCTGAAGCTCGGCATAGCGGCGGCGCTCCTCGGCGGAGCGCGCCTCGATACCGAGTGCGGTGAGCGGATCGAGGTTGGGGGAATAGACGCCGAGCGGCCCTTGCATCAGCTCGCGGTAACGGGACCATTCGTCAATGCTCAGACCCCAGTCCCGGGCGACCTGCTCGTCGGAGATGACGATCGTCGTCGTGCGCTCACGCGACGACACTGTCGGCGAAGTCGCCGAATCCTGGGCGGCGACCGTGATCGGACAGAAGGCCGTCAGACCGAGGGACAGCATCAGGGCGATCGAGCGGCGCGTGATCATTTCATCCTCCTGCCAGCAGGTACCTGGACCGGATCGCGCTGAGCGTCGTTCGATGAAGCGTCGACATCAGCCGGGCCTGCGATCAGGCGCTCCAGCGTGGCGATCTGACCTTCCAGCGCATCAACTCGCATCGCTGCTGCGCTCGCCTCGGCGGAGATGCGGGTTACCGCGTGGTGGTTCTTCAGCGTGAGCATGCTGAACAGCAGCATCCACACCAGGATGACGGCGCCAGCTGCGAGATCGCGCCTCCGGCTGCGATGGGAGAAGCGCTGACTCATTTCAACCGCTTCCTGACGACTGCCGGGCTCAGCTGAATCATGCCTGCCTCAACTGCCTGATCCAGGTTGACCGGTGTCGTGACCAGCGGAGCGATCCGGGTAAAGCAAACTTGGCGCGCGTTGTCGTCGACCGACAAATCCCAACCCGGTCCGGCAAGCGTGAGCAACACATCGCGCAGCATCATCGGTCCCATGCGGTGATGGGAAGCCGGAAGCGGGAGCGATTGGAGAGCCGTCAGGTCAGCATTGCCGCAGAGCCTGTATCCGGAGCGCCCGAGAACCTGTCGCAGCGCATCGCCGACCGTCGCATTCCTCGACGTGGCGAAATCCGTGTGCACCAGTTGCCGCAGCAAATCCCGCTGCGCGGATGATGGCGCCAGCTCGACAAGCGTATATCGGCCATGACGCATAACCGGAATGAAGTCCGACGCCGGTTCCCATCGCGCGCGCTCCACGTATCCCACCGCAAGCTCCTGCACCGGAGTTGCGGTTTTCGGCGCCGTCGCGCTGCAGCTGCTGGACAAGGTGGCCACGGCCAACACGCTGAAGACGACGCCACGGCGGGAAAGGAAAATGGAGGATGGCATGTTGCGGTTCTCGAAATCGTGGAACCGGCACCTTCGCCATCGAATGGAAGCGAGGCATCAAACAATAGGGGCTTTCTTGACACCGTAATATCCGTGCGGAACTGGTGGAACGCGGCACTCAAGCCGAGATGCCGCCAACTTGCTATTGGCGGTCAGCCTTCAGGGCTGCCGAGGACCCTCGTGGCCAGGTCCCTGAAAGCGTCTGGAACGGCGCGTCTGCGATTGAAGGCAGCGGATGGAATCGTCAAGGACGAGGCTGCGCCTGCTCTACCTCCTGCGGCGTTGCTATCTCGGCTGGGCTCTAGAAGCTGTTCTTCTCATCGATGATCGCACCGAGTTCGGCATGGACACCACTACAAAAACCGGCATCTTTGCGAATTTGACCGCGCGAACCTCTTCAACAACTGTTCAAGGTCAACATTGCCATCACTGCCTAACATGTGGACTATGCCTCCGCTTCGCAGCGATTCCGGGGGAGAAATGACTGGGACTTATCCGAACAACGGCAGAGATGACACGGAAGGACGGCGGGCCGATGACTGGCTTACCTTCGCGATCGTTCTGGGTATATTCAGCGCGGTCGGAATTACCTTCTTCCTCTTCTGGGCTCTCGATGCTAGTGAGCAAATTCGAGCCACCCGGACAGACACCGTTTACAAGGTTGCTCTTCTTTGTGCTGCTGCCGTTACCTTCTGCACCGTTGTCTGGAGGGGGTTGATTTCAGCGAGACAGGCGAATTATCAGCAGAAGCAGATTGATAATCTCGCTCGGCAGATTGCAGCGACCGAAGAGAACAATCTTGCTGGGCTTCTTCAGAAGGGTGCCGAACTTCTGGGGCAGACTGATAATCGCGCTCATGTTGGAGCAGGGATTGCCACCCTTCAATCCCTCATCACTGCAGAAAACCCCAAGTTTACAAGGGAAGCGATGGAGCTTCTCGCCGACCATCTCGATGAAAAGTATCAGCACACAAATTCGGGACCGTTGTTCCGATCAATCATTCAAGCGCTCGACGCGGGTGCTGAACGTGGTTTCGTCGCTATCCGCAACGTCGATTTCAGCATCGATGGCAAACAAAGACGAACTCTGGACGGTTTTCCGCGGCGTGGAGAAGCTCCGGTATGTAGGCGGCCTAGTTCGTCGGTTTAACGACGAGATAGCTCGAGAGCAGAAAATCGTCATCGAATGCGACAGCGTAAAATTCGAACGCAGCATCATTGGAAGTGTCGATGGCAGGTTCTATAACTGCAGGTTCGAGAGTTCTCTTATCCATGACATTGGATTGGGGAAAGATACCCAAGCCGAATTCGTACAATGTGATTTTAGCGGAACAACGCATTCCGGGTCGGTAGTTGCTTCGGTGACCTTCGATCGCTGCTTTTACGATAGAGACAATCCCCCACACTTTCCGACGGACTGGTTAGCAAAACTTGCCGTGCGTGATGACCCCGATACAGGAGACGGCGCTGCGGATGAAGTCGGGATTGATACCGCTTATGATAGGAAACTGTCGGCCGTAGCCGAGTAGGATCGTGCTAAAGGTTTGATCCTGCCTGCTCACGCCATCTGTCTCGACAGCAGGCATCAGTCTTCTCCTTCACTCGCTTGATCGAGATGATGATGCCCGTGCGAGTCGTGTGATCACGCCAAGTCGTTTGCGAACGTCTCGCCGGCGGTCATAACCGCCACTGTACTCAGCACGAATGTCGCGTACTAGGTCGCCAAATCGGCTATCCCTATGCTATCGAAACGAACATGGGGGAGCATCATCACAGCATAGCTATACTTGCGGCGTTCGGAGGATTTGCAGGGGGCTTCTGCGCCTATCTGTTGACGGGATATACGTTCTCTGAGGCGCAGTGGTGCATTGTCGGTGAAGAGCACTGCTTGCGGAACTGGATTGCGGCGCTCAGTGGCTGGGTAGCTGCTGCGGCTGCCTTCACGACGATCGGCTATCTTGCTCGTCAAGCGGCCGAGGCTCGACGGCAAACAGAGTTCATAGTCGGCGACGCTCTCCCAACAGTCAGCCTTATCGATACGCCCTTGGGCGAGCGAAACGGTGGTTTTTACAATCGTATCCGCATCACCAACTGGAATCGCAATCCTATCCTTGTGACGCGCATAGAGGCGGACAAGGACACTAGCGCTGATGAAATACGCCTTCAGGCCGCATCACCAAGCTATCTGATGCCATTCGACAATGAGAATCTCGAGAGGCATCCGCCGCTATCTCTCGGCTGGGTCGACCGCAGTAAGCCGCCACCAACCTACGATATCGACGTCGTCTGCCTGTTCCCTGTCTCCAAAGTCACGCTAGGGGACGACCTCACCCTTCGCAGATATGCTGGTTTCAACATCTACTTGACCATTGCGGGCAATGAACATAGGAAGGTTGTTCTGCATGTAAGCCGCCCCGATGCGATGGTGCATATCAGTTCGTTTGAGAGATAAGCAGAATGTTAAACAGGAGAATTCTGTATAACTTATTGATATTCATCAGATTCTTCTTTAAATTACTATCGTAAAATATTTTCTCTTACCATTAGACAGAGAAGGAGTTTCTGCAACTTTTAATGATCTGGTGCTCTCCTTGCGTGTCGCCTTCTTCTGCGGAGTCTTTGCCTTCTTTGTGGGGGGCCTGATCTACGACGACAAAGGAGATGCGGCCGAATCTCTATGCGTCGATCGCTGCAAGGCCGCGTTGCAGATCGGCGATGAGGTCGGCTTCGGCTTCGAGCCCGACCGACAGGCGCAATAGGCCGTCGCCGATGCCGGCGGCCCGGCGAGCCTCCTCGCCCATGCCGGCATGGGTCATCGTCGCCGGATGCGCGACGAGACTTTCCACTCCGCCGAGGGACTCGGCCAGCGTGAACACTTCCAGCGCCTCGACGAACCGGCGGACCGCTTCGACCCCGCCGGCAAGATCGAAGCTGAGCATGGCGCCCCATCCCGCCTGCTGCGAGCGGGCAAGCGCATGGCCGGGGTGGGAGGCAAGACCCGGATAATGCACCGCGCTCACGATCGGGCTGCGCGCAAGTAAGGCGGCGACCGCGGCGGCGTTGGCCTGCTGGCGCTCGATGCGAGGAAAGAGCGTGCGCAAGCCGCGCAGCGTGAGATACGCATCGAAGGGCGAGCCCGTCACGCCCGTGATGTTGGCCCATGCGCGAAGCCGCTCCGCGATATCGGCGTCCGCGGACACGACCGCCCCTCCCACCACGTCGGAATGGCCGTTCAGGTATTTCGTGGTGGAATGGACGACGATATCCGCGCCGAGCTCGATCGGCCGTTGAAGCGCCGGCGAGAGGAAGGTGTTGTCGATGGCGACCATGGCGCCCGCCATCCTCGCCGCCGTGGCAATCCTGCGAATGTCGACCAGCCGCATCAGGGGATTGCTCGGGCTCTCGACGAACACCAGCGCCGGCTTCTGTTCCAGAGCAGCAGCCATGGCCGCCTCATCCGCCTGATCGATAAAGACGACATCGAAATCGCCGCGATCCCGACGCGCGCAACGCAGCCGGTATGTTCCGCCATAGCAATCGTGCGGGGCGACGACCAGATCGTCGCGGCCGGCAAGCGAAAGAACGAGATCGACGGCAGCCATTCCCGACGACGTGACGATGGCGCCGGCACCGCCTTCGAGCTTCGCCAGCGTGTCGGCCAGGAGATCGCGCCCGGGATTGGCGGTGCGGCTGTATTCGTAACCGCGGTGCTTTTCGAACCCGGCGAAGGCGAAGGTGCTGCTGAGATAGAGCGGCGGCGTCACCGCGCCGAAGCTCGTGTCCGAGGCGATGCCGTTGGCCGCCGCCACTGTCCTGGGATCCCGCTCCACCATCTCGACCTTTCCGTTCCTGCCTCAGATCAGGAAGAGCCCTGTTTTCCCGACATCCTCAGGCCGGCAGCAACGTCATGCAGCGTGGCCTGTGCTTTGTCGAGTCCGCGCAAAGCGGCGGATAGCAAAACATGAGTGCGAAGGTACTTCTCACAAAGCCACGCGATGATCGTGTCGGTGGTCGCTGTTCGGTTATTGTTCGACGGCGAACAGGGACGAAGAGGAATTTTGAACGGGGATGGTGATGTCCTTGGAAAGAAATCGCGAAAACGGCGCGGCCCTTGGAGGACCGCACCGTCTCGCGTGTTGACGACGATGCTGTTTAGGCGAAAGCGGCCTGTTGGGCGGTCCATCGCGTCGGACGGAGGGTCGACACTCGACGACCGGCATGGTGCTCGCGGACGGCCTCACGCCACTCGGGGCAGCGTTCGGGCGCCATGGCGAGATATCTGAGCGGGCACGAATAGTAGTAGGGGTGTGCCTCCTCGACCATCGCCTTGTAGCCCCACCAGCCGCTGGATTGCTCCAACAGCGTGCAGCCGATGATGGTGAAGGAATGATCGGCGACCAGTTCGATCACCGCCGGCTCCTTGGACGTGTACCGGATCACCTGCCACAGCACGTTGCCGCGAATGGCGTAGCGAAGAGTTTCGTAGCGGGCTGTGTCGGTCTCGCCCGGCTGGGTGAGGAGCGCGATCAGTTCGCTGCGGGTCCAGTTGGAAAAAGTCCATCCCATGATGGGTCTCCTGACAATTGCGCCAAGGGACCCGTCCCGTCGGGGAAGGACCCCGGCAGTGGGTGGAAATTGTCGCGTGAGCGACAGTGATCAGGACGTGACGCGGTGCCAGTCCTGGGTGAGCGGCGCGAAGGTGTAGCCCAGCACCGTGAGACGATCGCGCTGCTCGCGCAGCACGCGGCGATCGACGGTGGCGTCGAGCTTGACGACGTCGCCCAATGGCCAGATCGTGCCGAACAGTTCCGCATCCGCTTCGGCCGAGGCTTCCGCGACAGCGGGTGGCAGTTCGACGCCGAACGGGGTCGTGTCGACAAGGGGGTTGCGAGCATCCCGCGACTTCGCCCTGGTCGGGGCCTTGGGCGTGGGCGCGGAAACCGGCGTCTCCTCGTCGATCGGATCGACTTCCTGCTGTGCAAGTTGGCTGGCTTCGTCGCGCGAGAGCGCGTCGATGTTGGACAGGGACATCCCGCCCAGGTGGGCGCGGATTTCGATGACCATGCCGCCGTTGGCATTGTAGGTCGAGGGGCGGATTTCGGTGATGATGAAATCACCTTCGTATTTGCCCTCATCGTACTGGTCGAGTTCGGCATTCTTGACGACGAACTCGCCGATGGAGGTGGCGAGGCGGCCGACGTTGAAATCGCCGTTCCTGCCGTGGATCGTCCTGATGGCCAGTTGGCCCGGCATCGTGATCATGGATCGCTCCTGAAGAGCAGACGATCGCGCGCCGCCATCGCTCGAAAGCGGCGGCGGCGCATGACCGGGAGGAGAAGAACAGGATTCCGTTGAACGGAAACCCGGCGATCAGAACGGGTCGGCGATGGCCGGCTCGCGCTCTTCACCAGCATCACCCGCAGCCTTCGATACGGGCTGGGGCGTCTCGGACGACGCCGGCTCCTGGGGAGCCTGGGCGGCGGAATCGTCAGCGGGTTCCTGCTCATCGTCGGCCGAACGGGGCTCGGCCTTGTATTTCAGGACGCCGTCGATCTTGATCCAGGAGACGAACAGCAGGCGGGCCTTGAGGCTCACGCCCTGCTCGCCGGCCCGCTTCCCCTTCGAGTAGGTGAAGGTGTCGGTCCACAGGTCGCCCAGCTTGAACCCGATCATCACCTTCTTGTCCGCCTCGACGGCGTCCTTGCAGCGACGAACGAGATGCTGGGCGTCGGAGCCGGAGACGCGCACATCGAAGCGCACGTAGCTGACGTCGTCGCTCGGACCATTGAGCGCTGCGATATCGCAGGCAAGGAAAGACTCGCCCTTCTTCGGCGTGACCTCGCGGATGCGGTTGAGGTATCCGAGCCCGCTGATATGCAAATCGAAAAACGACCGTTCGGAAACGTTGGTCTTGGTCATGGTGAATCTCCAGACTTGATGGCAAAGTGCGGAGACACACCAACCCTGCGGGTGGTGTGTAACCCCCGCGCATGGGTGGAAGAGTGCGGCATCGTCGCCGAAATCTCGACGACCGTTCGCTCTGGGATGCCGAAGCGAACTGGACGACCACGCGGCCGGAACCGCGACGTAGCCTTGAAGGTCAATCGGCTACCTGGGCATATCGCCGATCAGGATCAGCGAAATACCGCAGCAGCATCGCACCCTGACGGCCGTTTCACTACTGGCAATCGGACACGCCGCGATTCCATATTTAACGACGCCGCACCTGGAAGCGCATTCGTGCGCTCGCCCAAGATATTCCTGATGTCGATGAGGGACGATTTGCGTAGAATGTCTTGATCGGGGGTAGTCATGGCAAAAGGCAAGTTCGAACAGACCCGGCCTTTCGTGACGATTGGCACGCTTGGCCATCGTGGGCACGGCAAGACCACGCTGAGCGCAGCGATCCAGACATATTTCGGAAAGTTCCGGATCTACGATCAGATCGATGGCGATCCTGACACGCGCGAGTCGGGGTTCCGAATTTCGACCGCTCATATGGAGTTCGAGACCGGGAAAAGACGCTACGCGTATCTCGATATGCCTGGAGACGCGCAGCTCGTGAGGAATATGATCGTTGGGGCAAGGGCCATGGATGGCGCGATCCTGGTCGTTTCCGCGTCCGACGGTCCGCAGCCGCAGACCCGCGAACATATCCTCCTCGCTCACCAGATCGGTGTACCGGCGATCGTCGTCTTTCTCAACAAGGTCGACGAGGTGTCCGATCCGCAGCGATTGGAACTGGTCGAACTCGAGCTACGCGAGCTGCTCTCGAATTACGGCTATCCCGGCGACGAGATTCCGATCGTAAGAGGTTCAGCACTCTGCGCCCTCGAAGCGAGACAGCGTGAGATCGGCGAAGATGCAATCCGTGCCCTGGTGGCTGCGGTTGACGACTACATTCCGACCCCGGTCCGTCCAACCGACCAACCCTTCCTGATGGCGATCGAGAACGTCTTCTCGATTAGCGGCAGAGGCACAGTGGTGACGGGTCGCGTCGAGCGCGGCGTGGTGTGGGTTGGCGAAGAAGTCGAGATCGTCGGCATTCGACCGACCCGGACGACGACGGTCACAGGCGTCGAGATGTTCCGCAAGCTGCTGGATTCTGCTCAGCCCGGGGACGAGGTCGGCCTGCTGCTCCGCGGCATTGAGAAAGGCGATGTCGAGAGCGGCCAGGTTCTTGCGAAGCCCGGTTCCATAGGAGCTCATTCGCGCTTCGAGGCCGAGGCTTACCTTCTCACGAAAGAGGAAGGAGGCCTCAGCGCCCCGATTTTCGCGATTCACGAATCTGAGTTCTATTTTCGTACGACGGACGTTCCGGGCGTCATGCGGCTTTCCCGGGGCATGGAAATGGCAATGCCCGGCGACAGGATCACCATCGATGTCGAGCTTTCGGTCGCCATCGCTCTCGAGGAACGGCAACGCTTCGCCATCCGGAGCCACAACAGGACCATCGGGGCCGGTGTTATCGCATCACTCACCGACGACGTCGTGATCCATCATCGAGCGGGCGGCGATCTGTCCGGCGGCGTCGCACCGCCCATTTTTCCGCTTCCGCCTGCCACATCGTCAAAGCCTCCGAAGTCCGGTGGCGAAATCGGTGTCGGAAAGCCGGACGCGCAAAGTGTCGGGCTGCTTTTTGCCACCACGCGCGAGCGCGCTGGCGTCCCGGACGAATACTTCAACGGCGAGCGATCAGAAGTCGTCAGCTACGGGAGAGCCTCGGTCAACGTGCCTGAGCAGCGCAAGATCGGCACGCTCCCGCTGCCGCTGGAATTGTCCCTGTTCAGCTTCACCCTGATCAAGCAGAAGCCGAATCCCAGGAAGCACTTCACCCTGCGGGCGCTGGAGATTGTCGAAAGGCAGGAGTGGCTCAAGCTCGTCGGACATGCCGAGGCGAACGAAGCTCTCGTCTTCGTGCACGGCTACAACGTCAAGTTCCTGCATGCGGTATTTCGCTGTGCCCAGATCGCCTGGGATATCCGCTATAGCGGCCTGCCGATCCTGTTTTCATGGCCGTCGCGAGGAAACGTCCTGGACTACGGGTATGATCAAGCCTCCGCGCTCGGCGCCCGCCCGGCTTTCCTGAGCCTGATCGCCGATTTGCGCGAGGCCGGGATCGAGAAAGTCCATGTGCTTGCCCACAGCATGGGCAATCTCGTGGTGCTGGACGCCCTCGCGCATCACAATCAGACCGTCAGCTCCTTGGGGATTTGCGAAGTGCTCATGGCAGCTCCGGATCTGGATCGCAGCCACTACAAGACCATCGCCCCGAGTGTCCGGGAAATCGTCCGCGGAATGACGCTTTATGGCTCCTCGGCCGACAAGGCGATGAGATTGTCGCGAAAGCTCGCGGGGGATGTGCCTCGCGCCGGCGATGTTCCCAAGCAAGGTCCGATCCTCATCGAGAAGATCGACTTCATCGATGTCACAGCCGTTGGGAACGACATCCTGGGGCTCAATCACGGCGTGTTCGCCAGCGAGAGATCGATATTGAACGATGTGAAGCTCGTGTTGTCGCATGGACTGCGACCTCCCACCGAGCGCCTCGCGGAGATTCGCGGCGTCCCCGATGGTGCTGACCCGTCACATTGGTGGCGGTTCGTTCCCTAGAGAGTGCAGGCACACGAAATCGGTTGAGCATGACATCCGCGCTGTCCGCCCGCGGCAGCCAACCA
>JBBCKE010000017.1:0-6784 GCA_037190985.1 Alphaproteobacteria bacterium
TTCGCGACGAGCGCGACGACGCTGGTTGCGGCGGTGGTGGAGATCGACGGCGTCCCGGTCGGCGACGGCCGGCCCGGCCCCGTCGCCACCGAGTTGAGGCGCCTCTATGTCGAGGCCGCACGCGGAGCCTGACAGAACCCGCACCCGTTCGATGCCGCCGTAGCGCGAGCAGGCCGGCCCGGCCGAGCGCCATGTTTCCCGCGTCCGCGTCCTGCCGGAACGCGTTGCCTTAAACATGATACTTTTTGTCCAGTTTTTTGTTTTCCCGGACGGGGCGACGCGGTACTATTCGCTGCGCCGCTTCGCCCGGAATGGTCCGGGCATGTCCGGCGGGGACTATGGAGAGGGAAAATGGAACTGAGCGCACCCACCAAGATCGTGTTCATCATCGCCATCGTTCTGGCCGTCATCTCGCTGCTGCCGGTGATCGGCATTTCGCTGGGCACCCTCGGGGCCTACAGCTACTGGCTGCTGCTGGTCGCCTTCCTCGTGCTCGTCGCCGGCAACGTGCTGAAGGGGATCTAGCGCGAGATCGCGAACCCGGGCCGGCCGGCACGGCATCGCCGTGCCGCCGGCCAGCGAAACGAAGGGCGAAAGCGGAGCACGGCAGGGCGGCGACAGCGCTCCAGCCGGGAGATTTGCGGCATGATGCATTATAAGCCATCGCGTGACGCGCTCACCGAAGTCGCGGAGCGGGATCGCTATCGCGACCGTTTCGCCGCCGTCGAGGCGTCGCTGGCCGCCGTCCGCGCCGCGAAGCGCGCCGCCGACGAAAGTCTGCGGCGGGCGCAGGAAGCGCCCGGCCCGCATGTCACCACCAATTCGATCTTCGTCGCGCTCTACGACGCGCATCTGCGCGACCGGGAAGCGCTGTTCTCGGCGCTGCGCGACCTCGACGAGGCCCGCGCCGCGTTGAGGCCCGGCGCTCCCGAACAGGCCGCGGCCGACGCTGCCCGGGCTGCCGCCGACGGCCGAGGTCGGCGATAGACGCCGGCGACGAGATGGCAGGCGGCTATCGCCGACCCTGCCCCTCTACCGCTTGCCACCACCGCTCTATCGAGCCGCTGTCCGGCTCCAGCCAGACGGCTTCGCCCGCGAACGCCGTCCACGCCTCCCGGTGCTTTGCCGAAACCGTCGTCAGCAGCGGCTTGCCGTTCGCGAGGGCCTCGCGGAAAGCCGTCCACAGGCCCCGGCGCATCGCTTCGGTCTTGCCGAACTTGCTGAGGACGACGATATCGGCGTCGGCGATCTGGGGAAGAAGCCCGGCGCAGGCGTCGTCGATGCCGGCCGTGTCGAGATGGCAGGCGGTGCCGGCCGGGGCCGCGTCGAGTTGGATGGAGAACCTCTTCCCCGAAGCGATGTCGCGCAGGAACGCCGCGCTGCATTCGCCTTCGACGTCGCCGTCCTCCGCCAGCACGCCGACGACCCTCGCGCCCGCCTGACGCCAGGCGTCCGCCGCCGCGCGCAGCAGGGCTTGCGTGTTCCGCCCCTCGCGATTGGCGATGACGGCGATGGCGTCCGACCGGGTCATGGTCCAAGCCATAGCACGAAACGGAGCGCCGGCCGAAGAGCCTCGCGCGATTTCGTGCGGCCGGCCCGGCATGCGCCACCACCGCTTCCATGCGCCTTTTGCATGAATTTATCGCATGAACTTATCCGAAATCGACGTTTGTAGTCGCTCTGCCGGTCTTTAGTCTGATCGCAGGAACGAGCCGTTTCCCAACGGGAAAGGCCCGGGCCGCCATCGGCCGCCGCTGCAATCGAAGGGCATTTTCGTATGTTTTCCAGGAATGTCATCACCTGTGTCGATCATCACCATGGCCAGGCCTCGCGCACCATTTTATCCGGCCATCCGGCGATCCGGGGCAAGACCATGCGCGAGAAAGCGGATTTCTATCTTCGCACCATGTCATGGCTGCATGAATCGACGCTGCGCGAGCCGCGCGGCCATCGCAACCTCCTCGGCGCGGTGCTGACCGATCCGGTCAGCGACGAGGCGGCCTTCGGCGTCATCTTCCTCCACCCCTCGGGCACGTTCGACGGCTGCGGCGACAGCACCTTCGCGACCGCGGCCGCCCTGATCGAGATGGGCATGGTGCCCGTCGCCGAGCCCGTCACGCGCTTCGTCCTCGACACGGTTCTCGGCCCGCTTTCCATCGAGGCCGACGTCGCCGGCGGCGTGGTGCAGGAGGTGCGCTTCAGCAATGTCGCCTCCTACCGCGTCGGCGGACTCGAGGTCGCGCTGGCCGACGGCCGGACCCTCGAGGTCGAGGTCGCGTTCGGCGGCCTCTATTACGGCTTCATCGATGCCGCGTCGGCGGGAATAGACCTCGCGCAGAAGGCGGAACCGCGCATCGTCGCCACGGCGCAGGCGCTGTGGGAGAGCATCGGCGCGACGACGACGCTGACCGACCCGGCCAGCGGCAAGCCCGTCCCGCTCGACCTGTTCACCTTTACGGCGCGGCAGGAGGCCGGGCGCGGCAGCGCCTATCTGGCGGCGAACGTCTACAAGCCGGGCCGCATGGGGCGCACGCCCTCGGGCACCGGCAGCAGCGCCCATATCGCGCTGCGCGTCGCCACCGGGGCCCACGATCCGGCCGAGCCTTTCGTGCAGCGCAGCCTGCTCGGAACCCATTTCACCGCCGCCGCCGCGCGCTCGACCCTGCCGGACGGACGGCCCTGCGTCCTGCCCACCATCGGGGCCAGGTCCTACATGATGGGGATCTCCCAGCTCGTCATCGATCCCGCCGATCCGTTCGGCCACGGTTTCATCGTCGAATCCTGAGATATCGCGGCCGGGGGCGCCGCCCCGGTCGCATGGAGGATGCAAGGCATGTATCAGTGGGATTTCGACGTGATCTACACCTACCGCGAGGTTCTCGCGGTCGGGCTTCTCAATACGCTCTACTACACCGTCGCCTGCATCGTCGGCGGGCTGCTCGTCGGCCTTGTCGAGGCGTTCGCGCGGCTGTCGCCGCTGCGGATCGTCAGGCTGCCGGCGCATTTCCTGGTCGAGATCTTCCGCTGCACGCCGCTTCTGGTCATCCTGATCTGGTTCTACTACGCGCTTCCCGCGCTGCTCGGCATCCAGATCTCGGCGCTGACCGCGGGGATGCTGGCGCTGTCGCTCTATGGCGGCGCGTTCTATTGCGAGATCATCCGCGCCGGCATCATCTCGATCGAGAGCGGCCAGCGGGAAGCCGCGCAGGCGCTGGGCATGCGCCGGGGCGACACGATGCGCCGCATCATCCTGCCGCAGGCGCTGCGGCGCATGGTGCCGCCGCTGATGAACCAGTCCATCCTTCAGTTGAAGAACACCTCCCTCGTCTCGGTCCTCGCCCTGCCCGACCTGATCTATCAGGGCCAGCTGGTGACGCATGAGACCTACCGGCCGCTGGAGGTCTACACCACGGTCGCCGTGATCTACTTCGCCATCCTGTTCCCGGCGACGCTGCTGGTTCAGCAGCTCGAGCGCCGCCTCGACGTGAAGGGCTGAGCGATGCAGGACAGTTTACAGAACGCCATCATCGAGATCCGCAACCTCAGCAAGTCGTTCGGGGCGCTGAAGGTCCTGCGCGGCATCAACCTGACGGTGCCGAAGGGCGGCGTCGTCGCCCTGATCGGCCCGTCCGGCTCGGGCAAGTCGACGCTGCTGCGCTGCCTCAACCTGCTGGTCGTCCCCGACGGCGGCAGCGTCAGCGTCAACGGCAGCAGCTTCGCCTTCGGCCCCGGCGAGCGCCTGCCGGGAGACCGCGCCCTGTCGGCCTTCCGCGCCCGCACCGGCATGGTCTTCCAGCACTTCAACCTCTTCCCGCATATGACGGCGGCGCAGAACGTCATGGAAGGCCCGCTGACGGTGCTGAAGCAGCCGCGCGCGCAGGCGCGCGCCGAGGCCCTCGCCCTGCTCGAAAAGGTCGGGCTGGCGGAAAAGGCCGATGTCTACCCGGCCTTCCTGTCGGGCGGCCAGAAGCAGCGCATCGCGATCGCGCGGGCGCTGGCGATGAAGCCCGACGTGATGCTGTTCGACGAGGTGACGTCTGCGCTCGATCCCGAGCTGGTCGGCGAGGTCCTGGCGGTGATGCGCGGCCTCGCCGAAGAGGGGATGACGATGATCATCGTCACCCACGAGATCGCCTTCGCGCGGGATGTCGGCGACAGGGTCGTCTTCATGCGCGACGGCCTGATCGTGGAGGAGGGGCCGCCCGAGCAGGTGATCGCCAATCCCGTCCACGCGGCCACCCGCTCCTTCCTCTCCCACTTCAACCGCTAGGGCAGCGACGATGACGCAACAGACCCCAGCCCCCGGTCCCGAGATCGCGCTGCTGCTGGAAACGATTCTCCCGGACGGCGCATCCGACACCGAGCGCGCCGATTTCGCACGCGGGCTGACGATCCTCGCCGAGCTCTTGGGCGAGGTCGACGCCAACGAGGCGCTGGCGAAGACCGACGGGAGCGTCGTGCGCCATGAATGAAGCCTCCCTGCCCGCAGGCGGTTCCGACATCGCGCAAGCGGCCTCGCCCGGCGCCGTCTCGCGCACGGTCGAAACCCTGCTCGCGCGCATCGCCCGCCACGAGGAAAGGCTCTGCGCCTTCACCCATGTCATGGCCGACGAGGCGCGCAGGCAGGCCGCCCTGCTGGACGCGCTCGACCCGGCCGACCGCGGGCCGCTGCACGGGGTGGTGGTGTCGATCAAGGACATCATCGACGTCGAGGGCGTCGCCACCACCTGCGGCTCGCGCAGCCGGCTCCACCGCGTCGCGGCGAAAGACGCCACGCTCGTCGCCCGCCTGCGGCGCGCGGGGGCGGTCATCGTCGGCAAGGCCAACTGCCACGAATTCGCCTTCGGCGGCCCGGCCTTCGACCTGCCCTTCCCGCCGGCGCGGAACCCGTGGGACGACGAGCTGTTTCCCGGCGGCTCGTCGAGCGGGTCGGGCGTTTCGGTCGCCGCCGGCTTCTGCCACGCCTCGATCGGCTCCGACACCGCCGGCTCGATCCGCCTGCCGAGCAGCCATTGCGGCATCGTCGGCCTCAAGATCGGCAACGGCAGGGTGCCGCTCGACGGCATGTGCGCGCTCAGCCCCTCGCTCGACAGCGTCGGCCCGATGGCGCTTTCGGTGGCGCATTGCGCGGCCATCTACGACGTGATCGCGGATGGCGACGGCGGCGCGGCCGATGCGGCCGAGGAGACCGTTGCGCCACGCCTCGCCATCCCCGAGCCGGAATGGATCGCTGCGCTCGGATGCAGCCCCGACAGCCTCGCCGCCTACGAGCGCGCCTGCGCCCTCTTCCGGGCCGACGGCATCGCCGTCTCGACCATTCCCCTGCCCTCGCTGCGCGCCATCCACGCCGCGAGCTCCGTTGTGATGATGCGCGAGGTCGCGGACGGCTTCGCCGCCGAGGTGCGGCGCGATTATCTGAAGTTCGGCGAGGTGTTCCGCAACAGGGTCCTGCTCGGCGAGCGCATCCCCGGCCGCGCCTATGCGCTCGCCCTGCGCCAGTGCCGCCGGCTCGCCGGCGAGATCGCCCGGGCGCTCGACGGCGTCGGCGCGCTGCTGCTGCCCGGCTATCCCGTCGGGCCGACGCCGCTGACCACGGTCGACAAGTTCTACTTCCTGCAACGGGAGAACCTCAACGTGGTGGCGAACTGCGCCGGCGCGCCGACGCTTTCGCTGCCCGTGCTGCGCGATGCCGCGCGCAGGCCGCTCGGCATCCAACTGATGGGCGGCAGCGGCGGGGAGCCGCGCCTGCTCGCCCTCGGCAGGCGACTGGAAAGGCTGCTCGCCTATCCGCACCAGCTTCCGTTTCCGGAAGCCGAGACCGATCAAACCAAGAAAGGGGAATGACATGACGACTTCGAAAACAGCATTCGACCAGGCAGTGTCGCGGCGCAGGCTTGTGCAGCTCGCCGCGGCCGGGTCCATCGCCGTCGCCGGGACCGCCGCCGCCGCCGGCGCGGCGCAGGCTCAAGGAGCGCCCTCGACCCTCGCGAAGATCCGCGCCGCCAAGAAGATGCGCGTGGCGGCGCTCGTCGGCGAGCCGCCCTACTTCGTCAAGAGCGCGGTGTCGGGCGAATGGTCGGGCGCCTGCGTCGAGATGGCCAGGGACATCGCCAAGCTGCTCGAGGTGGAGATCGAGTTCGTCGATTCGACCTACGGCAACTCGGTGATCCAGCTCCAGACCGACAAGGCCGACATCGCCATGTCGCTGACGCCGACCCCGGTGCGCTCCCTGTCGATCAACTTCTCCAAGTCCTACTTCCTGCACGGATACGGGCTGGTCGCGCCGGAGAGCCTGTCGATCTCGACCTGGTCCGAGCTCAACAACCCGGACATCAAGGTCGCCGTCGACCTCGGCTCGACGCAGGAGATGGCCGCGCGCCGGTTCGCCCCGAAAGCCAACATCACCGCCTTCGCCACGCGCGACGAGGTGATGCTGGCGCTTCAGAGCAAGCGCGTCGACTGCGCCGTCTTCGCCGCCCTGCTCGGCATGACCGCCGTCAAGAAGAACCCCAGCATCGGCAAGTTCTCGATGCTGACGGAGCCGGTTATCGGCCTGCCCGCCTGCCTCGCCATCCCCAAGGAAGACAATCTCGACTGGAAGAACTTCCTCGACGTATGGGTCGAATACAACCGCGGCATCGGCCAGATGACCGAGTGGCTGACCAACGGCATGAAGCTCGCCGGCGTCGAGCCGGAGGACATCCCCGCCGACGTCAAGCTCTGAGGCTCGGCCAACAACCGGCGGGCGCAGCGCATCCCTGGCGCTGCGCCCGCCGGTGGACGC
>JBBCKE010000018.1:0-125351 GCA_037190985.1 Alphaproteobacteria bacterium
ATCTCTGGTGGACCTGTTGTGGCGCCAGCCGCATAGCAGGGTAGCTATATCCGGACTAGATAACCGCTGAAGGCATCTAAGCGGGAAACTAACCTTAAAACGAGTATTCCCTGAGAGTCGTGGTAGACGACCACGTTGATAGGCCGGGTGTGGAAGCGCAGCAATGTGTGAAGCTTACCGGTACTAATAACTCGATCGGCTTGATTGTTCGCATTGCTCATGCCCATTGGTGGCGGCAATGCCCAGCTTCTCGAATTCGAGCATGCATTTCGCCGACCTGGTGGTTATGGCGGAGCGGCTGCACCCGATCCCATTCCGAACTCGGCCGTGAAACGCTCCAGCGCTGATGGTACTTCGTCTCAAGACGCGGGAGAGTAGGTCGCTGCCAGGTCTGCAAAATGCATGCTCAATCAGCTTCTCTTTACGTTTGCCCGCCCTCGAGCGGGAGTGGGGTCGTCAACCGGCCCCTTTTCGTTTGGAACCGTTTCCGGTGCGACGGCTTTGCCGCCGTATGGTGACGCGGGGTGGAGCAGCCCGGTAGCTCGTCAGGCTCATAACCTGAAGGTCGCAGGTTCAAATCCTGCCCCCGCAACCAGAAAATCACCCGCTAACTCAATGAGTTGGCGGGTTTTTGCTTTTCTGGGCCTTGGGGAGTTGCGGCGCGTGTCGCCACCATGTCGCCACCGTGGAAAAATCATGGGCCAGAAGGCGGCTCGCCGGAGGGTGAAAGAAGACCTCGAAGGATGACGATGTAGAGGACGTTCGCGCCGTTCGCGACTTTGATGCGAAGCTCGCGCGCGGCGAGGAAGAACTGATCCCGGCCGCGTTCGCAAACCGCATTATCGACGGTGAAAATAAGGTGCGCGTCTGGCGCGAATATCGCGGTCTGACCGTCAAGGCGCTTGCGGAAGCGGCAGGGCTGACGCCAGCCGCCTTGACCGCAATCGAAACGGGCGACGGTGAACCAGAGCCTGATGCCGTCAGACGCATCGCTTTCGCAGTTCGGATCGAACCGGACGATCTCGAATAGACATTTGAAGATTTACAGGTCCGGCCCTTCAGAAACCGCCGTACCCGCTCGCTGAGCGGCGTGGGTACTTACTGGCTGGCTTGGTGCGGCAAAAGGATCAACGCGCGCCACGGGTAGGCGCAGGCGGAATGTGCGGCTTTCGTGAAAAAGGGTGCGCCCGGCACGGCGGAGCTGGGCGCCGCCGGATCGGGCAGGAGAAACGTCCCGGCCCGGCCAAGCTACAGCTCTACGCCGGCAATTTCGGCGCGGCGGCGAAGCTCGCCCCAGCCGGGAGAACCGGCACAAGGGCGCAGTTCTGTCGCAAGCAGGACGTCTGTGAAGACGGCATTGTCGGCCAGGGCGCGATTTAAGAGCACCAACAAGGAAAGCAGCCGACGAAAGTGCCAAGAGCTGTCCCTGTAGAATATCTTGGAACTTTGTGGCTCTCGTTGGCCATTACCAAAATAACTATGGCGTGATATAGGTATTTTGGGTATTTTCGAGGATTAATTCCCGATATAATATAGAAATATATAAAATTATTCGGAAATATTATCTTTAATTCTATAGATATTATTTCATAATAAGATATATTACTTAATAATGTATTTTTTTTATTCACGTATCTTATTCTTCATCATAGAGCATCTTGCGACGTGTTTTGTAAGAATCCACGGCTTACTGCGTTGACGAAACGCGGTGATCGGCTATAGAGAAGCGCGCTGAGGCATTCGGTGGCAATCTGGTGATATGGGGGCGAGCTCAACCACGCCTCCCAGCCGGATTTGCGGGTGTCATCACGGTGCGGAGAGGTGGCAGAGTGGTTGAATGCACCGCACTCGAAATGCGGCATGCTCGCAAGGGCATCGGGGGTTCGAATCCCTCCCTCTCCGCCAAACCTACGATGTTTTACGACAAACTACGATAAAGCCCGCTGATCCACACCATCGCGACGGCTTCGGGGGACGCGAAGATTTGGCCTGCGGCTCAAGACGGCTTCAGCGATGCGCTTGCGGTCTCGTTGAGGAAGCGTCCGGAGCGCCTCATAGAAAGGCTGCGGGGCCGTCAGGACGACGCTCCTTCATCTCTTGGCCGAGTGGCGCGGACTTCGAACTCGATACGCACATGCGCCAGCAATGTGCTGAGGTCCCCACGCCTCAAGCTATCGAGATAGGATTTTGCGTTCTCGGCGTCAGTCATCGAATCGACCATGACAGACGCTACCTCACCCCACGCCTTGTCTCGATCCACTTGGTATAGCGACGATGCAAAAGGCTGTAGTCAGGGTTCTCGACTTCCCGAGGACGGACGATTTCCTGCGGCGCGACAGTATACTCGATCCCCGGGCTACCGTTACAGGCAAGCTGAAGATTCCGGATGAAGAGACTGACGTCACCGAAATAGTTCGGATACGTGTCGACCAGCCTGTCGATCTTGTCGACTTCGACGAGAACGACGCTCTCGGTGCTTTCGCCAGCCTCGATGGCCTGTTCGGCAGCCGCCAGCGCGGCAGTGGCCTGGAACAGTGCGTCATAGGTCTCAATCTTGACGGTGTGGTCCGGGCGGTACCGCAGCAGGTAGTAGCGGCCCCGTTCGTAGATGAAATTCTCCGCGAAATGGGTGGCCGCTTTGATGTTTTCCAGCATGCTGCTAGCCCCGAGGCGGGCGTTGAGGTCTTTCAGCTCACGGATGCGCTCAGACCTGTCTGGGACACAATCAGGCAGGGGACAGCGTTCTATATGGGCGAATTCTGCCGCTGCCAGCGCGAACAGGCGAAGCCAGTCGGCGTCTCCATGATGATGTTTAAGGTCCTGGTTCCGGTAGAGGCTGACGGCTTCGATGGCAGTTGCCCAAGAGTGCTGCAGGCGAGTCCTCACCTGAAGCTCGATGCGTCGGCCCATGTAGATTTCGTCCTCTCTGCGGTTTGCCTGAAACACCAGGGACAGATGGTGGCTACGATATCCGTCGTCCTTCGGGTTCTGGATGTAGTCCCATTCCTTGCGAATGCCATGCGGGGAGCGCTTGCGGATGCGTTCCACAACGCGGTTGACGCCGTCAATATCATTGAGGATTGCCCGGCAGCCGCCGAGGTCCTGCATCTGGTCGAGCCGAAGGGTAGTTTCGGCGAGCTTGCGCCGAATGGAGGACATACGCTTGGGCCGGGATGCCATGTCTCCCGGGATGCCGGCCAGCCGCATGTGGCTTCGCACTGAAGCGCGAACGCTCTGCATCGGGCGGATGTGCGAGTCGCGCCACGAATTGGCGACCCTGAAGGTTTCCACAGCATCGCGATAGTTTGCGGCGTCGAAACGAACCTTGCCAGCCAGCTTAATACCTGCGGCGCGCACGTCGTTCATGCTGTATTCGAGGTACGGGTAATGCGGCATCTGTCGAATCACCTTTCGGCTCCCAAACTGACCGACAGTAGATTTCCGTTACGGGCTGTCCAACCTCGGGGTGCGAGGAGGCTGCGGCTTTCTAGCGTTTCCACAGTCCTCAGCAGGCGCTTTTCTTCGACCGGGAACCTTGGGGCCGAGACCAGATCGTCAACTCTCGGCTCCAGCTGTACAGAAACTGCCCTTCAGCAGCCGACTCTCTGAGTCGGTCATTCCGGCGAGCAGACATGCAACTGTGCTGGTTTTCTTTTCAGTCGGGGTTGCTATTCGTCGGCCAGGGCTGGCTGAACCGTAGAGCCGTAACGAGTGCGTAGGCCGAAGACGTGGGAAATCACTGTTTGGTTGAAATTCTTGGCATTTCGGAAACTGCTATATAGGCCCTTTGCCTTGGAAACACGGCACCTGAGACTTGTTGTGTGGTCGCATTCAATTAAAGATCGCTGCTTGGGCATTTCGTGCGTGGGGGGGACTTCATGAGTCAAGTATTGGCTGCTGCCGAATTGTTGGCGAATGAGGCTGCCTTGACTTCGGCAGTTCGCGAAGGCCGGGCCGTCCTCTTTTTAGGGGCTGGCGCATCATTGGGCGCGACGAAAGCGGACGGCAAAAAAATGCCGACAGCAAGGATACTGGGCGCGAGAATCGCGGAGAATTTTCTAGGCCCAGGATACGAAGATGCCGACTTCAAGACCATCTGCGACTTCGCTGCATCTGCGCACAGCGTCCGGGCATTACAGACCTTCATCCATGAGGAACTCTCGAATTTCGAGCCCGCTGACTTTCACCGGCTAATACCCACATTCGTTTGGGCGGGTATTGCGACTACAAACTACGACCTCGTGATTGAAACCGCGTACCGCTCGGTGAATGACCGGCTCCAAGACCTAATCGTGAACTGCAACGACGGCGACGGGGCGGCTGAGAAACTCGGCGTCAACGGTGTCCTGTACGTCAAACTTCATGGCTGCATTACACATTACCAAGACGTCAGGCCACCGCTTATCGCAAGCACGGAGCAGATCATCAACCACAAGGCTGGCCGTGCCGGACAATTCGCGCAATTCCTAGAATGGGCCAAGACTAAGACGATCATCTTCGCGGGATACGGAATGGGGGACTTCAACCTCCGTACGCTGTTTGAAGAGATCAAGAAGGATGGCGACAATCATGCCCGCCATTATCTTGTCCGCCCGGGTATCACCAAGATCGAAGAGGACTATTGGCTCGAGAGGCGAGTGAAGACGATCAATGCGGATTTCGGCACCTTCCTGAAGGCTGCCGATGCCAAGATCAAGGCGGCGTCGCGTACCTTGGGCCAGTTGGTGGCGACCGTCTCGCAGGGGTCCTTCACAAAGTTCATCTCCAAGGCAAACTCCACGGAAAGCGCAAGCCTGCTCAAATACCTGGAGTCACGTTGCGAACTTGTGTCGTCCAGGCTTTCGATCGGGACCCCCGATCCAACCAAGTTCTACAAGGGATTCGATCTGGGATGGGAAGCGGTGGCACACGATCTCGACGTCTCTCGACGTACGGCCCGCGCCATTCTCGATGAACACGTCTTGACCACCACAACTAAGTCCGAGCCGCACATGATCGTCCTCAAGGGACATGCAGGAGGGGGCAAAAGCGTCACCCTCCGACGGATAGCTTGGGATGCCGCGACCAAACATGAGAAGCTCGTATTCTGGATGCGTAGCGGGGTCGATCTGGACAAAGCTATGTTCGACGAAATGGCGTCACTCACCAACCAGCCGATGTTCGTTTTTGTCGACGACCTGACCGAACAGCCCAGCCACACTGCTGATTTCTTCCGTCATGCCAAGCGCCAAAAATGGCCTCTGATCGTCATCGGGAGCGCCCGCGTCCACGAATGGAACATGCGGTGCGAGGAACTCGAATCTCTCGTACAAGAGGTGTATGATCTCCGGTATCTAAGCGCACGCGAGATTTCCGATCTCCTCAAACTGCTTGAGAACCACGGTTGCCTCGGACATCTTGCGAGCCTGACCCAAGAGAAGCGTCAGGAGAAACTGTCGGAAGAGTACGGACGACAGTTGCTCGTCGCTTTGCATGAGGCGACGGAGAACGCGACTTTCCGCGAGATCATCGCCGATGAGTTCGACAGCATACAGCCTGTTGAGGCTAAGCTTCTCTATCTCGATATCTGCTCCCTTCATCGTTTCGGTCCTCCAGTCCGCGCCGGTCTGATATCGCGCGTGCACGGAATAGATTTCGAAGAGTTCAACCAACGCTTCTTCATGCCTCTGGAGGAGGTCATCAGCCTCTCACCCGACAGGAAGACCAAGGACTGGACCTATCGCGCGCGCCACGCGCTGATCGCCGAATTTGTATATGCTGCGGGCCTTCCGACCGTTCGGGACAAATACGACAACCTGATCCGCATCGTCAGCCGCCTGAACCCATCGTATTCCTATGACAAGGAAGTTCTGTTCGAGTTGATCCGGGCGAACAAGCTTGCTGAGATTTTTAAGGATCGGACGCAGGGCGACGACATCTACAGACTTGCTCTGGAGTCGGTCGGCGACGACTGGGGCATCTACCATCAACGGGGCATCTACGAGATGCGCTTGGCCGGAGACGCAGGCGGCCTCGATCGAGCTGAAGGCTACCTCAACAAGGCGCTCGAGATGCATAGCACGTCCGGCGCGGTCAAACACTCGTTGGCAGAATTGGCGTTCAAGCGCGCCTCGGTCGCAAAAGACGACCAGGAGCGCGAAGCGTGGCGGAAGCAGGCTGAAAAGCAGGCCTCGGCCCTGACTTCGAAGAGCAAGACCTCATATCCGCTTCATACGCTCTCGAAGGTGGCTGTGTCTCGCGTGAAAGACGCTCTGGAGAAGGCGGAGAAGACCGATGACGAATTGACTCAGCAGGCGCTGAGTGCGGCCATCAAGCTCGCCGAAGACACCCTGCGCCTTGGTCTTCAGAGCTTTCCGAATGATGACCGCCTCCTTACCGAAGACGCGGCCCTGTCCGACCTCCTCAAGGACGCGGACAAGGCGCTGACGGCGTTGCAAAAGGCATTCAAGACAAACCCCCGTAGCGAGCTGATCGCAAAGCGGCTCTCGCGCGTGTTGAGGGCGAAGAAAAGATTCGGGGACGCTGTCGAGGTGCTACGGGAGACCCTGAGTCTCAATCCAGGTAGCCAAGTGATTCACTTCGACTTGGGTCAGACGTTGCGAGAGACGGCACCCGATGCGGACACCACGCAATGCGACTCAATCCTCTACCATTTTCAGCGGTCCTTCGTGCCCGGTGACAAGCAGCACGAGGCCCGATTCTGGTATGCGCGTCATCTTTGCTTGGCGGGAAAGTGGCCCGAGGCGCGCGCGATCTTTGAGGGTCTTAGGAAGCTATCGATCCCGTACCGCCAGCGCGCCGGCTTACGTGCTCCAGTCCTCAATTCGGATGCAACCGAGCGCCTGTTCTATGGCCAAGTGACGCGAAATAGGGGCGACATAGGCTTTATCAGGACAGATCTCGACGGCACAGAGTGCTTCACATCGCAAGAGCTCACGGATTCCGAGGGGCCGATCCCGGCCGAGCAAACCCGAGTCAAGTTTAATATCCACTTCTCATTGATGGGGCCAGTTGCAAAGGCGGTGGCGATAGCATGACTGACCCAACGCTTCATGGCGTCGACGCTGCCGACCTCGAGGCATTTCTCAAGGAACATCCTGAGTTGCGGGTCGAATACTCGATCCTCTCCCAAATTTCGACCGAGTCCCCGAGAGGGATGGTGCTCGTCGCTGCGGCAGAGTTGGACCGCTTGTTACTCGATCTCATGAAGTCATTCCTGAGGCCCGGTGCTGGACAGAACGCCTTGTTGTCAGATAAGAACGCGCCTCTCGCGACTTTCTCTGGCAAGATCGCCGCGGCGCATGCGTTGAACCTTATCTCAGACCAAGAGTTCAAGGAGCTCAACATCATACGACGCATTCGAAACGACTTCGCGCACGAGGCTAATGTCAGTTTCGAAAGCCAATCGGTAAAGAGCCGGGTTCGGGAACTTTGGCAGTTTCATGGTGACGATGACGCCACCGAGGCCTTCCAGGCTTCGGTGATCAAGCTCACTTTCGAGGTGTCATCCATCGTCAGGGGCGTCAAATCGATCGATAAGCTTCCAACGCGACACCGCCAGTACCAGCAAACTTGATAGTAGCCCATCGTAGTTTGCGCGGTTAGGTGTCGTCATCGAGCGGAACCGCGAAACTGTAATGCCCATCTCCTACGCTCGTGGCCCGCCAAACCTACGATGTTTTACGCCAAACTACGATAAAGCCCGCTGATCTACACCATTGTAATGGCTTCGGAACCGTGAGCAGAAAGTCCGGTTTTGGAGAATGAATCCGAGGGAACAGACATACCAGACACGTTCAGCCACCAGATTGGTGGCTGAACCTTCTCCGCACTGCGTGAACAACTAAACCGACGCAAAGCGGCTCTGTCGTTGCTCAACTTACGCCCAGATCCGACAGTGTCCGCTGCAGGTCATTGGTAGCAAGCGGCTTGCGGATGAAACGACTGCCGTCGGGCATGTCGCCGGCTGCCGGTCGCCGGTGCCCTGAAACGACGATCAGTCGACAGGGCGGCCACCGACGCCGGACAGCGAATGCGAGCGCAAGTCCGTCCATGGTGCCGGGCATGTCCACATCGGTTACCACCGCGGCTATGTCCTCGTCGGCTTCGAGGAGCCTGATCGCATCATCGGCGTTGGAAGCTTCGAAAACGAAGAATCCCAATTCCCGCAGCGTCTCCGCCAGGTCCATGCGGATCAGCGGCTCGTCTTCGACGACGAGTATCCTTGTCAGATTGCGGGTTTGCACAGCGGGACTCCGGATGGATGCGGTGTTGCATCCAAGCCCCCGAAGATCGGGAACGGCAGCTCGCTGCAAGCTCAGGAAACAGTCTGGTTCGCCTGTTTGTTCCGTTCGTCCGACATTTTATTGTCGGGCTTTGACGGAACAGCGAAGGTGAACCGCGTTGCAGTCTCGTCGGAGGTCGCACGGAGTGTCCCGTTGTGCGCCCTTGCAATCTCGGATGCGATGAACAGGCCGAGCCCGAGACCTTCGCCGTTGCCTTCGGTCTGTCCCCTGATGAAAGGTTCGAACAGGGTCGTCAGGACATCTTCGGGGATGGCGTCGCCGCCGTTCTCGACGGCCAGCTCGAAGCCGCCGACGTCCGCCCGTGCAGTCACGATCACCGGTCGATCGACGTCCCCATAGTTGAGGGCGTTGCCGATCAGATTGGACAGAAGCTGCGCCACGCGCCCCTGATCGAGCGCGACATCCGCATCGATCGAGATGTCGGCGACGATCGAGCGTTCGGGATGAACGGAGCGCAATTCGTCGACCACCTGAACGAGCGTGCGCTCCAGCAATTGCCTGTCGGCCTCCGGTTCGAGCACCAGGCCGCTGCCGAGACGCGACCGGGCAAAGTCGGCGATGTTGTCGATGAGCCCGCGCATCCGCATCATGCTCGCCTGCATAAGAAGCAGGATTTTCTTGCTGTCCGGATCGGCCTCGTGCTTGCGCATCAGCATCTTCGCGCCCGCAACGACGGAGGACAACGGATTGCGAAGGTCATGGCCGAGCACGGCGATGAACTTTTCGCGCATCGCGCCGAACGCGCGTTCCCTGGCGAGCAACTGCTCGCTGATGCCGATCTGATCGACGGAGTCCAGGTGAGCGGCGATCAGCTCGGCGAAGAGCCTGAACATGCCGACGATCTCCGGATCCTTCAGCCGGGCCGGCCCGGGATCGATGGCGCACAGCGTCCCGAAGAACGACCCGTCCTTGCGCATGATCGGCATGGAGATGTAGCTCTGGAAGCCGTACATCGCAGGTGTCGGATGGCCGCAGAATACCGGGTCATCGACGACGCTGTTGATGATGACCGGTTCCCCGCTTTGCCGGATCTCATGGCAAATGGTGGTCTCGACCTGAAGCTCGCCGCCGGGTTCAAGCCCGAACGCGATATGATCGAGGACACTGCAGGCGATCCATCGACTGTCGGTTACCCGCGCGACTGCGGCAAATCCCATCCCCGTCGTCCGGCACACCACGTCGAGAATAGTGGGCACGGCGTCGATCGTTCCGATGGCGTCGATGTCCGCCTGATAATCGCTTTTCAAGTGAAGGCTTTCCAAGGGGTTGTAGCGGCGGAAATTCTGTTTCGGCGAGATTGAGATATTCTCCGACGCAGAGGTGTGCTGCTTATAATGCGTCAGCGACGGGCAGGCCGCAATTGGAACGCAATTGTGGTGCATGGTTCTGAAGTTGATTTGGCCGAAATGGCTTTTCCGCGGTGTCAGAGACCTCCGACCCGCCATCTCCTTCCCGATCTTCGACAGTTGGAAGCGCATCGCGTGACGATGTGCCGGAACCGCGCAGCTGTATTCATAGCCCTGTGGCAAGCCATGCAGGCGCCATCAGGGCATTCCTGACGCGCAGCATTGAAGGAACCGGAGCATGGAAGTTCGCACGCGACGATCCACAGTTCGGTTCTCGTCGGAGTTCCTGCTCTACGGCTTCGACGAACCGCAGCCTCCTGGCGAATATTGTGTCGAATATGACGAAGAGCAGATTGAAGGAATAACGTTTCTCGCCTTCCGGCGCGTGGCGACTTTCATTCATCTGCCGGCCGTCACCACAGGACGACCGACACGGCAGATGGTGCCGATCGACCCGGCCGACCTCGAAGCCGCACTGGCAAAGGATTGTGAGGAAGCATGACCGTCTTGACCTACCGCAGCCAGACGAGAAGGCGCGGGCAGCAGCCCGCGTCACATCTGTTTCGTATCGGACAGATTGTCCGCATGACATCCCGCTTCGGCGTCTCGCCATACGCCGCAGATCTCTACCGCATCACCGCCACCCTGCCCCCGAGGGATAATTCCCTCCAGTACCGGATTCGCAGCGATGAAGAGCGACATGAACGGGTAGTGACGCAGGACACGCTGGAAGCAGCCGATCTGCCGACGACCGGGAACGGCACAACACTCATCGAAAGGATATTCGGCCATGGCCAAGGGACAGAAGCGCAGCAGTCGCGAGCACCGGAAGCCGAAACAGGAAAAGGCTCCGCCCAAGCCTGAGTCTTCGTTCTCCGCTCAGGTCAAATCCGCGGCGAACACCAATGCGCCGCGTCGGACAGGTGGAAACTGATTTCCGGGCGGAATAGGCGGGGGCTGACTGGACTTGACAGCCGCCGGCTCAATCTGGGTGATTTCGGGGGCATGCTCGTACGGCTTGCTACTGTCGCTGCCATCCTGATGCTGGGCTACATCCTCTTCTCCGGACTTTTGTGGTAAGGTGCCCACCCGGGAACGGCGGCGGCAACAACGATACATAATTTTGAGAGAATACCGATGCTTTTGACAATGAATGAGACCCGTGACGGCAGCGACCATCAATACGGCCGGCGCATCGAAGCTGACCGGAGCTGGACCGTCTATCATGTCTTTTCCGGAATTCCAGCGGATGCGGATGCCGGTGCAACGACGGGCCTGAACCATGCCGAGGCGACGGACATGATGATATCGCTCAACAGGCGGGACGATGGACGGGAATCCGGCTGTTCCGCACCGAAGCGCGTGGCATCCTTCACCAGCACAGTGACGATCATCTGACGTGTCGCTTATCTTCCCGAACCGCAGCCGCACCTTCGATAAGGACAGGCAGGGCGTCCTGTTCACCGCCTATGACGGCATGTTCGAGGTTCCCTTTCTGGTGGAAGCGGCCGCGCTTCGGATTGATACCGGCCCCATCACCGAAGAAGAGTGCCTAGCGGCTTTCGATGCTGCCCGCGCGCAAATCCATGAAGCGGCAGTCCGCATCTATCGCGGCCGGCAAAGCACCATGTATCGCATCGGCCCTGCCGATCTGCGTTGATGGCAAATCTCCAGCTTGCAGATACCGATCCGCGGCTCATGTGCTTATTCCCACGCGGCCTTGTTTCGAACACCGTAGTCGCCTATATCGAGTTTATCGATCTTGCTTGTCGAACTTTGTTTCCGGCGTTTTACGCCTCCAGCGATCTTCCTCTCTCAAATCGATCTGAACCGCTCGTCGTGCATCCTGCACGGCGAACAATCTGCCATGATTTTTGAAAGGAAATCGTCATGACCACTGGAACCGTAAAGTTCTTCAATTCGACCAAGGGCTTTGGCTTCATCCAGCCGGACGACGGAAGCACCGATGTGTTCGTTCACATCAGCGCCGTCGAGCGCGCGGGCCTGCGTACCATCGCGGAAGGCCAGAAGCTGAGCTTCGACGTCGTGAAGGACAACCGCAACGGCAAGAGCGCAGCCGAGAACCTTCAGGCCGCGTAACGGAACTGCGTTTCTGATCTCTGACCACGGATGTACTGGCACTGATCATCGAGACGCATAGGAGAGGCCGGGTTCGCCCGGCCTTTTTGCTTTTCAGACCGGAAGGAGCAAGCAGCCATGAGCCGCGCCATCGACGAGCAGGGCCTGTTCAAACCCCGACCTTCCAAAGCGGAGACCAGGGCCGACATCACCGATCATGCGGCACGCGCGATCATTGGCGATGAAGCCTCCCGCCGGGAGGCAAAGACCGCGAGATTGCGCCAGGCACGGCTGGAAAGCGATGCGAAACTTGCCGCACTCGCGCCGCCTTCCAGACCTGTGCGAACCAGAGCGGCAAGCCGGCGCTCCGTCTCAACCTCCTGACGACAAGGCGTCCGGCTGGTTGCCGGGACCGATGCGCCTTGCCAGTTTCACAGGGCCAGTTTCACGGGTTGGCGGAAGGCCAACCAGCAAGCACCACCGCCAGGCAAAACGCAAGGATGGCCGAAACCGCAAGCCAGAGCCACATGGTCAACGCAGACCGCTTCCCCGATATCAGGATGTGGCCAGCGCCTGTTCGCAGGATTGAGCCAGTGCGCGAACCGGCTGATCAGAGCCGAGCGGTGTCGCCCAACCGGCCTTCTCGACGATGCCCCTGCGGTTGAAGCCGTTGGCGGCTTTTAGTTCTGCCATCAACTCTGCCGATCTGGGATCGGCGCGTGCGCGTTCCAGGCAGTAGGGCGTCAGGCTTGCGGCGACGGCAACGCTGGAAGCATCGTCCGCCATCTTGCGAGCGCTGGCGCCAGTCACCCACCCGCCCCAGGTGAAGCCGACGATTGCCAGGGCAATTGCTCCTGCACCCGCACCATAGAGTGCAGGCGACAGCCATGCGGGAGTTTTCATGATGATGTCCAATTCTGGTCTGGACAAGCGCGCCCGATTGCGCGCGAGGAAGCCATGTTAACACGGAACCGATACGGCAGGACATAAATCGTTACTCTGTCGCGATTATCCTCGCGACGCCCGCATTCTGCTGATAAGGTCGAAACGTCGGCAGCTTCATTCAGGGCGCTGCCGGTTGAGGGCGGCCGTCGTGCCCTTGCCCCAACCATGAAAGAGGACGTCATGTCCTCCAGCCAACAACATCGGTCGCATCTGACATCAGCCGACATGAACATGATCATGCGCGTGCATGCCAGCGTCTGCGCGAAGAACCGCATCGCCTCGACCAGCCTTGCCGCCGAACGGGTGGCGGCCCTGCTCGTCAGGGAATTCCGGTATGGACTGATCGGCGAAGAGGAGCTTCTGGCCGCGTTCATGGCCGACGGAGCTTTCAGGCTGAGCATACCGATCCAGAAAATGGACCAGTTCATCGGCAACACATTGCACAGGTGGGAAATCGACGGCGAGACCGTTTCTCATTGATCCGTCCCTCCTCGCCCAAGGAACATCCCCATGCACTATCTTGCTCGGCTGAACGCCAACCCGATGATATGGCCGCTGCTCCTCCTGGCTGCGGGCGTCCTGGGTACTCTGCTTTTCGTCGTACTGACCAGCATTACGATCTAGCCTTCTCCCTGCCGGCATGGACAGCCCGATGAGCAATATCGTCACGCTGCACGGAGAAAAGCGCTGGAAGGCCGTGATCGAGTACCGCGGGGCCGAGGGTGCGCAAAGCGTCGAGCATTATTTCGAGGAGATATCCGACCTGCACCTCATCATAGAGCACGGACCCGACTGGAATTTTCTCATCCGTTGCACCGTAACGCTCAACCGCGCCGACGACGGCGAGGATCAGAACAGCGCCAGCAAGGCCTTGCGCGAGGAACGTACCGGCAGGCCGTGATCCGGACTAGACACCCGGCCGAGGTGCGCACCCACAAAAGCATTGAAAGGTATAGCCATGAACGCTTCGCAACCCGTCAGCAGCCGCTACGAGCGGCGCCTCGAGAAGAACGGGACGTGGACCGTCTTCGACGCCTTCACCGGCCACCCGGCGGAAGTTGGCAGCCGCCAGACAACCGGCATGCAGATTGCCGACGCCGAAGAGATGATGCGTATCCTGAACCGCGTGCATCCTGCCGACGATCGCGGGACGGTACATTAGGCGGGCTGCGGCCGTTTCAGCGACGGGAAAAGCCTACCTCCGCGCCCGAAACTCGCTAACGGTCAGCATATCGAGGTCGCGGCGGTCGGACTTGCCGCCAGAAGCCGTGCGGCGGATCGACCACGGTAAGTCCGTTCGCAACTTCGACCCTGAGTCGCGATGCGTTCTGGGATGCGGCCGGCTATACCTGCGGCGCGACGCTCACCTTGACGTCCATGGCGATTAAATCCTGCGATGTGCCGACATAGCCGCCGACGACCGGCATGATCTGGCGATTGCTGCGAGCGACCGCCACCGGGATAAGGTTGGCGCCACCCAGGCGGCGATGCGTCGGATCTAAGGCGATCCATCCCGCGCCGGGGAGGTAGGCCTCCGCCCAGGCATGGGTCGATCCGGGGTCGTCGGCGCTTTGCTGCACATCGAACAGGTAGCCCGAGACGGCGCGGGCTCCGATACCGAGATGGCGGACCGCCTCGATGAACAGCGCGGCGATATCGCGGCACGAGCCGCTCGCCAGCACCAGCGTCTCCAGCGGCGTCTGCGTTCCTTCCTCGTCACGGACGCGATAAGCCACGGAGCCAAGGATGCCGGCATTGAGGTCTTTCAATAGTGAAAGCGTGTCGGTTGTCGTACCGCTGACAAAGGCCCGCGCCCATGCGCCCATCCGTCCCTCCGGATCGTTGTGTTCCGGAATGCGAAGCGTGCCCAGATCGGCGATATCGTCTGGGGAATAGACGAACGGGAAGGAATGCGCTTGGGGTGCGATCCGGAACACTGGCCACGCTACCGCCGACTGCTCGACCGTGAATTCGCTTGAAATGACCAGTTCGGCGGTTGGCTCCGAGAAGATGCAGGTGGCGATCAGGTTGCCGAAGACGTCCTGCGTCCACTCGAGTTCCGCGACGGGCGTACAAGACAGCGAACTCGACAGCAGGGCGATGTCATGGCTGCCACGCGGCCGCATCATTATGCGATGCGGCTGGAGCACGACAGGACGTGCGTAACGGTAGGTCGTCCTGTGGTGGATCGCCAGTTTCATTTGTACCGCCGAAAAGCTGCTGGCCACATGACCATCCTGGAAGACTAATGTCGGCCGAGTTGACAAGTCCTCCAGCCGCATGGCGACTACGTTTCAATCGTGACCGCCATGACCTGTCTTTCAAAGCAACCGTCTAGCGGCAAGTCCGTCGCACATAGCAGGAATTGCTCCTGAACGAGCCATTTGGCACGGCGATCTGCCAGATCATATACAGCCGACACGAGCGCGCAAAGCTGCCATACTCATTGCGCCCATGGTCGCCAGATTCACGACGACCGGCAAGGCGTTCCGAAAGGCCAACAGCATCCGCTAAAGCGAAGGCCGAAGCAGGAGCTAATCCGATAGTAGCCCATCGTAGTTTGTACGGTTACGTGTCGCCATCGAGACGAACAACGAAACTGTAATGCCCATCTCCTACGCTCGTGGCCCGCCAGTTTTTTCCATTAAGTACTGGATTTTAAAGAATAAAAAGACCGTCCGCATCTACCGACATACCATTAAACATACACTATTTCGGTGAACATGTGCGGCGTTCCGCAGCGCATAGCGGACGCTCGACGGAGCACACGCAATAACATCCAACCCATCTTGGAATCAGGGCTGGATATCGACTCAATGTGCTGGTTTGCGAGGTCGGATTTGCCTGCTCGGCATCGATCCGTATGGCTCGACACGCATGAGTTCCCCCTTGGTTGACTTTCGCCAAGGTCCCCGCGTCGCGGACCATCGTCATACCCCGACCGGGGTATGACCGGTGCCCGAGTGCATCGGAATATGATTCCAGGGACATCACTCGGGATCACAGAAATGCCAGCTATGACACTTTTTAAGCAATTGAGCATTGCAACCGGCGTTCTCTGCCTATTCGGCGCGATGAACACTGGAGCGGCGTTGGCCTCCTGCAACATGAATGTTGCCGTTAGAAACACCGGAGCTCACCCAATCACCATTCTGAGTGACACGGCTCGCATCCGCATGCGCGTAGGGGTCGGTCCCGCGGCAGCTCCAGGGCCCTGGAGGGTGCTGGGTAATGGTGGCTGGTTCGCAAACAATTTCACTGTCGATGCGGGCGCAAGCCGCTCGCGTGTCTATTCAGCAGACTTCGGCTGCAATGCCAATCGTCGGGTCACTCTGAACTACCGGTGCCGTGGTGGCGCCAACGAAGGACAGATTTTCTCGCACTATGCGCCGTCATCGTCTGGCTGGACAAAAGACTCCAACATCACGTTGCGGCTCAACCGTTGTAGCTGAGCTTGTTCCTAACTGCTCGGAAAATGGAGAAAGCTACGGCCACTTGTGACGTGGCCGTAGCTGACTCACCAGCCTCCGCCGCCTCCACCGCCTCGTCCCCCGCCAGAAAAGCCGCCGCCTGACGAACGGCCGCCGCCATTGGACGAGAAACCCGACGATGACGACTTCGGTATGGGCAGGGACGCCGAGAACCTGCCAGCGAGCGAAGCGCCAATATTGCCCACACGCGCCCCAACGTCTGCGGATCGGAAACTGGTTCCCTCGTACCAATCGAAGGATCGTCTATCGAGCGCGACTTTTGTCGAACGCGCTTCGGCAAGCCAGCGATCAAAAGATTGGGCCCAAGGCTTTTCGACCCCGAGGGCAACCGCATAGGGCAATAGCCTCTCGAAATGTTGCGGTGACATAGTCGGGACACCCTGCATGTTCATCCGGTCGCGCTCGGCAAGGGTGAGATACTGCTTAAGTCCAGCGATCTCGTCTATCATCTGGCGCCCGATTGGGGTCGGCGCACCCATCAGGAAGTAGAAGAGCCCGTTGGCAATGATCAGGCTGACCGCCACGCCGACCAGCGTGGGGTCGGGTCTCAAGGCGGTCAGAAAGCCGGTAGCGCCAGTGACCGCAATTAGTCCGACCGCCCCCGTTCCGGCGACCGCCACGGCGACCCCCAGTCTTTGCTCCAGACTGCGCGCATTTTGCATGGCTCGAGCGATGTTCACCGCAAGCATCGAAACGATGAAGGCCGGGCCGGCGAGCAGAGCTGTGTTCATGAGCGTATCGAAACTTGGTTGACGCCTAAGCACGATGGCCGCGAACACAACCAGCGACAGTGCAACACCGCCGATCAGATACCCCCGATTCCGACGGTAGAATTGGTCTCGATGCTCCATTTCTATCGCCGCCCTGAATGCGGCGCCCATCTTTTCGATCCGGGCACCGCTGCCCCTGTCCACGGTGATCGCGCTGCCGTCATGCGGCATATTGCGAAGGATTGCGGCCTGACCGCCAGGCAGCTCCGCGGGGGTGGCTTTGTCCTTCCGCCTGATCGTCAGCTTTCCCCCAGCGAGCTTGAGGACCAGATGCCCATTCACCGCCATTGCGATCACGGAGGCCGAAAAGGCGTCCCAACCTCCGCCCCGGAAGCCGCGTTTCACGATGTAGTTGGCCAGCGCCGGCGAGACATTTTCCGGGGGCGTCCAGCGCGGCACGACCACACCTGGACGTGGGTCGCGGCCGACCAGAAGCCATGCCACGAAATAGTAGAGGAGTACGAGGAAAGCTTCGGCGCCATCGGCGAAGGGGCGAACGAAGTCGGCGAACCAACGCCAAGCGAGCGTGGTTAGCGAGGGCGAACTGATCGAACCCTGCGGCATGGCGATTGCGATCGTCAGGCCCTCGCGTGGTCCCAGGGCCCGAAGGGTCTCCACCCGGATCGTATTGCCATCGTCGCTCAACTCCATTCTGGCAGCCTGCTCGCTCGAGCCCGTCGCGCCCGTGTAGAAGGTGACATCGGTTGCCGCGATCCCATCAGGCAATCGGATGTCAGCGCTCGAAGCGAGTATGGGGAACTCCCAGCCATTGCCGGTCACGTTCCAATAGAGCTCCTGGTGGGTCGGCAGGAAGGCGACCTGATCCGCGGTGCGATAGACGATCTCGAAGGTATGGACAGCGCGGGGGAGAAGACGGTCGGACCTGCCGATACGAATGCGCAGGACGCCCGCGTTGCGCTCGACGGTAAAGGGTTCGGGCCGGCCGTTGCGCGTGACGCTGGCAACCTGAAGCCAGGATTCCTGTATGCGGCCTTCTTCATCCTCGTATCGCAGGGGAATATCGCGGAAAATGCCACGCCGGATCGCTTTGCGCTCGGCTTGGACCACTATCCGTTCGGTGATGGTTAGTGTCCCATCACTGGCAAGCACGATCCCTGCATGGAAGGTGTGGATTTCCTCGGCGGCGGTCGCCTCGCCGCATATGATGAGGAATGTGAAGAAAGCAGCCAGAACACGCCGCGCAAGATCCCGCCCAGCACGCTTCGTCATTGGAAGGAGACCTGAGGAACATTCCTGTCCGTTGGGACCTCGATCTCGAAATAGTCGGCATGGGTGAAGGAGAATGCTCCGGCGACCAGATTGGACGGAAAGCTCTCGACCTTGACATTCAGATCCCGCGCCGCGCCGTTGTAGTAGCGGCGCGCCATCTGGATTTCTCCCTCTATGGTTTGCAGGGTCGACTGCAACTGGCGGAAGCTGTGATCCGCCTTGAGCTCAGGATAGGCTTCGACAACCGCGAGCAGTCGACCGAGCGCCTGTCCGAGCAGGCCCTCTGCTTGGGCGCGCCCTGCGACATCGCCTTGGGGCAAAGTCTGGGCACGCGCCCGAAGGGCCGTTACCTCGTCGAGCGTTGCCCGTTCATGACCGGAATAGCCGCGGACGGTTTCCACCAGATTTGGGATCAGGTCTGCACGGCGCTTGAGCTGCACGTCGATACCGGACCAGGCCTCGCGCATCATCTGTCTCGCGCGGACCAGCCCGTTGTATGTCACGATTACATAGCCGACAGCAGCCAGCAGGACGACAATGAGTATGATCGCGAGTTCCACAACTACCTCATTTTCTTCAAACCGCAGGTCGGTGCTGGGGTTGAGTTGATCCAAACGGGCGCGTGCTAATCAGCTAAGGTCGCCCCTCAATCCTTGATCCGCACGTTGAACCGCTTGTCGATCTGGACGACCACCCATTTGTTGACACGATAGATCTGGTTCCCGCCGGCAAAGAAAAACTTGAAGCTTCGTGGGCCCGCGCGACATTTCTGATTCAGGACATAGGTCCGGGTCCGGGTTGCACCCGCCGGGATCGTGAGCTGGCCGCTTGTGAAACGAGACCATGTACCGATTGGAACCGGATTACTGCCGGGCCCGAAAACTCGGACCTTCGTCTGCTCGGCATCGAGCGTAACCGACCGATTGAGTTCATTGATGTAGCGAACTTCAATGCCGCAGGATGCTTGTGCGGCAACGGCCGTGGCGAACAGGAGAAAAAATGCAGCAATCGGACGCAGTAGAATGCAGGAGACGCTTGAAGTCATGTTGCCGGCTACCTTCTGATGATGGCGGAAACAGTCTGAACACGCATGGGGGACACCGCTCCGGTGCCCCCCAAAGCAATCACCTGACAGAATTTACTTCTGCTGGACCTGCTTGGGTTGAGGGTTGCCTGGAGCCACAACGGCGGGCTGCTTCGCGCCGGCACCCCTACGACTTCCGAGTTCCTTGTCGCCGGCGCCCTGGGGTGGAGCCTTGCATTTGAACGTCCCGCCGGCCGCCTCATAGCGGCAAATATCTCCGCCCGTGCAAGCCGGCACGCAGCCCGCCCATGCCGGGCCCGCCAACATCACGCCGCTGTTGACCATCGTGACAGCCAACATCAGTCTGAAGACCTTCTTCATCATGCACTCCTCGTTCTCTCGATGTCCCTTGCACCGGAGAATGGAGGGCAGCCGGATCGCGGTCATACCCCCCTGAGGGTATGCCGGAGGCATGAACGCGGGCGATTTTCGCAGTGCTTGGAACCCACCGCGGAATAAGCACCGCCGCAAGGATACGTGGCCGGACTGAAGCTGCTATGGAAGACCGTGTGAAGGGCGGCTGACGAGGCTATTTCGCTCCGGTTATGTAGAGATAGGGCTTCGTGGCTGCGCTCAATTCCCTCGACGCTCGATCCAGTTCGACTGTGAACGCGCCGACGGTGCTATCCCATTTGGCAAATTCATCGCTGCCATAGAACTCGTCCACATCAATGTCGGCTTTCCTGTAGATCGGATCGGCCGCGATTTTCCTCGCCTGGAAAGCAAGGTCCTCGATCTTGCGGATATGCTGGGTGACGTCCGATGCAAACAACATATCCGCACGGACCGCGGCGTAGCGAAGACGGTCAATCTTCTCGATCAGCACCACGGCGGGGTCGGGCTTTGACTGGCGCAAGGCGTTGGGGAGGTCCATAACGATCCGCATAAGTTCTTCGTAGACTTTGTAGCGGACATGGAACAGGCCGAGCCTCAACCTGTTGTGCTGCGCGGCTTTGCATTGACTATAAGCCACGATGCCGACGACGGTCGCGACCAGAGCTATGATGATGCCCGCCATTGTCGGCCCGATGGCCTGAAGCCAGATCGCCCAGGCCGGTAATTCCTCGTTCGCTCCCATGGTGCCCCCTCTCGCGATGTGATCAGGCGCGCAGCAGACCTGCCGCGCGTGGCGAGATCGCGCATCCTTCGTCCCGGAAGCGGCGGATCAGGTCACGTGCGGCATTCCGGTCAGGAACCCAGGCGAGAAAGGACCAGCGATTGTCGGGAAAATCCACGACAACGTGTGATGTGCCGATGGCGCTGCGGACATAGTCCACCTGCGCAATCTCTGCATACGCCCTGCGGCGAGGCAGAAAGATGCGGTATTCTATCCCGTCCAGATGCAGGACGAGCTTCGGTGTCCATAAGTTGAAGACCCAGGCCAGCCAAGGCACTCCCTTGATGGCCGCCTGGCTAGCGACAAGCGTGACGTGGATGCCGTCGGCTTTGGTCGACGCCGTTGTCGATGCCCGCACACGGCGGATCACGAGCGCGACCGTGCCGATGAGCGGCAGGATGCTGACTACAAGCAACAGCACGACCGCAAGGCCGAGCGGGTCGGTATCAGGCATCCTGTTCTGCCTCCTTGCCGACTGCCGCACCGCCAGCCCGGCGCTTCAGGAGCCGGGGCGCTACGAGTGCAACGGCTACGCCGATGGCGAGGACGATGAGCGCCACGATCGGACGATAGAAGAACCAGGCAAGAGCAATCGTGCCGGAGCCGACCAGAATGCCGGCGACCCACGCCACAACACCAGTGCCCATCCGCACGATCGATCCGACGAAGGGGATCACATCACCGATGACGCCGAGCGGCCCGAGCACGAGTGTGAAGCCGAAAATCAACAGGCCGAGGCCGCCGATACGTGCGCCCCAGGTCAGGATTGTATTGCTCGAAGCGGCGCTGTCGAACATCTCTTGCGCCGGAACCGCGCCCTCGCTCACCATCAGGAGGGCGTTTCCGGCCTCGGTCTGGTATGCGCCGAGGCTGCTTCCCGCCTGTCGGCCAATCACGCTGATCGTGCCAGCCGGCACCAGGCGGTAGCCGATGCGATAATCCCCCACCCTGGGCTGGAGGGGGTCGATGCCGAGATAGATCCCGCCGTCGACAATACTGGCGCGCATGCCCGCGCCGACCGCCTGCTGAACCGCTTCCGCCTGATCGGCCGGAATCGGCATATCGCGCGCGCCGCCGATCAGGTTGAGCACATTGGCTTCGAGCCTGAAGGCGCCCAGCGTGGCGCCATCGACCTGGAATGTCGCCTTGTCGACTGCCATAGGCGGATTCTGATGGTCCTGAATGTCCTTGAACTTCGATGAATCATGCGCCCGGTCGGACCAGTCCATGCCGTAGCTGTAGGTCGTGACCTGTTCTTCGCCGCCGCCGAGTTTGGTCTTCGTTTCCGTGCGCGAGCTTTCGATCCACTGGAACATCTCCACGCTTCTCATCAGCCGCACGCCCTCAGCTGCGATGCCGAATTCGGGATCACCGACGGGAGCAGCCGTAGCCAACGGACCAGAGATGTGGACCAGGCTGCCTTCCCTGACGGGATCAACTGTACCTGCATCAACCGGCACAACGAGGCCGGCACCTTCGGCCAGTGAACGGGCCGTCTGAACCGCTCTGCCTTCGTTCCAAAAGAGCAGGCCGATCATGCCGACGATGAGGGCGAGACCGACGACGACACCGCCAAAGGAGCGCTTGATGCGCCCGAACCACGAGACTGATTTTGTTTCCTGAAATGACATGGATCGACCTTGGCGTTGATGGACGGACCGGGCAGGTGCACCGGCCTTCAGTCCGTGAGTGGCTTGGCGGTGAAGATGGCCGGGAAGGTGCCGGGCTCGACGCTGCCGTCGCATTCGGCCTGATAGCGAAACTCCTCGAGGCGGAAACCATCCTGTACCCAGACCCAGCGTCCGGCGCTGCCGCAGTCGCCGAGCCCTCGGTCCTTGTTGAAGGTGGTCAGCTCATGCTTCTCCCGATCGAAACGAACGTTCATGAGTTCGCTGCTGCTGAACCAGGATTGCTCGTCGGAATATTCGGCGAAGTGCTCCCGCGAGAAACTGCCGTCCCGAATGAGGTAGATGGCGGCACCAAAATTATTGGCTCCGTCCGAGCAGGGCAGGACGGCCAGCGCTGTTTCGTCATCCAAGTCGGCAACGATGCTGTCCCTGCCGCTCGACAACCGCTCGAATGCGACGCAGTCCGCCTGTGCCCGGTGCTGCTGCACCAGCTCGGTTGGGACCGTTACGGAGATGTCTGTCTCAGGACCGGCGGGGAGAAGCCCATAGGGAGGATCGCCGACGCGGCGGGGGGCGCCGACCCGCTGCTGGTGTTCATCGACCCAAAGCAGGCTGGCGCTCAGGCCGACGAGTGAAAACTCCATGACGACCGTACTGTCGGCGTCGTCCTGATAGGCAAAGCGTGCGGTGCGGCCATCGATCATGGCGGCCAGGACGTCCTGCGCCTTGTCGGTGAGGAAATGGAACCGTGTCGCCTCTCCGTATGGACCGAATTCCTCATTGCCCTCGAAGCGCTCGATCAGGTCGTCCACCTGCACCGAAAACTCATACGGGGGTTCGCTGCCCGCAGCGCCAACCTCGACCAACACTTCCCATTGGTCCGAAAGCCGATGACGCTGGAGAACGAGATGGGTGTCGTCCCCGGTTGCTGCCCGGCAGAGATCTGCGGTCGTGCAGGCTACGGTCCAATCTCCGAAGCGACGGGTCTCGTCCGCCTTTGCGGGAAAGACGCCGTATGTCGCAATCGACGTGATGATCGCAAGCGCCGGAATACCGTACCGGACAAACACCATAAGATCTCTTCCTTCCACCAACAGGAGCTTGTCGGTTCCAGGTTCCCGGACGCGACGCCGTTGACGTGTTGAGGAAAGGCTTTCGTCACGGCCCACTCAACTTGGCGGGAGTGGGGCGCCAAATCATACCCCTCTCGGGGTATGTGCGATCGCTTTGCAAATCTGCACTGATGGGTCGTGTAACGGTTCGGACTGGGCGGCTTGCTTGGTTTCTCTCCTTCGCGGCTCGTCCGTCGATCCTTTCCGTGGCTTATCGCTGTGTCACACCCCGGCTGGCGTATGCGAAACGGCCTCGCCCTCGTAGGAGTCGACGGGCGTCCAGGTCTCCCAATCCCAGAACTCCCACGCCCCGACGATGCGATGCCACACCTGGCCGGTTTCGCGGTCCCGATACCAGTACGCGTTGGGTTTGTTGGAAGGCATGGATTCGAGACGGTTTTTGAGCCGCAGGATATTGTGAGGATCATATTGCCAAGGAAATTGCACCTCTCGCGGCCATACCCACAGTTCCGGTTCCCCGGCTATCCTCCACCAGAGCCGTCTCAGGTGGCCGATGCCATCGGGGGCGCGGCGACCGATCATCGCGTCGCCAGCAGGTCGGAGGCGAGGCGGATGCCGATACCGGAGCGAACAACCATCATGAAGTCTCTTCCTTCCACCAACAGCAGCTCGTCGATTCCAGGTTCCTGGAAGCGGCGCCGTTGACGTGTTGAGGAGCGGCTTTCCTCGCGCCCCACTCAACCTGGCGGGAGTATGGCGCCAAATCATACCCCCCTCGGGGTATGTGCGATCCCTTCGCCAGCTGCGACGACGCTTTGCGTGGGAGACCAGAGAAGTCGCCCTTTCATTACCTGCTTCGTCGAAGATCGAGGGCGCCAGCTAGAACAAGCCGATGGAACGCGGAAGCTGGAACAGGCAAAGCGCGAGACCGGCAAAAGCTATCGTCGTGGCGAACCGATCCTTTTGGACACGGGACATGATGGCCTGTCCCGACAAGACCAGTCCGACGATGGCAAGTCCGAGCCCGAGGAGATTAAAGCTGCTTTGCTCGACGACCACACCATTGACCGTTCTCGAGCTCGTCGTGCCGCCGAAGACGAGGAACGGCGCCAACCCGAAGAAAACGGAAAGCAGGGGAGACCCTAACAGTCGTCTCATGGACGAATCCTTGTCTGGAACGCTTTGACCGCCGAGGCACGAAGCAGGCTCCCACGCGACGTCATCGCATCCATGTCATTGGTCCGTTGCTCACTCATACCCCGCCCGGGGTATGAGCGTTGGTCGGCGAGCGCGTAGCGTTCGACAAGCGCGCGGTCGCGCGTCGAACACGTGGAGACCGTTTATGAATCTGCCTCGTCTGCGTCCCTTCCGCCTTATCCTGCCGATCGTCGTTTCCGGACTCATCGCATTCGGCGCTGCCGCGTACGGCCAGCAGCCGGAAAGCGCTTCTGAAATGCCCTTCAGGGAATTACCCGGCCCCGCATCCTTCACGGGTGTCCCGGTGATGATCAATGCCGCCTACGGCACCCGCAACCAGGTCGAACTGCCGCCTTCCGACATCCTCCTGATCGTGCCGCAGTCGGACGGCATCAGGTCGACTCCCGGCGGTAAGGCGTCCGGACAAGGGGGATTGGTCATCTTCGATTTCGCTGATGAAACGCGGTCCCATCTCGCCGAAAGGCTTCATCTGTTCAACCTCAAGATCCCCGACGATGCGCTCGACCAGAAGATCGCATGGGCCGGGCTTGTCCTCAGGGATACGCTGGTGCCGTTCGTCACGGAGGGGTTCGTCGATATCGAGTGGTTCGATTTCTACCGGACCAAGATTGGCGATGCGGATGCCGTGTCCGCACACCTCGGCATGCGCAATCCGCAGGCGGATGAGTACCGCTTCTTCTATGTGACGATCCTGCTTGATCCGCGCAAGGACGGCAGCGTCTTCGCGGTCCATACGGCCGACCGTGCGACCAGTCCGGTAAAGGGTCCTGAAGACATCGGCATCAAGGGCAACGCTGTGCCGATCCTCCGATCGCTCACATTCGTCGTGCGGCCATGACAACGGACAGTGGCGAGGGCGACCGCCTGCGCCCCCGCTCCTTTCGCTCAACGTCGGTCTCCGGTCAAAAATCGCTTGGGCTTGGAGGGCATCGCATCGAGCTGATACTGCGGCCGGAGGGCCTTCACCTCAAGCGCGAAAACGGGAACGGTCGGGTCATCCCGATTGGGGAGATAGCTGCCCTTCGCATAGGCGCCGACTACACATTCAATCCACTCGTTGCGAACGATCCGCAGACCGTCGGCACGGACAGCGTTGCCCGCCGGCACGTCATGAGCATCCGCGTGCGGGGCCACTGGCGACCGTTGCGGATCACGGCCTTCTGGCGGGACACTGCATATCGCGATTTCGCCGGTGCAATGGCCGGCGCGGTGCTTGCCGAGGGCGGAAAGGTGGAGCGCGGCGTCGGCTATGCCGTGCCGCTGTTCTTCGCTGCAATCGCGATCCTGTCCCTCGGTCGAGGAGTCATGGAGATGATGGCCGAAAACGGACGACAGGATATCCTGCTCGCGGGTGTAGGCGTTGCGGTTGTCGCGGCCGGGTTGGCGATCTGGCTGTCGACCGCTTGGTGGCCGCGCCGCATTTCGAACGTGTCGGCGCTCGACGCTATTTGGCAGGTGTCTGGCAAGGCCGGTTCCGTAGGTCGCCAATGACCGAAAGCGCGACCATCCGGTGGCGTTATGTCCTCGTTTTGACGGTCGGCCTCGCGCTGGCCGGGCTTTCCACGATAATAGTGCTGCCACCCGTGTTTCTGGGAGCATCGCTTGCGGAGACGGTATCGTCATATGGATGGCCAGGGGCGGCGGCGACCGCGCTTCTGCTTTTGGTTGCACGCAAGCGCGCTGGACGAGCGCTCGCCGTGGCGATCATCGCGTCAGCATTGATCACCGTCATCGTGTCGAACTGGTTTCTGGTGGGCCTCACGATCATCGGCTTCGCGACTGCATTCGCCTTACCGGCAGCGACGACAGACATGTCGGCCCGCCTGCTCTATCTGTGCGTGGGGGTTGCGGGCGCCGCATTCTACCTGTTCAACGGATGGGCGTTGGCGAAGGGTTGGAATATGCTTCGACCCGAGGGCAGGCAGCAGCGTCCCCCTACTGGGCAAACGCCCTCCACGCCTTGGGAATGAACACCCATTTGTTGCCGATAGGGATCAGCCCATCATAGGCCATGCCGCTGGTTTTGCCCGGTTCGACATATTTGAAGCTGTAGATCCGGATGCCTTCACGGAAATGGCCGATCTGCTGGCTGTATCCGCCAGGAAGGTCCCGTAGTTCGGGACCACGGGTGATGATCTCCGTCTGGCCTTGCTTGGCGGCCGATCCGCTGGACGGGATCTGCGCATAGACCTGTTCGACATAGGCGCGCAGTTTCATGGCGTCCTCCGCGGTCGCCGCAATCGCCTCGATCTGAGAATCGTCGGGGCGGTATGCGGCGACATTGCCGAGGTTCTCCCGGAGAAGCTCAGCGAAATGCCGGACCTCCGCGTCAAGGGCAACGGCCGGAGGTGTAGGTTCTGCCGGCTCGGGGGTCGCCGATGCGCGCACGAGAAGTTTCTCCGTTCCTGACCGGCCATCGCTCGTCAGCCATCGGCCGGCTCCGTTGCCATCTTGCGATAGTGCGTAGAGCCCGACGCCGAACCGCTCGTCCGGCCGCGTCATGACGGCGGCGATCATATCGCCTTCCATAATGGCGATGGCCCGCACGCTCTCGCTGCCGTCCGCGCGGCGCCAGACAATATCGGCGAACCCGTCTCCTCTCGGCGTCACGACGACGCGGGCGCCGTCGCTCCAAAGATACTCGCCATCAACCTCGGATCGCGGATAGATCGCACTTTTGACCTCGTAGCCGGGCATGTCGGAAACATAGCTACCCTTCAGGCCCTCGGCGTCCATTCGATAGACGTGGAGCTGTCCCCGGCTCCGTCCGAACGATACTCCCACGAACTTGGTGCCCGGGAAAACCATGCCGATGCCCATTTCCGCCGTACAGTCCTGAAGTTTCCAGCGCATGCCCACACGCTGCTCGCGCGGGGCCTGGAAAACCGTGAACTGACCAAGCGGGCCATCCTGTCCCGAAGCAGTCTCGGAGCCGACGATATCGAACTCGAAAGACCTCGTCTCATTCAGGTTGATGGACAAGAGTGGCCGGCCAGTGATGGCCAACACTGCGAGGTCGGTTCGAGCCGCAAATTGCAGATATTGCTGCATGGTCGGTTCGTTGTTCTGGTCGATCCAGATCTCGAGGGCCTGTGCCTGCCCGACCAGAGCCTTGCCCGCATTCAGCATCATCTTTTGTTCGTTGCTGTGCTTCTTCTGCTCGATCAGGGTAAGCGTAAGTTCGGCGGTTTGCCGATAGCTTTCCGCCAGCTTTGCCGCCTCGCCCGCGTCGAAACTTCCGGTCTGCCAGGTTTCGGCCAGCGTGTTTATGGCGCCACAGGTGGTCATGAACGTCTCCCCTGCAAGCGCCCCCGCAGCCTGGAGCAAGGGGCTGCGCAAAGCATCGTTCTTCGCGCTTGCAACGGTCGGGAGGGCCAGGGCGACTATCGCGACGAGGCTCGCGACCTTGCCTAATCCCGCTCGTTTCCGGTTCTGCATTGGCGTTCCTCCTCACAGCGATCCCCTTGCGTAGAAGCGCGTGGCCGAGCGGTCATACCCTCAGCGGGGTATGACGTTTTATGGATCGCGATGTGAGGTCGTGCCTGGAAACGCCCTGGCTCTCAGAGCAGGGCAATAACAGCCAGGAGAGGCCGGAACGATGAGATTGAAACAGCTATTGATGACTTTGGCACTCTGCATCGGAACGCCGTTACTTTGGGCTGGATCCCCGGCCTACGCCGACGCGCTGGACGACGCGATCGCGTTTCTGGCCGAAAAGGGCGTCCAGCAGGGCGGCCAGCCTCTCGACCGCACAAATGTGGAGAAGCTGCAATATGTGTCTCTTCCCGCCGCGGCGGAAATCACCGACGAAGACCTCGCCCACTTCGTCGCGCTTCCCAATCTTTCCGGGCTCGACCTGTCGCAGAGCCTCATCACCGATGCAGGCCTCGAAACGATCGCCCGGATCGCAAAACTCAACAATCTGAAGCTATTCCGGGTCAATATCAGCGATGCGGGGATCGCTGCGCTCGCCGAAGCGCCCAATCTGGGAATACTCAATCTCGATGCCACGCCGATTACCGGCCGGGGGCTCGAAACCATCAGCACCTTTCCCAAGATCCGCTCGCTCACGCTGAACGGCACGAATGTCGATGCCTCTGGACTTGCGGCGCTGCAGAAGCTGACGTCGCTGAACAGCCTGCATATCGTTCGCCTCCAATCCTTCACCCCGGAGATGGTCCCCGCCGTGGCGGCGCATCCCGGTATCGCGACGCTCAGCCTGACCTTCAATCCGGTCGGCTCGTCCATCCGGGGGCTGGAAGGCAGCAAGGTGCAGCAGCTCAGCTTCATGTCCGGAAATGTGAGCGACGAGGATGGCGTGGTACTTGGCGGCCTGACCGATCTCGTCAACCTGACAGCCAACGGCAATCCGATCGGCGATGCGACCATGGCGGCGATCGCCGGACTGCCCAAGCTCAACCTGCTGCAGATACCGGGAACCGCCGTCACCGACGCAGCAGGCCCTGACTTTGCCCGCATGACCAAGCTGAGGACGCTCTTTATCGACGAAACCAGCGTGGGAGATGCTTTCGTCGCCCATCTGGTCGGCCTGCCTTTGGAATCGCTGTCGCTGCGCAAGACGTCGATCACCGACGAAGGCCTCAAATCCCTCGCCGCGATCACGACGCTAAAGAACCTGACGATCACCGACACAGGCGTGACGGGTGAGGCGGTCGCCCAATTGCAGGCTGCACTGCCAAATCTGCGTATTCGCAACTGAGCATGGCGAAAAGGGGCGGGACTATCCCGCCCCCTTTTTAATTCCAGGCCAGGCCGAGGAAGTCACGGCTGAGTGTGAGGTGTCCCATCGTAGAATATGGGCTGGAGGCCGTCCCGGCGTGCCCGTCGTTCGGCCCAATGGTGAGAACCGCCACAGCGACCCCTGTCCCTTCAATTGGGCGGATGGTTCCTTTTTCTACCGCAAGCCGGGCTTCGGGCCTGCCTTGAAGGGTAAGAGCCGCGTTCATGCGCGCGGTGATTTCGGCGCGGCCCGCCTCGGCATCGGCGCCATCGGGAAAACGGACCACGAGATGGGCCGCGTGCCTGCCGCCCCGTTCCGTGGTCGCGAACAGGACGTGGTCGAAGGCAGGCAGCGACGAAAGCGAGAGCGGGAGGCCGACCTCTGAAAGCGGGCGGTCCACCTTGAAGCCCGTTGCCAGCCAGCCGGACGCCATGGTCAGGTGCGCGCCAGACCCCGCTTCACTTTCAAGGGTGGAGACAAGTTCCCGCCAAGGCTGGCAGGCCGTGCATGCCGCGTCGGGTGCAAGGCCGGCAAGACCCTGCCGGATGCCATCCCAGTTCGCCGCGCCCACCAGCGTCTCTCCGACAAGAGCGACCCGCTGAGGCTGTCCAATCCCCTTGTCGAAGGGGTCCCATGGGCCGACAAGCCTCTGAGGTTCGACGATCCCATCCTCACCGATGTGGCGAACCGCGACGCCGTCGATGGTCTCCGATCCGAATCCACGCTCATCATACGCTCTCGTGAAGGCCTGCGACGCATTCGGATCGGGATCGGTCGCAAACATGATCAACGATCTTGGTGCGTTATCGAGAACCATGACAGCGGTCGCGGAGCCGGCGAGGTTCAGGCCGGTCAGAGCGCTCACCGCCGCGTCTCTGCGCGGATCGAGCAAGGTGGACTGGACGACGCTCGGCACATCGACGAACTCGACCGCCTGCCCGTCGATGCGAAAACCTGCGCGGGGTGACGCGAAGTCGAAGGCATGGTCCAGGGACCTGTCATCGCCATCGAGCACCGCCGTCCATGCCTTCAACTGCTCAAATCCTCCTCCCGATGAAGGCAGGAAGAATGCCGCGCCGGCGATAGCGGCCGCGACGACGGTGATGGCAACGGTGAGTCTGAGGACATATTTCATGATGATGGCGCCGGGTTGATGAAACGGGTTCGCCCCTGCGCTCGCGGGGGCGGTCACCGTTTTGTAGGAGGGCGCAAACGCCTCGACATACCCCGCGGGGGGTAGGACCGTCGAACCGGCAACCGATAGCGTCCGTTCATCGCCGTCGTTGAACGGGCGGCTATTCGTTGGAGGGATATGAGATGACGCTTGCATCATGCCGCCGGATCCTGACGGGCGCATTGGTAGCAGTGGGCACAATAACGCTCGCCGCCGCGCCGGCGAGCGCCTTCGATCGGTTTGTCTCCTGGAGTTCCGCGCTGTCGGCCAATCCCGATGGTGAGAGAGGCAGCTCGCTGTTTCGCTACTACGCGCCCAAGGCGGGCCTGCGCGATGAAGACATTTCGGAGCTGGTGCGGATCAGTGCGGACTTCCGGTTCCTGCGCAGCATGATCGATGCGGAACTCGATGAGGTAACCCTGTCGCTGACGGGTATCGACTTCTCGGCGGTAAAGGCGGGAATGGTCAGCACCATCGGCGGCGACATGCGCCATCTGCTGGATGTCGAGGCCCTCGACCCGGCCCGCGTCGAGGCCGCCTATTCCGCGCGCGGCTTCGAGGTCGGCGAGGCCAATGACCGGACCGTACTCCACATCGGGGAGGACGGAGCCTGGGATGGGTCCCGCGTGAGTCAGTCCGATCCGTTCGAACTCGGACTTGGCGACGCACAGCGAATCGCGCTCATCGACAACACCGTGGCCGTAAGCTCTCGCTGGGACAGCATCAGGATACTCGTTGGAGAACTGGACGGTGGCAACGCCTGCACGGGTTGCGTGCCGTGGCGCGAGATGGCCGACAGTTTGCGCAAGGCCGCGGGCGACGACGCCTATCTCGATATCGCTTCGGGGAAGCCGGGACGCTTCGCCTTTGAAGGCTATGATATCGCGGCGCTCGGCGCGGACGCCGTGGAACTTCCCGACTTCAGCCTCGTCATGCTGGCCGTCACGGAAAAGGACGACAGCTATACACCGCATATTGTCGTGCATTTTACCAGCATGGACGATGCCAGGACCGGCGCGAAAGAGATCGCCCGCCGCGCTGGCGGTATCGCATTGTCATCGTCGGTCTTACCGTCTCAGCGCCCGGTGAACGCCCCGGTCTATGCAGTTGAGGGCGGGGCGGTCGCGATCGTGACATTTGCAACGGGCAATCTGGACTGGGCCTATCGCACCTTGGGCAATTGGGAACTGGCCATCGGATCGAAAGAATTCCCGCCGCTGGCACGCAGATAAGCCGCTCCCGCTCGGATTAGGCGTTACCGCGCTGTACTATCCCTTCGGCGGCGGGGAGCGGTGGCGCCACGCGGAGAGGCCCTCCAGATGTTTCCAGGGCTTGCCTGCTCTCGCGGAAATCTCGTCCATCACCGGCAGCCGGATCGGATAGGAGGGCAGCCTGTATCGGAACGTGCCGCCACGATGATTGCGGAGCAGAAGGACATCCTTCCTGACGAATTCGGGCATGGGATTGTTCGACCGCTTGTAGGCCCACTGGCGAACGTAGCTGGTGTGCATCGCAATCTCCGCGATCGCGGAGTAGTAGATCGTATGGCTGCGGATGAGCTTGAACAGGATCATATGGTCCGCAAGCAGAATGATGTCCGGGCGGCGGATGCGCCGCCAGACCAGCGCCATCAGGACGACGATGCCGCCGCCGAACAGCAGCAGCCCCAGATCGTCGATGTCACGAACGCCGCGCTCGATGCCGGCAAAGGCGAGAATGGCGCCGAACAGCCCGAAGCCGATGATGCAGCCGTCGAGAAAGCGCGACCGGATCGGCGCGCCGAATACGAGCGGCTTGCCAGTCGAAGCGCGGCTTTCCCTGTCGCTCATTGCATTCGGTCCTGACTGAGGGGCATGGGGCGGGCGGCGGTCATCGGTCGTCGCGCTTGCCCTTCGGCTTCAGCTTGTACCATTCGGGCTCGATCTTGATCGGCGTCGTGGCACGGCGACTGCTCTCGTTCATCGGATGCTCGGACAGTGGTTTCAGCCATTCACGCGCTTTCTCGATCCCGGGAGCCGAGCGCAGATCCGCAAGGCGATCCTTGTTGTAGAGCTCCATCGAGAAGCTGCCGGGAAGGGGCTCGGCGACTACGCCCCCGATCCGCACCTCCTCCACATGGACCGGTCGCTTGCGGATGAAGCACAACACCGTGGCCGAATGGCTGTCGAGCAGCGAGGGGTCGTCGGCATAGCACCAGGTCAGCCCGCCGAAGATCGTGCTGTTTCCGAATGCCAGCCTGCGGCCGGCATGGTCCTCGGCCAGTTCGAGGCAATCCCGGCAGATGTACCATGGGTAGCGCCCGAACGCCCTTTGCGGCTTGCCGCAGGCCGGGCAGAAATGGTCTTCCCACCGGGCGTCGCCGGGCGGCGGGGATGGCTGGTTTCTACTACCTGTTCGCGGGACGCGCGCCATTGGTCAGTCTCCTTCGGCTCGCTCGATGTTTCTGGTCTTTATTGAGCTAGTGGCAGCAACGACCGAGGAAGGTCATACCCTTCGGGGGGTATGACCGACCTCCACAAGGCAACTAGCAGATATCGTGACGACGGTTTCCATGGGACCGCCGTCGAGATCCGCATCATGTCCGTGAGGAACCGAGAATGAGCCCGGCCGTCGCAACCTATATGTCCATCTGGCCCATGCTCGCGCTGGCAATGCTGGTCGGCGCAATCGTGCTTTCATACAAGATCGAGAAGCGTTCGCCCGATCTCACGAACAGAACGGGCGTCCCGCGCATGGCGATGATGCTCCATACGGTCACCAACTGGAAGGTTGCGCGCGACAAGGAGACCCAACGTCTACGGCGGTTCATGCTGCTGCTGATGCTCGGCATCGTCGTGGTGTTCATCGTAACGGGCTTCGTCATCAGCACCATAGACGAAAGCGCGATCCAGTAGGGCTGCAACGGCCGACTGCTCGAAGCATATGTTCGCCGGTCACAACAGGAGACCGGTAGCCGCTCCTATCTCACGGGGCATGGTCAATTGGCGATTCGGTGGAACCGCTGAACCACTCTCCGGTCGCACGTCCACGAAACAACGAAAGCAGGAACTACCGGGATGAGGGTCGTCACTGCAACACCCGAACGCCTTGTCTTCCGCTCCAGCCGCAGGATGGGAGCGATCATCGTCCTCCTGGCCACTCCAGCGGTTGTCTGGCTCGGCCTTAAGATCGTCGAGGAAGGCCGCACCTCCTGGTTCGGCTGGCTTTACATCGTAGTGGGCGTATTAATAGTGCCACTTGGCATCTGGGCTCTGTCCGCAAAGGAAGAGATGGTTCTTGACCGTGCGTCGGGACTGATCGGCGTCTGGTCCGACTCGCCGCTTGGGGGATGGGGCGGGTCGATGCGCCTTGCCGATCTGGGCGCCGTCGAACTACGGCATCGCACGGTGTATAGCCCGGCACCCATCGTCATGAAATACATAGCCTTTGAGCCGCGCGCGGGCAGTACCGCCAAACCGCTCCGATCCTCGCAATTCTGGACCCACCGGAGAACCGAGCAAGCTTTCGGCGAAATACGCATCTGGCTCAAGGAAGCGGGCCATCCGGCGGGCGACGCCTGACCGGGACGATATTCGTTGATTACAACAGGAGACCGTCATGACAATGACGAAGAATATCGCTTTTGCGATCAGCGGGACGCCCGCTACCTCGCGGCCGTGGCCGGCGGCCGAAACATCGAGATCCACGAATCTGCTACCGGGACGGTCGCGGCTAGCACCGATCCTGGCGAACCGATCCGAGGACTAACCTTCTCACCCGACGGAACCCGACTGGCGGTGATCACGTCGCGTGGCACGACGATCTGGAGCGTAACGCAACAATAATACGTTCCCGGGCGCAGCCGTCCGGTATCAGCGCCCGACCTACATGGGTTTGAAGCTGATGCCTGACTTGCCTTTGCGGTTCTTGCGCTGCTCCAGCTCTGTGACGACCGCCGGGGCGAAGCCTCGAAAGGCATTCAAGTCGATCTTGGCTCCTTCCACGACGAGCTCGATGCGCTTGTCGGTTGCGGCTTCGACCGCGACAAGCGCCAGACCCTTTACATCGAGGCCTCTATCAATGATGTCATGCTTCCCAGTCGTATAGAGGACGATGTTCTCCACGGCCCACTCGCCGACCCCGTCCAGGGTAACGCGGCGCGCCCTTGCGAAGTCGGTGCGCAACACAAGATCGGTCGCATCCATGTCGACCTGCATGATCCGACCTCGACCCCACCTGTCGAAAAGAGAATAGGCGAAGACGGCGAGCGGAGAGAGCACCAGAGCTGCCAGGATGGATGGCTCCGGGCCGCGCATGACGAGCCCGATCAGGCAGAGGCCGACCAGGCCCAATCCCAACCAGAGCATGGGCTTTTGTTCAGGCACTTTTCCCTGATAGATCGTGCGCCGCCCAACTTGGGTAGAAGCTGGGGCTGGTGTGTTTGGCATGCTATTTCCCACCATTCTCATTCGTGCGAAATCTGCGGCGGTGTCCGCTCGATCGACCCATGCCGGCGCGATTTACACAATGATTTCTGGGGAGTTTTACGAGGGATGGCATACCCCCCTGAGGGTATGCCTTCATCGTCATCGCATCCGGCAGGACAGGATGAGTGGCCTCCACGGTTCCGGTTATCATCGGCCCGAGCTCACACTGGCAGAATGTCCCGAACCCTCAACCAGGTGATCCGCTCCACCTGCCGGCAGGCGGCGCCGAATTCGGTAGCGCGGCTGTTGTCCAGTCGCTGACGCAGCGCCGACAGCACGGAATCCGCGGTATGGTCACGGACAGCAACGATGAACGGAAAGCCGAACTTTTCGGTATAGGCCTTGCTGAGCGCCAGCACCGTCTCCTGCTCCTCCCTCGTCAGCGCATCGAGCCCGGTGGGCGCCAGTTCGTCGGCCCATTCGGACGTCACGCGTTTCGCAGGTGCAAGCAGTTCGGCAAAATCGGGCTGGGCGCTCAGCGCCGCCAGGCGTTCCTCCTCGCGGGCGGAGCGGAAGGCGCGCACGAGCGCATTATGCATCCCCTCGGCGCAATCGTGGGCGGGGCCGAGCTCGAGATCGAAGGCGCGTTCGGCTATCCAGGGTGAGTTCGCGATCATACCACCAAACATGGCGACAAATTCCTGCCGGCTCATCCGGCTCGGGCGGAGGGCGGGCGGATCGTATGGGTGGAATTCGCGCCAATGCGCCGCGATCTCGCCGGCCGTCGCCATCCAGACTTTTGGCTGCCGTCTCACATAGCCCAGAAAATACTGAAGACCGCCTGCCAGGCGTGGACTTCCGGCGTGACGGCAATGCAGGGCGATGCTCATCATGGCGGGACGGCCCGTCTCGCCCTCGGCGTAGAGCGTATCGAATGTATCCTTGAGGTGGATGAAGAGAGCGTCGCCCGAGCGAACCGCTCGCCCGGTCGCGAAATCCAGATCGCCGACATTGGCCGAATGCGGAATGACGAGCCTCGGCGAAATCGGGTTGCCGGCTCCGTCCTGGTCGAGCCAATAGGGCAGGTCATCGTCGTGAGCATCGGAAATCCAGTCGATGCCGCCGATGGTCGCTGCGATTTTGAGGACAGAGGGACGGCCGAGATAGATGCCTCTCGGCCAGTCGCCGACCACCTCCCCATGCAGTGTAATCGCTTCGTCGAGATCGACGATCTGGTCCGTCGCATCGTAATCGGGTCGGTCGATCGGGCATGGACAGAGTGCCGCTATGTCCCAGCCGGCCCGCTTCATGGCGGCCACATTCTCGGGAGAGCGGGCCAATGCCGTGGCGTTGGCGAAAACAGTCACCGGGATATTGGCTGCGGTAAACATGCGGTGCAGCCGCCAGAACCCGGCGCGCATGCCGTAGTCATCGATCGCGCCAGGAATCGCGAGCGATATCTCGGAGGATCGAGTGCCACCGAATTCCGACGGCGGCGCATTGTCCGACGCGTCGGCCGCTTCGTCGTAGTGGATGACGAACTGGAGGGCCAACCTGGCGCCATCCGGCCAATTGGGATCTGGTGGATTGGCACCATAACCGCGCAGGTCTCTTGGGAACCGCATTTCTTCTCCTGTCGACCACGTGCCGTGTCCATAGAGGCGAGGAGCACCTTCCAGAGCCACCCGAGGTTGGGTTGTCCTACTGAACCGGGTTCGCCGCGAGCCACTCCCTGGCTTCGGCGATGTCCGCATCAGCCGCCCGCTGGAGCCATTCGCGGGCCTTCTGCATGTCGACTTCGACGCCAAGCCCCTCGCGGTAGGCGTAGCCGATATTGTAAAATGCCAGCGGCTCGTCGAGCTCCGCCGCTTTTTCGAGCCAGCGCAACCCCTCGGCAAGATCCTGCGCAACACCGGTGCCCCTTTGCAGCATGACACCGTAATTGTTCATGCCGACCGTATCGCCGCCTTCCGCGGCCGCCCTGGCGAATGTGGCCGCAGTCACGTCATTGCGCTCTACGCCGAGACCCTTGTTGTAGATGTCGCTCAACCGCCTGTTGGCCGCGGCATTTCCGGCATCCACGGCGCGCAGGAGCCAATAGCGGCCGAGCGCATAGTCGATCCCCGTCTCGCCCCAGCCGACGGTATAGGCACCGCCCAGATTGCTCATCCCCCAGGGGTCTCCGAGCTCAGCGGCCCGCGCATACCATCGCACCGCCTCGTCGAGATCGCGTTCGACACCGAGGCCATGATCATAGGCGTAGCCAACGGCGTTGATGGCATCGACATGGCCGAGATCGGCTGCCTTGCGATACCAGACGAGCGCCTGGGCGGCGTCCTCGCTCACTCCGACGCCGCTTTCATAGGCCTCGCCGAGAGCATAGGCTGAGCGCCCGTGGCCCAACTCGGCCGCCTCCGTGTAGCGTGCCAGCGCCCCTGCGAGATCCTGCTCGGCGCCTTCGCCTTCCGCAAGCATGTATCCGACCATATAGATGGCGCCGGGAACGCCCGCTTCGGCCGCGCGGCGGAACATTGCCAGCACTGCGGCCTGACTTTCGGGAGATTGCGCCTGCTCGTAGCGGATCAAGGCAAGGTCATGCAGGGCCGGCATGTGACCGCCCTCGGCGGCGACCTCGAAAAGCCGTGCTGCCGCATCGATGTCCCGTGCGACGCCTCGGCCGACCTTGTGAAGATAGCCAAGGTTGAAATGCGCTGTCGGATCACCGCGCTCCACGGCGAGGCGCAGCAGCCGCACCGCCTCGTCGACATCCTCCCGCACGCCATGACCGTTATCGTACTGGTAGGCGAGATTGGTGTAGGCGGCAGGATAGGCGTGACCTACGGCCCGCCGGTAATAGGCGACGGCCTCTTCGTCCGCGTCCGAGATATCGAGCAACCGTCCCATCTGGAACAGCAGGCGCGGATTGTCGGGGGCCTGCTCGATTGCCGCGAGACATGCCGACTTGGCGGCCGCTACATCGAGCGCAGCGGTCGGAATGCCAACGGTGATGCTGCCCGGATCGAGCGGCGCGGCGGCGAGCCGGTCGCAATCGGTGACCTCGGCTTCCTGCCCGAGAGCAGGCGATGCAGCCAGGGCGAGAAGCAAGAGCGACGGGGCAAGGGCTTTGAGGGTCATGGCGGTCCTGCGGCTTTTGTCTATCGGGCAGCCTAGGACGCGCCTTGCTCCGCTTCATACCCCTCAGGGGTTATGCGCGTCGCCATTCACGACCCTAGTGTCGGCCATGACGGCGACGGCACCCCGGCACGCGAGGGCGGTTGATGAAGCTCTATTTCCGTCCAGGCAGTCTCTCGCTTGCGGCCCGAATGATTCTGCTCGAGGGCGGCGTCGCGTTCGAGAGCGTGGCGCTCGACATCTTCGGCAAACGCACCGTATCCGGTGAGGATTTTCTATCGATCAGCCCTTTCGGCGTGGTGCCGGCTCTGGAGATCGCCAGCAGGACGGTGCTCACCCGGCCCTTAGCCATCCTGCAGCACTGCGCAGACCTGACAGGCATTGCCGCATTCGCGCCAGCGATCGGCTCGGAGCATCGGGCGCGCCTCCATGAGGCGCTCGGCATCGTGGGTGACCTTCATCATGCGATGGCAATGGTGGGCGAGCCGATCATCGATGACGACCAAAGCGACAATATCTTCCTGGTGAGCCTGAGCCGCAAAGCGCTCGTCGCGAGGATCAATCGCCTGCTGGAGCGGATTGACAGCATGCTTCCGGCCAGCGGCTACTGGCTCGGCGACTACACGCCGGCCGACATCTATCTGTTCACCGTCCTGCGCTGGATCCTCGGCCTGAACTGGGACCTGGTGGTGCCGATCGATCTTTCGTCCTGTGTCCGGCTCCAGGCGCTCACGGAGCGGATCGACAGCCGTCCCCTCACACAAGCGGCTTTGAAGGCCGAGGGCCTGATCTGAGATGGCGACGAAGGCACTTCCTGGAGGACCGGGGTTGCCCACCCGTAATGGCGGCATACCCCGTGGGGGTTATGACCGCGTCTCTGTTCCAGCCTATCGATCGGCGATGAAGCACTTTTCGAAATATACGCAGTCGAACCGGCCCGCTCCTGGGGCGCGTCAATCTCGGGATAATGGCGGCGGTCCGGATATCGACTGGAACGGCCTGCTGGAGCCGGGCGAGCACCTGATCTGGAGCGGCAGGCCCGACACCAGCGAAGTGCCGATGATCTATCCAATCCGCGAACCGCGTGCGCGCTGGACGCTCGCTGTGTTCCTGCTCGGGCTGGTGGGCGTTTTCCTCCATGTGCTCCTGCCGAGCATCGGCGGTGACCGGCTGACGCTGGCCCTCGTGATGGTGCCGGTGGGAGGGCTCCTGTTCGGCCTCTGGTATCTGCTGTTCGGACAACCGCACTGGAGACGCTACTGGCTCAATCGCACCCGCTACGCGCTGACCGACCGGCGCGCCATCATCGCCCGCCGCGCGTTCTGGCGATACTGGACCATGAGTGTTCCCATCACGAAGATGACGCCAGCCACCCTCGTCGATCTTGGGCGTGTTGGCCACGTCATCTTCAGGCAGTTTGGGACAGCGACGTCGTACTCGAACATCTCAAATGGCGTGCTGGTCTCTGCTCGCCACTATACAAGCGGCTTTCTTTTTCTCAGGAACGCCAGCCTCGCTCACCAAAGACTGGTCCGGCTTCAGTCCGCCTCACCCGAGGATGCGATGCAGGCGAGGACGGGGCCGGTGGCGTGATAGAAGGCGAAAGTGCCTGCTCCTTCCTGCGTGAAGTGTTCGAGCTCGGTCCAGACCTGACCATACCGCTCAAAAAGCCGACCGCCCGTCACATAGAGCTGGCCTGAACTGCTCTGCGTCGTCAGCCTGCTGCCCGGTTCCCCGGCGCCTGCGCCTTCGTCGAACCAAAGCAGTCCGGCTTCCTCGTTTTCCAGACGGCCGACCGGCTGGTTCGTCCGTACCGAGCGGCACATGAAAGACCCTTTGGCGAGCGACTCTCCAAAGGCGCCTTCCTGGTCCGGCTCCTCGGAGGAGCAGGTCACGGTCCACAACCCGCCGCCGTCGACGGAAATCGCTCCGGCGATATGTCCCTGCTGCGCCTCGTAGACACGCCCGATGCGGAAAGACATGGCCGCATGCTCCCGGCCCTGGTCGTCGCGCCACGCCACGTCGCCGCCTTCCATGCCGTGGGCCGTGTAGCCCATGGAGACATAGTCACCATCGAATTTGGGATTGGCCGGATCGGTGACCAGGCCGAAATCGCCGGTAAGTTGCATCTCCACCCACAGAATCGGCTGCGGCGCATCGGGATCGATGCGGTAACTGAAGGTGATCTCGTCATTGGCGTCCGTGCAGGTCACGGTTTCGGCGGCATGGACGGCTGGCGCGGCTAACAGGAGCAGGCCGAGCGTCATCGGCCACCGGCATCGCGCCCGATCACAGCGTCGTTTCCGAGGATGATCAGCGTGGATCATTGGCCCCCCAAGCGCTTCGATATCCCTGCATGGGGCAGCTCCTGCACGATCTGTTCGGCGATCTCGGCAATGGACAGGGCCGGATCGCCGGGGCAGCGGTCGAACAGAGCGCGGGTCACATGGCCGGCGAGTTCCTCGAAACTCCACATATGGACCTCGATCGTCGCGATCCCGGTCAGCTTGCCGCGCACATAGCCGGCGGCCCAATAGACCATACGCTCGGCGCGCTCCCGCGACGGCGGTGTCCCGGCGCCGATGAACTCGGCGCAGCTATAGGATGCCGGATCGGTCCTGTCGGGGATTTGCGCATAGGCAGTCGGAGCGGTCACGGTAAGCACTCCAGTGAGAAGAAGAAAAAGCGGTCTCATAGCGCGTTCCGGCAGGCTCTTGGATGGCCGCCGACAGCGGCAAGCCCTCTCCGCTGCACCTTGCTCCAGTTCTTCGACACCCGAATACCCCGCAGGGGGTATGACCGCGCCGGCATCCGCTGCGATAGTCCAAACCTCGAAACCTCGGTTTCGTGCGACCCGGGACCCGAATTGGAAAGGAAACACCATGCAGGCGAAGATTCAAAAGTATGGCGGCTTCGTTCTGGCTGGGGCTCTTGTCCTCGCGCTGGCCGCGGGCATCGTCGGGGGTGGAGGCGAGGCGATAAGCGCTAACCTGCTGGGCTCCAGCAACGGGGTTGCCATGGGTGGAGGGATTCCCACCATCCTCAAAGAAGAGCCGCAGCGGCCCGGCACGGGGATCGTCATGGGCGGCGGTGCTCCCACCATTCTCAAGGACGAACCGCAACGCCCCTCCAACGGCTTCAAGGTGGAGATCGAGGGCGTCGTCACCGAACCCAATGCCGACCGGAAATAGTCTTCAGGCATCCAAGTCCAATTCGCCGGAAAGCAAAGCATGGCTGGGCGACGAGACCGTCCATTGTGGCTGGCGCCGCGCACGATCCGCTATCTCACATCGGTGGAGCCGGAGCCGGTCAAGGCCCTGAAACCCCGGCTCGATCCGGTAGCCGGCAGGCTGGATGCCGCGATCTCCTGGTATCGGGACAGGCAGACCGGCCAGATCTGGAAATGCACGGCCAGCGAAGTCGATTCCTGGATGACCGAGACACTGGAGCCCGTCGCCGAAGTCGAGACCTGACGAACAATCTGTGGCCATTTCGGATCAACGATGAAATCCGCGACCAATCCGCGACCTCGACCCTCTATTTTCTGCTATGGAGGCGAATGGAGGGCACGGAATTGGGAGAAGGAGAAACACAGGCATCGGACCTCGTCGACCTGGTCTATGCCTCGACAATCGATCCGCAACGCTACGACGATCTGATGGCGAGCTGGCAGGATCATCTGGATGCTGTTCTGTCGGCGTCGGACCCTGACCTCGACCCCGATCCGGCCAGCGCGGCCGACGACGGCGAGATCGAGCGTCACTTCAACCGCGCTTTTGCAATACTCGAGAGGTTGGGTCGGCAGGGCAGCGAAACCCTGTCGTTGGGCGCCCTGGTCGAAGGGGAATCCCGCCCCGCCGTGCTCCTCGATCCGAGTGGACGGATCGTCGCCGTCAACACCCGCGCCTTCGAGCAGTTCGGCGTGTCCTCGGGCGATACCGTCTCCGCGTTGAGCCTCGAAGCGACGGGGCTCACCAATATCAGGCAGGCCCTGGCGCGCATGGCCGACGAGCCGGCAGGCCGACTACTGACCGTAACGCGCATCCTCTCACCGCGCGACGGCACGACGCCGATAGTCGCCCTCAACCGTGCGGCGGCCGTCGATCCGAAGCGTCCGCTGGCCCTGCTCTCGGTTGCCGACATTGCCTGGAGCGACCGGATCGGTGAAATGTTGCGCCAGGTCTTCGGGTTGACCGCCGCCGAGTGTGAAATCGCGCGTGGGATCATCGGCGGTCTGTCGATCGACCAGCTTGCCAGCGCGCGCGACCGGTCGGAGCAAACGGTGAAAACGCAATCCAAGGCGGTCTTGCGAAAGCTCGAACTGCGCACCCAGGCCGAGCTGATCCGCATGGTTGCGGCGCTCATGCAGATGGATTCCGCGCCCGAACTGCTTCGGACCCGCGGACAGGTGGGCGGCACCTCGCGCACGACGCTGATGCGCGGCAAGAGCCGGCTGCTCGACGTGGTCGTGATGGGACCGGACGATGGCAGGCCCATCCTCTTCATTCACGGCATGCTGGATGGCCACGGCGTCACCCAGGTTCTGCGCAAAGGCCTCGAACGGCGCGGCATCCGAATGATCTGCCCAGTTCGTCCCAATTTCGGCGGTTCCAGCCCAGATGGCGAGGCGCGCGATGCTCCGGTGCGGTTCGCCGCCGACCTCGAAGCCGTCATGGACCATTTCGGGGTCGCGCGTTGCCCGGTCATCGGCCACATGGCAGGCTCGGTCTATTCTTTCGCGGCGGCGGCGCATCTGGGGCCGCGCATCTCCCATATCGTCAACATCGCCGGCGGCGTACCGATCGTCTCGACATCCCAGTTCGCCACCATGTCGGCCCGGCAACGCATCGTCGCCCATACCGCCCGTTTCACGCCCAAGCTCCTGCCGCTGATCCTGCGTGCCGGGATCGCCTTGCTCGACAGTGGCGGGGACCGCGCATTCATGAACGCGCTCTATCGCTCCGCCCCCCTCGATCACGGCGTCGCGTCGGTGCCTGAAGTCTTTGCGCTCTTGCGCGAAGGCTACCGCTTCACGGTCGCACAAGGCCATCGCGCCTTCGAGATCGACGCCTGCCATGTCGTTCGCGACTGGTCGGAATATGTCGACGGGTCGACCCAGCCTGTCCTGCTCGTGCATGGCGTCCACGACCCCGTGGTCGACATCGCCACAGTGCGCGCCTTTGCCGAGCGGCTGGGCGACAGGGTGCGTGTTGCCGAACATTCGGATCAGGGTCAGCTTCTGTTCTACAGCTCGCCCAGCTCGATTCTCGACGCCCTAGAGCTTGCGCTCGCGCCGGCGGTGAACTAGCCGCCGGGCACCTGTCCAGACCGACTTCGACCTCTCTTACCCCTATGGGGGTATGACCGCTGCCACCTCGCTGCCTGACACTCGTCACGGACAAGCAGGAGGTGACAAGGATGATCCCAACGACACACCGAGACCAACCAGCAAGACTGGTGTCGTTTCTGGCTGCGGCCGCCTTCGGCGCGCTGGCAATCGCTAGTCCGGTTTTGGCGCAATCGGGCGTCGCAACGCCGAAGGACGCAACGGCGATTTTCACATCGGCCACAGCGGCTGGCGACATTGACGCGCTGATGGCGCTCTACGCGCCGGACGCAGTGATGCTTCCACAGGGGGAGGCGCCGATCGTGGGCGCCGAAGCCATCAAAGCAGCGTTCGAGGATCGCTTCGGACAAGGCCAGAACACGATCATCTTCGGGAATGTGCGGTCCGAAATGGGGTCGGATCGCGCTGCCGTCTTCTGGCAATGGCAGACCGAGATCACGCCGGATGGCGGCGCGGCGCAACGCAGCCGGGGACATTCGCTCGTCTATTTCAAGCTGGTCGACGACGCCTGGGTAATCAGCTTCGAGATGACGCACAGCGCACCCGCATCCTGAGACAGCGACGATGCGAACCATCGTCCAGTTCACCTCCTCACAGGCTTGCGCTGACGGCCTCTTCTCCGTCAGGGCGCTGGAGGAGCTGGCGCGCAACCTGAAAATAGGGCCGGCTGATCGGCAACCGGCGCCCGTCGGAAAGGATGGCAACAGGCCGGCCATTGTCACGTTCGATGCCTTGGAGCCCCTCGGCCGAGACCCAATGGGATCGATGGATCTGCGCACCTTCGACATTGGCCAGGGCTTCGAGCGCGTCGGACAGGCGCATCCGCACCAGCTCCCGCCCGCGCACGCTGACAATTTCCAGATAGTGGTCCTGTGTGGAAATCGAGATGAGGGGTGGCCGCAAGGTCGGGGGCAGGGGCTGGCCGGGCCTCGCCTTCGGCGCCGGGCGATTGGGTCCGAAAACCTCCTCGAAGAACTGAAGGGCGGTGATCAGCATGCCCATCATGGCGACCATCGCCCAGATGCCGAAGGGGCCGACCGTTTCCAGCGTCATGCCACGGAAAAGCGCTTCGAGCACATAGACGACGGCGGTTCCGGGTATCGCGGCCAAGGCAGAGCCAAGGGCGAGGACTGCAAGGCGTGGCAGATGGGCAAGGCTCGCTGCGTGCAGCATCGGCCAGATGGTGCCGTGCATGAACACGCCAACGCCCGCCAGCATCGCCGTCCAGTAGGCAATGCGCTTGGGAAGGGCGAGCTCCGTATATGTGGCGAACGGCCCGAAGACGACGAGACACACAAGGCCCGGAAGGAGCACGGCGATCTTGCGTCGCCAGCGGCTCCGCGAAAGCGTTCTCCAATACCAGGTCAAGGCATCTGCAAATGGCGACATTGGATAGGCAGTTCACGACATCGATATTGTGAGGTCAAGCAGTCTCTCCAAGTATTCGCAATCTTTGGGGCGGTGAAACACCATGAGGAGGCGGCGTGGACATAGGGGAGGGTTTGGTTCGGTTTTCGACCAGAAATATGGGGCCTGCGAACACCGATGTTCCTCCGGTTGAGGAGGTCTATTCCAGCGTCACGCGCATGAACATCGCTTCTGCCAACGATGCGCCGCTCGATGTCGAGATGGCGCTACGGCTGCTCCCCAACGTCAACATCGCGTCCGTTTCAACCTCGCCCTATCGCATCGAACGCACGCATGCCCAGACGATCGATGGGAATGACGATCTGGTTTTGACCGTCGCCAAACGGTCAAGCGTGTCGGGCATCGTTGTTCGCCAAGCAGGTCGCGAGGTTGAATTCGATCCGGGCGAGGCTTGCTTGTGGTTGAGCGACCGCAAGCTGGAGGCGATAGCGCCTCGTGCATCGAACATTTTGAATATTACTGTCCCGCGTCAGCTGATCGAACCACTCGTCACCGACATCGATGCGTTCGCTCGGGAGCGGGTGCCCAACTCGATGGAGCTGACGCTGCTCGCCAGCTACGCTGAGGGCCTCATGGCCGATACTCCGCTTACGCCCGAGATGGCTGTGCTCGCCGGATCGCACGTAAGGGATCTGATCGTTGCGGCCCTTGGAGCGAAACCCGCCGTGAAGCGCCAAGGCGAGGTCGGCGGGGTTCGCGCGGCGCGGCTTGACGCGATCAAGCGTGACGTTCTCGGCAATCTGTCCGATCCTGCCCTGTCGATCGACACGATGGCGATTCGGCATGGAATTTCGCCCCACTATATTCGGGCGCTGTTCAACGGCGATGGCATGGCCTTCACCGACTATGTCAGGGAGCAACGGTTGCGCGCGGCATTCAGGCAGCTCACCGACGGCCGCTCCGTGCATTTGAGCATCAGCGCCGTCGCCTATGGTTGCGGCTTCAGCGATCTCTCCTGGTTCAACCAGGCGTTCAAGCGTCGCTTCGGCCGGACACCGTCCGACGTCAGGCAGCAAGGATACGGAATGGCGCCGTAACCGCCACACCGGCCGCTCGATTAGCTCTGAGCCCTGTTCGTTGTAGCGCTGCGCCCAATACATCGATTTCGCCAAGCGATACATTTGACGCTTGGTGGCAACGCCCTGTGCGCATGCGGAAAACCGTTCCGGACCGGGCTTGCCGGGGCGGCACGAAGGTCAAGGCAAGACGAGGTCGACAGGTTTCATCCCGCCTACGTACAGCCGCCTGAACGGCGTCCTTGCGGAGGAAGGCGATGGATATGGAGGCTATCAAATTCGCTATACGACCCGGCGGCAAAGCGTCCACCGGGGCGATGATCACGCGCTCTGCCTCCGAACGCCTCGCCAGCAGCAGGAAATCTGTTTTCTGGATGACGGGGCCGGCGGGCAGCGGCAAGACAACACTGGCAGCACAGGTCTGCGAGCAATCCGGGCAGCCCTATGTGTGGCTGCGCGTCGAAGCGCGAATGGCCGACATGGGCACATTCCTCTCCGCGTTCCTGGCCGCGTTCCGAAAGGCGTTCCCCAGGGAAACCCTGCCCGCTCTCGCGTCCGAGGATATCGCCTTTCCGGTCGATTTCCTTCGGCGACTGATCGACGTCGGCAGCGGCGGCGAGCCCATGCTGATCGTGCTCGATGATCTGCATGTGCTGCCACAGGACGCCGTTCCGCTGCAGGTGCTCGCAGAGGCGCGGCGCGATTGCGCTGATTCCGTGCGGATCATCCTTGTCTCGCGCGACGATCCCCATCCTTCCTGGCTGTGGTTCAACGCCAATGGCGTGCTCGATCATATTGGCTTTGAAACGCTAAGGCTGGATGAAGCCGAGGCGGTTGCCTTGCTTGGCCAATCGGCCATCGATGCCGGCTGGTCCGGAACCACGCTTCTTGAAGCGTCGGGCGGATGGATATTGGGCGCCCGTCTTCTCCTGCAAACTGCCACTTTTCCTTTGCCGGTGAATGAGCCGGCCGACCGCTCCGAGGCAAACGGAAACCTCTTGGACCTGATCGCCCAAGAGATTGTCGCCCCACTCGATGAAAGAGATCGAAGGATCATCCTGCTTGCGGCCTCGCTGCCCAATCTCCCCCTGCCGGATCTCGCCCACGTCCTGGATATGCCGGGTGCGGAATCCGTCCTGAAACGACTGGCGCGTCAATTGCTGTTCGTCGAGCGTGACGGGCGCGGCCGCCTCCAGTTCCATGATCTCCTCAAGGCCGCTCTCAAGCGTCGTTTTCCCGATGCGGTTTCACCCGAGGACGTTACCGCCATGCTGGCGCGAGCTGGCTCGGCGCTCATCAAGCGGGGTGAGATCGGCGACGGGCTGGCTTTGCTCTCGGCGTCCGGTGCATGGGAGCTGCTGCGCGCGGCAATCATCACTCATGCCCCAGCGATGAAGGCGGCCGGCGAACTCGGCATCGTTATGACCGTGCTGGAGCCCATGCCGGAGGAAATTCGCGCGCAGAGCCTTGCCCTGCGCTACTGGCATGGCGTTTCCTTGCTCAGCATCAACCCGGTCCGCGCACGGATACTCCTGTCGGCCGCCCTTGATACAGCAAAAGCGATCGGGGAGCAGGAACTACTCATCCCGATCTGGTCTGCGCTGGTCGACGCCATCTGGCTCGAATGGATCGATTGCAGCCTATTCGATCCCCTGATCGCCATGTTGCCGAAGCTCGAGCCACTCGCCGCGAAGCTGGGAACAGAATATGAATCCATGCTGGCACGCGGCGCGTTCGCGGCCATGTCGTTCCGCTGCCCCGACCATCCCGATTTTCCGAGATGGGAAGAGCGGAACCTGGATTTCTACTGGCAACCCATGCCGCGCCACGACTCCATTCGGCGCGGCATCCACTTGATGTTCCGCTATTGCCTGGGAGAAGGGGACCGCTGGAAGGTGACCCAGGTCCGGGCCCGTCTCAACCAGATCTTCGACGAAGAGGCCGCGCCGGTCGCCGACATCTGTACGCGCCACGTCGTTTCCGCCGAATATCTGTCGATCTTCGAGGCCAATGGCGAGGAAACATTCCGCACGGTCGATCAGGGGCTGGAAGCCAATACCCGCCACCAGCAGACCTTTTGGGACGGCACGCTGATCAATGCCGGCCTCTACAAGGCGGTGACACTGGAAGATCGCGATCGAGCGCGGACTTATCTGGCCCATCTGGCGAAACGTCTCGGAGCCAATGCCCATCCGCAGCATATCGGCTTTCACGAGCACTTCACCGCTTATTGCCATTGGCTGGACGGCGAGCATCAGGCGGCACTCACACACCTGATGCCCGCCTATCGCGCCGGCGAGCGCAACGGCATGGCGATCATCCCCGTTCACTACGGCAACGGGATGGCCGCGATCCTTCACGCGGCGGGACGCCGGCACGAGGCGCGACGCTGGATGCGCAAAGCTCGCCGCGCCGCCATCGCCCAGAGCAGTCCCTTCCTGACCTTCCTCACCCATCTGCGCGGTGCAGCCCTTGCGCTGGATTCAGCGCGCCCGGAGCGTGCCCTGCCGTATCTGCGGATTGCCCTGGCCGCCGGCGCCTCGATGCGCCTCTATCTCCATGCCTGGATCCGGCGAAGCGAGATGGCAGCGCTCCTTCGGTTCGCTGCGGCTTCGAACGTCGAGAAAGACTATGCCAGCGAGCTGCTGCGTGTCTTGGGCCTGGCTGGCGAATTGCCGAGCGAGGATTGGGATCGAACGCAGCTGATTACCCTTGGCCGCTTCGATGTGGTCGAGCACCGGCGCTCAAGGCTGGTCTCCGCCAAACCACAGCGTAGCCCGATCGCGCTTGCGGTTCATCTGGTTGCCGCCGGCCCCGCGGGAGAGGCCGTTGAAACCCTGGCCGACAGATTGTGGCCCGATGCCGACGAGGCGACGGGGCGCAAGCGCATGAAATCGACGGTCTATCGCCTGCGCCAGATGTTCGGGTGCGCCGACGCCGTTCTGACACAGGGCGGTCGCGTCGCGCTCAACCCCGAGAAAGTTGCCGTCGACGTCTGGGAACTGCAGGAACTGGCGACCGCGCCGGGCTGGTCGGCTGAAGCCCGCTACACGGAAGGGCTTCGGCTCTACACGGGGCCGTTCGTGCATCATCACGCCGACGACACCGGCCTGATCGCCTATGGCCAAAAGGTCGAATTGGCTGTGGTCAGCATTTGCGCGGCCTTCGCCCAATCATTGGTGATGGCGGGCGACTGGCAGCGGGCGATGCGGGTCGCCCGCGATGGGCTGGACCGTATCGGTTATCATGAGCAGCTCTTCGACATTGCCGCTGAAGCAGCCGAGTTTCTTGGCCGGCAGAGTGAGCTCGACGCCCTCTCGGACATGTTGGTTCGCGATTGAGGGCGACAATCCAACCACCCCAAGCCGAAGCTGTGTCGATTCAGACACAGCCGGCTACGCATTTGAAAAACTGGGCCAATCGGCTCCGGCATCTGCAATCCGCGACCGATCCGCGACCGCCTTCCCTTAGCGGTCAGTCTGACGGATTCGCTGCCGATGCCGCGGGTCGATGACGATTGAGCGGGAGCATACGAATGGCGGTTCAAGCAGCTGCGAATGGCAGGTTTCGGAAACTGGGCGCAGCGCTGCTGACGACCACGGCGCTTGCGGCGGCCCCCGTCGCAGCTTTCGCTCAGGCGACGATCGACGGCACCGATGTGTTTTCTGTGCCGGGAATCCTACCTGGAGGTGAGTCAAGTCCCTGGGATGTTGGCGGCCAATTAGTTGTCGGCGACACAGCCGGCAGCGATGCCGTGCTCAATATAGGTGTCGGTGGTTTGCCGGGTGCGGTGAGCAACACAACGGCGCGTGTCGGAGATGGCGTGAACTCCGAGGGCACCGTGAATGTGACCGGCGCGGGGTCGGAATGGACCTCGACCGGGACTATTCATGTGGGCAGCAACGGCACCGGCACCGTTACAGTATCCGATGGCGCTCAGCTGAACGCCAACCAACAGGTGCAGATCGGCCTCTACAACAACAGCAGCGGGACGGTGATCGTTCGGGACGCGGGTTCGGAATTGATATCCGGGATCGGCATATTTGTCGGTAGTACGGGGACAGGCCTCCTTCGCATCGAAAACGGCGGCAGTGTCGAAGTCCTCGGCCTGGCCAACACCACCATCGGAGCCAATGCGGATGGCAATGGCACGGTCGTCGTGACCGGACAGAACTCCACATTGACCACGAACGGTCTGCGCGTGGGAAATAGCTCGCATGGCGAGCTCTGGATCGAGGACGAAGGGACAGTTTCAACCTACCAGGCTCATCTCGGCTATAATGACGTTGCAAGCGGAACGCTGACGATCTCAGGCACAGGATCTTCGCTCAGCGTTGGCGCTGGCGGGTTTATGGTCGGTCTGGAAGGCGTGGGTGTGCTCGTTCTCGACGATGGTGCTGTACTCGTGTCGGCGGTTGGTCTCGGTCGCCACATTGGTTCGCTCGCCGATTCGGATGGCACGGTAACGATCCGCAACGGCGCCCATTGGGATGCTTCCGGCCAGGTCATCCGTATCGCGGATAACGCGACCGCAAAGGGCGTGCTCAATATCGGTGGCGGCGTCGACGGTAGCGGAAACCCGCTCGCCGCGGCCGCTGCGGGAATGCTGACCGCCAACAATGTCTCTTTCGGTGCCGGCAATGGCGAGCTCAATTTCAACCACACGGCAACCGCCTATACTTTCTCCCCTGCCATAAACGGCAATGGCAGGATCAATCACTTCTCGGGCACGACCGAGATCACGGATATGGATCTGTTCGGCGGTCACGTTAACGTCGAAGGTGGCACGCTTGTTATGAGCAGTTCCTCCGGCATGACCATGACGATGGATGTTCACGGCAGCGGCCGGGTCGGCGGCGGCGGATTTATCCGCGATCTGACAGTGGGAAGCGGCGGCACACTGGCGCCGGGGAACTCGGTCGGCACGATCTTCGCCGGCTCGGCGACATTCGACGCGGGCTCCGTTTTCGAGATCGAGATGAACGATGGCGGCGATCTGGCGGGGCTCCACAACGACTTTCTGGACGTATCCGGCGCGGCTACTATCAATGCGGGCGCTACCTTCCATGTCATTCCCGAGAACGGAACCGACGATGGCTCGAGCTATGCGGCCAACACCCGTTACACGGTGATCCGCGCCGGCACGCTTAATGTCAACGCGATGCCGACGATCACCGACGCCTTCGCATTCCTCGATTTTACCGGAAGCCACGACCTGTCCCTAGGCGAGTTCTATCTCACCAGCAGCGCTGTGGCCGCCTCTTTCTGCCTTCCCGGAGCCAGCACCAATCAATGCGCGACGGGTGAAGCAGTGCGTCAGCTCGGGGCGGGCAATCCGGCCTATGACGAGGCAATCGGCTTCACACCCGCACAGGCAGGAGCGGCCTTCGATCTTGCCTCAGGCGAAATCCACGCAACCGGCCAGCATGTGATCAATCAGACCTTCCAGCTCTTTTCCCGTACCTTGCGTCAGCAGGCTTCGGCCGGCGTGGGCAATGGCCTTGCAGGCACCGAGGTGATTTCAACTCCGATGAACATGCTGTCGGCCTATGGTCCCTCCACGCCGAGAAGCCTCGGCGTGCGCGCGACCGACTCCGCGGCTGGAGCCTATGCGGACGCACGCGTCCAAGGCGCCTGGGCCGCCCCGTTGGGCGCGCGCGGGACCATCGACGGTGACGGCAATGCCGGTACTCTCGATTGGTGGACGCTTGGGGTCGCAGGCGGCTATGAGGGCATTGTCGACGTTGGAAGCGGCGAAGCCATCGCGGGCCTGGCCTTCGGCTATCTGCGCAGCGGCGGCACCGTCGATGCACGCATGTCCTCGATGGATGCGGACGGGTTCCATCTTGGTGCTTATGGAGCATGGACGGATGGCCAGTGGTCTCTGGCCGGGTCTGCAGCCTATGCGGCGAACTACGTCTCGACGCAGCGCCGTATCGCCTTCGGCGTGATCGATCGCTCGGCCGAGGCCAGCTATTGGAACCACACCGTCGGCTTGTCGACGGAACTGGCCTATGCCATCGAAACGAATAGCGGCCTCACCATCTCACCGCTCTTCACGCTCGACGCAGGGTGGACCGGCCATGGCGGCTATTCGGAAACCGGCGCGGGCGCTCTTGGCCTTACCGCTGCTGGCCAAGGCTATGGATGGCTCGATACGGGGCTCGGCATCTCGCTCGCCCATACCATCGAGACCGAAAGTGGCAGGGTCACGTTCGACGGGCGCGCTGGCTGGGAACATGCCTTCGCCGGCGCGGTGCCGGGCACCGATCATCTGCTCGCCGGCAGCCCGGTCGGCTTCTCGGTCAACGGGCCAGACGCTGGAAACGACCGCCTTCGTCTTGGTGCAGGCGTAGCTTTTGAGATCGGTGACGATCTCACGATCCGTGCCCGCTATGACGGCCTGTTCTCGGGCAGCCAGCAGAGCCATGCCGGGAGCCTCGGCCTCAACGTGAGGTTCTGACGTGAGGCACGTAGTCAATACAGTATCCTCTCTGATCTTCGGCGCCGCCCTTATCGTGGGTGGCGCTGGCTCGACTGCCGCGTAAGGTTTGCCGGGAGGAGCGTCCTCGCTCAGCGAAACCCACGGAGATTGGTCGGTTTCCTGCACCGCGCCGGAACGTAATGCCCGCTGCGCGATCTCGCAGACCCAAGTGCAGGGTCAGAACCGCCAGCGCGTCCTTACGATAGAGCTATCCGCCACCGAGGGCGGAAGCGCGGCCAGCGGAACACTGGTGCTGCCGTTCGGTCTCAATCTCGATCAAGGCGTGGTGCTCTCGATTGATGAGGGCGAGTTTCTGCCGCCGCTGCGGTTCTCGACCTGCCTCCCGGCCGGTTGCCTGGTGCCGTTGACGTTCAATCAGGACGCTGTGACGGTGATGCGGGCGGGCACGGCCCTCAAGGTCAAGGTCGCCGCCAGCGATAGTGGCCAAGAGGTCAATTTCTCGATTTCGCTTACCGGCTTCACGTCCGCGCTGGCGCGGGCAGGGGAGTTGGCAACACCGTGATCCGGAATTAATCAGCCACCGATCAGATAAGTTTCTCCACCGTTGCTTGCGCGCTCGGTCTCACAGTTTCTGGTATCAGACGCCATTTGCGCGACTTCGAAGGGACATCGGCATCTCGCTCTTCGAACCCACGACCTCGGGCGTTCGCCTGACCGATGCCGGCAGCCGTTTCCTTCAGGGTTTTCCGCAGTGACGGTCCGGGCAACTGCCGCAACCACAAGGCTTTGCGCCTGATCCAACAATTTGATGGGCTCATGACGATGGGTGTGATAGTTTGATTTCGTACTGAACCTTCCGGCGGGTTTGAACACTGGAGACCGGCGCAGCAAGCGGTCGTGCCCGAGGGCATATATCTGCTGCAAGGCCGTACCCAACCGGCCATTCCCAGACACGCTTCGGCTCCCTCGAGCGCGTCGGCCCTGCCAGCAGGGTGGAGCCTGATCCTGTCGCAGCCGCTATCGGCCGCATCTTCCCAGGACTCTGCTGCAAAAGCAGGTTTTTCGCCGCGCGTCTCATCGGCGCCGTGGCAACCGTCATCGTCGGCCGTCTCCGACTCTTGCCGGACTGCGGCAGCATTCCGTCCTCCATTCATCGTGATCCCTGCGGCATCTCTCGCCGCCGCCCTTTGGCGTGCCGTCCTGCGGCAGCCATCATAGTCCATCCACGTCTGACAGGAGATTCTCCAATGCACCACAACAGCATCTTTTCGTGCCTCCCGTCATGTCGCGCTGGCCCCGCCTGGAGCCGACAGGGCGCAACTGTGGCGACAACTGGTACAGGATGTCTTCGACCCGCTGCGGATGGAGATATCGGCGGACGTAGCCTCCGCGGCGCTGCAAGACGACGGCTCGGTGCTTCTCATTCCGGGTGTGGGGTCCATCCCGGCACTACGGCTGGAGCATGCGGATGGCGGTCGCCGGCTGTTCTCGATGCGCGACGCGAACCTGGCCGGCGAACTGCACGCCATGCTGCGCCATGTCGCGGACAGCCGGGACGCCTTCGAGCAAGGTGCTGCACAGGAACGCGAGCGTATCGCCATCGACATCCACGACAACATCGGCGTCCAGCTCTTGGGGGCACTGCACAGCCACGCACCCGACCGCAAGGACGCGATGATCCGCGAGACGCTCTCCGATCTGCGCGATATCATCAACAACGCCTCGCAGCCCGGCCTGTCCTTCGACGAGACGCTGGCTGACCTGCGGGTGGAGATCGCGGAACATCTTGCTTCGGTAGGTGTGCGGCTTCGCTGGAACGTGAAGGCGCAGGAGGAAAGAACGTTGCCGCCGCAGGTCGCGCACACGCTGCGCTCGATCGTCAGGGAGGCAACGGGCAACGCGATCAAGCATGCGAGTGCTTCTCGCTTGACCATAGACATCGTCCAAGATGCCGGCATCGTCACTGTAGCGATTGAGGACGATGGGGCAGGCTTCGATCCTTATAGTGCTCAGACTGGCAACGGTCTGGCCAACATGCGCACACGGGTCACCAGCCTCGACGGGACGTTCAGGATCGAGGCCGACAGTGACGGCACCCGCATCGCCGCACAGATTCCTATTTCAACCATGAGAGCCGCGCCATGAACCTGATCCTGATCGTCGAGGACGTTGCCGAGACCCGCCGCTGGCTTGCGGATGTGGTGAAGATAGCGTTCCCTGACTGCCAGATCAGCGAAGCGGCGAGCATGCGTGCAGGGCTCGCCGCGGCGGATGGCACTGCCTTCGACCTCGCGCTGATCGATCTCGGCCTGCCCGACGGCTCCGGCCTCGACGTGCTGCGCCGTCTGCGCGCTGGGCATCCCGAAACCTTGTGCGTCATCACGACCGTCATGGGCGACGACGTCCATATCGTCGCGGCGCTCTCGGCGGGAGCACACGGTTATCTCCTGAAAGGGCAGAAACCCGAACTCTTGGCGCGGCAGCTCATGCAACTCGTCCAGGGAATCCCGCCCCTTTCCCCCTCTATCGCGCGGCGCATCATGGAGCATTTCCGCAGGACGGGGCCGGCCGCCGCGGAAGACGATCTGACAGGACGCGAGCGGGAGGTGCTGGGCCTGATCGGACGCGGCCTGCGCAACGCCGAGGTCGCCGAGACGCTAAGCATCACCGAGAACACCGTCGCAGGTTATATCAAGGGCATCTATCGCAAGCTCGGCATTTCCACGCGCGCGGAAGCCTCCTGGCACGCGGCGAGGCTCGGTCTGAGTGAAGCCCCCATGGTGAGCAAGTCCGGCAAGTGACGGTTTCGGGACGAACAAGTCCGCCCTGCCTACTCGCTTCCGCGCTTCCCGATGGCGGGTACGGGTGGAGCGCGCGCCGAAGGCGGCCGATGACGCCTTGCCGGTCGGCTTCAGTCTCCCGCCTGGCTCGCCGAAGAAGGAGCCGGCGAAGTGATAGGGCGCGGTCGGCGATCCTTCCGCAAGCCGCCATTCGCCTTCGACCAGGAAGACGCCGCCGACCTCGCTCGCGCCCGGGCCGAAGAACGCACCCTGCACGGCGCTGGTGTCCTTGATGCTTACGATATCGGTGTTGTTGGAATTGTTGGGCGTGATCGAGAGCTGCCGCGCCTCGAATGTCGCGCCCGACACGTCGCCTGCGAAGTCGATCCGCGTGCGCGCGGCGTGGAAGCCGTTCTGGCCGTCGAGCGTGCCGGATACCGTGCCGCCGCCATCGGTCAGCGAGGCCTGCATGGTGACGGTGCCGTTATACTGGGCGGAGCCCATCTGCGGGTTCTGCGCTGCGGTGAACTGGGTGTTGCGGTGACCGATGAAGCGGCCCTCATAGTTGAGGGTCGTATTCTTCGGCATGTCCTCGGTCACTTCGCCGGTGACATGGTAGCCGACATAGGTGCGGGAGATGTCAGGCTGTGTGCCGCTGATCACCTCGCGCACGCTGCGCGCGATGGTCACGTCCTTCGGCGCGATGCCGTCGAGGGCGCGGAACACATAGACATGCTCGGTGCCGTTGGCGTCGATGGCCTGCGACGGCCGCGGGTTCTGCGGCGTGCTCACGAGCTGGTTCCAGCTTCGCTTGTAGACGTCGACTACGCGGTCGGCATCTCCCTTTTCTGAGCTATCGACACCGCGTGTCAGTCCGCCGGGCATACCACAGCCACACCGCCAATTCCCGACCGTATAGCGGCGATCGGTTGCCTTCGTGGTCGCGTCAGGGAGGTCCTGAAATCAGCGGGGAGGAGCAGACAGATCTGGAACTCACCACGAAGATCGCCCTCCCGGAAGACCGGATGCTATGGCTCAAGACCTCGCTCGTTACGTGGCAGACAGCGCACCTTCAAGAATCGTCGGCGGGCAGCGTCAATATCATCGCCGAGAACGAGCTGGTCGAGGCATGAGAGCTCCTGCTCGGCGATTTCCTCTTTCTGATATTCTTCTAGTAATAGTAGTAGATCGCCATGCAGGTCGCGACGCCGACGACAATGTTCATCGGCATTCCAATCTTCAGGAAGTCCGCGAACCTGTAGTTGCCGGCGGCATAGACGAGCGTATTGGTCTGGTAACCGATCGGCGTGGCAAAACTTGCGCTACCGGCAAACATGACCGCTACCACCAACGGTCGTGGGTCCTGACCCGTCTGTTGCGCCAGCGCGATGGCGATCGGCGTCATGATGACGGCCACTGCGCTGCTCGAGATCAGTTCGGTCAGCAGCGAAGTCAGGAGGTAGACGACGATCAGCAGCATAAGGACGGACAAGCCTGACAGATGCGGCGTCAGCGCCCCCACGACCATGTCGATGGCGCCTGATTGCTGCAAGCCGATCCCGACGATCAGCATGGCGTAGATCAGCACCAGGATCCCGCCGTCGATCGAGGCCCAGGCCTCGTCCGCATCGATGCAGCGCAGGACCAGAATGGCCGCCACGGCCATCATGGCAAGGATGCCGATGTCCATCCAGCCGAGCGCCGCCAGCGCCACGACGCCAACCAGAGCGCCGACTGCGATCGGCGCGCGGGTGCTCCGGAAGGCCCGTCCGCTCGTGCGGGTGGTGGAAACCACCACACCGCGCTCGTTCATGCGGTCGAGGACCTCGGCGGTGCCCGTGACGAACAGGCGGTCTGCCGCGCGCATTCGTGCGCTGCCCAGGTCCTCGCCGGCGATATGCTGGTGGCGATGGACGCCGAGCACGGTTATGCCGTTCGCGTCCAGTCGCAATGTCTTCAGCGCCCGCCCCACCACGGCGTTGTTCGGGGCAAGGACGGCTTCCACGACGACTTCTTCCTCGTCTGTGTTGGTGGCGCCCATGGCTTTCGCCGTGCCGATGCGCACGTCCTTGTTCTGCCTCAGCGTCAGGAGCTCAGAGGACGTAGCCATCAGGACGAGGCGATCTCCCTTGCGCAGCGTTTCCTCGGCAATGGCCTCGCGCAGCATCGTCCCGCGCCTCCGGATGCCGAGAAAACGCAATCCCGGCAATTGAAGCGCGGCGATCTCTCCAACCGGCGCTTCGGTGAAGTCGCCTTCGCGGAGCACGGTGAGCTCCGAGAGATAGGGAAGCGATGAGGCGTCGTCCTCTCCCTTCTTGTCTTCCCTTCGAGGCAACAGGAAGCGGCCGAAGACGGCAAGCAGCAAGCATCCCGAGAGCCCGACGACGATGCCGATGGGCGTGATCTCGAAGATACCGAACGGGGCGAGCCCGGCCTCGCGCGCGACGCCGTCCACCAGAAGGTTGGTCGAGGTGCCGATCAGCGTCATCGTTCCCGACATCACCGCCACATAGGAAGCAGGTATCAGCAGCAGCGTGGAAGGAATGGAGAATGTCTGGGCGAGGCGAAGGACGATCGGGATGAGGATCAGCACCAGCGGCGTATTGTTGATGAAGCCACCCAGAAACAGCACGCCGGCAAAAAGGCTGCCGATGGCGACTACGGGACGATCGCCGGCCATGTCTAGGATGCGGCCGACAAGCCGCTCCAGCACTCCCGTCCGGACAAGGGCTCCGGTGAGGACGAACATCGCCGCTATGGTCAGCGGTGCCGAGTTCGAGAACACCGAATAGGTCTGCTGCGGGGTGACGATGCCGAGCGCGACATACAGCGCCGCGCCCGCGCTGGCCACGACCTCGGGCGGATAGCGTTCCAGGGTAAAGCCGACGAAGGTGAGAAGCATGATCCCGATCGCGACATAGGCGGCATGATCGGACAGCAAGGTCTGAAACACTGTTTCGATTTTCCTGTGAGGAGTTGGGTCAGGAATTGCCACACGAGGCGAGGTTGAGCAATATTGTGCGGTTATGTTGATCTGATCAATCCCGCCCATCTCCGGGAACACGCTGAGGAGATTGCGGAATTCGACTGACAGATTGCGCCAACGCTGCAACGAAAAGAGATTATCTCTTGAGAAGGCAGACCTTTGGCCAGGCCGGCTGTTCTGGTCGAGATGGACGCAGTGCAGCTTTAAACGGCCATGAATAGTCAAATGATCTGGCGATAGATGAATAACTCCAGAGAGAACAATGTGACCGTTAGGAATTCCGAGCTTCGATTAACGAAATTCACCCTGGCCGACATCTCGCGCGATAAGATGGCTGATGAAGCCGCTGCTATCTTTGAATTGTTTCTTCGGCGTGAGGCCGAGTTCGGGGTTCACCCATCCGTAGTGATCCACTACCCCGATATCGTGGACCGGTCGGATAACGGATTCATCAGCGACGCTGCAAGGTATGTCGCAGCGCAGGCCGACACGTTGGTCTCCACGGGACGTCCGGCGGATTGCATTGTGGTGCTGACCACCTTTGGCAACCTCGTTGGCCCGTCCCTTGTGTCAGCGGGCTTCAAACCCGTTCGTATCGATATGCCTGCCGGCCCCGACCATACATATGCGTTTACGCAGGGACCGGCGATGACGACGGGAGAAATCCGTACCCTTTATGTCGAGGCGGTGAACGAGGCGGATGAAAAGATCAAGCCCGCCTTTGTGATGAAGCTGACCGACGGCGAAGGCCGGCTACACGGCGGGGCCTACGGCTCGATCCATGAACGCGACGGTCGGCGCTATGCTTATCTCGCTACGATGACGACAGCGGCCGAGGCTGCGAGGGGGACGGGTACATATCTGGCCGATGAACTCTTCCAGTTTCTGCGAGGCCAAGGCGTATCGACCGTTCACCTTGGCACGCAAACCGCTGCAGCTTTCTATGAAAAGCTCGGCTTCAGGGTCGTCCATCGGCTCGTCCGTTCGATGCGTACACGTGAGACAGATGGCGGGGAGATCGGGAGCGATCTTGTCATGCTAGCCATGGATTTGTGATCCAGATCAGCTAGCGTCGTGCTCAAGCCCCCGCACCATCCGTATATGGGAACCCTGCGACGGGCGCATGAATTCAGTCAATGGTGGCCACTACGGAAGGAGGCTTTGGTGACACGTCACTTCCAAACGCTTGAAAGAGGCCGTGGTCGCCATGCTTCGTCGCCTTCGCAGATACCGGCGCGGGGCTGGATGGATATTGCACTGCGAATCTGGCGATCGGTCGGTGCGGACCGCGTTATGCTGGTTGCCGGCGGGACGACCTTTTATCTGCTGCTGGCACTGTTTCCCGCGCTCACCGCGTTCGTCTCGGCCTATGGCTTCTTCGCGGATCCCTTCATGGTAACACAACATGTCTCGGCTCTCGATGCACTGGTGCCGTCGAGCGGGCTGGACATGATCAATGAGCGACTGGAAAGCCTGGCGACGCAGGATCGCGGCGCGCTCGGGTTCGGCATCGTCGTGGGCTTGCTGGTCGCCTTCTGGAGCGCCAACAATGGGGTCAAGGCGCTGTTCGACGCGCTCAACATCGCCTATCGAGAGGCAGAGAAACGCTCCTTCCTCCACCTCAACCTCGTCGCTTTCAGCTTCACGCTTGGCGCCATGGTCGCCGCCGCGCTGCTGATCGCCGCGATAGGCATCGTTCCCGTGCTTCTCGCGCTCCTGAATCTCGGCAGCTGGTCGGAACTGCTGCTGCGCTTCCTGCGCTGGCCGGTATTGGTGATCCTGATCGGCGCCGGCATCATGATCCTCTATCGCTACGGTCCGAGCCGCGAGCGTGCCAAATGGCGCTGGATCACATGGGGTGGGGCATTGGCCACGTTGGCATGGATCGCGGCTTCAGCGGCATTCTCGTTCTATCTTCAGCGTTTTGCCGACTACGAAGCCACTTATGGATCGCTGGGCGCGATCATCGGCTTTCTGATGTGGACCTGGATTTCTGTCATCATCCTGATCCTGGGCGCCAAGCTGAACGCCGAGATGGAACACCAGACATCCCTCGACACCACGACTGGCTCTCCCCAACCCATGGGCCGGCGCGGCGCATTCATGGCCGATCATATCGGCGACTGACGGGCAGGGATCAGGCCCGCACAGTCAGCTTGTCCTTACGTAGAGGCGACAACCTCCTCAGGTTTCCGGATCTGGATGGCCGTACGCGTGCCGCCTTTGCCATCGCCATAGCTGATGGTCGTTCCGAGCTGTTGGGCCATCGCCGAGATCATGCGCGTGCCCAGACCGGTCCCCTTGGCCTCGCCGGTGCCGTTCCAGCCGATGCCGTCATCTTCCACGACGAGGATGACGTCTCCGTCCTGCCGGCGCCGCAACAGGACACGGATTTCGCCGACCTCATCGTCGGGATAGGCGTATTTGTACGCATTGGTCAGCAGTTCGGTGACGATCACCCCGATGGAAATCGCCTTGTCGGTCGGGATCGTGACGGGTTCGAGTTCCGTCCTGACGCTTGCCGGGCTGCCCGCGGCGCGCATGGTGGTGTCGAGCTCGCTGACGAGCGATTGCAGATAGGAATCGAGGGAGACGGAGCGCACGTCGTCGGACGTGTAGAGGCGACGGTGCAGGCCGGCGATGGCCGATATGCGCGCCTGCGTCTCGGTAAGCGCATCCCTGGCATGGAGGTCGGAGACCGCCGACGCCTGCATCCGGACCAGCGCGGCCACCAGCGCCAGGCTGTTGGCGACGCGGTGGTTGACTTCGGCGAGGAGGATTTCTGCCCGGTCGCGTGCCGCCCGCACCTGCTGCTCGGCGAATTCCTTTTGCCGCCGCAGGCGGGTCTTCTCGATCGCCTGCTCGATCGCGCTGACAAGCAGGACCACGAATTCCTCGCCGACCGTCTTCAGCACATAGTCGGCCGCTCCGGCCTTCAGCGCCTCGACGGCCACCATCGGCTCCAGCGAACCCGTGACATAGACCACCGGCGGGGAATCGGCGACACCGCTCAGCTTCTCGAGCACGCCGAGGCCGATCGCGCCTTCGAGAAAATGATCGAGAACGACGACATCGATGCCGCCGCCGGCAATCCGCTCGAGGCCCGAGTGGGCATCGCGCGCATGCTCGTAGGTATAGCCGCGCCTTGTCAGCGCCCGCTCCACGAGGCGGGCAAGCGCGGCATCGTCGTCGATCTGAAGGACCCGGAAGATTCGGTTGGGCAATCTATTCTGTCTCCGGAACCTGCATGACGGAGAAGAACAGCCCCAGTTGCCGGATCGCATTGGCGAAGCCGTCGTAGTCGACCGGCTTGGTGATATAGACGTTGGCGCCGAGATCGTAGCAGCGCTGGATTTCGCGCTCGTCGTCGGTGGTCGTCAGCACGACCACGGGCGTCCTGCGGGTGTGGGAATTGTTCTTGACCTTCTCGAGGATCGACACCCCGGTCATATCGGGCAGGTTGAGATCGAGCAGCACGAGCATCAACCGGCCGGCGCTGACCTCGCCCGAACCGTCCGGCCCCAGAAGATAGGCCAGCGCCTCCGTGCCGTTGGCGAAGGGAACGATTTCGTTGTTCACGCCCGCGCGGCGGATGTTCTTCTCGATGAGGCGCGCATGTCCCTCATCGTCCTCGATCATGACGATCGTTACCGGCTTGGCGTTGCTCATGCTTCGTTCCTGACAACGGTCCTGACGTCGAGCGGCAGGAGGATGGAAAAGGTCGTGCCTTCGCCGAGCGCGGAGGCAAGGGTGATGTCGCCGCCCATGGCCCGGACCAGGGTGCGGACATAGGCGAGGCCGATGCCTTCGCCCGGCTTGTCCTGCTGGCCGGAGCGGCGGAAAAGATCGAAGATCCGCTGATGGTCCTCCGGCGCTATGCCGCGGCCGGTGTCCGAAATGTCGATACGCACCTGCCTTCCCGCCTCCGGCACGGCGGACACGCGGATCGCCAGCGGACGGTCGGACGCATGGTACTTGACGGCGTTGTCCAGCAGATTGCCGATGATCTGCTCGATCGACAGACGGTCGGATACGATGGAAGGCGCCGAAACCGACAGGCTCGTTTCGCCGCCCGCCTCCTGCACCTGATGCTGGATCGTGGCCAGATTGCTTCCCAGCAGCACCTTCAGGTCGATGGCCTCGGGCTTGAGAGGACGCTTCCCTTCCCGCGAGATCTTCAGGATCGCGTTGATGAGACGGTCCATCTTGCGGGTCGAGGAGCGAATGAAGCCGATCGCTTCGGGCAGATCCTCCGACGCGGCGGCGCGCGCCTCGCGGATAGCCTCCTCGCCCAGCCGCTTTCCGTCCGCGAGCACATAGGTCTGGATCGACTTCATCGTCTCCTCCAGCTCGCTGGTGAAACCCATGATGTTCACCAGCGGGGCGCGCAGGTCGTGCGTCACGATATAGGCGAAGCGCTGCACCTCCTCGTTGGCGCGCATCAGGTCCTGCGTGCGTTCCTTAACGCGCTGCTCCAGCCCGAGATTGAGCGTTTCCACTTCCGTGCGCGCCTCGATCAGATCGCGCGTATAGTTGAGCGCCGTCCATACGGAGCCGCCCACCACGAGCACGATCAGGATGCCGCCCACGATGGTGACGAGACGCAGCGTGTCGGCGCTGGCGCGCTGCTCCTGGACGCCTGCCGTCAGTGCCTCATCGGCGTTGCCGATTATCTCGGTGAACAGGCTGCGCGCATTGTCCATGATCTGCCTGCCGCGGTCCGTCGTGACGATCGCCACCGCGTCGGCTTGCCGCCCGGCCCGAACGAGCTCGACGGTCTCCTGCAATTCAGCCAGCTTGTCCTGTACGGCTGGCCCCAGGGCCGCGATCCGCTCGCGATAGGCCGTCAACCCGGCCACGACCTCGACCAGACGCGCATAATTGGGCATGACCTTGTCCCGCGCCTCGTTATACGGCGCGAGATAGGCCTCATCCTGCGTGACGATGAAACCGCGCTGGCTGGATTCCATTTCCTGCAACGCGACGCGCAGGTTGTTCGTGGTGGTGCGCAGGTCGCGGGCTTCGATCACCACGTCGAAATAGTGCTGCGTGCGCTCACCCAGCCAAAGCGTCGCCATGACGATCCCGATGAGCGCGACGAGACCCACCATGAGCAGGATCGCGCTGGTTCTGAGGAAGGTCGTCTGCGTGATGGGCATCAGGATGGCGAACCAGCTTCGTCGGCGTCCTCACCTAGCACTATCGATGCATCCTTCCAATCGGCCGCGACGGGAATGCGGTGCGATTTATCGAGATGATATCCGCCGCGCCGTTCCGCATAGAGCCGGCTAAGTGACCGGCTCCCGGACGAGGCGGAACGGCACAGTCAAAGCGTCGCCAGCTCGCGGTTCGAGATATGGAGGCCGTAACCGTCGCGGATGGCCATCTTCTCCTCGAGAGCCCTGATGACCGTGTCGTTGAAGTCGACATCCTGAAGCTGGGACACATTGTTGAGGCCGCCCGGGGTGAACGTGTTGATCTCCAGGATCTTGTCGCCGACGATATCGAGGCCGACCAGGAACATTCCATCCTGTATCAGCTTCGGGCGCACCGCGTCCGCCACCGAAAGGATGGCGTCATCGATCTCTACCGGCGCGACCGTGCCGCCGCGATGCACGTTGGACCGGGTCTCGCCCTCGGCCGGCACGCGGCGGAAGGCGGCATACTTGCCGTCCTGCATCAGCGGCCTTCCGTTCATCAGGAAGAACCGGATGTCTCCTTCGGTGGCTTCAGGCATATAGCCTTGGGCGATGAGATAGCCCTCCTCGCTCACCGCCTCGAATATCTGGTTGAGGTTGGCATCCTTGGGAGACGCGATCTTGAAGACGTTCTTGCCGCCCGATCCCTGCAGCGGCTTGATGATGACGCCCTTCTTCTGGCCGTCGATGAAGTTGCGGATTTCGTCGATGCTCTTCGAGATCAGGGTTTCGGGACGCACGGATTGCGGGAAGTCCTGGAAGTAGAGCTTGTTCTGTGCCTTGGCCAGTCCGTCCGGATCGTTGACGACGAGGACGCCGCGCGCGGCGGCGAGACGGCCGAACAGCGTGCCGACATGGGCCGCCCACGGTCGCTCGGCTGCATCGAGAGAGGGATCGTTCCTCAGGAACAGGACATCGATCTCGGAGGCGTCGAGGCGTTTCGTCTCCCCCTCGTCCTGAAGTGCCTTGAAGAAGGTCGACGCCTTCTTGTACTTGCCCGACGGCAGCGTCAGGGCGCGGATCGCCAGGCTGTCGTCGGGGTCCAGGACGAAATCCTCCGGCGTCACATAGCAGACCTCGTGACCACGCATGAGTGCCGCAAGCGCGAGAACGGTCGTCGTGTATGTCGGGGTTTCGCCCTTGATCGAATTGACGAAGAACGCGATGCGCATCGTGGCTCCTATGCGTTGACCATGTCGATGGGGGAAAGACCGGAGCGGGCCTTGTCGAGCCGCTCGGGCGCTCCATTGCCGGAAAGGAAGCGGGGCAGGAACCGCGCGGGCTTCAGGAGACCGCGGCCTTCCAGTTCCTGTATGACGGGAAAGTGGGACGCGGCGATCTTGCCTGTCCAGAACGGGTCGAGGCTGCCGCCGTCCTTGAGATGCGCAAGGATTTCGAGGAGACCCCGCAGATAGACGGCGTCCTTCACGAAGCCGCCGCCGCGATAGACGCGCAGGGTCAGCGTGAAGGCGGTGCTTTCGCTGAAGCCATATTGCTTGACCATCGCGTTGAATGTCGTGCGGAAACCGGCTCCATCGAGCATCATCGCGCAGGCGACCACGCGCGCGGCGATCAGGCGCAGCCGAAGAGGGGTCATGCCGCCGGCCAGATATTCGGCGAGGACCGCGAGCCCCTCCTGCAACCCTTCGTACCCCGCCAGCCCGGAGCGGAAGAGGCGCAGCCCCTGCGCCGACCCGTTGAAGTAGGTCAGGAGATGAACGCCGATCTCGTGGCTCAGAAGCGCCTCGACCCGGTGGCGAGGCACCGACATCCCCTTCGAGATCAGCAGCCGCTGTCCCGTCACCATCATGCCCGAGGGCAGGTCCTCGCGCAGTTCGATCTGCGCGTCGAAGCCACGATGATCGGTCGCATAGGCGGCGATCATCGCCTCGGCCCGCCTGCCGATGGCGACCGAGCCGACGCTCGCGTCGTCAGGGCGGCGCCTGCCCCCGCGGCATCTGGCGAGGATATCCATGGCCGCGTCGAGCAGCGCGGGTTCGACCGGCCCGTAGAGCGCGCGTCCGAGCTCGCGAAAGCGTGGCGTTTCCCGCGATGCGATCATCGACAGTTGCAGGTCGAGCTCCAGACGCCGCTCCTCGTAGAGCCGCGAGAGGACGGGGTCCTCGAAACGATCGAAATCGATCGAATAGAGAGCCCGTTTCTGGCGATCGACGTCGACCGACAGCGGGCGATAGAGAAAGCGGGGCACGTGCCTGTATCCGCTCTCGGCGAACTCTTCGAATGCCGGGCCCGCATTGATGGGTGTGACGGAAAGCAGGAAATCGAACGACCGGGCGACCTCGTCCAGTGAACGGTCGGCGCGCTCGACCGTGTCGATGAAGACCCGCCGGCCCAGCGCCCGGTGGGTGGCCGGCTTCATGGCGCCGGTCTGGCGCGCGAAGGCCGCGACGCCCTGAAGGACGGAGTCCACCATGTTCGCCACCAGGCGCTCGTAAAGATCCGGATAGACCGACTCCCCGTCCGGCGCGCGATAGATCGGAGCGAAGGATATATGGAGAACGGGATGGTCGGTGAGGCGCGCGACCAGCGGTGCGCGCCCCTTCTTCCGGGCGATCGACCTCGTGGTCACCTGCGGAAACCGGAACCTGACGTCGACGGACTGGATCGCGCTCGCCACGGCCGCGAGCGCGGCCTGCGCCGGTTCGTCCTCCGACGCGGCCAGCTCGACCTCGAAAGGCGGGAGATAAGCGGCATCCTCCGCCAGGCAGTCCGTTTCGAGTTCCGCGATCTCGACGAGAAGGAAGTCGCCGAATCTTTCCGTCATCGAGGCCGCGACATCGGCAATCATCGCGCGCGCGGTCCCCTGATTGCGAAACAGGAGATAGGACGCACTGGCCGAGGTCGCGGCGCGGGCGGCGATGGCCTTCCGGGCGAGACGATGAACGACGAGGAAAGGCAGGGGCCGGTCGATGTGGAGGCGCGCCCCGCCGCCGAGGTCGCAGCGGAGCGTTTCCCCTTTCCCGAGCGCCCCGCGAACGCGCTCGGCAAGCGCGGCCGCGCTCGGGGCGGGAGACTGCCCGCGCCGCGCCGTCATAGCAGCGTCCTCAGCTTCTCCTCGAGAACGGGAAACGTGGCGGCGAGCGCTGAGCGCAACTGCTCCAGAATGTCGGGGAAAGGCTCTCCCGACCACTCGTCCATGAACACCTTCTTGAATTCGATGGCGATCGCACACCCGGTGCGAGGAAAGCGCTCGTGCACGAACCGGGTCTGCTCCCCCTTTCCCTGGAACGCGATGTTCTCCCGCACGTCGAGCTCGACCCCGTCGATCCTGCTGGCCGACAGCGCCTCGATGAACCCGTCCACGAGCGGCGCCCAACGCGCCCTGTCCATCGAGAATGTCCCGATATTGATCACCGGAGCCTTGTCCGGATCGGTCGGCTCGGCTTCGGCGCCACCGCGTCGATGGTTGTAGGAGTGGACGTCGAGAAGGACGAAGCCGCCATGCATCGCTTCCATGCCGGCGAGCATCTCCTCCAGCATCGCGTAATAGGCATCGTGTAGCGCGAGCGAGGCATCGAGGTCTGGGCGGGGCAGACCGTCCTTCCATACATCGAGGCCCCAGGCCTGTTCAGGCCTGAGATAGACGGCCAGATCGCGCGCGCGGTTAAGGTCGATCTCGAACCGGGAGCGGTGGAAGACGACGCGGTTCGGCACGTCGCGGATGAAATACTCGGTGAACGGGTCTTCTTCCCGACGGCGCTCTTCATGCGAAAGAGCGAACCGGCCTTCCAGTCCGCGACGAACATGATGACCGTTGTGGATCGCGGTCCCGACAAGAGGCGAAAAACCGCGTTCGACGCTCCAGAGAGGATCTCCTGCCCGCGCCGTGTCATCTGCGTTTGCAATATGGGTAGCGTCAGCATTCAAACTGACCGCAGAGCCTTTACCGATCAATCGCCATTCATCCGTGAAAATGCATAACGATAGAACGATCGATCCCGATTCCAGTTCCTCGTAACAAGTCCATCTGTGTGGCAAACGACATGTTCGACAAGGTGGCACATGGAGCACCGGCGAGATCTGTTACACGCTTGGGGCAACTTGTGAGCGCTTGATGATGGTCCCATCACGGAGCGGAAATGCGCGGGGCAGAGTGGCAAATGCCCGGTGGACCGCTGATCTGTTTCCGCTTCAGCGCACGCATGCGCGGACGTCAAGGCACTTTAATCAACGCCTTTAGTGTAATGGACAGATCAATGATCGCCACTATAGGCACATTGCAGTCCGACCGGATCGGGGCCGGCTACGGACTGTCCGGTCTTCGGCATTGAGGACCAGTTGGCTGCCGCCTGCAAACTGACCTGCACAGATAAATGCTGAAATACGGCTCGACAGGGCGCGGAATAATTACCTGCGTTAGGCAAAAAGCCGGAGGTTTTTTGGTCCAATCTTCAGGTAACTGATTAAACGGCTGGATGAAGCAGGTAGTAGGCGTGAATTATTGTAATTTGATGAGGACCATTTGCTTGGAGGTGATTGCTTTTGAAGGCGTTTGGAAGCCCAATTTCGACAGAAGACCGATAGTCCACCCCAGCACCATATCGGGCGTTCAGCTGTGTGCTGATATTCCCAGAAGTCCGTTCGAGTGGACCGGTTCGCTCCAATCCAACCATGATTGCCCAAGGATGGTTGCGCGCGTAGTCGCCGATAACGATCCGATCGACACCCTCGGCGACGTATTCGCGATCCGTGTTCCGATCATTGGTGTCTAAATACTTGAATTCGAGGCACAGATAATCGCCGGTCCGGCCAACCTGCCGGAGGAACACGAGACGAAAATCTAGCCTTCTTAGCTCGGCTACCGCTCCTGTCGCACCTGCAATGGGTACCCGCGGTGGACCAAATACTGAAAGAAGACACACCGACCGACGAGCTTCTGAGCCAGTGACGGGTTCAACCGAATGGCTGGAGGACGACCCGCAACCCTCGCGCATCGGGCGCGGGCTGCCTGTGGGCCACCACCGACAGGCAAAGCCGCATCCTGCGCCGGGACCTGCGCTAACGCGACGACCATCGGTAAGGGAACGTCCGGCACATGGCGCGGGGCAACATCGCCCACATCGTACTGGTGCGCATCAGGTGCCGGGATGCCCCATTGCCGCCGCTGACCATCGACCGGTCGCCTGTTTCGGGCTCATCGCCGGCCAGTGCGAGTGTCCTGTCCGCATTCCTTCTTACCTTGTTGATGGGACACGGCTTGCGTGCGCCAGGAGAGCCATCCGCGTCGTCTTGTCGGCAAGGCATATGGGGGATAGGTTCGCGGCCGCAAATGTAGGGGGGAGACAATGCGCCTGATCATAGCGCTCGCAATGAGCATGTTCGCGGGCTCTGCTTTCGCGGTGTCGAACACGGACGACGATCTGGGAGCCTCCTCCCATTTCTGGAAGGACTGGAGCCTCACCGTGCGTCTGGTTTCGTGCCAGCCTGTCGAAGATCGTTATGCGTGCGACTATCGCATCATGAACCAGCACGGACTGGAGGCCAGCTTCCGCAGCAATAGCGAGGGCTCCGAGGTTACGAGCTTCCGGGTTACCAAGCAGGGCGGAGAGGATCTGATCTTTCTGATCGCGGCTGCGACCGCGATCAAGGCGATCGCGCCGGAACTCAGCCCCGAAAGTCGCGAGGTGCTTGTGAAGGAGCTTTTTCGCACGGCGATGTCGGACGGATCCGCGGAGAAGAGCGAGAATGGCTGGTCGGTCAAGATCGGCAGGGTGTTCGGCTCCGCATGGGTGGTGGAAGGTCGCGTCGCCGATTGATCGAGCGGGGCCGGCATTCTCCACCGCATAAGGGGGCGTGCGGCTTTCCGATCGTCCCGATCAGGGACGCAGCCCGTGCCAAAGGCGCTTTTTCCGCCGCGGGTCGTTTTCGTCCGGTTCCCGCCCGTCTTGCAGGTGCGCACCCGGCAACGCACCGATCCGGTCGACCGACATGGCCGGATAAGCCGCCGGCACTCCAACGGCCGGCGGGGCCGCGCGGCACAACCGGCCGCCGCGGCCTGGACAGGTTCCCCTCACATGTCGGCGACGACCCGGTTCTCGATATGACCGAGCTGGTCGATTTCGATCCGCACGACGTCGCCCGGGCGCAGGAAAACCGGAGGTTCGCGGGCAACGCCCACGCCGGACGGCGAGCCGGTGGACAGAATGTCTCCCGGCTTCAGGGTCATGACCTGGCTGAGATAGGCGATCTGATCGTAGACATCGTAGATCAGGTCCCGTGTATTCCCGTTCTGGCGCTGCTCTCCGTTCACATAGGTCCGAAGTCCGAGCCGATGCGGATCGTCGATCTCGGCATCGAGCGTCAGCCACGGACCGGTTGGTCCGTGCGTATCGAACGACTTGCCCAGGGTCACCGTCGGGGTCCTGAATTGCCAGTCGCGTGCCGAGACGTCGTTGGCCACCATATAGCCGCCGATCACGGATCTTGCTTCATCGGCCGGCACTCTCCTGCATTCCCGCCCGATGACGACCGCGAGTTCGCACTCATAGTCGAGCTTCTCGGAAACCGCGGGGGCTACGATGTCGTCATAGGGGCCGGTGATGCACGAAACCTGCTTGTTGAACCAAAGCTGATATTCGGGCGTCTTCAGGCCGAGTCGCTGCGCCTCCCCGGCATGATCCGAATAGTTGAATCCGATCGCCAGATACTTTTCCGGATTTGGCAGAGGCGCGTGCAATTTCACATCGGAAAGCGGAATCGGATCGCCGTCGTTACGAGCGATGCGCATGAACGTGTCGAGGGCGGGTTTCCCTGCTTCGAGAAACGACCTGATCGTCGTCGGCAGGCTCGGGTCCGCCTTCGAGAGGTCGATCAGATGTTCGCCGAATATCTTTCCGAGACGGATTCCGGAATTTTGGGAAAAGGCAGCAATAGGCATGTTTTCTCCTCGCGGGCTGGATGCGGGTTTGTCGCCATGGGCGCTTGAACGAAAGGAGCTAGGCGAGCCCCACTTCGCGCCGCAGGCTTTCGATCCGGTCGTCGCCGTCGCGCGAGGCTGAAATCCATCCGTCCCGGTCCCTGGCCACGCGCGGCTCGACGATTGTCTGCTCGATCACGACCGAGCGGCGCTGGATTTTCCAGGCACCCGCCTTGCGCGTGAAAAGATCGACGTAACGGCCCCATATCCGCAGATGCATGATCTGCCCTGTCGCGAGCCGGAGGTCGGAAAGCGAATCCCGGTAGTCCGCGTCATCGTCGCCAAGGCTCTGGACGACCGTGAACGGCGTCTCGGCCACGGCCTTGTCGGGACCGGCAAACTCGATGCAGGATTTGTACTGCGCGTGAAGCGACTGCGTCATCTTCTCGTGCCGGCGGCGCACGGCCGTCACGAGCTCGTCGGGCGTCCCCACTATGTCGCCATGATCGTCGACGGCATCGTCATGATAGGCGGAACGGAACAGGGCCCAGTCCTTGCGGTCGACCCCGCGGGCATAACGGCACAGCACGTCCTCGATCTCGAAGCGATCGGCAATCCGCAATTTGTCCTCTGACATCATCTCTTTTCCCTCGATGCCGTCACGATCAGGATACGAAAGCGCCCGCGAGCGCATCGCGGGCGGCGTGGATGCCGGCAATGCGGCCGAACACGAGATTGTTGGTGAGCGAGCAGCCGCCGCCGATGTAGCGCGCGGGAAGGGCGCAAGTGACTTCTCCCGCCGCCCTCAGGCCCGGTATCGGCCTGTCGGAGGCATCGAGGACGCGGGCATCCGTATCTATCCTGAGGCCCGCGGCCGTGTAGCTGACGGTGGTGGAGCGCAGCCGCACCGCATAAAAAGGCGGCGTGCCGATCTTCCTCAGATAGGCCGGATTCTTGAAGAATCCGTTGTCGACCCCTCTTTCTGCATCCCTGTTGTAGTTCTCGACGGTCGTGAGGAACGTGCTCTGCCGCACCCCGATCCTCTCGGCAAGCCGATCGAGGCTTTCCGCCTGCGCGATCCTGCCCTGTGCAATGAATTGCGCGAGCTGGTCGGATGTCCAGCTCGGAGCCAGGGGCTTGTAGGTCGTGATGACCTTCGCGCTGGCACGGGCGGCCTCGTCGAAGACGGCAAAGGCCTCGTTTGCAGGCTCGCCCTGAACGACCCACGACATCACGCCATAGGGCGCATTCTCGTTGACGAACCGGCGCCCGTCCCGATTGACGAAGATCACCCAGCCGGGAAAATAGGACTCCAGATCCTTCACCAGGCCGGTGCTGAGCTGGATGATGCCGTTGTTGTGCCCCCCGACCTCAGCTCCGACCGCAAGGCCCATCGTCAGGCCGTCGCCGCGGGCATATTCGGACCCGACATAGTGAGGGTTTTCAGCGATGGCGGCGTCGGGATAGTGGCGGGCAAGGAGCTCGGGATTGTTGCCGAAGCCTCCTGTCGCGACGATGACCGTGCTCGCGGTGATCCTTTCGCCGTCCACCTCAATTCCGCATACCGCGCCGGCTTCGAACAGGAGGCGCCGAACACGGGTGCCGAGGGCGAAGGTGACGCCGGCGACATTTGCCGCCTGATCGAGCGCCGCGACGATCTCGAGGCCGTTATTCCTTGCGCGGTGTCCGCGCGGAACATCCTCGGCGCCCGAAATGTAGAGATCGTCGGGCGAGAACTCCACGCCGAGGGAAATCAGCCATTCCAGCGCATCCGCGCTCCGTTGCGCCATTTCGTTGAGGAGGGACGGCGCGCAGCGGAAGGCATTCAGCGTCACGGCATAGCGCAGCATCGCTTCGGGACTGTCCTCGATCCCGAGCGCCCGTTGCACGCTGGTGCCCGCGGCGTAGACGACGCCCGTGGAAAGGGCCGAGGTGCCCCCGACTTTCGGCGCGGCTTCCACCAGAAGCACGCGGGCCTTGGCTTGCGCGGCTTCGGTTGCCGCTGCCAGCCCCGCCAGGCCCGATCCCAGCACAATGACATCGAAATCCCGCATGGTTCCTCCCGAGAATATCGGAGATCCTCATCCCTTCCTCTAATTTGTGAATACGATAAACAAATTAGGGAAGCAAACGATTTTCGAGAAACGCCGTTCGCTTCCGCGACCGGTGTCGTTATCCGGGAGGCAGAGGTGCGGGGGAGGGCGGCGGCGATGCCTGTCGCAGGTCGGCCGACCGCGTTATCTCGGCCCGGCAGGCTTTTTCACCGGGCTCGCAGGTGCGACTTGAGAACCTTGCCGTAGCTGTTTTTCGGTAGCTCGGACACGAACCGATAGTGCTTGGGCCGCTTGAAGGCTGCGATTTCGTTGCGGCAGAACGTGTCGAGTTCGACCGCGGAACATTCCATGCCGTGGCACAACACGACGAACGCGACCACCTGCTCCCCCCATTCGGGCTCGGGCTCGCCGATCACCGCCGCCTCGAACACGGCCGGATGGCGCACCAGCACCTCCTCGACTTCGCGCGGATAGATGTTGGTGCCGCCCGAGATGATCACGTCTTTGGATCTGTCGGTCAGATAGAGGAAGCCGTCCTCGTCGATATGCCCCAGATCGCCGGTCAGCAGCCAACCGTCGCGGATCGTCTCGGCGGTGGCCTGAGGATTTTGCCAGTATCCCAGCATGACGGTCGGGCTTTTCACCGCGATCTCGCCGGTTTCGCCAGATCGCAGCGTCTCGCCGTTCGGGCCGAGAATGCGCAAGGATACGCAGGCCTGGGCGAAGCCCACCGACGCTCGCCTCTCATGACAGCGCGGATTCGACGTGTCGGCGACGAGATCGCGAGGCAGCACCGAGATCGTCATCGGTGTTTCGCCCTGACCGTAGATCTGCACGAAGCGTGGGCCGAAAACGTCCAGCGCTTCTTCTATGTCGGCTTGGTACATCGGCCCGCCGCCATAGATGATCGTGCGGATGCCAGTCCCTTCAAAGCCCTGCGCCCTGGCGGCCGCTACCAGGCGCTTGACCATGGTGGGAGCAGCGAAAAACACGAGATTGCCACGGCTCCGCGCCAGCGAAATGATCTCGTCGCTGTCAAATCCGCGCGACGACGGCACCAGATGCGCCGCGCCGGCCCGGATGGCGACGAACATGTAGAGGCCGGCGCCATGCGAAACCGGCGCAGCGTAGAGCATCGTGTCGTCAGCGCTGCTGTGGTCGACGTCGAGCGCATAGCACATCGTCATGGTGCGTAGATTCTCGTGGCTGAGCATCGCGCCCTTGGGCCTGCCCGTCGTGCCGGAGGTATAGAACAGCCACGCGAGGTCGTCTGCTCCTGAGGCAAGTGGTGGAACGAGCGGCGCGGAAAGGTCCGGCGCGGCTCCCGTCGTCACCTCTCGCACCAAGGCTTGTGTGCCGAGTTCCTTGCCCGTCTCCGTGAAGATGATCTTCGCTCCCGACTGTTCCGCGATCCACAGAGCCTCGTTGGGGTGAAGCTTGTGATTGATCGGAACAACGACCGCGCCCAGCCACCATATGGCGTGCATCAGTTCCAGGTATTCCGGCGCGTTCTTCATGAAGATCGCCACGCGATCCCCGGCACCGACCCCGTGGGTTGCCGCTATTGCATGCGCACGCGAAACCGCGGCGGCTGCGAACTGCCGATAGCTGCGTATGCAGATTTCCCCAGCGAACAGGGCCGGACGATCCGGCCACGACAGCGCGGTTTGATAAAGCCAGTTTGCGATGTTCATCATTGTCCTCCACGCACGATCGGCATGCAGAACGACCGCGTCAGTTGCGTCTCCCGTGCGGAAAGCGAGGCGCTGCGCGGCGCGACCTGCGCTGCAATTGGCATGGCCGCTGCCGGCGACGAAAAGCCCGTCCCACGCGATCCATCTTCCTTGCCGCAAGGGGTGAAACAGAAGGCAGGTTGTGTCTATTCGTAGAACTACGTACGAAAGTACGTGGTGGATAGAAGGGCATGCAGATGTCGGACGATCCGATGAACCTCTCCGATGATGCGGTGTTTTCCATAGGTTTTCTCAGCGCGCCTGTCGGGTTGCTGGCGCTCTCGCGACGCCGGATCGTGCGCGCGAATGTGGAGATAGAACTGCTTTTCGGCTGGAGCCGCCGGGAGCTTGAAGGACAATCGGTCCGCATCCTTTACCCCTCGAACATCGACTATGAGGCGACCGGAGCGCGCTGGAAGCAGCTTCTCGCCGACCGGTCCAGATACGAGGATGAACGCTTCATGCAGAAACGTTCCGGCGAGATCTTCTGGGCCAAGGCGCGCGGCCAGACGATGACGCCCCACGATCCGTTCGAGATGATGGTCTGGACTTTCGAAGCCTCGGCGCCGCCGACCCGGCGTGTCGACACGGTCCGGTTGACCGCTCGTGAACGCGAGATTGCCCAGTTGGTCGTGAATGGAATGACCTGCAGGGCGATCGCGGGTTTGCTGAACATTTCGCCGCGGACGGTCGAGGTCCACAGGAGCGCAATCATGCGCAAGATGCGTGTGCGCAACACCGCGGAACTGGTCGCGAAAATCATCGTCACATCATCGCATTAAGGCCTCCACTACGGCGGGAGAGATGGACCGCCGTGATGGAGGACCTGCCCGTGAGCCGGCCTGAGGCAGGCTGATTCCGCCACGCAAATGCCGGCGAACGACCGTGCCGAAATTGCCGGGATTGCCCCGTTTTCTCGTCATAGAAAAATTTGTGAATGGCATTGACAAATTGAATTCAGATCGCAAAACTTATCTCGCACCCGAATGCCGGGTCGAATTGGGAGGAGTTGATGAATAGGTTTGTCGTTGCCGCGCTGGCGATCGGTATGGCGGGGGTATTCACCCCCGGAGACGCTGCGAGTGAACCGCTTAAGGTCCAATTTGGGACTCTGTCTATCTCGCCTTTCGTTTTCCCTCATTACGCCAAGGAGAAGGGCTACTACGAAGCGGAAGGCGTCGAGGTCGAACTTATCGCCGGGCGCCTGTCGCAGGACGCGGTCAATGCGGTCGCTTCGGGCAGCGCCGACATCGCCTTCGCGCTCGGCGTGAATGCCATCCTCACCCGTGACAAGGGCCAGGATATCGTCGTCGTCGGCAACATGTACGGCCGCAACGGTTTCGGCGTGGCGATGGGCAAGGAAACCGGCGTCGAGGACCTCAAGGGTCTTGCGGGGCACACCGTGGTGGTTCCGGCGGCAAGCTACGAGCAGTTGCTGCGGGCGCTCATGGAGTCCAATGGCGGCGATCCCAGCCAGGTCGAGTTCGTCACGGTCTCCCAGATCAATGCGATGCTCAATGCCTATATCGCCAAGCAGGTGGACGGGGCGGCCACCCTCATGCCGTTCGTGCTGAACGGCGCGGAAGCGCAGCGCCCCGCGAATTATATCCCCTTCGCCGACTATGGCGATCCCGAACCCATGTATGTCTGGCTTGTCCGCCCCGAAACCCTCGAGGCCAGGCGCGGCGAGATCGAGGCGTTCCTGCGCGCGACCTACCGTGCCCAGGTCGAGATCAACGGGAATCCCGAGATCATGGTGGAAACCCAGCTCAAGGCGGCGCCGGGCACCAATCCCGACACCGTGGTGCCCGAGTACAATCTCTACATCCCTTACGCCTGCGCTCCCGGCACCGACCGCCTCGGCGTGGGGTCCCCCGAAGCGTGGGCGGAAGCTGTGGCCCTGTACAAGCGGATCGGCCTTGCGACGTCCGATATGAAGCCGGAAGATCTCTACACGAACGCCTTTTTCGAAGGTGACAATCCCGTCACGACGGCCAAGTGCAATTGATCTTCATGCAAAAGCACATTCTCGACGCATCGGTGCCCATCCTGTCGCTGAAGGCGGTGAACAAGCGCTTCGGCGGGCTGGAAGTCCTCCGCGACGTCAATCTGGAGATTCCGAGAGGCAAGTTCGTGAGCCTCCTCGGCCCCTCCGGTTGCGGCAAGAGCACGCTGCTTGAACTGATCGCCGGACTTCAACAGGCGAGTTCGGGGGAGGTGCTTCTCGACAGCACGCCGTTGCGAGGACCCAACCTTTCTTCCGGCATGGTGTTCCAGAAGGACCTGCTGCTGGACTGGAAAACGGTGATCGAGAATGTGCTGATGCAGTTTCGCATGCGTGGCGAACCTGCCGGTCCGCACCGCGAGCGGGCATCGGAGCTGCTGGAACTCGTCGGGCTCGCAGGTTTCGAGAACGCATATCCGCGTCAGCTCTCGGGCGGGATGCGGCAGCGGGTTGCCCTGTGCAGGGCTCTCGTCCATGAGCCGCGCCTCTTGCTGATGGACGAACCCTTCGGCGCGCTCGATGCGATCACGCGCGAGAAGGTCGCCATCGACCTTGCCCGGGTAACGGCGGAAAAGGACAAGACGGTCGTGTTCGTGACGCACAGCCTCGAGGAGGCGGTTTTCCTCGGCGACACCGTTTACGTGCTTTCCGCGCGCCCGGGCAGGATTTCGTCGCGCATCGACGTCGACATTCCGCGCCCGCGCGAGAGCTGGCCGCGGGGCAGTTCGGAGTTCACGCGCTTTATCGACGAGGCCTTCGAGGCCTTGCGGCAATCCGGAGCCTATGATGATGACAATCGTTGAAACGAGCAAGGCGCGGGCAAAGGACAGGCCAGTCTGGCACGGCAACTTCCGGTTCCTGTGGAGCATCGCCGGTTTCGCGCTGGTGTTCATCGGCTGGCAGATGGCCGTGGTCATCGGGCAGTATCCCGAGATCGTGCTGCCGTCGCCGGTCGCCGTCGCGCACGAGTTCATCGACAAGCGGGCGCTTCTGCTCCAGCATTCGCTGATCACGCTTTACCAGATCGCCGTCGGTTTCTTCTGGTCGTTGGCCATAGGCATCCCGGTCGCGTTTGCCGTGGCGTTCTCGCCCTGGCTGTCCAAGCTGCTGATGCCCGTCCTGATCGTCATGAACTCGATCCCGAAGGTCGCGATCGCGCCGCTGCTTCTGCTCTGGTTCGGTTTCGGGTCGATGACCAACATCGTGCTGGCGGTTTCGGTGGCGATTTTTCCCATCGTCATCAACACCGCGCTGGGGTTCAGCCAGGTCAATCCCGAACTGTTGAAGCTCGGGCGCATCATGGGCGGCAACAAGTTCCGCATCTTCTGGTACATCAGGCTGCCGGCCGGCCTGGCCAGTATCTTTGCAGGCTTGAAGCTCGGCATCACCCTGGCGACGATCGGCGTGATCGTCGGCGAGATGATCGCGGGGCAGGCGGGGATCGGCTACCTTTCGCAATATGCCGCGAGCCAGTTGCTGACCGTCATGGCCTTTGCCTGCATCTTCGCGATGTCGGCGTTGGGCGTCGCGCTCTTCTACCTGATCGTAGGCATCGAATACCTGACGATCGGACGGACCCAACAGCGCTTCGTGTGAAGGCGCCGGATAGTCCGCACATCCATCACCATACTATTTGGAGACTTGCAACATGACAGGCAAGTTGGACCCGCGTTCGCGCCTCGGCGTCGATATCGGCGGCACTTTTACGGACACGGTCGCCTACACGGCCGACGGGCGCCTGCGCATCGGCAAGACCTTGACGACGCCGCGCCGCGAGGGCGACGGGGTGCTGGCGTCGCTGGCCAATTCCGGCGCGTCGCTCGACGAGGCCGCCCTGCTCGTGCACGGCACGACCATCGTCATCAATGCCTTGCTCGAGCGGCGTGGCGTGCACAGCGCCATCGTCGTGACCGAAGGTTTCCGCGACATCATCGCCATGGGACGCGGCAACCGCCCCGAAATCTACAATCCCTATTACGAGCGCGATGCAGCTTTCATCCCCGACGAAATGCGTTTCGAAATCAGGGAACGGATGAGCGCCGCCGGCGAAGTCCTGCAAGTGCCGTCCGAGGCCGACATCGACGCGCTGATCGAGGAATTGCGTGGCAAGGACCCGCAGGCCGTCGCAGTCGCGTTTCTGCATTCCTATCGCAACGATTCGCATGAAAGACTTGTAGCGGAGAAAATAGCGGCGGCCTTGCCGGGTGTCTTCGTGACCACTTCGGCGTCGCTGTCCCGCCAGTGGCGCGAATACGAGCGGTTCACCACCGCCTCTGCCAACGCTTATGTTGGGCCGCTCGTCGGCAACTACGCCTCGCGGCTGGTCGGCCGGTTGCAGGAGGCGGGGTTCGAGGGCGATTTCCTGTTCATGGACGCCACCGGCGGTGCAATCGGACGCAGCACGGCGGAGAAGTTTCCCATCCGGCTGGTAGAGTCCGGGCCTGTCGGCGGCGTCATCGCCGCGGCGCATATTGCCCGGGAACTCGACCTCAGGAACGTCGTGACGCTCGATATCGGCGGCACGACGGCCAAGGCGAGCCTGATCGAGAGCGGAGCGTACGAGACGCTGGGCGTTTACTGGATCAACGGCTATGCGCGCGGGCTGCCGCTGCAGGTGCCGGTGGTCGACATCGAGGAAGTAGGCGCCGGCGGCGGCTCCCTCGGCTGGCTCGACAATGGACGTTTGCGGGTGGGGCCGCGTTCGGCCGGCGCCGAACCGGGGCCTGCCGCCTACGGCAAGGGCGGCAAGCAGCCTACCGTGACCGACGCTCTCGTTCACTGCGGGCATTTCCATCCCGGAATCTTTATCGCCGAGTTCGAGCTCGATGCCGAGGCCGCCACCAGGGCCGTCGAGGGATTGGCGCAGCAGTGTAACCTGTCGACCAACAGGATGGCCTTGGGCATTCTCGAACTCGCATGTGAGACCATGGCCGGCGTGGTCCGCCGTCAAACGCTGGAGCGAGGCCTCGATCCCGCAAGTTTCACCATGATCGTGTCAGGCGGCGCCGGGCCGGGTCAGGCGTGCCGGGTTGCCGACGCAGTTGGAATACGCCAGGTGCTGGTGCCGCCGCATCCCGGGCATTTTTCCGCGTTCGGCATGTTGAAATCCGATCTGCGGTTCACCCGCCAGACACTGGTCGAGACGCCCTTGCGTGAGCTGACACGCCACGACATCCAGAGCCGGATCGACGCTCTTAGTGACGAACTTGACCGGGAGATCGCACAGGACAGCCGTTTTGCCGGGAACGCGCAGACGTCCGCGACTATCTCCCTGCGCTATGCCGGTCAGGAGCACTCGCTCCGGATACCCTTGCGGCCGGCCTTGCTCGAGGACGGCGCGGATTTGTACGAGGGCGTCATCGACGACTTTTCCACCTATTACAGCCGCCGGTTTGGCTATGTCGACGAGGTGTCGGCGATCGAGGTGATCGACATCGAGGTGATCGTCCAGCGCGACCTTCCCTCCATCGGAATCGCACCCGGTGGAACGGACCTCGATCAGGGCACTTTGCAGGTTTCCTGTCTCTTCGATGCCGAGACCGGATTTGTCGACACGTCGGCGATGGTGCGTGAAGCTCTCAAGCCGGGCGTTCGATATGCCGGACCGATGCTTGTGTACGAAATCGGCGCGATCAGCGTGGTGCCGCCTCGATGGACGGCGGAATGCTCCGACCGGGGGTATCTCATTTTGACGCGGGAGAATTGAGCGTGCTTGATACGACAAATATCGATGTGCTGGAACTCGAGCTCTTTCGCCACGGCATTCTGTCCATTGGCGACGAGCTTGAATCCAACCTCACTCGTACGGCCTATTCGCTCCTTATCTATGAATACAAGGATTATTGCATCGGCTTCCTTGACGAGAACTTCAGGCTCGTGGCCCAATCCGGGGGAAGCCTGCCGATCTTCGTGGCAGACCTCGGCGATCCGGTGCGCGATGCCGTAGGCGTCCTGGGCGTTGAGACGCTGGAGCCGGGCGATATCTTTCTCACCAACTACACGCCGGTCTCGGGACAGCACACCAACAATGTCGTGGTGATCGCGCCCCTGTTCGACAGCGGCAATGCGATCATCGGCTATATCTGCGTGAGGGCGCACTGGGCCGATGTCGGGGGGCTCGTGGCGGGCTCGATCACCTGGGACGCCGAGGACATCTTTCACGAGGGCATCCAGTATCGTGGCCTCAAGCTCTATCGCGGGGGCAAGCCGGCGCCTGAAGTGCTCAAGACCATCGAGGCCAATACGCGCCAGCCCAAATATGTGATGGGCGACCTCAACGCGCAGATCGGCGCCTGCCTGCTCGGCTGCGCCCGCTGGGCGGAACGTATCGCAGGCCGCTGGTCTCCGGACCAGATCCGGCGGTTGATGACGGCGATACAGACGACCAGCGCTGACTTGGCGCGGCGCAAGATCCGCGAGCTCATCCCGGACGGCACGTATAGCGCCGAGTGCTATCTCGACGACGGCGGACCAAGGGCGCCCGAGCCGCTGCTGCTCAAGCTGCGACTGGAGGTCGAGGACGGCAATGTGGTGGTCGACCTGAGCGACATGCCGGACGAGAGCAAGTCCCCGATGAATGCGGGGCGCGCGGCAGGTCTGAGCGCCGTTCGGGTGGCATTCAAGGGTCTGCTGGAACCCAACATCCCTGTCAATGAAGGGTTTTTCGACCCGATTACCTGCAAGTTCCGCGATGGTACGATCATTTCCGCCAGCCCGACGGTGCCGCTCGGCTATTGGAACGCGGCGATCGTGACGATCATCGACCTCGTGTTCCGGGCGATCGGCGAGAAGGTGCCGGATGTCGTGCCGGCCGGTCATCACGGGTCGTTCGGCATCTTCATGTTCATGGGGCAGCATCCGAACAAGGACTGGTGGGTGTTCATAGACACCGCGCATGGCGGGCGCGGCGGCCATAAGAACGGCGGGGGCTTCAGCCCTCTCAAGACGATGGGCCATGGCGATACCAGGGATATCCCGGTGGAGGTTGCCGAACGCCGCTTTCCGCTGCATTGCCACAGCTACCGGTTCCTGCGCGGCACCGGCGGCAAAGGACTGCATCCCGGCGGCGACGGCACGGAGCGCTTGCTCGAGGTCGCCGGCGACCATGTGCGCGGCGAATTCTCGCTCGACCGGACTTTCGATCCGCCCTGGGGCTTGGCAGGCGGTGGCCCGGGCGCGGCTGGCGACATCGAACTCAGGAAAACCGGAACGGCCGACTGGGTGTCGGTCAAGAAACAGGGGGGTGTCGACTTGTCGACCGGTGATCTGATACGCATCAGGTCCAATGGTGGCGGAGGCTGGGGGCCGCCGCGCGACTGACGGGTATAGGGATGGACGATCAGGACAATCGCGAACAGGAGGCGAGGAAAAGGAGCAAGCGCCGCGTGGGCCGGCCGCGGCAGGTTTCCATCGACCAGATCATGGATATGGTCATGCAGATCGGGCTGGAAAACCTTACTCTCCAGGCGCTGGCATCGGCCCTCAACATTACGCCTTCGGCGCTTTATCGCCATGTGAAGAGCAAGGGCGACCTTGAAAGCCGCTTCGTCGATCGGGTTACGACGATATATCCGGTCGCCGATTACACGGGCGAAAGCTGGCATGAATGGGTGCGCAAATTCGCCCTGTCCCTGTACGACATGTATCAGTCCGTGCCGGGGCTGGCCGATTTTTCGCAGAAGCGGACGATCGCTACCAGCTCCGTGCTTGCCCGGCACGAGCAGGCGATCAGGGCGGCTAAAACCGCCGGGTTTTCGGATGTGGAGGCGTTTTACGCTTCGCGAGCCGTGATCGAGTTCGTCTCTGGCTGGGTTGCCCGCACGCAACGCCGCGAAGCGGTACAACGGGAAGAGGGCGTCCATCCCGACGATCATTTCTTCGATCTCGCCATCGACGACCCGGCTGCCCGTTTCGAGAATCTCAAGACCGCCCTGATCGCGGTCCGGCAGGATCCACCGGATCGACGCTTCTTCTACACGCTCGATGCATTGATCGCCGGTCTCTACGAGACCCGCTCGCGCTCGACCGCCGCGCTCTCCAAAATGTCCTGACGATCCCGCCGACGCGAGATCCTGCAATTTGACATCGCCCCACGCACGCCTGGAAGCACGCCGAGGTGTCGGGCACCTGCCGCCTGCGGACGCAAGTCACGGTGAAGCCCGACGATATGAATCTCTCGCCCTCGACGCATTTCGTCGGTGGGCAATGCGGGGCCCCATCAAACGCGAAATGCCTCATTTGAGACCGTCCGGCCTCACTTGCGCCGGCCGTCCCGGATGATCCGGGCGATTTCCTCGTAGCCCCGCGCCTCGGCATGGTGCAGCGGCGTGACGCCATCACGGTCGGGAATACCGATATCGGCGCCGGCCTCGACCAGGGCGCGCACGGTGGCGATATGGTCGGGACCGCCGTTCCCCAGCACGACCGCTTCCATCAGCGCCGTCCATCCCAGGTTGTTGACGTGATCGAGCGGAGCGCCGCCCGCGATCAGGCGTCGGACGACCTCGTGATGGCCGAGATGCGCGGCCGCGATCAGCGCGGTGCCGTCATAGACGCTCGTCACCAGGTCGGCGCGGTTCCCGAGTTCCAGCGCCAGCGAAACCAGTTCCGGGTCATCCGCCACCGCCGCGATGGTCAGCACGTCATAGACCCGGTTCTCCAGCGCGTTCATGTCGGCACCGGCCTCGGCCAGCGCCCGCAGCGCGGCGTCATGCGAGGCGAAGGCGGCGACATGCGCGGGCGTTCGACCGGCCCCGTCCCGCGCATCGAGATCGTCGCCTGCTCCGGCGAGGCGGCGGATCGTCGTCACATCCCCGTCGTGGGCGGCACGGTGCAGACCGTCATAGCCCGCGATCTCCGACGCCGAGGGCGGTGTCTGCGCCTGCGCGGAGCCCGCGAAGGCAAGCAGGATCATGGTCAGGATTGCGCGTTTCATCGTCTCGATCCTCCTGCAAGCAGCCGGCCATTCCTGTCGAGGGAAAGTTATGGCCGGCCGTTTCAATCGTTAGCGGATTATTCGGCACCGATCGCGTCAAGCCCGGCGCGTGCGCAGGCCGCGTCGGCGTCGCCCGTCGGCGCGCCGCCGACGCCGATGCCGCCGACCAGCGCGCCGCCAATGCGGATCGGCAGACCGCCGGCCTGGATCACCATCCGCGCGTCCATGTCGCGCAGCCCCTCGTTCTGGGGGTTCTGTCCGATGAACGCGGCAAGCCCGGCGGTGTCGCGGCCCATGCTGGCCGAGGTGAACCCCTTGCCGACGCTGCTCCCCACGGTATGCGGCCCGGCATTGTCCGCGCGCAGGACGACCGTGGTCACGCCGCTGCGGGCGACGATGGCGACGCTGACATTGTGGCCCTCGGTCGCGCAGGCGTCGACGGCAGTGCGCGCCGCAGTCTGGGCCATGTCGAGCGGCAGATAGGGCGCGGTCGGAAGGTCCTGCGCGGCGACGGCAGCGGGGGCGAGCAGCGCGGCGGTGAGGACAAGCTTGCGGATCATGTCGGTTCTCCTTCGATACGTGACAGGGCGAACCTATGGGCGGCGGCTGTGCGCCGGTATTCGTATGGCTTGCAGCCTTGTCGGTAGTTCTACGGAGCTGCGCGTCCTTCGATCCACAGGCGCGCCAGCTCCGCGGCCGATGTCGTGCCGGTCTTCGTCCCGATCGCGGCGCGGTGGCTGTCGATCGTTCTCGGCGACAGTTCGAGCGCTTCCGCGATCTGTCGCGTCGTCAGCCCCTTGGCGATCATCTCCAGCACCTCGATTTCCCGGCCCGTCAGCCGGGACAGCAACTGCCGCGCTTCATCGGTCTCGGATGCCAGGCGTCGGCGCTTGTCCAGCTCGGCGTGACCGCGCTGAATGGCGTCGATCAGATCCTGCTCGTCCACCGGTTTGCTCAGGAAATCCATGGCTCCGTTGCGAAAGGCTCGCCGGCAGGCCTCGATATCGCCATGGCCGGAGATGACGACCGTCGGCCAGTCCACACCGCGTCCCGCCAGTTGCTCCTGCAATTTCAGTCCGGAGATCACGGGCATCCGGATATCGAGGATCAGGCAGCCGGGAGCAAGGCCGTCGAGGGCCGCGAGAAAGCTGTCGGGAGAGGCGAAGCCTCGCGCCTGAAGGCCGACCGTTCGCAAAAGCAGCGTAAGGGCCTCGCGAACGGCGTCGTCGTCGTCGACCAGGTAAACCGGGCTTTTCATTCCGCCACCTCGCGCAACGCATTTTCCGCCAGCGGCAGGCGAAGCCGGAACACCGTTTCCGGCCGGTTCGCGAGCAGCGTAAGCTCGCCGTCCATCCGTTCTGCAAATCTCCGGCACAAGGCAAGGCCAAGTCCGGTCCCGCCGGGCTTTCCGGTGACGAACGGCTCGAACAGCCGCGCGCGAAGATCGCTCGCCACACCCGGGCCGCTATCGGATATGTCGATCATGACGAAGGCTCCCTCGCGCCGGCCCGTCACAGTGACGCGGCGGTCGGCACCGCCGGCGACGGCGTCCATCGCATTGCGCACGAGATTGAAGACGATCTGCTCGAGTTCCACCTGATCGCCCCGCACCGGCATCGCGCGCGCCTCGAGATCGGTGGAGAGCGCGATGCCCGCCCGGTCCGCCTCCGGCCTCAGCAGCGCTTCGACATTGCGCACGGCCTCCGCGACGAGGCTCCGCTGGCCCGTTTCCGCCGGAGGCCGCGTCCAGTTGCGCAGCCGCTCGATGATGGCGGATGCCCGCTTGGCCTGTTCGGCGATGCTGTGCAGAACCCGTTCGAGCGCCTCGGTCTCGCCGCGCCGGGACAGGTGCCGGCCGGCCTGGGCCTGGCTCAGAATGGCGGTCAGCGGCTGTGTCAGCTCGTGCGCCATGCCGCTGGCCATCTCGCCCAGCGCGTTGACCCGCGAGGCATGGGCCAGCCGCGCGTCCTGCGCGCTCAGATGCGCCAGACGCTCGGCGCGCCGTGCCCGCGCAAGCTGCCGCAGCCCCAGCACGGAAACCGCATAGAGCAGCGACGCCAGGATCACGAAGACCGCCAGCCGGTCGCCGGGCAGCAGATCGAGCAGGCCCGGCGCGATGTCGGCCTGGAAGAGCAGCGGTTGCGACGTGCTGCCGAGCGCCTTTTCGAACCGCGCGTCCGCAATGCCCCCTTGTCCGGTGAGGGCGGTCCCGTCAGGCATCAGAAGCGCATGCGACACCGATGGTCGCGCCCAGATGGTCGAGTCCGTGTCCAGCAGAGCCGCCGCATTCACCTCAAGCGTGAGCCCGAAGCGGGCGTGGTCCGAGTTGGGGCTGCGTTTGATCAGCAGGTAGTTCTCCGCCACACCCGGCGCGGAGCGTAATGCAAGCTGCCCCTCCGATGCGCTGGCTGCCTCCCTGATGAGGCCCATCTGCTCTTCGGAAAGCCCGGTTCTCGTCGTCAGATACGCGCCGGACGGCTGCAAGGGAACGAGATCGACTGCCTCGATCCGGGGATAGAACCGCCTGATGGTGGAGGCAACGTCCAGAAACAGATCCCGCCGGCCGGCTTCGTCGGCAATGGCGAGCGCGGAGAGCGATGTCAGATGCGCGTCGTGCTGATCGGCGCGCTGTGAGGCGAGACGATGCAGGATCGTCGCCTCGCTCTGAAACTCGGCCACGAGCTTCCGGCGTTCGTGGAGCGCCGTTGCCGCGACAATGACGCCTAGGATCAGGACCCATCCGAGAAGGATGAAGCCGCGGCTGCCCCAAACGCCCTGATAGCGCATCTTGTTTCTCATCCCGAGAATTTACCGGGTTCCTGCCGCTGAACAAGGAGCCGGCGCGGCGCTCCGGGTTCAGGGAAGGGCGGGCAGTTCCATGAAGCGCCACTCGCCGGTGCCGGTCAGGGGATGCAGGCGATAATCGAGCGCCGGCCAGTAATCCGTCTTCAGCGCTACCCTGCCGAGCGCCCGCATGAACTTCGCGCGCGTCGGATCCGCGCCGCTCAGCCTCAGCCCCTCCGTGACGAGGCGCAGCGCGATGTCCGCCTGCCGCTCGACGTCGTGCCGCCCGTCCTGCGGCGGGCGCACGAAGCGCGTGTCGAGCAACACCACCTCGGCCTTCGCCGCACGCAGCGCCTCGGCGTGCGGCCCGAGCTCGTCCAGCATCCCGACGAGCGTGCGCCCGTGCAGATCCGCCTCGGCGGGCGGGGCGGCGGCGACGCTCACCGAGCCCGCGCCGCGTTCGCGGGCCAGCTCCTCGGCCTTCCGCGCCAGCGCGGCTTTACGTGCCGCGAGGCTCGCCTCGACCGCGCGCACGTCCTGCGGGTTCTCGAAGCCGGCGAGGCCGCCCCACGGCGCGACGACCGGCATGCCCGCCCGCCGCGCGGCCTCCAGCAAGCCCCCCTCCGGGTCGAGCACCGGCATGACGAGGGCGAATATGCCGGAGCGCGCGAGAGCGTCCGCGAAGCGCTCCGGGTCGGCCTCGAAAGGGACGATCGCGAAGGACAGCCGCCGCCCGAACACGTTCGGCGTCGCCACCGCGCCCAGCGCTTCCGCCACGATGGCGCGCGCGGTCTCGCGGCCGTCCGGCGCCGTCACGCCGAGCAGGATGGCCCCGTCCCCGACGCCCGTCCGCGTCTCCGCTTCGAGCCGTGCCAGATAGGCGAACAGCGCTTCGGCCTCGGCGTCCGGCAGGCGGTAGCGCGGCATGGCCGGGTCGAGCGGCCGCCCATCGGCGCCGACGCCCGCCCGCACCGCGCGCGCGAAGCTTTGCCCATCGTAGGCCGGCCTCGACCCGGTTGCGGCCAGCAGCGCGGATGCCGTGACCGGCGGGAAGCTGACGCCGGCGTCGCCGCCGCCCAGCCCGTCGCGCCCGTGGCAGTTGGCGCAACCGAACCGCGCGGCCGGCGCGACGATGGAGGATTCGCCGACCTCGGCGACGATCTCCCCCGGCGCGTCGCCCCAGTAGATTCTGCGGCCGACATCCTCCAGTCCGTCTCCCGCGACGGCGGTCAGCACGGATAGGAGAAGCGCCGACAGGAGCAGGGTGGGCAGGAAAAGCGCACGCATCCTCGCCCGCATCGGTCCGGCCCGGCCACGCGCCGTCGTCGAATCGCGGCGCGGGATCACAGCGCGCCGACGATCGTCTCCGGCCCGATTGACCGCTCGATCTTGCGGTAGGCACGCTCGCCCTTGCGCTTGACCAGGAACATCACTGGATGGCCCTCGATGGAGCGGTCGTGGATGCCGATGCTGGCGAGCACGGAGACGACGTTGGAGAAGGTGCCGGTCAGGAACGTCCGGTCGGCGTCGAGCCCGCGCTCGCGGGTCTCGTGGGCGAGAAGCTCGGGCGTGTCCTGGAGCGGGTCGAGCGTCAGCGTCAGCAGGGTCACGTCCTTGCCCTGCGCGCGGGCCCGCACCGCCACCTGGTCCATGACGAGGTCGCTGGTCAGGCAGATCTGGGTGCAGTTGACGATGGTGAAGGAGACGACGACGTTCCTGTCCTCGAAATCCGTCAGCCGCACCTCGCTGCCGTCGAGCGCGAGCAGCGGCCGCGACAGCGGCACCACGCTGTCGCCCTCTCCCGCGAAGGTACCGCCCGCAAGGGTGGAGGCGGCCAGCGCGAGCGCGAAAACGGTTCTCCTCATTGCGGCACCTCCTGCGAAGACGCCGGCAGGACGAGGACGGAGGGGGCGACGTCCGGCCGGTCGTAGATGGTGAAGACGTAGGTGTCGGGCCCCGGCAGGTCGGCGGGCGCGACCCAGTGTCCGTCCCGTCCCGCGGTCTCGATCAGCGTCGTGCGACCGCTGGAGAGGCTCGCGGCGACGAGCCGGGGCGGTTGCGATCCGCCGGCCTCGCGTCCCGCGACGCGCACCTCGAGGAGCGGCCGGTCGGCCTCGTCCCGCTCCGCCGAGAGCGACACGAGCAGCCGTTCGCTTGCGTCCGCCGCCGCCTCGCGCGCGCCCTCGACGGTCACGTCGCGGCAGGCGGTGGTGCCGCCGACGCCGGTCGTCGCCACGATCCGGTATTCGCCGCCGTGCTGGAGCCGCACCGCGGCGGCGAAGCGGCCGGGCGCGATCTCGCGCAGGCTGCGGTCGGCGACCAGCAGCCGCTCGGGAGGATCGGACTTCAGCACCACGCTGCCCATCTGCGCCGTGCTCAGCCCGCCTCCGGCCATGACGACGGCGAGCGTGCGCGAGCCCGCCCGCGCGGCCAGCACGCCGGCATGGGCCCCGAGCGGCGCAGGGTCGGGCGGCGTCGCGCGCCCGGAGCGGCCGGGGTCGTCCGGCAGGTCGACGTCGCGCACCGCCGGCGCGCCGCCGGAAGCCAGCGGCGCTAGGTCGACCACCGCCATGCGCGGATCGCGCGCGAAGGCGACGAAGGCCGCATGGCCGGAGAACACCACGGCGGCCACCGCATCCGTGCTCTCGAAGCGGTGGAGCAGCGTGGCGGTCGGCACGTCGACGACGTCGATGCTGCTCGCCTCACCCTCATTGTCCCAGACGAGCGCGTGGAGCCCGTCGTCCGAGAGCTGCATGCCGTCCGGCATCCCCCGCGTCGCCACCTCGGCGGCGGCATCCGGCCGGCCGTCGTAGCGCACGCGCCAGCGCGGCGGGTCGTCGGCCATGTCGGCGACGCCGCCGTCCACGAGGCGCGCGCCCGGCGAAAGCGCACCCGCCGGATAGGCGGTCAGCGTCCGGCCGGTCGCGGTGTCGAGCACCGCGCCCGACCCGTCGGCCGCGCGGGCGAGCAGGCGGTGGCCATGGAGGGAAAGCGCCAGCGGCCCCGGCCCCGCCGCATGCCGGCGCAGCAGCGCGCCGTCGGGCGAGACCGTCGCGACCGCTCCCGTCCCGTTTTCGGCGACCCAGACATGCCCGCCGGCGACGACGATGGCGCCCGGCGCGCTCAGCGGCTGCGCGAGCAGCCTCGGCTCGCCATCCGGAAGCGGCATCACCGCCAGCGCGTCCGAAGACGGCAGCGAGGCCCAAAGTTCCAGCCGCTCCGGCGCCAGCGCGATGGCGGCGGGCGGCTCGGGCAGTCGTCGCACGGCGAGCATGTTGGCGGTGGCGAGGTTGAGCGCGGGGTCGTGCACGGCGATCCGGCCCTCGGCGTCGAGGGTCACGAGCCAGAGGCCGTGCCGGGTCGCGATGGAACCGCGCGGCAGATGCTCGCCCGTTGCCCAGTATTGCTGCGCCGCCTGCGAGCAGGTGACGGAGCGCTCGTCGAGCCGCCGCAACCACACGACGGGCCGCAGGCCCTGCATCGACCGGCCGGTCGCCGGGTCGCGGATCGTCACGTCGACGGCGATGGGACGGCCGGCGGAAAGGCCGCCCGCGGGATCGAGGCGGTCGGCCGCCTCGATTGAAACGTCGAGGCCGAATTCGTCCGTCGCCGCTCGGCCGGTGCCCGTTGCCAGCATCCCGGCTGCCAGCACGCCGGCGACAAGCAACCGGGCCGGCAGCAGCAGGGGAGGGCGGGCTCTCGCCCGCGCTGCTGCGCCCGGCGCATTGGCCGGCACAGGCTGCGGGGCGGGCGCGCTCACCGGCCGCCTCCTATTGCTGGGGCGGCTGTTGCGCCGATTGCGCGGACGGGTCGCGCACCACGAACCGGCCCCACACGCCGCCGCCGACATGCTGCGAAGGACCGTCGCGCCACAGATAGGTGGCCGGCCAGTCGGGCGTCCTGAACGCGGCGGTGACGGACTTGCGCGCGGACAGCAGCGCCGAATGGCCCGACCCGAAGCCCGGGAAGAGGTCGCCGTAGCCGGGCCCGGTGGAAAGGAACGCGCGCTGGCGCGCCCTGCCGGCCGGCTGCACGACGCGCAGCCACACTTCCTGCCCCAGCGCCGCCTCCAGCTCCGGCGTCGACAGGCCGGAGGGCAGGTCCTGGCCGGCGGCGAGGAAGTCCGCCGGGAACGGCCAGACGTTGTAGTCGGAAAGCGGGTTGTAGAGCGCGCGGCCGCTATAGTGCGCCTCGGCATGCCGGTCGACGCTGTCGGGGCCGATGTCGCGCGGGATCGAGACCTGCACCTCGTTTCCTTCCAGCACGGTCGAGACCGTCTTGCCGGCGAGCCGGGCGAAGAAGGGCTCGGCGCGCTCGCCGGCGGCATGGTCGCCCCAGTCGTAGGAATCGTCGCAGACGCGGCAATCGTTGAGCGGCTTCGGCCCGCGCAGGAAGGACGGATAGGAGAAGAAGGCCGCGCCGCGGCGATCCCATATGTTCAGCCCGTCCTGCCACAGAAGCACGTGCTCGCGCACCGTCACGTCGGGCTCGCCCGGCTGTCTCGCCTTCACCACGAGGTCGGCGCTCGCCGCGAAGTCGGACGGCAGGTTGGCGACCGGCGCCGCCGCGGCGCCCACGCCGAACTCCTCCTGGCAGGCCTCGCCCTGCGCCGCCGCGAAGCAGGCGGGGAAGTGGACCGGCGGGGGCAGCGCCTGCGTGGCGCCGGACCCGCTCTCGACCGGAGCCTCGACCATGGCCGGCTCGACGATCAGCGCGCCGTAGAGCCCGTGGCTGTCGTGGCCGACGACGTCGCCCACCGAATGCACCGGCAGCGCGCCGAAGGCATAGGGCCATTTCTTGACCAGCTCGAACCGCTCGCCGTCCTCATAGGCGGTCTCCAGCACGGGCGAGCCGTCCGGATTGGTCAGCAGGCGCATCTCCTCGAGCGCCGCCGCCACCGTATCGCGAGCGTTCTGCTCGGCCTCCTCGTCGGGAGGCGGGGCCGCCCCGGCGGCGTTCAGGCAGTAGAGCCGACCGAAGACATAATAGGCGTGGCCCTGCGGTCCGCAGCCCTGCGACGGCCCTTCGCCGGCCGTCAGCGTCCAGTTAGGCCCGAGCGTCTCGCCGATGCGGTCGATGAACCAGCCGATGGTGCCGGCAAGCGCCTCCTCCTCGATCCACACCCGGCCCATATACATCTCGACATAGTAGGCGCCGGCCTCGACGGCGCTCGACCCCACTGGCGGGACGGCCCTGTTCTCCAGCAGGCCGAAGGGCAGCCGCATCTGGTTGTAGGGGGTCAGGGTGCTGACCGGGATGGACAGCGACACCCGCGCCGAGGGGCGCAGCCAGCCGGTCGTGCTGCCGGCCGTGTCGCGCACGTTGAGCGGCACGATGGGAGGCATGGGCGCGTCGCCGGTATCGTCCGCTATGCCGGGCGGGTTGCGGCCGTCGGCCTCGAGCGCGTTGACCACCACCAGCCGCAGGCACTCGCCGGCCCGGGCGCGCATGACGAAAGGATAGGGCCCGGACCCGCGGGCGGCCAGCGCGTCGCGTGCCGCGGTCCGGATCGCCGCGGCGTCGAGGCCGAGGGCCGCGGCCGCGAAGCGGTCGACATCGCCCGCGAGCTCGAAGAGGCGGGCCACCGCCGGCCCCGCCTCGGCGGGGTCGAGCGCCACCAGCTTGAGCCCGTCCTTGTCGTAGAGCCGGCCGTCGGACGAATAGCGCGTCTCGGCGTCGGGCAGCACGTGGCGCGCCTCGGCCGCCACAACCGCCACCTGCCGCACCGGCGCGCTCACCGGGCAACTGCTCGCCGCCGGCTCGACGCTCTCGCCAGCCACGTTCTTGCGCGACGGGTCGATGTCGCCGGGCAGCATCTGGCCGCCGAGGCGCGCCCCGACCTGCCCGCCGCCGGCGCAGTCCTGCGGCCGCGCCCCTCCCGCCGCGAGGCAGGCCGTGTAGTCGAGCGCCTGCTCGTCCTTGAAGATGCGGATGAGGCCCCAGGCGCCGTTCCACAGCGCGTCGATCGTGCCCATGTGGAACAGGCTGTCGGCGGGGCGGACATTCGCGCCTTCGGCCCCGGCGACGAGCGAGCGGAAGACGCCGCGCTCGGAGCTGAACACGCCCTCGATCTCGAAATGCTCGGAGATGCCGATTTCCTGCGCCGCGACATAACCCTCGACATTGTCGCATTCGGCGATGCGCCGCTCGAGCGCGGCGAAGGCGGCGCGGATCAGGTCGCGGTCGGGCTCGGTCTCGGTCGCCTCGTCGAGCCGCCGGCTCAGCCAGGCGTCGTAGAACTCGGGATAGCCGAACTTGCCGTTGCCGCCGGCGTCGCTCGCCAGCGGATCGAGCATGCAGCCGCTCCAGACCGTCGGTGTCGAGACGTCCCCGCCGAGGCGGTAGCCCATGGGGAACTTCTGGTCGATGTTGCGCTTGATGGCGCGGCCCTCGATCGTGAACATGTGCTGCACTTCCTGCGCGCCCTGGACCATGCGCAGCAGCACGCGCTCGCCGTGATAGGCTTCGAGGACCGGCGTGCAGGGGTCACCATGCGTGTCGGAGCGGAAGACCGACGCCATGTCGCCGCCTTCGCCGACGGCCTGGAACCTGATGTCGGTATGGTCGAAGCGCCGGCCGGTCACGTCGTTGCAGCCGTTCGTGCTGCCGGCGAGCAGCGGGTCGCCGCCCAAGCGCAGCGCCCCGACGCGCAGCGGGATCGGCTCCGTCCTGTAGTTGACCATGTAGGGGTCGTGGTGGGAGGTCGAGATCGCCTCCGGGCGCAGCGGCGGCGCGACCGGCTTGCCCCACTCCCGGCGCACGACGGTGCGGCGATCCTCCAGTTCGTCGAAGAGCGGCCCCGTCAGCGGGGCGCTGTCGGCAAGGCGGAGTTCGGCGCGGCGCCAGTCGGCCGGCGAGAACTGCCCCTCCTCCTCTTCCTCACCGATGCCGCCGCGGCGCGCGTCGGCCACCAGCCGGTCGATCCCGCGCGCGCTCGGTCCTGGCGTCCGCGAGGCCGAGGTCGGCCTTCCGTCGTAGAGCAAGGCAAAATCGGCCACCGCGAGCGCGAACTCGCGCGCGTTGGGATGCAGCGTCGCGCCCGCGTCGTCGGCCCCGTCCGATCCCGACGTGCGCACGGTCGCGCGGGTGCCGACATGGTCGGGGCCCGCCAGTACCACCTTGTCGGGGCTGCTCGCCTCGATCGGGCTCGTGCCGGGCAGGGTGAAGGAGAAGGTGTTGCCCTTCGCCTCGTCGCGCCGGGCGACCGTCACCTCGGCGTTGCGCGGCTCGATCAGCAGGGCGGTGTAATAGCCGTGCTGCTGGATGTTGGAGGCCGCGAAATGGTCGTGGCTGAACACCGTGCGCATGGTGCGGTCGCCGTAGCGGCCGGCCGTGCCGTAGCGCGACAGCATCGGATCGGCGAACCAGCGCTGCACCGTGGTCTGGAAATACCGGCGATGGTTTTCGCGATCTTTCTTCCAGACCTCCTCGATGAACGCCTTGCCGCACTCGGCCGGGTCTGTCTCGCGCAGGGTGATGTCCTCGCCCCCGAAGGGGTGCGTGACGGTCTGCGCCACGCAAAGCCGCTTCTGGATCTCGCCCGGCGCGAAGGTGCCGTCCTCGTAGTTGAAGCCGTTGGCCGAGCCGTCCGACGAGGTGACGTCGAACTTCACCAGATGGATGTGCTGGCCGATCGTGTCGGTGGGCACCTTCATCTGGAAGTCGTCGAGCGCCAGATCCTTCGGCGTCTCGTTGGTGTGGCGCAGCTCGATGCAGTCGCCCGAGAAGGCGCGGAAGAAGAAGGGCTCGGCCGTGGCCGTGGGCGCTGCCTTGACGATGTCGCCGGCGCCAGGCGCGGTTTCCTCGCCCTTCACCGCCGACGACAGGGCCGCGATCCGCGCCTGCGGGTCGTGCCAGCCGGCGCGGTTGACGATGAGCTGGAGCTGCAGTGCCGACACGTCGAAGCGCCGGAAGCCGCCGAGCGCCGGGTCGGGCACGAAGCGCGCGGCCGCCTCGCCCTCGTAGAACTGGTCGGCGATCGGCTCCAGCGGCGCGCCGGGCAGCATCGAGCCGCCGGCGTCGGGCCAGCCGAAGCGGGAGAAGCCGCGCATGCCCTCGGCGACGCCGCAGGGGTCGGCGAAGGGCGCGCCCGGCTTGGGCGGCGCGCCGTTGACGTTGAAGAAGGCGTCGCCCGCGAGCGCGCCGTCGTCGCCGATCATCAGCGTCCCGTAGCCGGGCTTGCCGGTCGTCCCGCGCTTTGCCGGCAGCCCGGCCGCGCTGCCGTCCGGCTTCAGCGCGGCGATGGCCCGGCTCTCGTCCTCCAGCAGCCTGCCGTCGTGGTGGAAGGCCATGGCGCGCTTCTCCAGCGGCGTGCCTTCGAACGGCAGCACGGCCAGCTCAAGCGCCTCCAGCTCGGCCGTCATGTCGCCGGCCGCGAGCGCCTCGGCCACGGTCGCGCCGGCATCCGTGCGCTCGCCGCCCAGCACCACGTGGCGTGGCAGGCCGCCGTCGAGATAGTCGCGCCCGCCATTGTCGTCCGCGGCCTCGGCTTTGGCGATGTCGAGCGGGGCCTGCGGCGGGCGGTGACCGGGCTCGCCGGGAATGTAGAACGGATAGCCCGGCATGCCGTCCTCGCCATAGGTCGGCAGCAGCGGGGCGGGCTGGCCCATCAGCGGCAGCACCGCCGGGATCGGCGTGCCGCGCTGCTCGCCGTCCCAGGCGCCGTCGCGGGTGACGCTGCCGCGCCGTGGGCCCTCGCCGGCCGTGTCGGGCGCGAGCGACAGGCCGGGCGTGGCCTGCCCGTCCGGCAGCAGGCGCGTGCCGTCCTCCAGCACGTCGTGGATGCGCCACAGCGACCACATCCCTTGCGCGAAATGCGGGTAGAGGTGGCAGTGGAAGATGGCGTCGCCGGGCGTGTGATTGCGGTTGCCCGAGCCCAGCGCCTCCCAGAACCCGCTCGCGCCGTCGGTCTGGCCGAGCCAGCGGCTCATGCCGCCGCGATAGATCTCGTAGCTGAAGCCCTGCTGCGGGGCGATGGTCTGGCTGTCGAGATAGGCGCCGCGGTCGGAATCGTTGCCTGCCCACCATTGATGGGCGTGCAGGTGGAAGACGTGCGTCTCCTTCGGCCCGGCGTGGAAATTGCGGAAGACGATGCGGTCGTTGAGATAGGAATGGTGCACGTTCGAGGGATCGTTGTCGAACTGCTCGAGCAGCGCCGGGTCGCCGTTGGCCCAGCTTCCGAGGAAGAATTCCTCGTAGAGGCATTCCACGCAATTGGCCGCCGGGCCGATGCCCTTGCGGTTGGCCACCAGCATCGTGCCAAGCCCGGCCGCGCCGTAGTTGATGGCGAAGCCGTCGCCCACGCCCGCGAGCTGGCCGAAGCGCCCGACCTCGCGATACTGGTCGGTGTAGTAGGTCTTCAGCTCGTCGTGGAAGATGACGGTGAACTCGCGGAAGGGGCCCAGATCCGCGCCGTAGGCGTCCCCCGGCGCGGGCGCCACCGGCATGCCGGGGCGGATGACGGCGTTGAGGTCGCCATGGACGATCTCCATCACCGGTACGTCGCCGAAACTCTTGTCGCCGACCGTCGCCTGGCCTGTGCCGCAGGCACGCGTCATGCGCGCCACCGGCATCGTGTCCGCATCGGCGCAAGGTATCGCGGCCGTGCCGGAGGAACGGGCGTCGAGCCCGCCCGCGATCTCCAGCTCGTAGTCGATCGCGCCCGAGCGCGCGTGGCGCGGCGCGTCCTCAACGCCCGATGACGGCCAGATGCGCTCGAAATCGGTCCTGGCGAGCTGGCTGCGGTAATAGGTGCTGGCCTCGGGTTCGGCGATGAAGGCGCCGAACAGGCCGTGGGTGAGCGAGCCGCCGTCACCCTCGCCGCCGGCGATGGCTGTGAAGCTGGAGAACAGGTGCGTGCCCACCTTCTCGACCAGCCAGCGGCAGGTGACGGATTCGTCGGGCGCGACGCCGATCAGGCCGGCGCACTTGCCGTCATGGTCGGCATCGCCGGTGGGCAGCGGCACGAGGCCCGGAATCGCGAGGTTGGCCAGCCGCGTCGCCGGCCAGTCCGTGCCGCCATGCGAGCACAGCTCAACGTCGCGCTCCCTGAGCCCCTCGGCCTGCGCGCCGGCGAAGTCGGTTGCTTCCCTGCGCCAGCCGTCGCCGTCGAGTCCGGTCGCGCATTCGAGCGCGGCGGCAGCGCGCATCGCCCTGGCGTCGTCCGTCGCCTGGTCGTGCCCGCCGGGCTTGACGCAGATCGGACGCGATTCCTGCGGGAGGCTGGCGAAGACGTCCTCTTCCTCGGCCTCTTCGGGCTCCTGCGCGCCGCTGCCGGTCTCGATGGCGCAGAACGTCTTCGACACGTCCGGCTGGTGCTGGCGTAGGAGGTTGGTGAAGCGCACCTCCAGTATGTCGCCGACATTGGCGCGCAGCACCAGCGGGCGCGGGCGCTTGCAGGGCTTGAGCGCCACCTTGCCGGCAAGGAGCTCGCCCTCGCCGGCCTTGACGGCGGAGGTGTCGGCGCAGTCGGGCGCTGTTTCCGGCCCGCTCCCGATCGCCGAGACGTCGCGGCGCAGCGCATAGATCATGCCGTAGGGATTGAATGAGCCGAAGCGGTTGTAGACGAGCAGCTGGTCGAGTGCGACCACGTCCGCGAACTTGATCGAGGCCGGCCGGCCGGAGGGTTCGGCCGGCGGCGCCGGCGGCGTGGCAGCAGGCTGCTGCGCCTCCTGGGCGATGGAAACACTGGTCGAAAGCGATGCTGCCAGCAATGCAGCAGTCATCAGGAAGCCGAGTTGCCGCATCTCGTCCCCGCATGATCATACTGATCCGATGACGTAGAGTAACTTCCGTATGCGGGCGGCGTCAATAAGAACCTTGAGGTCTTATTCAGTATTGTCGTACGCCGACTGCAATATCGAAATAGATTAAAAATCTATATTACTTTATATCGACAACAAGAAATAATGCCCCGGGGAAGCGATACAACGCCCGGGTCCCGCAAACAATTGACAAATCTACCTTTTCGATCTCAGGCGCAACAGTTCCGGTTCCGCGCTGGAGATGCCCGGTTGCCGCTCCAGCGTCTTCATCTGCTCCATCAAACCCGTCTCCGGCCGCGCTTTGGAAGCCACCGCGCCGGCCGCGCCATAGTCGCGCACGATCACGAAGCCCTGCTTCTCCAGCGCCTCGCCGAGCGGCTTCCTGTCCGTGTCCGCCGACCAGCGCACGCTGAAGCGGCCGGTGGCGACGGCGAGCTCGCCGGTCCGCGCATGCCGCAATACGGGGAACAGCTCGCCCTCCGCCTTGCCGGCGGCGTCCTTGCGCGGAAGGATGGCGAGCACCTTGCCTTCGTGGTCGAGCGTCGCCAGCGCGCCGGGCGGAGTCGTGCCCTTCTCGGCGGCAACCGCCACCAGGTCGGGTGCGATCTCGAAGGCCTGATCGAGCATGGCTCCTCCTCGGGAGGCTGCTGGCCAGTCGGCACCAAAGGCGTTATCGTCGATTATCGACGATACAACCTGTCGTTACAAGCGGAAAGGCCGACGCCATGGTCGAGATGCTCGTCGGGGGGAAGAAGGGCTGTCGGCTGCGTTTCGTCGACAGCGAGGACCGGATCGCGCTGCGCACCGTCGGGCGCACGGCGCTCAGGAAGCGCGACCTGTCGCAGCGCGCCTCCAGGCTGTCGGGCAGGGTCGTGCGCGAGACCGCCTTCGCGTCCGACGACATCCTGATCTACCGCGCGCGCGGCTCCGTCTCGGCCGAGGAAGCCCGCACCCTCCTCAAGGCCGAGGACGCGGTCGAGTTCGCCGGCCGCGTGATCACCGAGGAGGGCACGGGCGAGCCCTTCGCCTACACCGAGCGCGTGTTCGTCCGCTTCGAGCCGGATGCCGGCCCCGCGACGCTGCGCAGCCTCCTGTCGGGGCTGGAGGGCTTCTGGGAGGTCGAGCGCCGGCTTCCCTACGGCCGCAACTGCTTCGTGCTGAAGCCGAAGGAGCGCATCGGGCAGGACGTGTTCGGGCGGGCGATGGACCTGCTCGGCGAGCCGGCCGTCAGCCGCTGCCACCCCGAATTCCTGCGCCAGCGCGACAACAAGGCGGCGTTTCCCAAGCAGTGGCACCTCGGCAGCCGCGACATCGGCGGCACGCTCGTCGACCAGAGCGCCAATGTCGAGGCGGCATGGGCGATGACCCGCGGCGAGGGCGTCGTCGTCGCCGTCATCGACGATGGCGTCGATGCCAGCCACCCCGAATTCTCGGCACAGGGCAAGATCGTCGCGCCCTACGATTTCGCCGACGACGTCGCGAACGCGAGGCCCAAGAAGTCCTCCGACATCCACGGCACGCCCTGCGCGGGCATCGCCTGCGCCAGCGGTTCCCGCGGCGCGAGCGGCGTGGCCCCGGCCGCGCGGCTGATGCCGATCCGCATCTCCAACGCGCTCGGCTCGCTGGCCGACGCCGACGCCATCTACTGGGCCGCGCGCCACGGCGCCGACGTCATCTCCTGCAGTTGGGGGCCGAAGGACGGCGACTGGATGAACCCGAACGACCCCCGGCACACGGCGGAGTCGCCGATCCCCGATTCGACCGCGGCCGCCATCGAGTCCGCGCTCGCCTCCGGCCGCGTCGGCAAGGGCTGCGTCGTGGCGTGGGCGGCGGGCAACGGCAACGAATCCGTCGATCTCGACGGCTATGCGAGCTTCCCCGGCGTCATGGCCATCGCCGCGTGCGACGACCGCGGCATCAGGAGCGTCTATTCCGATTTCGGCGAGGCCATCGCCTGCGCCTTCCCCAGCAACACTTACCAGATATCCGGCGGTCCCGCGCCCGTCACCAAGGGCCTGTTCACGACGGACCGCAGGGGGCTGCACGGCTATGCCAAGGCGCCCGGCGCCGGCGGCGACTTCGTCGAGGATTTCGGCGGCACCTCCGGCTCGACCCCGGGGGCGGCCGGCGTCGCCGCCCTCGTCCTCTCGGCCGACCCGACCCTGACCGGCGCCGAGGCGCGCGAGATCATGCTCTCGACCTGTGACCGCATCGACCCGGCCGGCGGTCAATACGACGTGAACGGCCATTCGCCCCTCTACGGCCGCGGCCGCCTGAACGCCGAGCGCGCGGTGCACGCGGCGATGTCCGAGCCCGGCCCGCCGGTCGCCTAGGTGAGGGGCCTATCAAACCACGCCGGCCCGACAGAACCCTGAGCGTCGGACTTTCGATCCGCCATCGGGTGGTCGCCCGGCAGACGAATTGAACCGATGGCTGTCAGCGCGACATTGGGTCCTCCTTCGTTATCAGCGCCGGTCCGATACCCTCGTCATCGGCAGTCACCCAACGTAGCGCCTTGCGAGCAGCGCTTCGGCGTGCAGGGCATCGGCACGATCCGGTTTTGCGAGGCGGATCATCTGCGCCGCGGCACGCTCGCGCTCCTCGATTTCCGCCAGCAGGACAGCGCGCACCTGGGCCGGGCTGAGGTGAAGCCTTTCGATCTCGGCCGAGCCTTCGCGGAAACGATGCTGGTCCGCCGCTCGCCGATCGGCGCGGAGCGGTGGCGCTTCGGCATTGTCGAGCGCTGCCATGAGCGCGCGGAGCAGCCGGGTTTCGCTGGTGCGGCCCTCCTTCATGGCGGCGCGCAGATCGGCCCGCATGCGGGCTTTCATCTCGTGTCCGGCATCGTGCGTCATGTCAGCAGTCTCCTCAAGGCCGTCGTGGTCCCGATGTCCCCGGATTGCGGTGGCGTGGCCTCTATGACAGGTGCCTGCGCCGGGCCGCACGGGCGATGGCGTTGGCGACGGTCGCGATCTCGGGCGGCCCTTCCTGTACGCGCAGGTAGAGGGCGAATTCCACGTCGGGCAGAGCGGGCAGGCCGGCTTCCGGTCCCGGAACCTGCATCTGCGGCGTGAAGGCGCTGCGGTTGAGCGGGCTGATGGCGAGCCCGGACAGGATCGTGCCGCGAAGCGAGGCGACGCTGGGGCTGACGGCGGCCACGCGCCATTCGCGCCCCGCGGCGGCCAGCGCCGCGAGCGCCGCGTCGCGATAGGGGCAGGGCTCGGGAAACAGCGCCAGCGGCAGCGGCTCGTCGCCGACGCAAAGGCCGTCGTCGGCGCAGGCCCACAACAGCGGCTCGCGCCACAGCACCTGCCCGGCCTGGTCGCCCTGGCAGCGGCAGCCGATCACCAGATCGAGCTCGCCCTGGTCCATGCCGGCGAGCAGAAGCCCGGCATTGCCGACGCGCACCTCCAGCGTCGCCCCCGGATGCAGGTCCCGGAACTGGCGCAGGACCCCCGGCAGCCATGTGCTCATGAGGTCGTCCGTCGCGCCGATGCGGACATGGACGCTTTCGCAGCCGCCGGTGAGCTGCTGGCGCGCGTCCTCGTTGAGGCGCAGGATGGCACGGGCATAGCCGAGCAGGATCTCGCCCTGCGGGGTGAGGGTGACGGAACGGGTGTTGCGCACGAGCAGCGGCGCGCCGGCCTGCTCCTCCAGGCGCCGGATCTGGGCGCTGACGGCCGACTGGGTCAGGTTCAGGCGGCTTGCCGCCCGGGTGAAGCTGCAATCCTGGACGACCGCATGGAATGTGCGCAGGAGCGTCGTGCCGAACATCATTCATCACGATATGAACTGAATGCCATTCAGATATATCGCTTATAATTCTGGCAGGAAGATGCTTGATTGCGTCGCGGCGTGAAAGGGGGCTTGGACCGGCACTCACGAGCAAGCAGGAAAGAGCCATGCGCATCGCACCGATCTTCCGCTTCGCCGCCGTCGCGGCGTTTCTCGGGGTCTTCCCCGCGGCCGGGCAGGACGAGGCGGACCTGCCCGGTCCCATCGAGGTCCGCGAGGACTTCACCCTGCATTTCAGCCAGATCGACGTGATGGGCCCGCAGGACCCGACCGAGCTCGTGGCGGGCGTCACCGACCAGTTCCTCGATGGGCGCAAGCTCCTCGGCGAGGTCCGGCTGAGGGCGCCGATCGCGGTCGCCGATCTCAAGGCGATGGCGCGCGAGAAGGGCTCGACGGCGTTCTCGTTCCATTGCAGCCGCGTCGGGCTCTACGAGGCCGGGGAGACGCATCTGGTCGGCGGCGAGGACTGCGAGATGGTGGCCGGGCAATAGAAGGCCGGCCCCCGCGCGCATCCGTCGACCGATCCCTGGATGGAGGTTCCCCCATGTCCCGATTTTTCAAATGCGTTGCGACGATGGCCGGATTGCTGGCCCTGACCGGGCAGGCCGCCGCGCAGGCCGGCATGCAGTTTCCCGAGGCGTCCGAGACGGTGCCGGAGCTGATCGAATTGTGGAGCGAAAGCGACGCCGGGTGCCGGCTCGCCCGGCGCGACGACGTCAAGGTGATCGCGGCATGCCTCTCCCGCTCCGTCTACGGCGCGGCCCTGAACGAGCGCGGCTGGTGCCTCGGCCGCGAGGGCGAGGCGAATGCCGGGATGGAATGGCACGAATGCGGGCAAGCCTCGCTGCGCTTTCCGCCTTTCACCGTGCCGGAACCGTGAGGTGCGGCGATAACGAACGACCTGAAGAACCGCCCTTCGTGGGCAGCGACAGCAGGAGCGCCCGAGCGGGCGCGGGAAGGAGACCGGCTCATGCGACCGGATATGGACGGAATGGATTCGAACCGGCCGATGCGGGCTCGCAGGCGGTTCATGTCGGCCGGGTTGCCGGCGGCGCTGGCACTCCTCGCCGGGCTCGTCGGGGCGGGTCCGGCGGCGTTCGCGCGTTCTTCCGAGCCGATGGCCGCTTTCGCGATGCCGGCCGATTTCGGCCAGTGGCGGCCGGACGCTTTCGTCCACAATGCCTATCGCTTCCGGCAGGCCGACGGAAACTGCGTGGTCACCTTCATCCAGAACCGCGGCGCGGACGCCGCCCGCGCGGCGGGCAGGGAGCCCCGGCACAGCCTTGATGCCTATGTCGAGGGGGTGAAGGCCCGGATGGAGCGGGTCGAGAGGGCAGAGGTGGATGCGTTCGAGCTGTCGTCAGGCGCGGATGAAGGAAAGGTCCGGTTCATCGCCGACGAGATCGCCTATGTGGGGAAGGACCACATCGAGTACCACAACCGCATCTCGGCCGCATGGGTCGACGATGTCGAGCTGGTGATCGTCGCGGCCTGCCCGGCGGCCGAATGGCTCGCGGGCCGGCAGTCGATCGACGCCCTCGTCAACAAGGTGACGATCACGCGCTTCGGCCATCCCTGAAGCCGACGCGCTCCCCTCCCGCCGCGGGAGGGCAACCGAGATGGAAAGATACGGTGAACATCCTGCTCACGGCGGCATCCGTCGCGGCCATCCTCCTCGCCGGCGCATTCGTGCTTGCGCCGCGCGCCGAGATCGTCACCCGGGTCGAGATCGACGCCACGCCGGCTGAAGTCTGGTCGCTGCTCGGCGATCCCCGGAGCTACCGCGACTGGAACCCCTTCATCGTGGCGATGGAGGGCGAGCTGGCCGCGGGCGCGACGCTCGTCAACACGATGCGGCCCGAAGGCGGCAGCGAGATGATCTTCCGCCCGACCGTGCTCAGGGCCGAGCCGGAGCGGGAGCTGCGCTGGCTCGGCCGCCTGTTCCTGCCTCGCCTCTTCGACGGCGAGCACTATTTCCTTCTCGAGGAGCGCGCCGGCGGCACCCGCCTCGTCCATGGCGAGCGGTTTCACGGCGTGCTGCTGTGGTTCGTCGACGTCGACCGGTTCCGCGCCGATTTCGAGAGGATGAACGCGGCGCTGAAGGCGCGGGCCGAGGCCGCAGCGACCGCGCCATAGGCGGAAACGGCGGGCCGGCGATCTTCGAACCGGACCCGGGGAGATCGAGAGGATGCACAACAGGAAAATCGCCATCGGGATCGCGGTCGGGCTGGCCATCGGCGCCGGCATCGGCAGCGCCCTCGACATGCTCGGCATCGGCGTCGGCGTCGGGCTGGCGTTGGGGATCGCCGCCGGATCGGCCTGGAAGGCGTGGAGCGAAAAGCCCGGCGGTCGATGAGGGTCGGGAAGAAAAATGCTCCACCCCATCGGCGGGCTCATGTCGCCCTAGGCTGCAAACGGTCACGGCTGGGGTTCGAGCCTGAACAGGTCGACGAAGTCCTGCGCGGCCGCGATGTCGCCGCGCGCGCCGATGAAGCCCTTGGCGATCAGCAGGGACAGGGGCGCGGCGCCGTAGACGGCGGCGGCCATGGCGTTGCCGTTCGCCTCGAGGACGAAGGGTGCGTTCGGACGGGAAACCGCTTCGGTCAGCAGCCTGCCGTCGGCGATGCGGGCCTCGAACGCTTCCTTGCCGAAGTCGAAGCCGGCCAGCGCCGCGCGGCCCCGCGCCGCGTCGCGCCGGAGGTTGACGCCCATCGAGATCATCAGCGCCGTCGGGCTGATGAAGCGCGACGGGTCGTGGCCCGGCAGGGTGAGCGCCCAGCGGCACAGCGCCTCCAGCACCGGCAGCAGGCCGCGCCCCGCATCGGTCAGCGCATAGGTGCCGAGGCGCTCGTCATGGGTGACGACGCCGACTTCCTGAAGCTGCGCCAGCCGCGCGGTGAGCACGCCCGCGGTGATGCCCGGCATGCCGGCGCGGATCATCTGGAACCGCTTCGGCGTGAACATCAGCTCGCGCACGACCAGCAGGGCCCAGCGGTCGCCGATCTGGTTGAGCGCGTGGACCGCGAGGCAGCCCTCGTCGTAGCGAAGGCGCGGGGTTTCGATTTTTCTAGTCATATTTTCATACTATCAGTTGCTTTTTCATACTTCAAGAGGCATGCTGCGTCGCGTGGGGCAGAACGACGATCAAGAGAGGAGACCTCCAATGACCTATTACACCGGCTCGATCGCGGCCGTCCCGACCGTCAACAGGCAGAAATACATCGACCATGTGAAGGAGGCGTGGGCGCTGTTCGGCACCTACGGCGCGACCCGCATGGTCGAGACCTGGGGCGTCGACGTCCCACGCGGCAAGGTCAACGATCTCTATGGGGCCGTGAACGCCAGGGACGACGAGACCGTCGTCTTCTCGTGGATCGAGTGGCCCGACAAGGCGGCCGCGGACAGCGCCTGGCAGAAGATGCAGACCGATCCGGCCATGCAGACGATGGCGCAGATGCCGTTCGACGGCAGCCGCATGATCTTCGGCGGGTTCGAGCCGGTCTTCGCGGAAGGGACCGACAGGGGCGCGGGCTACATCCAGGGCTTCGCCCTCGCGGTGCCGGAGAAGAACAGGAGCCCCTATGTCGACATGGCGAAAGGCGCGTGGAACGACGCGTTCAAGCCCAATGGCTGCCTCGGCATGGTCGAGGCGTGGGGGGTCGACGTGCCGCACGGCAAGCAGACCGATTTCTATCGCGCCGCCAAGGCCGAGCCGGGAGAGGTGCCGCTGTTCAGTTGGGTCGCGTGGCCGGACAAGGCGACCTGCGACGCCGCGGCCAAGGCGATGGAAGCCGGCATGGAAGGGCAGGAGTACCCCGAGATGCCGTTCGACGGGAAGCGGATGATGTGGGGCGGGTTCGAGCCGGTCTTCGATTCGGCGGCCGCCACATGAGTGTCACCCTTTACACCTATGACTGGCTGCCGGAGTTCCCGCGCGGCTTCGTCCGCGAGTTCCGTGTGCGCTGGGCGCTCGAGGAGATCGGCCGTCCCTATGCGGTCGCCACGGTTCCGGCGGGTCGGAAAAGCGACGCGCACCGGGCGATGCAGCCTTTCGCGCAGATCCCGGTTATCCGCGACGGCGCGCTGACGCTGTTCGAGAGCGGGGCGATCGCGCTGCATCTGGCCGAGGGAACGCCGCTCCTGCCGGCGGACCGCCGCGCCGGGGTCACCCAGTGGCTGGTCGCGGCGCTCAACACGGTCGAGATCGCCACCGGCGGGTGGATGGGCATGGTGCTGGCCACCCGCATGCCGCAGTTCTTCGGCCCGGCCTCGACGCCGGAGGCGGTGGAATATGCCCGGCAGGGCATGCGGAGCCGGCTCGATGCGCTGGAGGCGCTGATGACGGATCGCGAGTGGCTGGCAGGCGGGTTCAGCGTCGCCGACATCATGATGGTCGACGTGCTGCGCATTCCCGCCGCCGAGGGGCAGCTCGACGACTACCCGGCGCTGACGGCCTATGTCGCCCGCGCCACCGCCCGGCCGGCCTTCGAACGGGCGATGGCCGACCACATGGAGCACTGGCGCAGGGCGGATGCCGCCCGCGAGGCCGACGAGCTCGCCTGAGCCGCGAACACGAAAAAGAGGAGATGCGCGATGAACTATCATGGCAATCCATGCTGGTACGAACTCGGCACCAGCGATCTTGAAACCGCCGCCGGCTTCTACCGGCGGATTCTCGGCTGGGAGGTCGTAGACAGCGGGATGGACGGCTTCGACTACCGGCTCGCGAAATCCGATGACGACATGGTCGCCGGCCTGATGTCCAATGCCGGCCAGGAAGGCAGCCCGCCGCCGAACTGGCTGATCTATTTCGCGGTCGACGATTGCGACAGACGCGCCGCCGACATCGGGGCGGCGGGCGGCAGCGTGCTGAAGCAGCCCGCCGATATTCCCGGCACCGGCCGTTTCGCCGTCGTCGCCGACCCGCAGGGCGCGGTCTTCGGCCTGCTCCAGCCCGACATGAGCCAGATGAGCGAGGCCGACCGCGCCAAGGCCGAGACCGGCGGCGCGTTCGACCAGAACAAGGCCGGCCACGGCAACTGGAACGAGCTGATGTCGAGCGACCCCGCGGCCGCCTTCGCCTTCTATTCCGGCCTGTTCGGCTGGACCAAGGGCGAGGCGATGGACATGGGCGAGATGGGCACCTACCAGCTCATCCGCCGCAATGGCGTCGATATCGGCGCGGTGATGGGCCTCGGAGACTCGCCGGTGCCGGCGTGGCTTCCCTATTTCGGCGCGCCCGGCACGGCGACGGCGACCGTGGAAGCCATCAAGGCTGCCGGCGGCACGGTTCACCAGGGCCCGGTCGAGGTTCCCGGCCCGGCCTATATCGCTGTCGCGCAGGACCCGCAGGGCGCGTGGTTCGCCGTGGTCAGCGCCGAGAAGTGAGCGGCAAACGTGGCCCCCACGGCCGCGTTCCTACCTGCTGACCCGGCGCGCGCCGGCGACGCAGGCGATCACGGCCACGGTGACGCCGAGCATCAGCGGCGTCACCGGCTCGTGGAGCAGGCCGGCGGCCAGCGCGAGGCCGAAGAAGGGCTGGAGAAGCTGGAGCTGGCCGACGGAGGCGATGCCGCCCTGCGCGAGGCCGCGATACCAGAAGACGAAGCCGATGAGCATGCTGAACAGCGACACGTAGCCGAGGCCGAGCCATGCCGGCAGGGGAATAGCGGCGAAGGAGGACGGCCAGGTGAGGACCGTCGGCACCGCCATCACCGGCAGCGACAGCACCAGCGCCCAGGATATCACCTGCCAGCCGCCGAGCCTGCGCGACAGCCGCGCCCCCTCGGCATAGCCGAGGCCGCAGACGACGACCGCACCGAGCATCAGCGCGTCGCCGACCGGCGAGGCGTCGAGGCCCTGCGACAGGGCGAAGCCCGACACGAGGGCGCTGCCGAGGAGGGAGAAGGCCCAGAAGGCCGGCTTCGGCCGCTCGCCGCCGCGGATCACCCCGAAGATCGCCGTCATCAGCGGCAAAAGGCCGATGAAGACGATGGAGTGCGCCGAGGTGACGTGCTGGAGCGCAAGCGCGGTCAGCAGCGGGAAGCCGACGACCACGCCGAGCGCTGTGACGGCGAGCGAGGGCAGGTCGCTGCGCGCGGGCAGGCGCTCCCCCGACACGAGGAGAAGGAAAAGGGCGAGGATGCCGGCGATGCAGGCGCGGGCGCCGGTCAGGAACACCGGATCGAAGCCCTCGACGGCGAGTTTCGTCGCAGGCAGCGACCCGCTGAAGATGACGACCCCGACCAGCCCGTTGATCCAACCGCGCGTCGACCGTTCCATGGCGTTCCTCTCTGTCGGCGGCGTTCTGGATTGCCGGGGGCGATCGTGCCAGCTACAGTCCGGTACGGATGGAACGAACTGTTATGGCTATGGAAGCAGCACGGTCGGAGCCGAGGACCCGCATCGGCCTCGTCATGGCGACGATCCGCCAGCGCATCGCCGGGCGAAGCCTGACGGCGGGGGCGAAGCTGCCCTCGGTGCGGTCGCTGGCGCACTCGCTCAAGGTGTCGGTGTCGACGGTGGTCGAGGCCTACAACCGGCTCGCCGCCGAAGGGGTGATCGTCTCGCGGCCGGGCTCGGGCTTCTATGTCGCGCACCAGCTCGCGCCGATGGCGCTGTCGGCGGTGGGGCCGCGGCTCGACCGCGCGATCGACCCGCTGTGGATCTCGCGCCAGTCGCTCGAGGCGGATGACGGAATTCCCAAGCCGGGCTGCGGCTGGCTGCCGGCGTCGTGGTTTCCCGAACAGAGCATGCGCAAGGCGCTGCGTGGCCTGTCGCGGGCCGGGGCCGGGGCGTTGTGCGACTACGGCTCGCCGCTCGGCCTGCCGCCGCTCCGGCAGCTCATCAGCCGGCGGCTGGGCGAGCGCGGGGTGGAGGCCTCGCCCGACCGGATCATGCTGACCGAAAGTGGCACGCAGGCGATCGACCTCCTGTGCCGCCTGCTGCTGGAGCCGGGCGACACGGTTCTGGTCGACGATCCCTGCTACTTCAATTTCCAGGCGCTGCTCCGGGCGCACCGGGTCCGGACGGTCGGCGTGCCCTACACCGCCGGCGGCCCGGACATCGAGGCCTTCGCCGCCGTCCTCGCGCAACACCGGCCGCGCCTCTACATCACCAACTCGGCGGTCCACAACCCGACCGGGGCGATCCTGTCGTCAGCCGTCGCCCACCGGGTCCTCAAGCTGGCCGACCAGCACGGCCTCGTCATCGTCGAGGACGACATCTTCGCCGATTTCGAGCATGCGCCGGCGCCGCGGCTGGCCGGGTTCGACGGGTTGGAGCGCGTCATCCAGATCGGCAGCTTCTCCAAGACGCTCTCGGCCGCCGCGCGCTGCGGCTTCATCGCAGCGAAGCCGGAATGGCTCGACGGCCTGATCGACCTCAAGATCGCGACGACCTTCGGCGGCGGCCGGCTGAACGAGGAGCTGGTGCTCGGCGTTCTCGGCGATAGCGGCTTCCGCAAGCATATCGAGACGCTGCGCGCCCGGCTGGAGCGGGCGCGGCAGGAGGTGGGCTCGCGGCTGCGCGGCACGGGCATCGAGCCGCTGATCGAGCCGCGGGCCGGGATGTTCCTGTGGTGCCGGTTGCCGGACGGGCGCGATTCCGCCGATGTCGCGCGCGCCGCGCTTCGCGATAATCTCGTGCTGGCCCCCGGCAACGCCTTCAGCGTCTCGCAAACGGCGGCAAACCATATGCGCTTCAACGTCGCCCAGATGCAGGACGAGCGAACCTTCGCGCTGCTGCGGGCGGCTCTTTCGGTCGCTTCCGAGCCGGAGCGTGATCCGACCTGAACGCGCGGCGTCACGGTTGCGCGGACTCGTCCCATCTCACGGTCGCCCGCCCGCTCGTCAGGTCCGCCACCAGACGGGCCACGCTGTCGATTTCCGCCTTAGGCACCGAGACCGTCAGCTCGGCCCCGCTGTCGTTGAACGTCTGGTCGCGCACCGCAATGCCCGCGAGCGCGCCGAGCCGCGCCTGAAGGATCGCGAGGTCGGCGAACGGGCAGGCGATGGCGGCCGACACCGTCTCGACGAGCGCGACCTTCTCCGCCTCGCGCAGGCAGAGCGCCGCCGTGCCGCCATAGGCGCGGATCAGCCCGCCGCTGCCGAGCAGCACGCCGCCGAACCAGCGGGTGACGACGACGGCGACGCCGTCGAGGCCCTGGCCGTCGATCGCCTGCAGGATCGGCTTGCCGGCGGTGCCGCCCGGCTCGCCGTCGTCGCTGAACCGGTAGCTCTGCCCGAGCCGCCATGCCCAGCAATTGTGATTGGCCGCGGGGTCGGAACGGGCGGCGATGAACGCCTTCGCGGCGGCCTCGTCGGCGACCGGGCCGGCGGCCGCGACGAAGCGGCTCTTCTTGATCTCCTGCCGGGCGGTGGAAATCGAAACGAGGGTGACGCGCGCTGCCATGCCGTCCCCTAGCACGAACAGCCGGCGCGCGGCGACGGAAAGTCCTGCCTCAGTCGGGGTGCCTTGCGACGATCGGCTCCAGCGCGGCGGCGAGGGCGAGGAGGGCGTCGTCGTTGCCGTGGTGGCTGGCGAGGGTCAGCCCCACCGGCCCCGTCCCCGGCTCGCTGATCGGCAGGGAGATGGCGCAGCCGTCGATCATGTTGATCAGCGTCGCATTGCGCAGGACGAGGAGGTTGGTGGTCAGATAGTCGCTCTCGTCGGCGACCGCGTCGAGACGGGGCGGCAGGACCGCGACGGTCGGCATCAGCAGGGCGTCGAAGCCGAGCAGCCGCTGCGTCGCCCGGCGGACGAGCGCGTCGCGGGCCGTTATGGTGGCGATATAGTCGGCCGCGCTCTGTTCACTGCCGCGAAGGATGCGCGTCAGGACAAGCGGATCGTAAGTATCCGCTTTCCTTTCGATCAGCGCGCGGTGCCAGGCATGGCTCTCGGCCGCCGAGATGCCGCCTTTCGCCTGAAGCGCGGCGACCTGGGCGAACTCGGGAAAGTCGATCTCGGCGATGACCGCCCCGGCGGCGGAGAGGCGGTCCACCGCCTGGCTGAAATCGGCGGCTACCTTGTCGTCGAGCCCGTCGAGGGCGACGGTGCGCGGCACGGCGAGGCGCAGGCCGCGGTGGTCGGGCGTCGGGCGCGCGCGGTCCTGCCCGGAGAGGACGGCATCCAGCGCCGCGCAGCAGGCGACGCTGCGGGCGATCGGGCCGACCGAATCGAGCGTCGTCGACAGCGGCACAGCGCCCTTCCTCGACACGCGCGCTGCGGTGGGCTTGAAGCCGGTCAGGCCGTTGAAGGCGGCCGGGATGCGGCAGGAGCCGCCCGTGTCAGTGCCGAGCGCGCCATGCGCCATGCCGTCGGCGACGGAGATCGCCGCCCCGGACGACGAGCCGCCCGGAACACGGCCGTTCTGCCGGTCCCAGACGCTGCGCGGCGTGCCGTAATGGGGGTTGAGGCCGAGCCCCGAATAGGCGAACTCGGTCATGTTGGTGCGCCCGAGGATGATGAAGCCGGCGGCGCGCAGGCGCGCCACCGCCGGCGCGTCGGCCGCGGCGGGGGCCGCGTCGTCGAGCGCCCGCGAGCCGGCGCGCGTCACCTGGCCCTCGATATCGAACAGGTCCTTTATCGAAAGCGGTATCCCGGCGTGAGGCGGCAGGGGAACGCCGGCGGCGCGCAGCTCGTCGCAGGCGTCGGCGGCGGCGCGCGCTGCCTGCGCGTCGACCGAGACGAAGGCGCGCGCGCCTTCGCCGGCCGGATCCTCGATCCGCGAAAGGCATGCCTCGACCAGTTGCCGCGCGGTGGTGCGCCCTGCCGCAAGCGCCTCGGAAAGCTGAGGGATCGTCGGGGACATCGGCTTGCCTTTCATCGTTGCGCCGTCAGGCGGGACACCGCCTCCGGCGGCTCACGAGACCGCCGGCAGCGTCACGGTTTCGTAGCAGTGCCGGATGGTCCGGCCAAGGACGGGATCATGCATGGCCATGCTGAAGTGCCGCGCTGGCCTGATCCCGCCGGCGACGACCGGGAAGGTGCCGCACAGCATGGCGCTGCCGGGCGAGAACGCGTCGGCGCCATGCGCCGCGCGGGCACCGGCGATCAGGTCGCGCAGCGGGCGCAGGTCCGCCAGCGTTCCCTGCTGGTAGAGCGTCCACTCCTCGTCCTCGCCGTCGCGTATCCACGCGCGCAGCTCGATGGAATCGGCATGCGGCTCGACCTCGGCGAAATCCCAGGACTCCGGCGCGACCGGCTTGCCGCAGACCTGCTTCGACAGCGCCACCGAGTGGGTCTCGAGCGCCCTGTCCGTATGGTCGGAGCCGAGGCCGAGGCGGATGCGGTCGCCGTCATGGACGAGCAGCGGCTCGACCTCGCCCGAGCTGTCGGGACCGACGGCCTCGAGCCGTCCAGCGGTGGTGAACAGCGCGGCGCTGACCCGGTAGAACAGCGGCACTGCGGACGGCGCGGGAACGCCGAGTGCCTCCAGCTCCTCGATATGATGGCGGATGGCGTCGTCGTTGCGTCCGGCCCAGCCGGCGACGATGGCCCGGGCGGGCGCGAACGGGAACTGGGGCACGGTCCTGCCGGCGTCGGTGGTCATGGTGTCGCTGCTCCGTCGGTCTATCGGCCGGCCGTGGGGCGGGCAGTGGCGCTGGGCAGGGCTTCCGAGAGCATGTCCGTCACCAGCATGAAGCCGGGCTTGTGGGTGATGGCGAGGTCGGGCCGGGCGTGCCGGATCGCCATCTGGGGGGTGACGCCGCATGCCCAGAAGGCCGGCACCTGCCCGTCCTTCAGGATCGGCGCATCGCCGAAATCCGGCTTGCCGAGGTCGGCGATGCCGATGGAAGCCGGGTCGCCGATATGCACCGGCGCGCCGTGCGCCAGCGGGTAGCGTTCGGACAGGATGACCGCCTGGATCGTGTCGGCGGCGCTGAACGGGCGCATCGAGACGACGAGCGGCCCGGCGAACGGGCCCGCGGCCTTCGTCTCGATGTTCGTGATGTACATCGGCACGTTCCGGCCGGCGGCGATATGCGGCAGGTCGATGCCGGCGCGCAGCAGGGCGCTTTCGAACGAGAAGGAGCATCCGAGCACGAAGGTGACGAGATCGTCGCGCCAGACGTCGTTGAGGTCGTCGACCTCGCGCTCGAACTCGCCGTCCCGGAAGACGCGGTAGCGCGCTATGTCGGTGCGGATGTCGATGTCGCCGAGATCGGGAAGCGACGGATCGCCCGGCTCGCCGACGCCGATGACGGGGCAGCTCTTGGGGTTGCGGACGCAATAGCGAAGGAAATCAGAGGCATAGGCTTCGGGAAGAATGGCGAGGTTGCCCTGCATGAAGCCGGCCGAAAAGCCCGTCGTCGGCATGGAAAGCGCGCCGTTGCGGATCATGGTCCGGACTTCGGCGGGCTTCAGTCGCTGGTGGGTCGAGTCGATTTCAGCAGCAGTCGTCACCAGTCTTTCTCCGAGGACATTGCATCGGAGAGAAAGTCATAGATGGAGAAAAGTTTCCGTCAATAGATCGAGTTATGATAATTCGATCGGTTTTTTAGAACTATAGGCGAGCGCGGCCGCCTGCGCGCATTCCTTGATCTGTTCCATCTGCCGGCTGTTGCGGGTTGCGAGATAGGCGAAGGAGAACTCCAGCGTGCGCACCCGCGCCTGCGGCGTGGTGGAAAGCGGGACGATGCGCCCCTCGTCGACGGCGGGCTTGGCGAGTGAGCTCGGCAGCAGGCCGATGCCGAAGCCGTCGCTGACGAGATGGATCATCGTCGACAGCGAGGCGCAGCCGCTGAGGAGGGGCGAGGGAAGGGCGGGGTCGGCGAAGACGCGCTCGACCTCGATATAGGGGATCGACCCCTTGAGGAAGGTGACGATCGCATGCTGCGCCAGATCCTTCAGCGACAGCGGCCCTTCCGGCAGGGGCATGGAGGACGAGGCGAACCAGTCGAGGTCGCAGGAGAACAGCGGCACCTCGACCGCGCCGACGGGAACGAGCTGGCTCACCAGCATCGCGACGTCGATCTCCTCGTTGGACAGGCGCCGCGCCAGGACGGGCGACAGGTCGACCGACAGTTCGAGCCGGGCGTCGGGGAACACGTCCTTGATGCCCTTGAGCGTCTCGGGAAGCAGCGTGTGGACGATCGATTCCGCCGCGCCGATGCGGATGGTTCCGGCAAAGCCCGACGAGGGCAGGAGGCTCGCGGCGATCTGGTCGCGCATCTCCAGCAGCCTTTCGGCCTGGTCGAGGAAGCGCCGCCCCACCGGCGTCAGCCGCGCGCCGTGGCGCTTGCGGTCGAAAAGCTCGACGCCCAGCCGCTGCTCGGCCTCCGAGACGCGCGTCGACACGGCCGACTGCGACAGGCGCAGCTTCTGCGCCGCGGCCCGGAAGCCGCCGCAACGCACGACCTCCCTCACAATCTCGACATCCTTCAGCCCGAACATGTTCCCCGCTCCTCCATCGCATAATGATCTCTAATTTCGATCAATTATATCACGACATAATCGATTGACGAGAACGATTTTATGGGCTCAAGTTTGACGATCATGCTCGCCACACCGGGAAAACTGGGGACGGAACGCATTGCTGAGAACGGATGACCTCTCGTTGAGCTTCGGTGGCGTGCATGCCGTTTCGGGCGTGTCGCTTCAGCTCGATGAGAAGTCCCTGCACGTGGTGATCGGGCCGAACGGCGCCGGCAAGACCACGTTCTTTCATCTTCTGAGCGGCGTCTACAGGCCCACCCGCGGCACCATCTTCTTCGAGGGGCGTGACATCACCGACCTTGGCCCGGCGCAGCGGGTCGCGCTCGGCATCGCCAGATCCTACCAGCGCACGAACATCTTCCCAAGCTTGACCGTTCGCGAAAACCTGAAACTGGCGGCGGCGCGAGCCGAAGGCGAAGGTTGGTCTGTCACGCCCCGCTCCGCGGGACGGCCCTCGGATACCCTCGTCGACGAGATCCTCGATCTCCTGAAGCTCGACCGCGAGGCCGGGCAGGAGGCGCAGACCCTGCCCTACGGCGTCCAGCGCCTCGTCGACATCGGCATCGCCCTGTGCTGCCGCCCGCGCCTGCTGCTTCTCGACGAGCCGACCAGCGGCCTGTCGACGGCGGAACTGCGCGAGGCGGTGAACATCCTGAAATCCCTGCGCGAGCGGTTCACCATCCTTCTCATCGAGCACAATATGGAGCTGGTGGTCGGGCTGGCGGACCGCATCAGCGTGCTGAATTTCGGATCGCTGCTGGCCGAGGGAACCGCCGCGGAGATCGCCGCCAATGAGGACGTGCAGAAGGCCTATTTCGGCAGCCGCGCGGGGGCCGGCCTGCAATGAGCGGCCTCAGCCTGAAGGACGTCAACGCGGCCTATGGCAAGAGCCATATCCTGCACGACGTCTCGCTGGAGATCGCAAGCGGCCAGGTCGTCACGCTGCTCGGCCGCAACGGTGCCGGCAAGACGACCACGATCCGCACCATCGCCGGGCTGCTCGAGCCGCTTTCCGGCAGCATCCGGCTGGACGGCGAGGACCTGACGCGGCTGCGCGCCGACCAGATCGTCAGGCGCGGCGTCGTCTGCGTCACCGAAGGGCGCGGCGTCTTCACCCATCTGACGGCGCGCGAGAACCTGGAGCTGGTCGAGCGCAAGGGGCAGGACTGGACCCTCGAACGGGTGCTGGACGAGTTCCCCATCGTGCAGCCGCTGCTGTCGCGGCCGGGCGGCGGGCTGTCCGGCGGCGAGCAGCAGATCCTCGCCATCGCGCGGGCGCTGATGCTCGACCCGCGGGTTCTACTGCTCGACGAGCCGTCGCAGGGCCTCGCGCCCGTGATGGTCGAGCGCGTGCTCGACGTACTGGCGCGCCTGCGCGCCTCGGGCCTGTCCATGCTGATCGTCGAGCAGAAGCTCGATATCGCCCTCGAGGTCGCCGAGTACGCCTATGTGCTGGAGAACGGCCGTGTCGCGCTCCATGCGCCGTGCAGCGAACTCAGCGCCGATCCGGCCATCGTCAACCGGTTCCTCGGCGTGAGCATCTGACGTGCCGGGAAGCGGAAATCCGCATCCCATCAACAAACGCAACAGGAGGATGACATGATTCAGAAAGTAAACCGCAGGCTGCTGCTTCAGGGCGCGGGCGCTCTCGCCGGCGCAAGTGCGCTTCCCTTCCTCGGTTCGCCGCTGCGCGCGGCCGAGGGCGAGGTCTCCATCCTCGGCATCGTTCCGCTGACCGGCCCCTACGCCGCCGACGGCGAGCGCATCAAGCGCGGCCAGGAAATGGCCATCGAGGACTTCAACAGCCGCTCGACCGGCCTCAAGATCAACTACGTGCAGCGCGACAGCGCCGGCGACGCCGGCATCGCGACGCGCCGCGTCGCCGAGGCCATCGAGCGCGAGAACGTCGCGGCGATCGTCGGGCCGTGGGCGGACGACGTCTCGGCCGCCGTGTCCGAGCTCGCGCTGCGCGAGAAGCGCGTCCACGCCTTCAGCGGCGGCCCGCTGCCGTGCCACCGCTACAATTTCCAGTGGGCGCCGCCCTATTATGCCGGCGTCGAGGCGACGATGAAGTATGTCGCGGCCAAGAACCCCGACGCCAAGCGCTGGTACATGCTCACCTCCGACTATTCGTTCGGCTGGACGCTGGAGGAGCTGGAGAACCAGTTCGCCAAGGAGCTCGGCATCGAGATCGTCGGGTCGCAGCGCCACATCCTCGGCGAGCGCGAGTTCAGCCCCTATATGGGCGAGATCGCGGCCGCCCGCCCGGATGTCATCCTGTTCAACAATTTCGGCCTCGACACCGCCCAGGCGCTGCGCACCGCCCACTCCTTCGGCCTGACGCAGCAGGCCAAGCTCCTGGTTCCGTGGGGCAGCGGCATCGAGGACTATATCCGCCTCGACCCGAGCATCACGCAGGGCGTCGTCATCGGTTCGGCCTTCTACTACACGATCGACAACCCGGTCGCGCAGAGCTTCTCCGAGCGCTACATCGAACGCTTCGACGAGGCGCCCGGCTATCCCGCCGGCAGCGGCTACGGCACCATGCAGCTGGTGCTACGCGGGTTCGAGCGCGCCTCGGGCCTTGCCCCGGCCGATCTGGTGGCGGCGCTGGAAGGCTGGACGCTGGAGGACGGCGTCGTCGGCCCGACGCGCATCGACGCCGACACGCATCAGGCCTATCGTCCGTTCTTCGTGACCGAAGGCAAGGCGCCGGACGAGGTCGACGGCAAGTTCGACTTCGCCCGCATCGTCGAGACGGTCAGCGGCGAGGTTCCCGCCGGCGTCCTGACCTGCACGGACATCGGCGATTTGTGACGGCGCGCCATCGCCCGGGCGGGTCTCCCGCCGGGGCCGGGTGATCGACGGGCGGGTGCGGCGATTTGCCGGCCCGCCCGTTCCACCGTCGACGACGAAGGACCGCCCGCAAGGCCGCCGGCAGCGGCGGGGCGGTCCGGTTTCTCGCATGAACAGGTCGCGGCCGGAAGCCGCGGCCCTCGCAAGGCGGATGTGAAACGTGGACCTTTTCTATTTCAAGCTCCTCAACGGGCTGACGACCGGCGCGCTCTACGCGCTGACCGCGTTCGGCCTGACATTCATCTTGGGCATGCTCAACATTCCGAATTTCGCCCATGGCGCGCTGTTCGCGCTGGGCGGCTACGCCGCCTACAGCATCATCCAGGCGACCGGCTCGTTCTGGTGGGGGCTGCTTCTGGCGCCGCTGCTCATGGCTATGCTGGGGGCGCTCTTCGAGCGCGGCTTCCTGCGCCATCTCTACGGCAGCCGGCCGGAGGACGACAACTATCTGTTGCTCGCGCTGTTCGCGATGGCGATCATCCTGCAGGAGGTCATCATCGTCATCTGGGGTGGGGCGGGCGCGAGCAGCCTGCCGCCGGAAATCCTCGCCGGGGCCGTCAAGCTCGGCCCGGTCTACTATCCGAAGTTCCGCCTGTTCCTGCTGGCGGCCGCGGCCGTGGTCATCCTGCTGGCCTGGCTGTTCATCGAGCGCACCCGGTTCGGCGCGCTGATCCGCGCGGCGATCGAGAACCGCGAGGCGGTGCTGCTGCTCGGCGTCGACATCCGCGTCCTGTTCGCGGCCAGCTTCGCGCTCGGCGCGTTCCTGACCGCGCTGGCCGGCGTGCTCAGCCTGCCGGTGCGCGGGCTTCATCCGTTCATCGGCATGGACATCCTGACGATCTCCTTCGTCGTCGTGGTCGTCGGCGGCCTCGGCAATCTCTACGGCGCGATCTTCGCCGGCCTGCTGATCGGCCTGCTTCAGGAGTTCGCCACCTATATCGATCCGCTCGCCTCGTGGCTGGCGATCTACATCGCGATGATGCTCATCCTGCTGGTGCGGCCGAACGGCCTGTTCGGGAGGCGCTGAGATGAACGCCAGACTCTTCGGGAAAGGAAACGGTCCGGTGCCGGCGAACCGCATCATGCTCAACTTCCTCGGGCTCCTCGCATTCCTCGTCGTGATCCCGATGCTGCTGCCGTGGTCGCTGGCCATCGACATCCTAATCTATTCCATCGCGGCGCTGGCCTTCGGCCTGCTGCTCGGCCAGGCCGGCATGCTGTCCTTCGGGCAGGCGGCGTTCTTCGCCATCGGGGCCTATGGCGCGGGCTTCTGCGCAAGGGAGCTCCAGCTCAGCCTGATCCCGGCGCTGCTCGTCGCCTCGGCGCTCGGCGCGCTCGCCGCGGCGGGTGTCGCCTTGCTGACGGCGCGCCTCCGGGACGTCTACTTCATCCTGATGACGCTGGCCTTCGCGCAGATGATCTATTTCATCGTCATGACGTGGCGCACGGTGACGGGCGGCCCGTCCGGGCTGACCGGCTTCCCGCGGCCGGTGCTGTCGTTCGGCTTCTTCGACATCGCGCTCGACAGCCCGGGCGCGTTCTACCTGTTCGCGGCCGTCGTGCTCGGACTGGTCTTCGTACTCTACTACCTTCTCGTCCTTTCGCCGGTGGGGCTGGTCCTGCGCGGCATCAAGGACAATGCCGACCGGCTGGAAGCCATCGGCTATCCGGTGTGGCGCTACAAGATGTTCGTGTTCACCGTCTCGGGCGCGTTGACCGGCATCGCCGGCGCGCTGTCGGCCTTCCAGTGGCTGATCGTGCCCGTCAGCAAGGCGAGCATGAACGAATCCGCCAACATCGTCTTCATGTCGATCCTCGGCGGGGTGAGCGCGCCGCTCGGGCCGGTGGCCGGGACGACGGTGTTCATCGTCCTCAGCGACATCATCTCGACCTACTGGGCGCGGTGGCCGATCCTGTTCGGCGCCTTCATCATCCTGATCGTGTTCTTCCTGCGCGGCGGGATCATCCAGGGCGTCGGCCTCGTATTCTCCGCGCTGTCGCGGCTGATGCCGCGGCGGGCCTGAGGCCGTCCCGTCAGCCGTCCTCGCCGTCCCGCAGCTTCTCGAAGGCACGGGAGACCTGAAGCAGATGCGTCTCGGCATAGGGACGGGCGGTCAGCATGAGGCTAGGGGCGATGCCCGCGCCGCGCCGCTCGCAGGGGAGGGCGATGGCGGGCCAGCCGGTCAGGTTCGCCACCCACTGGTAGAGCACGGTGGCGTCGCGGACCGACATCTCGCCCGTGCCGGTGGCGACCGTCTCCGCCCCGCGCAGCGGTGGGGCGACCGGCAGCGTCGGGTTGGCGACGAGGTCGAAGCCGTCGAGCTGGCGCAGGAGGCGGGCGCACCATCGCTGCCGGTAGCGCTGGGCCTGGAGATAGGCCGCCCCGTCGATGCACGAGCCGGCAAGGAGGGACGGGCGGATGTCCGGATCGATCAGTTCGGGCGCGTCGCGCAGGTTGCCCCGGTGATAGGCGGCCGACTCCACCAGCATGATGACGAGCCAGGCGCGGTAGGCCTCGTCGAAATCGTCGTAGTCGAAGCCGGCGACGGCCGCGCCGGCGTCGGTCAGGCGCTTGAGCGCCGCCTCGAAAGCGTCCCTCGTCGCGCCGTCGGCATGGGCGAGCAGCGCGCGCGGGACGGCGATGCGCAGCCCCTTCAGCCCCTCCGGCTCGGAAGCCGGCGCATGGGAGCGCCCGGTGGCGGCCTCGAGGACGAGCCGCACATCCTCGACGCAATTACCCATCGGCCCGAGATGATCGAGCGACCATGCCTGCGGCACGGCATCGCTCGCGTCGACGAGGCCGTAGGTCGGCTTCAGGCCGACGAGGTCGCAGCAGGCGGCGGGAATGCGGATCGAGCCGCCGGTGTCGGAGCCGATGCCGGCGACGGCCATCCCGGCGGCGATCGCCGCCGCGGTGCCGCCGCTGGAACCGCCGGGAATGCGGTCCGGCGCTCTCGGGTTCAGCACCGCGCCGAAATGGCGGTTGGCGCTGCTGACGCCGTAGGCGAACTCATGCATGTTGGTCTTGCCGACGATCACCGCGCCCGCCGCGCGCAGGCGGGCGACGAGCGGCGCGTCGCGGCCGGCGACATGGCCGGCGAGGATCGGGCTGCCGGCCGTGGTCGGCCCCTCGGTCGTCGCGAGGATGTCCTTGACCGCGATGGGCACGCCGTCGAGCGGGCCGAGGCGCCGGCCGGCGCTGGCGCGCTCGCGCGCGGCCTCGGCCTCGCGGCGGGCGCTGGCGCGAAGGACGGTGATGAAGGCGCGCATGTCGCCGTCGAGCCCGTCGATCCGGGCAAGGCTCTCGTCGAGCAGCGCCACCGCGGAAACCTCGCCCGCGTCGAGGCGGGCCGAAAGGCGGGAGATCGTGTCCATGGTGGTCCCTCCCGGTCAGGCCGGGCCCGTTCCGGCCGCGGGCCGGACGGGGAGGAAATGCGCGGCCGGGTCCTCGCCGGTCACCGCACCGAGATCGAACGGCCTTTCGGCCGTTTCGACGAGGTCGGCGATCGCGTCCATCTCGGACGGCGTCGGCCGGTAGCCCGTCACCGCCCGCAGGCGCGCCTCGATCAGATCGGTGCCGGATATGTCGCCCGCCATGTCGGTCTTTCCTCTTCGTCCGGGTCGTGCGGCTGGTGCGGTCACGGTCGTTCCGGAAATCCCGGTCTCCCGTCCCGGCGCGCATGCGTTCGGTCAGCATCCTCGTTTACTACGATAATAAATTATCGTTATAATATCAATAATATATCAGGCGGTTTCGCCGCCTCACCCGCTGTCCAGCCTGATCGAGCAGGCGGCGCGACGCCGCATGGTCCAATCCGGCCGACAGGCCGGTTCCCGTGAACCGAGAGAGGACGAAGATGAAGATTCCCGATCTGCCTTTCACCGTGACCGACTGGTCGACCGTGCCCGAGACCCGTCATCCCGGAACGACCGGGGAAGCCCTGTGGCGGACGCTGACCATCGGCGATCTGCGCGTCAGGGTCGTCGAATACAGCCCCGGCTATCTCGCCGACCACTGGTGCGATCGCGGCCATGTGCTCTATGTCCTCGAAGGCGAGCTGGAGACCGAGCTCAGGGACGGCCGCCGCTTCACGCTCCGGCCGGGAATGAGCTATCAGGTCTCCGACCACGGCGACGCCGCCCACCGCTCCTCGACGGTCGGCGGCGCGAGGCTGTTCATCGTCGACTGAACGACCCGGCACGGGCCGGCTTCGACGCCGCGCGCGGCGATCCGTGCCGGCGCCGATCCGCGCGCGTCCGGCCACAATGGAAAAACACTCGCCGCGCCGGCCGAATTTTGGATGGCTTTTCCTTATGTCCCTCCAAGGCGTGGCTATCCTGAACGCATGACGGAACCAGTCCTCCCAAGCCTGTCCGCTCATGAAACCAACCGTTCAGGAGACCAGCATGACTTCCATTCTCAAGGCCGGCTTCGGCTGGGCAAGGGCGGTGACGGCGACCGCCGCGGTCGCCGCCGCGCTCGTTTCGACCGGCGCCCAGGCGGGGCCGACGCTCGACCGCATCACCCAGCGCGGCGCGATCAAGGTCGGCGTCGGCACCACGCCGGGCTTCTTCGCGCCGGATTCCGCCGGCCGCTGGCAGGGCTTCTTCATCGACTACGGCCGCGCGCTGGCCATCGCCGTGTTCGGTGATCCGGAAAAGGTCGAGTTCACCTCGTCCTCGCCGCAGCAGCGCCTGCCGGCGCTTCAGGCCGGCGAGTTCGACGTGTTGCTTTCGGGGGTGACCATCACCGTCACCCGCGCCTTCCAGCTCGGCTTCCATTTCGGCCCGACCATCTTCTATGACGGACAGGGCATCCTGGTGCGCAAGGATGTCGGCGTCGAGAAGGCGGCCGATCTCGACGGTGCCACCATCGGCATCCAGAGCGGCACCACGGGCGAGCTCAACATCGCCGACTTCTTCCGCAAGAGCGGCCATTCCTTCACGCCCGTCACCATCGAGGACACGAGCGAGTTCATCGCCGCGCTCGAATCCGGCCGCGTCGACGCCATCACGCAGGATTCGTCCGACCTCGTCGGCAAGCTGACCCAGTTGAAGAGCCCGGACGACTATTTGCTCCTGCCGGAGCGCCTGTCGAAGGAGCCGCTCGCGCCGGCCATCGCCGGCGGCGACGACCGCTGGCTGGAGATCGTCAACTGGACGGTCAACGCCACGATCCAGGCCGAGGAATGGGGCATCACCAGCCAGAACGTCGACGAGTTCCTCGAGAGCGAGGACCCGGCGATCCAGCGCTTCCTCGGCGTCGATCCCTCGCTCGGCCAGGCCATCGGCCTCGACCCGAAATGGGCCTACAACATCATCAAGACCGTCGGCAATTACGGCGAGATCTACGAGCGCCACCTGACGCCGCTCGGCTGGGAGCGCGGCTACAACAGCCTGTGGACAGACGGCGGCCTGCTCTACTCGCCGCCGTTCCGCTGAAGCCGGACGCCGGGCAATCATGACGATCCTCGTCAACGGCGCGCGGGGCCTGAGAAGGCCCGGCGCATTCGGCAGGGCGCTTCTGTGGTGGGGGCCGCACCCGCTGGCGCAGGCCGCGGTGATCCTCGCCATCGTCGGCCTGTTCTGGCTGCTGGCGGGAAGCGTCGCGGCCTCCATGGCACGCATCGGCATCAGCCCCGGCTTCGACTTCCTCGGCCGCTCGGCCAATTTCGAGATCGGCGAGCAGGCGATCCCCTTCCGTGCCGGCGACACCTATGCGCGGGCCATGCTGGTCGGCCTTCTCAACACGCTGAAGGTGGCGGCGCTCGGCTGCGTGCTGGCCACCGTTCTCGGCGTCGTCCTCGGCGTCGCCGGCCTTTCCGGCAACCTGCTGCTCGCCGGGCTCGTGCGCTGGTATGTCGAGGTGGTGCGCAACACGCCGTTGCTGCTCCAGCTCTTCTTCTGGATTTCGCTCGCCCAGTCGCTTCCTTCTCCCCGGCAGGCGCTGTCGGCCTTCGACGCCTTCTTCCTCACCAATCGCGGCGTCTTCGTGCCGGGCCTCGTCGTCGACGGCGCGTCGGCGGCGACATGGGCCGGCATGGCGCTCGTGCTCGTCGTCTGGGCCGGCGCTGTCGCGCTGCTGGCGCGGCGCTCGGCGCTGGGGTTGCAACGCCTTGTCCTCCTGACGCTCACCGCCGCGCTGGGCGGGGCCATCCTGCTGCGCGCGGGCGGGGCGGCGGTCGCCTTCGAGGTGCCGGCGCTTTCCGGCTTCAACATCCGCGGCGGCTGGAGCCTGTCGCCCGAGTTCGCCGCGCTGCTCACCGGGCTGACGGTCAAGTTCTCGGCCTCCATCGCCGAGATCGTGCGCGCCGGCATCGAATCGGTGAAGCAGGGCCAGTGGGAGGCGGCGCGCGCGCTCGGCCTCGGCGACGGGCAGATCATGCGGCTGATCGTGCTGCCGCAGGCGCTGCGCGTCATCACGCCGCTGACCACGTCGAACTATCTCGACCTGACCAAGGATTCGAGCCTCGCCGTGGCCATCGGCTATCCGGACCTCGTCAGCATCGTCAACACCACCGCCAACACGACCGGGCAGGCCTTCGAGTCGCTGCTGGTGCTGATCGCCGCCTACCTCACGCTGAACCTCGTCCTTTCTGCCCTGATGAACCACTACAACAGCCGCGTCGCCCTGCGCGGGGGCGGGCCGGCATGAGCGCGCTCGAGGTTTCTTCCGCAGGGCCGCTCGCTCCGCTGTCCGCGCCGCCGCGCCTGCGGCTCGGCCGGCAACTGGCCGCGGGCCTGTTCGGAAGCCGGCTCAATACCGCGCTCACCGTCCTGACCGTGGCGGCGCTGGCATGGATCGTCCCGCCGTTCCTGCGCTGGGCGGTGCTCGACGCGACGTGGCGCGGCACGGCCGCCGACTGCATGGCCGGCGACGGGGCCTGCTGGGCCTTCGTCGGCGCCAAGCTGCGCTTCGTGCTGTTCGCCTTCTACCCGCCGGATCTGCACTGGCGGCCGGCGCTGGTCGTCGTCCTGCTTCTCGGCCTCGTCGTCGCTACCGCGATGCCGCGCTTCTGGCGGCGCGGGCTTCTCCTCGGCTGGGCCGGTGTCGTCGGCGGCTCGTGGCTGCTGATGGCCGGCTGGCCCGGCGGAGCCGGCGGCCTTCTGCGCGTCGTCCCTTCCAACCAGTGGGGCGGCCTGCCGGTGACGCTGCTCGTCTGGACCGTCTGCTTCGCCGCCGCCATGCCGCTCGCCATCGGGCTGGCGCTGGCGCGGCGCTCAAAGATGGGCGGTCTGCGCACGATCGCCGTCGCCTATATCGAGCTGATGCGGGCGACGCCGATGGTGGCGATCCTCTATGTCGCGATGCTGATCGTGCCGATGGCGCTGCCGGAAGGCGTGACGCTCGACAAGACCTTCCGCGCCATGATCCTGATAACCCTGTTCTGGGCCGCCTATCTGGCCGAGGTCGTGCGCGGCGGCCTCCAGACAATCCCGCCCGGCCAGTACGAGGCGGCGACGGCGCTGGGCTTAAGCTACTGGCGCTCGATGCAGCTCGTCATCCTGCCGCAGGCGCTGCGCGTCGTCATCCCCGGCATGGTCAACCTCGCCATCGGTTTCCTCTTGGCGACCTCGCTGCTCGCCGTCATCGGCATCTTCGACCTGCTCAACGCCGCCAAGGCGTCGGCCACCGATCCGCAATGGCTCGGCTTCTACGACGAAGCCTATCTTCTCGTCGCCGCCATCTACTTCGCCTTCTGCCTGACCGGCTCGCGCTACAGCCGCTGGCTGGAGCGCCGGCTGTCCCGCAAGCCGGACGGCGGGTCGCGATGAGTCTTTTTCAGTTCAAGCAAAACCCGGTCCTCGCCAAGGAGACAGACATGACCATCCATGCCCCGATCACCGCGCTTCCCTTCGTCGACATCGGCCGCTTCCATGCCGGCCCGGCCGAGCGGGAGAAGTTCATCGCCGAGCTGCGCGCCATCCTCCACGATCACGGCTTCTTCTACCTGACCGGCCATGGCGTCGATCCGAATCTGATCGCCAACGTCGTGGCGACGGCCAAGCGGTTCTTCGCCCTGCCGCTCGAGGAGAAGCTGGAGATCGAGATGGTGAAGTCGCCGCATTTCCGCGGCTACAACCGCGCCGGGGCCGAGCACACCCGCGGCGAGAAGGACTGGCGCGAGCAGCTCGACATCAACACCGAGGGCGAGGCCATCGCCGACGTGCCGGCCGACCAGCCCTGGCTACACCTGCGCGGCCCCAACCAGTGGCCGGACGAGGCGCTGCCGGAGCTGAAGCCGCTCCTGCTCGCCTACCAGGCCGAGGTGACGCGCATCGGCATCGACGTGCTGAAGGCCATCGCCGTGGCGCTCGGCCAGCCCGAGGACGCCTTCGCCCAGATCTACGAGCCCTCGCCCTCGCAGCTCCTCAAGATCATCCGCTATCCCGGCCGCGACGCGGCGCAAAGCGACCAGGGCGTCGGCGCGCACAAGGATGGCGGCTTCGTCACCGTGCTGCTCCAGGACACGGTGCCGGGCCTGCGCGTGCGCACCGAGGACGGCGAGTGGATCGACGCGCCGCCGGTGCCGGGCACCTTCGTCATCAACACCGGCGAGCTGCTGGAGCTGGCCACCAACGGCTTCGTGCGCGCCGACGTTCATGACGTGATCGTGCCGCCGGCCGGCACCGAGCGGTTCTCGGTCGCCTTCTTCCTCGGCGCGCGCTACGACGCCACCATTCCCGTCATCGACCTGCCGGAGGAGTTGCGGCGCAAGGAGCGCGGCATCACCGTCGATCCGCTCAACACGATCTTCCGAGAGGTCGGCATCAACCATCTGAAGAGCCGGCTGCGCTCGCACCCCGACGTCGCCGCGGCGCATCACGCGGCGCTGGTGGAGAAGCTGTTCGGCAAGGCCGGTTGAGGCGAACCCCGCCACGAATGAGGGCGGCCCCACGGCCGCCCTTTCTCATTGGAGATCATATATTTGACACCCAACGAGAAGGAATGCGGCCGCACGGAAGTTCGCGACCGCGTCGAGGTGAGCACCACCACGATAAGGCAACTACGCGATTTTCAAGCGCGGCATGAAGGGTGCCTATCGGCATTGCGCCGGACACCACCTGCATCGATACCTTGCCGGATTTGATTGCTGCGACGGCAACCGTGTTGCCCTTGGGATCAACCTCGCCGCCTTACCTGTCGCAGACCTGTTGCGATCCAGGGGGAGCATTACCGCAAGCCCGCTCAACCGAATACCGATCCGGCCGAAACATCGGGCGCAAATGAGCAAGGATGGGCGTCTTTAACAATTTTCCGTCTGCAGGTATGCGGTTTTTCTTGTTGCAGCGTTGAGATTCTACGGATGGGCTGTTATACGATTCACCTGTAGCCCGCTTTTGGGCTGGAGGTGCCTGAAAATGGGCGACATCAAAGAAGCGGTGACCGATACTGACGACGCGGCCTCAGGCAGGGGACGCAAGCGCGACCGCTCCCAGATCGAATTTCCGTACTCCGATCTCGAGCGGGCGGTGGAACTCGCAGTCGTGCTTCTGCGTGAAGGTGGTCAAGCCAAGATCGACCAGACCCAACTTGCGGTCGCTATGGACCAGTCGGCGACCGGCGGTACTTTTCGTGGTCGTTTGGGTGCTGCGCGCATGTTCGGACTGGTCGAGACGGAGCAGGGAAGGGCCGGGCTTACGCCGCTCGGTCTGCAGGTGACCGATGAACAGTCCGCCCCTGCAGCGAGGGCTGAGGCGTTCCTGAATATCCCGCTCTACAGGGCGATGTTCGATCGATACCAGGGCTATGCCCTGCCGCCCGCCGCCGCGATCGAACGCCAGATGGAATCCCTGGGCGTTCCTCCCAAGCAGAAGGAGCGGGCGCGGCAAGCTTTTTCCGCCTCGGCGCAGTTTGCCGGCTACATCGCTTCAAATGGCAGGTTCAGCAAGCCCACGCTCGCTGCTCGCGTAAAGGAAGATCAGCCTGCGAATGAAACCGGCGGCGGTGGTCCCGGTTCAGGCGGCGGCGGTGGAGGTCGCAGTGGCGGTGGTGGTTTGGAACAGGAAGTTCCGCCACGCGTCGTGGAGGCCAAGGCCCTCGAATATCAACTCATCGACCTGATGACCGAATCGGACATCGACGACAACGTCAAGCAATCAATCTGGGCATTGGTGCAATACTTGACAGCCCGGAAAGCAAAAAAGGCGGCGGCATCTACCGATGCCGC
>JBBCKE010000019.1:0-73354 GCA_037190985.1 Alphaproteobacteria bacterium
TGCTATTTCGTCTTCATCGTCGTCGTGGGGCGCTGGGATTTTCTCAGTTCCGCGCTCGCAGCCCTCCTTCCGCTCGCCTTCTTCGCCTGCGCCGTCCTCTCGTTTCTCCGCGTGCGCGACAGGCCCCGCAACGCCTCGGCCTCCGTCATGCGCGCCCACGGCCTGACGGCGGCCATGGCGGTATTCTTCCTCGCGCTCGCCACCCGCGCGCTCTCCGGCTACGGCTATCAGGAAACCGCCGTGGAGCTCGCCTTTCCCTTCGCCGTTGGCACCTATTACATCGGCCAGGGTGGCAGCGCGACGGCGATCAATTCCCACTACGCCGACCAGAGCCAGCGCTACGCGCTCGACATCGTCGCGCTCAACGGCTTCGGCGCGCGGGCGCGCGGGCTGATGCCTGACGATCTCACGCGCTACGTCATCTATGGCCGCGAGGTGAAGAGCCCCTGCACGGGCGTCGCCGTCTCGACGCATGATGGCATCGACGACAACCGCATCTCCAAGACTAACACCGCCGAGCCGGCCGGGAACCACATCGTTCTGGCCTGCGGAACGGCCCGCATCCTGCTCGCGCATTTCAAGAAAGTGACGATTGCCGTCAGGGGCGGCGCGATCGTCACGACGGGCGAAACGCTCGGCCGCGTCGGCAATTCCGGCAATTCCTCCGAGCCGCACCTGCACATGCACGCCTATCTCGGCGGCACGCTCGACTACGATGCCGGCCAGGGCGTGCCCATGACCTTCGACGGCCGCTTCCTCGTGCGCGGCTCGACCGTCACGATCCCCTGATGCGGTCGAACCAGCCGTCCTCGTCGATCACCTCGACGCCGAACTCGCGCGCCTTGTCGAGCTTCGAGCCGGCACCGGGACCGGCGACCACGAGATCCGTCTTCTTGGAAACAGACCCCGCGACCTTCGCCCCCAGCCGCTCGGCCATGGCCTTCGCCTCGTCCCGCGTCATCTTTTCAAGCGAGCCGGTGAAGACCACCGTCTTGCCGGCAACCGGGCTCGACGTCGCGACCACCGCCTCGGCGGCCTGCGGCGTCACCTCCTGGAGAAGCCGGTCGAGCACGTCGAGATTGCGCGGCTCCTTGTAGAATTCCACGAGCGCCCGGGCGACGACCTCGCCGATGCCGTCGATGCTGTTGAGCTCGTTCCACGCTTCGCCCGAAAGCGGCGCGGCCGCCTTCATCGCCTCCTCGAAGGCGGCATAGGTGCCGTAGGCCCGCGCCAGCAGCTTGGCATTCGTCTCGCCGACATGGCGGATGCCGAGCGCATAGATGAAGCGGTTGAGAGAGATCGAGCGCCTGGCATCGATGGCGTCGAAGAGCTTGCGCACGCTGACCTTGCCGAAGCCGTCGATGTTCTCCAGCTTGAGAAGCGGCGAGGCTTCCTGCCGCCGCTCGAGCGTGAAGATGTCGGGCGCCGTGCGGATCGTGAGCGAAGGGTCTTCCGCCTCGAAGAAGAAGTCGATCTGCTTTGCGCCCAATCCCTCGATGTCGAAGGCGTTGCGCGAGACGAAATGCTTGAGGTGCTCCACCGCCTGCGCGCGGCAGACGAAGCCGCCGGTGCAGCGGGTGACGGAATCGAGCCGCCCCGTCTTCTCGTGGCGCTCGCGCACGGCATGGCTGCCGCAGACCGGGCAAGTCTTCGGGAACGCGTAGGGCAACGCGTCCGCCGGGCGTTTTTCCATCACCACGTCGAGCACCTGCGGGATCACGTCGCCGGCCCGCTGCACGATGACGGTATCGCCGATGCGGATGTCGTGCCCCTCCTCGCGGATGCGCTCGCCGCTGTTGCCGATGCCCTCGATGTAATCCGCATTGTGCAGCGTGGCATTGGTGACGACCACGCCGCCGACCGTGACGGGCGCAAGGCGCGCGACGGGCGTCAGCGCGCCGGTGCGCCCGACCTGGATGTCGATCCTCTCGACCGTGGTGAAGGCCTGCTCGGCGGGGAACTTGTGCGCTGTCGCCCAGCGCGGCGAGCGGGAGCGGAAGCCGAGGCGCGCCTGCAACGCCAGCTCGTCCACCTTGTAGACGACGCCGTCGATGTCGTAGTCGAGGTCCGGCCGGGCAAGGCCGATCTCGCGGTAATGCGCGATGATGTCGTCGACGCGGGTCAGCCGCTCGGTCATCGGATTGACGGGAAAGCCCCAGGATTTCAGCACCCCGATCATGCCGAACTGCGTGTCCGCCGGCATTGCCGACATCTCGCCCCAGGCATAGGCGAAGAAGCGCAGCTTGCGGCTCGCCGTCACCGAGGCGTCGAGCTGGCGGAGCGAGCCGGCGGCCGTGTTGCGCGGGTTGACATAGGTCTGCCTGCCCTCCGCCGCCATCTTCTCGTTGAGCGCCAGGAAGTCGCTCTTGGCCATGTAGACCTCGCCGCGCACCTCCACGACATCGGGCGCGCCGGCCGGCAGGCGGTTGGGGATCTCGGCGATGGTCAGCACATTGGCCGTGACGTTCTCGCCCGTCGTGCCGTCGCCGCGCGTCGCGGCACTCGCAAGGCGGCCGTTCTCGTAGCGGATCGACATGGAAAGCCCGTCGATCTTCGGCTCGGCGGTGAAGGCGATCGAATCGTCCGGCAGGCGGCCGAGGAATCGGTAGACCGAGGCGACGAAATCCCGCACGTCCTCATCGGAAAACGTGTTGTCGAGCGAAAGCATCGGCCGGGAATGGGTGATCGGCGCGAAGGTCGCAAGCGGCGCGGAGCCGACGCGCCGCGATGGGCTGTCGTCGCGGACAAGCGCGGGAAAGCGCGCCTCGATCGCCTCGTTGCGGCGCTTCAGCGCGTCGTAGTCTGCATCCGAAATCTCCGGCGCATCCTGCCCGTGATAGAGCTCGTCATGCCGCGCGATCTCCGCCGCCAGATAGGCGAGTTCCGCCGCGGCTTCTTCTTCGGTCAGGGTCTCGACGGGGGTCTTCGCGTTCGCCATGGCATGCTCCGGATTTGGGAGTCGTTTTAGAGCAAAGCTGACGAAAGGAAAGATGCGAGGGCGTGGATCGCCCTCATCCCGCTGCCGCGGATGTGGCGACGCTCTCTCCCCATCGGCAGGAAAGCCTTGGCCTGTAGCGTCGGCGCCACCGCCTTCCCGTCTCCCCTCGGGGAGAAGGGAGCGCGGCGATGCCTTGGCATGCATGAAAGAAAACAGCGCCACATCCTCTTCTCCCCGCCTGCTCGCAGAAGGTGCCGGCAGGGGGATGAGAGGCAGAAACTACACTCCGCCCGACAGCAACCTTGCCGCCGCCGCCCGTGCCTCGTCGGTCACGGAGGCGCCGGCCAGCATGCGGGCGATCTCCTCCGTGCGGGCGCCGTCGTCCATGCGGGCGACGCGGGTGGCGACGGTCTCGCAGCCCTCGACCGGCCCCTTGGAGATGAGGAGATGCGTCGCCGCGCGGGCGGCGACCTGCGGCGCATGGGTGACGGACAGCACCTGCACCGTGGAGGAGAGGCGCTTCAGCCGCTGGCCGATGGCATCCGCCACCGCGCCGCCGACGCCGGTATCGATCTCGTCGAAGACGAGCGTCGGGGCCGAGCCGCGGTCGGCGAGCGCCACCTTCAGCGCCAGCAGGAAGCGCGAGAGCTCGCCGCCGGACGCCACCTTCATGATCGGGCCGGGCCGCGTGCCGGGATTGGTCTGGACATGGAACTCGACCGTGTCGATCCCCTCCTCCGCCCCACCCTCAGGATCGGTCGTGATCTCGACGGTGAAGCGCGCGCGCTCCAGCTTGAGGGCAGGCAACTCGGCCATGACGGCGGCGGCGAGCGCATCGGCGGCATGGTGCCGCCGTTCGGAAAGCGAGCGGGCGGCGATCGCATAGGCCGCGCGCATCTCGCCGAGGCGGGCTTCGAGCTGTACCAGCTTTTCCTCGCCGGCATCGAGATCGGCAAGGTCGGCGATCATCCTGGCCGCAAGTGCCGGCAGGCCGGTGACGGGCACGGAATATTTGCGGGCGGCGGCGCGCAGGGCGAAAAGCCGCTCTTCCGTGCGCTCCAGTTCCTTCGGGTCGTATTCCGTCTTGCGCAGCGCCGCCTCGACGGCCATCTGCGCGTCGGAAAGCTGGTTCAGCGCCTGGTCGAGCAGTTCGACCGTCTCTTCCAGCAGCCCCGGCGCCTCGTGACTCTTGCGCTCCAGCCGGCGCACGAGCGCGGCGATCAGCGGCACCGGCGAGGCATTGCCGTTCAGGAATTCGCTCGCCTCGTCGATGTCGCCGGCGATGCGCTCGGCCTTCATCATGCGGGCGCGCACCTCGGCCAGCGCATCCTCCTCGCCGTCCTGCGGCGACAGCGCTTCCAGTTCCTCGACGGAGGAGCGCAGGTAATCCGCCTCGCGGGCGGCGGCCTCCACCTTGTCGCGGTGGCGGCGCAGCGTGCGCTCGGCATCCTTCCACTGGTGATAGAGCACCCCGACATCGCCCGCCGCCTCGGCAAGGCCGCCGAACGCGTCGAGCAGCAGGCGGTGCGCATCGGTATCGACGAGCGCCCGGTCGTCGTGCTGACCATGAATCTCGACGAGGAGCTGGCCGGCCTGCCGCATGAGCTGCACGGAGACCGGCTGGTCGTTGACATAGGCCTTGGTGCGGCCGTCGGCGGACTGCTGGCGGCGGAAAATGAGGTCGCCGTCGTCGTCGATGCCGTTGCCGCGCAGGAGCGCGCGCGCCGCATGATCCATGGGCACGTCGAAGACGGCCGTCACCTGGCCGCGCTCGACGCCGTGGCGCACCAGCGAACCGTCACCGCGCCCGCCAAGCGCCAGTGACAGACTGTCGAGGAGGATGGACTTACCGGCGCCCGTTTCGCCCGTCAGCACCGAAAGACCCGGCTCGAATGCGAGGTCGAGCCGTTCGATCAGGACAATATCGCGGATCGATAGCTGCGCCAGCATATCGCGTCATATCTCTTGCGTCAGGCGCCGATCAGCTTCTTGCCGGCGCGTGCGATCCAGGAACCGGAATTCTCGCGCGGCTCCAGACCCTTGGTCTGCAGAAGCTTGTAGCTGTCGGAATACCACTGGCTGTCCGGGTAGTTGTGGCCGAGAACGGCAGCCGCCGTCTGCGCCTCGCTGTCGACGCCCATGGCGTAATAGGTCTCGACGAGACGCGCCAGCGCCTCCTCGATCTGGTTGGTCATCGGATATTTCTCGACGACCACGCGGAAGCGGGTCGCCGCCGCGATATATTCCTTGCGCTCCAGGTAGTAGCGGCCGATCTGCATTTCCTTGCCGGCGAGCTGGTCGCGCGCAAAGCGGATCTTCGTCTGCGCATCCTCGACATATTCCGACTTCGGATAGTTGTCGATGACGGCCTGCATCGCCTCGATGGTCTGCTGCGAGGCGCGCTGGTCCTGCGTCACGCTCGGTATCTGCTTCCAGTAGGCAAGGCCGACGATGTACTGCGCATAGGCCGCGTCTTCCGATCCCGGATAGAGCGAGAGATAGCGCTTGCCGGCGGTGATGGCCTCCTCGTTGCGGCCCTGGCGGTAATTCGTGAAGGCCAGCATGACGAGCGACTTGCGCGCCTGGTCGGAGAACGGGTTCTGCCGGTCGACCGCCTCGAACTTGCGGCCCGCCTCGCTCACCTTGCCGGCATTGAGGTTGGCCAGGCCCTGGTTGTAGAGCGTATCGGCGGATTCGGCTTCGCCCGTGAGCTTCGTGATGTCGATGTCCGGATCCGACTGGCAAGCGGAAAGAACGACCGAAGACGCCATAGCGAAAAGCGAAAGATAGACAATGCGCGCCGTCTTCTTCACACCAACAGACCCTGCAACAACCATGTGACAATCCCAGTTAACGGCACTTGATGCGGACGAGCCGCATGCGCGCCCCGCGTTGTATCTCCAAATACGGGAAGATCGCAACGCCATGCCGGCGCATTAACGCATTTTTATGGCAATCGTGCCGGGAGAGCTATGCGGGGCCGGCCCCGGTCACAGGGACCAGGGCGCAAATTCCGGGGCGTTGACGGCGATCAGCTCGCGCTGGCCGGCACGCGAGCGCGGCAAAGAGGATTCGACCACCTCATAGGCGGTACGGTCGCTGAGCAGCGCCTGCAGCGCATGGGCGTTCATCTTGTGGCCGCCGCGATAGGAGCGGTAGCAGCCGATGAACCGCGCGCCGGCAAGCGCAAGGTCGCCCACGGCGTCGAGCGTCTTGTGGCGGACGAACTCGTCCTTGGCGTAGCGCAGGCCCTCGACGTTGATCACGGTGTTGTCATCGGAGATGACGACGGAATTCTCCAGCGACGAGCCGAGCGCATGGCCGGACGCCCAGAGCCGCTCGACATCGCGCATGAAGCCGAAGGTGCGGGCACGCGAAAGCTCGTTGCGGAAGGCGGCGGGCGTCAGGTCGCCCTTCCAGGACTGGCGGCCGATCAGCGGGCAGTCGAAATCGATCTCGACCTCGAATCGCGTGCCGCCGTCATAGGGCAGGAACTCGGCCCAGGATGCGCCGGCCTCGATCCGCACCGGCTTGACGATGCGGATGTAGCGGCGCTTCACGGAAAGCGCGACGAGGCCCACCTGGTCGATGGCGTCGATGAAGGGCGCGGAGCTGCCGTCCATGATCGGCATTTCGGCGCCGTGCACTTCGATCAGCACATTGTCGAGGCCGAGCGCGTAGAGCGCGGCCATGACATGCTCGATCGTGGCGATCGACGTTGCCGGGGAAAAGCCGAGAACGGTGCAGAGGTCCGTGTTGCCGACCTGCGAGGAGACCGCGCGGTATTCGCTGACCGTGCCGTCGTCGTGCAGGCGCTGGAAGATGACGCCGCTGTCGGCCTCGGCCGGGTTGAAGGTGATCGAAACGGCCGAGCCGGAATGGACGCCCGTCCCGGAAATCGTCACCGGGCTGGAAATCGTCGTCTGGAAACCGAGCATACCGATCGTCATTTGCATTCGCCTTATCTTACTATCGGCTCATTCTGCGCCGACATTGTCTGTTCTGCGGCTCAAGGAGCCATGCGCCGGACGCGCGCCGCGTCCGCCGACAGGATGTGCCGGAACGTCTGGAGTGTTGTGCCGCGCTCCGGCAAGCCGTTGCGCGAATCCTGACTATCCCCTCTGCCCAGCCTGAATGTAGTAGGCCCCTCATCGTCAGACAAATCACTGTTTCTTTCGCTTTGTTACGCATGTTTCAGCCAACAAGCCCTTGAAAGGAAACGGAAATAAAAATGCCCGGATCGACGATCCGGGCATCTTGTTACGGGCGCTTTCCCGAACGGCCTCAGTTGGACTGCCGGCGAAGGAACGCCGGGATTTCAAGCTGGTCGTCCTCATGCAGCGAACGGGGCTGCGGATTGGCGCGGCCATGGTCGTCGAGCTGGCCGCGGCGCGGTGCGTAGAGGCTGGCTTCGGCCGAGAGCGGACGACGCTGCTGCTGGGCGGCAGGCGCGGCCGGCTCCTGGGCCGCATGGGTTTCCTCATGACGGCCGAGCGAGGACGTCAGGCGCTTGAGCAGGCCCATCGGACCACGCTCTTCCTGATGCGCGGAGGACGGCTGCTGTGCGGCGCGATGGTCGATCTCGGCCTGCACGACGGGCGGGAAGTCCTCGATCTTCGGCATGCGCATCGCCTGCGGTTCCTGGCGGATGATCGGAGCGGAAGGCTCGACGCGCTGCTGCATGGCCGGAGCGTACTGAACCGGCTGCTGGACCGGGATCGAACGCTGGACGACCGGCGCTTCGGCGGGCGCTGCGAAGATCCGGTTCTGCAGACGCGGCTCCTCATGATGCGCGGCGACCTGCTGGACCGGTGCCGGACGGCCTGCCGGAATGGCCAGTTCCCGCTCGAGGTTTTCCTCGGAAGCACGGATCGCTTCGGCAATCGGGTCGATGACCGGCTGCGGGGCGACCGGCTGCTGCATGACCGGCTGGTGCTGCATCACGGGCTGCTGCTGGGCGACCGGCTGCGGGGCAGCGGCGACCGGCTGGGCCGGCTGCTGGGCAGGAATGGCGGCGGAGGGACGAACTACCGGCTTGCTGTGGCTGCGAAAGTCAGCAGAACGACCGGCCACCTCCGAGGCCGAACGGTCGATGCCGGTGGCAACGACGGAGACGCGGATGAGGCCTTCGAGCTCTTCGTCGAAGGTGGCGCCGAGGATGATGTTGGCGTCCGGATCGACTTCCTCGCGGATGCGGGTCGCAGCCTCGTCGACTTCGAAGAGGGTGAGGTCGCGGCCGCCGGTGATGGAGATCAGCAGGCCCTGCGCGCCCTTCATCGAGGTCTCGTCGAGCAGCGGGTTGGCGATGGCGGCCTCGGCGGCGGCCATTGCGCGGCCCTCGCCCGAAGCTTCGCCCGTGCCCATCATGGCGCGGCCCATCTCGCGCATCACCGAGCGGACGTCGGCGAAATCGAGGTTGATGAGGCCTTCCTTGACCATCAGGTCGGTGATGCAGGCGACGCCCGAATAGAGCACCTGGTCGGCCATGGCGAAGGCGTCGGCGAAGGTGGTCTTGTCGTTGGCGATGCGGAACAGGTTCTGGTTCGGGATGACGATGAGGGTATCGACGCACTTCTGCAGTTCCTCGATGCCCTGATCCGCCGTCTTCATCCGGCGCTGGCCCTCGAAGTGGAACGGCTTGGTGACGACGCCGACGGTAAGGATGCCCTTTTCGCGCGCAGCGCGCGCCACGACGGGCGCAGCGCCCGTACCCGTGCCGCCGCCCATGCCGGCGGTGACGAAGCACATATGCGTGTTGGACAGATGGTCCATGATCTCGTCGATGCATTCCTCGGCGGCAGCGCGGCCGACCTCGGGCAGTGCGCCCGCGCCGAGCCCTTCGGTGACATGCGCGCCGAGCTGGATGAGGCGCTCGGACTTGGACGTGGTCAGCGCCTGCGCGTCGGTGTTGGCGACGACGAACTCGACCCCCTTGAGGCCGGCGGTGATCATGTTGTTGACGGCGTTGCCGCCGCCCCCGCCGACACCGAACACGGTGATCCGCGGCTTCAGCTCGGTGATGTCCGGCTTCTTGAGATTGATGGTCATCGGTTTGTCCTTCTCGCCTTTCCCGCCGCTTCGCCGCTGCGGCCGCCTTGGGGCTGCCCCCGTTGCTACTCAGAAACTCTCTCTGATCCACCGGCCGACACGACCGAAGGGACCACCAGTACCCGTTGCGCGGAACCGCAGGAATCCGCCCTGCGGCTGCCGGCTTTCCATCGCCGCCACCTGCGGATAGATCAGAAGGCCGACCGCCGTGGAGAACGCCGGCCCCTTGGCCGCCTCCGGCAGGCCGGCGACGCCGAGCGGCCGCCCGAGCCGCACGTTGCGCGCCAGGATCCGCCGCGCCGCCTCCGGCAGGCCGCCAAGCTGGCTCGCCCCACCGGTCAGCACCACGCGCTTGCCGACCACGTTTCCGAAGCCGGACCGGCCGAGCCGGTCGCGCACCAGCTCCAGCGTCTCCTCGACGCGGGCGCGCACGATCCGGTTCATCACCGCGCGCGGCACATGCTGCATCACGTCGCCGTCGTCCTGCCCCATCGGCTGGATCGTCACCGTGTCGCGGTCGTCGTCGGCCATCGGCAGCGCCGAGCCGTGCATGACCTTCAGCCGCTCGGCATGCTCGCGCCGCGTCGACAGCCCGCGCGCCAGGTCCATCGTCACGTGGCCGCCGCCGATCGGCAGCACCTCGGCATGGACGAACCGCCCTTCGGCGAAGATCGAGATCGTCGTCGTGCCGCCGCCCATGTCGATGCAGGCCGCGCCCATTTCCGCCTCGTCGTCGACCAGCGCCGACAGGCCGCTTGCATAGGGCGTCGCCACCATGCGCTCGACCGAAAGATGGGCGCGGTTGACGCACAATTCGAGATTGCGCAGCGGCGCGGCGTCGGCCGTCAGCACGTGCATGTCGACGCCGAGCACGTCGCCGATCATGCCGGCGGGGTCGCGCACGCCGCGCTCGGCATCGAGCGAGAAGCCGACGGGAAGCGAATGCACCACCTCGCGCTCGGCGCGCTGCGCCTGCTTCGCGCCGGCGACCAGCACGCGGCGGATGTCGCCCTCGCCAGCCTCGTGCCCGCCGAGATTGACGGTCGAGAAGAACACCTGGCTCTTCAGCCGCCCGGCCGAGACGTTGACGATCAGCGATTCGACCGTCAGCCCGGCCATGCGCTCGGCGGCGTCGACGGCGAGACGGACCGCCTGCTCGGCGGCGTCGAGATCGACGATCGCGCCCGACTTGACGCCCAGCGACTTCTGGTGGCCGATGCCGATGACGCGCACCTGATGGGTCCGGCCCGGCAGGCGCTCGCTTTCGGCGCAGGGCTTCAGCCGGCCGATGATGCAGCAGATCTTGGACGAGCCGATATCGAGGACCGTGACGACCCCCGAGCGACCGACCGATGCTTCCTTCTGTCCGCCGAGCCAGTTCATATCGCCTGCCCCGCCGGCCGGTAGTTCTTGCCGAGACGTTCCTTCATCGCCGCCTCGCGCGCCATGGCCGCATGGGGTGCGAGCTTGACGACCAGTCGGTCGGCAAGGCGCATGTCGACCGTCTCGATATCGCGGGCGAAAAGCCCGTGGTGCGCCTCGAGCGCGACGAGTTCCTCGAGCGCGGCGGTCTCGTTCTGTTCGGGTAGCCTGATCGTCACGCCGTTGTCGAGGCGCAGGTCCCAGCGCCGATCGGAGACGCGCACATAGCCCTTCACCCGCGCCGCGAGCTCCGGATATCCGGCAACGCGCGCAATGAAGCCGGCCGCCGCCTTGTCCGCGCCGCGCCCCACCACCAGCGGCAGCGACGCATGGCGCGAGCCCGAAAGCGGCGCGATGACGCTGCCGTCGACCTCGATCAGCGACAGGAGCGAGCCCTGCTGCCAGATGGCGAAGGGCGTGCGCTCGACCACCTTCACCTCCAGCGTCGAGGGATAGACCTTGCGCACGGTGACGCCCTCGATCCACGGCAGGCTCTCGATCCGCCCGCGCGCGTCGTGCGCGTCGAAGCCGACGAGCGAGGTCCAGCCGTCGAGACCGACCCGGTCGAAGATGTCGATCTCGGAGGTCTCCATGTTGCCGCTGACGCGGATTTCGTCGATGGCGAAGCCGGTGCGCGCCGTCACCGCCTGCACCACGGACGGCATATGCCCGCCGGCCACGACGCCGTAGGCCGAGAACGAGCCGATCATCGCCGCCGACAGAGCGAGCATGGCGAAGGGCGGCGGCTCGACGTCGCCCGAGACGAGCCGCGAGAGGAACCGCGCCGGCTTGCGCAGCGCGCGCGGCAAGACAAAACCGCCGGGCGCATGCGCCCGGCCGCCGCGCGACGCCGCGCCGGCACCGCCATTCCGTCCTGCCGTCAACGAGAACAAGAAGCGTCCTCCACCATCCAGCTCAGAAGCTCACCAAAACCCAACCCCGCCGCAGCGGCCAATTCCGGCACCAGCGACGTCGGGGTCATGCCCGGCTGCGTGTTCACCTCCAGCCAGATCAGCTCGCCATCTTCCGAATGGCGGTCGTCGTAACGGAAGTCCGACCGGGAGACGCCACGGCAGCCGATCGCCTGATGTGCCTTCAGCGCCAGTGTCAGTATCTTTTGGTAAATAATCGGTGAAACTTTCGCGGGGCATTCGTGTTTTGAGCCGCCCGGCGCATATTTCGAGTCGTAATCGTAGAAGGAATGCCCCTGCGGAACGATCTCGGTGACGCCGAGCGCCCTGTCGCCCATCACCGCGCAGGTCAGCTCGCGCCCGTGGACGAAACGCTCGACCATCACCGCATCGCCATAGCGCCACTCGGACGAGCCGATGACCTGCGGCGGATGCGCCTGACCCTCGCCGACGATGACGACGCCGAAGCTCGACCCTTCGCACACCGGCTTGACCACGTAAGGCGGCTCCATCGGGTGCTCGGCCCCGATGTCGAACCGGTTCATCACCCGCGACGGCGCGACCGGAATGCCGGCCGCCTCGGCGACGATCTTGGCCTGCCCCTTGTTCATGGCCAGCGCCGAGGCGAGCACGCCGGAATGGGTGTAGGGGATTTGCAGATATTCGAGGATGCCCTGGATGGTGCCGTCCTCGCCGAACGGGCCGTGAAGCGCGTTGAAGGCGACATCCGGCTCCAGCGCCGACAGGACCCCGGACACGTCGCGCCCGACATCGATGCGGCTGACGCGGTAGCCTTCCGCCTCCAGCGCATCGGCGCACGCCTTCCCCGACGACAGCGAAACCGGACGCTCCGAGGAAAAGCCGCCCATGAGAACGGCAACGTGTTTTTTCGCCATGGGCCGCAATCCCCTCGTCCAGTGGCCGCATCCGGCGTTTTCCGGGTTTGAGTCCGAGTCTTCCGGCGCTTCGCACGCCGGCGTCCGCACGCTCGACTCAAATCAGAAAACGAATCTGCCCCAAGGAATCAGAGGTTCGATTCGCTGGCAAGCCCTTGGGATTCGTGAATGATTCACATTTTGAAACATTCGGCCTTCAAACGGCAGAAAGCGCCCCTCCGGCGCGGCCGAAAGCCGCCCGCCGGGCGGCGTTTCGCACCTCTCAGAGCAGCCGCCCGAGGAACTCCTGCACCTCGCGCCCGGGCCTGAAATCGCCGATGCGGCGGATTTCCCATTCGAGGCGGATGCCGGAGTTCTCCAGCACCCGCGCGCGCACCGTCTCGCCGAGCAACTCGAGGTCGTAGCCGGTGGCCGAGCCGGTGTTGATCATGAAGTTGCAATGCATGGGCGACATCTGCGCCCCGCCGATCATCAGCCCACGGCAGCCGGCCTTGTCGATCTCCTTCCAGGCCGACGAGCCCTCGGGGTTCTTGAAGGTCGAGCCGCCGGTCTTCTCGCGGATCGGCTGCACCGTCTCGCGGTGGGTCTGCACCGCGTCCATCGCGGCGCGGATCTCGTCGCGCTCGGCCGGGTAGCCCTCCATCTCGGCGCTGACGAAGATTAGGTCCTTCGATGCGCGCGACTTGCGGTAGGAATAGCCCATGTCGGCATTCGTCAGCGTGTGGAAGTTGCCCTGCCGGTCGAGCGCGCGCACCGAGACGACGCGCTCGCGCGTCTCGACGCCGTTCGCGCCGGCATTCATGCGCAGCGCGCCGCCGATGGAGCCGGGAATGCCATGATAGAAATGGAAGCCGCCGATGCCGGCCTCGAGCGCGGCGGCGGCCACGCGCTTGTCGGGCGCGGCCGCGCCCATCCGCAGGCGGTTTTCGCCCACCGTCTCGACGAAGCCGAAGCCTTTCGCCGAAAGCCGGATCACGACGCCCTTGACGCCCGCCTCGCGCACGAGAAGGTTGGAGCCGATGCCGACGATGGTGATGGGAACGTCCGCCGGCAGGACTTTCAGGAAGGCGGCGAGGTCGTCCTCATCGGCCGGCTGGAACAGCAGCTCGGCCGGCCCGCCGGCGCGGAACCAGGTGATGGCCTCCATCGAGGCGTCGGGGATCAGCCGGCCGCGAATATCCGCGAGCAGCGGGGAAAGCCGCTCCAGCAACGCCGCGCCATTCGTCGTGGGGGCGGTCATGAGGCCGCCTCCAGCTCCTTCGGCAGGGCGTAAGCCCACTGGGTGATGTTGCCGGCACCGAGCAGGACGACGAAATCGCCGGGCTTCGCCAGCGACCGCACCAGCGGCGCGACCCCTTGCGCGCCCTCGACGAAGCGCGCGTCGCGATGGCCGGCGGCGCGGATGCGCGCGACCAGCGCCTCGGCGTTGACGCCGTCCATCGGTTCCTCGCCGGCGGCGTAGACGGGCGCGATGGCCACCGTGTCGGCATCGTTGAAGCAGGCGGCGAAATCGTCGAACAAATCGTGCAGCCGCGTGTAGCGATGGGGCTGGGCGACGGCGATGACGCGGCCCGTGCAGGCCTCGCGCGCCGCCCTCAGCACCGCCCTGATCTCGACCGGGTGATGGCCGTAATCGTCGAACACCTCGACGCCGTTCCACGAGCCGGTATGGGTGAAGCGCCTTTTGACGCCGCCGAACGAGGAGAGCCCGCGCCGGATGGCCTCGCCCGTGAGGCCGAGCTCGTGGGCGACGGCGATGGCCGCCGTGGCGTTGGAGACGTTGTGGCGGCCGGGCATCGGCAGGCGCAATCCCGAAATCTCCTCGACCGCACCGGTCTTGCGGTCGCGGATCGAGACGTCGAACACCGACACCGCCCCGTCCATGCGCACGTTGGAGAAGCGCACGTCCGCCTGCTTGTTCTCGCCATAGGTGACGACGCGCCGGTCCTCGATGCGGGAAACCAGCGCCTGCACCTCGGGGTGGTCGATGCACATGACGCCGAAGCCGTAGAACGGCACGTTCTCGACGAACTGTCGGAAGGCCTCGCGCACCCTGTCGAACGAGCCGTAATGGTCGAGATGCTCGGGGTCGATATTGGTGACGACGGCGATGTCGGCCGGCAGCTTCAGAAAGGTGCCGTCGCTCTCGTCGGCCTCGACCACCATCCATTCGCCGTCGCCCATGCGGGCGTTGGTGCCGTAGGCGTTGATGATGCCGCCATTGACGACGGTCGGGTCGAGCCCGCCGGCATCGAGCAGCGTCGCCACCATCGAGGTCGTCGTCGTCTTGCCGTGGGTGCCGCCGATGGCGATGGCGTTGCGGAAGCGCATCAGCTCGGCCAGCATCTCGGCCCGGCGCACGATGGGCAGCAGTTTTTCACGTGCGGCGACGAGTTCCGGGTTGTTCTTCTTCACCGCCGTCGAGACGACGACCACTTCGGCCTCGCCGAGATTGTCCGCCGCATGGCCGACGAAGCAGGAGATGCCCTTGTCGCGCAGGCGCTGGACGTTCGCCCCGTCGGCCTGATCGGAGCCCTGCACCTTGTAGCCGAGATTGTGCAGCACCTCGGCGATGCCGCTCATGCCGATGCCGCCGATGCCGATGAAATGCACGACGCCGATTGTCTGCGGCATCTTCATGCCTGCATCCTTCCCTTGAATTGCGCGACGGACTGGCCCGATGCAATAGCCTCTGCCAGATCGCCAAGCAACCGCGTCGCCTCCGGCTTGCCCACCGATTTCGCCGCCTCGGCCATGTCGGCGCAAAGCTGCGTTTCACGCATGTAGTCGGTGAGCTTCGACGCCAGCACCTCGGGAGAAAGCGAGGACTGGACGCAGACCTCGGCCCCGCCGGCCCGCGCCAGCGCCGCCGCGTTGGCCGCCTGGTCGTGGTCGAGCGCGTGCGGATAGGGCACGAGCATCGCCGGCCGGCCGATGGCGGCGATCTCCGAGACGGTCGACGCGCCCGAGCGCGAGATGACGAGATGGGCGCCCGCGATGCGGCGCGCCATGTCGGTGAAGAAGGGCGAGACCTCGGCCGCGATGCCGAGCCCGGCATAGGCGGCCTTCACCGCCGCCTCGTCCTCGGCGCGCGCCTGCTGGGTGACGACGAGGCGCGCGCGCAAGCCCGCCGGCAGCAGCGCGATGGCCGCGGGCACGGCCTGCGAGAAGAACTGCGCACCCTGGCTGCCGCCGAAGACCAGAAGCCGGAACGGCTCGCCGTCGCCGGATTGCTCGTAGGCAATCCCTGCTGCCTCGATCACGGCGGGACGCACCGGGTTGCCGGTGGCCACCGTCTTGCCGGCATGAGCGCCCTCGCCGTCCGGCAGGAACCCGCCGGCGATGGCGGTGACACGCGCGGCCAGCGCCTTGTTGGCGCGGCCCATCACCGCGTTCTGCTCGTGGATGATCGTCGGCACGCCGCGCCTTGTCGCCGCCCAGACCGGCGGCAGGGTCGGATAGCCGCCGAAGCCGATCACGGCCTTCGGCTTGATCTCGCCGATCACCCGCCCGGCCTCGCGCGCGCCGCGCCAGATGGTCCAGAAGGCGCGGGCCAGCGCCAGCGGGTTCTTCGAGCCGATGGTCGCGGAGGGGATTTCATGGATGGCCGCCGCGGGGAACGCGCCGGCATAGCGCCCGGCGCGCGCGTCGGTCGCCAGATGCACGTCCCAGCCGCGGGCGATGAGCTCGTGCGCCAGCGCCTCGGCCGGGAACAGGTGCCCGCCCGTGCCGCCGGCGGCGAGCAGGATCGCGCCCTTCGCCATGCTAGCCGGCCTCGATCGGCCGGCCGAGTGGCGTGCGGCCGATGGTCATGCGCTTCAGCGGGTCGCGCCGCGTCAGCGCCAGCACCATGCCCATCGAGATCGCCATGGCGACGAGCGAGGAGCCGCCATAGGAGATGAAGGGCAGCGTCATGCCCTTGGCCGGCAGGAGCTGGAGGTTGACGCCCATGTTGATGATCGATTGCAGGCCGAACAGCACGACGAGCCCGCCGACCGCGTAGCGCGAGAAATCGTCTTTCTCCGACAGCGACTTGCCGAGGCCGCGCAGGACGACGAAGGCGAAGATGCCGGCGATGAGCAGGCAGGCGAGCAGGCCGAACTCCTCGCCGGCGACGGCGAAGACGAAATCGGTATGGCTGTCGGGCAGGATGCGCTTGACCGTGCCCTCGCCCGGCCCCTGCCCCAGCCAGCCGCCGCGCACCAACGCCTCGCGGCCCATGTCGACCTGGAAGGTGTCGCCCTCGCCGGTCAGGAAGCGGTCGATGCGGCCCGCGACGTGCGGAAATACCGTATAGGCGGCGATGCCGACCGTCGCCGCCGCGCCGCCGAGCACCGTGATCCAGAACCACGGCATGCCGGCCATGAAGAACATCGCCCCCCATGTGGCCAGCACCAGCAGCGTCTGCCCGAGATCGGGCTGGGCGACCAGCAGCGCCAGCACCGCGACGAGCAGGATCATGGCGAAGAGATTGCCGGGAATGTCGGGCCGGCGCGAGTTTTCCGCGAACAGCCAGGCGCAGATGACGACGAAGGCGGGCTTGAGATATTCCGACGGCTGGATCGAGATGCCGGCGATGTGGATCCAGCGCCGCGAGCCCTTGATCTCGACGCCGAAATAGAGCGCCGCGACCATCAGCACCAGCGAGCCGGCGAGCATGACCAGCGCGAGACGCCGCACCTGCCGCGCCTCGAGGAACGAGACGCCGATCATGACGACCAGCGCCGGAGCCATGAACATCATCTGCCGCGTGACGAAATGATAGCTGTCGAGGCCGATGCGCTCGGCCACCGCCGGCGAGGCGGCGAAGGAGAGCACGATCCCCAGCCCCATCAGCGACAGGAAGGCGGCGAGGAACCAGCGGTCTATCGTCCACCACCAGTTGGCGACCGGGCCTCTATCGATGCGGCTGACCATCAGTCTGTCCCTCCTGTGCGTGCCGAGGCCGGCTCGACGCCGGCGAGCGCAAGCGCCGCCGTGCGGAAGGCGTCGCCCCGGACCTCGAAATTCCTGAACTGGTCGAAGCTGGCGCAGGCCGGCGACAGCAGCACCACGGCCTCGCTTGCGTCGTCGCGCGCGGCGTCCTCGGCGGCGCGCGAAAGCGCCGCATGAAGCGTGCCGGCATTCTCGTGCGGCACCGCCTCGCCCAGCGTCGCACTGAAGACGGGGGCCGCCTCGCCGATCAGATAGGCGCGCGCGACATGGGAAAACAGCGGCCTGAGCGCCTCGATGCCGCCCTCCTTGGGCAGGCCGCCGGCGATCCAGTAGATGCGCGAGAAGCTCGACAGCGCAGGCGCTGCCGCCTCGGCGTTGGTCGCTTTGGAATCGTTGACGAAGAGGACATGGCCGCGCCGGCCGACCTCTTCCATGCGGTGGGCGAGGCCGGGGAAGGTCGACAGGCCCGCCTGTATCTCGGCCTCCGTCAAGCCGACCGCGAGGCAGGCCGCGACTGCCGCGAGCGCGTTTTGCGCGTTGTGTCGGCCGCGCAGCGCGCCGATGCCGTCGAGCGAGGCAACGCGCTTCGCCCTGCCGCCCGTCGCACGCATCAGGTCGGTGCCCGCGGTGTAGAGGCCGTCATCCGGCGCCATGCCGGTCGAGATGCGCACGACATGGCGCCTCGCCTTGGCCAGCCCGTCGGCGATCGCGGCGCAGAGGTCGTCGTCGACGCCGACGATGGCCGTATCGCTCGCCGCGACGAGGCGTTCCTTGATCGCGGCATAGCGCGCCATGGTGCCGTGACGGTCGAGATGGTCGGGGGTGAGGTTGAGCAGGATACCGGCGGTCGGGTTCAGCGACGGTGCAAGCTCGATCTGGTAGGACGAGCATTCGAGCACGTAGACGCGCCCGGGCGCGGGCGGATCGAGCGTGAGCGCGGCGCGGCCGATGTTGCCGCCCATCTGCGCGTCGCGCCCGGCATGGGCGAGGATGTGCGCGATCAGCGCCGTCGTCGTCGACTTGCCGTTGGTGCCGGTGATGGCGATCAGCGGCGCGGCCGGTGCATGCGCGGCGCGCTCGCGGCAGAACAGCTCGATGTCGCCGATGATTTCGACGCCGGCCGCCTCAGCCAGCTTCACGCTCCAGTGCGGCTCGGGATGGGTCAGCGGGACGCCGGGCGACAGCACGAAGGCCGCGAAGGACGACCAGTCGGCTTTTCTGAGGTCAGCGGCCGCGATGCCCGCCGCGCGCGCCTTGTCGACGGTTGCCCCGTTGTCGTCCCATGCCACGACCTCCGCCCCGCCCGCGGCAAGCGCCTCGGCGGTCGCCAGCCCGGAGCCGCCGAGCCCGAACAGCGCGACCTTGCGGCCGGAAAGGGTGGAGACCGGGATCATCCGCTATCTCAGCTTCAGCGTCGAAAGGCCGATCAGCGCCAGCACCACGGCGATGATCCAGAAACGGATCACGACCTGGCTTTCGGTCCAGCCGAGCTTTTCGAAATGGTGGTGGATCGGGGCCATCAGGAAGACGCGCTTGCCGGTGAGCTTGAACCACGCGACCTGGATGATGACCGACATGATCTCGACCACGAACAGGCCGCCGATGATGGCGAGCACGATCTCGTGCTTGGTGGCCACCGCGACCGAGCCGATCAGTCCGCCCAGAGCGAGGGAACCCGTGTCGCCCATGAAGATGGCGGCCGGCGGCGCGTTGAACCACAGGAAGCCGAGCCCCGCACCGATCACCGCGCCGAGCACGACGGAGAGCTCGCCCGTGCCGGGGGTGAAATGGACCTGGAGATAGTCGGCGAAGACCGCGTTGCCGGCGAGATAGGCGATGATGCCGAAGGCGGCGGCGGCCACCATCACCGGCACGATGGCGAGCCCGTCGAGCCCGTCGGTCATGTTGACCGCGTTGCCCGCGCCGACGATGACGAAGGCGGCGAAGGGAATGAAGAAGATGCCGAGATTGAGGACGAAGTCCTTGACGAAGGGAAAGGCGAGCGAGGACGAGAACGGCTCGGTGCCGGCGCGCATGATGGTGTAGGCGGCGATGCCGGCGATCAGAAACTCGATCACCAGCCTGAGCTTGCCGGAAAAGCCGCGATGCGACTGCTTCGTCACCTTGAGGTAGTCGTCATAGAAGCCGATCAGGCCGAAGCCGAGCATCACCAGCATCACCACCCAGACATAGGTCGAGGAGAAGTTGCCCCACAGGAGGACCGAGCCGAGGATGCCGCACAGCATCATCAGCCCGCCCATGGTCGGGGTGCCGGCTTTCTTGAAATGGGTCTGAGGCCCGTCGGCGCGGATCGGCTGGCCCCGGCCCTGCCGGATGCGCAGCGCGTCGATGATCGCCGGGCCGAACAGGAAGACGATCATCGCCGAGGTGATCAGCGCCCCGCCGGTGCGGAAGGTGATGTAGCGAAAGACGTTGAGGGCCGAGACCTGATCGGCGAGTCCAGCGAGCAGAAGCAGCATTTAAGGTGTCCCCGAACCCTTCTTTCAGTCCCGTTGCGCCGGGCCGCCGGCCGGAGCCGCCGCCGGAAATTCGGCCAGAATCGCCTCCGTCAGCTTCGTGAAGCCGGCGCCGTTCGACGATTTGATCATGACGACGTCGCCGGGCTGCACCGCTTCGAGAAGCAGCGGCTTCAGCGCCTCGGCGCTGTCGCGGTGCTTGCACGGCATGTCGGCGGGAAGCGCCTCGGCCAGCGCGGCCATCTCCGGCCCGGCGAGCAGCACCCTGTCGGCCCCGGCCTCGGCGAGCGGCGCGGCGAGGCCGGCGTGAAGCGCCGGCGATTGTTCGCCCAGCTCCAGCATGTCGCCCAGCACCGCGATGCGGCGTCCGTTCTCCGCCACCGGCATCGCGCCGAGGACGGCGAGCGCCGCCTTCATCGACGCCGGATTGGCGTTGTAGCTCTCGTCGATCAGCAGGAAGGTGCCGCCGGAGGGGTGGACGAGGCGATGCTGCCGGCCCCGCCCCGTCTCGGCCGAGAAGCCCGGAAGCGCGGCGGCCGCCTTCTCGACATCGGCCCCCGTCAGATAGGCCGCGCCCAGCACGGCGAGCGCGTTCTGCACGATATGGCGTCCCGGCGCGCCGAGGCTGGCGGCGATCTCGCGCCCGGCCATGGCGACGCGGATATGCGAGCCCTCGCCGGTCGGCGTCCACGCCGCCAGCCGGAACGTCGCCCGCGGATGCTCGCCGAAGCTCCAGACATGCTCGACGCCGGCATCGTGCGCCGCCTGCTCGAGGAACTTCCATTGCGCATCGTCGTGGTTGAGCAGCGCATGGCCGCCCGGCTCGACGCTCTCGAATATCTCAGCCTTGGCGCGGGCGATCTCGCCGAGGCTGCTGAAATAGCCCAGATGCGCCGGCGCGATCAGCGTGATGACGGCGACGTGCGGCCGCACGAAGCGCGCCAGATGCCTGATCTCGCCCGGATGGTTCATGCCGATCTCGAAGACCGCGTAGTCGCAATCCTCCGGCAGCCGCGCCAGCGTCAGCGGCACGCCCCAATGGTTGTTGAACGACTTGTCCGAGGCGTGAACCGAGCCGCAGGCGCCGAGCGCGACGCGCAGCGCCTCCTTGGTCGTGGTCTTGCCGACCGAGCCGGTGACGGCGACGATCCGCGCCCTGGCGCGCGCCCGCGCGGCGACGGCCACCGCCTCCATCGCGGCGAGCACGTCGGGGACGACGATCAGCGGCGCGGTGATGCGCCCGAGCGCCGGCAGCTTGCCCTCGGCGACGACGAGCAGCCCCGCCCCGGCCTTGACGGCGGCGGTGGCGAAGTCGTGGCCGTCGAACCTGTCGCCCTTGATGGCGAAGAAGGCGTCGCCCGGCTGCAAGGAGCGGCTGTCGATGGAAATGCCGGTGACGCCCTCGGGCATCGCGCCGACCGGGCGGCCCTGCATCGCCGCCACCAGCACCTCGGTGCGCCAGAGCATGCTCATGACGCCAGCTCCTTGAGCGCCGCGCGCACCTCTTCATGGTCGGAGAAGGGCAGCGTCGTCTCGCCGATCGTCTGGCCTTCCTCGTGCCCCTTGCCGGCGATGATCAGCGTGTCGCCGGCATGGAGCCGCGAAACGGCGTCGCGGATCGCCTGCCTGCGGTCGCCGATCTCGGCCGCGCCGGGCGCGGCGGCGAGGATGGCGGCGCGGATGGAAGCCGGCTCCTCGGAGCGCGGGTTGTCGTCGGTGACGATGACCTCGTCGGCCAGCCGCGTCGCGATCTCGCCCATGATCGGGCGCTTGCCGCGGTCGCGGTCGCCGCCGCAGCCGAAGACGACGACGACGCGGCCGGTGGTGAACGGGCGCACCGCCTTCAGGACGTTCTCCAGCGCGTCGGGCTTGTGGGCGTAGTCGACATAGACCGGCGCGCCGTCCCGCGTCGCGCCGACGAGTTCGAGCCGGCCGGACGCGCCCTTGAGCCTTTCGAGCGCAGCACACGCCTTGTCGGGGCCGAGTCCCGTCGCAATGGCGAGCCCGGCGGCGACGAGCGCGTTGGCGACCTGGAAATCGCCGGCGAGCGGCAGGTCGATCTCGTGGATCGTCCCGTTCGCCTCGACCTCGGCGCGCTGGCGGTGGCGCTCGTGCTCGACGCGCTTGAGCTGGAGGAAACTTCCCTTGCGGCCGACGGTCAGCACGTCGAGCCCCGCGCCGCGCGCGACGGCAACGGTCGCGTCGGACCACGGGTCGTCGGCGAAGATGACGGCCGGCGCGCCCTTCGGCAGCAGCGCGGTGAACAGCCGCATCTTGGCGGCGTGATAGTCCTCGACCGTCGGGTGGTAGTCCATGTGGTCGCGGCCGAGATTGGTGAAGCCGCCGGCGGCGAGCCTGACGCCGTCGAGGCGGCGCTGGTCGAGGCCGTGGCTCGACGCCTCCATCGCCGCATGGGTGACGCCGGCCCCGGCCAGCTCGGCGAGGAGCCGGTGCAGCTCCACCGGGTCGGGCGTGGTCAGCGAGCCGTACTCCTCGCGCCCCGGCGCGGTGACGCCGGTGGTGCCGATGGAAGCGGCGGCGAGCCCGGCATGGGCCCAGATCTGGCGGGCGAAGGAGGCGACGGACGTCTTGCCGCTGGTGCCGGTGACGGCGACCATGGTCGCCGGCTGCGCGCCGTAGAAGGCAGCGGCGGCCAGCGCCAGCGCCCGGCGCGGGTCCTCGACCTCGATCACCGGCGCGCCGACCTCCTGCCGCAGCGCGCCGCGCGCGGCGATCACCGCGACCGCGCCGCGCCCGACGGCATCGGCCGCGAAGCGCGCCCCGTCGGCCTTCGTGCCCTGGAGGGCGGCGAAGAGGAAGCCTTTCCCCGCCTTGCGCGAGTCGGACGTCAGCCCCGCCACGTCGATGCCGGAAAGGCTGTCGGAGACCGGCAGGATGCCGGAAAGGCGGCTGAGCTTCATCGTGTTCGACTGCCCGTCTGCATGTGCGGTCAAGATGTCCCCCTCCGGCCGGGAATCACTGCGACGAGACCAGAAGGGCGTCACTTTCATGGCCGAAATCGGGCTTGACGCCAAGAAGAGCCGCGGAACGGCGGATGATGTTGCCGACCACGGGAGCGGTGTTGAGGCCCGATGTCGCGCTCATGCCCGGCTTTTCCGGCTTCGGCTCGTCGAGCACGACGAGGACGATGTATTCGGGGTCGTTGACCGGGAATCCGGCGAGGAAGGCGTTGAACCGCTTGTCGTTCGAGTAGCGGCCGTTGACGACCTTCTCGGCCGTCCCGGTCTTGCCGCCGACGAAATAGCCCGGCACCTCGGCGCGGCGGCCCGATCCCTTCTCGACGTTCAGCCGGAAGAGATAGCGCATGATGTCGCTGGTCTTTTCCTTGATGACCGGTGTCGCGGACGCCATCGCCTGCTCGACCGAGCGCGGCAGGAAAGTCGGCTGGATCAGGAAGCCGCCGTTCAGCATCGCCGCCGCCGACATCGCCGTCTGCAGCGGCGTGGTGGCGACGCCGTGGCCGAAGGAGATGGTGATCTGGTGGATGCGCTTCCAGTCGGACGGCTCCGTCGGGCGCGCCACCTCGGGCAGCTCCGTCGCCATCCGGTCGAGCAGGCCGATCTTGCGGAAGAAGGCGCGGTGATGCTCGACGCTGACCGTCTCGGCCATGCGCGCGGTGCCGATATTCGAGGAATAGATGAACACCTCCGGCACGGTCAGCACCCGGCCCTTGCCGTGGAAGTCGCGGATGGTGTGGCGCGCGATCTGGATCGGGCGCGTCGCGTCGAAGCGGCTGTTGAGGTTGGCGGTGCCGGCGTCGAGCGCCATCGCGAGGGTGAAGCCCTTGAAAGTCGACCCCATCTCGTAGGTGCCGGCCGACATGCGGTTCAGCCGGTCCTTCTCATGGGCGTTGAACGGGTTGTTCGGGTCGTAGTCCGGCAGCGAGGCCATAGCCAGCACCTCGCCGGTGCGGGCGTCAAGCACCACCGCGCCGGCGCCGACGGCGCGATAGCGTTCCATCGCCTTTTCCAGCTCGTCGCGCACGATATGCTGGACGCGCAGGTCGATGGAGAGCCGGACCGGCTCCAGATCCTTGGGGATGGCGAGGCCCGTGGCCTGCAGGTCGGCCAGGCCCTGGTCGTCGACATATTTCTCCATGCCGGCGATGCCCTTGTTGTCGACGTTGACGAGGCCGACGATGTGGGCCGCCGTCGGCCCGCCGGGATAGAAGCGGCGCTTCTCGGTGCGGAAGCCGACGCCGGGAATGCCGAGCTGCATGATCGCCTGCTGCTGGCGCGGCGAAAGCTGGCGGCGCAGCCAGATGAAGCCGGCGCCGCTCTTCAGCCGGTTGTAGGTCTGCTCGACATTGAGGTCCGGCAGCACGGTGAGCAGCTTCTCCAGCGCCTCGTCGGCATCGACGATGCGGCGCGGCTCGGCATAGAGCGAGGCGGTGTTGATGTCGGTCGCCAGCACCTCGCCATTGCGGTCGACGATGTCGGGCCGCGAGGCGGTGACGCGCGAGGGGCCGGGGCCGCCTTCCTCCAGCTCCTGCATGCCGAGAAAGGCGAGCCGCCCGGCGATCGCGCCGTAGAGGCAGAAGAAGACGGCCATGGTCATGACGATACGGCTGCGGCCGCGCCCGCCCGACGCCTTGGCCTGGCCCTCGATGACGATACGGCCGGCCGCCTCGCCGTCCCCTTGCCTTGTCTTCCGCCAGCGGCCGATCATTGCCCGATGCCTCCGGTGGTGACGCCGTCGATCGGCTCGCCGGCCATCGCGTCCTCGCCGACGATGTCCTCGATGCGCAGCGGCCGCGCCGGCAGTTCTTCGATCCTGGCGATCTGATGCGCCTCGACCGGCACGAGATGAAGCTCGTCGCGATAGGCCTCGGCGAGCCTCTGCAGGCGCGAGGGCTGGGTCAGCAGGCTCCAGTCGGCCTTCAGCACGTCGATGGTCTCTTCCTCGAAGCGGATGGCGGCCTCCAGCTTGCGCACCTTGGAAAGCTCGGCCTCGGCGTCGTGCTTGGTGATGTAGGTGAAGCCCGCCGCACAGACCATGACGGCAATCAGCACCATGTCGCTCGTCCTGAACATGGCCTCACCTTTCTCCTGAAATGTCGGGCAGCGCCGGCAGCCCGAAGATCGACGCATCGCCCGGCCGCGCGGGCGCGGCGGTGCGCGTCGCCGCGCGCAGCTTGGCCGAGCGGGCGCGCGGGTTCTCCCCGGCTTCCCGCTCGCTCGCGGCCAGCGCCTTGCCGGCCTTATCGAAGGTGGCTTGCCTTTCCACCGCCGCCGGCAGGTGGCGCGAGCCGGAGGCCCGGCCGGACCGGTCGGCGAGGAACCGCTTGACCATCCTGTCCTCGAGCGAATGGAAGGTGACGACGACCAGCCGCCCGCCGGGCTTCAGGGCGCGCTCGGCCGCGAACAGCGCCCGCGCGAGCTCGCCGAGCTCGTCGTTGACGAAGATGCGCAGGCCCTGGAAGGCGCGGGTCGCGGGGTGGATCCGGTCGCCGGGCTTGCGCCCGAGCACACCCTCGATGGCCTCGGCGAGGTCGCGCGTGCGCTCGAATGGCCTGACCGCGCGGCGTTTCTCGATCATGCGGGCGACGCGGCCGGCATGGCGCTCCTCGCCGTAGAAGCCGAAGATGCGGGCGAGATCGCCGACCTTGAAGCGGTTGACCACGTCTGCCGCGCTCGGCCCTTTGCGCTCCATGCGCATGTCGAGCGGCCCGTCATGGCGGAAGGAGAAGCCGCGCTCGGCCTCGTCGAGCTGCATCGAGGACACGCCGATGTCGAGGACGACGCCGTCCGCCGGCGCGCCGGCCGCTTCGTCGAGGGCCGAGAACCGGCCGTGGACGAGCCTCAGCCGTCCGCCGGCCTCGGCCTCCAGCGCCCGGCCCGCGGCAATCGCGTCGGGGTCGCGGTCGATGGCGACGACGCTGGCGCCCGTCGCGAGGATGGCCCGCGTATAGCCGCCGGCCCCGAAGGTGCCGTCGACGATCGTCTCGCCCGCGCTCGGTGAAAGCGCGGCCAGCACCTCGTCCAGCATGACCGGAATGTGGCGGGCCGGTCCGCCAACGGCGTCATCCGCGCCGTGGCCCGCCATCATTCCGTGCCCCCGTCCGTTGCACCCCGTGAACTCGCCGCCGGGCCGGCCCGGCGCAGCGCCAACAGCCGCTCGCGCACCTGCGCGCCATAGGCGGCGAGCCGCGTCGGCTCCCACATCTGGAAGAAGGTGCCCCGCCCCACGAACGCCACTTCCGTCGTGATGCCCGTATGGTCGCGGATGAAATCCGTCACCGTGATCCGTCCGTCCTGGTCGAGCTTCAGGAAATCGCTGTCGCCATGGACGAAATAGGACATGTCGTCCGCCGTCTGCAGGAACGGGTCCTCCATCGCGATCCGCGCCTCGTAACGGTCGAGAAGGTCGAGCCCGCCGACATCCAGCGCCGGCCTGTCGAGCGCCTTCAGCGCATAGAGTTCCTGATAGCCCCGCTTCGCCACCACCGCCCGGAAATGCGCAGGCACCGACACCCGCCCCTTGGCGTCGATCCTGTTCACGGCGCTGGAAAGAAAACGGTCCATGACCCGATGCTGCCGTCCTTGCCGTCGCGCCCGCCTGCATGTCGTTCAACATGCCCTGAGCCGCCTTTTCCGCACGCTGCGCAATGCTTTTCCAGGTCAAGAGGGCGCCGTTCCGGCCCGCCTGTGCGGCCGCCGGGTTCGTTGACGCTTCACCCTGAACTGGAACGAGATTGCGATGATGAAGAAGGGATATCATGGGGCAATATGGGCGTCAACGGGAACAACCCGCACTGACCACCCCGTGGAGGCGGCACGGGGGCAATGCGGCAGCCAAGCCGCATTTATCCTGCGTTAAGCTTAATGAAGCGTTAGGATCGGCCCGCCCTGCCCGTTCGTCGCCCCCCAAGACGAAGCAAAGCCCCGCCGCCGGGAGGGCGACGGGGCTTTTAGATGGATAGCGATGCGCCGGGGCTTACCAGCCCTGGCGGCCGTACCAGTCGTCGACGTCGCGCCTCACGCGATCCTTCTCGATGCCGTAGCGTTCCTGGATCTTGCCTTCGAGCTGGTCGCGCTTGCCGGCGATGACGTCGAGATCGTCATCGGTCAGCTTGCCCCACTGCTCCTTGACCTTGCCCTTGATCTGCTTCCAGTTTCCTTCGACGCGGTTCCAGTCCATGTCCGTCTCCTGTCTTGTGTCTTGGGTTGGGTCTGGGAAACGCGTGGAACGGCGAATGGTTCACCGGCGATCAGGACGCGGGGGCCGAATCGGGCACGTCGTCCCGGTCGGACTTCATCGCTTCAGCGACCGCCCGGATCAGCGCCTCGTTGGAGAACGGCTTGTCGACGATGGGTACGCCCGGCAGGTCTGCAAGCAGTTGCGCCGCGTCGCTGCGGCCGGTGGCGAAGACGAACGGAACACCCCTCGAGAAGAGGACGGAGGCGAACTCGACCGTCGAGCGCCCGGCAAGCATGATGTCGAGCACCGCAACGTCGAACCCGGCATCGGCGGCGACATCGTCGAGGTTGCGGGCGACGATCACCTCCTCGACCCCGAGGTCGCGAAAGAGCTGTTCCAGATCGAGCGCGATCAGGATTTCGTCTTCGAGGATAAGGACGCGCAAGCCCTTCAAGGAAATATCCTGCACCGTCTCTCCTGTTCTGATGAGAATCCCGCTTTCGGGAGACATGCGTTAGACGCCGGATCGCAAGGCGTTGTCATTTAAAAATGACGTAGCTGAACCTTTGTCGCGGCACGGCGTTAAGGCGTTCATGTCAAACGATCCCGCGCGATCCACCCGCAAATACCCATGCGAACGGTGCCCCCTGCACCGGCAGAAATCGTTCCGCAATTTCAGCGACGAGGAGCTTGCCTTCGTCTCCTCCTTCAAGCGCGGCGAGCTGGTCGTCGACAAGGGCGCGACCGTGCTGTGCGAGGGCACCAAGACCCCGCATCTCTATACGGTCCTCGAAGGGTGGGGCTTCCGCTACAAGCTCCTGCCGGACGGGCGCCGGCAGATCGTCAACTACGTCATGCCGGGCGACCTCATCGGCCTCCAGGGCACGTTGATGGACGAGATGCACCACTCCATCGAGGCGCTGTCGCCGATGACGCTGTGCGTGTTCGAGCGCGGCAGGCTGATGTCGCTCTACCGCCAGCATCCCGAGCTCGCCTACGACGTCACCTGGCTCGCCTCGCGCGAGGAATGCATGCTCGACGAGAACCTGCTGAGCATCGGCCGTCGCAGCGCGCTCGAGCGGCTCGCCTATCTCGTCGCCTTCCTCGTCGGTCGCGCGAGGACGTCGGGGCTGGTGCCGGAGAAGGCCACCTTCACCATGGCGATCACCCAGCAGCACATCGCCGACACGCTCGGCCTGTCGGTCGTCCACACCAACAAGACGGTGCGCAAGCTGGCGGACAGGAAGCTGCTGCGCTGGCGCGACGGCGGCTGCGAGGTGCTGGACGAGGAAGGGCTGGCCGAACTCGCCGGGTGGGAGAACGAGGAGGAGCGGCAGCGCCCTTTCCTGTGAGGGAGCCGGCGGAACAGGGCGATCCGCGCGCGGCTTGAATCGAAATGCGAAGGCGATGAATCGCCTTCTGCGATCCTCGCCCCAACCCCTTGAAATGAAAGCGTCAGTCGGCCTGTAAGCCGGGTTCTGTATGGCCGCGCCGCCGAGGCGACGCAACGTGGCGGCCATTCGTCTGGGACGGGCGTTGCCGCCCGCCTCAAGCAACCTACCCGGACGGCTGGCCGGAAACTGCCTGAAGGTTTCCCTTCGCGCCGTCCCTATTCGGTCTTGCTCCCGATGGGGTTTGCCGTGCCGCTCCTGTTGCCAGTCGCGCGGTGGGCTCTTACCCCACCCTTTCACCCTTGCCCCGCCAGCTCACCGGCCCGTTCGCGCGGGTCGGTCAGCAGGCGGGGCGGTCTGCTCTCTGTGGCACTTTCCCTGGGGTCGCCCCCGCCGGCCGTTAGCCGGCATCGCGTTTCCTGGAGCCCGGACTTTCCTCGCCGGCGGCCTTTCGGCCGGCGCCGGCGCGGCCGCCCGGCCGACTGACGAAGCGTATAAAGGGGCTCACGGGCAAAATTGCAACCGCAATACGTCAGGCACCCGTCATATGGCGCTTGACCTTGGTGCAATAGGCGGCCGAAATCTTGTTCATGCGCTTGGCCCCATGGCCGGCATTGTAGCGCAGGATCGTGCCGCAGGTGTCGCCGCCGCCGAGCTTGTGCGCCTTGGCCAGGTACTTCATGCCCCAGCGGATGTTGGTCTCGGGATCGTAGAGCCCCTTGGCGCCGCCCGAATAGCCCATCATCCGCGCCGTCGCCGGCTTGATCTGCATCAGGCCGATCTCGCCGGCCCGGCCGCGGGCGTTGGGGCGGAAATTGCTCTCGATGCGTACCACCGCGCGGGCAAGCGCCACCGGAACGCCATGCTTCTGCGCGTGCTTGGTGATGATGAGGTCGTAGGCCGACGCCTTGCCGGCGGCGCGCGGCTTCGCCGCGGCGATCGAGGCGGTGGTGGTCGGGTCGACAGCGGGAGCGGCCGCCGCCTTCACCGGGGCCTGGGTCTCGAACATCGAATGGACGTCGCTCAATCGATCGCTGTGGGCGGGAAACACAAAAGCGGCGAGGCCGGCGGCGAGGGCCGCCGTCGCGAAGGTCAGTTTCTTCATTGGGTCCGTTCTTGGCTGGCGCGTTTCAGACGCGGCGGGTTGGCCTTCCGTCGCCGCCCCTCGTGGGATCGTGTGAGAAGGTCTCGGCGACGACGCAGGCGCCCATGTGCCGGCCGATTGGGTGGCAAACATGGCCGTTCAAGTCACTTTGCATGACAGAATGTGACAGGAAGCCGATATGCCGCGCGGTCAGGCCGAGAGCACGGGCAAGGCGCTGAGCAGGCGATGCAGCGTCTCTATGGTCGAGCGGTCGGCGACGCCATCGACCCGCGCCGGGCGGAAATGGCGCTGGAACGCCTCGACGGCGAGACGCGTCTCCTCGTCGAAAACGCCGGTGATCTCCAGCCCGTAGCCGTAGAGCGACAGCATCGACTGGAACGCCTCGACCGGCTCGCCCCGGTCGCCGGGAGCGAGGAACCGCCCGCCCTGCACCGGGGCCGGCGCAACCCAGTGGCCGACGCCGAGCGCGTGCAGCTTTCCCCACGGGAACCGCTCGCCCGGATCGATCTTGCGCCCCGGCGAGACGTCGGAATGGGCGAGGACCCGCTCGGGCGCGATGCCGTGCCGGGCGCAGATGTCGCGGCAGAGCGCGGCCACCGCATCGATCTGGGTATCGGGAAAATCGGGAAAATCGCCGAGCGGGCCCGGATTGACGATCTCGACGCCGATGGAGAAGGAATTGACGTCGCAACGCCCCTTCCACGACCCCTTGCCGGCATGCCAGGCGCGGTCGCTCTCGCGCACCATCTGCACGACGCGGCCGTCCTCATGCACGACGTAATGGGCCGAGACCTCGCTTTCGGGCGCGCAGAGCCAGCTTTCCGCCGCCTGCCCCGTCTCCATCCCGGTATAGTGCAGGATCAGGCAATCGGCCCGCATCCCCTCGCGCCGCATGCCGCAATTGGGCGAAACCCTCACCTCCGCGCCCGGATAGTCGGGGGAAAAGCCGCTCATGCCGGCCGTCTCGAGCGCTCGATGGTCTCGTAGGCGGCGTTGATCGCGGCAAGCCGGCGATTGGCGATGGCGAGGAACTCTTCCGGCACGCCGCGGGCGATCAGCCGGTCGGGATGGTTCTCGGCGGCCATGCGGCGGTATTGCGCCTTGACCTCCTCGAAGGACGCGCCGAGCTCCAGCCCGAGCACCCGCCACGGATCGGCCTCGCCGGCCACGGCGTGGCGCGACAGGATGATCTCGAACCGCTCCTCGCTGATCGCGAAGATCTCCGAGATGCGGCGCAGGAACCCGACCTCACGCTCGTGGACGACGCCGTCGGCGGCGGCGATGTGGAACAGCCCGTCGAGAATGTCCTCGAGCATCGCGCAGTCAGGCCGGCCGTTCCCGCACAGCCCGGCGAGCCGCTCGGCATAGGCCTCGAAGCCGGCGATGTCCTGCTTGGCGAGATCGAACAGCCGGGCGACGTTTCGGGTCTGCTCCGGCGGGACGATGAAAATCTGCTGGAAGGCGCGGACCTCGTCCTGCGTCACCACGCCGTCCGCCTTGGCCATCTTGGCCGACAGCGCGATCATGGCGATGGAGAAGGCGACGCGGCGGCGAAGCTGCGGGTCGCCCGAGAGTGCCGTGCGCACGGCCTCGATGACACCCGAAAGCGCATTGGCCGGCACCGTGGTGAGAAATTCGCTTATCCGCGCCCAGATAGACATCGGCGCTTCATAAGGGGAATCGTCGCCGCTGGCGAGATGCTTCGTCGCCGCGGGCGGCAATCGCAGGAAGCGACGCTAAAGCGCGGCCTTCCGCGGAAGGCGGGGTTCGCGCCGGGCGCGCCCGCCTTCCGCGTCGGGGGGAGAAACTATTCCGCGGGCGGCACGGCCGGCGCGGTGGGCTCGGCGGGAGCCGTCGGAGCCGCGTTCGGCTCTTCCATCGGCTGCACCTGGTCCGGGGGGGTGGCCTGGGTGGTGGTGCCGTCGGTGTCGCTGCACGCGGCAAGGCCCATCAGCGCGATGCCGGAAACGGAAGCGAGGATCAGCTTGTTCATTCCCTATCTCCTTCATTTGCGACCACCCCGTTGCGGGGCGCGGTCGGGAAGGAAATGCAGGAAAACCGCGCGGGTTTCATAACATTGGATTTCGATATGTTACGGCCCCGGCGCGAAACGCGGGCAAGGAAGCGTTCAGGACCCGGCCGCCGCGAGCACCCGTTCCATCCGCTCATAGCTCCGCTCCATGCCGTCGGCCATGTCGCTGTCGAGCATCGCGTCCCGCGTCTCCCCGTCCGGCAGCGTCATGCGCATGGTGATCCGCGTCCCCTCGCCCTCGGGCGCGAAGCGCGTCTCGACATGGTTGTCTGGCGTCGGGTCGGGCAGGAACATGCGCTCGACATGGACGATGCGGCTGAACGGCTCGAGCGCCACATATTCGCCGGTCAGATGAAAGCTGCCGCTCTCCCCGTCCGACCATTCGAAGCGGATGCCGCCGCCCGGCCGCGGGTCGCTGATGCAGACCGGCATATCCCATCCGTCCGGCCCGAGCATCCAGCGCCGTATCGTGTCGGCCTCGACATGGGCGCGGTAGACGGCCTCGGGCGCCGCCGCGACGAAGCGGGTGACGACGATGTGCCGGTCGTCCTCGGTGGAAAGCTCGAGCCGGGCCATGCGCATAGTCCTCCAGCGTCGCTCCCCTTGCCTAGAACCGCGGCGCGGCCGCCATTGTTCCATCCCGGTGACGGCCGGCGCTTCTACTGCGCCTGCTCGCCGTAAAGCGCCGCCAGCGCCGCGACGAGCCGTTGCGGGCGGTAGCCGAGCTTCGAGGGGGTGAGGCCGAGCCGTGCGACGACCAGCCCGTGCGAGGGGATGACCGCCACCGTCTGCCCGTCATGGCCACGCAGCCAGAACGTGTCGTCCGGCAGGCCGAAGCCGGAATCGTCGTCGCCCGGGCCGGCATGCCACAGATGGCCGCGGCCGTATCTGCCATCCGAAGCCGGCGCTTCCTCCTGCATCCATGCGGCGAAGCCTTCGGGCAGGATCTGCTGCCCGGCCCATGCGCCGCCATTGCGCAGGAACTCGCCGAAGCGCACCCAGTCGCGCGCGGTGGCGTAGAGATAGGACGAGCCGACGAAGGTGCCCGACGCGTCGGTCTCCATCACCGCGCTCGCCATGCCGAGCGGGCCGAACAGCGCGGTGCGCGGCCAGGACAGCGCCTCGGCCGGATCGGCGAAGGCGTCCTGCCAGATGCGCGACAGCATCGTCGAGGTTCCCGAGGAATAGTTGAAGACCTCCCCGCGCGGCCCCGCGAGCGGCTTGTCGGCGGCGAACCCCGCCATGTCGGATTCGAGATAGAGCATGCGGGTGACGTCGGTGACGTCGCCGTAATCCTCGTTGAATTCCAGCCCGCTCGACATCGCCAAGAGGTCGGCCACCGTGATCGATCCGCGCTCGTCGCCGTTCCAGTTCTCGAACAGCCCGTCCTGGTCGACCGACAACTGCCCTTCGCGCACCAGCGTGCCGATGATCGCCGCCGTCACCGTCTTGGTCATCGACCAGCCGAGCAGCGGCGTGTCGGCCTTGAAGCCATCGCCGTAGCGCTCGCCGACGAGGCGGCCATTATGCGCGACGACGATGGCGCGCATGCCGGGGCCGGCCATCTCCGCGTCGTCGAGGATCGCGATGAGCGCCGGGTCCTGCGACGGCTCCACCCGCTCGCCCACAGGCCAAAGCGCCGCCACGTTCGGCGGACCGGCCTGCGGCACGGCAGGAATGGCCTGCGCCTCCGCGCCATAGGGAACGCTGGTGCAGCCCGCGCCTTGTCGGTAGATCGCCCTGCCCTCGCCGAACAGGCCGAGAAGCTTCGCCGACGCCGTGCGCCCGGCCGGGTCGACGTCGACGGAGATGTATTTCAGGATCGGATGGCCCGGCGCCTGCACGTCGAGCGCCAGCACCTCGCCGCCGTCGCGCCAGGCGAGGAACTGGTTGGAACAGACGATCTTGGCCGAATAGGCGGTCGCCACGCGAATCAGCGCCGGCGGCGAGAAGGTGAGCCAGCCGGCGACGCCGACCGCCAGCACGACGACCAGCGCCGCCAGCCATTTCAACAGCTTGCCCAGAACCCGCACGATTCCCCCGATCCGCGGCCGCCTTCAAATCGCCGCCATTCTCGTTGCCTTTTCGGCGAGACTTTTGGGCGGCGGCGGCGAAAAATCAATCGGGATCGGTATTCTCTGCCAGAGTGCCCGCGATTCGGCGCGGCCCATGCGCGGCCCCAATGCGCGAAGGAGAACCGATGCGGGAAATGACCGTCCTTGCCCTCGTCCTGCCCGTTGCCCTTTTTCTGACGGCCTGCACCCGCATCGGCTACGACTTCGCCGACGTCGCGCCCGGCCAGCCGCAGCAGACGGCGCAGCCGCAGGTGCTGACCGCACCCCACTCGCCCACCGCCGTCCATCCACGCTTCGGCGACCGCAAGCCGCACCCGTGGGGCAGCCGCGCGCCCTGGACCTACGCCGTCCACGGCACCGACGTCTCCAAGTACCAGCAGAGCGTCGACTGGCAGGCGGCGAAGGAGGCCGGCATCTCCTTCGTCTTCATCAAGGCGACCGAGGGCGGCGACCGGCTCGACGACAGGTTCCACCAGCACTGGCGCGGCGCCAGGGCCGCCGGCATCCCGCGCTCGGCCTATCATTTCTACTATTTCTGCCGCCCGGCGAGGGAGCAGGCGGAATGGTTCATCCGCAACGTGCCGCGCGAGGCCGGGACGCTGCCGCACGTGCTCGACATGGAATGGAACCACAAGTCGCCGACCTGCAAGCTGCGCCCGTCGCCCGAGACGGTGCGGGCCGAGATGCGCGTCTTCCTCGACATGCTGGAGCGCCATTACGGCAAGCGGCCGATCGTCTACACCACCATCGACTTCTTCGACCGCAACGGCCTGGCAAGCTTCGGCGGCAACGACTGGTGGCTGCGCTCGGTCGCGGCGCATCCGGACGACCTCTACGGCAAGCACCCGTTCCTGTTCTGGCAATATACCGGGACGGGCGAGGTGCCGGGGATCAAGGGCGACGCCGACATCAACGTCTTCAACGGCACGAAGGCGCAATGGCAGACGTGGCTGAAACGTCACATCCGGTAACGGTGATTTTATCTCGGCTTTTGCGGCCCGATCCGTCACAATCGCGCCGACAGGACCCCGCTGGAGACCACGCATGAAACGCTTGCCGCTCGCCCTCGCCGCCACGCTCGCGGCCGCCCTTCCCGCGCTCGCGCAGGAATGCGGCGGCGATATCGCCGCCTGGAAGGCCGGGATCGAACAGGAAGCGCGGACGGCCGGCGTCGGCGAGCGCGGCCTTGCGGCGCTGCGCGGCGCGCAGGTCGACCAGCGGGTGCTGGCGCGCGACCGGGCGCAGGGCGTCTTCACCCAGACCTTCATCGAGTTCTCCGGCCGGATGATCAACCAGTACCGGCTGACCCACGGCGCGGGGAACCTGAAGAAGCATGCCGATGTCTTCGCCCGCGCCGAGCGCGAGTTCGGCGTCCCCGGCCCGGTCATCTCCGCCTTCTGGGCGCTGGAGACCGATTTCGGCGCGGTGCAGGGCGATTTCAACACGCTGAACGCGCTGGTCACGCTGGCGCATGACTGCCGCCGGCCGCATCTGTTCCGGCCGCAGGTGGTGCCGCTGCTGACCCTGATCGACACCGGCGCGCTCCCCGCAGACGTTGAGGGCGCATGGGCGGGCGAGATCGGCCAGACCCAGATGCTGCCGTCCGACATCCTGACCAAGGGCGTCGACGGCGATGGCGACGGCAAGGTCGACGTGCGCCGCTCCGCCCCCGACGTCGTCATGACCACCGCCGCCAAGATCCGCTCGCGCGGCTGGCGGCCGGGCGAGCCGTGGATGGAGGAGGTCAGGGTGCCGGGCGAGATGCCGTGGCAGGAGACGGGCCGCCTCAACAAGCTGCCGGTCTCGCAATGGGCCGCGTGGGGCGTGACGACGCGCGACGGCGGCGCGCTCGACGCCTCGCGGCCGGAGGCCGGGCTGATGCTGCCGATGGGCCACAAGGGGCCAGCCTTCCTCGTCTATCCCAATTTCGACATCTATCTCGAATGGAACCAGTCGATCGTCTACACGCTGACAGCGGCGAACCTCGCCACGCGGCTCAACGGCGCGCCGAAATTCGACCCGCGCAGCCCCGAGGAGGGCCTCTCCGGCGACGCCATGAAGCTGTTGCAGGGCAAGCTCGAAACGCGCGGCCACGACGTCGGCGGCATCGACGGCATCCTCGGACAGAAGACCCGCGACGCCGTGCGCCTCGAGCAGATCCGCCTCGGCCTGCCGGCCGACGGATGGCCGACGCCGGCGTTGTTGTCGAATTTGTGAGGAAGAAGCGAATAGGGAATAGCGAACAGCGAGTAGGGAAACGCGCCGGCTTCGCGGCCATCGAACCCTATTCGCTACTCCCTATTCGCTATTCGCTCCCTACGATCCCATCGTCTCCAGGCTCGCGAACCCTTCCGGCATCCCGCCTTCGTCGAACGGCGTGGTGATCTCGACGAAATCGTCGGGGTAGAAGCCGTTGAAGCGGGTCCTCAGCGACAGCGAATAGGCGCCGATATGGCCGATCTCGATCCAGTCGCCGGTGTCGACGGTCTCGGGCAGCCAGAACGGGCGCGACAGGATGTCGACCGAATCGCAGGTCGCGCCGCAGACCTTGAACGGCACGATGGTGTCCCGGTCGCCGTTGCGCGAGCGGATCGCCGGATCGGGGATGAACCGGGCCGGCAGCGTGATCTTGCCGGTCCATGAATCCGACAGCGACGCCCAGATGCCGTCATTGATGTAGAGCCGCCTGCCCTTGCGCATGAGCACCCGCACGATCAGCGAGAAGGCGCGCGCGACGATGACGCGCCCCGGCTCCGCCACCAGCGGCGTGTCGGAAAAGCCCCATTCGGCGATGTCCTTGCGCAGCCGCGCCATGATCTCGTCGAGCGAGGGCATCTGCGGCTTCTTCCGGTTCGGGTCGTGGCCGTATTCGGCCGGGAAGCCGCCGCCGACGTCGAGCCCGGCGATCTCGACGTTGGCGCGGTTGCGCACCCAGTCGGCCGAGGCGAGCGCCCGCTCATAGGTGTCGGGGTCCTCGATCTGGCTGCCGACATGGAAGCAGATGCCGACCTTGTAGCCCGCCCGCCCCAGCCGGTCGATCAGCTCGACGGCGGCGGCCGGCCCGGCGCCGAACTTCTTCGACAGCTCGTAGGTCGCGCTGCCCTTGGTCTGGATGCGCACGAAGACGGTGATCGTGCCGGGGTCGATGTCGAGCGCGCGCACCACGCGGGTCAGCTTGGCGATCTCGTCCTCGTGGTCGACGGCGATGACGCGGATGCCGTATTCCTCCAGCGCCAGCCGGATGTGCGACTGCGCCTTGACCGGGTGCATGTAGAGCATCTCGGCATTCGGGGCGACCGCGCGCACGGCGGCGAACTCGCCCGGCGAGGCGACGTCGAAGGCGGTGACGCCGGCCTCGGCCAGCGTCCTCAGCACCATCGTCTCGCCATTGGTCTTCACCGCATACGCGGTCTTGCCGGGAAACATCTCCATGAAGCGCCGGCAGTCGTCCTTCAGCACCTGCGGGCGAAAGCAATAGACCGGGTCGTCGGGGCGCAGCGCAAGCGCGGCCTCGCGCGCATTCTCGAATCTCTGCAACGATGCCTCCTCAAGTCGATGCGCGAACCCTATCAGGCCGGCGCAACGCGAAAAAGAACGCAAATCCGGCAACGGCCGAGGCCGGCGCCCCCGCGCCGCGCTGATTTGCCGCCGATTTTTTTCACAGGCGCAGCAGGTCGGATTTCGCGTGGAAAATCAGAATCCTGACCTCCGGCGGCGCATGGATTTTCCAAAGCTGTGCGGCGCTGCAGCACAAGTTGCGCTTGCCAGCGGCCCATTCCGGCCTAGACTCCATGAAAGTCCGCAGAGGAGATCATGCCAATGGGACTTGCACGACCGATCAACGCATTGATGTTCTGTGCCGCGTTCGCCTTTGTCGGCGCTGTCATTATCGGGGTTCTTCCCTGACATGGGCACGAGCGCCAGTAAGGCGCTCCTTCATCCTCAGGCATAACGGACCAGAGGAAGGCCGGGCCAGCCCCGGCCTTCTTCACGAATCGGCTATAGCGATCATGATCTACGCCGCCGCGGCCGTCTGCGGGCGCACCCCGATCAGGTGGCAGATGGCGAAGGCGAGGTCGGCCCGGTTCATCGTGTAGAAGTGGAACTCCTCGACGCCGCGCTCGACGAGGTCGAGCACCTGCTCGGCGGCGACCGCCGCCGCGACCAGCGCGTGCGTCTGCGCGTCGTTTTCCAGCCCGGCGAAGCGCTCTGCCACCCAGGCCGGCACATGCGCGCCGCAGCGGCCGGCGAAGCCGGCGACCTGGCGGAAATTGTGGATCGGCAGGATGCCCGGCACGATCGGGATATAGACCCCGGCCCGGCGCACGCGCTCGACATAGCGCTCGTAGAGATCGTTGTCGAAGAAGAACTGGGTGATGGCGCGGGTGGCGCCGGCATCGACCTTGCGCTTGAGCATGTCGATGTCGGTGGCGAAATCCGCGCTCTCGGGATGCTTCTCCGGATAGGCGGAGACGGAGACGTCGAAATCGCCGATGCGGCGGATCGCGGCCGTCAGCTCGGCCCCGTTGGTGTAGCCGTCCGGGTGCGGGCGGTAGGCCGCGCCGACCCCGGCCGCGGGATCGCCGCGCAACGCGACGAAGCGCGTGACGCCCATGGCGGCGAAGTCGCGGATCACCGCGTCCGCCTCCGCGCGCGTGGCGTCGACGCAGGTCAGGTGCGCGGCGGGGCTGAGGCCGGTCTCGCGCAGGATGCGACCGACCGTGCGCGCCGTGCGCTCGCGCGTCGAGCCGCCGGCGCCGTAGGTGACGGAGACGTAGCGGGGGCTAAGCGGCTCCAGCCGCGTCACCGTCTCCCACAGCCGCTCCTCCATCTCGTCCGTCTTCGGCGGGAAGAACTCGAAGGAGACGTTGATCCGGCTGCCGGCGTCGGGACGGCGGGAAAGACGGGGATCGGCCATCAGGCGGTTTCCTTGAATTCGGTCTGCGAGGTCTGGAGAGGGTCGGCGATCAGGAGCCGGCGGTCGCGGGCCAGCCACAGCTTCACGGTGAGGCCGCCGGCCCCGGCCGGCGCGAAGACGCGGCTCGCCTCGAGGTCGAGGCCCGCCTCCTCCATCCAGTCCTCGATCTGGCGGTCGGAGAAGCCGAGGCGCACATGGGCGTGCTCCTCGCGCAGGAACTCGTGCGCGTGGGAGGCGAAATCGACGATCACGAGCCGCCCCGCGGGCCGCAGCAGCCGCGCCGCCTCGCGGATCGCCACGCCCGGCTCGTCGAGATAATGCAGCACCTGATGCATGGTCACGAGGTCGAAGCCGTCGCGCTCGACTGGCGGCGCGTAGATGTCGCCCTGGCGCACCTGGGCATGGGCGACGTCGGCCCGGTCGAGATTGGCGCGCGCCACCGCCAGCATCTCGCGCGACAGGTCGATGCCGACGCCGCGCCGGTAGAGCGGCGCGAAAAGCTCGAGCAGGCGGCCGGTGCCGGTGCCGAGGTCGAGCATCGACTGGAACGGCCGGGTGCCGATCAGCTCCTTCAGCGCCGCCTCGACCGCGCCGTCCGGCGCATGGAGGGAGCGGATATGGTCCCAGCTCGCGGCGTTGGCGCTGAAATAGTCGGCCGCCCTTTCCTGCCGCTTGCGCTTGACCGCGGCGAGCCGCTCCAGATCGCGCTCGACCACCGGATCGGCCCGATCGACGCGGCCGATGACGCCGGCGAGGAAATCGCGCTCGGCCTCGCTGTCGGACAGGCGGAAGAACGCCCACGAGCCTTCCTGATACCGCTCGACCAGACGCGCCTCCATCAGGAGCTTCAAATGCCGCGAGACGCGCGGCTGCGACTGGGCGAGGATCTCGGTCAGGTCGGTGACGGTGAGATCGCCGCGCGCGAGCAGGAGAAGGATGCGCAGCCGGCTGGATTCGGCGGCGGCCTTCATTGTATCAACCATCACGGCGAGGCCGGTCGAGGGACGTGTCAGCATCCATTGCTCCAAAACATATAAAGATATATTTATATCGTCCACGCGCACGGCGCAAGCGCCATGTCGCTCAAGGACAACAATTCGGCGCAACCGCGCCATGAGGTGAGAGATGAGCGACGATATGGCGCGGCACGAAGCGCCGCGCGAGGGCGAGATCGCCCTTCCCTTCGACCCGGCCGACCGGGCAAGCGACGCCGGGCTGGTCTTCATCGGCCGCGTGCGCTCGCCATGGACGAGCCGCGCCGACTGCCCCCGCAACGTCGCGGCGGCGCGCGACAAGGGCCGGCCGGCGGAGGTCGAGATCGCCGCCGACTACCGCGCCGGCCTTGCGGGGCTGGAAGGCGCCACCCACGTCATCGTGCTGACCTGGCTCGACCGGTCGCGGCGCGACCTGATCATCCAGAAGCCGCGCCATGCGCCGCTGGCGCGCGGCACCTTCGCGCTGCGCTCGCCGGTGCGGCCCAATCCCATCGGCCTGCACGTCGTCGGCCTCAAGGGCGTCGACATCGCCGCCGGCATCCTCCATCTCGACGCCATCGACGTCATCGACGGCACGCCCGTCCTCGACGTGAAACCCTATTTCCCCGACACCGACGCGGTGCCGGACGCCATGGCCGGCAGCTGATGGCGGCGACGACGGGGCGCACCCGCGCCATCGCCCGGGCGCTGACCGCGCTGCTGCCCATGGCGCCCTATGCCGACATCGAGGCGATAAGGGCCGCGGCGAGCGCCCGCGACATGCGCGAGATGCCCGCCTCCATCGCCGTCTGGCTCGCCACCGTCGCCCATGTCCGCCACGCGCACACCGACTACGACCGGCTGCTCGCCGAAGGCTACGACCGCGACGCCGCCCGTTTCTTCGTCGTCGACGAGATCAACCGGACGTTGACGAGATGGCGGGCGACGCGGCTGCTGGAGGAGGAAGCGGGAGAGAGCGAATAGTGAGTAGTGAGTAGAAAGGATCACATCCCTTCGTGAAGGCAGCCCTTATTCGCTATTCGCTATTCGCTTTTTCACTACTCACTACTCACTATTCCCTACTCACTCAGTATATCCACTGCTCCGGCACCCGCACCGACACCGCCTCGCCGTTTTCGATGCGGCCCGGCTTTTCCACCCAGGCGACGAGGCCGCGCAGGCGCTGCGCGGATTTCGGGAAGGCAAGCGCGCCCGCCTCCGTGTCTGCCATGGCCGCGCGCTCGGCGATCAGGCGGCCGGCGATGCGGCAGGGCTTGTTCTGGCCGTCGACCTTCAGCGTCACCCCGCCGGAGAAGAACAGCAGCGTTCCCGAAGGCAGCATCGACAGGCGCGGGACGCCGTCGAGCAGGAGGTTCGCGCCGATCCATTCGGGGCGAATCTCGCCGAGCCCCATGCGCCCGGCCACCACCGCGAGCTCGTCCGGCGCGACGATGGAGATCTGGCGCTCGTTGCGCATTTCCGTGCCACGCGGATACCACGGCTCGCGCCCGCCGGAGCGCCGCGTCGGGCCGGCGTGATAGTCGCCGCCGATGCCGTCGAAGGTGAGGTCGAGCGCCGGGGCGGCGAAGGTCTCGAATGTGCCGTTGGGGGCGACGAACGTTCCGGCGACCTTTGCCGCGAGCTTGCGCGCCGGGCGTATCTCGATATCGTCCTCGCGCATGGGAAATAGCGTCGTCATCGCGGGCCCTTGTCCTGCTGAGTGTCCTGCTGAACGAAGGAAACCCATGCCCGCGCGCGGTGCGCGGGTCCAGTCAAAAACGCTGACGGACCCATTCGCGACCGTGATCGCCGCGGGCACCTACATCATGCGCAGCAGCGCGCCGCCGATGGAATAGCCTGCGCCGTAGGTGCAGAGCAGGCCATAGTCGCCCGCCTTCATGTCGCGATGGTTCTGCGCCAGCGCCACGACCGCGCCGGCGGCGGCGGTATTGCCCAGCTCCTCCAGCACCATCGGCGCGATGTCGTGGCCGATCTCGCGCCCGAAGGCGAGCTTGAGGATCATCTGGTTCATGCGGGCATTGGCCTGATGCAGCCAGAAGCGGCGCACCGTTTCCGGCGTGCGGCCGTGCTCGGCGAGGAAATCGACGATGAAGCGGTGGCTCGCCACCGTCACGTCCTTGAACACCTTGTTGCCCTGCTGCTTGATCAGGTTGCCCTCGGCGCGGATGACGCCGGCATTCTCCTGCGCGGCGCGGTTCAGGTAGCCGAAATTCGAGCGGATGTTGTTGGAGAACTGCGTCCAGTTGCGCGTGTCCAGCACCTCGAAGCGGCCGGGCTGCGTTTCGCCCTCCTCGGCCTCCTCGATGAGCAGCGCCGTCGCCGCGTCGCCGAAGATGAAATGCGTCTGCCGGTCGCGGAAATTGAGATGCGCCGTGATCAGCTCCGGCGTGATGACGAGCGCGCGGCGATGCGCGCCCGCCCGCACGAGGTTGAACGCCGCATGCAGGCCCCCGGCGGCCGACGAGCAGCCGAGCGACAGGTCGAACGCCGCGCCCTTCGCGCCGATCTCCTGCTGGATCTCGATGCCGATCGACGGGTACATGCGCTGGAGGTGCGAGGAGGCGCAGATGACGAGATCGACGCTCTCGGCCGCGACGCCCGCGTCGTCGAGGGCGGCGCGCGCAGCCGCGGCCCCGAACTCGGCCAGCACCGAAAGCGCGTCGTCGTCGCGCGCGGGAATGCGCGGCGTCATGCGCTCGACGTCGAGGATGCCGTCACGCGTGTGGACGTGGCGGCGCTTGATGCCGGAGGCGTGGTAGATGAAATCGGCGCTCGATTTCAGCAGCGGCTCCTCCCCGCGCGCCACGCGCTTCGGGTTCTCCCGGTCGACCCACGCGTTGAAGCAGTCGACCAGTTCCTCGTTGGAAATGGAGGCTTCCGGTATGGAAACGCCGATACCGCTGATGATGACGCGTTTCATGGCCCTGTCCCGAACATGCGGCGATGCGCGCGTCAGGGCCGCCGCCCTGCGCGACAGCTAGAATTATGCCGATTGCCTTTACGGCAGATTAACCGTCCGGGCGGCGGCGGGACTTTCCCGCCGGGCCGGTCTCCTACCGCGTCAGGCGCTTGTATGTCACGCGCTTCGGGTTTACCGCGTCGGGCCCGAGGCGGCGGATCTTGTCGGCTTCGTAGTCCTCGAAATTGCCCTCGAACCACTCGACATGGCTGTCGCCCTCGAAGGCGAGGATGTGGGTGGCGAGGCGATCGAGGAACATACGGTCGTGGCTGATGATGACGGCGCAGCCGGCGAAGTTCTCCAGCGCGTCCTCCAGCGCGGCCAGCGTCTCGGTGTCGAGGTCGTTGGTCGGCTCGTCGAGCAGCAGGACGTTGCCGCCCGTCTTCAGCATCTTGGCCAGATGCACGCGGTTGCGCTGACCGCCGGAAAGGTTGCCGACCTTCTGCTGCTGGTCGCCGCCGCGGAAGTTGAAGGACGAGCAATAGGCGCGCGTGTTGGCCTCGTGCTTGCCGAGCTTCACCACCTCGGCGCCGCCGGAAATCTCTTCCCATACGGTCTTGTCGGGATCGAGCGCGTCGCGGCTCTGGTCGACATAGCCGAGCTTCACCGTCTCGCCGACACGGACGGAACCCTTGTCCGGCGTTTCCTGGCCGGTGATCATCTTGAACAGCGTCGTCTTGCCCGCGCCGTTCGGCCCGATCACACCGACGATGCCGCCGGGCGGCAGCTTGAAGGAGAGATCGTCGATCAGGAGCCGGTCGCCGAAACCCTTGGAGATTCCCTCGATCTCGATGACGACATTGCCGAGGCGCTCGCCATGCGGGATGACGATCTGCGTGTCGGTCGGGCGACGGCTGTCGGCCGCGTCCAGAAGGTCCTGGAACGCCTGGATACGCGCCTTCGACTTGGTCTGGCGCGCCTTGGGGCTGGAGGCGATCCACTCGCGCTCGCGGCTGATCGCGCGCTGGCGCGCATCGTCCTCCCGGCCCTCCTGCTTGAGGCGCTTCGCCTTGGCCTCAAGATAGGCGGTATAGTTGCCTTCGTAGGGGATGCCCCGGCCGCGGTCCAGCTCGAGAATCCAGCCGGTGACGTTGTCGAGGAAATAGCGGTCGTGGGTGATGATCATCACCGCGCCCTTGTAGGCGCGCAGGTGCTTTTCCAGCCACGCCGTGGTCTCGGCGTCGAGATGGTTGGTCGGCTCGTCGAGCAGGAGCAGGTCCGGCTCGGAAAGCAGCAGCCGGCACAGCGCCACGCGCCGGCGCTCGCCGCCCGACAGCTTGGTGACGTCCGCATCCCTGGGCGGGCAGGCCAGCGCCTCCATCGCCATCTCGACCTGCTGCTCGATATCCCACAGATTGAGGCGATCCATCTCGTCCTGGAGATGGGACGATTCGTCCGCCGTCTCGTCGGAATAGTTCATCATCAGCTCGTTGTAGCGCTCGATGATGGCCGTCTTCCTCGCCACGCCTTCCATGACGTTGCCGAAGACGTTGAGGGCGGGATCGAGTTCGGGCTCCTGCGCGAGATAGCCGACGGTGGCGCCCTCGGCGAGCCAGGCTTCGCCGCTCCACTCCTTGTCGAGCCCGGCCATGATCTTGAGGATGGTCGACTTGCCGGCGCCGTTGGGGCCGAGGATGCCGATCTTGGCGTCGGGGTAGAAGGAGAGATGGATGTTCTCCAGCACCTTCTTGGCGCCATAGGCCTTGGTCAGGCCCGACATGTGATAGATGAACTGGCGTGCCATGGCGCGCGAAGACTCCGTTGTTCCTGTCAGGGAAGGAATGGTTGGCGCGTATGTAGGCGATAGCGCCGGGAAGGGCAATCCGTGCCTAGTTCGGCGGAGGCAGCGTCGCCGAAGGCGGCGATGCAGCGGCCGAGGCGACCGCTTCCGGCGCGGGCGGCACGCAGTGCTGCGTCCGCATCGCGCCCTCGATGGCGACGATCTCGCCCTTGTGCAGGGCCACCAGCCCCTCCTTGTCGCCGCCGGAGAGCGAGCTGACCGGAACGCCGATGAGGAACACGCCGACGGCGTCGCCGGTCGCGGCCTGCTTCTGCTGCTGCGACACCGCGGCAAGGGCGGCCGCGGAGCGCCGGTGCTCGACGACGAGCTGGTCGCAGGAAAGCCCGGCATAGGCGTTGACCGGCATCGAGATCGGCGCGATCGCGTCGGGGTTCTTCGCGCAGCCCGCCAGAATGCCCGCCAGAACCGGCAGGACGAGACCAGTCCTGTTCGCCTTCATGCCGGCTCCCCTGCCCGGACACCACCCACGCGCCAAGTGAAAGCCTTTGCCGCCGTGCCGTCAAGCGCGGGTTAAGATTCCGTGAACGCCTTATGAACGCGGGGTTCAGACCCGGTTCCGGATGGGTGGGCGAGTGTGGGGACGTTGAAACGAACCCCGCCCCACCCGAAGGAGGAAAGACCATGACCCGCAAGTTCTTCATCACCGCCGCCACCGCCGCCATCGTCGCCCTCGGCGCTCTGCCGGCTTCCGCCAACAGCGTCTGGCTCGACCAGTACGGCTTCGGCAACGCGGCCGGCGGCGCGCAGTCCGGCACCGGCAACGCCATCGGCGTGTTCCAGAACGGCGTCTTCAACGGCGCGGTCAGCCAGCAGCACGGCCACGGCAACATTTCGGCCATCGGCCAGGACGGCTTCAACAACCAGGCCAACAGCTACCAGCAGGGCAATTTCAATCAGGGCGGCGTCGCCCAGTTCGGATCGAACCACAACTCGATCCTCGTGCAGGACGGCAACGGCAACATCGCCGCCGGCGTCCAGGTCGGCAACGGATGCGACGCCGCGGTGGCGCAGACCGGCAGCGGCAACGTCGCGGCCTTCGTCCAGACCTGCCCGTAACTTTGCGTGCATCGCGCCCCAGCCGCCGGAGGCCCTCTTCCGGCGGCTTCGCGCCCCTCGGAACACGGAGAACGACCATGACCGGAAGCACCAAGCAGTACTCGATCTGGGCGGCCTCGATGGTCGCCAGCCTTGCCGCCGCCTTCGCCGCAGTCGGCGCGGTCAGCGCCAGCCGTGCCGGAGCCGACAGGATGCATTGCGAGATCGTCGCCAGCGCCTCGCGCGGCATCGTCACGCTCGAGGGCCGCGCCGAGGGCGTTGAGGCGCTCTCCGGCTCGTACCGCTTCGAGGTGTCGGGCGCGGGCACTCAGATCCGCCAGGGCGGCCCGTTCGGCGCGGCGGCCGGCGCGAGCGCCACCCTCGGCTCGGTCAGGCTCGGCGGCAGCGGCCCCTATCGCGCGACGCTGGAAGTCAGCGCCAATGGCGAGACCGTGCAATGCGCGGAATGGACAGGCGGAGCGCTCTGATTCATCCTGTCGAGAACCTTCTCCAAGCCCCGGGTTTCCGGGGCTTTTTTTCTGTCCGGACATCCGCGGTCCGGATTCGTTAACGACCCATGAACGGCAGGTTCCGATCCGGTTCAGGCGCTTCCTGCGAAGCTCTCCTAATCGAATGCAGCACACGATCCAGAGAGGAGAACCGCCATGACCCGCACCGCCCCCGCCACCGTCGCGTCCTCGCTCAAGGCAGCCGCCCTCGCCGCCGCGCTCGGCATGGTCGCCCTTGCCGCGCCCGCCCATGCCGGCGGCTCGGTCAGCGTCACCGTCACCCCGACCAATGCCGACGAGGCGCACGCCATGCGCACCGGCCTTGCCCTCTATTCCCTCGTCAACGGCTTCACGAGCGGTTCCGGCATCAAGCAGGTCGGCTTCGGCAACGCTGCCGGCCTCGCCCAGAACGGCGGCGGCAATGTCGGCGTCGTCCACCAGCAGGGCTCCGGCCATAACGGCACGCTGAGCCAGAACGGCAACGGCAACGCCCACGGCCTGTTCCAGTTCGGCAAGAACAGCGACAGCCACGTCGCCCAGAACGGCAACGGCAACACCGGCGCGACCTTCGTCTTCGGCTTCTGAAGCGCCGCGAAAGCGATCACAGCGGCCGCGCAGCCTTGACCGCGCGGCCGTTTCGCCGTCACCTTCCGTAGACAGGAAAAGGGGGCGGCCATGGGCTTCGACACCGCGCGCAAGATCGCATCGCCGACCGGCGCGACGCTCAACCTCCATACCGCGCTGCCGCCGGGCGCGCCGCGCGCCGTGGTCCAGATCAATCACGGACTTGCCGAGCATGCCGCCCGCTACGGCCGCTTCGCCCGCTTTCTCGCCGGGCACGGCTTCGCCACCTACGCCCACGACCATCGCGGCCACGGCTCGACCACCGCGCCCGACGCGCCGCTGGGCTCGTTCGGCGATGGGGGAGCAGCGGCGGTCATCGCCGACGTCGCCGCCGTCCACGACCTGATCGGCGAAGAGCAGCCGGGCCTGCCGGTCATCGTCTTCGGTCATTCGATGGGCGCGTTGATCGCGCTGAATTTCGTGCTGAAGCACCACGGCCGCATCGCCGGGGCGGCGATCTGGAACGGCAATTTCTCCGCCGGCCTCCTCGGCCGGCTGGCGCAAGCCGTGCTGGCGTGGGAGACGTTCCGGCTCGGCTCGGACGTGCCCTCGCGCATCCTGCCGCGGCTGACCTTCCGCGACTGGGCGAGGAAGGTGACGGACGGGCGCACGCCATTCGACTGGCTCTCGCGCGATCACCGCGAGGTCGACGCCTATGTCGCCGACCCGCTCTGCGGCTTCGACGCCTCGGTCGGCCTATGGAAAGGCGTGTTCGAGCTGATCTTCGCCGGCGCGGACGACCGCAACTTCGCCGGCGTGCCGCGCGGCCTGCCGTTCCACATCGTCGGCGGCGCGAAGGACCCGGCGACGGATTTCGCAAAAGCGACACAGCACCTCGCCGGCCGCCTCGGGGCGATGGGCTTTTCGAATCCCGTTTCAAGGGTTTACGCCCAGACCCGGCACGAATCCCTCAACGAGTTGAATCGCGACATCATCATGGAGGATTTCGTCGAATGGGCCGAAGGCGTCGTTGCCCGAGAAAGGCCAAGTCATGACGGGCGCGCATGATCCCATGCCGAGATTTCGGATACCCCCTCGCTGTGTGATCTGATACCCCTCGGCCACGCTGAAATGGAGGCTGCCGCAGTCATGGCCGAAGCGCCGCTCAAGGGTATCCGCGTCATCGAGCTCGCGCGCATCCTCGCCGGGCCGTGGGCCGGGCAGCTCCTCGCCGATCTCGGCGCGGACGTCGTCAAGGTCGAGAACCCGGACGGCGGCGACGACACCCGCAAATGGGGGCCGCCCTTCGTCATGAGCCATGACGGCGAGAACCTTTCGGCCGCCTACTACCATTCCTGCAATCGCGGCAAGCGCTCGATCGCCGTCGATTTCTCGACGCCGGAGGGGGCCGAAATCGTGCGCCGGCTCGCCGCCGATGCCGACGTGCTGATCGAGAATTTCAAGCTCGGCGGCCTCAAGAAATACGGCCTCGACTACGAGAGCCTTCGCGCCGTCAACCCGCGCCTCGTCTATTGCTCGATCACCGGCTTCGGCCAGGACGGCCCCTACGCGCCGCGCGCCGGCTACGACTTCATCATCCAGGCGATGAGCGGGCTGATGTCGATCACCGGCGAGCCCGGCCGCGAGCCGCAGAAGGCCGGCGTCGCCGTCTCCGACATCTTCACCGGCCTCTATTCGGTCATCGCCATCCAGGCGGCGCTGCGCCACGCCGAGGCGACCGGCGAGGGCCAGCACATCGACATGGCGCTCTACGATTCGCAAGTATCGGTGCTGGCCAACCAGAACCTCAACTATCTGGTCTCCGGCAACTCGCCGGTGCAGATGGGCAACGCCCACATGAACATCGCGCCCTACGAGGTGGTGCCGGTCAGGGACGGCCACATCATCCTCGCCGTCGGCAATGACGGCCAGTTCCAGCGCTTCTGCGCCGCCACCGGTATGGAAAAGGCCGCCGCCGATCCCGATTTCGCCACCAACCCGCTCCGGGTGAAGAACCGGGTGCGGCTGCGCGCGGAAGTCGTCACCGTCACGCAGACATGGGAGCGCGAGGCGCTGCTCGCGGCGCTGGAAAAGGCGGCCGTGCCCGCCTCCCCGATCAACACCATCGGCCAGATGTTCGACGACCCGCAGACGAAGGCGCGCGGCATGCGCCTCGATCTCGACGACGGGCTCGGCAACGCGCTGCCTTCCGTGCGCGCGCCGATGGTGATGAGCGCGACCCCGCTGGCCTATGCGCGCCCCTCGCCGCGCCTCGGCCAGCACACCGAAGAAATCCTCGCGGAACTGGAGAAGAGCGGCAAATGAGAACCGGCGGACAACTCATCGTCGACGCGCTTGAAGCCAACGGCGTCGACAGGCTCTATTGCGTGCCGGGCGAAAGCTATCTCGCCGTGCTCGACGCGCTGCACGATTCGCAGATCGAGACCATCGTCTGCCGCCAGGAAGGCGGCGCGGCGATGATGGCCGACTGCTACGGCCGGCTGACCGGCAGGCCGGGCATCTGCTTCGTCACGCGCGGGCCGGGCGCCACCAACGCCTCGGCCGGCGTCCACATCGCGGCGCAGGATTCGATCCCGATGATCCTGTTCATCGGCCAGATCGGCCGCGGCATCAAGGAGCGCGAGGCGTTCCAGGAAGTCGACTACAAGGCGTTCTACGGCTCGATCGCCAAATGGGTGGTCGAGATCGACGACGCCCGTCGCGTGCCCGAACTCGTCACCCGCGCCTTCGCCGTCGCCACCTCCGGCCGTCCCGGCCCGGTGGTGATCTCGCTGCCCGAGGACATGCTGACCGACGAGGTCGAGGCGGTCGCGCCGCTGCCCTACACGCCCGTCGAGACGCGCCCCGGCGAACCGGAAATGCAGGCGCTTTGCGATCTGCTCGACAAGGCAGAGCGGCCCTTCGTCATTCTCGGCGGCACGCGCTGGACCGAGGAAGCGGTCAAGGAGATGTGCGGCGCGCTTGAGCGCTGGTCGCTGCCCGTCGGCTGCTCGTTCCGGCGACAGGCGTTGTGCGACCAGCTCCATTCCAGCTATGCCGGCGACGTCGGCATCGGCGTCAACCCCAAGCTCGGCGCCTATATCAAGGGGGCCGATCTCGTGGTTCTGGTCGGCTGCCGTTTCGGCGAGATGCCGTCGTCCGACTACTCGCTGCTGAAGAGCCCCTACCCCGACCAGAAGCTGGTTCACATCTATCCCGATCCGGAAGAGCTGGGCCGCGTCTATCGTCCCACCGTGGCCATCAACGCGACGCCTTCGGCCTTCGCTTCGGCCTTCGCCGCGACCGGCCCGAAGAAGACGCCGGTCTGGGCGAACCGCACCGAGGAGCTGCACCAGAGCTTTCTCGACTGGTCGACGCCGCCGGCGACCGGCCCCGGCAAGGTGCTTATGGGGCCGATCATGGCGCATCTGGAAAAGGTGCTGCCGGAAGACGTCGTCATCTGCAACGGCGCAGGCAACTTCGCCACCTGGATGCACCGCTACCACCGCTACCGGCGCTTCAACACGCAGGCGGCCCCCACCTCCGGCTCGATGGGCTACGGAATGCCGGCAGGCGTTGCCGCCAAGCACCTGTTCCCCGAACGCGAGGTGATCGTCTGGGCCGGCGACGGCGACTTCATGATGCACGGGCAGGAATTCGCCACCGCCGTGCAATACGGCTTGCCCGTAATCGTCGTCATCCTCAACAACGGCATCTACGGCACCATCCGCATGCATCAGGAGCGCGAATATCCCGGCCGCGTCTCCGGCACCATGCTGAAGAACCCGGATTTCGCCGCGCTCGCGCGCGCCTATGGCGGCCATGGCGAGACGGTGACAGAAACCGCCGGGTTCGCCCCCGCCTTCGAGCGCGCCCGGGCGAGCGGCATCCCCGCCATCATCGAGGTCCAGCTCGACCCCGAGGCGATCACGCCGACGCGCACGCTGACCGACATCCGCGAGGGGCGCTGACCACAGCGTCTCAGCCCTCCCAGCGGCGGGCGAAGCCTTCCGTATCGGTGAGCGGCGGCAGGCCGGCGGCGTCGAGCCAGGCCTCGCTCGGCCCGGCCAGCGCGCGATAGATGCCGTGCGCCAGCGCGCGCGCGCCGGCTCCCGGCCAGTCGCGCGGCAGGAGCCGCTCGGGAAGGCCGGGATCGCGCAGGACGATGCGCCGCCATTCGTGGATCAGCAGCGTGCGGGCGGCGATGGCGTCGAGCGGCAGCGGCCGCGCGCCGGCCTCAAGCGCGGCATGAAGCGGCGAGAAGGCCTCGGCGAAGGCGCGGTAGGCGGCGGCGGTTTCCTGCGACGGCCACAGGGCATGCAGCGTCTCCGGGTGCTCGGCGCTCGCGCCGCGCACGACGAACAGGCCCGACAGCGCGGCCGACGCATCCGGCGCGCCCGCCGTTTCCGGCCTCAGGAACACGCCCTGCGCCGCCTTGACGAAGCCGAGCGCCTCGAGCTCGGCCGCATCGGCATTCGAGACCCCCGGCGGCACGAAGGCGACGGTCCAGCCTCCGTCCCAGCCCGGCGCGCCGCCGGCATAGATGCGCCGCGTCGCGAGGTCGAAGGCGTGGCGGCCGTGGCGGCCGAGGCTGAAGAAGGAGTTGCGCCCCTGCCGCTCCCGCTCGACCCAGCCGTCGGAGGCGAGCCGGGACATGGCGGTGCGCACCGCCCCGGCCTCGACGCCCAGCCGCCCGACGATCTCCTGAAGCACGACGAGCGCCACCCGCCCGCCGCGCGGGGCGACGGCGTCGCCGAACACGGTGACGACCAGCGACCAGACGCGCAGCCGGGCGCGCGCCTGGAGGCGGGCGTTCAACGCGTCGAGAGCGGCGGCGATTCCTGCATCCTTCGTCATGGCAGACTGATGCCAGCCGGACGGCCGCGCCGGCAACAGCAAAATTCTCCTGCCGTGTCTTGAACCGGAGAAGGATTGCTCCCATGTAAAATCGCCTGCGGAAAAAATCCGGCTCCGGGCGACATGCGGCGTGGCCACGCCGCATCTTCATAAGAGTGGGACAACAACATGGAAATTTTCACGCCCGAGGGCTTTTCCGCCCTCCTGCAGGTGATCGCCATCGACCTGGTGCTGGCCGGCGACAATGCGGTGGTGATCGGCCTCGCCGCGGCCGGCCTTCCCGCCAACCAGCGCGCCAAGGCCATCCTCATCGGCATCATCGCCGCCACCGTTCTGCGCATCGCCTTCGCCAGCATCACGGTCCAGCTTCTCAACATCATCGGCCTCCTCCTCGTCGGCGGCATCCTGCTTCGGTGGGTGTGCTGGAAGATGTGGCGCGAGTTGCGCACGCCGCATCATGAGGCCCATGCCGCGCAGGAGGCGCTGGCCGGGGAAGACCTCGACAAGAGCGGCGGCGTCGCCGACGGCGCGCCGCGCAAGACGCTGAAGCAGGCCGCGATCCAGATCATCATCGCCGACGTGTCGATGTCGCTCGACAACGTGCTGGCGGTGGCGGGCGCGGCGCGCGACCACCCGACCGTGCTCATCATCGGTCTCGTGCTTTCCATCGCGCTGATGGGCATCGCCGCCAGCTTCATCGCCCGGCTGCTCGAGAAGCATCGCTGGATCGCCTATGTCGGCCTGGTCATCATCCTCTATGTCGCGCTGGAAATGATCTATCGCGGCGCGATGGAGGTGTGGCCGGTCGTGGCCGCCGCCTGACGACAGGCTCGGCAAAAATAAAGCCCGCCGCCTCCCGGACCGGAAGGCGGCGGGCTTTTTCATGCCTGCGGGACCACCTCGCGTCGGGCCCCCCGGTGCATGCGCGAAACCGGGCTATTCCTCGAAATGCTTGCCTTCGAGCGTCCGCGACGCGCCGCGGAATTCGGCGATCAGCTTGCCGTGCTGGTCGGTGACGCGCACGTCGCACAGGCCCGAGCGGCCGAAGAGCGCGATCTCGCGCGCCTCGGCCTTCAGCCGGTCGCCGAGCCGGCCGGGCGCGACATAGGTGATGGTGTTGTGCTGGGCGACCGCCAGCCGGTTGTGCGAGTTGCAGGCGAAGGCGAAGGCCGAATCCGCCAGCGTGAAGATGTAGCCGCCATGGCAGATGTCATGGCCGTTGGTGTGGTGCGTCTCGACGGTGAAGGACAGGGTCGCCGTCCCCGGCCCGACCGCGTCGAGGCTCATCCCCAGCCATTTCGACGCGTCGTCGCGCGCCCACATGGCGTCCGCGCTCTTGCGTGCGATTTCCTCCGGCGACAACGCCATGCCTTCCTCCTCCCCAGATGCAAGTTTTACGAACTCACCATAAACCGTCCGGTCGGTCAATAATACATCCTGGCTTCATGCGGGAAAGACACGCCCGGAGCCGCGCTTCTTCCCCTGCCCGCTTTCCAAAGGAAAAAAGGGGCGGTCTCCCGCCCCTTTCCGTACTCAATCTGCCGTTTGCGACGGAGAGGCGCTCAGCCGCCGAACGCCTTGTCGGTGACGGCGTGGGTCCACGCGCCTTCCGGCTTCTTGGCGATCACCGGTTCGTCGCCGCCGGTCAGCAGCGTCTCGACGGTGCGCTCGTAGTCTGCCGGGTCGAGCGCGCCGTTGGAGCCGGCCGTCAGCTTGGCCACCTCGCGCGCCATGCGCTTCTGGTGGTGCTCCTGCTGCGCGCCGGTCTCGTCGTTCTCGAGCACGATCTCGGCCGCTTCGTCGGGGTTCTCCTCGGCATATTTCCAGCCCTTCATCGACGCCTTGACGAAGCGGGCCATCTTGTCGACGAAAGCCTCGTCGGCAAGGTTCTGCTCGAGCACCCAAAGGCCGTCCTCCAGCGTCGCGACGCCCTGGTCCTCGTATTTGAAGGTGATGAGCTCGTCTTCCTTGATGCCGGCGTCGATGACCTGCCAGTATTCGTTATAGGTCATGACCGAGATGCAGTCGGCCTGCTTCTGGAGCAGCGGATCGACGTTGAAGCCCTGCTTCAGCACGTTGACGCCGTCGGCCCCGCCCTGCGTCGGAATGCCGAGCTTGTTCATCCAGTTCATGAACGGATACTCGTTGCCGAAGAACCAGACGCCGAGCGTCCTTCCCTTGAAGTCCTCAGGCCCGGTGATGCCGGTGGATTTCAGGCACGTCAGCATCATGCCCGAGGACTTGTAGGGCTGGGCGATGTTGACGAGCGGCACGCCGCGCTCGCGCGTCGCCAGCGCCGCCGGCATCCATTCGACGATGACGTCGGCGCCGCCGCCGGCGATCACCTGCGGCGGGGCGATGTCCGGCCCGCCCGGCTTGATCTCGACGTCGAGCCCTTCCTCCTCGTAGAAGCCCTTGTCCTTGGCGACGTAGTAGCCTGCGAACTGCGCCTGCGTCACCCATTTGAGCTGGAGCGTGACCTTGTCCGCGGCAAGAGCCTGGAACGCGGCCAGCGACATCGCGCCGGCGAGAAGTGCAACTGCTGTTTTTCTCATTGTTTCACCCTCTGAAGTAGCGCCTATCCACCACGGACAGACGGATGCCAGAACGTCACGGCCCTCTCGGCGAGGGACACGACCCCGTAGAAGACGGAGCCCGCGACCGCCGCGACCGCGATCTCCGCCCAGACCATGTCGACATTCATCCGCCCGACCTCGGTCGAGATGCGGAAGCCCATGCCGACGATGGGCGTGCCGAAGAACTCGGCGACGATGGCGCCGATCAGCGCCAGCGTCGAATTGATCTTCAACGCGTTGAAGATGAACGGGGCGGCGGCCGGCAGGCGCAGCTTGATGAGCGTCTGCCAGTAGCCCGCCGCATAGGTGCGCATCAGGTCGCGGTCGATCGCCGAGGAGGCCGCGAGGCCCTGCACCGTGTTCACCAGCATCGGGAAGAAGGTCATGATGATGACCACCGCCGCCTTGGACGGCCAGTCGAAGCCGAACCACATCACCATGATCGGCGCGACGCCGATGATCGGCAGCGCCGAGACGAAATTGCCGAGCGGCAGCAGCCCGCGCTGCAGGAAGGGCGAGCGGTCGATCAGGATGGCGACGAGGAAGCCGGAGCCGCAGCCGAGCACATAGCCGATCAGCACCGCCTTCAGGAACGTCTGCTGGAAATCGGCCCACAGGATCGGCACCGAACCTGCGATGCGCGCCCAGATCATCGACGGCGGCGGTAGCAGCACCGACGGGATCTGGAAGCCGCGCACGATGCCTTCCCACAGCGCCAGCACCGCGATGCCGAACACGGTCGGCACCACGATGCCGATCAGCCGGCGCAACGTCAGCGAGCGCGGCTCGAACCGCACCAGCCATTCGTTGAACGCCCAGGCGATGGCCCAGAAGAGGAGCGCGAGGATCAGCGGCGTCATGGCGCCATCCCCATGCGCTTCAGCACCATGCGGTGGCCGGCGCCGACGATGGCAACGAGGATGGCGGCCAGCGCCGCGGCCATGAACAGCGCCGACCAGATCTGCACGGTCTGGCCGTAATAGGACCCGGCGAGCAGGCGCGCGCCGAGGCCGGCCACCGCGCCGGTCGGCAGTTCGCCGACGATGGCGCCGACGAGGCTGATCGCCACCGCCATCTTGAGCGAGGTGAACAGGTACGGCATCGCGCTCGGCCAGCGCAGCTTCCAGAAGGTCTGGACGGCGCTGGCATTGTAGGTGCGCATCAGGTCGAGCTGGATCACCTCGGGGCTGCGCAGCCCCTTGACCATGCCGACGACGACCGGGAAGAACGAGAGGTATGTCGAGATCAGCGCCTTGGGCAGCAGCCCGGTCAGGCCGACGGCGTTGAGCACCACGATGATCATCGGCGCGATGGCGAGGATGGGGATGGTCTGGCTCGCCACCACCCACGGCATCACCGACTTGTCCATCGCCCGGTTGTGGACGATGAACACGGCGAGCACGATGCCGAGCAACGTGCCGAGCACGAAGCCGAGCAGCGTCGAGGACAGCGTGATCCACGCATGGTAGAGCAGGCTGCGTCGCGAGGTCGGCGCGACCTCGACTGTCGTGCGCCACATCTCGGCGAACACCTGATGCGGGCTCGGCAGCACCGGGCGCTCCTGCGCCAGCGTGTCGCGCACGAGGTCGGCAACCGTCCACGCCTGCCCCGCCCGCTCGTAGACTCCGAGCTGCCACGGCATGTTGAGCCAGACGGCGAAGCCGTACCACAGCGCGACGATCGCGGCGACGACGATCGCCACCGGCAGCGCGTTGCCGGCAGCAAGCCGGGAGACGAGGCCGGGCCGCGCCGCGGGTTCCTGTGCGGCGACGAGCGTCATGACGACCCCCTACTCGTCATAGCTGTGCCCCGCGCGCAGGCCCTCGCGCACCCGCGCGGCGATCTCGAGGAACTCCGGCGACTCGCGGATGTCGAGCGGCCGCTCCTTCGGCAGGGTCGAGTGGATGACGTCCGTCACTCTTCCGGGGCGCGGCGACATGACGACGATCTTGGTCGACAGATAGACCGCCTCGGGGATCGAGTGGGTGACGAAGCAGATCGTCTTCTTGGTCCGCCCCCACAATTCCAGAAGCTGCTCGTTCAGATGATCGCGCACGATCTCGTCGAGCGCGCCGAACGGCTCGTCCATCAGGAGCAGGTCGGCGTCGAAGGCGAGCGCGCGGGCGATCGAGGCGCGCTGCTGCATGCCGCCGGAAAGCTGCCACGGGAACTTCTTCTCGAAGCCGGCGAGGTTGACGAGCGAAAGCGTGCGGGCGATGCGCTCCCTGACCTCGGCCCTGGAATAGCCCATGATCTCCAGCGGCAGCGCCACGTTGCGCTCGATGGTGCGCCACGGGAACAGGCCCGCGGCCTGGAACACGTAGCCGTAGGAGCGCGCCTGCCGCGCCGCCCGCGGCGTCATGCCGTTGACGAGGATCGACCCTTGGGTCGGCTGTTCGAGATCGGCGATGACCCGCAGGAACGTCGTCTTGCCGCAGCCCGACGGGCCGATGAAGGAGACGAACTCGCCCTTGTCGATGGCAAGGTCGACATCGGACAGCGCGTGGACCGGCCCGTCATTGGTCTCGAAGACAAGGCCGAGCTTTGAGGCCGCGATCACCGTTGCCGGTTCCGTCGCGGGCTTCGTCGTGGCTGGCTCGATATGGCTGGCGGGAGCGTTCATGAGGCGGCCGTCAAACCCCGCTTGCCGGAATGCCGGTGCGCACGATCGCGCGCGGCGCGACCAGCTCCTTCCAGGTCGACAGCGCCTTGTTGACCGCCATGTGCGGCTGGCGCGCCACGAACTCGCCATGGCCGGGCCGGGCCTCGACCTTGCCCTCCTCGACCACCGGCTCGCCGCGGGTGAAGACGAAACGCGGCAGGCCCTTGACCTCGACGCCCTCGAACACGTTGTAGTCGATGACCGACTGCTGCGCCTTTGCCGAGATCGTCTTCCCGCGCTCCGGGTCCCAGACGATGATGTCGGCGTCGGACCCTTCGAGAATCGCGCCCTTCTTGGGATACATGTTCAGGATCTTGGCGATGTTGGTCGAGGTGACGGCGACGAACTCGTTCGGCGTCAGCCGGCCGGTGTTGACGCCAAAGGTCCACAGCACGGGCAGCCGGTCCTCCAGCCCGCCGGTGCCGTTGGGGATCTTGGTGAAATCGCCGACGCCGTAGCGCTTCTGGTCGGTGGTGAAGGCGCAATGGTCGGTCGCCACCACCTGAAGCGAGCCGGCGGCGAGCCCGGCCCACAGCGAATCCTGATGTTGCTTGTTGCGGAAGGGCGGGCTCATGACGCGCCGCGCCGCGTGGTCCCAGTCCTTGTCGAAATATTCGCCCTCGTCGAGCACGAGATGCTGGATCAGCGGCTCGCCGAACACGCGCATGCCCTTCTGGCGGGCGCGGCGGATCGCCTCGTGGCTCTGCTCGCATGAGGTGTGGACGATATAGAGCGGCACGCCCGCCATGTCGGCGATCATGATCGCGCGGTTGGTCGCCTCGCCCTCCACCTCCGGCGGGCGCGAATAGGCGTGCGCCTCCGGCCCGCTGTTGCCGTCGGCGAGCAGCTTCTGGCTGAGCGCCGCGACCACGTCGCCGTTCTCGGCATGGACGAGCGGCAGCGCGCCGAGCTCGGCGCAGCGCTGGAACGAGGCGAACATTTCGTCGTCGTTGACCATCAGCGCGCCCTTGTAGGCCATGAAGTGCTTGAAGGAGGTGATGCCGCGCTTGACCACCTCCGGCATCTCGTCGAACACCTCCTTCCCCCACCAGGTGATCGCCATGTGGAAGGAATAGTCGGCGCAGGCGCGGGTGGACTTGTTGTCCCACATCGCCATCGCCTCGATCAGCGACTGGCCGGGCGAAGGAAGGCAAAAGTCGACCACCATGGTCGTGCCGCCGGAAAGCGCGGCGCGCGTGCCGCTCTCGAAATCGTCGGCCGAATAGGTGCCCATGAACGGCATTTCGAGATGGGTGTGCGGATCGATGCCGCCCGGCATCACGTAGCAGCCGGTGGCGTCGTATTCGTGGTCGCCGTGGAGGTCATGGCCGATGCCGACGATCCTGCCGCCCTTGATCAGCACGTCTGCCTTGTATGTGCGGTCGGCGGTGACGATGGTTCCGTTCTTGATGACCTTTGTCATGTCGTTCCCCTGTTATTGCCGGAGCCGGCGCGGCCGCCGGTTGCGGATGTCCTTGATCAGCGCATCGAGCGTGCCGTAGATCGGCACCACCACGGCGAAGCTCGCCGACCGGAACTGGTGGCCGGCGGACTGGCACACGGCCGCCATCCGCTCCTGATAGTGTGGCGTAAGCCAGATGCGGGCGAAACCCAGAAACTGCACCACGACGTCCTCGCGCAGGTTCATGATGCGCGAGTGGTTGGCGCGGAAGATCGAGAAGGCGGCATAGAGCGCGGTCGCGACCGACAGGCCGAAGATGATTAGCAGGAAGGTCGGATCGCCGGTGTAGCTGCCGGAAACCATGGCGTAGGCCCAGGCCAGCGCCGAGAACAGGACGAAGGTCTTGGCGATGCGGAAGCCCGAATTGATGCCTTCCAGCTCGCTGCGGTACTTGTCCTCGATCTGCTGCTCGATCTCGCGCAGCTTCTTCTTGAACTCGTAGAGGCGCTGGTTCTCCTCGTCGGTGTGCTCCTCGCCGCGCGCCTCGCCGAGAATGTCGAACGCCTTCAGCGTCATCTCGTCGATGGCCGACCAGCCCGGCAGCGGCAGGATCGCCGGCGGCAGATACTGGCCGATGCGCTCGAAGACGACATAGATGATGTGAATCGTCGTCAGGAACATGAACAGGATGAGCAGCAGCGCGAAATCCGACACGCCGAGCACGTCGAAGATCGTCTGGTAGTTCTGCACCACCTGATTCAAAAGCTCCAGATCCGGCAGGAACCCCTCGGAAGCATTGCCGATTTCGGTGAAGCCGGAGGCGACGTAGAACACCAGCCCGGAGACGACGAGCCGCGAGGTCATGAAGTTCGAGAAGCGGATTACGTTCTGGAGCAATCCCTCGACGTCCATGACCCGCCACCCCTATTCGACGATTTCCGCCGTCTCGACCACGGCGTGGAACAGGACGTCGGCGCCGGCCGCCGCCCACTCCTTCGAAATCTCCTCCGCCTCGTTGTGCGAGAGGCCATCGACGCAGGGGCACATCACCATCGCCGTCGGCGCGACGCGGTTGATCCAGCAGGCGTCATGCCCCGCGCCGGAGACGATGTCGCGGTGCGAATAGCCGAGCCGCTCGGCCGCATTGCGGATGGCCCTGACGCAGCCCTCGTCGAAGGTGACGGGCGCGAAATGGCCGACCGCCTCGACCTCGAAGCCGATGTCGAGCGCCTCGCAGATCGTGGCGATGCCGTCCTCGATGCGCGCGCGCATCTCGTCCAGCACGTCCTCGTTCGGCGAGCGGATGTCGATGGTGAACACCGTCCTGCCGGGGATCACGTTGCGCGAGTTGGGATGGACCTCCATGTGGCCGATCGCGCCGACCGCGTCGGGCTGGTAGTCCATCGCCACCTCGTGCACCAGCTCGGTCACGCGCGCCATGCCGAGCCCGGCGTTGCGGCGCTTGGGCATCGGCGTCGAGCCGGTATGCGCGTCCTTGCCGGTCAGCGTCACCTGAAGCCACCACAGGCCCTGCCCGTGGGTGACGACGCCGATGTCGATCCCCTCGTCCTCGAGGATCGGCCCCTGCTCGATGTGAAGCTCGAAGAACGCCTTGATCTTGCGCGCCCCCACTTCCTCCTCGCCCTTCCAGCCGATGCGCTCCAGCTCGTCGCCGAAACGCTTGCCGTCCTTGTCCTGGCGCGCGTAGGCCCAGTCGAGCTCGTGCTGGCCGGCGAAGACGCCGGAGGCCAGCATCGCCGGCGCGAAGCGGGTGCCTTCCTCGTTGGTCCAGTTGGTGACGACGATGGGGTGCTTCGTGCGGATGCCGAGATCGTTGAGCGTGCGGACCACTTCCAGCCCGCCGAGGACGCCGAGCACCCCGTCATAGCGCCCGCCGGTCGGCTGGGTGTCGAGATGCGAGCCGACATAGACCGGCAGCGCGTCCGGGTCCGTGCCCGGCCGCGTGGCGAACATCGTCCCCATCTTGTCGACGCCCATGTCGAGGCCGGCTTCCTCGCACCAGCGCCGGAACAGGGCGCGGCCCTCGCCGTCCGCGTCGGTCAGCGTCTGGCGGTTGTTGCCGCCGGCGACGCCGGGGCCGATCTCCGCCATCTCGTGGATCGAATCCCACAGACGGTCCGCATTGATGCGCAGATTCTCGCCCGGTGCCGCCATCGGTTCAAAGCTCCCATTCTCAATTCTCCCCGAAGGAGCCGGCGGTTCCCGACGCCGGCCCTTCCGGTCAGGCGCCCGTCAGTCGATCGCCTTCAGTACGTCGCGCACGCCGTCCACCAGCTCGTCGATCTGGTTCTTTTCGATGATGAGCGGCGGCGACAGCGCGATGATGTCGCCCGTGGTGCGGATGAGGTAGCCCTTCTCGAACGCCTTGACGAAGGCGGCGAAGGCGCGCTTGGTCGGCTGGCCGTCGATCGGGCGAAGCTCGATCGCGCCGACGAGGCCGATATTGCGGATGTCGATGACGTTCGGCGCGTCCTTCAGCGAATGCAGCGCGTCTTCCCAGTAGGGCGCGAGCTCGGCGCCGCGGGTCAGCAGCCCCTCTTCCTTGTAGGTGTCGAGCGTGCCGAGGCCGGCGGCCGAGGCGATCGGATTGCCGGAATAGGTGTAGCCGTGGAAGAACTCGATCAGGTGTTCCGGCCCGGTCATGAAGGCGTCGTGGATGTCCTTCTTCACGAACACCGCACCCATCGGGATCACGCCGTTGGTGACGCCCTTGGCCGTGACCATGATGTCGGGGGTGACGCCGAAATAATCGGCCGCGAACGGTGTGCCGAGGCGGCCGAAGCCGGTGATGACCTCGTCGAAGATCAGGAGGATGCCGTGCTTGTCGCAGATGGCGCGCAGGCGCTGGAGGTAGCCCTTCGGCGGGATGAGCACGCCGGTCGAGCCCGCGACCGGCTCGACGATGACGGCGGCGACCGTCGAGGCGTCGTGCAGGGCGACGATGCGCTCCAGCTCGTCGGCGAGGTCCGCCCCGTGCTCCGGCTCGCCGCGGGTGAACGCGTTCTTGCTCGGGATATGGGTATGCGGCAGATGGTCGACGCCGGTGAGCAGCGTGCCGAACATCTTGCGGTTGGCGACGATGCCGCCGAAATTGACGCCGTGATAGCCGCGCTCGCGGCCGATCAGCCGGGTGCGCGAGCCCTCGCCGCGCACGCGGTGATAGGCGAGCGCGATCTTGAGCGCGGTGTCGACCGACTCCGAGCCCGAATTGGTGAAGAAGACGTGGTCCATGCCCTCAGGCGCGAGATCGACCAGCCGGTTGGCCAGCTCGAACACCACCGGATGGCCCATCTGGAAGGCGGGGGCGTAGTCGAGCTCGGCGGCCTGGCGCTGGATCGCCTCGGTGATCTTCGGCCGGCAATGGCCGGCATTGACGCACCACAGGCCGGCCGTGCCGTCCATCACCTGGCGGCCGTCGGCCGTGGTGTAGTGCATGTCCTTGGCCCCGACCAGCATGCGCGGCGCCTGTTTGAACTGACGGTTCGCCGTGAACGGCATCCAGAATGCGCTGAGATCGTTCGGCGCCACGTTGAGCCTGTTGGACATGACCAAGCCTTTCCTTTTCGCTTCTCCGGTGCCCCTCTTATGCGGCCAACGCTTGGTTCATGCTGCGCAGTCGTGCTACGCAAATTTTGACCGATTGGACAAACGTTAGCATCGCCAGACGGGCGGTCAAGCGATTACTAGCGCAGGAGCGGGAGCCAAGCGCGCTCCACAGATAAACCGACGGCTGGTCCAGACGATTGGGCCAGAATGGAACGGATCGCAGGAGAGGAGAACCGGGCGCGCCATGGACGCCGTACGATCGAAACGCCGCAGCCGCATCCAGACCGAGAAGCGCGAGATCATTCTCGAGGCTGCGCTCGAAATGTTCTCGCAGCACGGCTTCCGCGGCGCGACCATCGACCAGATCGCCGAGGCCGCCGGCATGTCGAAGCCGAATCTCCTTTACTACTTCCGCACGAAGGAAGCGATCCACGTCACGCTGATGCAGCGTCTTCTGGAAACCTGGCTGGCGCCGCTCCGGGAGATCGACGATATCGGCGATCCGGTCGGCGAGCTGCGCGGCTATATCCGCCGCAAGCTGGAGATGGCGCGCGACTACCCGCGCGAAAGCCGCCTGTTCGCCAACGAGATATTGCAGGGCGCGCCGCGCATCATGCCGATGATCGAGGGCGAGCTGAAGGCGCTGGTCGACGAGAAGGCCGCGATCATCAAGGGGTGGATGAATGCCGGCAGGATCGCCCGCACCGACCCCTACCACCTGATCTTCGCCATCTGGGCGACGACGCAGCATTATGCCGATTTCGACGTGCAGGTGCGCGCCGTGCTCGGCCCGAAGCGCGGCGGCGACGGCCGGTTCGACGACGCGGCGCGGTTTCTCGAACAGCTCTTTCTCGACGGGCTGAAGCCGGGGGGCTGACCGGCGCGGCCGCCTCAGCGGAAGTCGTATTCGCCGGCCGGCTCGACCGCGACCGGCATCAGATCGAGCAGCGCGGCCTGGGTCTGCGGCGAGATCGAGGCGGCGGGCAGCGTGCTGACCGTCGGGCGCCTGCGCCGGCGATGCGGGGCGGGTTCGACCTCCTCGGGCGCGATGTCGATGTCTTCGGCATTGAGCGAGGTCGCCGAAAGCTCGGTCGCGAGCCGGCGCAGGGCCTTCACATCCGGCGCGCCGCTGGCCTTGATGACGATCATGTCCGCCCGTTCCGCTGTCGATGCAGGCGGTCGTCCCCCGCCTTCGCCATGAATCCTGCGCGAATTGGGTTAATGTGAGGTAACGGGGCGGAAGCGCCGGCAAATACGCAGCCGGCAGCCCCCGCCCCGCCGGGAGGATCTATTCCGCGGCGACCCGCGCCATCGGGTTGTTCGGATGCGTCGTCCAGTTGGCGTAGGCCGGATCGACCGGCTTGCCGGTGCGCTGGTCGAGCGCGCCCGCCGCCAGCGGCTCCATGGTGATGCAGCCTTCGACCGGGCAGACATTGACGCATAGGTTGCAGCCGACGCACTCCTCCTCCTTGACCTCGAAGTGGCGCGCGCCGTCGACGATGGCGGTGATCGCCTGATGCGAGGTATCCTCGCAGGCGATGTGGCAGCGCCCGCACTTGATGCACAGGTCCTGGTCGATGCGCGCCTTGGCGATGTAGTTGAGGTTGAGATATTGCCAGTCGGTGACGTTGGGCGTCGCCCGGCCGACGATGTCGTCGAGGCTGGCATGGCCCTTGGCGTCCATCCAGTTCTTCAGCCCCTCGATCATCTCCTGCACGATCTTGAAGCCGTAGGTCATGGCGGCGGTGCAGACCTGCACGTTGCCTGCCCCGAGCGCCATGAACTCGGCCGCGTCGCGCCATGTGGTGATGCCGCCGATGGCGGAGATCGGCAGGCCGCGCGTCTGCTGGTCCCGCGCGATCTCGGCCACCATGTGCATGGCGATGGGCTTGACCGCCGGGCCGCAATAGCCGCCATGCGTGCCCTTGCCGTCGATGGAGGGCTCCGGCGAGAAGCTGTCGAGGTCGACCGAGGTAATGGAGTTGATGGTGTTGATGAGCGACACCGCGTCCGTGCCGCCGGCATGCGCGGCGCGCGCGGGCTTGCGGATGTCGGTGACGTTGGGGGTCAGCTTGGTGATGACGGGCATGCGCGTGTTCTGCTTGCACCAGCGCACGACCATCTCGACATATTCCGGCACCTGGCCGACGGCCGCGCCCATGCCGCGCTCGCTCATGCCGTGCGGACAGCCGAAGTTCAGCTCGATGCCGTCGGCGCCGGTCTCCTCGACCAGCGGCAGGATCGCCTTCCACGCGGCTTCCTCGCACGGCACCATGATCGAGACCACGATCGCCCTGTCGGGCCAGTCGCGCTTGACCTCTTTGATCTCGCGCAGGTTCACGTAGAGGTCGCGGTCGGTGATCAGCTCGATGTTGTTCAGGCCGAGAAGCCGCCTGTCCGCGCCCCAGATCGCGCCGTAGCGCGGGCCGTTGACGTTGACGACGGGCGGGCCTTCCTCGCCCAGCGTCTTCCAGACCACGCCGCCCCAGCCGGCCTTGAAGGCGCGGATGACGTTGTACGCCTTGTCGGTCGGCGGCGCGGAGGCGAGCCAGAACGGGTTCGGCGACCGGATCCCGAGGAAGTTCGAGCGAATGTCGGCCATGGTCATGCCCTCCCGTTCGCGCTCAGCGTGCGATGGATGCTCTCGGCCGCGTCGCGGCCGGCCGCGACGGCGGCCACCGTCAAATCCTCGCGGGCGTCGACGACGCAGTCGCCCCCGGCCCAGACCTTCGCCATCGAGGTGCGCCCTTCCGCGTCGACGCGGATGCGCCCGCCTTCGAGCGCGATCCGCTCGCCGGAGCCGTTCAACGGCGCGGCGTCGAAGCTCTGGCCGATCGCCTTGAACACCTGATCGGCCTCGATGGTGACGGTCTCGCCGGTGCCGGCGAGCCGGCCGTCGCGCATCTCGGTATATTCCAGCTCGATGCCGACGGTACGCCCGCCCTCGGCCACCACGCGCTTCGGCTGGAGCCAGTGGCGGATCAGCACGCCCTTCGACGCGGCCAGGTCCTGCTCCATCGCCGAGGCGTTCATGTGCTCCTTGCCGCGCCGGTAGCAGATCGTCACCTCCTCTGCCCCGAGCAGCTTCGACTGGATCGCCGCGTCGATGGCGGTCATGCCGCCGCCGATGACGACGACGCGACGGCCGACGGGAATCGAGGAAAGGTCGCGCGCCTGCCTGAGCCCGGCGATGAAATCGACGGCGTTCTCGACGCCTTGCGCCTCCTCGCCCTCGGCGCGAAGCGCGTTGACGCCGGCGAGCCCCATGCCGAGGAACACCGCGTCATGGGTCGCGGCGAGCTCGGCCAGCGAGACGTCGCGCCCCAGCGCCTTGTCGTAGTCGATGGCGATGCCGCCGACCTCGGTGACATAGTCGACCTCGGCCTGGGCGAAATCGTCGGTCGCCTTGTAGGCGGCGATGCCGTATTCGTTCAGCCCGCCCGGCTTCGGCCGCGCCTCGAATATGGTCACGTCATGGCCGTGGACGGCGAGCCGGTGGGCGCAGGCGAGCCCGGCCGGCCCCGCCCCGACGACCGCGATCCTTTTCCCGGTCGGCCCGGCGCGCTCGTAGAACTGCCGCCCCGCCGCCATCGCCGCGTCGGTGGCGTAGCGTTGCAGCCGGCCGATCTGCACCGGCTTGCCCTCGGCCGCCTCGCGCACGCACGCCTCCTCGCACAGCGTCTCGGTCGGGCAGACGCGGGCGCACATGCCGCCGAGGATGTTCTGGTCGAAGATGGTGCGGGCGGCCCCGAGCGGATTGCCGGTGGATATCTGGCGGATGAACAGCGGAATGTCGATCTCGGTCGGGCACGCCTGCATGCAGGGCGCGTCGTAGCAGAAATAGCAGCGGTCGGCCTCGACCACGGCCTCGTGTCGGTCGAGCGGCGGGTGGAGATCGGAGAAGTTGTCGGCGTATTGCGGCAGGGCAAGCCGGCCGGCGGCTATGCCCTCCCTGTGCTGGCTCTGCGCCATGGCGATGTTCCCCAATTATGGTTTTGGGAAAATGCTAGCACGTTCCGAATTTTTATCAATCGGTCAAAAATTTCACAAGTCGTTGAATTTGCTTGTGAAAAACATGATAATTCCAGTCATGTTATCGCAACTCGATCCGCCAACGACCCTTGTCGCGATCCCGTCGCATTCCTGCGCCACCAGTTGACAAATCGCCCGCTCGCCTGCTCATCTGGCGCAAGGGACAGCAGCAGCATCCGGAGAATGCCATGACCATGCGCGCGGCCCATTTCCTGTCCGCATTTCTTTTCGCTCTTGCTGTCCTGACCGGCCCCCTGATCGTGCCTGCCGGCGCGCAGGAATCGCGCTCCGTCGTGCGGACGCAGGACGCCGACTATTTCGGCTTCGACCTGCGCTTCGAGACCGACGTGACGCTCGACGCCTGCGAGGCGGTCTGCCTCGCCGACGACGAATGCCGCGCCTTCACCTACAACACCCGCGCCAGCCGCTGCTTCCTGAAGTCCGACTATTCGACGCCGAAGCCCTTCACCGGCGCGGTCGCCGGCAAGGTGGTGACGGGTGCGGACGAGCCGGACCTCGGCGCGCCGCCGGCGCTCTCCTACGTGCCCGACTACATGAACGTCGACGCGCGCCGTTACCGCGCCGATCTGGCGAAAGCCGAGCCCGACGCCGAGGCCGGCATCGCCTCCCTCGCCGCCGCCGGCAGCGAGGCGCTCGACGCCGGCAACGCCCGCGAGGCGGTCGACGCCTACAAGGCCGCGCTTGCCATCGACATCGACGACACCGCGTTGTGGACCGGGCTTTCCACCGCGCTCCTCTCCGTCGAGACGCAGAATTACTCCGAGCGCGCCCAGCTCGCCCGCGACGGCAGCTCCGCCGCGCTCAACGCCTATGCCCTTGCCCGTTCGGTGACGCCGCGCGCGCAGAGCCTCGCCGCCGTCGCCAAGGCGCTCGACCGGCGCGAGCTGTCGCGCCCGGCGCTTCAGGCCTACGAGGCGAGCCTTGCGCTGGCCGACGACGCCGCGGTCCGCGCCGCCTATGCCGACTTGAAGTCGCGCAAGGGTTTTCGCGTTCTCAACCACACCGTCGACGCCGATCTCGCCGAGCCGCGCGTCTGCGTCCAGTTCTCCGAGGACCTCGTCAAGTCGGGCATCGACTACGCTTCTTATCTCACCGTCGACGACGCCGCGCCGAAGGCCGTCTCGACCAGCGCCCGGCAGATCTGCGTCGAGGGGCTGGAGCATGGCGAGCATTACCGCATCGCGGTGCGCCAGGGCCTGCCGGCCGCCATCGGCGAGGTGACGGAAAGCCCGGTCGCGCTGTCGATCTATGTCCGCGACCGCGCGCCGACCGTCCGCTTCTCCGGCGAGAACTTCGTGCTGCCGGCCACCGGCCGCCACGGCCTGCCCATGGTGTCGATCAATGCGCCGACGGCGAAGCTCAAGCTCCACCGCATCGGCGACCGTTCGCTCGCGCCGCTGCTGTCCGGCTACAATTTCCTCAACCAGCTGAGCAGCTACAACATGGATCTGCTCGACGAGAGCGGCGAGCTCGTCTGGGAAGGCGAGATCGATCTCGGCGGCGGACTGAACGAGGAGGTGCTGACCAGCTTCCCGGTCGATGAGGCGCTGCCGGAGCGCAAGCCGGGCGTCTACGTGCTGGTGGCGACCCCCGAGGGCGACCAGAGTGAATCCTGGCAGGGCAAGGCGACCCAGTGGTTCGTCGTCTCCGACATCGGCCTGTCGACCTATGCCGGTGAGGACGGGCTGACCGTCTTCGCCCGCTCGCTGTCGAGCGCCAAGCCGCTGGCCGGTGCCACGCTGCAACTGCTGGCCCGCAACAACGAGATCCTCGGCGAGGCGACGACCGACGCGCGCGGCCGCGCCTCCTTCACCCCCGGCCTGATGCGCGGCGCCTCCGGCCTCGCCCCCGCCGGGCTGACCGCGAAGGGCGCGGATGGCGACTTCGTCTTCCTCGACATGACGCGGGCCGGCTTCGACCTCTCCGACCGCGGCGTCACCGGCCGGGCTGCGCCCGGCGCGGTCGACGTCTTCGCCTGGACCGAGCGCGGCATCTACCGCGCCGGCGAGACGGTGCATGCCGCGGCGCTTGCCCGCGACGACACCAGCGAGGCGGTGGAGAACCTGCCGCTCACCTTCGTCTTCACCCGCCCCGACGGGGTGGAGGAGCGCCGCGTCGTCAGCGACGGGCGCGCGCTCGGTGGCCATCACGTCCCGTTCGCGCTCCAGCCCAACGCCATGCTCGGCACCTGGGCGCTCGCCATCCACACCGACCCCAAGGCGGCGGCCATCGCCCGCATCAACTTCCTCGTCGAGCAGTTCGTGCCCGACCGGATCGAGTTCGACATTGACGTCGCGACGCCCGAGATCGCCATCGGCGAGACGGCCGAAGTCACGCTCGACGGGCGCTATCTCTACGGCGCGCCGGCCGCCGGGCTCGAGCTGGAGGGCGAGGTTTCCGTCGGCACGAAGCGCGAATGGGACCGCTTCCCCGGCTTCTTCTTCGGCCTCGCCGACGAGGAGGTCGAGGCGGTGACGACGCCGCTGGCGCTCGACCCGACCGACGAGGACGGCCATGCCGCCTTCGAGGCGGCGACCGGCACCCTGCCCTTCACCACCCGCCTGCATGACGGCAAGGTGACGGTGCGCATGCGCGAGGGCGGCGGCCGCGCCGTCGAGCGCAGCGCCTCCTTCGCCATCCGCCCCGAGGCGCCGGTGATCGGCATCCGTCCCGACTTTTCCGGCACGGAAGTGGCGGAGAACGCCACCGCCGGCTTCCGCCTCATCGCGGTGACGCCCGAGGGCGAGCGCGAGGCGATCGAAGGCGCGCGCTGGACGCTGACGAAGATCGAGCGCAACTACCAGTGGTATCGCTCGAACAATTACTGGAACTACGAGGCGATCGAGAGCGAGAGCCGCGTCGCGGACGGCCGCATCGACATCGCCGCCACGGGCGACCCGGCCGCGCTGTCCCTGCCCGTCGGCTGGGGCCGATATCGCCTCGACATCGAGAGCGACAACCCCGCGGGCCCCGTCGCCAGCTTCGCCTTCAACGCCGGCTGGTTCGTCGAGGCGACCTCGACCGAGACGCCGGACGGGCTGGAGATCGCGCTCGACAAGGACCGTTACCAAGCCGGCGAGACGGCACGGCTGAAGGTGTCGCCGCGCTTCGCCGGCGAGCTTCTGGTGACGGTGGGCGCCGAGCGCCTCTACACCACGCTCGACGCCAGCGTGCCGGAGGACGGCGCCGAGATCGAGATCCCGGTCACGGCCGACTGGGGCGCCGGCGCCTATGTCACCGCCACGCTCTACCGCCCCGGCGAGGCGAGCGAGAGCCGCCTGCCCGCCCGCGCCATCGGCGTCAAATGGCTGGCGGTCGAGCCGGCCGGACGCAGGCTCGACGTCGCGCTCGGCGCGCCGGAAAAGGCCGAGCCGCGCGCGGCGCTGACGGTCCCCGTCACCCTTTCCGGCCTCGCGGCCGGCGAGGAGGCCTTCGTCACCGTCGCGGCGGTCGATGTCGGCATCCTCAACCTCACCCGCTACAAGGCCCCCGATCCCTCGGCCTGGTATTTCGGCCAGCGCCGGCTCGGGCTCGAATTGCGCGACCTTTACGGGCGGCTGATCGACGGCTCGGCCGGCGCGTTCGGCCGCCTGCGCACCGGCGGCGACGGCGGCGGCATGACCGTCGAGGGCAGCCCGCCGACCGAGAAGCTGGTCTCCTTCTTCTCCGGCCCGGTCGAGGTCGACGCCGAGGGCAAGGCCGAAATCTCGTTCGACATCCCCGAGTTCAACGGCACCGCCCGCCTCATGGCCGTCGCCTGGACGAAGAAGGCGGTCGGGCAGGCGAGCGCCGATGTGGTGATCCGCGACCCGCTCGTCGTCACCGCCGGCCAGCCGCGCTTCCTCGCCACCGGCGACGAGGCGACAATCCGCCTCGACATCCACAACACCGACGGCCCGGCCGGCGACTACACGCTTTCTATCGACAAGAACGGCACGGCCGGCCTCGATTTCGGCGGCGCACCGCAAAGCGTCAGCCTCGACGCGGGCCAGCGCACGGCCATTACCCTGCCGGTGACGGCCGGCGCGACCGGCGACGCCACGATGACCGTCTCGCTCGTCCACGCCGACGGGGCGACGGTCGAGCGCACGCTCTATCTGCCGGTGCGCCAGCCGGCCATGCCGCTGACCAGCCGGCGCATCGTCAGCCTCGCCGCCGACGGCGGCTCGATCCGGATCGACGGCGGCCTGCTCGCCGACAGCCTGCTCGACGGCGCCTCCGTCGCGGTCGGCGTCTCGCACGCGGCCGCCTTCGACGTGCCGTCGCTGATGACGTCGCTCGACCGCTACCCCTATGGCTGCTCCGAGCAGACGACGAGCCGCGCCCTGCCGCTGCTCTACGCCGCCGAATTGTCGGCCGCCGCCGGCATGGAGGTCGACCCCGATCTCAAGGACAGGATCGAGAAGGCCATCGCCCGCATCATGACCTTCGAATCCTCCTCCGGCTCGTTCGGCCTGTGGGGGCCGGGCTGGGGCGATCTGTGGCTCGACGCCTACATCACCGAGTTCCTGACCCGCGCCCGCGAGGCCGGCCACACCGTGCCGGCGCAGGGCTTCGCCAGCGCGCTCGACAACCTCCAGAACCAGCTCTCCTACACGACGGAAGTCGAGGAACGCGGCACCGAGATCGCCTATGCGCTCTACGTCTTGGCGCGCAACCGCAAGGCGTCGATCGGCGACCTGCGCTACTACGCCGACGCGCGCATCGACGAGTTCACCAGCCCGATGGCCCGCGCCCAGCTCGCCGCCGCGCTGGCGCTCTACGGCGACAACGGCCGCGCCGAAAAGGCGTTCGCCTCGGCGCTCAGTGCGGCCGAGGCCGGCGCGGACGACAGCCTCGCCCGCTCCGACTACGGCTCGTCGCTGCGCGACGGCGCGGCGATCCTCGCCCTCGCCGCCGAGGTCCGCCCCGCCCCGGCGGTGGTGCCGGCGCTCGCCCGCTTCGTCGCGCAGGAGCGGCAGGAGAAGGACAACCTCTCCACCCAGGAGCAGGTGTGGCTGGTGCTGGCCGCCCGCGCGGTCGCCGCCTCCAGCGAGACGATCCGCCTCGACATCGGCGGCGCGGCGCACGAAGGCGCTTTCGCCACCCGCATCGACGGCGCGGAGCTGATCGAGAACCCGCTCGTCATCGCCAACCGTGGCAGCGAGCCGGTCGATGCCGTCATCACCACGGTCGCCGCGCCCGCCGAGCCGCTGCCGGCCGGCGGCGAGGGTTTCGTTCTCACCCGCACCTACTACACGCTCGACGGCGAGGAGGCGAACGTCACCGAGGTCGCGCAGAACGACCGCTTCGTCGTGGTGCTCAATATCGAGTCGCACAACGAATGGCCGGCGCGCATCGCGCTCACCGACCTGTTGCCGGCCGGATTCGAGATCGACAATCCACGCCTCGTCGGCAGCGCGCAGCTCGGCAATTTCGACTGGCTCGGAGACCCGGAGGTCGCGCACAGCGAGTTCCGCGACGACCGTTTCGTCGTCGCCTTCGACACGGAAGGCCCGGGCGACTTCACCGCCGCCTATGTCGTGCGCGCGATCACGCCCGGCACCTATGCCCACCCGGCCGCCGTGGTCGAGGACATGTACCGCCCGCAATTCAGCGCGCGCACCGCCGCCGGCATCGTCGAGGTGACGGCCCCGGCACGGTGAGCGGACAAAGGCACGCCGCCATGCGCCCGCAGCAACGCCGCCGCTTTCCCTTCTCCCCGCTCACGGGGAGAAGGTGGTCCGAAGGGCCGGATGAGGGGCGGCGCGGACCGGCAAGGAAAAGCCGATGCGGTTGAAATCCGCCCTCCTCGCCCTCTGCCTCACCGCGCTCGCCGGCACGGGCGCGATGGCGGGGATCGGCGCGCTCGACCGCGCCTTTCCGCCGCCGCTCGATCCCCCGGCGACGGCGACCGAGATCGCCGGCCGCGACGGATCGCTCCTGCGCGCGCTGGCGACGCCGGACGGCGCGTGGCGCTTCAGGGTCTCGCTCGACGATGTCGACCCGCGTTTCGTCGAGATGCTGGTCGCCTATGAGGACCGGCGGTTCTTCGACCATTCCGGCCTCGACCCGCTCGCCTTCGGCCGCGCCGCGTTCCAGCTTCTCGCCAACCGCCGCATCGTCTCCGGCGGCTCGACCATCACCATGCAGCTCGCCCGGCTGACGGAGCCGCGCACCGAGCGCTCGCTCGCCGCCAAGCTGAAGCAGATGGCGCGCGCGCTCCAGATCGAGCGGCGGCTTTCCAAGCGCGAGATCCTCGAACGATATTTGACGCTCGCGCCCTATGGCGGCAACCTCGAGGGCATCCGGGCGGCAAGCCTCGCCTGGTACGGCAAGGAACCGAAGCGACTCGGCCTCGGCGAGGCCGCGCTTCTCGTCGCCCTGCCGCAACTGCCGGAGCGCCGCCGCCCCGACCGGCACCCCGAAGCGGCCGAGGCCGCGCGCGACCGCGTGCTGGCGCGCATGGTCGTTGCCGGGCTGATGGAGACGGAGGAGGCCGCGCGCGGCCGCGACCACGCCGCGCCCGCCCGCCGCCGGCCCCTGCCCTTCCTCGCCGCCCATGCGGCGGAAGCGGCGCTGCGCGACCATCGCGGCGAAGGCCGCATCGCGCTCACGCTCGACCGCCGGGCGCAGGAGGCGCTGGAGGAGGTGGCGCGCGAGGCGGCGGCAAGGCTGGGGCCGAAGGTCTCGCTCGCCATGGTGCTGGCCGACGCGCAGAGCGGCGACATTCTTGCGGAAATCGGCTCGGCCGGCTTCTTCGACGAAGCCCGCTTCGGCTGGATCGACATGACGCGCGCGGTGCGCTCGCCGGGCTCGGCGTTGAAGCCCTTCATCTACGGCCTCGCCTTCGAGGAAGGCATGGTGGCGCAGGAGACGATCATCGCCGACCGGCCATCGAACTTCTCCGGCTACCGGCCCAAGAATTTCGACCTCGCCTATCAGGGCGACGTCTCGGTGCGCACGGCGCTGCAGATGTCGCTGAACGTGCCGGCGGTGCATCTTCTCGACGCGGTCGGGCCGGCGCGGCTGACGACGCGGCTGCGCCATGCCGGCGTCGCCCTTTCCCTGCCGCGCGATGAGGCGGCCAGGCTCGCCATCGCCCTCGGCGGGGCCGGCATCTCGCTGCGCGACCTCGTCCAGCTCTATACCGGCCTCGCCAGTCGCGGGCTGGCGACCGCGATCTCCGACCGGCCGGCAGAGGGGCCGCGCGCGTCCGCCACCCTGCTCGACCACCGCGCCGCCTGGCAGGTGGCCGACATCCTCGCCGGCGTCACCCCGCCGGAGGGCGCGAACCAGCGCGGCATCGCCTACAAGACCGGCACCAGCTACGGCTATCGCGATGCGTGGTCGGTCGGCTTCGACGGCCGCCACGTGCTCGGCGTCTGGGTCGGCCGGCCCGACGGCGCGGCCGTGCCGGGCCTGTCGGGCTACGCCAGCGCAGCGCCCGTCCTGTTCGACGCCTTCGCCCGCTCGGGGCTGGGCATCGCCGCGCTGCCGCGCGCCCCGGCGGGCGCAGCGCGCACCGCCCGTGCCGACCTGCCGGTGACGATGCGGCGCTTTGCCTCCCCACGCGCGACGCCGGACGACGCGCGCGTCGCCGAACCCGCGCCGCAGATCGTCTTTCCGCCCGAAGGCGCGCGCGTCGAGCTCGGCGCCGCGCAAGGCGATGCCGCCCCGCTGGCGCTGAAGCTGCAGGGCGGGCGCGCGCCCTTCCGCTGGCTGGCCAACGGCCGCCCGCTCGACGGCCCGACGCGCCGCCGCACCGCGAGCTGGCAGCCGGACGGCGCGGGCTTCTCGACGCTCACCGTCATCGACGCCGCCGGCCGCGCCGCCAGCGTCAAGGTGCATGTGGAGTGATGAGGGGCGCACGACGATCGCGCAACCCCGCCAGCCCCCGCCTGCCTGCATCTTCTCCCCCAGAACGGGAAGAAGGGGATACGGAGACGTCGCGGCAGCTTTTCCTCGCCCCTCTGGGGAGAGGTGCCGAGCGCCGCGAGGCGGTGAGGGGTCTGGCGCAAGCGGTGCAGAATGGCACCAGCGTCCTCGATGTCACCCGCGACGTGCGAACTGCCCGAGGATGGGC
>JBBCKE010000020.1:0-385272 GCA_037190985.1 Alphaproteobacteria bacterium
ACGCCCGGCCACGAGGACTTCGCCGACGACACCTATCGCACCCTCTCGGCGGTCGATTCGGCCGTCATGGTCATCGACGCCGCCAAGGGCATCGAGCCGCGCACGCTGAAGCTGTTCGAGGTCTGCCGCCTGCGCGACATCCCCATCGTCACCTTCGTCAACAAGATGGACCGCGAGGCGCGCAACACCTTCGAGATCCTCGACGAGATCGAGGAGAAGCTGGCGCTCGACACCGCGCCGATCACCTGGCCGATCGGCCAGGGCAAGAGCTTTTCCGGCACCTATCACCTTGCGCAGAATGCCATTCGGCACGGCGACGACGAGGTCGAGCGCACGCCGGTCAACGGCCCGGATTCCAACCGCGTCGCCGGCCTCCTGCCCGAGCACGAGCGTGCCGACTTCATCGAGGAGCTGGAGCTGGCGCGCGAGGCCTGCCGCCCCTTCGACCTCGACGCCTTCCGCGAGGGCCATCTGACGCCGGTCTATTTCGGCTCCGCGCTGCGCAATTACGGCGTGCGCGACCTGATCGAGGCGCTGGGCGCCTTCGCGCCGCCGCCGCGGGCGCAAGAAGCCGACACCCGCACGGTCGAGGCGACCGAGGAGAAGATGAGCGCCTTCGTCTTCAAGATACAGGCCAACATGGACCCCAACCATCGCGACCGCATCGCCTTCGTGCGGGTCTGCTCCGGCACGCTCCAGCGCGGCATGAAGGCGACGCTGGTGCGCACCGCCAAGCAGATGCCGCTCACCGCGCCGCAATTCTTCTTCGCCCGCTCGCGCATCACCGCCGACGAGGCCTATGCCGGCGACGTGGTCGGCATCCCCAACCACGGCACGCTGCGCATCGGCGACACGCTGACCGAGGGCGAGGAGATCCTGTTCCGCGGCGTGCCGAACTTCGCGCCCGAGATCCTGCGCCGCGTGCGCCTCGGCGACCCGATGAAGGCCAAGAAGCTCAAGGAAGCCTTGCAGCAGATGGCCGAGGAGGGCGTCGTCCAGCTCTTCTCGCCCGAGGACGGCTCGCCCGCCATCGTCGGCGTCGTCGGCGCGCTGCAGCTCGACGTCCTGAAGGAGCGGCTGAAGATCGAATACGGCCTGCCGGTCGATTTCGAGATGGCGCGCTTCTCGGTGTGCCGCTGGATCTCGGCCGATTCCAGGGCCGAGCTCGAACGCTTCATCGAGACGCATCGCGGCGACATCGCCCGCGACCTCGACGGCGACCCGGTTTTCCTCGCCCCGCACGAGTTCGGCCTGAACTACGAGACGGAACGCTGGAAAGAGATCCGCTTCGCCGCGATCAAGGACTATCAGGTCCGCTAGGCCGTTCCGCCGTCAGGCTCTTGACCGGATGCGGGTCCGGCGGCCATTCAGGGGGCCGACTGGAACGGCCGGAGGCGCCAAAGCCGATGACGGGTTTCGAAGATCGAGCGCAGGGCCGGGCGATGCGCCTGCTGGCGGGCCTGAGCCTGCCGGGCCTCGTCCTCGGCACGCTGTTCTTCTCGGCCTCGCTCGCGCCCAGCCTGCTGCCGCGCGGCTTCGCGCTTCAGGGCGTCCTGAGCGGCTGCTCCTTCGCCGCCGGCTACGGCGTCGGCGTGTTCCTCGCCTGGATGTGGACCTATCTCGAATTGCCGGTGCTGGCGCCGCCGCGCCTCGCGGTCGCCAAGCGCATCGGCCTCGGCGCCTGCCTGCTCGCCGCCGCGATCTTCCTCTGGCGCGCCTCGGACTTCCAGGATTCGGTGCGCGTGCTGATGGGGTTGGCGCCGCTCGGGGGCGACCGGCCGGTCGAGGTCGCCATCATCGCCGCGCTCGTCTTCGCCGTCATCCTGGCGCTGGCGCGGGTTCTGGCCGCGCTGCTCGGCCTCGTCGCGCGCTGGTCGGGCCGGCTGGTGCCGCGCCGCATCGCCAACGCGATCGGCGCGGCCGTCGTGATCCTCCTGTTCTGGACCGCCATCGACGGGCTTCTGTTCAAGGGCGCGCTCAGGGCCGCCGACGCCTCGTTCCGCCGCTTCGACGCGCTGATCGAGCCGGATGTCGAGAAGCCGGCCGCGCCGCACCGGACGGGGAGCCTCGCCTCCCTCGTCTCGTGGCAGAGCCTCGGCCGCGCCGGGCGGCAGTTCGTCGGCTCCGCCCCCTCCGCCGGCGACATCGCGGCGCTGGCCGGCGGGGCGGCCGTCGAGCCGGTGCGCGTCTATGTCGGGCTGAACTCGGCCGAAACGATCGAGGAGCGGGCCGCGCTCGCGCTGGCCGAGATGCGGCGCGTCGGCGCCTTCGAGCGCAAGGTGCTGGTGATCGCCACACCCACCGGCACCGGCTGGATCGACACCGCCGCCATCGAGCCGCTGGAGGTGCTGCACCGGGGCGACGTCGCCACGGTCGGCCTGCAATATTCCTACCTGACGAGCTGGCTGTCGCTGCTGTTCGAGCCGGCCTACGGCTCCGAGGCGGCGCGGGCGCTGTTCCGCGCCGTCTACGACCACTGGACCGCGATGCCGGAGGCCGCGCGGCCGCGTCTCTACCTCTACGGCCTGAGCCTCGGCGCGCTCAACTCAGACCTCTCGGCCGACCTTTACGACGTGCTCGGCGATCCGTTCCACGGCGCGCTGTGGGTCGGGGCGCCGTTCTCGGCCCGCACGTGGCGCAACGCGACGCTGGGGAGGCTGCCCGGCTCGCCCGCCTGGCTGCCGCGCTTCCGCGACGGCTCGGTCATCCGCTTCGCCAACCAGGACGGCCTCGCCGACCGCGCCAGCGAATGGGGGCCGCTCAGGATCGTGTTCCTGCAATATGCCAGCGATCCCGTCACCTTCTTCCGGCCCGACGCGTTCTGGCGCGTCCCGCCCTGGATGGACCGCGACCGCGGCCCGGACGTATCCGGGGCGCTGCGCTGGTTCCCGATCGTCACCCTGCTCCAGCTCGGCCTCGACATGGCGCTGGCGACCACGACGCCGATGGGGTTCGGCCACGTCTACGCGCCCGAGCACCATATCGATCCGTGGGTCGAGGTGACGCGGCCGGACGGCTGGAGCGCGCCGGCCCTCGCCGCCCTCAAGGCGCACTACGCGGCGATGGACGGGCGGAAACGAACGCTAGACGGAGAATGATTTCCTCCTGAGCCACGGTGTCCGGTGCTTTCAAGGAATGACGTTCCAAGAATGGCGTTTTCGGAGGCCCGATTTTTGCGCATTCGGATGCCTTGAGGAAAGAAGAGGAACGGTTTCCTCCATATCCGTGTTCCAACGAAACGATTTTCCAAGAATCGCTCGCAGGACGGGTTCCTGAACCTCGTTGCCGCCGCTGCTGCGCCCTATCTCTTGAGGAAAGACAGCCACCGGAGACCAAGGAGACGACCATGGGTCTGCGCATCAACGACACCGCTCCCGATTTCACCGCCGAGACCACGCACGGCACGGTCCATTTCCACGACTGGCTGGGCGATAGCTGGGGCGTCCTCGTCTCGCATCCGAAGAACTTCACCCCGGTCTGCACCACCGAGCTCGGCACCATGGCCGGCCTCGCCGGCGAGTTCGCCAGGCGCAACGTCAAGCTGATCGGCATCTCCGTCGATCCGGTCACGGATCACGACCGCTGGAAGGCCGATATCCGCACCGCGACCGGCTTCGACGTCGACTACCCGCTGATCGGCGACCGCGACCTCAAGGTGGCCAAGCTCTACGACATGCTGCCGGCCGAGGCGGGCGAATCGTCGGAAGGCCGCACCCCGGCCGACAACGCCACCGTGCGCTCGGTCTACGTCATCGGCCCGGACAAGAAGATCAAGCTGGTCCTGACCTACCCGATGACCACGGGCCGCAACTTCGACGAGATCCTGCGCGCCATCGATTCGATCCAGCTCACCGCGAAGCATCAGGTGGCGACCCCGGCCAACTGGAAGCAGGGCGAGGACGTCATCATCACCGCCGCGGTCTCCAACGAGGACGCGATCAAGCGCTTCGGCTCGTACGACACGATCCTGCCCTATCTGCGCAAGACGAAGCAGCCTGCCGCATAAAGCCGGCTAACGAATCGATCGACAGGGGACGGCGGAAACCGGATTCCGCCGTCCTTTCCGCATCTTCGCCCGGCCCTGCCGTGTCATCAGCGTGTCACGGCAGGCTGGTGAAAGACGCTCATGACACAGAGCCACATGAGCGATTCCCACGAAGCCGGACAGGCGTCCCGCTACCGGAGCCTGTTCATCTCCGACATGCATCTCGGCACCAGGGGCGCGCAGGCCGAGGCCCTGCTCGAGTTCCTGAAGAAGCACGATGCCGAGACGCTCTATCTCGTCGGCGACGTCATTGACGGCTGGCGGCTGCGCTCCGCGTGGTACTGGCCCCAGTCGCATAACGACGTCGTCCAGAAGCTGCTGCGCAAGGTGCGCAAGGGCGCGCGCATCGTCTATGTGCCGGGCAACCACGACGAGTTCCTGCGCGAGTTCTGCGGCCTTTCCTTCGGCGGCATCGAGATCGCCGAGACCGCGATCCACGAGGCCGCCGACGGCCGGCGCTATCTGGTGATCCACGGCGACGCCTTCGACATGGTGATCCGCCATGCCAGGTGGCTCGCCTTCCTCGGCGACTGGGCCTACGAGATCGCGCTGGCGCTGTCGACGCGCATCAACATCGTGCGGCGCAGGCTGGGCTTCACCTACTGGTCGCTGTCGGCCTGGGCCAAGGCGCGGGTCAAGAACGCGGTCAACTTCATCGGCCGCTTCGAGGAGACGCTGGCGGCCGAGGCGCGCCGCCACGGCGTCGACGGCGTCATCTGCGGCCACATCCACTCGGCCGCGATGCGCGACTTCGACGGCTTCACCTACATCAACACCGGCGACTGGGTCGAAAGCTGCACGGCGATCGTCGAGCATCACGACGGCCGGATGGAGATCGTCCACTGGCCGGCCTTCAGCGACGTCCTGAACGGCAGCCGCGTGCCCTCGCCGCGGACGCTGCCGTGGCGGCGGGCGGCGTGAGCCGGCCATGCGCATCCTGATCGTCACCGACGCCTGGCGGCCGCAGGTCAACGGCGTGGTGCAGACGCTGGAGACGCTGGCGGCGACGCTCGCCCGCCTCGGGGTGAAGGCCGATTTCCTGACGCCCGAGGGCTTCCGCACCCTGCCCATGCCCGGCTATCCTGAGATAAGGCTGACACTGGCCACGCGCGCCATGGTCTCGCGGCGGATGGAGGAGATGGGTCCCGAGCGCATCCACATCGCCACCGAGGGGCCGCTCGGCGTCTTGGTGCGGCGCATCTGCCTGGCGCGCGGCTGGGCGTTCACCACCAGCTACCACACCCGCTTCCCCGAATTCCTGCGCGCCCGCCTGCCCATACCCGAGAGCTGGAGCTACGGCTGGCTGCGGCGCTTCCACAATGCCGGACGGGCGATGCTGGTCGCGACGCCCTCGCTGGGGAGGGAATTGTCGGCGCGCGGCTTCACCAACATCAGGCTGTGGTCGCGCGGGGTGGACACCGGGCTGTTCAATCCGTCCCGCAGGGGCGACCTCGGCCTGCCGCGGCCGGTCTTCCTCAATGTCGGGCGCGTGGCGGTGGAGAAGAACCTGCCCGCCTTCCTCGACCTCGACCTGCCCGGAACGAAGCTGGTGGTCGGCGACGGGCCGGAGCGCGCCCGGCTCGAGGCGCGCTATCCGCATGTGCGCTTCCTCGGCGTGCGCAGGGGCGAGGAGCTGGCGCGTATCTACGCCTCGGCCGACGTCTTCGTCTTTCCCAGCCGCACCGACACCTTCGGCAACGTCATCCTCGAGGCGATGGCGAGCGGCTGCCCTGTCGCCGCCTTCCCGGTCACCGGCCCGCTCGACATCATCGGTCACGGCCATGGCGGCGCGCTGTCGGACGATCTGCGGCAGGCGGCGCTGGCCTGCCTCGACATCCCGCGCGCGGCGGCGCGCGAGCGGGCGCTCGCCTTCGACTGGTACAGCAGCGCCCGGCAGTTCGCCGACTACAGTTTTCCGACGCGTGACGCATTGGAGCCGCGATGACCGACCCGGCCGTCCTTCCCGCCGCCGACCCGGTCGAGCGCCTGCATCGCGCGGTGCGGCGCCATCCGCTGCTGTCGCCGTCCGGGCTCGGCGAATACGTCTTCGCCAGCCTGTTCCGCAAGCTGGTCTACACCCAGATCTGGGAGGACCCCGAGATCGACATCGAGGCGCTGGAGATCGGCCCGGGCGACCGCGTCGTCACCATCGCCTCGGGCGGCTGCAATGCGCTCTCCTACCTGACCGCCGACCCGGCCCGGATCGAGGCGGTCGACCTCAACCCCGCCCATGTCGCCTTCAACCGGCTCAAGCTCGCCGCGCTCGCCGCCCTGCCGGACTACGACGCGTTCTATCGCTTCTACGGCCGTGCCGACGATACGGCGAACGCCGACGCCTACCGGCGCTTCATCCGCCCGGTGCTCGATCCGCAAACGCGCGCCTACTGGGACGGTCGCACCTTTCCCGGCCGCCGGCGCATCTCGATGTTCCACCGCCGGCTCTACCGCCACGGCCTGCTCGGCCATTTCATCGGCTGGGGCCATCTTCTGGCGCGCCTCTACGGCATCGACCCGCGCCGGCTGCTGCAGGCGCGGACGCTCGAGGAGCAGCGCCGCCTGTTCGACGAGACCATCGCGCCGCTGTTCGACAAGCGGCTGGTGCGCTGGGTCACGGGTCGCAAGTCGTCGCTGTTCGGTCTCGGCATCCCGCCCCAGCAATATGAGGCGCTGGCCGGGCATGGAAGCGGCGGCATGGCCGGCGTGCTGCGCGAGCGGCTGGAGCGGCTGGCCTGCGATTTCCCCTTCTCGGAGAACTATTTCGCCTGGCAGGCCTTCGGCCGCACCTATGGCGACCGCCACGACGCGCCGCTGCCGCCCTATCTGCTGCGCGGCAATTACGAGACCGTGCGCGCCCGCGCCGGGCGCATGTCGGTCGAGAACGTCTCCGTCACCGAGCTTCTGGCAGCAAAGCCGGCCGCGTCGGTCGACCGCTTCGTCCTGCTCGACGCGCAGGACTGGATGACCGACGCGCAGCTCGACGCGCTGTGGCGCGAGATCACCCGCACCGCCGCCCCCGGCGCGCGCGTCGTCTTCCGCACCGCGGCCGAGCGCAACCTTCTGCCCGGCCGCGTCGAGGCCGGGCTCCTCGACCGCTGGAACTATCGCGAGGCGCTGTCGCGTGCCCTCCACCGGCGCGACCGCTCCTCGATCTATGGCGGGTTCCATCTCCACGTCCTGAAGGATTGAGCGCGATGGACGGCACCCTCGATCACGGCGCGCTGATGGACAGGGTCTATCGCTGGCAGCGCCGCTTCGGCTTCTACGACCTGACGCGCAAATACTACCTGCTCGCCCGCGACCCGATGATCGCCGGGCTCGCCCCGCCGCCGGGCGGCGCGATGCTGGAGATCGGCTGCGGCACCGGGCGCAACCTCGTCCACGCCGCGCGGCTCTATCCCGGCGTCGCGCTCCATGGCATCGACATCTCGCGTGAGATGCTGGCCGCGGCCGGCGCGGCGGTGGAACGGAACGGCCTGCGCGGCCGGGTGCGGCTCGCGCTCGCCGACGCCGCCGGCTTCGACCCGGCCGCGACCTTCGGCCGCGAGGATTACGACCGCATCTTCATCTCCTACGCCGTGTCGATGATCCCGCAATGGCACGCCGTCGTCGAATCCGCCGCGCGCCGGCTCACGCCGGGCGGCGCGCTCCACATCGCCGATTTCGGCGACATGGCCGGCCTTCCGGGCTGGTCGAAGGCGGCGATGCATACTTGGCTTCGCTGGTATCACGTCACCCCGCGGCCCGACCTGTTCGCGGTGGCCGCCGATGTCGCGGACGCCCTCGGCGGGGTGAGCGAGGAACGGCGGCTCCATCGCGGCTTCTCGTGGATCGGCATTGTCAGGAAGCCAGGTATTTAGTCGGCTCTCTTTCACGGAGACGGACGGTTGCGAATCCGTTTCCTGTCACACGCACGTTACCTGCCACCCCTAGACAGGACGCATCTCAACGCATGGAGAAAACGAGATGCGCAAACTGCTTGCCGTGCTGGCAACCACCACGATTCTGTTCTCGCCGCTCGCGGCCTCGGCCGCGACGGTCTTCCCGCTGGATCGCGCCACGATCCTCGTTTCCTCGCCCTTCGACGTGAAGGTCGAGTTCGACGCCGTCGTCGCCGAGGGCGACGTCAGCGTGACGGTCAACGGCAAGCCCGCGGCCGACGTGCTCGGCAAGCCCTTCACCTTCATCGAGAAGGAGGACGGCGTCGAGGCCTCCGCCCTGCGCATCGAGGCGGTGACGATCGCCACCCCCGGCACCTACACGGTCGTCGCCAAGGCCGGCGACGAGGAAAAGACGGTGATTTGGGACGTCTACGGCACCCCCGAGGCGCCGGTGGCGAAGAACGTCGTCTTCCTGATCGCCGACGGCCTTTCCGTCGCCCACCGCACCGCCGCCCGCATCATGTCGAAGGGCATGAGCGAGGGCAAGGCGAACGGCCGCCTCGCCATGGACGACCTCGACTACGCCGCCTTCATCGGCACCTCCTCGACCGAGTCGATCGCCACCGACAGCGCCAACACCATGTCGGCCTACATGTCCGGTCACAAGACGGCGGTGAACGCGCTCGGCGTCTACGCCGACCGCACGAAGGACTCGCTCGACGATCCCAAGTTCGAGACGCTGGCCGAGGCGCTGCGCCGCCAGACGACGAAGTCGATCGGCATCGTCACCACCTCCGAGCTCCAGGACGCCACGCCCGCGGCCGTGTTCGCGCATACGCGCCGCCGCGCCGACAAGGCCGAGATCAACAGCCAGACCTTCGAGCTGAAGCCGGACGTCATCTTCGGCGGCGGCTCGGCCTACTTCCTGCCCCAGTCGCAGCCCGGCTCGAAGCGCAAGGACGACATCGACCACGTCGCCCTCTATCGCGAAGCCGGCTACACGCTCGCCACCTCGAAGGGCGAGCTCGAGGCCGCGGCCGGCTCCAACACCGGCAAGGTGCTGGGCCTGTTCCACACCGGCAACCTCGACACCACGCTCGACCGCGAGTTCCTGAAGAAGGGCACCGTCGACAAGTTCCCCGAGCAGCCCGGCCTCGTCCAGATGACGCAGACCGCGCTCGATCTGCTCTCGCGCAACGAGGACGGCTTCGTGCTGGTCGTCGAGGCGGCGAATGTCGACAAGATGTCCCATCCGCTCGACTGGGACCGCGCCGTGATGGACACCATCGAGTTCGACAAGGCGGTGGGCCTCGCCCGCGACTTCGCGGCGAGCAACCCGGATACGCTCGTCATCGTCACCGGCGACCACACCCACGGCGTCTCGATCATCGGCACCGTCGACGACGACAAGCCGGGCGAGACGATGCGCGAGAAGGTCGGCACCTATGCCGAGGCCGGCTTCCCGAACTATGTCGACGAGGACGGCGACGGCTATCCCGACAGCGTCGACGTCTCGCGCCGCCTGTTCATCGCCGCCAACAACGGCCCGGACCGCTACGAGACCTTCCGTCCCAAGCTCGACGGCCCGTTCGTGCCGGCGATCCAGGACGAGAACAAGCGGTACGTCGCCAACGAGGCCTACAAGGACGTTCCCGGTGCGGTGTTCGTCGAGGGCAACATCCCGGCGAGCGGCGACACCGGCGTCCATGCCATCGACGACGTCGTGCTCCAGGCCTCCGGCCCCGGCGCGGAGAAGTTCCGCGGCTACATGGAGCAGAGCGACGTCTACCGCGTGATCGCCGAGGCGCTGGCGCTCGGCGCGCGGCAGACGCAGTAGGACGCGGCGTAGCCCGCATAGAGCCGGTCCGGGCCTTCGGGCCCGGGCCTTTCCGCTTCGCTTCGGGAACAGACCATGCCGCAGCCCCTCGATCCCGGCCGACGCCGCCTGCTCGCCATGGCCTGCGCCCTTGCTCTCGCTCCGGCGGGCAGGGCCGTCGCGGCCGACGAGACCATCGCCTTCGGCCAGCTCTACGCCTCGTTCGGCGTGCTCGGGCTGACCTTCTCGGACAAGGTGAAGGAGCTGGCCGGCCGCACCGTCGCCATGCGCGGCTTCATGGCCCCGCCGCTCAAGGCCGAGGCCGATTTCTTCGTGCTGACCGAAGTGCCGGTCGCGCTCTGCCCGTTCTGCGATTCCGACGCCGACTGGCCGAACGACATCGTCGTCATCTATCTCGACCGGGCGCAGACCTTCGAGCAGGCCAACGGCCTGATCGAGGTCCGGGGCAAGCTGGAGGTCGGATCGTGGACCGATCCCGAAACCGGCTTCGTCAGCCTGCTGCGTATCGTCGATGCCGATTTCCGCCGGGTGTAGCGCCATGATCCCCCTTTCCGTCGAACGGCTCGATATCCGCTATCCGGGACTGCCGGTGCCGGCGCTCGACATCCCCGCTTTGTCCATCGCGCCGGGCGCGCAGGTCGCGCTCACCGGCCCGTCCGGCTCGGGCAAGACCACCTTCATCAACGTCGTGACCGGCATGGAGCGCGCGCCCACCGGCAAGGTGGCGTGGGCTGCCGACGATCTGGCGGCGATGCCGGAGGGATGGCGCGACTGCTGGCGCGCGCGCAATGTCGGCCTCGTCATGCAGGACTTCCACCTCTTCCCCGGCCTCACCGCGCTCGGCAACGTGCTGCTGCCGCAGCGCCTTTCGCGCCTTCGCCTGCCCGAGGGCGCGCGCGCCTTCGCCCTCGACATGCTGGAGCGCGTCGGCATCGGCCGCGTCGACCAGCCGGTCGAGACCATGTCGCGCGGCCAGATGCAGCGCGTCGCCGTGGCGCGCGCGCTCGCCGGCAGGCCCGGCATCATCGTCGCCGACGAGCCGACCGCGAGCCTCGACGCCGAAGCCGGCGAGGCCGTCGCCGATCTCGTCATCGGCCTTGCCGGCGAGATGGGCGCGACGCTGATCGTCGCCACCCACGACGCCCGGCTGATCACGCGGCTCGGCCGCACCCTGCGGCTGGACAACGGCCGGATCGACGGCTGAGGAGACGGGCCGGTGCTGCACTTCATCCTTGCCGATCTCATGCGCAACCGCGTCGGCGTCGCGATCCTCGTCGTCCTCGTGGCGCTGGCGACGGCGCTCGGTGTCGCCGTGACCCTGCAGGAACGCGCGCTGCGCCTCGGCAGCGCCCGCGCTGCCGCGCCGTTCGACCTGGTGATCGGCGCGCCGGGCAGCGAGACCCAGCTCGTCCTGTCCTCCGTCTTCCTCCAGCCCGCGCCGCTGCCGCTCCTGAGGCCGCAGGTGCTGGCCGCGCTGCGCGCCGATCCGCGCGTCGAGGCCGCGGTGCCGGTCGGCTTCGGCGATTTCATCGAGACCCACCCCATCGTCGGTACCACCACCGAAGCCATCGCCATGTTCGGCGGGCTGTCGGAAGGCACGGGCTTCGACCATCTCGGCGACGCCGTGGCCGGGGCGCAGGTGGCGCGCGCCGTCGGCTCGACCTTCCGCCCGTTCCACGGCAATGCCGGCGAGGCGGGAGAGGTCCACGCCGAGATGGAGTACCGCATCACAGGCCGTCTCGCGCCCACCGGCACGCCGTGGGACCGCGCCATCCTCGTGCCGATCCAGGCCGTCTGGGACGTCCATGCCGACCACGGCGACGGCGAGGCCGGGGAGGAAGAAGGGCACGACCATGACCATGCCCACGATCATGACCACGGGCACGACCATGACCACGAGGGCGAAGCCGCCGCGCGGCCGGTGGACGAGACGAAGCTGGCGGACAGCGACAATCCCGGCGTTCCCGCCATCGTCGTCAAGCCGAGATCGATCGCCGACGCCTACAATCTGCGCCTCGAATACCGCGCCGGCGACGCCACGCTCGCCGTCTTCCCGGCCGAGGTGCTGACGCGGCTCTACGGCACGCTCGGCGATGCGCGGCAGGTGCTGGCGCTGGTCGCGGCCGGGGCGCAGGCGCTGGTCGCCGCCGCCATCCTGATGGTCGTCGCCGTCCATGTGCTGCAACGCCGCCGCCAGATCGGCGCGCTCAGGGCCTTCGGCGCGCCGCGCGCCGTGGTGCTGGCCATCGTCTGGCTAGAGGCTTTCACTGTCCTTCTCGCCGGGCTCGTTCTCGGCTTCGCCATCGGCTATGCCGCCGCCCGCTTCCTGTCGGCGAAGCTGGGCGCGGCGAGCGGCGTCGCCATGCCGGTCGAGTTCCACGCCGGCGATGTCCGGCTGCTGCTGGCTTTCCTGATTGCCGCAGCAGTGGTGACGCTGCTGCCGGCCTTCCTCGCCTACAGGCAGACGCCGGCGCAGGCGCTGCGGGCGTGAGCGTCGCGCCTCATTCGCCCCAGCGCGGGGCGATGCCGGTCTCGATGCCGAGCTGGTCGAGCATGCGCATGACGGTGTGGTCGACGAGGTCGGCGATCCCTTCCGGCCGGTTGTAGAACGCCGGCACCGGCGGGAAGATCACCGCGCCGAGCCGCGCCAGCTTCAGCATGGTTTCGAGGTGCCCCGCATGCAGCGGCGCTTCCCTGATGCCGAGCACCAGCGGCCGGCGCTCCTTCAGCGTCACGTCAGCGGCGCGGCTGATGAGGTCGCCGCCATTGCCGGTGGCGATGTTGGACATGGTCCTGACCGAGCACGGGGCGACGATCATGCCGTGCGCCCGGAACGAGCCGGAGCTGATCGGCGCGCCGATGTCGGCATGGCGGTGGACGACGTCGGCCAGCGCCTCGATGTCCCTGATCGCGACGTCGCATTCCTGCGCGATGGTGCGGCGCGCGGCCGGGCTGACGACGAGATGCGTCTCGATGCCGTCGATGCCGCGCAGCACCTGCGCGATCCGCAGGCCGTAGGGGGCGCCGCTGGCCCCTGTCATGGCGAGGATAATGCGTTTCATGCTCGGCCCCCGAAGCCCGTAGGCGTGCCCGCTCCTTCAACACCAACGCACCCGGACTGTCCACAGACCGGGCCGTCCGGCGGCGATGACGCGAGGTCGCACCCCGTCAAAGATGCGCCGCGATCCTCTCCACCGCCTCACCGTCCCGCGTGTCGATCCGTCGCCAGCCCATCGGCCCGGGATCGCGCCCGAGCTGGGTGCGCACGACGGAAGCGGTCGCGTCGGAGGGGTCGCCCCGCCGCGCCTCGACCCGCTCGACCAGCATGCGCTCCGGCGCTTCGAGCCAGAAGCCGGCGAAATCGACGCCGGCCCTTGCCGCCACCGCCTCGATGGCGTCGCGCTCCTCCGGCCGGCCGAACACGGCATCGGCGATCACGCCGTGGCCGGCGGCGAGGATGCGGGCCGCCTCCTCGCATTGCCGCGCATAGACGGTGGCCGAGACCTCCGGCCGGTAGGCGTCCTCCGGCAGGCGCGTCTCGGCCGCCACCCCGAACAGCGCCTTGCGGATGCGGTCGCTGGAGAGGACCCGCGCGCCGGGCGCGGGGCCGACCGCATGGGCTATCATCGCCGCGGTCGTCGACTTGCCGGAGCCGCTATAGCCGCCGATGGCGACGAGGCGCGGGGCCGGCGGCGCGGCAAGCGACCGGGCGAGGTCGAGATAGGCCTGCGCCTCTTTTGCCAGCGCGTCCGCGTCCGCGCCGCCCTGCAGCGCCTGGCTTGCCGTCACATGGGCGCGCACGGTCGCGCGCATGGCGAGGAACAGCGGCATCAGCGGCAGGCCCGCCGCATCGTCGCCATCGACGGCTATCGAGGCGTCGAGATAGCGGTTGAACAGGAGATTGGCGAGCGCGCGGAGGTCGCGATGCCACAGATCCATGACGAGGAAGGCGAGATCGTAGAGGATGTCGATCGTCGCCATCTCCTCGTCGAATTCGAGGCAGTCGAACAGCACCGGCTCGCCGTCGATCTCGACGATGTTGCGCAAATGAAGGTCGCCGTGGCAGCGTCGCACCTTGCCCTCGCGCTGGCGCGCGTCGAGCAGCGGGCGCCGGCGTCGCCACGCTTCGCGCATCGCCTGCGCCGCCGCCTTGGCCGCGGCGTCGCCGAACACGGCGCGCCCCGCCTCCAGCCCGGCCTCGTTGATGCGCAGCACCGCCTCGATCCGGGCGCTGCCGCTGGTGGAAGCATCTGCAAGCGGTGGCGCGGCGGCGTGGAAGGCGGCGATCGTTGCGGCGAGCCGCGCGATGAGCGGCGGCGAGAGCGCGCCGCGCCGCGCCATGCGGTCGAGGAGCTTCTCCTCGTCGAAGCGCGCCATTTCGAGCACGGCCTCGACCAGCGCCCCCTCGCCGTCGAGCGACAGCGTTCCGTCGCCCCCGCGCGTCAGCCGCCGCACCCGACGGTAGAGGCCGGGGGCGGTGCGGCGGTTGAGCTCGAGCTCGCGCCGGCACAGCGCCAGCCGCCGCTCGGGCGTCGAGAAATCGAGATAGGGCAGGCGCACCGCCTTCTTCAGCTTCCACGCGATGGCGCGGCCAAGGAGGACGAGCGAGATGTGGGTCTCGGCCGCTTCCGGCGGCTCGCCGTCGCGGCGGGCGAGCTCGGCGCGCAGGAAGGCGAGGGCTTCGTCCTGGGTCTCGATCCGCATGGCCTCGTCCCTGCTTTCCCGCTTCAGCCCGTCACCGCCTCGCGCCGGCGGCGGAACTGGGCTGGCGTCAGCCCGGTCCAGCGGCGGAACGCCTTGGCGAAGGCGCTTTCGTCGGAAAAGCCCAGCGCCTCGGCGATGTCGCGCAAGCCGGAGCCGCCGCGCAGCCGCTCCACGGCCAGGGCGTGGAGGCTGGCGTCGCGCAGCAGCTTGAACGAGGTGCCTTCCTCGGCCAGCCGACGGTTCAAATGCCGGCCGCTGAGGCTGAGCCGCTCGGCGACGCGTTCCTTGCCCCAGCGCGGATTGGTGCGGATCAGCCGCTGCACCTCGGCGGCGAGGCTGGCCTGGCCGAGCTCGGCCAGCATCCGGTCGGTCAGCTCGCGCAGATGCGCGCGCAACGTGCCGTTGGCCTGGATCAGCGGCAGGGCGAGCTGCGAGGCGTCGAACATCAGCGCGTTGTCGGGCGCGCCGAAGGTCAGCGGGATGCGCAGGAGGGCGCGGTACTCGCCCGTCGCGCCGAGCGGCTGGTGGGCGAGGCTGAGGCCGGCCGGCCGGAACGCGCCGCCCGTCGCCCAGATGCTGAGCCGGAGCAGGCCGGCGAGCGCGGCTTCGACGCGCTCGGCTTGCCTCAGTGCCAGATGCGGCCGGTAATGGACGGCGACGAGGTCGCCGTCGTTGTCGACCACGAAATCGCCACCCTCGCCCACAATGGGCGCGACCTCGACGAGCTGCTCCAGCGCCTCGCCCAGCGTGTCGCAGGAGGCGAGCAGCATGCCGGCACAGTCGAGATGGCCGGCCTGCAGTTCGAGGCCGAGGCGCAGGCCCGCGAGCGCGTCGCCGCTGGCGCCGCAATAGGCGTCCCACAGACGGTCGAGCGTGGCGAGCGGCAGCCGCGCATGGTCCTCGACCGCCTTGCGCAATTCGGCCGGCAGCGCCAGCGCCTGCCGGTCGGCGCTCTGGATGACCGCGCGCGCATAAAGCCGGTTAACGCTGAAGAGATCGTCGCTCATGGCCCGAATTGCCGCCTGCCCGTCCTGTTTGAAACGTTACGGCCACGCCCCCCTCAAGTAAGCTCCCCGTTAGTAGAGCATATTCCGGGATCGGGCCAGTGGCCGCCCGGAAAGGCGACTATCGGGGGGAATCCATGACTGAAATGAAAGGCGGCGAGCTTCTCGCCCGCATGCTGCATGCCGAAGGCGTCGAGCGCGTGTTCGGCATCATCGACGGCACCTATTTCGGCTTCTATTCGGCGCTTCACCGGCTCGGCATCGAGATTATCACGCCGCGCCACGAGACCAGCGCCGCGCACATGGCAGGGGCCTATGCGCGGCTGACGGGAAGGCTCGGCGTGTGCATGGCCTCGAACGGGCCGGGCGTGGCCAATCTCCTGCCCGGCCTCGTCGTCGAGCAGGCGGAGGGCAACCGGGTGCTCGCCATCACCAGCGCCCGCCGGCCGGCGCTCATGTATCCCGACCGCGGCGGGGCCTACCAGTGCTTCGACCAGGCCGGGGTCATCGGCCGCATTGCGAAGTGGAGCGCGGCGGTCTCCTCCTTCGAGCGCATCCCGGAGCTGGCGCGCAAGGCGCTCCGGGCCTCATGGGAAGGCCGGCCCGGCGTCGTCCATCTCGACGTGCCGGAGACGCTGATGAACGGCAAGTTCAAGGCGCCCGCCGCGTGGAAGCCGGGGCAATACCGCCGCGCCGCGCCCGTGCCCGCGCCGCAGGACCAGATCGAGCTCGCCGCGCGGTGGCTCATCGAGGCCGACGCGCCGATGATCCATGCCGGCAGCGGCGTCGTCCATGCGCAGGCCTTCGCCGAGCTCGAACGGGTGGCGGCGGCTCTGCACGCTCCGGTGACGACGAGCTGGGCAGCGCGCGGCGTCCTGCCCGAGACCTCGCCGCTCGCCGTGCCGATGCCGCATGTCAAGATCAACCACAAGGTGCGCAACGAGGCGGACGTGGCGCTGATCCTGGGCTCGCGCCTCGGCGAGACCGACTGGTGGGGCAAGCCGCCCTACTGGCGCAACCCGGCCGAGCAGCGCACGATCCAGGTCGACATCGACGAGGGGAATCTGGGCCTCAACAAGCCGGCCGATCTGCCCGTTCTGGCCGACGTGAAGGGGTTCCTCGCCGCGCTGGCCGAGCGGCTGGAGGGCGCGCAGATCGCCAATTTCGACGCCCGCCGGCGGCGCATGGAAGGCTATGGAAAGCTGATGGCCGACGAGCGCGCCGGCTGGGACAAGGCGCTGGCCGACACGGGCGAGCCGATGAACCCGGCCCATATCGCCACGATCTGCGACCGGCTGTTCCCCGAGGACAGCGTGCTGGTGGCCGATGGCGGCAACGCCGCGGTCTGGGCGATGTTCTACCACAAGGCGCGGGTGCCGAACCGCATCCTCTCCACCTTCCGCTTCGGCATGCTGGGGGCCGGCATGGCGCAGGCTGTCGGCGCGGCGATCGCCTGCCCGGACGTCCCGGTATGCTGCATCATCGGCGACGGCGCGTTCGGCTTCCATCCGCAGGAGGTCGAGACCGCCGTGCGCAACAAGGCGCGGGTGATCTGGATCGTGCTGTGCGACCGGCAGTGGGGCATGGTCAAGATCAACCAGCAATTCATGCTGCGGCCGTTCAAGACCATGCTGTTCAAGAAGCTCGGCGCTGACGAGACGATCAAGACCGACCTCGGCGAGATCCGCTTCGACCTGATGGCGCAGTCGATGGGCGCGCATGGCGAGCGCGTGTCCTCGGCCGGCGCGTTCCGCGCCGCGCTCGGCCGCGCGCTCGACAGCGGCGGCGCGGCGGTGATCCATGTCGACGTCGACCCGGTCAAGCACATGTGGGCGCCGGGCCTGATCCACTTCAAGAAGATGCACGAGGAGCCGGCGGGCTGATCCAGACGGCTCAGCCCGGCAGTGCCAGCAGCACGCCGGTGATGGCGAGCAGCGCGAAGACGAGCTGGCGGAAGCGCCGCTCGTCGATGCGACTGTGCAGCCATTCGCCGGCGACGAGGCCGACCACCACCACCGGCAGATAGGTCGCGAGCCGCGGAAGGTTGGGGATCAGGCTGCCGTCGAAAAGGAAGATGATCGTCAGCAGGCCGTTCAGCGCCAGCCAGACCGCGATCAGCGTCGCGCGCAGCCGCGCCTTGTCGAGCGGCGTCCCGGCGAGGCCGTAGACGAGGAGCGGCCCGCCCGAGGCGAACAGGCCGTGGCTGACGCCGGCGGCCAGCATCAGCCCGCGCGTCACCGCGAGGCCGTGGCGCACGGCCTCGCCGCCGCGCAGCATCCGCCACAATTCGCGCCCCGCGAACCAGACGATCAGCAGGCCGAACAGGGTCTTCAGCAGCGCGCCCTCGAGGGCCGGGCGCAGCAGGTAGCCGATCACCGTGCCCGCCGCCATCAGCGGCAGGATCAGGTTAAACAGCGTCGGCAGGTGGACGCGGCGGCGATGGCGCAAGGTGAGATAACCGCTCTGGGCGATGTTGAGCGGCACCAGCACCGGCAGCAGCTCGGGGATCGGCAGGAACAGCGCGCCGAGCGACAGGGCGATGACGATGCTGCCGAAGCCGGTCACGGCCTCGACCGTGTAGGCGACAAGGATGAAGGCCCCGAGAAGGAGCCAGGGGTCGATCACTGCTCGAGCTCCACGGCGAACTTGCGCGTCATCAGCCGCTGGTAAAGGTCGGGCGCGAGCCGCCACAGCAGGCTTGCCGCCACGCTCGCGCGGTCCGAATAGACGCGTTTCTTCCGCTTTTCCAGTGCCGCGACGATGCGCCCGGCCATCCAGTCGGCATCTTTCAGCCGGCCGACGGTCGAGCGGGCATGGCGGGCCGGCCTGCCGTCATGGCCGAGCGCGTTCGTCTCGATCGGCGTGTCGAGGAAGCTCGGATAGGCCATCAGCACATGGATGCCGAGATGCTGCTGCTCGCAGCGCAACACCTCGAAGGACTGCGCCAGCGCCGCCTTGGCCCCGCAATAGCCGGCGCGGCCGAGGACGGGCATCCAGCCGGCCATCGAGCCGATAGCGACGATCGTGCCTCTATGCGCCTGCAATTGCGGCAGCGCGGCGAGCGCCAACTCCAGCGGCGCCTGCCAGTCGACCTGCATCACCTTGCGCAGCACCTTGGGGTCGGTCTTCGCCACCGGCGAGCGATGGGTGATGCCGGCATTGTTGACGAGGACCTTGACGCCGCCGAAGCGGGCCTGCGCCCTGACCAGAAGCTCTTCCTGATGGGCAGGGTCGGTGATGTCGCCGGCGACGCAGACGATGCGTCCGGCATCGCCCAGCTCGTCCGCCACCGCATGCAGCAGGGCGGGGTCGAGATCGGCGAGAACGAGGTTGTCGCCGCGCCGCCAGAAGGCGCGGGCCAGCGCCCGCCCCAGCCCGCCGCCGGCGCCGGTGATCAGGGTGCAGCTCACAGTTCGCCCCGCGCGCGGGCGTGCTCGACATAGAAGCGGAAGGTCTCCTGCGAGGTCTTCTGCGGCCGGTAGCCGAATTCCTCCTTCAGCCGCCGGTTGGACAGGACCGGCCGGTAGCGCAGGAAATTGACCTGCTCCGGCCCGTAGCGGCCGATGCCGAGCAGGCGACCGCACCACAGCGCCGCCTTGACGAGCCCCGCCGGCAGGGTGCGGACCGGCTTGCCGAGGATGGCGGCGATCTCGACGACCGTCAGCGCGCCGTCGCCGGCCATGTTGTAGACGCCGCTCCTGTCGCCGCGCAGGCCGTGCTCGATGGCAGCGACCACGTCCTCGTCCCAGATGAAGACGAAGGGCGACGCGGCGCCCCTGATGGCGAGCATGCGTTTCGCCCGGAAGAGGTTGGTGATGAGGTTCTTCGTCGTCGCGCCGAGGATGGCGCCGGGGCGCAGGACGAGCTGGCGGAGCCTCGGGTGCGTCTCGCGGTATTCGGCCAGCATCTCCTCGACCCGGCGCTTGTGGTCGGAATAGGCGAATTCCGGGTTGCCGCGCAGTGGCTGCGTCTCGTCGATCCAGGCCGGGTTGTCGGCGTGGTAGCCATAGGCCGCGCCGGAGCTGGTGACGGTGACGTGGCCGACGCCGGCGCAAAGGCAGCAGTCGAGCACGTTGCGCGTGCCGTTGACGTCGATGTCGAACTCGCGGGCGCGGTCGTTGCCGGCGTCGAGCACCGAGGCGAGATGCACGACATGGGTGATCGCCTCGTCGCCGAGAAACCTGGCGAGCGCCGGGTCGCGCACGTCCATCCGCGTGACGGGAAAGGGCAGGTCGTCGCGCGGCCTGATGTCGGTGCCGACGACATGAAGGTCTCGCGCCAGCCGGCTGCCGAGCAGGCTGCCGACATAGCCGCCCGCCCCGGTGATGAGCACCCGCGCGCTCATGGGCGCGGGTCCGCCGCCTTTGCCGCGGGGCCGAAATCGTGGATCGGGATGCGCGCCCAGATGCTGGCCAGCGTCAGCCCCGATACGAGATGCCACACGCCCCAGAAGGCGGTTATCAGCATCATGCCGCCGGCATTGGGCATGAAGGTGAACAGGATGATGAGGCCGAGGCCGGAGTTCTGGATGCCGACCTCGAGCGTCACCGCCCGCCGGTCGGGCGTGTTGAGCCGCATCAGCCGGCCCATCAGCGCGCCGAGCAGCAGCGCCATCGTGTTGTGGGCGACGACCAGCCAGAAGAAGGTGTTGAAGCGCTCGACGAACAGGGTGAAATTATTGCTGAAGGCGATGGCGACGAAGGCGAGGAAGACGACGAGCGCGAAGATGCGCAGCGGCGGCTCGACCCTGGCCGCCACGCCCGGAAAGCGCCGGCCGACCGCCATGCCGATCAGCAGCGGCAGGCCGAGGACGACGAGGACGAGAAGGACGATGTCGCCGGCGTCGACCGCGATCGAGACGAGCAGCTCGCGCGTATAGGGGTTGAGCCAGCCGTAGAAGGCGAAGTTGAGCGGGGTCAGCACCGTCGCCGCGAGGCTCGACACCGCCGTCATGCTGATCGAGACGGCGACGTTGCCGCGCGCCAGCCAGGTCATGATGTTGGAGAACGCCCCGCCCGGACAGGCAGCGACGAGGATCATGCCGAGCGACAGCTCCGGGTCGATCTCGAAGAACCATGTCGCGAAGCAGGTCGCAGCCGGCAGCAGCAGGAACTGCGCGAACAGCCCGGCGAAGGCCGTGCGCGGCTGGGCGATGACACGGCGGAAATCGGCCGGCCGCAGCGTCAGCGACACGCCGAACATCATCAGCGCGAGCAGCACGTTGAGGATGACGAGGCTGGTGGGGTCGAACTGGATGGCGACGGGACCGCTCATTCCTGCACCTCGCGTTGGCGGCTGGACGTTGGATGCGGGGCGCGGGACGGCGGCGGCGCCGCCAGTTCCCGGCGCAGCGCCCCGGCATGGCCGGCGAGCGCGCGGCGATAGCTGTCCTTGTGGACGTAGTAGGCCATGCGCTCGAGCTCGAGATAGGCGTAGCCGCCGTCGATGCGCGTTTCGGCTGCCCGCGCCTTCGCCTCGTTCAGCCGCGCGGCGGCGGGCGCGCCCTCGGCCAGCCCGCGGATGTAGAGCGCGACCAGCTCGGCCTGCTCGTTGCGCCCTTCCCAGCCGAGGCCGGCGGCCTCGACCATCCCCATCATGAACAGGTTGTCGCGATCGGGGTGGAAGACGTTGAGGTAGAGAAGCGGCGCGCCGGCCCCCGCCGGCCAGTTCAGCGCCGCCCGGTCGATGAACGGATAGTCGAGCTTGTAGCCGGTCGCGAGTAGGATCAGGTCGTAGTCGCCGCGGCTTCCGTCCTCGAACACCGCCCCGTCGCCGTCGAGCCTTGCGATGTCGCCGCGCGGGACGATGTCGCCCTGGCCGATATGGTGGAGGATCAGCGAGTTCATCACCGGATGCGATTCATACATCCGGTAATCCGGGTCGGGCAGGCCGTATTGCGAGGGCTTGCCCATCACCGCGCGCACCAGCGCGGCGTCGAGGAACTGCTTCACCCGGCGCGGCAGCCTGACCTTGCCGCCCAGCGTGTCGGTCGGCTTGCCGAAGATGAATTTCGGGATGAAGTAGTAGCCGCGCCTGACCGAGATATCGACGCGCGCCGCATGGTGGACCGCGTCGACCGCGATGTCGGCCCCGGAATTGCCGCAGCCGACGACGAGCACCCGCTTGCCGGCGAGCTGCGCGGGTCTGCGATAGTCGGCGGCGTGCATCAGCGTGCCGGAGAACGCGCCTTCGAAGCGCGGCACGTTCGGGTGGTGCAGCGTGCCGTTGGCGATCAGCAGCCCTTTGAACCGGCGCGTTTGCCGCGCGCCGCCGCTTTCGCTCGTCACCAGCCAGCCGTCGCCGTCCGGCCGCGCCTCGATCACGCGGGTCGAGAACTCGTAATGGCGGTAGAGGTCGAAATGACGGGCATAATCGCGAAAATAGCGGCGCATCTCGTCGTGGCGCGGATAGGGCGCGATCGTTGCCGGCATCGGGAATTCGGCGAACTCGGTCGTCGTCTTCGACGAGATCAGGTGCGCGGTCTCGTACATGGTGCTGTGGGGGTTGTCGATGTCCCACAGCCCGCCGACATCCGAGTGCTGCTCGAAGCCGGTGAAGGCGATGCCTTGCCTGTCGAGATTGCGCGCCGCGGCCAGCCCCATCGGGCCGGCGCCGATTACCGCATACATGCCGTCTCCTCCCCGGACGCGGTCTCCTCCCGCGATCCGCGTCCAACCTAGACGAGGCCGTACCTTACGTATCGGAACAAATGAGACGCCGGGCCGTCAATTCGGGACATGACGGATGGATATCCGGAGCGGCGGCGGCCGCTCCGGGCGCGCGGCGTCAGCCCTCGGCGTGGCGGCGCTTCAGCGCCACCTTGTCGACCTTGCCGACGGGCAGCAGCGGCAATTCGGCGCTGACGGCGATGCGCTTCGGCCGCTTGTAGTTGGCGAGGCGCTCGCGGCACCAGTCGGCGAGCCGCTCCGCCAGCCCGTCATGCGCCACGCCCTGGCCGGGGATGACATAGGCGTGGCCGACCTCCTGGAAGAGCGGGTCGGGAACGCCGATCACGGCGGCGAGTGCGACGTCGGGGTGCTGTTCGAGGCAGACCTCGATCTCGCGCGGATAGACATTGTAGCCGCCCGACTTGAACATCTCCTTCTTGCGGCCGACGAGCCTGAGGTTGCTCGCCGCGTCGAGGACGCCGACATCACCGGTGCGGAAATAGCCGTCCGTGTCGAACGCCTCGGCCGTCGCCTCCGGGCGGCGATAGTAGGCGGAAAGGATGCTCGGATGCTTCAGCCGCACCTCGCCCTCCTCGCCCGCGGCGCAGACATGGCCGTCGTCGGCGACGAGGCGCAAGTCGAGCCCGACGGTCGGGTTGCCGACGGTCTGCGTCAGCGCGTCGTCGTCGGCCCCGGCCGCCGACATGGTGATCGAGCCGGGAACCTCCGACATGCCGTAGGTGACGCCGAGGCGGCAGCCCTTCCCGCGCAGCTTCGCCAGCACGTTGCGCGGCAGCGCCGCCCCACCCCAGCAGATCAGCCGCACCCGCGAGAAGTCGGCTGTCGCGAAGGCGGGCAGCTCGGTCATGATCTGCAGCATGGTCGGCACGCCCAGCATGCAGTGGACCTGCCCGCTGTCGATGGCCGCGAGGATGCCTTCCGGGTCGAACCGCTCCATGAAGGTGATCGCCCCGCCGCCGACCATCGGCGCGCAGCACAGATCGCCGACGCAGCCGATATGGTTGACCGGCAGGTTGCAGACGATGCAGGCGCCCTCCAGCGCGAAATGCGCGGTCTGGACGCTGTAGCCGTGGCAGAGGCCGAAATGGGTGAGGAGCGCGCCCTTCGGCTCGCCGGTCGAGCCGGAGGTGTAGACGATCAGCGCCGGGTCCTCGGGCGTCACCGCCGCCCGCCGCACCGCCAGCGCGTCGTCGCCGATCCGGTCGCCGCCGCGCAGGAAGGCGTCGAGCTCGTCCTGCGTGTCGCCGAAGGCGACCAGCCGTCCGCTGAAGGCGGCGATGCCGGCGGCCTCGACAAGCTTGCCGGCGAGGTCCTCCCCCTCAAAGGAGGCGAGCGCGAGGACGACCGAGGGCCGGGCGTCGGCGAGCACGCGGGCGATCTCGCCCGGCGTGTAGCGCGGGTTGAGCCCGACCCAGATGCCGCCGATGGAGGCGGTAGCGAGGAAGGCGATGAAGAATTCCGGCCGCGGCGTCGACAGCACCGAGACGCGGTCGCCCTTTTCGACGCCGGCGGCGACCAGCGCCCGGGCGTAGCGGTCGACCTCGTCGCGAAACCGCGGAAAGTCGCAGCGCTCGTCGCCGAAGAAGAAGGCGGCGGCGTCGGGCGTCCGCTCGGCCCAGTAGGCCGGATAATCGGAGATGCGCGGCAGAAGCGGCGCGCCGCCGGCGCCGGCGGCCGGGTCAGCCATGCGTGCTCTCCAGGAAGAGGACGAGCCAGTCGGCGGTCATCGCCGGCTTGTCCGCGCCTTCCTTCTCGACGGTGACCGACAGCGTGCCGAGCCAGCCGTCGCCGCGCTTCTTCATGTCGACCACCTTGCAGGTGGCGCGCACGCGGTCCCCGACCATCACCGGCGCGACGAAGCGCACCTTCTCGAAGCCGTAGTTCAGCCCCCACAGCTTCTCGCCCTCGAGCGGGAAGTAGCGGAAGTTCCAGTAGACCAGCAGCGACAGGAGCAGCATGCCGTCGACGAGGTCGGAACCGAACTCGTTGTTGCGGCTGAAGGTCAGGTCGACATGGGCCGGGTCGAGATAGGTCGCCGTGGCGAAGAGCGACAGATGGGCGCGGTCGATGGCCATCCAGTCGGACACGTAGGCCGTCTTGCCCATCAGGGCGGGCAGGTCGGAAAAGGTGATCTTGGTGTCGGCCACGCTCATGTTCGCCTCGAATGCTTGGAAAAGGGGTCAGTTGCCGATCATCATCGCCGGCAGCCAGGTGGAGATCGCCGGGAAGGCGACGAGGAGGGCGAGGACGACCACCTCGGCCCCGAGCAGCGGCAGGATGCCGCGATATATCTCGCCCGCCGAGATCTTCGTGTCGGACGCGGCCATCACCGCGAACAGGTTCAAGCCCACCGGCGGCGTGACCGCCGATATCTCGACCAGCTTGACGATGATGACGGCGAACCAGATGGCGTTGATGTCGAGCGCCTGCGCGATCGGGTAGAGCACCGGCAGCGTGACCACGACCATCGATAGCGGATCGACGAACATGCCCAGCACCAGATAGAGCGCGATGACGAGCAACAGGAAGCCGTAGACGCCGAGATCGACGGCGACGAGGATGGCGGTGATCTCGCGGATGAAGCCGCTGATGACGAAGAAGCGGCCGAGCAGCAGCCCGCCGACCACGACGATGAACAGCGTCGCGGTCAGGATCATGGTTTCCTGCAACGAATCCGCCAGCCCGCGCGCGCTGATCGAGCGGCGGGCGAAGGCGAGGGCGATGGCGCCGGCCGCGCCCACCGCGCCCGCGGCCGAGGGCGGCATGGTGCCGGTGTAGATGCCGCCGAGAACCAGCGTGGCGAGGACGAGGATCGGCCACACCGCCTTGAGCGAGCGGATCTTCTCGCCGAGCGGATAGCGCGTGATCGAGGTCGGCGCGTAGCCGGGGAAGAAGCGGACGACGAGGACGATGGCGACGAGATAGCCGAGCATCGTCAACAGGCCGGGAAACACGCCGGCCATGAAGAGCTGGCCGATCGACTGCCCGGTCAGGATGCCGTAGATGACGAAGCTGAGCGACGGCGGGATCAGGCCGGCGAGCGTGCCGGCGGCGGCGATGGACGCGGCGCTGAAGCCCTTGTGGCAGCCGTGCTTCAGCATCTCGGGCAGCGCCACCTTGCCGAACACCGCCGAGTTGACCACGGTCGAGCCCGAGATCGACGAGAACCCCGCCGAGGCGAGGACCGTCGCGGCATAAAGGCCGCTGCGCGTGCCGCCCATCCATTTCGAGGCGGCGCGGTAGAGGTCCTGGATGATGTCGGCGCGCGCCGCGACCACGCCCATCAAGACGAACATCGGCACGACGACGAAGGTGTATTGCGAGGCGAAGTCGTAGGGCAGCGTCTTCAGCGTCACCCACATGAAGCGCTCGCCGACGGTGAGCCACATGCCGCCGCAGGCGGCGAGGATCATCGTCGGGCCGATCGGAATGCCGGCCAGCGCCAGGACCAGCGTGGCGGCGATGGCGGCGAGGCCGAGCTCTATCGGGGTCATGCGTCCCGCCTTTCGGCACCGGTGATGAGAACGACGACGGCGCGCAGGAACTGGCCTACTGCAACGAGCGTGGCGATGCTCGCGCCGAGGCAGACCAGCGTCTTGACCGGATAGACGGGGAAGTTGAACACGCCGCCCGCCACCTCGGCGATGCGCCAGCTATCGAGCATCAGCGGCCAGGTCTGGCGGGCGACGAGGTAGAGCGCGAGCGTGGTGCCGAGGAGCGCGAAGCAATCGATCAGCCGCCGCGCCGTGCCGCGCAGGCGGGCGATGGCGAGGTCGACGACGATGTGGCTGCGCCGCGCCTGGACATGGATCAGCCCGAGGAACATGACCACGGCCAGCGCCGACTCGGCCATCTCGAACGCGCCGAGAACCGGCCGCCTGAAGAAGGCCGTGCCGACGATGTCGGCCGTCCCGACGGTCATCATCAGCCCGAGTGCGATCCAGCCGATCCAGGCGCTGACGCGCAGCGCCCAGCCGAGCGCCTGTTCAAGCGCATTGTCGACGGCGTGCATGACCATGCACGGTCCTCCCGCAAGAATCCCGGATGGAGGGCGTTACTGCGCGTAGGCCTTCAGCCGCTCGCGGACGAAGTCGGCATGCTTCTTCGCCGCCTCGCCGTGGCCGGCCTTGCCGAGATGCTCGACCCACAGGTCGAGGAAGTCGGGCAGGGCCTCTTCCATCTTTTCCTGGTCCTCGAAATGGACCAGCTCGACGCCCTTGGCCTTCAGCGCCTCGAGGCCGCTCGCCTCGGTTGCCTCGATCTCGTCGGCGGCCTTCTTCTCGGCCTCGCCCACGACCTCGTCGAACAGTGCCCGGAACTCCGGCGTCCAGGAGTCCCAGACCTGCTTGTTGACATAGGTGAGGTAGAGCGGCGTCGCGCCGAATTCGGCGTCGCTGGTGAACTTGGCGACCTCGAACAGGTTGTAGAGCACAGCGGTCTGGTAGTTCAGATAGGCGCAGTCGACGGTGCCGCGCTGCAGGCCCTCATACATCTCGCCCAGCTCGATATTGACCGGCACGGCCTTGAAGGTGGTGAAGACGATGGGGTGGAAGGTGCCGTAGGTGCGCACCTTGAGGCCGTCGAAATCGGCCAGCGTCTTCACCGGTTTGGTGCAGAGCAGGCGGTATTGCGGCAGGCCGCGATAGAGGAAGGGATGCAGGTTCGCCGCGTCGAACTCGGCGCGCACCTCCTCCAGCCCGGCATAGGCGTCCTTCTGCACCTGCGCGGCCGCTTCCGCGGTCGGGAAGATGATCGGCAGCGAATCGGCGAGGCCGGAGACCGGGAACTGGCTGAAGAAATAGCCGATCGGGAAGTTGCCGATGTCGACCGCACCGGCGCCGACGAGCTCGACCATCTCGGCCGGGCCGCCCAGCGTGCCGCCGTGGAACATCTCGAACTTGACCTTGCCGTCGGTACGCTTTGCGATCTCGTCGGCGACGAACTGGTCGATCACCGACGTCGTGAAGCCCTCGGGCATGAAGTTCGCATAGCGAACCGACATCTCGGGATAGTCCTGCGCGAACGCGCCGCCGGCAAGCCCGCTGGCAAGAACGAGTGCGAGCGACGTGGTCGCCACCAGATTCCTCATAGCCTTCCTCCTGTCTGCTATCGCCGCATCATCCTCTCCCTCGTCCCAAAAAGCAAGTAATCAGTTGCATTTTCTCCGGAACGACCTTCCGACGCCGCCGCCCGGACGTGTCCGGACGCGGAATCTGCTGCTGCGATTTGTTCTGCGGGATGGAAGGAAGCCGGTCGGATGCGCCACGGCAGCGCGACGCGGGAGTCGACCTCCTCGCGTCGCCCGCTTGCGATAATTTGCCGGCTAATGGAAGGCCTTTCGGGCGGCGACGCTATGAACCGCCGCCGCGCTTGCCGGCTATCGGCGGCCGCTCATCCCACGCTTTGCAGGAAGTTGCGGGTTCTTTCCTTCTGGGGGTTGCCGAGGACCTCGCTCGGCTTTCCCTCCTCGACGACCACGCCGCCGCTCATGAAGACGATGCGCTCGGCGACGTCGCGGGCGAACGCCATCTCGTGCGTGACGACGACCATCGTCATGCCGTCCTTCGCCAGATCGCGCATCACCTGCAGCACCTCGCCGACGAGCTCGGGGTCGAGGGCGGAGGTCGGCTCGTCGAACAGCAGCAGCTTCGGCTCCATCGCCATGGCGCGGGCGATCGCCACGCGTTGCTGCTGCCCGCCAGAAAGCTGGCTCGGATAGGCGTCGACCTTGTCGCGCAGCCCGACCTTGTCGAGCAATCCGAGCGACAGGTCGCGCGCCGCCGCCTTGCCCATGCGCCGCACGGCCACCGGCCCTTCCATCACGTTCATCAGCGCGGTCTTGTGCAGGAAGAGGTTGAAGTGCTGGAACACCATGCCGATGCGGGAGCGCCGGGCCGCGGCTTCCTTCTCGCGCAGCTCGATCAGCAGGTTGCCTTCGCGGCGATAGCCGACCAGCTCGCCGTCGACCGACAGCCAGCCGCCGTCGATGCGCTCGAGGTTGTTGATGCAGCGCAGGAAGGTCGACTTGCCCGAGCCGGACGGCCCGATGAGGCACACGACCTGCCCGCGTTCCACCGTCAGGTCGACCCCCTTGAGCACCTTGACCGCCCCATAGGACTTCACGACGCCCTCGGCGCGGACCATCGGCTCCATTCTCGGCTGTCCTTTGTTCATCGACCCATTGTTCATCGACATGTCCGCTCAGTGGGATTTCTGGAATCCGCGTCCCAGCTTTATCTCGAGGAAGTACTGCCCGATGGACAGGAGCGTGCAGACCGCGAGATACCAGAGGCTCGCCACGATCAGCAACGGAATGACCTCGAAGGTGCGGGCGTAGATGCTCTGGACGGAATAGAGCAGCTCGGGAAGGGCGATGACGCTCACCAGCGAGGTGGTCTTGAGGAGGAGGATCACCTGGTTGCCCGTCGCCGGCACGATGGCGCGCAGCGCCTGGGGCAGCGTGATGCGCCAGAAGGCCTGCAACCGCCTCATGCCCAGCGCCGTCGCCGCCTCGCCCTGCCCGTGCCCGACCGCCAGGACGCCGCCGCGGATCACTTCCGCCATGTAGGCGGCCTCATGCAGCGTCAGCCCGAGCACCGCGGCCATGAAGGGCGTGATCGAGTTGCCGGAGAACGAGAACAGCGGCTCGCCGCCCGGCAGGGAGATGGTGATGTCGGGATAGAGCGCCGAGATGTTGAACCAGAAGATCAGCTGCACCAGCAGCGGCGTTCCGCGGAAGAACCACTTGTAGCCGGCGGCGAAGCCGGCGATCCAGCGGTCGTGCGACATCATCATCAGGGCGAGGACGACGCCGATCAGCGATCCGGCGATCATCGAGATCACGGTGAGCTGGATGGTCATCCACAACCCCTTCAGGACGACGGGGCCGGTCATGTATTTGAGGACGACGTCCCACTGGAAGTTGGGATTGGTGACGCAGCTCCAGACGACGCCGAGGACGAACAGCGCCAGGATGGCGTTGACGGCTATTCGCCCGTAGGCCGGGCGGCGCACCACCCTCAGGATGACATCCTCCGGGGAATCGGTTTCCCCGGAGGCTTTGGCGACTATGCTTTTCGCTTGAGAAATTCTCATCTACTGACCGTTGAACAATACGGATTCGACCCCCAGCTCCGTGATCTTCCACTCTTCGAGGATATTCGCATAGCTCCCGTCGGCGACCATGGCGTTGGCCGCGTCGCGGAACAGCCCGGCGATCGGGTCGCCCTTGCGGAAGGCGAAGGCGGAAACGCCGGTCAGGTCCGCCCCCGGCGCCATTTCGAACGTATCGGGAGACTGCTTGACCAGATACCCGATATAGGGCGCGCTATCCATCCAGCCGTCGAGCCGGCCGGTCTTGACCGCAAGGCTGCCCTCGTTGGGCCCGGCGAAGTTCAGCACCTCGATGGCGTCCCCGCCGTTCGCCTTGCACGCGTCCTGCAGGCGCGGCATCAGCTCATCGCTCTGCCGCGATCCGCTCTGCACCCCGACCTTGTGGCCGCACAGATCGTCGAACTCGAGCCCGTTGGGGTTGCCCTTCTGGACGAGGATGCCGGTGCCGGTCTTCTGGACCGCGACCATGTCCATCTGCTGCCGGCGCTCGTCGGAATCCTGGAAGTAGCTCATGTCGTAGCGCTTGCCCTGCAGGCCGGGGATGATCCCCGAGAACTTCGCCGAATCGACGCTGATGGTGATGCCCAGCCGCCTGGCGATCTCGTTCTGGACGTCGATGACATAGCCGACGACGTCGCCCGCCTCGTCGACATAGTAGAGCGGCGGATATTGCGGGTCGTAGACGGCCTTCACTCCGTTGCGGTACTCGGCCGGCACCTTGGCATGCAGCGCGGCGTCCGCGCCCTCCGGCACGTCGCTGGCGGCGGAGACATTCGCGCCCAGCGCGAGGGTGAACGCCGCCATTGCGGAAAGACGGGCGAAGGCAACCAGTGTCGAAGCGTTATTCATCTTTATTCCCCTGTCTTGAGTTGTTGCTTGAATTCGTGTCGCCGGCTCACACCAGCCTGTCGACGAGCTGCGCCCAGCCGTTCTCCTGCGTCGCGCGCCAGTCGTGCCGCGAGAAGGTGGCGGAGACGATCTCGGCGATCTTGAGGTCCCGGATGCCGCAGAAATCGAACTCCCGCTCCGGCCATTCGCCTATCGTCACCACGCCCCGGCCGGACTGCGTCTCCAGCAATTTGACGTCGGGCGAGGTGTCGCGCTTCAGCACCTCGGCGAAGCTGATCCCCGGCTTCGACGGATCGGGCAGGACGCGCAGCATCAGGTTGGGCGCGAGGCGGAGGGCGGGCTCCGTCGCGGCGACATCGGCCGGCTGCCACTCCATGGCGAGGAGCTGCGAGCCGCTCATCGTCACCACCGACCTGTACCCGCCGCCGGGCGTCTGCTCGAAGGTGATGTGGCTGACGAGCTTCGGATAGCCCCACTTCTCGCGGCCGCCCATGACGGCGCGGTTGCAGTCCTCGAATTCGAGGAACACATGGCCGCCGCTCAGGTTCTTGTACTCCACCGGCACCACCAGCGAGACGTCCCTGTGCGGCAGGATGCTGTGGTTCGAAATGTCGGAGACGGCGATGACGATGCGCTCGGACGTGGCCGTGAACGGCGTGTTCTCCAGGTTGCGCTCTATCCACTGCGCGCCGACGCGGCAATCGAAGCTCAGCACCCTCAAATCCGGGCAGTGACCCGGAACGGTCGTCCCGTAGGGCAGCCGATTGTAGAGCTGCGACGGCTTGAAACCCAACCTCACCATTGACCTCCCTGTGGGCCGCGGAAGGCACGGGCGGACATTTCGGGTCGCCGCCTCCGGATCGTTGAGCCCATTTTCAGTATATAAACATGATACCGACAAGGGTGTCAAGCGAACGGATCGAGCCGGATTCCCGCCTGCCGCATGGGTTGCGCCTGCCGGCCGCGGCCATTCGTTGACTTTTCCGTATACTTATAAGATGCTGAACGCGATTGGATCGTGTCGATCTTCGAGCGGAAAATCGGCCGGCCAGCCCGCCGGGACGGCGAAAATCGCCGTGTCGCCGTAGCGGATTCTTGTCACCTGAAGAACGCGGGACCGCGACGATGGCGTCGAGCAACGACAGGAGCATGGCCGGGCTGCTCGGCGCGTTCATCGCCTCCGTCGAGATCGATGCGCTGCCGGCCGCCGTCGTCGAGAAGGCGAGATGCGCGATCCTCTACGGCTTCGGGATGGCCGTCTGCGGCAACGAGACCTTGCGCGAGATTCCGCGGGCGATGGGCCGCGCGGCGATCGGCGCGGGCACGGGACCGGCCACGCTCCTCCTCCATGGCCGGAAGGCACCGGTGAAGGACGCCATCGTCATCAACATAGCCGCGTTCCACGCCCGGCCGCAGAGCGACACGATGGGAACGACGCATTTCGGGGTGACGCTGCTGCCGCTGCTTCTCGCCATGGCGGAGGCGCATCCGGAGCGCGCCCGGGAGTTCCTGCCGGCGCTGGTCGCGGGATACGAGGCCGGCGGGGCGCTGGAGAAGGATTTCGCCGCCCTTTCCTCCGTCAGGGGGTTCCGCGCGTCGACGCTCTACGGAACCATCGCCGCCGCCGCGGCTGCCGCCCGGATGATGCGGCTGGGCCCCGAGCGCGCCGCCGCCGCGGTGGCGATCGCCGCGTCCTTCGCCGGCGGCATTCTCCAGACATTCGAGGACGACGGCTGCGAATGGCAGTTCCAGGCCGGCATCGCGGCCCAGAACGGCCTGTTCGCGGCCGAGCTGGCGGCGGCGGGGACGGCCCATGCCCGCCACGCTTTCGAGGGACGCTTCGGTCTTCTCCCGTCCTTCGCCGGCATCGAGCCGGGCGCGGCATGGTCGCCGGAGCGGCTGGGCAGCGAATGGTCGATCCATCGCGTGACGTTCAAGCCCTATCCCGTCTGCACGCTGTGCCAGACGCCCGCCCTCGCGGCGCTGGAGCTCAAGGAGAAGCTGGGGGGCAGGAGTATCGCCTCCCTCAGGGTCCGGATGCATCCGCTCGAGGCGGGCTATCCCGGCATCGCCAGAAACGCCGGGGTCGATACCTATTCGAGCATCAGCATGAGCGTTCCCTACTGCGTCGCAAGGATGCTGTGCGGCGAGGGATTGTCCCTCTCGTCGCTGATGCAGGGCGCCAGCACCCGCGCCGGCGACCTGTGCGCCCGCATCGACGTCCTGTCCGACGCCGCCGTCCCGCCGATGTCCTGCGTGATGGAAGGCGTTGCCGAAGACGGCCGGCCCGTCACCGTGGAAAGATACATGACCGAGCGGGATTACGACTTCGACCGGGGCAGGATCTCCGGCCTGATACGGGCGTGCGGCCGGGAAGAGGGCGTCGACGACAGGGTCTATGACCATCTCGAACGATTTGCCGATGCCGCGCCGGGCGGCGCTATCGGCGATGTCGTCTCCGCATTCGGGTTCGACCGCGCATAGGGCCGGCCGATTGAAGGTCAGGCCGGGACGGTCCCGCCCGTTGGATAGCAGGCGGCGCAGGCGTCGACCATGGCGCGGACGGCGGCGATGCGCGCGCCGGTCCGGTTCCACAGCACGCCCGTGCGGCGGGTCGCGCCGCCGGGCAGGACGGTCTTGCGCAGCGCCAGCCCGGCCGGCCATGGCGGCGCCCAGTCGGGGACGATGGCGACGCCGAGCCCCCGGTGGACCAGCGTCGCGATCGCGTCCAGCGCGTCGAGCTCCAGCCATTCGCGCACCCGCAGCCCGTTGCCGCGCAGATACGCATCGACCAGTTGGCCGCCCCACTGGTTGCGGTCGTAGCGGATGAAGGGATGGCGCGCGATCATCGCCTGCGGCGCTTCCGGCGCAAATCCCTCCGGCGCGATCAGCACCAGCGGCTCGTCGCGCAGCGTCAGCCAGCTTGCGGATTTGGGAATGGCGAACGGCGGCTGCACGATCAGCGCCGCGTCCAGCTCTCCCCCGATCACCTGGTGATAGAGGTCGACGGACGCGCCCGGCCGCACGAAATAATCGATGCTGGGATGGCGCGCGTTGAGGGTCATGACGATCTGCGGCAGGAGGCCGGTGAGCGCGGTCGCCGTCGCGCCGAGCCGGAGCTGCCCTGCCGGCATGTCGCTGGCGGCGATGGCCCTGAGGTCGCGGGCCGCCTCCACCAGTTGCCGCGCGTGCGGCAGGACCGCGAGGCCGGCGCCGGTCGCGCGCACGGTGCGGCCGGCGCGGCTGACCAGCGAATGGCCGAGATCGCTTTCGAGCACGCGCAACCGCTGCGCCAGCGCGGCCGGCGTCACGTTGAGCCGCCGCGCCGCCTCGGCGATGGAGCCGCATTCGGCGACGATGACGAAGCTTTCGAGGAAACGAATGTCCATGAGCTGGTTTTTATATCTTCTGAATTTGTAAAAGAAGGGATTTTCCTGCTTCCCGAACGAGATCTATGATCGGCTCCTCACCATCACGCTTGCCGGTTTCAGGAGTGCGCCAATGTCGATCGCGGCCAAGTTCAGCCGGTTGGGAACGGACAACGCCCCCGGCCAGGAAGTCCGCCAGGGCTCCGCCGATGTCGCTACCTTGCTGCGCGGCGAGCCCTTGCCGGGCGTGCCGGTCGATTTCTCACATGGCGACGTCGACGCCCATGAGCCGACGCCGGGGTCGTTCGAGGTCTTCTCCGCCGGCGTCGCGCTCGGCGGCAGGCAGGCCTACACCGAGTATCGCGGCGACGGCGCCATCCGCGAGCTGGTCGGCGACCGGCTCGCCGCCTTCACCGGCGCGCCGGTCGACGCGCGCGACGGGCTGATCGTCACGCCGGGCACGCAAGGGGCGCTTTTCCTCGCCGTCGCCGCGACGGTGACGCGGGGGGACAAGGTCGCGGTGGTGCAGCCGGACTATTTCGCCAACCGCAAGCTGGTCGAGTTCTTCGAAGGCGAGATGCTGCCGGTCCAGCTGCGTTATGTCGAGGCGCCGGCCGGCCGCTCGGGGCTCGACCTCGGCGAGCTCGAGGACGCCTTCAGGGCCGGGGCGCGGGTGTTCCTGTTCTCCAACCCCAACAACCCGACGGGCGTCGTCTATTCCGCCGACGAGATCGACCGGATCGCGGCGCTCGCCGGGCAGTACGGCGCGAAAATCATCGTCGACCAGCTCTATTCACGCCTCCGCTACGAGGGCGTCTCCTACACCCATCTGCGCGCGCAGGCCGTCGATCCCGAGACCGTCGTCACGATCATGGGGCCGTCGAAGACGGAATCGCTCAGCGGCTACCGGCTCGGCGTCGCCTTCGGCTCGAAGGAGATCATCGCCCGCATGGAGAAGCTCCAGGCGATCGTGTCGCTGCGCGCGGCCGGCTACAGCCAGGCGGTGCTGCGCACCTGGTTTGCCGAGCCGGAAGGCTGGATGGACGAGCGCATCCGCCGGCACCAGGCCATCCGCGACGATCTCCTCGCCGTGCTGCGCGGCATCGACGGCGTGTTCGCGCGCACGCCCGAGGCGGGCAGCTACCTCTTCCCGCGCCTGCCGGCGCTGGCGATCCCGCATGCCGGCTTCGCCAAGGCGCTGCGGCTGCAGGCGGGGGTGGTGGTGACGCCGGGAACCGAGTTCAGCCCCCATGCCGGCGACAGCGTGCGGCTGAACTTCTCGCAGGACCATAAGGCGGCGGTGGCTGCCATCGAGCGCGTCGCGCTGCTCGTCGAGCGCTATCGCGCCTGACGGACGCCGCTCAGCCGGCGACGGGAACGGTGTAGGCGAGCGGCAGCCGCCCGCCATCGGCATAGATGACCTGGCCGGTGATGTAGCTGGCGGACGCCGAGGCGAGGAAGACCGCGATCTCGGCGATCTCGGCCGGCTGGCCGATCCGCCCCAGCGGCGTGCGTGCCAGAATCTTCCGCCGTGCCGCGTCGTCGTCGCCGATGATGCCCGCCAGTTGCTCGGTCTCGATGCTGCCCGGCCCGATGGCGTTGACCCTGATCCCGTAGGGCGCGAGGCCGAGCGCCATCACCCGCGTCAACTGGTTGAGCCCGCCCTTGGAGACGACGTAGGGCACGATGTGCGGGCTGGCGACCACCGCGTTGATCGAGCTCATGTTGATGATGGCCCCGCCGCCGTTGCGCGCCATGTGGCGCGCCGCCGCCTGGCCGAGAAGGAACGGGCCCTTGAGATTGACCCGCAGCACGCGGTCGAACTCTTCTTCCGCGAGGTCGAGGAAGTCGGCCGAATGGCTGATGCCGGCATTGCAGACCGCGATGTCGAGGGCGCCGAAATGCTCCAGCGTCCGCGCGACGAGGCGGTCGACGGAGGCCTTGTCGCCGGCGTCGCACTCGACGAACAGGCAGTCCTGCGGCGAATGGCCCGCGGCGACCTCCATGCCTTTCCCGGCCTGCGTGTCGGCGATCGCCACCCTGGCGCCCGCCGCCAGATAGCGTTCGGCGATGGCGCGGCCGATTCCCTGCGCGGCGCCGGTGACGATCGCGACCTTGCCCCCAATGTCCATCACAGCAGCCTGTCGAGGACGTGCCCCCAGCCGTTCTTGCTGGAGGCCTGCCAGTCGTAGCGGGCGAACGTCGCGGAGACGATCTCCCTGATCTCCAGCCCGGCGATCCCGCAATAGTCCAGCTCGGGCTCGGGCCATTTCGCGAACCGCACCGTGCCGCGGCCGGCCTGCTCCTCGATGAGCTTGACGTCGGGCGAGGTGTCGCGCTTCAGCACCTCGGCGAAGCTGATGCCCGGCGCCGAAGGATCGGGCAGCACCCGCAGCAGCAGGTTGGGCGAAAGCTGGAGCGGCGTCGCGGTCGAGGCGGCGTCGGCCTTTTCCCATTCGAGCTCGATCACCGGCGTGCTGCCGAGGCTGACCACCGATTTGAAGCCGCCGTTCCCCTTCGGGTCGAAGGTGATGTCGGCGACGAGCTTGGGATAGCCCCATTTCTCGCGCCCGCCCATGACCAGCCGGTTGGAGTTCTCGAATTCGAGGATCGGGTGGCCGCCGAGCATTCCCTTGTATTCGACCGGCGCCATTACGGTGACGTCCCTGAACGCCACCACCTCGTTCTGCGCGTAGTCCGACGAGGTGATCATGATGCGGTCGCCGACCCCGGCCGGCAGGAACGGCGTGTCCTTCAGGTTCCGCTCGATCCATTCCGGGTTCACCCGGCAGTCGAACGCCAGCACCGGCAGATCGGGGCAGCGGCTGGGCACGGTGGTTCCGTAGGGGAGCCGGTTGTACAGTTTCGACGGCGTGAAGTCCGCTCGCATTCCTAGTCTCCTGCGTCCTTGGGATCTGTGTCGGGGGAACCTGTGCCTGGCCTGCGACCCCGGGACCCGGAGCCTCGGACGGGGACGCCACGCGCGAAAGCCGTCGGACGGAGCGCCTCTCCTGTGGCCGATTTCCAGTATATTACTGTGATACCGATATCTGTCAACGCGGCATTTGCCTCCGGACGGCCGTGCGGCGCGGGCGGCATCTATCCCATCCGCTCCGAGGCGAGCGAGCCCGGCGAGGCCGGAAATACCACGGTCTTGTTGCCGTTCACGAAGACGCGATGATGGATATGCGCGTGGATCGCGCGCGCCAGCACCTGCGCCTCGACGTCGCGCCCGAGCGCGACATAGTCCTCGGCGCTCTGCGCGTGGGTGATCCGCACGATGTCCTGCTCGATGATCGGCCCCTCGTCGAGGTCGGCGGTGACATAGTGGGCGGTCGCGCCGATCAGCTTCACCCCGCGCTCGAACGCCTGCTTGTAGGGGTTGGCGCCCTTGAAGCTGGGCAGGAACGAGTGGTGGATGTTGATGATCCGGCCCGACATCGTCCGGCACAGCTCATCGGAGAGCACCTGCATGTAGCGGGCGAGGACGACCAGCTCCGCGCCGCTCTCCTCGACGATCCGCATGAGCTGCGCCTCGGCCTGCGGCTTGTTCTCCTTCGTCACCGCGATGCGGTGGAACGGCAGGTCGTGGTTCACCACCACCTTCTGGTAGGTCATATGGTTGGACACCACGCCGACGATGTCGACCGGCAGCCCGCCGATGCGCCAGCGATAGAGCAGGTCGTTCAGGCAATGGCCGAAGTTCGACACCATCAGCAGCACCTTCATCCGCCGCTTGTGATGGTTGAGCGACCAGTCCATCCCGAACGGGCCGGCGATGGCGGCAAAGCCGTCGGACAGCTCCTCGCCCGTCGCGCCGAGCTCCGAGCGGAAGCCGATCCGGGCGAAGAACCGCCCGGTCAACTCGTCGTCGAACTGCGCCGCGTCGGTGATGTTGCACCCCTTGTCGGCGAGATAGGTCGAGATCGCGGCGACGATGCCCCGGCGCGAGGCGCATTGCACGGTGAGGACGTAGGATGTCATCCGGGTCTCCGGGCAGGGGGTCGGGCTAAACCGGAGCCGGCCCGGCGACGAGGAGCCGGTAGCCGCCGTCGAGCCGGGCGAGCGCGTCGAGGAAGAACGCCTTCGAGGTGATGTCGAGGAAGATCTCGTAGCCGAACGGGCCGAACCTGTCTGTGCGCACGATGACGGCGTCGAGGTGGAGCGCGCGCGTCTGGGCGACATGGCCGACGGGCATGTGTGCGGGGCGAAAATCGATCTCGGCCATTTCGGCCATCAGGTCGAAGGCCCGCTTGCCGGAGACGAGCACATGGGCCCAGCTATCCTCGCGGAAGCCGTCATAGCCGTTGCGGCCCTCGGCGTCGGCCCAGCGGCGGCGCAGGGCCGCAAGCGAAGTTCGCCCGTCGGCGTCGCCGCTCAGCACCGCCTCGTTCGCCCCGAGCCTCATGGCGAGGATCCCGTTCCCGTCGACGGCGGCGCGGTTGACCGTCTCCGGCAGGGCGACGCCGTCGGCGCGCAGCCAGTCGCAGCCGCCGCGGCCGCGCAGCCCGAAGCGCGGAACCGCCGTGCAATCGACGATCAGCGGGTCGTCCGGCGACCAGCCCTTCGCGGGCAGCCGCGACGCGAGATGCCTGTGGCCGGGGGAGAGCATCAGAGGTCCTGCCTGTCGTTCTGCGGGTCGTAGAAGTGCGGCGACACGACCGGGGCGACGATAGTCCGTCCGTCGAGCGCGCGGATCCCGATGCCGCCGCCGGGCGCGGCGTCGTCGGGATGGGCGTAGGCGAGGCCGATGGTGGCCTTCAGCGTCGGCGACCAGGCGATCGAGGACACGTAGCCGACCGGGCGTCCGTCCTTCAGCACGAGGCAGCCTTCGGCAATGGTGCCCGCCGGCACGCCCTCGTGGCGGAAGCCGCAGAGCTTGCGCGTCATCTGGAAGCGGCGACGCTGCTCCAGCGCGGTCCGGCCGAGGAAGAACGGCTTCTTCCGCGACAGCGCCCACTCCATCGACAATTCGTCCGGCGTCGTCATCGCGTCCGTGTCCTGGCCGATGATGATGTGGCCCTTTTCGAGGCGCAGGATGCGCGAGGCCTCGAGGCCGTAGGGCCGGATGCCGGCTTCCGCCAGCGCCTGCCAGAGCTGGCGCGCGGCGGAATGGGGGACGTGCAGCTCGTAGCTGAGCTCGCCGGTGAAGCCGATGCGCATCGCCAGCACCGGGCTGCCTGCCAGCGTGCCGCTGCGGCCGTCGAGGAAGCCGAAGGCGGCGCGCGAAAAGTCGATGTCGCCGTCGAGCGCCGAGAGCGCGTCGCGGGCGAGCGGTCCGGTGACGTTGATGCCGGCGAACGCCCCGGTGACGTTCTGGATGTCGACGTCCAGCTTCCACTGCGCGTTCCACCACGTCATCTGCGCATGCACGCGCGCGGCGGCGCCGGTGGTCGTGGTGACATGGTAGTGATCCGGCGCGAGGCGAAAGGCGACGCCGTCGTCGACCACCGACCCCATCTCGTTGAGCATGAGGCAGTAGCGCACCTTGCCGACCGGCTGGCTGCTGTGCAGCATCGTGTAGAACCGGTCGAGGAACGCGCCGGCATCCGGCCCGCGCACCGCCATCTTGCCCAGCGTCGAGACGTCGAGCATGGCGACGCCGTTGCGCACGGCCTTCACCTCGGCCTCGATGGCCGGCCCGGCGTCCCCGCCATCGGAAAAGAACGAGGGACGCCACCACGCGCCCATCGGGATCATCCGCGCGCCGGCGGCGACCAGGTCGTCATGCAGGGCCGTGTGCCGGTAATGGTCGTGCTTCGGCCCGGCGAGAAGGCCGAGACGCTCGGGACCGAAAGGCGGCCGCGCCGTGGTGATGCCGACCGCGCCGACGGAGCGGCTGGTGGCGGCGGCGACGATGCGGGCGGCGCCGAGCGCCGAGTGGCGGCCCTGCGACGGCCCCATCCCCACCGTGGAGAAACGCTTGACCAGCTCGAGCTCGCTGTAGCCGTCCGCAACCGCGTTGCGGATGTCGGCGGATGTCAGGTCCTCGTCGAAGTCGATGAAATCGTGGCCCTTGGGGTGGATGTCGGGCAAGGGGCGGTAATTGGCCGCCGCGCCCGGCGCGTCCTCGATCGCCGCCAGCGCGGGGGTGCCGGCGCAGCCGAAGCTCCGCGCAGCATTCAGCCCGGCGATCTCGCCGGAGCGGATGACCGCATCGAGGTCGAAGACGCCGGCCATCGACCCGGCGAGATGCATGTGCGCGGGCACCTTCTCCAGCCGGAACCGGCCCGTCGCGTCGTCATGGCCGAGCGTCGCTCCGGCCTGAAGCGCAAGCTGGTAGGTCGGGGTGTAGCCCGCCGCCGTCACCAGGAGGTCGCATGCGATCCTTTCGCGCCCGCTCGCGCCCACCGCGACCGTGACCGCCTTTACCTGCGAGCGGCCATGCGCCTCGACGATCCGCGCGCCTTCGACCAGCCGGATTCCCCGCGCCCGCAGCGCCGCGCGCCACGCCTCGGCCCAGCCGTGCGTCTCGGGCTCGATCACGGCTTCCACCGCGATGCCCACCTCGGCGAGATCGAGCGCCGCGCGGTAGCCGTCGAGCGCGCCGGCGAAGACGACCGCCCGCTCGCCCGGCCGCACCGCATAATGGCGCATCAGGCGCTGCGCGGCCGAGGAATAGAGGATGCCCGGAAGGTCGTTGTTGGTGAAGGTCAGCGGCTGCTCCTGCGAGCCGGCGGCAAGAACGACCTCGGCCGCGCGCACCTTGAACAGCACGTCGTGCTGGATGACCGGCAGCCAGTTGTCGGCATACCAGCCGTTGCAGGTGGCCTCGCGCAGGACTCGGATGCGCGGATGCGCGTCGACGCTTTCGCGCAAGGTCCGCAGCGCCTCGCCGGCCGCCTTGCCCTCGACGTCGAAGCGCGCATAGGTCAGCGACCCGCCGGTCTCGGGATTCTGGTCGGCGATCACGACGTCCAGCCCCTGATCCGCCGCCTTGAGCGCCGCGGACAGCCCCGCCGGGCCGGCGCCGACCACCAGCACGTCGCAATGCAGGCTGCGCTTGCGGTATTCGACGGGGGCCGGCGCGAAGCCGACCTTTCCGAGGCCGGCGGCCCTGCGGATCAGCGGCTCCCACAGCTTCAGCCAGCTCGACCGGCGCGGACCGTAGAAGCTGCGATAGTAGAAGCCGACCGGCATGAAGCGGCCGAAGAGCCCCATGACCGCGCCGAGGTCGCGCGAAAGGCTGCCGAAGACGTTCTGGGCGCTCACCGCCATCCCCGGCTCGACCCGGCGCAGGTCCGCGCGCACGTTCGGCTCGTCGCCGACCTGCACCAGCGTGTTCGCCTCCAGCCCCGCCATGCTCACTATGCCGCGCGGCCGATGATACTTGAACGATCGCGACAGCACCTTGCGGCCGTTCGCGGCCAGCGCGCTGGCGATGGTGTCGCCCTTCAGCGCCATGTATCCGCGCCCCTCGAAGACGAAATCGACAGGCTCGTCCCGGTCCAGCCGCGAGCCCCACGGCCGGGGAAGGCGGCCGCTCATTCCCGCTCTCCCTCGTCCGCGCCGGGAAGCCAGGTGCGGACGATCTCGTCGGTGACGGTGTTCCGCTCGGCGAGGAAGACGGTGTTGGACGGCGTATGCCGCCACCATTCGACCAGCAGCCCGGCCGGGTTGGCGGCATGGAAGTTGCGCGCGACGATGGTCGCGGCGGTCTCCGGCGCTTCCGGGCGCACGGGCCCGAAATACTGGAACTCGCTGATGTTCCTCGGGCCGTTGATCGGGCAGTTCAGGATTTTCATGGCGATCGCTCAGTGGCTGGCTGCCGTCGCGCCCATCTCGTTGACGAGCGCGAACCGGTCGAAGCGCGACAGGCTGAAGGGGTGGAGGATGTCGGGAACGCGGCCGGTGGCGATGGTCTCGGCCATCCGCTTTCCCGCCACCGGCGTCGCCTTGAAGCCCCAGGTGCCCCAGCCGCAGTCCAGCCAGTAGTTCGCGAGCGGCGAGGCGCCCATGATCGGGCTGTAGTCGGGCGTCATGTCGGTGATGCCGGCCCACTGGCGCAGGAGCTTCACATTGTGGAGGAACGGCAGGAGATGGACCGCGCCGGCGGCGAGGCTTTCCTTCTGGTCGAAGGTCGAGCGGGTCGAAACGAGCTGATAGGGATCGGAGCCGCCGCCGATGACGATCTCGCCGCGCGAGGACTGCACGAGATAGGTGTGCATGTCGGCCGACGACAGCAGGATGTCGAGGAAGGGCTTCAGCGGCTGCGTCACCATGGCCTGCAGCGGGAAGCTGCGGATCGGCAGGCGGATGCCGGCCTTCGCCGCGAGCTGGCCGTTGAGGCCGCCCACCGCCTGCAGGACCTGCCCGGCGGCGATGTCGCCGCGGTTCGTCCTGACATGGGTGACGCGCCCGCCGTCGAGCCGGAAGCCGGTCACCTCGGTGCGCTGGTGGATCTCGACGCCCTTTTCCGCCGCGCGCTTGGCGTAGCCCCATGCCACGGCGTCGTGGCGGGCGGTGCCGCCGTCCTCGTGCCACAGCCCGCCCAGCACCTCGTGCTGGCCGCCTTCGTCGACATTGAGATGCGGGCACAGCCCGCGGATCGTCGCGACGTCGACGACCTCGATGCGCGTGCCCATGTGCTTGCCCATCTCGGCGCGCATGCGGAACGAGCGCAGCGTGGCCTCGGAATGGGCGAGGGTAAGCTGGCCGCGCTGGGAGAACATGACGTTGAAGCCGAGATCGCTCGACATCGTCTCGAACAGGCGAACGCCTTCCTTGTAGAAGCGGACGGACGGCTCCGTCATGTAGTTGGAGCGGATCGTCGTGGTGTTGCGCGCCGTGTTGCCGCCGGCGAGATAGCCCTTCTCCAGCACCGCGACGCTGCGCACGCCGTGGACGTTCGACAGGTAGTAGGCCGCCGCCAGCCCGTGCCCGCCGCCGCCGATGATGACGACGTCATAGGCCTTCTTCAGCTCGGGCGTCGCCGGGATGTCCGAATGGGAGACGTAGGCGCGGCGCAGGCCATATTTCAGCAGTGAGAACACGGGGGGCAGGTCTTTCCGGGTCGGTCGCTTGCATCTTGGCGCTTGTTCGCGCGCCGACCAAGAAATAGAAACGGGGCCTGTGCCCCCGTTTTCGTTGCTGCCGGCGATCCCCCGATGAGAACCCTGCCGTCCCTGATCTATCTCCAGGCGTTCGAGGCGGCGGCGCGACACCGCAGCTTCACCGGGGCGGCGAAGGAGCTCGGCTGCACGCAGGCGGCAATCAGCCAGCGCGTGCGCGGGCTGGAGACCTATCTTGCCCGCAAGCTCTTCATCCGCAGGCCGAACGGCCTCGAGCTCACCGAGGCCGGCGAAGCCTATCTGCCGGGCATCGGCGAAGCGCTGGACATCGCGGCGGCGGCGACGGAAGGCCTGCACGGGCGCAGGCTGCGCCGCGCCGTCACCCTTTCCGCGCCCTATTCCTTCACCCAGCTCTGGCTGCTGCCGCGCCTGCCCGGCTTCCTCGAGGAGAACCCGGATGTGGAGCTGAGGGTCAACAGCGCAATCTGGACGGACCCGAACATCGAGCTCGCCGACGTTGCCGTCGAGGTCCGCGACGCGAGCGAGGCGGAGGCCGCCATGCCGCGGATGGCGGCCGAGCGGCTGGTCATGGTCCTGTCACCCGCGCTCGCCGGCCGCTTTGCCGGGCAGCCACCCGAGACCGCTCTCCGGATCCTGCGCCGGCTGCACGTCCAGGGCCGGTATCCGCTATGGGAACGCTGGGCCAAGGCGCGGGGAGTGGGCCTCGACCACGAGACGCCGCCGGTCAAGTTCGACACCTCGGCCTCGGCGCTGGAGGCCGCCGCGCAGGGGCTGGGCGTCGCGGTCTGCTACTCAAGCTATTGCGCGGCTTACATCGAGGCGGGGAAGCTCGTCGCGCCGCTGGGCGCTGGCGAGCCGACGACGCTGGCGCACACGCTGGTGCGGCCGCCGTCGCGCCCGTCGCGGCATCCGGCCCATCGCCTCCACGGCTGGCTGGCGGCGCTGTTCGGGCAAACGCGCGCGGGCGACGGCTCAGCGCAGCGCGAGGGAAACGTCGGGGCTGAGCCCCCGCGAGGTCGAGAATAGCTGGCGCTCCAGCCGCCTCTTGGCGAGGCCTTCGTGCAGCACGGCGAGATGATCCGCGCCCTCGACGTCGCGGGCGGCGATCGTCTCGTACATGAGCCGGTGCTGCCGGGCGGTTTCGGCGAGATGGGCGGCGGTGTCGTCGTCGCCGTGGCCCTGCCCGAACTCCGACCCCTCGTCGCCCGAGAAGCAGGCCCGGGCGAGGCGGATCGTCGCCAGCAGCGCGCTTTCGTAGAACTCCTCGAAATAGCTGTTGTGGGCGGCGGCGGAGATGGCGAGATGGAACTCGGCGTTCAGCTCGGAGCGGGAGAGCCCGTCTCCGGCGCGGATGCCTTCCTCGAAGGCGATCATCGTCGTCTCGATCTTCTTCAGGTCGGCTTCCGTGCGGTTCAGCGCGGCCAGCCGGTGGATCATCCGGCTCGAGATCAGCAGCGCGTCGTAGAGCTTGGGGACCTCGTCGAAATCGAGCGGCGCGACGCGGGCGGAGCGGCCGTCGCGGATCACCAGTCCTTCGGAGATGAGCTGGATGATCGCCTCGCGGATCGGGGTCCTGGACACGTTGAGGCTGGCGGCGAGTTCGGCCTCGTCGATGACGGTGCCCGGACGCAGCTCGAGCCTCAGGATCGCTTCCCTGATGGTGTTGAACACCTTGCTGCCATCGCGGACCTTCTTCGTCATGAACCTGACCCCCAACACCCCGGGCTTGCGGCGCTCCCCGTAGATACATCGGCCGGCAGCGGATGGACAACCATTCATTATACGGCGCCGGCCGCGATGCGGGAAATCGCCGTGCTACGCCCCGGACGCGCGGCGGCGGCGATCCACCACCATTCCGGGATAGTGGCGCTCGACATAGGCCCGGCTGAACTTGCCCGAGGCGAGGTCTTCCGCCACGGCGTCCGGATCGCGCTCGCCGGGCGGGCCGTAGCCGCCGGCTCCCGCCGTTTCCAGAACGGCCAGTTCGTCCCCGGCGATCCGGATGCAGGACGCCTTGGGCGCGAGCGCGCGCTCCTCGCCCGAATCCGAGCGGATGGAGAACCGGCCCGTCGCCCCGTCCGCGCCGCCGAACAGCCCCCAGGGCTTGTGCCGGAAACGCTCGCCCACGCCGTTGAACTCGCAGTCGTGGCCGACGGGGCGGATGGCCCGGCGGATGCCCAGCCCGCCGCGGGTGCGGCCCGCGCCGCCGCTGTCCTCGACCAGCGCGTATTCTTCGACGCGCAGCGGATATTCCATCTCGATGGCCTCCACCGGCAGGTTGGAGGTGTTGGTGATGTGGACCTGGACGCCGTCCTTGCCGTCGAAGGTCGCGCGCGCGCCCATCCCGCCGCCCAGCGTCTCCAGATAGACGTAGAGCTGGCCGTTGCGCGGGTCGATGCCGGTGAAGACCGCGCTGGTGTTGGCGCCGTTGGTGCCCGCCACCACGCGCTCGGGGATGACCGGCGCGAGCGCGCCGAAGACGCAGTCGACGACGCGCTGGCAGGAATTGGCCCTCAGCGCCACCGCCGCCGGCGCGACGCAGTTGACGAACGAGCCGCGCGGCGCGCGCAGCTCGATGGCGTCGAAGATGCCCTGGTTGTTGGGGACGTTGGGATCGAGCAGCGCCTTGATCGAGTAGCAGACGGCCGACTGCGTGGCGTTGAGGGTCATGTTGAAATTGCCCCTGACCTGAGGGTCGGTCCCCTCGAAGTCGAAGACGATCCTGTCGCCGCTCTTCTCGATCTTCAGGGCGATCCTGATGTCGCAGGTGCCCGCCCCGTCGTCGTCCATGTAGTCGACGAAGGAGAAGACGCCGTCGGGAAGCTCGGAGATCGCCTTGCGCATGCGCATCTCGGTGCGGCTGACGATCTCGGAGAAGATGGCGGTAACGCGCGCGCCGCCCTGCTCGCGGACGACGTCCTGAAGCCGCGACACGCCGAGCTTGCAGGCGGCGATCTGCGCGTTGAGGTCGCCCTTGCGCTCGTCCGGCAGGCGCATGTTGAGCATCAGCAGCCTGAGCAGGTCCTCGTCCGGCACGCCCTTCGAGAACAGGCGCATGATCGGGATGCGCAGCCCCTCCTTGTAGATCTCGTCGAGCCCGCCCGACATCGAGCCGACCGCCGCCCCGCCGACGTCGGCGTGATGGATGATGTTGGCGACGAAGCCGATCAGCGTCTCGCCGTCGAAGACCGGCATCGCCATGTTGATGTCGGGCAGGTGGGTTCCGCCCGCCACGTGCGGGTCGTTGGCGATGAAGATGTCGCCCGGCGAGATGTCGTCGCCGAAGCGCTCGAGGATGGCCACCATCAGGCCGCCCATGGAGGCGAGGTGGATCGGCAGCGCCATTTCGGCCTGGACGATCAGCCGGCCCCGGGCGTCGGCGATGGCGGTCGAGTGATCGTGGCGCTCCTTCACATTGGTCGAGAAGGCGCTGCGCATGATCGTGATGAAGCATTCGTCGGCGATGGATTTCAGCCCGTTCCAGGTGATTTCGAGCGAGATCGGGTCGATGGCCACGTCAGACATTGTCGATTTCCATGATCATGTTGAGCCCCGCGTCGACGGTGATCGTCGCCCAGGGCGGCACGACGGTCGTCGTGTCCATCTGCGTGACGATGCAGGGCCCGGCGAGGGCCGTGCCGACGGCGAGGCCGGCGCGGGCATACATCGGCGTCGGCACGCTGCCGCTGTCGTCGAACCAGACCTCGGACACGGCGAAAGGCGTCGCCGCGCCCGACGGCGGCGTCACCCGCGCCTCCGGCTGCGACAGCTTCGCCACGGCGCGGAGCCGGATGTTGATGATCTCGATCGGGGCGTGCGGATCGTGGTGGCCGTAGGCCCGCGTGTATTCGGCGAAGAACGCCGCGCGCAGCGCCGCCTCGTCCGGCAGGGCGACGCCTTCCGCCGCGCTCGAGACCTCCACCGGCAGCTCGTAATTCTGCCCGACATAGCGCATGTCGAGCGACAGGATCAGCCTTGTGTCGAGCGCGCCCTCGCCCTCCTCGGCGAGCCAGGCCAGCCCCTGCGCCGCAAGGTCCTCGACGACGGCGCGCGCGGCGTCCATGCCGCCCTCGACCCGGGCGCGGAAGCTGGCGACGAAATCCTCCTGCAGGTCCGACAGGATCAGCCCCTCGGCGCACAGGATGCCGGGCGCGTGCGGCACGATCACCCGCGACATGCCGAGCGAGCGCGCGACGTCGGCGGCGTGGAGCCCGCCCGCGCCGCCGAACGGCATCAGGGCGAACTTGCGCGGGTCGTAGCCCTTCTCGATCGTCACCGCCCGGATCGCCCGGACCATGTTCGAGGTGACGATGCCGACGATGCCCAGCGCCGTCTTCTCGACGTCCGTCCCGAGATGGGCGGCCAGCGGCTCTATGGCGCGGGCGCCGAGGCTGCGGTCGATGGTCATGTCGCCGCCGGTCAGGGAAACCGGGAGCCGGCCGAGAACGACGTTGGCGTCGGAAACCGTCGGCAGCGTGCCGCCGAGGCCGTAGCAGGCAGGTCCCGGCACCGCGCCGGCGCTCTCGGGCCCGACCTTCATCAGGCCGTCGCGCCCCAGCCGGGCGATAGACCCGCCGCCGGCGCCCACGGTGTGGATGTCGACCATCGGCAGGCGGATGCGGAAGCCCGATATGTCCCGTGTGCTGGCGATGGCGGTGCGGCCGTCGCGGATGAGGCAGACGTCTGTGCTGGTGCCGCCGATGTCGAGGGTGATGATGTCGTCGAGGCCCGACATCGCGCCGGCCCCGGTTGCGCCGACGGCCCCGGCCGCCGGGCCGGAAAGCGCGGTCCTGACGGGGAATTGCGAGGCCTTGTCGACGGACATCAGGCCGCCGCTGGACTGGAAGATGCCGAACTCGGCATTGGGGGCCACAAGGGCGACCTCGGCCTTCAGCCGGTCCATGTAGCGGCCGACCTCGCGCTGGAGGAAGGCGTTGATCAGCGTGGTGGAGAATCGCTCGAACTCGCGGAACTCGGGCTGGACCTCGCTGGACACGGAAACGAACACATCCGGCAAGGCGGCGCGCAGCGCGGCGGCGAGCCGGCGCTCGTGCTCCGGGTTCACGAACGAGAACAGCAGGCAGACCGCCACCCCTTCGATGGAGGGGTCCGCGCGCAAGGCGGCGACGATCCCGGCGATGGACGCCTCGGACAGCGCGCGGATGACCTCGCCCGCCGGCCCGATGCGCTCGTCGACCTCGAAGCGCAGCGCGCGCTCGGCCAGCGGCTGCGGCGCGTCGAGCTGCAGATCGTAGATGTGCGGGCGGACCTGACGCCCGATCTCGACCAGATCGCGGAACCCCTTCGTCGTCACCAGCGCCACCTTCGCGCCGCGCCGCTGCAGCAGCGCGTTCGTCGCCACAGTCGTTCCATGAGCGAAGCGAACAATTGAGCCGGGATCGATCGTGTATTTCCCGGTTATCTCCCGCAGGCCGAAAATAACGGCCCGGGACGGATCTTCCGGGGTCGACGGCCTCTTGTGGGTGAAAGCCTTGCCCGTCTTCGTCTCCCGGGCGGAAAAATCAGTAAAAGTCCCTCCGACGTCGACACCGATGACCCATGTTTCTTCCCCTGCCGGTATTCTCGTTTCCATGGCCAACGTTCGCCGCGCTTTCCGTTAATTCCGTATCCAATTGTGATACTTTAACAGGAAGGGATAGGGGTGTCGAGATTATTTCAAGGGACCGGGCGGAGCGTCCGGGGTCGCGAGAGCGCCTTTCCGACCGCTTTCGAAGAAGGGCGGAGGGGCGGCCGATGGCGCGCGAGCGGAGCAACCGGGGCGGGTCGGCCCTCGGAAAATCCCGCGGCGGGCTTCGTCGGTTTCAGTCGGGAAAGCCGCCTTCCAGCGCCTACAGTTCGGGATGCATCTCGCGGAACAGCCGCGGCGTGACGCCGAAGCGGCGCTCGAAGGCTTCCGTGAGCCGCGCGGGCGGGGAGAGCCCGACCTGCGCGGCGACCGATTTCAGCGGCAGCCCGCGCGACAGCAGCATGCGCGCGGCATCGAGCCGGGTGGTCTCGACGAAGCGGGCCGGCGTCTGCCCGGTCGCCGCCACGAATTTGCGATGGAAGGTGCGTTCGCTCAAGGCGGCGCGGGCGGCGAGCGAGGGCACGTCGAGCGGCGCATCGAGGTTCGCCTGCATCCAGCCGATCAGGTCGGCGAACGGGCTGCCGCCCTTGACCTGCGCCTTGAGCACCGGGCTGAACTGCGACTGGTAGCCGGGCCGCCGGGCATAGAGCACCAGCCGCTTCGCCACCTCGCCGGCGATCGCCGCGTCGAGGTCGCGCGCGACCATCGCCAGCGCCATGTCGATGCCCGTCGTCACCCCGGCCGACGTCCACAGCCTATCCTCGACCACGTAGAGCGCGTCGGGGTCGACCGTGACGTTCGGAAAGGCCTTGGCGAAAGGCTTGCAGGAATCCCAGTGGGTGGCGACGCGGCGGCCGTCGAGCAGCCCGAGCGCGGCCAGCACGAAGCCGCCGGAGCAGACCGAGCCGAAGCGCTCGGCCTTTCCGGCAAGGGGCGGGAGGGCCGCTTTCAGGGCGGGATCCAGCACCGCCTGCATGAGGGGCTCGCGCTCGGCCCCCGCCACCAGAACCGTCTGCGCCGCGCCGGGATCGAGCCCGGCGAGCGGCCTTGTGTCCGGCGCGACGCCGCTGCTGCTTTCGACGGTGCCGCCCGGAACCGAGGCCAGCACGACCTTGTAGAAGGCCGGCTTGCCGCGCTGGGTAAGGGCGCGGTTTGCGCCGTTGAACACCGCGGCCGGCCCCGAGACGTCGAGCAGCTCGAAGCCGGGATAGACGATGAAGGCGACCGTGTGCATTGGCGGAAATTACTATATCTTTGTCATTTCTGCCAGATGCGACGGCTGCTAGAGTCCGGCTGCTCGATGGAAGCGCGAAAAGGCCGGACGGCCGAAGGAAGGCGCTTCCGTTCCTTCTTCCCTTTCCGGGAGACGCGGCATGTCGAAATCCTTCTTCATCTGGGGCGGTGTGGCGCTCGTCGTCCTTTCGCTCGCCGGCTTCGGCGGCTGGATGCTCAGTCTGCCGGCGGCCAGCGCTGCCTCGGCCCCGCCGGTGCCGCGGGAAGAGGCGGATGCCATGCTCGCTTCGCTGAGGCCTGCCGGCCGTGCGCGGCCGCTGGTCGCCGTCATCGGCATCAACGACGCCACCGAGACCACCGACTATCTCATGCCCACCGGCATTCTGCGGCGCGCCGACGTCGCCGACGTCGCCCTGCTGGCGACCGGTCCGGGGCCGGTGCGGCTCTATCCGGCACTTGCCGTCGAGCCCGACGCGACCATCGCGGCGTTCGACGCGGAACACCCGCAAGGCGCCGACTATGTGATCGTGCCGGCGATGAGCCGCGACGACCCGGCCGCGCTCGCCTGGATCAGGAGCCAGGCGCAAAAGGGCGCGACGATCATCGGCGTCTGCGCCGGGGCGAAGGTCGTCGCCGCGGCCGGGCTGCTCGACGGCCGGCGCGCGACGACGCACTGGTACTATCTCGGCGAGATGCTGAAGCGCAGCCCGACGATCCGCTATGTCGCGGACCGGCGGATGGTCGCGGAGGAGGGCGTGGCGACGACGACCGGCATCACCGCCTCCATGCCGATGATGCTGACGCTGATCGAGGCCATCGCCGGCCGGGAAAGGGCGGAGGCGGTGGCGCATGACCTCGGCATCGAGGCGTGGGACGCGCGGCACGCGAGCACCGCCTTCAGGCTGACCCGCCCGTTCGTGACGACGGTGCTCGCCAACAGGATGGCCTTCTGGAATCGCGAGGCGCTCGGCATCCGGCTCGAGCCGGGCATGGACGAGGTGTCGCTGGCGCTGGTGGCCGATGCGTGGTCGCGCACCTACCGCTCGGGCGTCGCGACCTTCGCCGCCGCGCCGGGCGCGGTGGAGACAGCCAACGGCCTCCGCGTCGTCCCCGACCATGCGGGGACGGACTGGCCGGACGACCGGCGCGCCTCGACCTTTGCCGACCGCAAGCCGGCCGAGGCGCTCGACCGCGCGCTCGCCGCGATCGCGGCGCGCTACGGCACGCGCACGACGGACGTCGTCGCCATGCAGCTCGAATATCCGCGGCAGGCGGCGGGCCGGTGACAGGGCGGTGCCGGCGCCCATATTTATTCCCGTATGCTGCCCTATGCTGATGAAACCCGAACCCCAGGGAGGAATCCATGCCCAGCACCATCCGCCTTCACCGCGTCATCGCCACGAAGCCCGAGAAGATCTATCGCGCCTTCCTCGAACCGGACGCGGTCGCGAGCTGGCTGCCGCCCTACGGATTTCTCTGCACCGTCCACGCGCTGGACGCCAAGGTCGGCGGCAAGCACAGGATGTCGTTTCGCAACTTCACCACCGGCAACAGCCATGCCTTCGGCGGCACGTATCTGGAGCTCGTTCCGGGCGAGCGGCTGGTCTACACCGACTCGTTCGACGACCCCAACCTGCCGGGCGAGATGAAGGTGACGGTGGACTTGAAGGCCGTGTCGGTCGGCACGGAGGTGAACATCGAGCAGCAGGGCGTGCCGGACATCATCCCGCCCGAGGCCTGCTATCTCGGCTGGCAGGATTCGCTGCACAAGCTCGCCAGGCTGGTCGAGCCCGAGATTAATGAGTAGACCGTCCGGGAGGACCAAGCCATGTCACGCGTCCGCATCCAGCACTTCGCCGTCTCGCTCGACGGGTTCGCCACCGGCGAGGGCCTGAGCTTTGACCAGCCTTTCGGCCATGCCGGCCAGCGCCTGCACCAATGGATGATGGCCACCCGCTGGTGGCATGAGCTGACCGGCCAGCCCGGCGGCGCGAGCGGGATCGACGACACCATCGTGCGGCAGTTCGCGCACGGGATCGGCGCCGAGATCATGGGCGCGCGAAAGTTCGGCCCGCCCGGATGGCAGGACGACCCGGACTGGAAGGGCTGGTGGGGGCCGAACCCGCCGTTCCACACGCCGGTCTTCGTCCTCACCCATCGCCCGCGTGCCTCGCTGGAGATGGAGGGCGGCACGACGTTCCACTTCATCGACGCCTCGCCCGCCGGGGCGCTGGAAGCCGCCCGGGCAGCGGCGGGCGGTCAGGACATACGCCTCGGCGGCGGCGCGACGATGCTCCGCGACTTCCTCGCCGCCGGGCTCGTCGACGACATGCACGTCGTGCTGGTCCCGATCCTGCTCGGCCGCGGCGTGCGCCTGTGGGACGGGCTGGAAGGCCTCGAGAAGGACTACGCGATCGAGATGGTCTCCTCCCCGGGCGGCGTCACCCATATGACGTTCTCCCGTGCCGGAGCGTCCCGATGATCCCCGTCATCACCGCCTTCGAACGCTCGCCCGACGAGGGCAGGGGGCTGGCGCGCGACATGCCCGTTCGCTGGGCGCTGGAGGAAGCGGGGCAGCCTTACGAGGTCCGCCTCGTCTCCTTCGCGGCGATGAAGGAGCCGGCGCATCGCGCGCTCCAGCCCTTCGGGCAGATACCGACCTATGAGGAAGGCGGGCTCGTCCTGTTCGAGTCTGGGGCCATCGTGCTCCACATCGCCGGGCGCCATGCCGGCCTGCTGCCGGACGACGCCGATGCGCGGGCGCGGGCGGTGGCGTGGATGTTCGCCGCGCTCAACACGGTGGAGCCGCCGATCGTCGAGTGCGAGCAGGCCTCCTATCTGGAGCGCGACAGGCCCTGGCGCGAGGCGCGGCTGCCCCTCCTCGAGGATCGCGTGCGCGTCCGGCTGGACGCGCTTTCCGGCCGGCTCGGCGCGGCCGACTGGCTCGACGGCGCGTTCAGCGCCGGCGACCTCCTGATGGTGTCGGTGCTGCGCCGGCTGGAAGGTTTTGGCATCCTCGGCGACTATCCGAACCTGTCCGCCTATGTCGCCCGCGGCGAGGCGCGCCCGGCCTTCCGGCGCGCCTTCGCGGCTCAACGCGCGGTGTTCACCGGTGCGGCGCTAGACAATTGTTAACCATAACGGCGTACCGATATCTGCAAGTTTCGCAGGTATTCGAAGCATGTCGACAAAGCTGGATCGCCGGAGAATGTTGCTTGGCCTGGCGGGGCTGCCCCTTGTGCCGGGATGCAGCCACGTCGCCGATCCCTTCAGCGGCGTCGGCATCGATTATATGCCGACCGGCAGCATCGGCGGCATCCGCCCCAAGATCAGCATCGATCCGCAGGTGACGAGCCCGGACGTGATGTATGCGGCCGTCACCGAGGGCGCGCATTCGCTCCCCGCCGTTCCCTACGAGAAAGTGCCCTCGAAGTTCCGGCGGCAGATCGTTCCCAACACCACCGGCGAGGCGCCCGGAACCATCGTCGTCAACACGCGCGAGCACCTTCTCTATTACGTGCAGCCGGGAGGGGACGCGCTGCGCTACGGCGTGGGCATCGGCAAGGCCGGGTTCGAATGGTCGGGCCGCGCCGTCATCCAGTACAAGCGCGAATGGCCGACCTGGACGCCGCCCTCCGAGATGATCGCGCGCCGGCCGGATCTGGAGAAGTGGCGCAACGGCCAGCCCGGCGGCCCCGACAATCCCCTCGGCGCCCGCGCGCTCTATATCTTCAAGGATGGGCAGGACACGCTGTACCGCGTCCACGGCTCGCCGGAATGGTGGTCGATCGGGCAGTCCATGTCCTCGGGCTGCGTCCGGCTGATCAACCAGGACATCATCGACCTCTACAATCGCGTATCGAGCGGCTCCCCCATCGTCGTGATCTAGCGCCCGTCGTGACCGCGACGGTCAGGCCCGCGCGAGGGTGACGTCGACCTTGGGGCCGTTCCTGATCGTCTGGTAGACGACGCAATAGCGCTCGGTCAGCTTCAGCAACTGGTCGAGCTTGTCCTGCGCGGCGTCGGTGTCGACGTCGAAGCGCAGCCGGATCTCGGCGAAGCCCACGGGCGCTTCCTTGTCGACGCCCAGCGTGCCGCGGAAATCGAGGTCGCCTTCCGCCGACACGCTCGCGCCGCGCAGCGGGATCTCGAGTGCCGTCGAGACGGCCTTCAGCGTCACGCCGGCGCAGGCGACCAGAGCCTCGAGCAGCATGTCGCCCGAGCACAGCTCGAGGCCGCTGCCGCCGGTGGCCGGATGCAGGCCGGCCACGGCGAGCGCCCGCCCCGTCTCGACCTTGCAGGCGACGTTGCCGTCGTCGAGCGAGCCGCGCGCCTTCAGCGTCACCAGCCCGGCCGTCGGGTCGTTGCGATAGCGTTCCTTGATCGGCGCCTGCATCGCGCGCAGTTCGGCGGCGTCCATGTCGAAATCCTCGTTCTCGGTTGCTGCAAGGGAAAGGCCGGGGCTCTCAGGCCGGATGCGCCGCCGCGAACGGCGGCTGCCGTGCCGCGGCCGGCGAGGCGCGCTCCAGCGACCGGTCGAGCGAGTCGAGGACAAGGTGCCGCACGGCGTCGAACGCGTCCGAGCGCCGGTCGCGCGGGCGCGGCAGACCTGCCGCGATCTCCTCGAAAAGCCGGCCCGGGCGCGGGCGCATGATGACGATGCGGTCGGCGAGCGCGATGGCCTCGTCGACGTCGTGCGTCACCAGCACGAGAGTGGGCCTCGAATCCGCCCACAGGGCGAGCAGATGGTCCTGCAGATCGGCGCGGGTGAAGGCGTCGAGCGCCGAGAACGGCTCGTCGAGCAGCAGCACTTCCGGGCGCGGCACCAGGGCGCGCGCGATGGCGACGCGCTGCGCCTGGCCGCCGGAAAGCTCGCGCGGCCAGGCGTCCGCCTTGTCGGCGAGGCCGACGCGCGCCAGCGCAGTGGCGACGCGCTCGTCCCGCTCCCGCCGCGGCAGGTGCTCGATGCCGAAGGCGACGTTGCCGGCGACGGTGAGCCAGGGCAGGAGGCGCGGCTCCTGGAAGATGATGCCGATCTTCTCGTGCGGGGCGGTCACGGTCATGCCGTCGAGCGCGACGCGGCCGCGGCTCGGCGCGTCGAGGCCGGCGATCGCCCGCAGCATCGTCGACTTGCCGCAGCCTGAGCCGCCGACGATGGCGACGATCTCCCCGGGCGCGACGGAAAGGCTGGCGCCTTCCAGCGCATGGACGCCGTTGGGGTAGGTCTTGCCGACGCGGTCGAGGACCAGCATGTCAGTTCGCCCCCTGCCGGGCGAAGCGGTCTTCCCATCGCAGGAACGGCCTCGTCGCGGCGACGATCAGCCAGTCGGTGATCTTGCCGAGGATGGCGAAGGCGACGATGGCGGTGACGATCTGCGCCGGCTTGCCGAGCTGCTGGCCGTCGATCAGCAGGTAGCCGAGCCCCTGCGAGGCACCCATGAACTCGGCGGCGACGACGAACATCCAGCCGAGGCCGAGGCCCGAGCGGAGCGCGATCACGTAGGACGGAAGCACCGCCGGCAACAGGATGCGGCGCACCATCTGCGGCCCCGAGAGCCGGAAGACGCGGCCGACCTCGACGATCTTGCGGTCGACCGAGGCCACGGCCCCCATGACGCCGAGATAGACGGGGAAGAACACGCCGACCGCGATCAGCGTGACCTTCGAGGCCTCGAAAATGCCGAGCCACAGGATGAACAGCGGCACCCAGGCGATGGAGGGTATGGCGCGCAGGGCCTGGAGGGTGGGGTCGAGCAGGCGGGAGAGGAAGCGCGAATAGCCGGTGACGGCCCCGATAAGCGTCCCGGCCGCGACGCCGGCACCGAAGCCGATGGCGACGCGCGTCAGCGTGGCCGCGGCATGGTGCTGCAACGCGCCGCCCTGCGCCAGTTGCAGGAAAGTTTCCCAGATGACGGAAGGCGGCGGCACCAGCCGCCCGCTGGACCAGCCGAGCCGGACGGCAAGCTCCCAGCCGACGGCGGCGAGCACCGGCAGGAGAAGCCCCAGCGCCGGTCCTCCCAGCGCCCCTTTGAGGCGGTCGGGCAGGCCGGCGGACCGCCCGATCCCGAGCTCCGCCGTCTCGCCGGCTATGCTGCTTTCCACGATGGCCATTGGATGCTCCGCCTCCGCTGCCGCCCCGCTGTCATTCCGGCCGGGCGGCACGTCAATCCAGGTCGGCTCGCGCAGGATCAGTTCGTGACCTGCACGTGCCCTTCGGCGATGAGGTCGTCGAGGACCTGCCGCACGTCGACGCCGGCATCGACGATGCCCGCCTTCTGCAGGACGAGGCCCGCCGCGAGGATCGACTCGCGCTGCGCCTCGCCGATCACGCCGTTGCTCAGATCCGTGCGCTCGTTGAGCTGCTTGTCGGCGACGGCCTCGGGCAGGCCGGTCGCGGCGATGAAGCTCGCCTTGACCTCGTCGGGATGATCGAGCGCGTATTTGCGCGCGTTCTCGTAGACGACGAGCACCCGCTTCACGACGTCGGGATACTGCTCCAGGAACTCCTCGCGGGTGCTCAGTATGCCGTAGGTGTTGGCGTCGGCGTCGCGGTGGAACAGGCGCGCGCCGTCGTTCAGCTCGACATTGGCCATCATCGGGTCAAGACCGGCCCAGGCGTCGACATCGCCGCGGACCAGCGCGGTGGCGCCGTCGGGATGCTGCAGCAGCACCGGCGTGATGTCCTGTTCGCTCAGCCCGACGCCCTGGAGCGCGCGGACGAGGAAGATGTGCGGGTCCGTGCCGCGGGTGACGGCGACGGTCTTGCCCTTGAGGTCGGCGACGGTCTCGATGCCGCTGTCCTTGCCGGCGACCAGCGCCGTCCACTCGGGCTTGGAATAGACGTAGACCGACTTGATGGGATTGCCGTTGATCTTGGCGACGAGGGCGGCGGCGCCCGCGCTCGATCCGAAATCGATCGAGCCGGCGTTGAGGAATTCGAGCGCCTTGTTCGAGCCGAGCGACTGGACCCACGTGATTGTGATGCCGTCCTTGGAAAACTCCTCCTCGAGCCAGCCCTTGTCCTTGAGCAGCATCGAGACGGGATTGTAGGTCGCCCAGTCTATGGTGATGCTGCCGGGCTTGTCGGCGGCGAAGGACGCGGACGGGGCGAGGAGGCCGAGCGACAGGGCAAGGCCGAGGACGAGACGACGCGACGGAAATTTCATGGCAGTTCTCCCCATGGGCCGGGCGCGACGGCGCCGGCATTGATCGAGGCGGACCGGCGGTCCGCCGTCAGCTCGCGGGAGAATTTTCTGCCCCGCGCTTTAGCTGCATTTGTTAAGCGCCCGCAAGCTGCATGCTCAAATCGGCGCTTCCCCGATTTATAAAGCGGCCTTCCCCTCGGGAAACCGGAACGGTTTGCGTTCTTTCGGCGAACGCCGGAAAAAAATTCCAGAAAATGCGAGCGCCGTGGTGTTCCGCCAACGGATCGGTGGAAGCCCCAGCCTCACACCTCGTCGAACCGGCCGCCTTCCTTCGAGGGGTCGCGTTCGAGGGCGGCTTCGTCGCGGTCTTCGGGCAGCGCCTCGTCGCTGTTCTGGTACGGGTTGTCGTCGTCCTCGCCGGGCAGCTCGCCGTCGCGCGGGCTGTCGTATCTCAGGTCGCCGTTCTCCGGCAGGCTGTCGGGCGTCAGCGTGCCGCTTTCGATCGCCTCCCAGTCCTGTTCCTCCAGCGCCGGGCCTTCCTGCCGGGCGTCGTCCTCGTTCCGCGGGTCGGGTTTTCTGCGCGGGTTCATGGTCTCGGCTCCTTCGTTTTCGCTCCTGCGCCAAATCTGCCCGCTGACCGATTGTTCCCTCCGCCTATCGCGACAGCCAGCGCAGCACCGTGCTTTCCGATGGATCGAGCCCTTTCAGCGGCCGGGGAAACCGTCGCCGGATCGCCTCCATCTCCGGGCCGAGCCGCCCCTCCTGCCATGCCTCCATCGCGGCGGGATGGACATAGCAGCGGCGGCAGACGGTGCGCGTGTTGCGCAGCATCGTCGCCACCTCGTCCAGCACGGCGTTGAGCGCGACGGCCCGGTCGCGCTTCGAGCCGGGCACCTCCGTTCCGGCCAGCGACAGCGTGGCCGACACCGTCGCGCCCCAGGTGCGGAAATGCCGCGACGAGAAATCCGGGCCGATCGCCGCGCGGATATAGTCGTTGACGTCCTGCGAGCGGATGTCGTGGCGGCCGCCCTCCCCGTCGAGATACTGGAACAGGCGCTGTCCCGGCAGCTCCTGGATCGCGCGCACCACGGTGGCGACCCTGCGGTCGGACAGCTTCAACTGCCATTTCCGCCCCGATTTCCCGGTGAAGGAGAAGTGGAGGCTCGATCCGTTGGCCTCGAGGTGGCGCGAACGCAGCGTCGTCAGGCCGAAGCTCTTGTTCTCCTGCGCGTAGGCGTCGTTGCCGATGCGGATCAGCGTGTTGTCGAGCAGCCGCACCACCGAGGCGACGACCCGCTCGCGCGGCAATCCCCGCTTGCGCAGGTCGGCGTCGACGCGGGCGCGCAGCTTCGGCAGCGCGCGGGCGAACGCGACGAGGCTGGAGAACTTCGCTTCGTCGCGATGGGCCGTCCATGCCGGATGATAGCGATACTGCTTGCGGCCGCGCTCGTCGCGGCCGGTCGCCTGGATGTGGCCCGCCGGGTCCGGGCATATCCACACCTCGGTCCATGCCGGGGGAACGGCGAGCGCTGCGATCCGTGCAAGTTCCCCTTCGCTGCCGAGGCGCTTGCCCGCCGGGTCGAGATAGAAGAAGCCCTTGCCGGCGCGTCGGCGTCGATACCCGGGCTCCGCGTCGTTGACATAAAGCAGATCGGCCCGCTCGGCCGCCTCTATCGACGCACTCCAACCCCGCATGACCGAACGCCTTCTTGCCTGTCCGGCCAGAACGGCACCGCAACCTTCTTGTTCCGGCGGACAGGGTTGATTCCGCAGGTTCCGGGGACTACCAAGCCGGCTGACGGCGAAGCCCGCCGGCTGTTCTCCCCCGAAACGACCGCTTTTTCCCGCCATGACCGACGCCCTGATCCTTGCCGTTGCCGCCTTCTGCGCCGGCGTCCTCAACACTGTTGCCGGAGGCGGGACGTTCCTGACCTTCCCGGCGCTCGTCTATACGGGCGTGCCTGTCGTCGTCGCCAATGCCACCAGCGCGGTCGCGGTGTTCCCCGGCTATCTCGGCGGGGCCGCCGGCTTCAGGAGCGAGCTCGCCGCCTACGACCGCAGGCGGCTTCTGCGGATCGCCGCGGCGACGGCGGTGGGCGGGCTGGTCGGCTCGCTGCTTCTCCTCGTGTCGTCGAACGAGGCGTTCTCGGTCGTCGTGCCGTTCCTGCTGCTCGCCGCCACGCTCGCCTTCGCCTTCGGCGACAGGGTGCAGGCCTGGGCGCAGCGCCGCCGCGCCGGCAAGCCGGAGGGCTGGGCCGGCACGGTGCTGGTGTCGATCTATGGCGGCTATTTCAACGGCGGTCTCGGCATCGTGCTGCTGGCGCTGTTCTCACTGTGGGGCATGCGCGACCTCAACGTCATGAACGGGCTGAAGAACGGCCTGTCCTTCATCCTGTCGGCGATCTCGGTCGCCACCTTCGCGGCGGCGGGCATCGTCGTCTGGCCGCAGGCGGTGCTGATGATGGCGGCGGCGACCGTCGGCGGCTATGCCGGCGCGCCGATCGCCCGGAGGCTGCCGCGCAAGGTGGTGCGCGGCGTGGTCATCGCGGTCGGCCTCGCCATGAGCGCGGTCTTCTTCGCCAGGCTGTTCGTCTAGAGCATTTTGCAGCCGGACGGGGGCTCGCGCCGCATTTTTGCTGAAACAATTCCACGCGTGGCCCGTTTTGTCGCTGAGGGACTAAACATCAGAGGTCAAGCCATGAGACATATATCGACAAGCCTTTGCACCGCGGTGGCGCTTTCTTTCGCGCTGGGCAGCGCAGCGCCCGCGATGGCGGCTCCCGTGCTGTTGCAGCAAGCTCCCGCAGTGAAGTCCGATGTTCTTCAGGTCCAGGACCGGCGGCAGCGCGGTGACGACCGTCGTGACCGCTTCGATCGCCGTGACGACCGGCGTGACCGCGACGACCGGCGCGACCGCTTCGAGCGTCGCGGAAACCAGGCCTATTACAATGGCCATCGCGGCTATCGTGATCGTCGCGCGGGCTATCGCCAGCACAATGGCTGGTGGTTCCCGCCGGCCGCCTTCATCGCCGGCGCCATCATCGGCGGCGGAATGGCCAACCAGCCGCCGCAGAGGCTGAGCCGCGCGCATGTGCGGTGGTGCCAGGACCGCTGGCGGTCCTACCGCGTTTCCGACAATTCCTATCAGCCGCTCAACGGCCCCCGTCGGGCTTGCGTCTCGCCCTATAGCTGAGCGTTTCCCGACGACACGAACCCGCGCCGGCGCGGCGCGGGTTCCGTTTGCGCTTCAGCCTGAACGGGAACAGAGGAACCAGCCTCGCCCTTCGGCGGTTATCTCCTGTATTATCGCCCTCCCGTTTTCCAATCTCGTCACGGCATGAATTCAACCCTTCTCCCTTCTCTCGATCTCGGCGTCATCGGCAATGCGGCCGCGGCCGCGCTCGTCGACCGCAACGCCTCGATCGTCTGGATGTGCGCCCCGCGCATGGACGGCGACCCGGTGTTCTGCCGGTTGCTCGACGGTCAGGCCGCGGGACAGGAGGAGGAAGGCTGCTGGTCCATCGCCATGGACGACGCGGTCGAGTGCCGGCAGTCCTATCTGCGCAACACGGCGGTGCTGGAGACGGTGCAGGCCGACGGCGACGGCAACCGGCTGCGGATCACGGATTTCGCGCCACGCTTCAAGGCGCGCGGGCGGATCTTCCGGCCGCTGACCATCGTGCGCATCGTCGAGCCGCTCGCGGGCTCGCCGCGGATCCGCGTCCGGCTGCGCCCTAGGCACGGCTACGGCGCCCATGCGCCGGAGACGACGCGGGGGACCAATCACATCCGCTTCGTCCTCGGCGACCAGGTGCTGCGGCTGACCACCGACGCGCCGGTCGAATTCGTCGAGCGCGGCACGGCGTTCCTCGTCGACCGGCCCTATGCCTTCATCCTCGGCGCCGACGAGCGGCCGGAGCAGGCGCCGCTGCCGGCGGCGAGAGCGTTCCTCGAGGACACCATCGCCTACTGGCAGGAATGGGTGCGCTATCTGTCGGTGCCGGCCGATTTCCAGGACGTGGTGATCCGCGCCGCGATCACGCTCAAGCTGTGCTCGCACGAGGAAACCGGCGGCATCGTCGCCGCGCTGACGACGTCGATCCCCGAATATGGCGAGAGCGGCCGCACCTGGGACTACCGCTTCTGCTGGCTGCGCGACTCCTATTTCACCGTCAAGGCGCTCAACCTTCTCGGCGCGACCAAGACGATGGAGGACTATCTCGGCTACGTCTCCAACGTGGCGGCGAGCTCCCCCGACGGCTATCTGCAGCCGCTGTTCGGCCTCGGCCTCGAACGCCGCCTCGACGAGGCCGTCATCGGCTCGCTGCCCGGCTATCGCGGCCACGGCCCGGTCCGCAGCGGCAACGCCGCCTACACCCAGGTCCAGAACGACGGCTATGGCTCGGTGATCCTCTCGGTCATCCAGTATTTCTTCGACGAGCGGCTGCCGACGGCCGGCGACGAGGGGCTTTTCCGCCGGCTGGAGCCGCTGGGCGAGCAGGCGGTGCGCCGCTGGAACGAGCCGGACGCCGGCATCTGGGAGTTCCGCACCCGCAACGGCGTCCACACCCATTCGGCGATGATGTGCTGGGCGGCCTGCGACCGGCTCGCCAAGATCGCCGGCAAGCTCGGCCTGTCCGGCCGCGCGGCGTACTGGCGCGAGGAGGCCGAGCGCATCCGCGACGGCGCGCTGGAGCGGGCATGGAACGGGGAGCTGCGAAGCTTCACCTCGACCTTCGGCGGCTCCGATCTCGATGCGAGCCTGCTGCTCATGCCAGAGATCGGCATCGTGCCGGCGAACGATCCGCGCTTTTTATCGACGCTCGCTCGCTGCGAGGAGCATCTGCGGTTCGGCAACCACCTCTACCGCTATCGCGCGCCCGACGATTTCGGCGAGCCGGAGACGGCGTTCACCGCCTGCACCTTCTGGCTGATCGACGCGCTCGTGCGCGTCGGCCGCCACGACGACGCGCTCGACGTCTTCACCGACGTCCTCGGGCACAGGAACCATCTCGGCCTGCTTTCCGAGGGCATGCACCTCGACAGCGGCGAATTATGGGGCAATTTCCCCCAGACCTACTCGATGGTCGGCCTGATCAACGCCGCGAAATCGCTTTCGCGCAATTGGACGGACGTGCTGTAAGCGCCGCGCGGGGTGGCGAACGGAATCGCGAGGACAGGCGCTGATGTCATCCGCCTGATTCGTCGGAGGCGCTCCTCGATATACTTTCCGGATTCGCCTCGGACTCTTCGACGATCCTCAGCCAGGTAATGAGGGTCTGGTTCCGGTGACGATGCATCGCATCCTCAAGCGCATTCGCATCATTCGACTCGATGGCGTTGAGGATTGCCTGATGCTCGATTTGCGCTCCCTGCGTCCTGCTCTTGTCGACGCTGAATATCGACAAACGGCGAACGTTCCAGACTTTGTTCCACAGATCCTCGATCTGGAACTTCAGGACCGTGTTGGGACCAGGTTCAAAAAGAGCCTCATGAAACTGCCGGTTCAGCTTGCTGTAGTACTGGGCGTCCCGCATGGCGCTGGGATCGTTCATCCGATCCAGCAGATCGCGCAGGCGCATCACCGTGCTGCTGGTGTGGTAAGGCAGCGCCTTCAACGCGGCGTACACCTCGAGATAGGTCCGGACATCGACGAACTCATAGGCGCGACGCCATGACAGATTGGCAACCGTCGCCCCCCGATGGTCCTCCATCATGATGAGGCCGTCTCTTTGCAGCATCCGCAACGCTTCACGGACCGGCATCTGGCTTATCCCGAACTTGGAGGCGAGTTCGGCCAGTCGCAGCCGTTGATCGGGCTGGAGTTCGCCGGACAGTATGCCCGCGCGCAAACGGTCGTACACGAACCCGCTCTTCGTCGATGGCGCTTTGTTCAGTGGCTCCAAATCGATCCCCAAGGATCACCTGTTCTGTTTGTAGGCGGAATAATAATCACCCAAAATCACCGGTGTATCTTCCTTCCCCTCATAACGGCTTGCATCAAAATCTCCAAGAATCTCCGGCCGTTGGCCAGTATCGATCCATTCCGCAAGCGCTTCTGCAATATAGGGGATGAACGCGATGCCGCGACCGTTGTCGCCGTTGAACTGAACAAAACCCCGGATTTGAGAGACATAGCCCAGCATCGGCTTCCGATCAGGCGTCATGTCATATACGCCGGCCCACTGGCGGACAACCCGCAGCGATGCAAGCTTCGGCGCCTTGTCGAGAATCTGGTCCGCCGCGCGTTGCAGGTGGGTCGCGCCGGCATCATAGTTCATGCCGAGCGGCTCCTCCGGATCCGTCACCCCGATAACCGTCTCGCCGCGCAGGGTCTGGTGGAACCAGCCTTCGATCGGACGGTAGAAGGTGATCATCGTATCCATGTAGGGTTGGCAGGATTCCGTTACAATCGCTTCACGGCGCACCGGGGCGTTGGGCACCTTGACGCCCGCCAGCCTGGAAACGTCGCGCGACCAGCCGCCGGCGGCGTTGACCACGATTGGCGCGCGAAGCCGCCGGCCGGCCGTCGACACCCCCCGAACCGCCCCGTTCTCGACGTCGACGGCCTCGACTTCCGTTTGCTCATGGATTTCGACGCCGGCTTCGAGGGCCCTGCGCTTGTAGGCGTTCAGCAGCGAATCGTGGTGGACGCTCGCGTCCGGCCGGATCAGCGTCGCGATCGGCCGTGCGCCACCCTCCAGGACCGGCAGCCGCCTGAAGACCTCGTCTCCCCGGTAGTACTCCGTTTTTTGGCCAAGGCCGTCGAGCATCGTGCGGATGCCGTCTATCGTCGCGACCTCGTCCTCGTCGTAAAAGACCAGGGCGTAGCCCGGCGTCCAGAACAGGGTGCTCGACCCGAGTTCGCGCGAGAGCTGCGCGTGCTTGCGGAACGCGTTCTTCGCGAACTGGGCGAGCGGCTCGGAGAATTGCGACGTGCGGACGCGTCCTATGTTTCTGCTCGTTCCGCCCGCGCCCAGGTGCTTCCTTTCGATGACCACGATTTTCCGCCTGCGGCGCTTGCCCAGCTCGTAAGCGAGGGCGACGCCCGCGATGCCGCCGCCAATGATGATGACATCCGCGGCCTCAACCATCGTCACGTCCTCCGGCGAACGACGCCAGGGCCATGGGCCGCACCAGTGGCCTCATCGTGGGAAGCGCCGCCGGAGAGCCTTCCTCGACCAGGCACTGCAGCAGCAGGCTGTGGCAGAGCTTGCCCTGGCAGGGGCCGGTCGCGGCGCCGGTCCTGCGTTTGAGATGCTCGATGCCGCGATAGCCGTCGCGGAGCGCCTTGCGGACATCCCCGACCCTGACGTCCTCGCAGGGGCAAACGATGAGGCCGTCGTCCATATCCGCGCAGCCGGGAAGTTTCTCGAACGATTCCGCGCGCGTCGGAGGGGTGCCCTGAAGCCAGTCGGCGACCGCCGCTCGGGCATGGGCGGCGATGTCGCTCGTCACACCACCGGCGGAGCCGACCGTGAGGAGAGGGAACCTCGCCGCGCCGGACGGTTCGATCGCGGCGCCGGCCCCGCCCCAGTCGAGTTGCTGGCCGGCCTGAAGCTGGAGTTCGTAGCGCGGCTGCTGATAGCCGACGACGAGCACGTCGCAACGTTCGCGTCGGCCGTTGCTCAGCCTCACCGCTTTCAGGCGGCCTCTGCCGAGCGCTTGCGTGAGATGCACGGATCCGAAGCATCGCTCCGCTATGCCGTCCGGCAGCCGCGGGGAGCCGGCGGCCCATTGGAAGCGGATGCCCGCGGCCCGCGCCAGCTCTGCCGCTTCCCCGGCCGCCGCCTCCGGGGCGAAGAGTCCGTATATGCGAGCCTTGTCCAGGCTTCCGCTCTCTACCAGCTTGCGGAATGCGTTCAGGCCGACGATCCCCGGGAGGTCGTTGCCCGTGACCGGGAGCAATCGGTCATATGTGCCGGTCGCGACGACGACACGGTCGAAGAATATCCGGATCGATCCGGCCTTGCCCGCGCACAGGACAAATATCCGCTCGTCATCTTCCTGATAGATGCCGAGCGCACTTATGCCGGGAATGAATCGGTCGTCGGACCAACCCCGGCCGGCTCCCTCGTCGATCAGGATCGCGTCCACGCCCAGCTCCTGAAGCGACTCCATTGCCGCGACGCCGGCTTCACCCCCGCCGACGACAAGCGTGTCGCATCTGCGGGTCGCGGCCTTTCCCCGCGGAGGCGCTTGGGTGCCGAGCGGAAGCGCGCGCGACGCATTGCGCACGAAGGCAAGGAACAACTGCTGGAGAAAGGCCGGACGCAGGATCACGCTTTCGTGGAACCATGGCCGCATAAGCCGCGCGATCAACGAGATCGGGGCCTTCCAGCCCGATCCCGTCTTCAGTTTCTTCAGGTCTTCGGCGGGTAGCTGGCATGCAAGCCCGACCCGTCCGTCGTCGAGCTCGACCTTGCACTGCTGGCACCATCCGGAGTGGCAGAATGCGCCTCTGGCCCGTCCGAAGCGGAAGCTCGCTCCCAGCTTCAGCCGGCCGCTTCGAAAAGCCCTGCCCGCCAATGACTGGCGATCGTTTTGCCTGCAGCTATCCATCTTGCGCTCGTCAGGGTCGCCGATCCGATGGTCCATGACAGGAAGCGGCCGGCTACGCCGCCACGCCCAGCACGTCGCGGACGATGCCGATCATGGTGTCCAGCCCATTTTCCAGGTCGTCCTCGTCGATGACCAGCGGCGGCGCGATCTTCACGACCTGCCCGGTGTAGCCGCCGCCGCCGGCGATGATGCCTTGCTGCTGCAGGCGGCGGAGAACCTCCGCCGCGACGCTCGGGCCCCCGGGCGCGGCATCCCCGAAGTCGATGGCCGCCCAAAGGCCGATGCCGCGGACTTCCTCGATCCCGGGAAGCTGCTGCAATTGCTGCTGGAGCTTCTTCAGCGCATGGTCGCCAAGCCGCCGGGACCGGGCGGCGAGGTCCTCGTCCTTCATCACCTTGATGGCCGCCACGGCGGCCGCGAGGTTGACGTTGTTCGTCAGGAACGTCGAGCTGTAGCTGTCGGGCGGCCAGGTCATGAACTCGGGCTTGCCGAGGATGGCCGCAACCGCCATTCCGCCGCCGATACCCTTGCCGATGGTCATCAGGTCGGGCGTGACGCCGGAATGCTCGGTCGCCCACATCTTGCCGGAGCGGCCGCAGCCGGACTGGATCTCGTCGACGATCAACAGCGCGCCGGTGCGATCGCAGAACGCCCTCAGGCGAGGCAGGAAATCGGAAGGCGGGATCACCACGCCGCCATTGCCCTGGACGGGCTCGACGATCAGCGCCGCGATTTCACCGAACCCCCCGCCCGGACCGGCAAGAAGCTCGAGCGTTTCGATCACGTTGTCGCCGGAACGCGCGCCCTTGTGGCCGGCGAACGGATAGGGGAGGAACTGGCCTGCCGGGGGAAGACCCAGCGCCTCGCGATACTGGGTTTTGCCCGCCAGGCCGACGATGCCGGGCGAGCGGCCGAAATAGCTGCCGGAGAACGAAACGATGGCGCCGTCGGGGCGACGGGTCTTGGCGATTCTGATCGCCGTTTCATTGGCCATGGCGCCGGTGATGGCAGGCAGGATCCTGGTCAGTCCGGGCGGGGCTATGGACGCGATCGCCTCGTAGAACTCGGCCCTTACGCGAGACGGGTTGGCGGAAGGGCAGTGCATCAGGTCCTGCGCCTGCCTGATGACCGCTTCGACGACCGCCGGATGGTTGTGGCCGACGCTCGCGACGGCGAAGAGCCCGCTGAAATCGAGATAGCGCCTGCCTTCGAAGTCGAACAGATGCGCGCCCTGCGCCCGCTCCAGGACGACCGGGTCCCGCGGGCTGCGCAAGCCGTTGCCTTCGTGCGCCCGGCACCGTTCCAGGGGAGTTGAACTCATTTCGATCCTCCGATCCGCGGGGCTTCTCCGGCCCGCTCCGGCCGCCTCTGGTTCTCCGACGCGAAAACCGACCTGACGGAGTCGCGATAATCCGTGCCGACATAGCGCTCGGCGAGCGCGCAACAGCGCTGACGGTCGCGTTGCGTCAGACCTGTCAGGCAGTCCTCCAGCTTCCGGCGCCAGTTCGCGTCGTCCCAACCGATTTCGGGAAGGGCATCGACTTCTTTCGTCAAGGCTTCCTTGCCGAAGGACACCGTGAGACGGGAGATTCGTCCGGGCCTGTCGAACGCGCGCTCCTCGACCGTCGTCAGTTCCGCCAGACGGACGACGTCCGGCGTGCGGAACCTTTCCCGCTCGAAATCCGACAGGCCGACCGTCCCGCTCGACAGCATCATTGCGACGCAGGTCTCCAGATGAAATCTGGCTTCATCCGCGGACCGGGGAGCGCTGTCGCGGAGCGGGGCGTGACTCCCCGGTGTTCCGATAATGGATATCGCCATTATCCTTGTCGGCGCGAAATCCGGCAGGGTCCTCAGCCCGGCAGCCGCGGCCAATGCCCGGTGAGTCGCATAGCAGGCAGGAAAGACCTTGATCTCGATTCCCCCGATCAGCGATGCGGGTGCCGCGCCCAGCCTTGCCAGCTCGTCGCGCGCGCGGCCCTCCTGCCCGCCGTACAGCCTTTCGAAACCGGTCGGACCATCCATGACATGATCGCCCGACCGTATGCCGGACGTCGACAGGAGCGCCGAGCGTACCGCGCCGGCGGCCGCGAACCCGGCCTGCAGCGCCTTTGCCTCCGCGCCGAAATTCGCGCGCGTTCCGGCTGCCTGGGCGACGGCCAGCCCTATCGCATGGGACGTCGTTGCGGCATCGAGCTTCAGCAACCTGCAGCAGGCCGCCGTAGCCGCGATCACCCCGATCGTCGATGTCGAATGCCAGCCGATGGCGTAGTGCGTGTCGATGATGCTGCGGCCGAGGGCCGCTCCCACTTCGAACCCGACGACATAGGCATCCAGCAGATCGGCGGAACCAGGAGGGACATCCGACGAAAGCGCCGCCAGCGCGGGCAGGATCACGGCGCTCGGATGCCCGCGCCACGCGGGGGCGACATCGTCATAGTCGAGAGCGTGCGCGGCGACGCCGTTCAGCAGGGCCGCATCCTCGCAGGACGCGTTCTGATCGCCGGTCCAGAGCGCCGCCGGCAGGCGCCTCGATCCGCGGCCGTCGAGGAAGCGGCCGACCTTCTCGACGACCGGCGCCTCGCGGGCGGCGAAGGCGACGGCGAGGGTGTCGCACACCGAAAGCGCCGCCGAAGACCTTGCCGGCGCGATCCAGTCCTTCGAGGCGCCCTCGACGAACTCACCGATCAATTGTCGTCCGCCGGGAGAAGTCATTTTGTCAGACTGATCGCCTTTATGACGTTCGAGAGCGGGCCCCCCTCGGGCATCCCGATCAGCGCATCGAAGGCCGCGTCGGTGCCGTCGGCGAGAACGCCGCCCGCACACAGCGAGAATTTCTCGAAAAGCTCCTCGTTGGATAGCGGCTTCAGCGAGCTTCCCCTGGGTTGCTCCGTGAAACGCTCGAACACCGCGCCGGACCGGTCGGTCACCCTGACGCGCGAGCAATGGGTGACACCCGCGGGAGCGCGAGGCAAGGCGGCGTCGATATGGATATCGATACGCTTCATGAACTCGACGGCTTCGGCGGAACGGACGCGCTCGGTCTCGAAGTCGGCGAGCGTGAGCCTGCCGTTCAATGCCGCCGCCGCGAGCGGATAGCGAAGGCTGAATTTGCCTTCCAGGCCGGTCGTCGGATAGTCGTAGATGAGGATGCCCGGAATGTCCGGTCCGATCCATGCATCGACCCTGGCAATGTCCGCCGCGCTGATTTTCTCGCGCGTCAGAATATCGATGAAGCCGTCCACCGCCGTATGGCTGCTGGAACAGCAGGGATAAAGCTTGATGTTCAGGCCCGGCGCCTCGAACGCATGAGGATATCCAAACCCCCGTATCGTCTGCGCGACGCGCGACTCGTCGCCGAGCATTTCCATCCAGCCCATTTTGCCGAAGACCAGACCGGACGCCGCCTGCAGGCCCGAAGCGGCCATCGCCGCGGCGAGGACGGCATTCGCCGCCGCGTTTCCAACCTGGATCGGCTTGGCTACGCTTCCGAAAGCGGCTTTCAGCCCAGTGCTTGCGGAAGCCGCAAATCCGAGAGCGTTTGCGAGCTCTTCCTTGCCGGCGCCTCTGAGGATGCCGCTTGCAATGGCGCCGCCGAACACGCCCAGCGTGGCCGTGGCGTGCCAGCCGGCATTGTAGTGGTCGGGATTGGCGCATGCGCCGATGCGGTTGATGACTTCGATTCCCGCCAGATACGCGCCCAGGAACAACCGGCTGTCGAGCGCGGGGTCGGCCGTCGCGAAGGCGGCGGCGGCCACGGCCACTGTGGGATGACCGACCGCGACGGCAGGCTCGTCGTCGTCGAAGTCATGAATATGGCCCGCCGATCCGAGATACGATGCCTTTGCGCTTCTCGAAATCGGCTCGTCCAGGGTGAACGGTCCATTGTTGCCCTGTATCGAGGATTCCGTGCGGAGAACCTTGAGGTAGTCGGCGATTTCCCCGACCTCGGTTCCGGCCGTGTAAACGCCGATGAAATCCGCTATGTGCCGGGCGGCGACAGGCAAGAGGTGCTCGGGCGGATTGCGCGCAAATTCCAGCGCCCGTCCTGCCAGCTCGAGTTCGTATTCGTTGTTCATTCTTCGTGGACCTAGGGTTGTCTGGATTCCCGGCAGCGCAAACTCTCCCGGCGTCCGATTCTTGGCGCGCGTTCCACCTGTCAACCGAACCCGGAGATCGTCCGGCTCTGCTCCCGCATGAACTGCGGCAGGTAGTGGGGCCCGAGCGCGCCCTTGCCCGTCAATCCGGACCCCTTCCATCCGGCGAAACTCTGGATGCCGGGCCACGCGCCGTTGGTCGCGCCGCTCCTGCGATTGGCATAAAGGACGCCCGCCTGAGCCCGATCCAGGAAGATGTCGAGCTCGCTCTTGTCCGATCCGAAGAATCCCGCCGCCAGCCCGAAATTGATGCGGTTGCCCCGATCGATCGCGTCGCTCAGGGATTCGAACCGGGCAATGATCAGAAGCGGCGCGAAAAGCTCCGTCTGGAAAAGACGGTCGTCCTCGGGCAAGTCCGTGACCACGGCGGGATTCACGAAATACCCTTGCGAAAGATCGCCTCCGATGCGGCTCCCGCCACGCAGCAGATTTCCTGCCTGGGCAGCATGCGCCGCCGCGTCCTCGAACCGGCGGACCGCCGCTTCGTTGATGAGCGGGCCATTGGTCACCGAACGATCGATGGTGTCGCCGAATTTCAACGCGTCCGCCCGGCGCAGGACCTCCGCGACGAAGCTGTCGTAATGGCGGTCGTGGACGAAGGCGACCGATGTCGCCGTGCATTTCTGGGCCTGGAAACCGAACGCGGATCGGGCGACGCCCTCGGCTGCCTGAAGCGGGTCCGCGCTCCGCGAGACATAGGTCGGGTTCTTGCCGCCCATCTCCGCAAGGACCGGGCGCATGTGAGGGCCGCTCGCGACCTTCCGCATGATCGCCATGCCGGTGCCGTGCGACCCCGTGAACGCGAAGCCATCCACGCCCGGCTCGTCGACGAGCCTCGGGCCGGAGGCCTCGCCGCAGAGGGAATTGAACGTGCCGGTGGGCAAGGGGCCCGACGTGAAAATCTCCGCAAGCATGGACCCCGTCAAGCCGGCGGCCGGGCTCCACTTGGCGACCACGGCGTTTCCTGCGACCAGCGCCGGAGCGATCATGCCGACCGCGAGCGCGACGGGATAGTTGAACGGGCATATCACGCCCATCACCCCGATCGGGCGCAGCAGCGTCTGGGAGGCTTCGCCCGGCATCGCGCTGCTGGCGGGCTCGACGAACCCGTTTCGCCGCTCCATCTGGTCGCAGTAGTAGTCGAGAAGCGCGACCGCCTCCTCGGTTTCTCCCAGCCCTTCCAGCCGCGTCTTGCCGGCCTCGTGCATGACGGCCATGGCCAGTTCATATTTGCGCTCATCGAGCGCCTTTCCGATCTCGCGCAGCCGCACAAGGCGTTCTTGCCAGGGCGTTCTCCCCCAGATTTCCTGTGCCTTGCGGGCAGCCGCCACGGCTCTTGTCACGGCAGAGGAAGAGGGCTCCACGAACGTGCCGAGAAGCATCCGGGAATCGATCGGGCTCCGGCAGGCATAGGTCGTCCCGTCCTCATCCCGTTTTCCGCCGATATGGTTCGGCCAGGATTTCCCCAGCTCCGAGCGGAACCTGGGAAGCTCCCTGTCGAGCATGGCGTGATGGGGCTCGAGATCGGAGGGAGGATTGATGTACGTTACCCGCGCCAGACCGCCAGAGGACATCGCTATTTCCTTGTTCTTGTGAATATCCCGCATCCCGGATTCGAGTGCCCCGCGCGTGAACGGACATCCGCCCGCGCGCATCAGCCGCCCAAAGGCCTGTCTACCGGCCGCAGGAACCTGCCATTCTCGATCCGCATGTCCCCGTCAACATAGAGGGTAGGCTGGAGGATGACGCCGTCCATATGGATGTTGGACCTGATTTCGCCGCCGACATCGACGTTCGTACCCAGGCCGAAATGCATGGAGCCGAGGATGTTCTTGTCCTCCCGCTGCACGCCCCGGATCAAGGCCTTGGAATTGATGCCGATGGAGGCTTCCGCAGGGCAGATGTAGCCGTTCTCGTCGGCATATTCCGCCAGATAGGCGCGCAGCGCGAACGCGTCCGCGCCTCCGCAGATATCCGTGATCCGGCCATCCTCGATGGTCAGCTCGATCGGATCGCGCAGCCGTCCAAGCTTGTGGATGCAAAGGTCGAACACGAGCTTCCCGTTCGCCGAAAACTCCACCGGGCAGATATTGAGCTCGCCGTTCGGGTAGAGGAATCTGTAAAGGGAGGATTTCCGCCTGCTGGATTTCGACAGGTGATTCACCTTGTAGGGAACGAAGCTCTCGTCCGGAAGCGTCGGCGGGAATATCCGGCCCTCGACCGAATAGGTCAAATCCGTTCCGTATTTCGATGTAACCCGGCAAATCCTCGCCTCGGTTCCAACGATGTTGGTGCCAACATAATGGTGCCGAACGGCCATTTCCCGCTGGTTTTCGGTCACGGCGCCCGACTGGAACATCTCGAGGGTCATTCCCCCGTCCATGCAGATGACCGGTATGCCCGCGATCTGGGCAGCCATGCTGGCCGGCGCATGCAGCATTCCGGTTGTCGCGACCAGGACGTTGAGATCGACGTTCATCATCGCGTCACAGACAGGTTTCGGCGGATCGTAGTAGTCGGCCGGGCGCGCATCGAAGATGGCGAGGGCGGCGTCGGCGCCACACTCCGACAAAACGCTCATGATCGCCTGCCACACACGGGGATCGTGCGAAAAGTCCGTAATCACCAGCACCTTCATGCCCGCAGTGACGTTCGCCAGAAAGGGGGCTCGCAGATACTGAAGATTGCCGCTTATCATTTCCCCACTCATTCCTCGCTCCGGGAAACAGGATGCTCGGCGAGCGCGCCTCCCGGCTTGCGCAGTCGCATCGTATAAGTATTGTATATTTGATATTATACGTTGGAACTGAATAGTCCAGCCCCTTTTTAGGGTTGCAGCGATTCCTCGCCATGGCGCTCGACCCGAGGCATGCAGAAGGGGCCTGAAAGAGCGCCGCCCCTCCGAAGATCATCCATTGCTGGAGCTCTCCGGAGAGGACCGTCCACCGCGCGGCCGATTAGCCCGGATGGCGGCCCGGTGGCCGCGCTTCGCCCGGAATTAACGGTTTCTTCGCCTCGATCCACGACCATGCCGCCGTCCGCAACGACTTCCCTTGAACCGTAGGGGCGAGAGGGAGACGTTCGATCCGGGAGCCTCGACACGAGCCGGCTCAGGCGTTGCTCCGTTGCCCGGCCGCGTCAACCGACGCGGGCCGCGATGTCGTTCCACCAAAAAAGGGCTTTGCAGAACAGATCATATATCGTATCAAATATGGTGGGATAAAACGAATGGGAGCCATCAATGAAACTGTTTTCGAATTCGCGGAGAATATTCCTCGCAGGCGTTGCCGCCGCATTTGGCCTCGCCGCCCTCACAGGCGGCGTCTGGGCCGAAGATGCCCAGAAGGGTGGCACGCTCCGGGTCAGCGTATCGGGGTCGCCACGCCTGCTCGACCCGCCGATCACCGGGTCGATAGAGGAGTGGATCGTCACTTCCCTATTTTACAACAACCTGACTTCGGTGGACAAGGAATTCGCCGTTCACCCGGATCTCGCGGAAAGCTGGACGGCCGAGGATGAGGGCAAGGTCTGGATCTTCGTCCTTCGCCAGGGCGTCAAGTTCCATTCGGGCAAGGAGATGACCGCAGAGGATGTGGTCGCTTCGATCGCGCGCATAATCGACCCGGAAACCAAGTCCCGCGGTCGCGGCGGAATGGGTCCCATCGCGGCGATCGAGGCTCTCGATCCGTATCGGGTGAAATTCACCCTGAGCGAGCCCATCGCCGACTTTCCCGCCAATCTCGCGCTTCCCTATGCGCGCATCGTCCCAAAGGGAACGACGATCAACCTCAACACCGAGGAAGACGGGACCGGTCCCTTTATCCTGAAGGAGTTTGTGGTCGGCGAAAAGGTCGTGGTGGAAAGGAACCCGAACTATTTCAAGTCTGACCTGCCTCACGTCGATCAGGTGCAACTGACGGTATTTCCGGACTCGACGGCCGAGATCAATGCGCTCAAGGACGGGCGCACGGACATCATGCTGCAGGTCCGTCCGGATCAGGTCGGGCTTCTGGACGGCGCTGCGGGCATAACGCTGGACGAGGTGCCCACGGGGACTTTCGTTCCCATCGTGATGCGCTCGGATCAGCCCCCCTTCGACAATCCGCTCGTCCGCAAGGCGCTGAAGTTAACGCTGGATCGCGAAGTCATCCTCAACGCCGTTCTCAACGGCCACGGCGTCGTCGGCAACGACCAGTCGCTTCCGCCCAACAACCCCTTCTACAACCCCAACATACCGGCGCCGAAGCGCGACATTGAGGCGGCCAGGAAGCTGCTCGCGGAGGCGGGTTATCCCGACGGCATCAAGGCGACGCTGTACACGAGCGACGCGCGCGTCGGCATGCTGCCCGTCGCGCTCATGACCCGCGAGATGGCCCGCGAAGCCGGTTTCGACATCGCGATCCAGAACGTGACCTGGGACGTCTTTCTCAACACCGTCTGGGAGAAGCAGCCATTCTACATCAACAACTGGTTCGCTCGCCCGACGACGGATACGAGCATCCTTCCCTTCTTCGTCTCGCGCGACAAGGGCGGCTCGCTGAACGACTACTTCTACTCCAACGCCGAGGTCGACGACCTCCTCCTCGGCGCGCAGCGGGAGCTCGATCAGGAAAAGCGCCGGGAGAAGCTCCACAAGGCGCAGGCGTTGATTGCCGACGACGGTCCCGCGATCATCACCTTCTTCCGCAGCAACATCACGGCTTTCAGCGAGGGTGTGCAGGGCTATTCGGCGGACCCGGGTATCAACCTGCCTGTCGAGAGAATCTGGCTGAAGCGCTGAACGTCTGGAGAGCGCAATGCTTCGCTTCCTCTGCACTCGCCTTCTGTATTCCGTGGCGGTCTTGATTGCGGTTTCCGTTCTGGTTTTCGCGGTAACGGAACTGCTGCCGGGAAGCGTTGCTCACATGATACTGGGTATGGACGCCACGCCGGAAGACGTGGCGTCCCTATCCAAGGCGCTGGGCCTGGATCGGCCGGCGCCCGTGCGCCTGCTGAGCTGGCTTGGAAATATCGCCATGGGCGATTTTGGTGAATCGCTGCGCATGCAGCGCCCGATAGGGCCGATCCTGGCGGAGCGCCTGCTGAATTCGCTCGCCCTGACGCTGACGGGGCTGGTCTTCGTCATCGTCGGCGGGTTGACGCTGGGTCTGGCTATGGCGCTCAATGCGCGGACCAGGCTCGACCGCGTCCTGACGGCGACGTCGGTGATCATGACATCCCTGCCGGAATTCGTGACCGGGACCCTTCTGGTCCTGCTTTTCGGCGGGGGGCTGTTCCGCCTCTTCCCGCCATCGGGTTACGAGGGCTTCGAAGCCGGGATCGGGTCCGCCTTTTCCCACCTGTTCCTGCCCGCCCTTTCCCTTTCGATGATCCTGATGGCTTACGTGGCCCGCATAGCGCGCACCTCGGTCATCGATACCCTTTCGCTGGACTATGTGCGGACGGCGCGGCTCAAGGGGATTCCCGAGCGCAGCGTCATTGCCCGCCACGTCCTGCCGAACGCGCTGATCCCGACCGTCACGGTCCTTTGCATGAATCTCGGGTGGATGTTCGGCGGCATCGTCGTGGTGGAGGAAATCTTCGTCTTCCCGGGCATCGGCCGCCTGATGCTCTTTGCCGTGTCGGAACGCGACTGGCCGCTGATCCAGGCTTGCGCCGTCGTGATCGCCAGCTTCTACGTGTTCGGAAACCTGCTCGGCGACATCATCGTCGGCCTCATGAATCCCCGCCTGCGCTCGGTGGCGGCATGAGCAATATGGTCACGACGGATCCGGCCTCCGGCGCTCCTTCGACGGCGGGCCGGAAACCCGGAGCGGTGCTGGCTGTGGTGGCGCGCGACCCGATCGTCGCTGTGGCGACGATCCTGCTTCTTTGCCATTTTGTCCTCGCGGTCACGGCAAACGTCATCATCCCCTATTCCCCCGAAGCGATGAGCTTCTCGGAGATCCTGCATCCGCCGAGCTGGTCCCACTGGTTTGGAACGGATCGCTACGGACGGGACGTGCTCTCCCGGACCGTCGTCGGCGGGCAGATCACGCTCGCCTTCGGCTTCGGGGCCGTGGCCATCTGCCTGCTGGTCGGCCTGCCGGTCGGTCTGGCCGCCGCCTATTACGGCGGGTGGGTCGACCAGATACTCATGCGCGTGATGGACGTGCTCATGTCGTTCCCGACGGTGCTGCTCGGTCTTCTCATCCTCATCGTCGCGGGCCCCGATCTGTGGACGCTGATCCTGGCGGTCGGCCTCGTCTACAGCCCGCGCACCACGCGGGTGGTGCGCGGCGCTGCCCTCGCGCTGCGCGACGCCGTGTTCGTCGAGGCGGCTCAGGCGCGGGGAGAGCGGGACAGCTACATCATGCTGCGCGAAATCCTGCCGCTCTGCCTCGGCCCGATCATCGTCGAGCTCTGCATCAGGCTGGGCTACGCCATTCTTCTCGGGGCGTCGCTGAATTATCTCGGTCTCGGCGTTCAGCCGCCGGCGGCGGACTGGGGCGCGCTGGTCTACGAGGCACGGCCGCAAATGCTGCAAGCTCCGTGGACGGCGCTCTTTCCGATCCTCTTCATCTCGACGCTCGTCGCTTCGCTGCACCTCGTCGGCGACGGCATCGACGCGGCCCTGAAAGGGAACCATGATGGCTGACGCCGCCGCACAGGAGACGCCCGTTCTCGAAATCCGGGGCCTGTCGGTCAACATCAAGGGCGCGGAAACGTCACGTCCGATCGTCCGCGACGTCGATCTCGTCATACGGCCGAAGGAAGCCGTCGGCCTGATAGGAGAATCGGGGTCGGGCAAGTCGACGGTGGCGCTTGCCGTCCTGAACTATCTCGCCGCCAACCTGGAAGTATCCGCCGGCGAGATCCGCTTCTGCGGCACGATCGACCTGTCCAGGGCGCCGCGCACGATCTTCGGAAGCCAGATCGCGCATGTCGCGCAGGACCCGATGGCGGCGCTCAACCCGATCATGCGGATCGGCAGGCAGATGAGCGAGAGCCTTCGTTGGCATCTGCGGCTGACACCGGAACAGGCGCGGGCCCGGGCGATCGAGCTGCTCGACGAAGTGCGCCTTCCGAACGCGGCCGCGATCCTGGAAGCGCTGCCGCACGAGCTGAGCGGGGGCATGCAGCAACGCGTCTGCATTGCCATGGCCCTGGCCTGCAATCCGCGCCTGCTCGTCCTCGACGAACCGACCACCGGCCTCGACGCGAGGACCGAGAGCGCGGTCCTCGAACTGCTGGCCGAGCTCAAGACGCACCGGGATCTGTCGATCCTGCTGATCTCGCACAACCTTGCCGCCGTCGCCGATCTCGCCGACCGGGTCTCAGTCATGTATGCCGGCAGAACGGTCGAGAGCGGACCCACGGCGGAGCTCCTGCACCGGCCCGCCCATCGCTACACGCAGATGCTGCTCAGCGCCGTGCCGAAGATGGAAGGCGACCGTCCGCTGTTCGACGCGCCGTGGCAGGAAGCGGCCTTCCCGAAAGAGGGTTGCGCCTTCCGCTCCCGCTGCGATCTCGCCGTCGAAGCGTGTGCTCAAGACGACATGGAGCGAAGCCCCGGCGCGCAACGCTTGTCCCGCTGCGTAAGGGCGCAGGAGCTGTTCGGCGGGTTTTATCCCCAGGACGGCGGCTCGGCTCTTTATCCGCGGAAGCCGCCGGTGCCGGCGCTGGATAAGATTCTCTCCATCTCGGACGTGTCTTTCGCCTACGCACGTACGCGCGCAGCGCAGGCTTCCGCGCCCCGTGCGCTCGACAATGTTGGCCTCGACATCCGCAAAGGCGCAATCACCGCGTTGATTGGCGAGAGCGGTTCGGGAAAATCGACGCTGGCGCGGCTCATCGTCGGGCTCATGCGTCCGCATTCCGGATCGATCCGGCTCAAGGAAAAGGAGCTGGCCGGACTGCGACGGTATCCGCTGGAGATATGCCGCCGGATCCAGATCGTCTTTCAGAACGTCGGCGGATCGCTCCATCCGGCCAAACGCGCATACACGCTTCTGGCGCGGCCTTTTCGTCTTTACGAGAAGCGCTCGCCCACCCAGAGCGAGCTGCGCGATCTTCTGACGCCGGTGGGGCTGCGGGTGGATCTTCTTCAGAAGCGCACCCGCGCGCTCAGCGGCGGCGAGCGGCAGCGGATCGGGCTTGCGCGCGCCACCGCCCCCAGGCCGGACGTGCTGGTGCTCGACGAAGCCTTTTCGGCGTTGGACGTCTCGATGAAGGTCCGTGTCGCGCGGTACTTGCTGGAGCAGTCCCGCGCGTCGGGCTCAGGACATCTGCTGGTGACGCACGAGCTGCCTTTCGTCAGGTATCTGGCGGATGACGTGGTCGTCCTCTACAGGGGCTGGGCCTGCGAGAGCGGTCCCTCCAACACCCTCTTCGCCGCGCCCCATCACCCGTACACCGAAACCCTCGTCTGGGCGGCCCGCCGCCTGGAGGGGCAAAAGCCTGCACGGACGGATTTGTTCAGGACGGATGCCAGCCTCGGCAAGGTCGCGCCCGTTGCTCGTACGGGCTGTCCTTTCCATACCGCCTGCCCGCGCAAGCTCGGAACACTCTGCGAAACCGAGGCGCCGCCCGACCGGAACACCGGGGCAGGACATCGTATCGCCTGCCATATTCCCCTTTCCGAGCTCGAGAGCATCCAGAAAGGCGAGTACACGGCCGGATAGGGTGGCGGACGGGAACGGGGAGCCGCCGGGTCCGGCTCATTCCTCATATCGACCGAGGAGCCGCCCTGCGTCCCGGTCGGTATGCCTGCGTGCCAGCTCATAGGCGCGCGCGCTGTCGCCGGAGCAGATCGCATCCAGCAATGGCTCATGCAGATCGACGATGGCTTGCGGTTCCTGGTAGAAACCGTCGGCCATGCGCAGGAAAAGAAGCGCCGGCCCTTCCAGCCGCCTGTACATGTCCTGAAGCAGCCGGCTGTCCGCGATCTCGATCACGGTTCGGTGGAAGCGCAGATCCAGTTCCAGCAACCGTTGCCGCTGGTGCTGCCTCGATGCTTCGCGCATTTCGTTGACCACTGCGGAGAGTCGGGCCTTTCCCTCGCTGCCGATCCGCTCCGCGGCCAATTGCGCACCCAGCGATTCCAGCGCGTCGCGCATCAGGGAGATGTCGCGGATATCCTCTTCGGATATGGCGATGACGAAATTGCCGCGCCGTGGGCGATGCTCCACGAGGCCGTCGGCCTGCAGATATTTCAGCGCGCCGCGAATCGTCCCCTGGCTGACACCGAAATGCTGGGCCAGCTCCATCTCCACCAGCCGGTCGCCGGGGTTCCACTCTCCGCCGAGAATCCCTTCCTGCATCGCGGAAGCGATTTCGGCCTCGAGGCTGGGACGGAGCTGGCTGTGGCGTTCGGCCTTGGGCACTGGAAGATCCTTTCCGAAGTCACTGCTCCTCTCGATAGCCAGCTTCAGCGGCGGTGTCATCCGCTCTGGCCGTGGCCTGCCGTGCAATTTTCCGGCTTTTGCCCGGATCGAGAAACGCGATATCCCGATTGTATTTATTATCGATAATCATTAATCAAGTAAGGGCAAGGTGGCCTTGCCGATGGGGAGACTGATGAGCAGCGTGTTTCTCAGGGATTTTGCCGCGCAAGTCCCTCTGGTCGAGCGTGCCGAAGGCGTCTGGATCCATGGCGCTGACGGAAAGCGCTATCTCGACGGCATGGGCAGCGCCGGCGTCATCGGCATCGGTCACGGCCGGACCGAAATCTATGAAGCCCTGGCGGCGGAAGGATCGCGCGTCAGCTATGTCTATACCGCCTCCTTCACCCACCCCTGGCAGGAAGAACTGGCCAGATCAGTGCTTTCCGTGGCTCCCGAAGGGATGTCGGCGGTCTATTTCGTCTCCGGCGGTTCCGAGGCCAATGAGACGGCGCTGAAACTTGCCCGCCAGTATCACGTCGAGCGGGGCGAGGGATCGCGCCACAAGATGCTTGCCCGCTGGCAGAGCTATCACGGCGTGACCATCGCGACCCTGTCGCTCTCGGGGCGCACCTCCTGGAGGGCGCCCTATGACCCCTATATGCTGCCGGTGGTTCATGTAACGCCGCCCTACACCTATCGCTGCACCATCTGCGGCGGCGAGGGCGACTGCACCGATCACTGCATCGAGGAACTGGAACGCACCATCCTGCTGGAGGGGCCGGAGACCATCTCCTGTTTCTTCGCGGAGACCATCATCGGCACGACCGCATCGGGCGTGACGCCGGGGCCGGACTACTACCGGCGGGTGCGCGAGCTTTGCGACCGCTACGGCATCCTCTTCATCGCCGACGAGGTGCTGATGGGTTATGGACGCACCGGCCGCCCCTTCGCCATCGAGGATTGGGACACCCTGCCCGACATGATCACCTGCGGCAAGGCGATCGGCTCGGGCTATGCGCCCCTGGGCGCGGTCATCGTATCCGAGAAGATCGCCGGCTTCTTCCGCGAGGGCCGTCGCCGTTTCGTCCATGGCTTCACCTATTCCGGTCATGCCATGTCCTGTTTCGTCGGCCAGAAGGTTTTCGAGATCATGCAGCGCGAGGATCTCTTCAGCCGCCCTGGCCGCATCGGCAGCTACCTGCACCGGAGCCTGGGCGCTTTGCAGCAAAGGCACGAGATCATCGGCGACCTCCGTGGCCGCGGCCTCTATGCCGGGCTGGAATTCGTCGCCGACCGCGCCAGCCGCGCCCCTTTCCCCGAAGCCGCGCGCTTCACGCCTCGTCTGGTGGGAATGATGCGCGAGCGGGGCGTGATCGTCGGGGCAGGGGTGCCCGGCGCGAATTACGGCAAGGGGGGCGACCACATCCAGATCAGCCCGCCCTTTACCATCAGCGAGGCCGAGATCGACACGCTCGTCGATACGCTGGACGACGTGCTGACCGTACTCGGGCGTGACGCGTACGGCATGGCGGCGGAATAAGACCGTTCTCAGACAGAACCATCCAACAGGAGGAATGACATGAAGAAACTGATCACTGCCTCGGTCCTCGCCCTGCTCATGGCCGGAACGGCCCAGGCGCAAATCGCGTTCCGGATCGGTGGCGCGGGCTCGGATTCCAGCCCGGACACCAGAGCGATGCAGGTCTTTTCCGAGAAGCTGAAGGAGCGCCTCGGCAATGACGTCGAGGTCGAACTGTTCCCGAATTCGCATCTCGGCACCGTCGACGAAATGGTCGAGCAGGTGAAGGGCGGCGTGCTGGAATGCATGTATGAGAGCGTCGGCGTGCTCGGCTCTTTCCATCAGGCCGCGAATATCGAAGGGGTGGCCTATGTCTATCACGACGTGGACCATTTCTTCCGCATCTGGCGCGGTCCCGTCGGCCAGGAAATCCTCGATTCCATCGCCGATGAAGCCGGCTTCCGCGTGGTTGGCCCGGCCTTCCACGGCTTCCGCCAGATGCTGACCAACAAGCCGGTCGAGAAGGCCGAAGACCTCGACGGCATGAAGATCCGCGCGCCGGGGATTCCGGCCTATATCGAATCGATCCGCGCGATGGGTGCCAATCCGGCGACCGTCGCTTTCGAGGAGGTCTATGCGGCGCTCCAGAGCCACGTTGTCGACGGGGTCGAGCAGCCGCTGACCGCGATCAAGGACAAGCGCTTCCATGAGGTGGTCAAGAACCTTGCGCTGACCAATCACATGGCCGAGACCATGGGCTTCATGTGCAATGCCGACTGGTTCGCCGGCCTGGACGATGCGAGCCGCGCCGCGATCGAGGCCGCCGCCGTGGACAGCGCCGACTGGTATCGGGCCTATACCGAGGAATCCCAGGCCGCCCTGCTGGCGGAGCTGGAGGCCGAAGGCGCCGTCGTGACCCGTCCCGACATAGCAGCCTTTATCGAGCGCGCCGCCTCGGCAAATTATGACGCTGCGTTGCAGCCGATCATCGAAAAGGTCCGCGCCGTCGAGTAGGGATATCCCCGCACGCCGCCTCCTTCGGGGGGCGGCTTTCCTTTCCTGTTTTCGTCAGCCTTGGATTCCTGATGAGCACGATCCTTGCCCGACTCGGTGACATCCTGCGCGCTGTTCTTTCCGTGATCGTCGCGCTCGCGCTGTTCCTGATCGTCGTCCTGGTCTTCTATCAGGTCATCGCCCGCTACTTTACCGGCGCGGCCACGCCCGGCCTGGCCGAGATCGCACGTTTCCTCTTCATATGGCTGGTCTTTTCGGGATCGGCCTGGCTGATCGGAAAGGGCGATCTGATCGCGATCGACTTCTTCTCGTCCCGGATGAGACCGAGGATGAAACGGTTGCTCATGATCTTCATCGACCTTTGCACGGCGGCTCTGCTGATCGCGCTGTTCTTCTACTCCCAAAAGCTGCTCGACGTGGTGGCGATCAAGCGCGCACCCGCAACGGGCATTCCTTATGGCTGGGTCTATATGGCGCTCCCCTTTTTCTGCGTCACGGGGCTGTGGTTCATCTTCGAACGCGCAATGGTCACCCGCCTCTTCACCCGGCTTTCCAGAGAACCCGGTTCAGGGGTCTGATCCATGCTGATGCTTCTGATCCTTGCGCTGATCCTCTTTGCGCTGATGTTCCTGGCCGTGCCCATCGCCATTTCGCTGGGTCTGGCCTCCGTCGTCATCGTTCTCGTCTGGGGCATGCCGGGTTTCGTGCTGGCGCAGAAGATGGTGAACGGGATCGATTCCTTTCCGCTTCTCGCCGTTCCCTTCTTCATCCTTGCCGCGGCGATCATGAACTCGGGCGGCATCACCACCCGGATCGTCGACCTGCTCGGCTCGGCGATGGGGCGGCTGCGCGGCAGCTCGGGTCAGGTGAACATAGGCACCAACCTCTTCCTTGCCGGGATTTCCGGTTCGTCCGTTGCCGATGCCTCGGCCACGGGGGCGCTGCTGATTCCCGAGATGAAGAAGGAAGGCTATTCCGGCGCCTTTGCAGCGGCGCTGACCGCGACGGCCGCGCTGCTGGGGCCGATCCTGCCGCCTTCGATCCCGCTGGTCATCTATGGCGTCATCGCCGAAGTCTCGATCGTGAAGCTGTTCATCGGCGGCTACGTTCCGGCGCTGATGATCGTGGTGGCGCTGGTGATCTTCGTCAATCGTCATGCCAGGAAGCACGACCTGCCCCGGCGTGGACGCCAGGGAGGCGCCGCGATCTGGCGCAAGTTCCGCGTTTCGGTCTGGGCCATGTCGATGCCGATCCTGTTGATCATCGGCGCCCGCGGCGGTTTCTTCACCATCACCGAGATCGGTGCCGTTCTGGTGATCTATGCCATATTCGTCGGCTGGGTGATCCATCGCGAATTCCGCTGGGGCAATCTGCCGACGATCCTGAAGGATGCGGGAATGCAGACCGCGAACATCATGCTGGTGGTCTCGGCGTCCTCCTTCGTGGCCTATCTGATGGTGGTGCATGGCGTGCCGAAGGACCTGTCGCGCTGGATCCAGGAGGCGCAGCTTTCGCCCGTCGCTTTCCTGCTGATGATCAATGTCATCTTGCTGATTGCAGGAGCCTTCCTGGATTCCACCCCCGCGACGATCATCATCGTGCCGATCGTCCTGCCCTCGGCCATCGCGCTGGGGATCGATCCCGTGCATTTCGGCCTGGTGGTGGTGGTGAACCTGATGATCGGGCTGATCCACCCGCCGATGGGACTGAACCTGTTGATCACGCAATCCATCGCGAAGGAGCCGATGGGGGCGATCCTGAAGGAGAGCATACCGCTGCTGGGGATCATGCTGGTGATCCTGATGCTGGTCACCTTCATACCGGCAACAGTGCTTTGGCTGCCCCGCGTCCTGGGCATGTGAACGCATCCGGCGCCGCCGCCGCAGAACACGCGCGACGCCTTGCAAGCCAGTTGCGGCCGGCACCAGTTCCTCCTCGACGGCTCCTGCTCCACGCCACAGCGCAGGTCCGGTTTGACATTGCCCTGCAGAGGACGGAAAAAATGTCCAATGCGGGTCATACCTTTATTTCCAGCCTGGAGTTTTCATGAGCTTTGCGCGTCAGCTTTTTGAAGCGATGAACACGTATGGCGAGAGACCGGCTCTGATCGCGGGGCGTGAAGAGCTGAGATATGCGGACGTGACCGCGCAGGCGACGTGCCTTGCCTCCAACCTGGCTGCCCTCGGGGTCGGCGCGGGGGACCGTATCGGCATCGCCATAAAGGAGCCCCTCGATGCGCTCCTTGCCAGCTTCGCCTGCTGGAGGCTGTCGGCAACGCCGGCGATGATCGACTTCCGCGCACCGCGCGTCGACCGACAGAGGCTTGCAAGGGATTTCGGATTGTCCGTCGTCCTGGAGAGCCGGTCCCCGCCGGGCCAGGGAGATTATCCCGCGGCGACGTTCGACCCTCGGTGGCGATTTGCAAGCGCTCCGGCGAATGACGTGCCGGAAACGGTCGACTGCTCAAACCCGGCCTTCCTGCTGTTTTCCTCCGGCACCACAGGTACGCCGAAGGCGTATATTCAAACCCACGAGACCCTTTCCGGCAGGATTACGGGAAGGGTGCACGGCCCGCGGGACGGCGCCCCTCCGCGCTATCTGACCGGCATGACCCTGACCTATTCTGCGACCCGGCACCACCTGCTGGGCCATCTCTTTGCGGGCGGGGTAGCGAAGCTTCTTCCTCCGCTGTTCACCCCGTCGGAAATGATCGAGGCGCTTCTGGCCTTCAAGGCTACGGGCACGGGACAACCGCCACCGATCATCGCGCGAATGGTCGGGGAGGCCGGCGAGCGGAGCCAGCCTCTGTTCCCACATCTCAATAGTCTCGACAGCATTGGCGGGCCTGCCCGCCCCGAAGACAAGGTTGCTGCCTGGCGCAACCTCTCCCACGGCTACCGTATCAGCTATGCGTCGACCTTGACGGGCGCTGTCAGCTGCCTTGCGGGACCCGACGTGCCCGAGCGCGCGGAAACCGCCGGGCGTTTGAACAGGGGCGTGCGCGTCGACATTCTCGACGAGGACGGAAACGTCCTCCCGCCGGGCGAGCCGGGGCTTATCAAGGCATGGACGCCGACCGTGGCTTCGGCGGTGCTGCTTCCCGGGGGCGGATCATTCGTCGATCCCAAGGTGATGGGTCCGGGATGGGGGATTCCCGGCGACATCGGCTACCTCGACGCAGACGGCTTCCTGACGATCGTCGATCGCAGCGAGGACATGATCGTGCGGGGAGGCGTCAACATCGCGCCGCAGGAACTGGAAAAGCTCATTCGTCTTCACCCCCAGGTTCTGGACGTGGCCGTCGCAGGGTTCAGCGATCCCGTCATGGGCCAGGAGATCGCTGCGTTCGTGGTCGGGCACAGCGAGATCACGGTGGGCGACCTGCGCGCCTTCCTTGCCGCCAACGTCTCGCCCGAGAAGCGGCCGCGCGAGATAAGGCTCGTCAGGTCGTTGCCCTACAGCGATAACGGCAAGCTGTTGCGGCGCGTGCTGGTCGACGAGCTCCGGCAGAGCCTGGCCCAGCCGGGCTCATAATCCCGCTAGCCGTTGCAGCAGGGGCAGCGGCCAGGGGCGGGAAACGACGAGGTCGAAGACGGCATAGACGAACAGGGTGACGCCGCCGGCGCAAGCCAGGGCCTTTCCGACCGCGGCCGCGCGCGTGGCCAGCAGGCATCCGGCGATGAACAGGAACCCTCCGACGAGATGCCCGAGGAGGACGAGCAGAAGGGCGAGGAGCGCGCACATCGCAAGCAGACGGACATTCGCATGCAGCGCCGACGCGCCTGTCGGCGACCATTCGCCTTCAGGCTCGAGGCCGACAGTGGGCACGTCAGATCGTTTCCCGCGCCATCGGACAAATCCCTGCACCGCGATAGCCGTTACCAGAACCGTCAGGGCCGCGGCGCTGATCATCGGAAAAATTCCGGCCTCGAAAGGGAAGCGCGCGGCGGTGGCAAGAGCGGCCGAGCCCACGGCAAGCAGGAAAACCGCGAACAGAAGATCGGGCAACGCGGCAGGAAGCGCGCGGGGATCATGTCGCGTCCGATGCCAGGAGAATGCGCGCTTCGCCAACACGAGGGCCGCAATCAGTATCAGACCCAATGCAACGGGATGACTGAGCCACTGCCAGCCGTGAATCTGGTAGGCGAGGAAGAAATTCTGCTCGAGTGTGGGACCCAGCACGAAGCCGATCGAGAAGGCGGAACGCGGCCAGTTCAGTTCCTTCATCGCCATGCCGAGGAATCCGATTCCCCCGAGCAGGAAGAAATCGAATATGCTCATGCTGTCCTGGTAGCAGCCGATCATCATGAAGGTGAGAACCATCGGGACGAGCAGCGCGGCAGGAATGCCGGCCAGACGCGCCAGCGGTCTTGTCAGGAACAGGCAGATGCTGGCGCCAAGAATGTTGGCAAATGCGATGGTGAAGACCATCGATACGGTAAGCGAGGCGTGCTTGCCCAGCATATCGGGTCCGGGAACGAGCCCCTGGACCGTGAATGCGCCGAGCAGAATGGCCATCGTGGCCGAGCCGGGCACGCCGAAGGCGATGGTCGGGATCAGCGATCCGCCTTCCTTCGCGTTGTTGGCGCTCTCCGGCGCGATGACCCCCCGTACATTCCCCTGTCCGAAGCGCGGGCCTGTCCCCTGGTTTCGCGTGGCGTGACCGTATGCGATCCAGTCGATCGCGGCGACGCCCACTCCCGGCACGGCGCCAAGCATCGTTCCCAGCCAGCCGCACCGAACGATCAACCCCCACTCGCGCAAGGCGTCCCTCGCGCCTCCCAGCATCTGCGAATAGGACGGGACGGCGCGCGAGTCCCCCTGGATGGAGCCACGCGCCATCAGCGAGGCCAGTTCGGGCAGGCCGAAAAGCCCGAGAAAGACAACGACGATCGGCAGGCCGTCCCACAGATGGACATCGCCGAATGTCCATCTGTGGACGCCCGCATTTGAATCGATACCCACGAAGGCCAGGAGCAGCCCGAGCATGGCCGCGGCGAGGCCCTTCAGCGGCTGGCTGCCGGCCAGAATGGCGACCGCAGACAGGCCGAAGATGCTTATGGCGAAAAAATCCGGCGTCTTCAGATAGAGGACCAGGGGGCGCATGACCGGAATGGCGAGGGCGAGGAGGAAAGCTCCCACCAGGCCGCCGATCATGGAAGAGGTATAGGCGGCCCCGAAGGCGCGGGCCGCCTGGCCTTGCTTGGCCATCGCGTGCCCGTCCACGACGGTCGCGACGGCGCCAACGGTGCCGGGAACCCCCAGCAGGACCGCCGGTATCGTGTCCGACGTATTGATTACCGACGACATGCCGAGCAGAAGCGCGAAGGCGGCGTAGGGATCGAGATGGTAGGTCAGCGGGATCAGCAGGGCCAACCCGAATATTCCACCGATGCCGGGCACCACCCCCACGACAAGACCGGCGCACACGCCGGTCATCAGCATGAGGAGACGGAGCGGATCGCTAAGCTCGACCAGTGCGGCGACGATGATGTCCACGTAGGTCTTTCGCTTCCGGCCTATTTGACGAGCGCGCGGGCGGTGTCGATCACAGCCGTGTCGATCCCGATATTCTTTTCTATGATCGCTTCGAGTGCACCCCCGGATGTCGGTCTCAACGCAAGATCGCGAATCCGGGACGCATCGGCGTTGAATTCGGGCGATGCGACCATTGCATCGAACGCCCGGCGGAACACCTCGACAGTCTCGCTCGGCGTGCCGGCCGGCATTACGAACGGGAACTCGTAGTCCACGCTCGCCTCGACGACGCCGGCCGCTTCACGGATGGCGGGATCCTCTATCAGGTCCCGCAGGCGGGGAACCTGCTCGTAGTCAACGGTCGCTTCCGGGCCAAAGCTCAGGAGCACATTCACCCGCTCGCCAAGGTCGGTCGTCTGCAAATCACCGCTGGACGCGACGCAGTGACCGGCTATCTCGCCCCGTTGCATGGCGAGATCGATGTCGGCGACGCCGTCAAATCCGGTGATGATCCTGAATTTCGCGCCAAGCGCATTGCGCGCGAGTGCGGCAAGCACATAGGTGCTGCTGCTCTTGCCGGAGGCGCCCATCAGAAATTCCTCGTTAATGAATGCCTCGATGGTGTTCGGGCCCGCCGTGCGGCTGACGACGCACATGTTCTCGCCCTTCCCGAGCGAACCGATCCATCCCAGTTCGAGCGGATCGAAGCTTGCGGCCTGCGGATCAAGCGTCGGCGCATAGGCGATGCCCGCGCCCACCGCCCCGATGACGCTTCCATCGGTCGGCTCGGCGCCGAGCAGAAGCTGCATCAGCTTCATGCTGCCGCCGCCCGGAAGATTCTGGACGACGACTTCGGGATTGCCGGGCAGAAAGCGTCCGATATGCCGCGAAACCAGCCGGGCGGCGCCATCATAGCTTCCGCCCGCGCCATAGCCGACCTTTATCGTCAATGTCTTTGAGGTGAAGGCCCATGCCGGATTTCCCATGATATACAGGAATCCGACAAGAAAGATAAGAACACTTCGCACAGATCGCCCCCAAAATACTTATAGATATGTAAATCGAGATCTGCGGTCCAAATTGAATGACACCAGAACAGACCCGCCTGACTGTATCTTCCGGAGTTCCGGTAACATGCGAAATTTATACACGGCCCGCAAGCAGGCTTAAGCCAGAAGCTCGTCCATCCGGCGCGCCACCACGGGAGCAGACGTATTTCCAATCTCCCCATGCCGCTCCGTAACCACCTCGACGGCACGGTTGGGCGTCAGGTAGTCCCATGCCGTGCCGGCACGGAAGGTATGGATGCGTTCCCGTGACGCGAGGATGAAGGCCTGTCCGGCAAAAGGCCTGGGCCACGAGAACCGGTAGCTCGCGATCAGGTCGGCGCGCGGCTTGTCCAGCAGCCCCAGCCCCTCATTTCTCTTGGCGAAGCTCACGCCCTTCTCCCGATCCCGCCTGATGCGCTTCAGTTCGACGCGGCTTGCCCACCGGAACAGGAAACCGGCGAACAGGGGCTCGGCAGAGGGAGAGTTCGGCAATCTGCCTACCCTGAGGAAGTAGCGCAGGGCGGCGAGCACTCCGGGACCGGATGCAAGCAGTGCCTTCTCCGCCCGGTATCTTCGATTGACGCGATTGGGAAGGCGGGGATCGAGCAACACCACGCGATCGATCGGACGACCGCGCTGCTCGAGCAGCGCGGCCATTTCGAGGGCGATCAGGCTTCCCACGCAGAAGGCCGCAAGGCGAACGGGCCCGCGGGGCTGAAGGAGTTCGATCTCCCGCACATAGACGGCTGCAAGATCCGATATTCGCCGGATCGTGCTCCCGTCCCCCCGAATTCCGGGCAGTTCGAACGTGTGCACGCGGCGCCCCGGTCTCAACGCGGCGCGAAACTCCGGTAACAGCGCCGTATACCCGCCCCGCCCATGAACGATGAACAGGACTTCTCCGCTATTCGATCGAGGTTTCTGCGATTCATCGGGATCGAGCAGTTCCGCGATCTTGCGCGGCGTGCTGAACTCGAAAAGCTGGGACAGGGCGAAAGGCCTGCCGACCACGCCCTCGATCTCGAGGCTAAGCTGTTCACCGGCAAGCGAATCCCCGCCCAGATCGTAGAATTCGTCATCGAGCCCGACCGGGTCGACGCGAAGCACTTTGCCGAATGCCTGGCATATCTTCTGTTCCAGATCGTCCGCCGGCGGCACGAAGACGTTCTGCAGCCCTAGCGAATCTCGCGATATGACAATATCGGGGCTGCCCTCCGGCATGATCCGGTTCACCTCAGGATGTCGATGCGTCGCGGCGCTGCCCTGGAGCTTTCCGCGTATGGCGCGGATTGTGCACCGAATTTATCTGCTTCGTCGTGCGAACCCGGCTTCTAGGCCTCGCGTCGGCGACCAAGCCGCTTCACCATATACGAAAGCCGCGTTCTCAAATCTACGTGCCTCGATGATCCCACCCGCAGACTCAGCCTTTCATACAAAGTGCGATCGAAATTGGCTACCACGTCCTTGACGAGGGAGGGCTGTTTCACGGACTGACCCGGTCGCGCCGCGGAAGCATCAAGCGAGATGCCGGTAAGTGCCGACAGGGTGGCCAGCTCGTCCTCATGCCGCTTCGCGATGAGCGCGGCAATTTCCTCGCGCAGGATCGGCTTGCGCCAGCTGCTGTCACGGACCTTGTGCAGTGCTCTTATCAGCCGGGTGGTCGGCCGGTTGAGCCTGCCGTCCAGCTCGGGATACCATTTCAGACGGAAATCCTGAACGATCTGCATCTCTTCAGGCGACAGGCTGTCGTTGGCAACGGGTATGTCGCCGCGAACCGACGAGAGATCGACGTCCATGAAGCGGCTCAGTTCCTGGAGAAACTTGCGCACGATACCTTCTCTGGAAGCGCTCAACGCATTGAAGTCGAAAAACATGCATGTGAAGTGTTGCTGCCACCCCGCAACCCTGCCGGCATAATCGACGAAAAAATCGTCTGGCGACGAGAATTTCGACGAGCCCTTCACTTCCTGCTGGATGAAGGAAAGATAGAAGGAGACCGGGGCCCTCAGGACGCCGAAAACCAGCAGGTCGTCGATGCCGTTTTCGGCGAGGTCTCGTTTCAGTATCGCGATCTCATCCGGACGCAGGCGAAACAGATGCTCTCCGCTGATAACCACATTCCCGCCCTGCCGGATTCTAGCCATCAGGTTCCGGCGGTAGGCATCCAGAAACTGCTTTTCCTCACCTTTGCGTATATGAGCCGGCAGACCGCGCACCAGCCGGTCGCTTCCCTCCGGCAGGTATGACGAAGCGAGAAAATTGTGATTGAGCCTGGGAGCTCCGCTCTGCGGGTAAATGATGCCGGCGCTTTCGAGCAGGGGCGCGTTCTTTCGTATCACCTGCTGGATAGACGTGCTTCCAGATTTTTCCATCCCTATGTGGAGGAAGCACTTGGCCATGAACAGTAAAAACGCTCATATATAGGGTGGATGGCGGGGAGAGTATGCCGCAAATTTTATTATGTCCGATACGACGAGGCAAGGCGGATTCAAAAGCGCCGCCGGAAGCGAAGATCGAATCTCCGGGCTGGTGAAGTGCATGGAAAACGGAACGGCCGGATATGCAATTGAACGGAATATATGGATACTGTGGCTGCAAGGTTTTGATTCAGCGCCCGAACTGGTAAGAACATGCATCAGAACCTGGATAGACAAAAATCCTGGATGGCATGTTCATCTTCTCACTGAAAAGAATATCGTCGACCACCTCGATGAAGATTTTCACCGGGAGGTGATGCAGCTCGATCTGCCGCCTCAAAAGACGGCGAACCTTATCAGGCTATACCTGATTTCACGCTACGGGGGCGTCTGGGTCGACGCGGATTGCTACTGTGCCCGGGCTCTGGACGCGTGGCTTCCATCGTGTCTGGAAGGGGATTTCTTTGCCTTCCGTTTTGCCGCGGACGAATGGCTCGAGGAGAACCGGGACCGTCCGCTGGCGCGTTTGGTCGGACGTTCCACGGACCGCGTGCTTTCGAACTGGCTTCTTGCAGGGCGGGCAGGAAACCCGATCAGCACGGTTTTCCTGAGACGTCACCTGGCGCTGTTCCAGCGGGGAAAATTCGGCCGGCGGCGATCCACCAGGTTCGTGCTGAGATTGGCGATGCTGGTGCTGCGGCGCAACGCCTGGCTGGCAAGCTGGCTGGCGAGCGAGCGGCTTCTGCGGGCGGCGGGAGTTTATCCGTACTTCGTTTTTCACTACCATTTCGCCAGCCAGATTTTGCTGGATAGCAGTTTCCATGCCGCATGGCGAAAGGTTGTCAGGCGCGAAGGCAAGCCCTCCATCGCCTACAGCAAGACCCTTCATCTCGATGCGGATGACGGCTTCAGGAAAGATTTCGATGGCCGCGGAGATGCGCCCGTGTTCAAGCTTCACTGGAAGCTGCAGGAAGGAGCCACATTGCCACGATCGCGCTATCGCGCTCTGGTCGATGGGACTCAAATCCGGGGAGTGGATGATCGAAAATAGTGCTTCGGCTGACCGTGTCCGGGCGGTCGATAAAACATATGGCGACGTCGCTATATGCGGGCGTAGGTGAACAATCGCCCAAGCGGGTCGCGGTCATACACCACGGCGAACCCAAGGCTTTTCATTAATTCCGAGAATTCACCCGCCTGTTCCTTGGCGGTCTGCCCGACAAATATCCCGTTGCAGCGCTCCGCCAATGTCGCGGTCATCCGGTCGGCTATCTGGCTGCCCAGTTCGCGGCGGATATGCTGCCAGACCGACATGAACAGGACGATGTCATAGGATGGGTCCAGAGATTTGCGAAGCCGCTTGTCATTGGCCATATCCAGTATCTCGAACTTGCTGGGGACGTCGACGCCGGCGAATATATTTCTTGCCGCATAGATTCCCGCTTTGTAGTTGTCGATACCGTGGATAAATGAAGGCTCGAACTTGGAAATCTCATAGTCGATCAGACCAATATTGCATCCGGCGTCGAGGATCCTTTTTCCCTTGAAATCCAGATTGCATTCCATGATCGTCTTGAGACGGAAATCCCAGGTTCCTATAAACCGCTTCTCTGTAACCCACGGTAGCTGAAAGCGTCTTCTGTACGTCTTCATTGGATAACATTCACCCTGGCGTTCTTATAGTAGGCAGTGTCTTCTTCTCAAATCGTGTCCTGTCCGGGCCGTTTGGCGCGATGGTGGACAATGATCTGTACGTCTTCCCGTCATGGAGATAGCCGCTTGCCAACCCTACGCGGTCCGCGTGGCGGCGTCATCCTCGCCAATGACAAGACGGCACCGGTCATTGGATCAGGATCTTTATGAGATCGGCCGTCGTGCGGACCGCATATTTCTTCAGCAGGTTTGCCCGGTGGATGTCGACGGTCCGGGGGCTTATTCCGAGGGATTTCGCGATCTCCTTGCTCGTCAGCCCGTCGATGAGCAAGGCCGCGACATCCCGCTCGCGCACCGTGAGCTGAATGACCGCCTGCTTGTGCTCGTCGTTGTCGGCCAGCTCGGAGAAGGTCCACACCGTCATCTTGTGCGGTATCTTCCGGTTGAAGGCATGGCCGCGAACCGTGACCCAGAAATGACTGCCATCCATCCGCCGCATGATGCGGTCGTCATACTGGGTGACGCGGGCGGCAAGAAGCGGCTCCATCCGCCGCCCGGCAGCTTCGAAATCAGACCGGCTTGGATAAAGTACGGAGAAGAGATTGCCTACTATATCCGACCGGTTTGCCCTGAAAAGGCGGAGTGCGGCGGCATTGCAATCAATCATCAATCTGTCGCTTGCAATGATCGCCGCGACAGGAATCCCGATGAATATTCGCCGGTATTCGATGTTCTTTGCAATCATAGGGAAGGCGTACTCCGACAACGGCCGGATTCCGGGCCATGTTGCGTCCACGTCGCCCAAGAAACGGACGATCACCTAGGTAAACGATACCTATAGACCTAGTTGTCGGCCTTCATCAATATCGTCTCATACGGTTTCGGGTGCGCTCCGACGCAACCCCTCCCACCTATCGGCACGGAAGCGCGGGGAGTTGACGGCATGAACACGGCTGCGATCATCGGCGCGGGTTTGATCGGGCAGGGCTGGGCCATCGTCTTCGCTCGTGCCGGCTGGAAGGTGAACCTCTACGACCCCGGCGCCGGCGCAGCCGAGCGGGGGCTGGCCATGATCGAGGCGCAGCTCGCGCTGCTGATGCGCGAGGGTCATATCGACAGCGACAAGGCGGTGTCGGCCAATATCCGTATTGCCGGCACGCTGGCGGAGGCGCTGGAGGAGGCGCTCTACGTTCAGGAATCCGCGCCGGAGAACCTCGAAGCCAAGCGCCGCCTGTTCGGCGAGATGGATACGCTGAGCCGGCCCGATGCGCTTTTGTGCAGCTCGACCTCGACGATTCCGGCCAGCGCGTTCACCGAGCACCTCGCCGGCCGCGGGCGCTGCCTCGTCGCTCACCCGGTGAACCCGACCTATCTCGTCCCGCTCGTCGAATTGTGCGGCGCGCCGTGGACGGCCAGCGACAGCGTCTCGCGGGCGCGGGAAATCCTGCTCGAAGTCGGCCAGCAGCCCGTCGTCCTCAACAAGGAGATCGAGGGTTTCGTGATGAACCGGCTTCAGGGCGCGGTGCTGCACGAGGCCTTCCGCCTGTTCAGCGAGGGCGTCGCCTCGGCGCGGGACATAGACAGCACCATCAAGCACGGCCTCGGCCTTCGCTGGGCGTTCATCGGCCCGTTCGAGACGATCGACCTCAACTCCCCCAACGGGATCGAGGAATATTGCGAGCGGTATCAGGGGGTCTACCAGTCGATCGGCAAGACCCTCGGCAAATGCGTCGACTGGCAGGAGGCGCTGGGGCAGGGACTCGCCGAGGAGCGCAAGCAGGACCTGCCCCGCGACGCGCTGGAGGCAAGGCGGCTGTGGAGGGACGAGAGGCTGATGCGCCTCGTCCGCGAGCTTTATCGCGACGCCTGATGGCCGGCGAGCAGGATCGGCATTCGCACGGAACGTTTACGGGGAGAAGAGAGATGTCCAGGCCGGTAATCATCACCTGCGCGGTGACGGGAGGGACCGACCACGCACGCAAGAACCCGGCCGTGCCGGTGACGCCGGAGGCGATCGCGACCGCGGTGCTCGATGCGGCGGAAGCAGGCGCGGCGATCGTCCACGTCCATGTCCGCGACCCGATCACGACGCTCGCGTCGACCGATTTCGAGCTTTACGCCGATGTGACCGAGCGCATCCGGCGCGGTCGCCCCGACCTTATCATCAACCTGACCACGGGGCCGGGCGCCATGGTGACGGCGGACGAGATCCGCGACGGCCGCTCGGGCGCGGCGGCGATCCATACGCCGGAAAGCCGGGTCTCGCATGTGCTGAAGCTGCGCCCCGAAATATGCAGCCTCGACATCGCGGCGATGAATTTCGGCGACCAGATGTTCCTGAACTCCATTCCCGACCTCAAGGTGATGGCGCGGCTGATCCGCGAGGCGGGCGTCAAGCCGGAGCTGGAAGCGTTCGACCTCGGCCATCTCGGCATCATCAACCATTTCCTGGCGAAGGACATCGTCGCCGCGCCGCCGCTGGTGCAGATCGGCCTCGGCGTTCTGGGCGGGGCCGCGCCCGACGCCCATTCGATGTCGGCGCTGGTCCGGATGCTGCCGGCGGACGCCGCATGGGCGGTCTTCGGCGTCGGGCGTCATCAGTTCCCGGTGGCGACGCAGGCGATGCTGATGGGCGGTCATGTTCGTGTCGGTCTCGAGGACAATCTCTATCTCGAGGACAGCGTCCCGGCCGAATCCAACGCGGCGCTGGTGTCGAAGATGGTTTCCATCATGCGCCTGCTCGAGCGGCGGCCGGCGACGACCGACGAGGCGCGCCAGATGCTCGGGCTGCGGGCGCGCTGACGATGGCTGACGGGGCCGGCCGGGATCGCTACGCCGATGTCTGCCGCATGGCGCTCCAGATCCGCTGGGGCGACATGGATGCGGCCGGGCACGTCAACAACACGATCTACTTCCGGTTCATGGAGCAGGTGCGGCTCACCTGGTTCGAGCGGCTCGGCCTGCTCGGCGAACTCGGGGCCGGGGAGGGACCGGTCATCGTCAACGCCTCGATGACCTTCCTGCACCAGTTGCGCTATCCGGGCGACGCCATCGCGACGATGTCGGTGGGCAGCCCCGGCCGCAGCAGCTTCGACACCGGGTTCCACCTGACCCGCTCCGACGATCCCGACACGGTCTATGCGCGCGGGGCCGCCCGCTGCGTCTGGATCGACTACCGCACGAAGAAATCGACCCCGATGCCGGAAAATCTCCGGGGCGCGATCGCCGATCCGCGCCTGATCAGCATCGGCGTGGACCAACCGCAAGCCTGAGTTAGGAACGCTTATGACTCGACTGCATGACGAACTGATCGTCTTCGATGGGCTGATCGTCTCGAAATTCGACCGCTCGGTCTATGAGGACATGCGCAAGGGCGGCGTCACGGCCGCGAACTGCACTTGCAGCGTCTGGGAGAATTTCCCCGATACGATGCGCAACATGGCGAAGATGAGAAAGGATTTCGTCGTCCACGCCGACCTCATCAAGCAGGTCCAGACGGTCCAGGACATCCATGACGCCAGGGCCGAGGGCAAGACGGGAATCGTGCTGGGCTGGCAGAACACCTCGGCGCTCGAGGACCGCATCGAGTATCTCGAGCTGTTCTACGGGCTCGGGCTCCGCATCGTCCAGCTCACCTACAACACGCAGAACTATGTCGGCACCGGATGCTACGAGAGCGTCGACACCGGCCTGTCCGATTTCGGGCGCGACGTTCTCGGCGAGATGAACGAGCTCGGCATATTGTGCGACCTGTCCCATGTCGGCCCCAAGACGTCGGCGGACGCGATCCTCGCCTCGAAGAAGCGCGTCGCCTATTCCCACTGCCTGCCGGCGGGGCTCAAGGCGCATCCGCGCAACAAGAGCGACGAGCAGCTGCGCTTCATCGCCGAGCATGACGGCTTCGTCGGCGTGACCATGTTCCCGCCCTTCCTGAAGAACGGCGCGCGGTCGGACGTCGCCGACTATGTCGAGGCGATCGAGTACGTGATCAACCTCGTCGGCGAGGACATCGTCGGCATCGGCACGGATTTCACGCAAGGCTACGAAGCCCCGTTCTTCGAGTGGATATCGCGCGACAAGGGCACGGGCCGCCTTCTCACCGATCTCGGCGAGATCACCAATCCGGCCGGCATGCGCGAGATCGGCGACTTCCCGAACCTGACCGAAGCCATGCTGAAACGCGGCTGGTCGAGGACGCGCATCGAGAAGGTCATGGGCGGGAACTGGGTGCAGCTTCTGAAGGACGTCTGGAAAAACTAGGGCGCGGTGGCCGGGTGCCTGCGCCCCTTTCCGGCAAGTCCCGCCTGCAACGGGAAAACATGAGGAATTAAAATATAAACAGGAATACGCCAAAGTAATAACGATGATGCATCAAATGTAAATAAGAAGAATAAAAATTCTCGTTTGTGTGTGAATGATGAAGAAAATCGCGTGTCGACCGGAATCTCCGGATCATCGGTCCTTCGGCGACGCGCCTTGTCCGCCAACCATCCAATGGGAGAAATATCATGCCGATCAACAGGCGAAACGTCCTTCTGTCCGGCGCGGCCTTCACCGCCGGCGCGTCGATATTCAACCTCGCTTCCTTCAATGAGGCGCTTGCGCAGGCTTCGGGACGCCTGACCGTCTGCCTCTATCCCGAGCCGCCGTCGCTGATGCTGGGCCTGACGCAGACGACCCCGGCCTTCATCGTCGCCGGCAAGATCTATCAGGGCCTGCTGACCTACGATTTCGACCTGACGCCGCAGCCGGGCCTCGCGAAGGAATGGACCGTCTCGGAAGACGGCCTGACCTACACCTTCAAGCTGCACGAGAACGTCAAGTGGCATGACGGGACGCCGTTCACGGCCAATGACGTCATCTTCTCGACGCAGGAATGCCTGCCGGCCATCCATTCGCGTGCGCGCGCCAACTTCGCCGGTGTCGAAACGGCCACCGCCCTCGACGACCACACGGTCGAGTACAAGCTGAAGGCGCCCTTCGTCGCGTTCCTCCAGGTCTTCGAGGCCAGCGGCGCGCCGATCCTGCCGGCGCATATCTACAAGGGCACCGACTACCGCACGAACCCCGCCAACGAATCCCCGATCGGCACCGGCCCGTTCAAGCTCAAGGAATGGCGCCGCGGCGAATATATCCATCTCGTCCGCAACGACGACTACTACAAGGAGAATCTGCCGCTCCTGAACGAGATCTATTTCCAGATCATTCCAGATTCCGCCTCGCGCCTCGTCGCTCTCCAGAACGGCACGGTCGACGTCACCGGCTACGACAATATCGACTATGTCTTCATGCCGATGCTGCGCCAGTCCGATGCGTTCGAGATCACGCAGCACGGCTACGAGTTCGCCGCGCCGCTGGCGACGCTCGAATACAACACCCGCAGCGGCCACCTCGCCGACAAGCGTTTCCGCAAGGCGCTGCTGCACGCGATCGACCGCGACTTCATCATCGAGAACATCTGGTTCGGCCAGGCCGCGCCGTCGACCGGGCCGCTGGCGTCCTCGACCAGCTACTACAAGGACACCGGGCCGCTCTATCCGTTCGATCCCGAGCGGGCGGTCGCACTGCTTGAGGAGATGGGCCTGAAGCCGGACGCCAACGGCGTGCGCGCCTCGGTGAAGCTGCTGGGCATGCCCTATGGCGACATGTGGACCAAGCTCGGCGAGTATGTCCGGCAGTCGCTCGGCCAGGTCGGCGTCGACGTCCAGATCGAGAACACCGATCCGGGCAACTGGGCTTCGCGCTACTCGAACTGGGAGTTCGAGATGACCTTCTGCTTCTGGTATCAGTTCGGCCATCCGGGGCTGGGCCTGACGCGCCTCTACCACAGCGCCAGCATCAACAAGGGCATCTACGGCAGCAACACCGCCGGCTACAGCAACCCCGAGGTCGACAGGCTGTTCGACGAGGCGATGCAGGAAATCGACGTCGAGAAGCGTACCGCGATGTATGAACGCCTGCAGGAAGTGCTGATCGAGGACCTGCCCAATGCCCCGCTGTTCGAGATCAAGTGGGCGACCGTCATGCGCAAGGGCGTCAAGGACATGGTCACCACCGCGATCGGGCTCTGCGAGGGGTTCGAGACCGCATCGGTCGACTGACCGCGCCACGGGAGTGATTTGACATGGTGAAAGCCGGATTGGGGCGGGTGATCAAAGTGCTGATGGTACTGGTCACCGTCATCGTCATCAACTTCGCCCTGGTCCGGTTCGCGCCCGGCGATCCCGTGAGCGTCATAGCGGGTGAAGCCGGCGCCTCCGATGCCGCCTTCATCGCCGACCTGCGCGAGGAGTTCCAGCTCGACAAGCCCATCCCCGTCCAGCTCGCGGCCTACCTCGTCAGCGTCGCCAGCGGCGACCTCGGCTACAGCTACAGGCAGCGCCGTCCCGTCGCCGACCTGATCTGGGAGCGGATGCCGGCGACGCTGTTGCTCACCGGCTCCGCCTTCGTCCTGTCTCTCATCGTCGGCACCGCGCTCGGCACCTTCGCCGGGCTCAACCGCGGCGGCTGGGGCGACAACGCGCTTCTGGTGATCTGCCTCCTCGGCTATGCGCTGCCGGCGTTCTGGCTGGGGCTGGTCCTCGTCTTGGTCTTCTCCGTCTGGCTGCAATGGTTGCCGGCCTTCGGCATGCAGACGCTGGGCCTCGCCGGCGGCTGGTGGGCGCAATTCCGCGACGTGTTTTCGCATCTCGTCCTGCCCTGCATCACGCTCTCGGCCTACTACATCGCGCTCTATACGCGCGTGATGCGCAGCTCGATGGCGGACGTGCAGACGTCCGACTTCATCAAGACCGCCTATGCCAAGGGTCTTTCGCGCGGGCGGATCGTCGGCGTCCACATGCTGCGCAACGCCGCCCTTCCGGTCGTCACGCTCGCCGGCGTGCAGGCCGGACAACTGATCGGCGGCTCGATCGTCGTCGAGACGGTTTTCGCCTGGCCCGGGATCGGCCGGCTCGCGCTCGATGCCCTGCTCCAGCGCGAATACATGGTGCTGATGGGCGTGTTCGTCGTCACCTCGATCATGGTGATCGCCCTCAACATCATCTCCGACATCATTCTCGCCATCGTCGATCCTCGCATCAAGAGGTCCGCGGCATGAAGCTCTTCCTCAGGAACAGAAGCGCGGCCGTGGGGCTGGTCGTCCTCGCTCTCGTCGTGCTGGCGGCCGTGTTCGCGGGCGTGATTGCCCCGCACGATCCCTGGCAGACCGTCGGCCGGCCGCTGTCGCCTCCCGGCGGGGCCTATCTGCTCGGCTCCGACAGCCTCGGCCGCGACATCCTTTCCGGCATCCTCCACGGCGCGCGCGTCAGCCTGATGATCGGCGTGATGGCCGCGATCGTGTCGGTGTGCATCGGCGTGGCGGTCGGCCTGGTGGCCGGCTATTTCGGCGGCCGCGTCGACGATTTGGTCATGAGCCTGACCGAGATCATCCAGACCATCCCGTCCTTCGTGCTGATGGTCGTGCTCGTCGCCGTCTTCCAGCCGTCCATCACCTCCATCATCGTTGCGATCGCCATTGTGAGCTGGCCGCCTCTCGCCCGCCTCGTGCGGGGCGAGGTCATGTCGCTGCGCACCCGCGAGTTCGTCGAGGCCGCGCGGCTGAGCGGGCTGGGAGACGTCTCCATCATGCTGCGCGAGATCCTGCCCAACTGCGCCTCCCACATCATCGTCATGGGTTCGCTGATGGTGGCTAACGCCATCCTGCTGGAAAGCGCGCTGAGCTTCCTCGGTCTCAGCGATCCCAGCGTGATCACCTGGGGCTACATGATCGGCTCCTCGCGGGCGCTGCTCCACTTCGCATGGTGGACATGCGTCTTCCCGGGCGCCGCCATCTTCATCACAGTCCTTGCCATCAACCTCGTCGGCGAAGGCATCAACGATGCCTTCAACCCGAAACTCGCTAGGCAGAGGGCCTGACATGAGCGCTCTTCTCGAAATCCGCGACCTCGACGTGGCGCTGCCCCTGGCGTCGGACCGCAAGTTCGCGGTCAGGGGCGCCAATCTGCGGGTGGCCCGCAACGAGATCGTCTGCGTCGTCGGCGAATCCGGCTCGGGCAAGTCCACGCTCGCCCACGCCGTGATGGGTCTCCTGAGCCCGGCGCTCAAGATATCCGGCGGCGAGATAGCGCTCGACGGCAGGTCGGTCACCGGCGCCACGGCCGCCGAGATGCGCGCCTTGCGCGGCGAGAAGGTGAGCATGATCTTTCAGGAGCCGCTGACGGCCCTGAACCCGCTGATGCCTGTGGGCAAGCAGATCGCCGAGGCTTTCACCGCGCACAATGTGAAACTGTCCGGCGACGAGATCGAGGCGCGGGTGTTCGACCTGTTGCGTCAGGTCGGGCTGCCCGACGTCCAGCGGGTCGCCGGATCCTATCCCTTCGAGCTGTCCGGCGGCCAGCGCCAGCGCATCATGATCGCCTCGGCCATCTCGCTGAAGCCCAAGCTGCTCATCGCCGACGAGCCGACCACCGCGCTCGACGTCACGACGCAGGCCCAGGTTCTCGAGCTCATCGTCGCGTTGCAGAAGGAGTACCAGCTCGGCGTGCTGTTCATCACCCACGATTTCGGCGTGGTCGCCGATATCGCCGACCGCATCGTGGTGATGCGGCAGGGCGAGATCGTCGAGGAGGGGCCGAACGCGCAGATTCTGTCGAACCCGCAGCACGAATACACGAAAAAGCTGATCGCGGCTGTCCCGCCGCTCAAGCCGAAGCCCGCCGCCGCGCTGTCGGGGGCGGAGTTGCTGACCGTGCGCAACGTGTCGAAGACATATGGCGGCCGGCGCGGCCTGTTTTCGGCGGCGACGCCGACCTTCACCGTGTCGGACAACATCAACATGACGATGCGCGAAGGGGAGATTTACGGCCTCGTCGGCGAATCGGGATCGGGGAAATCGACTCTGGGGCGGATGATCGTCGGCCTGACCGATCCCGACAGCGGCGCCATACGCTGCGACGACCAGCCGATCAGCAAGGCGGCCTTCCTGTCGAGCAAGAAACTGCGCCGCAGCATCCAGATGGTGTTCCAGGACCCTTACAGCTCCTTCAACCCGCGGATGAAGATCGGCCCGGCGCTGATCAGCGGCAGCATCGCCAGCGGCGAGGACAAGGCCGAGGCGATGAAGCGGGCGCGCGAGCTGGTGGAACTCGTCCATCTCGACCCCGGCGCGCTCGACAGGTTCCCGCACGAGTTCTCCGGCGGCCAGCGCCAGCGCCTCGGCATCGCCCGCGCGCTGATGATGCAGCCACGCCTTCTCGTCGCCGACGAGCCGGTCTCGGCGCTGGACGTCTCCGTTCAGGAGCAGGTCATCAAGCTGCTGCTCGAAATCAAGGCCCGGATCGGCCTCGCCATCCTGTTCATCACCCACGATCTGCGCGTAGCCGGCCAGATCTGCGACCGCATCGGCGTCCTGCGCAAGGGCGTGCTGGTCGAAGAAAACACCGCCGAGCATATCCTGACGGCGCCGAGCCACGACTATACGAAAATGCTGCTCGATTCCGTGCCGGGCCGCAACTGGCGCTGAGACGGACGCAGGATGTAGAATCCGCTTGCCGTGACAGTCCAGTCCGGCAGCCGCGTGGTGCTTGTACCGAAGCCCGGCCAATTTGGACGAAGCCATAGCGCAGGGATGAATCGGACGGCTCGATTTATGCTCAGCATGGTCTGATCCGGGCGCAAGCATGTTGGCGAGACACTAAATAAGCGTCCCGCCCTACGATGCGAGAAGACGAAGCGGAACTTCGCAGCCATCGTCGCGCTCGCAGCAGGATTCACCTCGGTCAAATCCGTCCACAGGACTTGGCGATTTCGATCTTAGGGCAGGGTTTGCGTGCTACCTCGTTTGTTTTGCCTGTTCTCAATCAGGTCGTCCACCACGGCTGGATCAGCCAGCGTCGAGGTGTCGCCCAGCGCATCGAAATCGTCCTCGGCGATCTTGCGCAGGATACGGCGCATGATCTTGCCCGAGCACGTCTTGGGCAGGCTTGGCGCAAACTGGATCTTGTCGGGCGAGGCGATCGGGCCGATCTCCTGGCGCACATGGGCGACCAGTTCCTTGCGCAACTGGTCGCTTGGCTTGGCGCCGGACATCAGCGTGACGTAGCAATAGATGCCCTGTCCCTTGAGGTCGTGCGGATAGCCGACCACCGCAGCTTCCGACACGGTGTCGTGGCTGACCAGCGCCGACTCGACTTCGGCGGTGCCCATGCGGTGGCCGGAGACGTTGATGACATCGTCGACGCGGCCAGTGATCCAGTAGTAGCCGTCCTCGTCGCGGCGGCAGCCGTCGCCGGTGAAATATTTCCCCTTATAGTTGGAGAAATAGGTCTGGATGAAGCGCTCGTGGTCGCCATAGATCGTCCGCATCTGGCCCGGCCAGCTGTCGATGATGCACAGGTTCCCGTCGCCCGCGCCCTCCACCGCCTTGCCGTCATTGTCGACGATCTGTGGCTGGATGCCGAAGAAGGGCCGGGTGGCCGAGCCGGGCTTGAGGCTGGTCGCGCCGGGCAGTGGCGAGATCAGGATGCCGCCGGTCTCTGTCTGCCACCATGTGTCGACCACGGGCACCTTGGTCTCGCCGACCACGTTGTAATACCATTCCCAGGCTTCCGGGTTGATCGGCTCGCCGACCGAGCCCAGCACCTTCAGCGTCTTGCGCGAACTCTTCTTCACCGGCGTGTCGCCCGCCCCCATCAGGGCGCGGATGGCGGTCGGGGCGGTGTAGAAGATGTTGACCTTGTGCTTGTCGATCACTTCCCAGAAGCGTGACACGCTCGGATAGTTCGGCACGCCCTCGAACATCAGCGTCGTCGCGCCGTTGGCGAGCGGGCCGTAGAGGATGTAGCTGTGGCCGGTGACCCAGCCGACATCTGCGGTGCACCAGTAGACGTCGCCGTCATGGTAGTCGAAGCAATACTGGTGGGTCATCGACACGAAGACCAGATAGCCGCCCGTCGTGTGCAGCACGCCCTTCGGCTTGCCGGTAGAGCCGGAGGTGTAGAGGATGAACAGCGGGTCCTCCGCTTTCATCTTCTCCGGCTGGCATCTTGCGTCGACGGTCGCAACCTCCTCGTGCAGCCACAGATCGCGGCCCGGCGCCCAGTTGATCTTGCCACCGGTGCGGCGCACCACCAGCACGCTCCTGACCATCACATGCTGTTTGGCGGCGAGATCGATCGCCTTGTCGGCATTGTCCTTGAGCGGAATGATCCTGCCGCCGCGCAGGCCCTCGTCGGCGGTAATCACGAAGGTCGATTCGCAATCGACGATGCGTCCGGCCAGCGCGTCGGGCGAGAAGCCGCCGAATACGATCGAATGGATCGCGCCGATGCGCGTGCAGGCGAGCATGGCGTAGACCGCTTCCGGGATCATCGGCATGTAGATGGTGACGCGATCGCCTTTCTTGACGTCGTGCTTCTTCAGGACGTTGGCGAACCTGCAGACGTGCTCGTGCAACTCCTTGTAGGTGATCTTCCTGTCGTCATAGGGGTTGTCGCCTTCCCAGATGATGGCGACCTGGTCGCCGCGCTTCTTCAGGTGGCGGTCGATGCAGTTGTACGAGACGTTGGTCAGGCCGTCCTCGTACCACTTGATCGCGACCTTGCCCTTGAAGGAGGCGTTCTTGATCTTGGTGTAGGGCTTGAACCAGTCAATCCGCTTGCCGTGCTTGCCCCAGAACCTGTCGGGGTTCTTGACCGATTCGTCATACCATTTGAGATAGGTTTCGGTGTCGATCAGCGCGCGCTTCTTCCACGCAGTCTGGATCTTGTAGCTTTTCACGACGGTCGCTCCTCAGCCCCGAATTGATGCAAGGTTCTGCGCGGGCCCAATATTTCTCGCGGGATCGATTGAGAGCGGGACGATAGTTCGCCCCGCTCTCAATTGCGGTCTGTCCTGTGAGAGGATCTAGAGGTTCGGTCGGACTCCGCGCCAAGGCTTGGCTGCCTCGTAGGCCCTGGCTGCCTGCAAGACACTGATATCGTCGTATGTGCGCCCGACGATTTGCAGCCCAGTCGGCACGCCTGAACTCGCGAAACCGCTAGGCACCGTCGCAACGGGGCATTGGCTGAGCAGATTGAACGGATACGTCATGCACCATTGGATCATGGCGTCGACATGCTTTCCGTTGATCTTGAAATCCTCGTCATCGCAACGGTGCCAAAGCTTGACCGACGGAACTGATGTGGTCGGGCACAGCAGCAGTTGGTAGTTCTCCATCAACGGCCCGAACTTGTCGTACATCTCCGTGCGCACGAACTCGGTCTGTTTCACTCGCGTATACGAGTGCTGCATGCCGCGGTGAAGGAGTTCACGAACATATGGGTCCATCTCATATTGGAACCGCGGAAGGTGCTGGCCGGCGACGGAGGCGAACAGCCCTTCCCAATGCGTCATCCAGGCATCGTAGGCGCTGTAGTTCCAACCGAGGTCCACCTCCTCGACGGTGCAGCCCAACGAGCGGAAGACTTCAACGGCCTCCAGCGTGTTGCGCTGGACCTCCTCGTCGACCTCGAAGTAGCCGAGGTCCATGGAAAACGCGATCTTCCAGTTCCTGATATCGCCGAGTTCGGTGGGGATTTCGAGTTTCGGCTTGAGGGTGGCCGCGTCCTTCGGGTGAGGGCCGCTCATGACATTCTGCATCAGGATGGCATCACCGACCGAGCGGGTGATCGGCCCGAGGTGGAGGATCCAGTCCAGATTCGTTGGCAAGAGCCTGCCTGGATTTCGTCCGAACGGCGGCTTGAAGCCGAACACGCCGCAGGCGGAGGAGGGGATGCGGATCGAGCCGCCACCATCGTCTCCATCGGCGAGGATTGTCATTCCGGCCGCAACGGAAGCGGCAGAGCCGCCTGACGAGCCGCCGCAGTTGTACTCGGCATTCCAGGGGTTGCGCGTTGCTCCCCAAAGGGGGCTGTGGGTATGCCCCGTATGGGCAAACTCCGGGCTTGTCGTTTGAATGTGCAGGATTGCCCCTGCATCGAGAAGGCGCTCGACGATCGGAATGGTATAGTCCGCCCGAACACCCTCAAAGACCTTGGAGCCCCAGGTGCAGATTTCTCCAGAAACGGGATGAAGATCTTTGATCGCAAGGGGGATACCTTCAAGCGGTCGTACGGACCCGTTGCTGGACGAATAACGCTTCTCGGCCTTTTTCGCCTGTTCGAGCGCCCGGTCGAAATGCGTGTAAGTCACAGCGTTCAGCGCCGGGTTGACCTTCTCACACCGCGCAATCACCGCCTTCATAACATCGACTGGCGACAGCTCTTTCGATTTGAATGCGGAGATTGCCTCCTCCGCCGTCAGATAACAGAGGTCGACGTCGGACAGTTTGCTCATATCTTTCGATTTCTTCGCCATAGTTCCTCTCCTCTACATACTGTTATTCAGGCGGCGGATTGAGATGTCTCGGCGCCACTTACGAAACTCTCGAGCCAATCTCCATCTGCTGACAGCTCCTCGCCTGAGAGCTGCCGGGTGATTGCGCCGATATCCATGAGGTAGGCGCGGTCGGCCATCGACCTCACAAAGTCGATGTTCTGTTCCACGATCAGGGTGGACAGGCCGCGGCCAGCTTTGAGCTTGTTCAAGATATCGGCGATCTCCTCGAGGATTGACGGCTGGATGCCCTCTGATGGCTCATCGAGGAGGAGCAGTTTGGGTCTGGTGGCCAACGCCCTGGCAAGTGCGAGAATTTGCTGCTGGCCGCCGCTCAATTGACCGCCACGGTCGTTGAGCTTTGGCTTTAACGCCGGAAACTCCTCCAGAAGCTCATCGAGGATGTCGAGCGGCCCCGACGTCGCGTAGAGGCCGACGAGCAGGTTCTCGCGCACCGACAATTTGGGGAAGATTCCGCGACCCTGGGGGACGTAGCCGATCCCGAGCTGTGCGCGCTTGTCGGTGCTCAGTTTCGACACTTCGGTACTGAGAAACTCGATCCTTCCCGAATGCGTTGGCACGATACCCGCCAGCGTTTTCATCAAGGTCGTCTTACCGGCGCCGTTTCTGCCCAAGACGGCGACAATTTCCGGCTGATCGACCTTTAACGAGACGTCGCGCAGGACGATGACTCGCCCGTAGCCCGATGAAAGCTCATGCGTTGACAACATCGGTGCGTCTCCCAAGATAAATGTTGATCACTTCCTCATCACCGCAGACCTCCTCGAAACTTCCGCTTCGGAATACCTTGCCCTGGTGAAGCATTGCCACCGGCGCCTTCAGCGACTTGACGAATGCCATGTCGTGCTCGACGACGATGATGCGATGGTTGGTCGACAACCGTTCGATGAGCGCGGAGGTTCGCGCCTTGTCCTGCCAGGACATGCCGGCTGCCGGTTCGTCGAGCAGGATCACAGACGGGCTCTGCGCGATCACCATTGCGATCTCCAGCCATTGTTGCTCGCCGTGGGAGAGATCGGATGCCCGATCATCCGCCCGGGCAGTGAGTTCCGTTAGCGCCAAGGTGTTTTCGATGATGGCTTCCCGATCCGCCGCAGTTCCGGAGCGGAGAGCGAGATCGAGGTGCTGGCGCACTGTCATGCCGGGGAATACGGAGGCGATCTGGAGCTTGATGCCGAGGCCGAGCCTTGCACGCTCAAAAGCCTCCATCGCAGTCACGTCCGCCCCGTTGAGCGTGATCTGGCCTTCGGTGCTGGTCACACGACCTACCAGACAGTTGAAGAACGTACTCTTGCCAGCACCATTTGGTCCGATGATCGCGTAAACGGGAGCCGTATCGAAGGTGAGGTCGACGCCCCGAAGTACTGTGACCCCACCGAAGTTCTTGGCTATACCGTGAGCCGCGATCGTTCCGCGTGCGGAGCTGTCCGCGACGGGCATAGCGGTAGATGCCATGCCGCTATGTTCAGTACCGGGATACACGGCGGTTCGCGGTGCTTTCGACCCGATAAATCGGGTGGTGAGCCATTGGGAAATCGTTGGAACGACACCATTCGGCAACAGAAACAGCGAGAGGATTAGGAGAAGGCCGAGGATCAGCGGCGTCTGCTCGGCGACGATCTTGTCCGCCCCGTCCGCGATCCATTGCACCAGAACCACACCGACGAAAGCGCCGAACAGGGAATTCCTGCCGCCTACCATCACCCAGATGATGACCATCGCGGCTTGGGTCAGGCTGAATACGGACGGGTTCGTGAACGTTCCCCAGGCTGCGAACAGCCCGCCGGCGACGCCTGCGATCGCCCCACCGACAACGAATGCGAGCCACTTCCAGAACCGCACGTCATAGCCGAGAAGCTCCATCCGCGTTTCGTTGTCCCGGACACCCGTGAGGATTTCCCCGAAGCGGCTGTCGGACGCATAGGAGGCAGCGATATAGAGCACGGTGGCAGTTGCGACCGAGAAGAAGAGAAGCCCTTGGATCCCGAGCTGGACGCTTCCCAGTCCTGGCATCCAGAAGGCGAGCGTTGGCAGCCCCGGCATGCCGTTGAAGCCCCCGAGTGTGGCCTGACCGATGCGATATTGCGGTCCGGCTGTACTGGAGATGACGGTGTACAGGATCAGCGTGACCGCGAGCGTGAGAACGGAAAGGTAAACGTCTCCGACGCGACCGTAGAACATGAAATAGCCGAGCGCGGCCGCGAAGATCGCGGCGGCAGTGGCGGCCATGACAAGGGCCGATAGCGTCTCACCCGTGTGGGGAAACAGGTTCAGCGACACGATGGCATAGGCGTAGGAGCCGATGCCAAACAGTGCATTTTGCCCAAAGCTGAAGATACCCGCCTTGCCCCAGATGAACGATAGGCTGAGGGCAAGCACTCCAAAGCTTACCCAAAGTGTCCACTTCAATTGCTCTGCCAGCGAGAATGTCGAGAAAATCAGGATGGCTGCGATCGCCACGACAATTGCGGCGACCGACTTTCCATGTGACGAGGCGAGAGCGGCTTGCACGAAGGGCATGGCATTTCGCCCAGGCATGGGCGTGGCGCGCTCTCTACGATTGTCGGCTATGTTCGACATGGCTCTTCCTTAGAGTTGGCGCTTCCAGCGGGCGGAAAGTCCCTCGGGCATAAAGCGAAGTATGATGATCGAGGTGAGGAACAGGGCGGTGAGACCCCAGAATGTCGTCACGATCTGAGCGACTATGTTCTGAATCCCACCAAGCGCGATCGCAGAGGCTATCGTCCCGGCGAGAAAAGCCTGGCCACCTGTTATGACCGTCATGAAAGCCTGACCAATGTAGGCCTGTCCCATGCCGGGGCTGACGGCCACGATTGGAGCAAGGAGGCCGCCGCCAAGCCCCGCTAGCGCGGCGCCGAGCATGAAGGTCATCTGGTTTACCCGTCGCGCGTCCACACCAAGGGCGCTTGCCATCTCGGGATTCTGCGCTGCAGCACGCGCGAGCAGCCCATATTTCGTACGCGTGAAGATGAAATAGATGACTGCAACAACAGCGATGGCAATGGGAATAAGGAGTAGCGAGTAGGTGGAGATCGAAAACTGACCGATCATCACCGAGCCGAATGGCGTTGATATGCCCGCTGAAGTCGTACCGAAGATGTTCACTGCAAGCTGGAAGAGTACCAGACTAAGCCCGAACGTCACGAGGAGCGTATCGACGAGGCGCCGGCCATAAAGCGGTCTGATAAGGACCATCTCGACGAGCAGGCCGAGAATGGCAGCGGCGGCGGCGCCTCCCAGCGCCGCAACCAGGACCGGAAATCCCAACGATCTCACGAGAAAGACCGTCGCGAAAGCACCGATCATCAGGAATTCGCCATGGGCCATGTTGATGATGCGCATGAGCCCGAAAATCACGGCCAGTCCGATCGAGGCGATCAGAAGCGTTGCTATGCTGGTCGCGACCGAAAGCGCGACGACCAGAATGGAATCCATGAGGCGTCTCCCAGGTCAGAACTTGGGTTCGATCATGCGATGGGAGTCTTTGTCGGCTCCGGTAAGGTCACATGATCCTGCGCCTATGACCTCGCGCGTAGGTTTGACCTGATCGAATTTCTCGATCAGCTCAAATTCCTTGTTCGCGTTCACGCGCGCGAGGTGGACATCCTGAACGTTGCGGTGCGAGGGGCCGTCGACCACGACAGGGCCCGACGGGCCGGTGTAGACAAGGCCCGACTCCAGTGCCTCGACGACAGGCATGAGATCAGTCGTGCCGGCCGCTTCGACTGCCTGCTTCCATTGATGCCAGGCAACCCATCCTTGTACCGGGGTGTCGGCCACCACGTCCGCAGAGGGGTGTCGTTGTTTGAAACCTTCAAGGAATGCCTTGTTCTCGGGTGTGTCGATCGCCTCAAAGTAGGAGTACGCGACGATGATGCCATCGGACTCTTCGGCGGAAAGCACCTGCTGCTCGTTGCCCAGCCCGAACAACGGCGACACGATCGGAATTCGTCCTGCCAAACCGGCGGCAGCGAACTGTCGATAGAATGCGATGTGGTTGTTTCCGACCAGGTTCGACATGATAGCCGCAGGGCCAGCCGACTGAATCTTGCGGATCGTCGAACTGAAATCGGAGACCTCGAGCGGGATGAACTCGATCCCCGCTATGTCGACGCTTGCCTGCTCGGCTAGCGCCTTCGTCCAGGCGGTGGCGACGTGGCCGTAGATGTAGTCGGCGGCCACGACGTAGAGCGTGTTTCCTGCATTCTTGGCCACCCAGTCGATGAGCGGCGTTTCCTGCTGCACGCAGTCGGTGCCTTGCATGAAGGTGAAGCGATCACATTCGCCACCCTCATCGATTGTGGGGAAGAACAGGAGCTTGTTGAACCTGCTGAGGATCGGTCGCGCTGCCTCGCGCGAAGCGCCGGTGAAGCAACCAACGACGGCTGCGATCTGCTCGTTCGTCCCGATTTCCTGTGCGTAGCGGGAGTAGAGCTCGATCCGTGATTGTGTGTCGTATGCGTGGAGAACCAGCTTCTTGCCGAGAACGCCGCCCTTCTCATTGATATCGTCGATGGCGTACTTCGAGACGTTCATCTGCTGAACGCCATAGATGTTCAGATTCCCGGTAAGGTCGAACATGGAGGCAACATGTATCTCCTCCTGTGCGGCCGCCCGCATTATCGCAGGCGCTGAAAGCAATGCAGCGCCTGTCGCTACTGCAGCGCCTTTCAGAACCGACCTGCGCGTTGGCTGGAACGAATTGAGAGATGCGACGGTGCCGCGATTCCTAGAGATATCTTCTCCCACAGTAATACTCCTCCGCTTTAAGTGTTAAGATGCGCCGCATCTTCATTCGTCTTTCGATGTACCGGCAAAAGACTTTATAACCGCCTCCTCCTCAAGATACGGTTCCAAGCAAATGGCAATTCATTATAGGTTTTGCTTGATATGCTTAGGCGCGATGGATTATGAAGGATTGCTGGTCATCGAAAATATCCAGTTTCGAAAACCGAAGGGGTCCAATGCTTCGACCTTGGTCGCTGCCGGTACAAATCAAGCGGCAATCGCAAACCTCGTTCTATCTCCAGATCGTGTATTGGTTCATCGAGGAGATACGGCGAGGACGGATAGCTCCGGGAACGGCTTTGCCGGGAACCCGCACCCTGAGCGCGCAGCTTGGCGTCAGTCGCAAAACAATTGTCGCCGCCTATGACGAGCTGGTCGCTCAGGGGTGGGCGAAAGCAGATTCCACACGAGGGACCTTTATTTCGCCGGACCTGCCGAGTCTGCCGAGATGGTCTAGCGAACCATCTGCAACCGTTGGCTCCCTTGGAGGCGACGGTTTCTCGTGGCGAAAGGCTCCAGAGGTTATTCCCTGGATAGAGCGCTCCGAGAATTACCTGGTCTTTGATGATGGCACTCCGGACCCTCGCTTGGCGCCCGTCGAGATCATCGCGCGAACCTATCGTCGAGCGTTGGTCCGCACCGCGCGACGGGGCGAACTCGGCTACGGTGATCCGCGCGGGACCTTCGCGCTTCGCCAGGCTATCTCCACAATGCTGAATTCCGAGCGCGGACTCGTGACGACCGCAAGCAACATCTGCCTTACGCGCGGGAGCCAGATGGGCTTGTATCTATGTGCGACACTGCTTGTGCGCCCTGGCGACCATGTCGCAGTCGAAAGCCTGACCTACCCCCCTGCCAGGACGGCTTTTGCGCGCGCCGGAGCGAACATCGTTAGCATTCCGATCGATGAAGACGGGCTCGTGCTGGATGAACTGGAGCGGATAGCGGAAGCGATGCCGATCAAGGCGCTCTATCTGACACCACATCACCAGTTCCCCACGACAGTCTCATTGAAACCGGATCGCCGACTCCGGCTTCTGGAGTTGTCTCGACGAAAAGGTATCGTTCTGATTGAAGACGACTACGATCATGAGTTTCATTTCGATCATCAGCCGCTTCTGCCTCTGGCAAGTGCTTCATTGGACAGGACGGTCTATATTGGATCGCTGTCAAAACTGATCAGCCCCAGCCTCCGTATCGGCTACATCGCATCGAGCGCCAATTTTGTTGATGATGTCGCAAATGAGATCATGGTGATCGATCGTCAGGGAAGTCCAACAGTCGAAACGGCGATAGCCGAGCTAATGGGAGATCACATCAGTAGCTATGCTAGAAAGGTGCATGTGCTGTACAAGAAGCGGCGTGACTGTTTCGCAGCAGCATTGAAGGATGCATTTGGTGATGATCTGATATTCAAGGTGCCAGCCGGTGGATTGGCCCTGTGGGTGTGCTTCCGCCGGAGGATTGATATTCAGGAGCTTGTCACTGCTGCCTTCCATGAACGGTTGAAAATACTCCCGAGCAGAAATTTCGCGTCCGACGGCAACGCTCCTTGTGGTTTGCGGCTGGGGTTCGCAAGTATGAATGAGGCGGAACTGACATCCGCCGTGGCACGACTGCGCAACGCATATCTCACGATCGCGAGCCAATCGGACGCGGGTCGTGCGAGGGATACCAGGCGGCTGATATAGCCGCGCATCCGTGCGGATGTTATCGGGCGGCCGGACATGAACTCGACCGGGGACTTGTTGCCGATCGGGCTACCCAACGAGGCAATCCAATGACCAGAACTGCAATAGCCATCCGCCATGTCCATTTCGAGACGCTTGGTACTTTTGAGAAAGTACTCGAGGATGCCGGGTACGTGCTCGAGTATGCCGATGTTGCAACCGGCGACCTGGATCGCGTCGATCCATTGCGGCCCGACCTGCTCGTCGTGCTCGGGGGCCCGGTTGGCGTCTATGAGACCGGCACCTATCCCTTTCTCGAAAGCGAACTGACGTTGATCAAGCTGCGCCTTGATGCCGGTATGCCTTTGCTCGGAATCTGCCTGGGTGCACAACTCATTGCTGCCACGCTCGGCGCGAAGGTTGGCCCGACGGGGGTCAAGGAAATTGGCTTCGCGCCGATAGATCTGACCGAAGCTGGTACATCTGGTCCGCTACGCTATCTTGGTGGCGTGTCGGTGCTGCACTGGCATGGCGATGCTTTCGAACTTCCGGAAGGTGCGGAACTACTTGCCACTACCAGCGTCGCCAATCAGGCGTTTTCCCACGGGCGGAACGTGCTTGGTGTCCAGTTCCATCCCGAAGCCGATACGAACCACGATCTCGAAGCCTGGCTGATTGGCCATGCGGCTGAACTGGCTGGCGCTGGTGTGGATCCTCGACGCATCCGGGTCGATGCGCGTGAACATGGACCTGCGCTGCGTGAGGCAGGTCGAGCCGTTTTCGCCAGTTGGCTTTCGCAGCTGGACCACAACAGCCGGCCAGCCACTTGAGACGACAAGCAGCAAGAGGTACCCGGATCGGCTCATCTTGTTTCAACGCTAGTAAGGTTGGCGGCTATCACGACGAAAGCGTACGCTATCGGCAGTCCTCTGCAGACGCGCCTACGCGACAATCGCCGTGGCAGCCTTGCCGCCTGGCACACCGGCCGATGTTCTGGCGAGCTTCCGCGCGTTGATGCCCTCCGGTACGCCCCCGCTCGCCGACGTGCTCTTCTCCTGCGCCGACATCTCCACCATCGACACTATGGCAGCGATGGCGTTCGGTTTCAGAAGTTTGCTTTCGAAGATGTGGCCGCGATCTGCGCGTTCATCGCCTATGGCCGCCTCGCGCTGAGTCCATTGGTGAGCGCCTGATCGCGCAGCGCCTGCGTCTGCATGCGGCGGGACTTTCAATTTCCATCCCGCGGCCTATCTTTTCGGGCATGTATCGCGTTGCAGTTGTTATGGCCAGTCTTCTTGCCGTTCCTGCCTACGCCCAGCCGCGTCAGGAGGAGACAGCTTATATCGACAATCGCAGCACTGCCACGGACGTGATCCGCTCGCTGTACAGCGCGATCGATCGGGGCGAGTACCTGCGCGCCTGGAGCTATTTTCACGAGCCCGACCGTCCCGACCTTGCGCGTTTCGTCGAGGGCTACGCCGATACGGCGTCAGTACGGCTTGCAACGGGCGACGAACTGTCCGAAGGGGCCGCCGGCACCGTGTACTGGACTGTCCCGGTCGCAGTGGAGGCGATGCGCACCGACGGCACGACCGCGGTGTTCGCCGGCTGCTACACGCTTTCCCAACCAAATCCCCACGCCCAGGCCGTCCCGCCGTTCCAGCCGATCGGCATCCATGACGGCGCGCTCCATCCAGCGGACGGACCGCTCCATGATGCTGTCCCGAACGATTGCGGGAAGGATTGACCGGGGCTGGCTCCGGGGCCGGCAACCGTCATACGTGCCTTTCTCCTCGGGCCGAATCGCGACGTCCGCGATCACGACCGGGCGGTTCGCGGCCTCGCCCCGCGCAGATGGCCGAAGCGGAAGGCATCCGGCACGGCCGAGCGCACCATCAGCATCTCGCCGATGGTCTCGTGGGTCAGGAGGCCGACCAGCCGTCCCGCCTTGTCCGTGACGGCGACGGCCGGCACGTTCGCCTGCTGCATCAGGCGCAGGCTCTCCTCCAGACATTTGCGGTAGTGTATCCGGGGGATATCGGTGCGCATCGCATCCGTGACCGGGGCGGCGGGTCCCTTTTCCTTCAGCGTCCGGATCATGTCGTTGCGGGTCACCAGCCCTTCGAGATGGCCGGCGGAGTCGACGACGGGGAATTCATGCTGCGTGGTGGCGAGCAGCATCTCTATCGCCTCGTCGAGCGTCGCGGACTGGTCGAGCCGGGCGAACTCGGTGATCATCACGTCCCCGACCAGCACGCTTGTCGCCACCTCCCGCATCTGCGCGTTCTGCGCTTCCGCCGCGGCGGCGAGATAGACGAAGATGCCGATGAAGATCAGCAGCGGATTGTAGAACAGCCCGACGAAGCCGAAGACGAAGGCCAGTCCCTGTCCGATCGTGGCGGCGATCTGGGTCGCGCGCGACCAGGAGAGGCGCGAGGCCAGGGCGGCGCGCAGGATGCGTCCGCCGTCCATCGGAAAGGCCGGGATCATGTTGAACAGGACGAGGAAGATATTGACTCCCGCCAGCCTGACGAGGAAATCCGTGCGCGGATCCTCGATCACCGCCATCTCTCCGACGGCTGCCGGCCCGCCGAGCACGAGCAGGATCAGTCCGGCGATCGCGACGTTGACCAGCGGCCCCGCAATCGCGATCACGAATTCCTGCCCCGGCTCCTCCGGCATGCGTTCGAGCCGGGCGACGCCGCCGATCGGCAACAGCGTGATGTCCGGCGTGGCGATGCCGAAATACCGGGCGGCGGCGATGTGGCCGAACTCGTGCAGCACCACACAGACGAAGACGGCAAGGATGAAGACGACGCCCTGCCAGGCCGCCGTCGCGCCGCCGATCTGGTAGTGCATCAGCCATATCCAGACGAGCAGCAGCAGGAAGGTGAAGTGGACACGGATGGTCGTGCCAGCGATCGTGCCGAGGTTCAGCGACCAGCCCATCGTCGTCCACTCCAGAAGCTTCGGCGTCCATCATAAGCCTCGGCGGATTCCATGCAATCGCCCGGCTGGCATGATGTCGGGACCGATCACCCGGTAGCGGCCGAGCCGGTGATGAGGACCGTCGGACGGCTCGATTTGTCCTGTGCCATCGGCATCCTCCGGAAAGGGCGCTCAGCGCGACGCATCCTCGGGGCCGGACTGTTCCAGCGCCCATGTCAGCAGGCGCCTGTAGACCGCCTCCCGGAAGCCTTGCGCCCTGCCGAGTTTCATCCGGGCCAGTTCTTCGTCATGATCCGCGCGCCCGGCGCTTGCGGCCATCGCCGAGAGGAAGGCACCGGCCATCCCCGACCGTGTGGCGGTCCTCTCCTTCAGGAATGAAAGCGCCGGGAGCAGTTTCTGTTCCACGGGCGTGAAATCCGTGCCGAACGGGAACGGCCCGCAAAAGCCGCCGTTCCGCGCCTCGCGCAGGGCGGCCGACACCGCATCCGGGCTGTTGTTCATCGGCAATTGGTAGCCTGCCTCGATCTTTCCCGCGTCCCGGGCCTGCCGGAGCAGACCCTCCTGGAACGCGCCGTCGGCGATCCCCGCCATTGCCGCGATGCAATCGCGATCGCTCTTTCCGCGCAGGTCGGCGACGCCGTATTCGGTGATGAAGACGTCGCGCAGATGCCGCGGGATGGTCGACCGGCCATAGCTCCAGAGGATGCGCGACTGCCTGCGGCCTTTCGATTTGCGGGTCGCGTTGAGCGTGATGATCGAGCGCGCGCCTTCGAGCGCAAAGGCCTGGGTGACGAAATTGTACTGCCCGCCGACGCCCGAGACGACCTTGCCGTCCTGAAGCGTGTCGGAAACGGTGTCGCCGAGCAGCGTCGCCATCATCGCGCTGTTGACGAAGCGCGCGTCGACGCGATCGGCCCGCTTGGCGTCCTCGTCGCCGTAGAGCTCGTTGACGAAGGAGATGCCGCGCATTTGGAAGCGGTCGCGCTCCTCGTCCGGCAGATCGCGCAGGAACCGGTAGAAGGCCTCGGTGCCGAGGAAAAATCCGGCGTGCAGCAATGCGCCGTCCGCCGCCTTCCGCTTCAGTATGCCGGCCCGATAGAGCTCCATGAAACCGTCGACGAACATCTCGCTTGCGGCATAGAGGCCCTTGTCGAACGGCCGGGTTTCGCGGCCCTCCGGTATGGCGCCGCCGCACAGTTCGCGAAGCGTGCGGCCGAAGAGGTCGGGCGCTTGGTGGCGCATGATCAGCGCCGCCGTCAGCGCATCGCCGAGAGCCCCGATCCCGATCTGGATGGTGCCGCCGTCCTTCACCAGCGAGGCGGCATGGATGCCGATCGCATGGTCGGCATCCGACACGGGCTGCTTCGGCACGACGAACAGGCCGGGCTCCTTCCCCGGCGTGTGAAGCACATGGTCGAAATCCGATGCCGGCAGCGCGGCCTCGCCGCCCATGAAGGGCAGCTCGGCGCTCGTTTCGGCGGCGAAGACGAAGGGCGCATCATTCCCGCGAAGCACAGGAAGGATGTCGAGCGTGATGTCGCTGTTGCAGGACAGGCTGTAGAAGCTCTCGCCGTCGACCTCGCGCGCGGCCACCAGCTGCGCGATGACGTTCACGCCCTTGTCGAGCAGCATGCGCGCCGCGTGGGTGTAATTCGCGGAGATGTAGTCCCGCTGCATGGCCGCCACGCCGAGCCAGCGCCCGGCCATCAGGAAGAATTCGCCGACCCGGACGTTGTCCGGCAGCTCCTTGCGCCGCAGCGCTTCGACATAGGCGAGCCGCTCGTATCGGCCGTAGAGCCGTTCGACCAGCGGCTCGACGAAACGCCGCTCCATGTCGGAACCGGCCGATGGCGGCTCGAGCGACAGCGCGGTGTAGATGTCGAGCGAGATCGACGGATCGGCCGCGGCGCGGCGATAGAGCGCGTTGGCGATGCGGTTGGCCTTGCCGAGACCGAGCGGCAGGCCGAGCACGATGCGGCCGTCCAGCCTGTCGACGATGTGGTCGGCGAGGATGTCGGGGTCCTCGTGGATCAGCGGCCGGGCCATGCTCAGCCCGCCGCGCGCAGTCTGTGCCAGCCGTCGTCGGGCCTGAAGCGCGGCCCGTGCGCGGCTTCGAGACGCCGCAGGGTGGCCTCGACGTCCTCGATGCCGCGTTCGCGCGCATAGTGCAGCGGTCCGCCGCGGAACGGCGCGAAGCCGGTGGCGAAGATCATGGCGGCGTCGATCGTGTCCGCGTCCTCCGCGACGCCCTCGCGCAGCAGGCGCACGCAGGTGTTGAGCATCGGCAGGATCAGCCGGTCCGCCATGTCCCGCGGCGGCTCGCCCGCCTCGGCCTTCTTCGGCTTGCCCTTGTCGTCGTAGTCGTAGAGCCCCTTGCCGGACTTGCGGCCGAGGTCGCCCTTCTCGACCTTCTCTTTCAGCCATGCCGGGATCTCGGGCACCTCGTCGGGGAAGGCTTCGCGAAGGCTGCGCGCCACCTCCAGCCCGATGTCGAGCCCGACGCGGTCGGCAAGCTCGATCGGCCCCATCGGCATGCCGAACGCCTCGGCCGCCCGGTCGATCGTCTCCTTCTTCGCGCCTTCGTCGAGCAGCAGGAACGCCTCGGCCAGATAGGGCGTCAGCGCGCGGTTGACGAGGAAGCCCGGCGAGCTCCTCACCGGCGCGGGAAGCCGGTCGATGTCGCCGCAGAACGCGCGGGCGCGTCGCAGCGTCTCGTCATCCGCCCGGTCGTGGGCGACGATTTCGACCAGCTCCATCTTCGTCACCGGATTGAAGAAGTGGATGCCGACGAAGCCGCCGGGATGCGGAAGGTCCTCGCGCAGGATCTCCAGCGGAATGCTCGACGTGTTGGTGGCGAGGATCGCGCCCTGCTTCATTCGCGGGGCGATGTCGGCATAGACCTTGCGCTTCACCTCCGCCTTCTCGGCGATCGCCTCGATGACGAGGTCGGCCTTGCCGACGCCGTCACCGGCGAAATCCGGCATCAGCCGGTCGAGCGCATCGCGGCGCTCGATCGTGGAATGGAGCTTGCCGCCATAGAATTTCGAGGCGGCGCCGATCGCCTTCGCCAGTGCCTTGGGGTCGAGATCGGCCAGCGTGACGCGCCTGGCCCGCGAAGCGCACCATGCGGCAATCTCCGCACCCATCGCGCCGGCCCCGATCACGTGCACGTGGCTAACGCCGCTTTCTCCCTTGCCTTTCGCGCGCAGCGCCTCGCGCAGGAAAAACACCCTTATCAGGTTCTGCGCGGTTTCTCCTGCCAGAAGCTGCGCAAAGGAGCGGACCTCGGCCGCCTGCATCGCGCGGGGGTCGCCGCCATGCTCCTCCCACAGGTCGATGAGGCGATAGGGCGCGGGATAGTGCCTCGACGGCGCCTGCTTTTCGGCTTCGGCCCGCATGCGCCGCGCCGCCAGTTTGCGGGCGGGCGCGAGGTCCAGCACCTTCGCCTTCATGCCGCGCGCCGCCCGTTTCATGCGACCGGCGGCAGCGGCCTCGACCGCCGCCCGGACATGGCGCTCCTCGACCACCGCGTCGACGAGGCCGAGCCGCCTCGCCTTTTCGGCATAGGCGGACTTGCCCGTGAGCATCATCGTCATCGCCTCGACGGGATCGATCAGCGCCGTGAGGCGGAAGGTTCCGCCGAGACCCGGATGCAGGCCGAGCAGGACTTCGGGAAAGCCGAGCCTGGCGTCCGGCGTGGCGATGCGGTGGTCGCAGGCGAGCGCGAGCTCCAGCCCGCCGCCGAGGCAATGGCCGTGGATGACGGCGATCGTCGGGATATCGAGCGCGGCGAGCCGGTCGACGATGCGGTGCGCGCCATGCATGCGCGCCTCGATCGCCGCAGCATCGGTGACGCCGCGAAAATCACGGATGTCGGCGCCGGCCGCGAAGCCGCCCTTCTTTGCGGAACGGATGACGAGCGCGCGCGGCTTCGCCTCCGCCATCGCATCCAGCATCGCGTCGAGCTCGCGGACGACCTCTTCCGATAGCGTGTTCACGCTCTCGCCGGCGCGGTCGAGCGTCAGCCAGGCGATGCCGTCGTCGCCGGCCGCGAGCCGCCAGTGCTCGAGCCGGCGCAGGACGGAAGCCGGTCCGCGCTCCGTCTCGCGCTCGTTCAGCGCATGGCGCACACCCTTGTCCGCGATCCCAGTCATGCCGCCTCCACAAGCATGGCGCCGCCTTGTCCGCCGCCGATGCACTCGGTTGCGACGCCGCGCCTGTCGCCGCGCCGCTTCATCGCATTGGCGAGGTGGAGGACGATGCGGGTGCCGCTGGTGCCGACCGGATGGCCGAGGCTGATGGCGCCGCCATCTACATTGAGCCGCGTGTGCTCGACGCGGCCGAAGGGTTCGTCCAGTCCCAGCACGTCACGGCAGAAGGTTTCGCTCTCCCAGGCGGCGAGGCAGGCCAGCACCTGCGCCGCGAAGGCTTCGTTGAGCTCCCACAGGTCGACATCTGCGCGCGCCAGACCGTGGCGCTTCAGCAGCGGCGTCGCCGAAAGGACGGGGCCGAGCCCCATGATCGACGGATCGAGCGCGGCCCACTCGCTGTCGATTATCCGTGCCATCGGCGCGAGGCCGTGCCGTTCGACCGCCGCTTCGGAAGCCAGCACGACCCACGAGGCGCCGTCGGTGATCTGCGAGGAATTGCCCGGCGTCACCTTGCCGTATGGCCGCTCGAAGGCCGGCTTCAGCCTGGCGAGCTTCTCCATCGAGGAATCCGGCCGCACGCCGTCGTCCGCCTCGTGCAGCGTGCCGTCCGGCGCGACCGCCGGGATCACCTCGCCGTCGAGGTCGCCTTCGGCCTGCGCGCGGGCGAGGCGCTTGTGGCTTTCGAGCGCGTAGGCGTCCGCCGCCTCGCGCGAGATGTCGAACAGATGCGCAAGCGCCTCTGCGGTCTGGCCCATGTTGAGTTCCGTGACCGGATCGGTCAGCCCGCGTTCCAGCCCGATCACGGGCTTGAAGAAGCGCGGACGCAAACCGCCGAGGGCGGCAAGCCGCTGGGCGGTGCTCCTTGCCGTGGCGAAGCGGCCGAACCATTCCGTCGCGTCGCGCCGCAGAACGAGCGGCGCGTGGCTCAGCGCCTCCGTGCCGCCGGCGAGGATCAGGTCGGCCTTGCCCGCCTCGATGGTGCGGAAAGCCGTGTCGATCGACTGCATGCCCGAGCCGCAATTGATCTGGACCGTGAAGGCCGTCATCGCCTCGCCCATGCCGAGGCGAAGCGCCGCGACGCGGGCGGGGTTCATTTCGTCGGCGATCACGTTGACGCAGCCGAGGATCACCGTGTCGAAGGTCTCCGGCGCGAAAGGCTGGCGCGCGAGCAGCGGCCTGCCGCATTGCACGGCGAGGTCGACGGGCGTGAACGGACCCGGTTTTCCCTGCGCGCGCAGGAACGGCGTGCGCGCGCCATCGACGATATAGACGGGCCGCGCGCCAGCGGGGGGCGCGGCCGTTCCGGTTTGCCGCCGCCTTGTCGTTCCGGGCGCTGTTTTCTTTTCGACCGCTGTTTTCTTTTCGACCATTGTCCGCAGCCTCGTGACGCCCACCTGGCGCGTTCGAATGACTGTTGGGGCAATGCGCCTTCTGCCGGATTGTTCCGTGGGCAGGGTCTTCCGCCGTTGGCCGTCGCCACGGAGCCGGCCGGATTCGTCGCCGTCATCGCCGGATGGGCCGGCTCCCTTTCCAGAAACGTGCGCTGGAAAAAGGTCTTTCGAACGGTGGTCTCGTATTCGGCCAGATACGTCTCCGCGCCGGGAGTTGCCTTCCCGACGCGGCTGGCATCGGCCTGCCTTCGCCGGCCTCGCGCGGGAGGCGAGCGGCGGGCGTTATCGTCCGGCCTTCACCGCCTCGAGGCAGAGCACGATCTGGGCCATGTCGGCGTGGCTGCCGGCGTCCTGCGACTGGTTGACCAGCGCGTTGACCGCCCGCTTGGTGAACTGCACCGGCAGTTGCGGCAGGGCGAGGCACCGCCCGGCGATCTCGCGGGCCGTCGCCAGCGCCTCGCCTTCGGGGGCGAGATAGTCGGCCAGACCCCAGTCGAGCGCGGTCGCGGCCGCGACCTTCTCGCCCATCACGACGACCCGCTTGGTGCGGGCGGGGCCGATCAGGTTGACCATGCGCGGGATCGAGTTCCAGCCATAGTTGAAACCGAGCGGCACTTCGGGAATCTGGATGAAGGCCGTCTCGCTCATGACGCGGAAGTCGCAGGCCATGGCGAGCGTGAAGCCGCCGCCGATGGCGAAGCCCTCGATGGCGGCGATGGTGATGCCGGGTAGCGCCTCCCACGCTTTGGCCGCCTCGGAGCCGGCCTCCGTGTCCTTCCAGTGGTCGAGGAAGGTGCGGTCGGTCGGCGCGAAGATGCGGGCGTCCTTGCGGTCGGCCCCGGCGCTGAAGCTTTTCCTGTCGCCGGTGAGGATCACGGCGCCGATGTCGCGCTCGTCATGAAGCTCCAGCGCCGCGCGGCGAAGCTCAGAGATCAGCTCGACATTGAGCGCGTTGCGCGCATCGGGGCGGCCGAGCGCCACGATGGCGAGGCCGCCCTCGCGCGTGATGGTCAGGGTGTCGTAGCTCATCGGTCCTCATCCTTTCGGGGCATGGCGGTTGGGTTCAGCATGACGAGCTTGCCCAGGACGGCGCCGCGCGCGTAGCGCTCGAGCCCCGAGGCCACCTCGTCCATCGTCAGGCACTCCTCCACGTGCGGGCGCAGCAGCCCGTCGGCGTAGAGCGAAAAGAGCCGCACGAAGGCCTCGTCGAGCTGGCGCGTGTCGCGGATATGGTAGTCGCCCCACCAATGGCCGATCACGGCGCAGTTCTTGACCAGGAGGTGGTTGGCGGGGAAGGCGAAGGGCGGGCCGCCGGCGAAGCCGATGATGATGATGCGGCCGCACCAGGCGATGCATTTCAGCGCCGCCGCGCTCGCCGCGCCGCCGATCATGTCGAGGACGAGGTCGCAGCCGCGGTTGCCCGTCGCCTCCTTGACCGCCTCGACGAAGCCGGGCGCGGAATGGTCGAGGACCATGTCGGCGCCGCCGTCGCGCGCCAGCTTCTGTTTGGCCTCGCCACGGCAGGCGGCGATGACGCGCAGGCCGCAGGCATGGGCGATCTGCACCGCGGCGAGGCCGACGCCGCCGCCCGCCCCGAGGACGAGCAGCGTCTCGCCCTTGCGCGCATTGCCGCGCTGGAACAGCGCCGAATAGGCGGTGCCGTAGTTGATGAAGAAGGCCGCGCCGTCGGCGGCGGGCATCGGGCAGGGCACGCGCACCATCTGCAGCGGGTCCACCAGCGCGCGCTCGGCATAGGCGCCGCTGATGACCTGTCCCATCACCACGTCGCCGACCCGGCAGCGCGTCACCGCCGCGCCCGCCGCGATCACGCGGCCGAACACCTCGGCGCCGGGCACGAAGGGCGGCCTGGGGCTCGCCTGATACTTGCCCTCGAGCGCCAGGAGGTCGGCATAGTTCATGCCGGCGCCGTCGACCTCGATCAGCGCCTCGGTCTCGGAGGGGACCGGCTCGGGAAGCTCGGCGAGCCGCACCATGTCGATGCCGCCATAGGACGGACAGAGCAGCGCCTTCACGTTTCTTGCCTCCCTCGCTGGCCGTCCCTTACCCGCGACGGCCTTTAAGTGAGTATCTATCACATTTTCCAACCCGTTCAACCATCCCCATCATTGCCTCACGCCTTTGGCCGAAACAGCAGGAAATCATTCCAGAAACGGCAATAAATCGGCAATTTCACTGCTGGATCGCCAATATGGGGCTGCCCTATCATCCGCAGCATGACCCCCATCAAGAATGATATTGCCAACTTAGTGAGTCTATGTCACATATTTGGCATACCCCTCGCGAGACCCGCCAGCGGCGGCGCGAGGCGGCTCAGGCTTTCCCGTTCGAGGCATGAGGAGGATCATCGGGTGGCGGAGGAGAGAAAGGCCGGCGCGCGCCTGCGGCGCGGCGACCGCATCGCGGAGATCATCGCGGTCGCCCGCGAGGTGATCACCGAGAACAACGGCGTCGAGATGCCGATCGGCGAGATCGCCGGCCGTCTCGGCATCGTCGAGGGCGCGATCTACCGCATCTACCCGACCAAGAAGCAGCTCGTCATGGCGGTGCTGTGCGACTGGTACGAGGAGGTGATGGCGAGCTACGAATCCGGCCTCGAGCAGATCTCCGGCGTGCGCGAGCAGCTCCGCTTCGTCACCTACCACCACATCGACTGCATCTATCGCTATCCCGAGCTGGTGAACTTCTATTTCGGCGTCGTGCGCATGTCGCGCGAGTACTGGGGGTCCGAGCTGCACAAGCTCAACCGCCGCTACGCCAACCGCGTGGTGAAGATCCTGAGCGAGGGCGCGCTGCGCGGCGAGCTGCGCGCCGACAAGTCGCCCCGCCTCGGCCGCGACATCCTGTTCGGCGTGGTCGAGCAGTCGACCTGGCCCTACCGCATGAAGGTCGGCACCTTCGATCCGGACGAGATTGCCGACAACATCGCCGACCTAATCTACAACGCCTTCGCGCGCCTGCCGGAGACGGACGTGCGCCAGCGGGACGTGGCCGAACGGCTGCTCGGCATCTCCGAGGAGCTGCGCGCCATCGCCGGGGGCGGCCGCTCATGAGCGGCGCGCTCGAGATCCTCAACGTCCAGGTCTTCTACAACGACGTCATCGAGGCGGTGCGCGACGTGTCGCTGACCGTCGGCGAGGGCCGTATCGTGGCGCTGCTCGGCGCCAACGGCGCCGGCAAGTCGACGCTGCTCAAGGCGATCAGCGCCGTGCTCTATCCCGAGGAGGGACGGCTGATCCACGGCTCGATCCGTTACGACGGCATCGACCTGACGGCGCGCAACGCCGACGAGATCGTCGCCGCCGGCATCGTGCAGGTGCCGGAGGGCCGCCGCCTGTTCGAGACGATGACGGTCGAGGAGAACCTGCGCCTCGGCGGCTACGCGCTCGCCGCCGCCGAGCTCGGCGAGGGGCTGGAGCGCGTCTACGCCATGTTCCCGCGGGTCCGGGAAAAGCGCCACGCGGTCGCCGGCCTGCTCTCGGGCGGCGAACAGCAGATGGTGGCCATCGGCCGCGCGCTGATCGGCCGGCCGAAGCTGCTCATCCTCGACGAGCCGTCGCTCGGGCTCGCCCCGCAGATCGTGCGCGACATCTTCGACATCGTGAAGCGGCTCAACGCCGAGGACGGCCTGTCGATCCTGTTCGTCGAGCAGAACGCGCGGCTGGCGCTCGCCGTGTCGGAATACGCCTACATCATGGAGAACGGCCGCATCGTGCTCGACGGTCCGTCGGCCGATCTCGCGCAGAACGCCGACATCCAGGAGTTCTATCTCGGCCAGGCCAAGGGCGGCGAGCGCAAGAGCCTGCGCGATCTCAAGCACTACAAGCGCCGGAAGAGGTGGCTGGCATGAGCGCGCTCCTGTCGGTCGAGGGCCTGTCGAAGAGCTTCGGCGGCGTCCATGCGGTGCGCGGCGTCAGCTTCGACGTCGAGCCCGCCAGCATCCATTCCGTGATCGGGCCGAACGGCGCCGGCAAGACGACGCTGTTCAACATGATCAGCGCGCTGGTGAAGCCGTCCGCCGGCCGCGCCCTGTTCGACGGCCGCGACATCAGCCGCGCCCGTCCGCATCATCTGGCGCGGCTCGGCATCGGCCGCACCTTCCAGAACCTCGCCGTGTTCTCGCACGCCACCGTGGTCGAGAACCTGCTCGTCGGCATGCACCACCGCATCGGCGGCAACGTCCTTTCCGACGGCGTGTTCTTCGGCTCGACGCGGGCGCGCGAGATCCGCGCCCGCGAGGAGGTCGAGCGCATCGTCGAGTTCCTCGAGATCGAGCATCTGCGCAACGAGGTCGTCGGCATGCTGTCCTACGGGCTGCAGAAGCGCGTCGAGCTCGGCCGCGCGCTCGCCACCGGCCCGAAGCTGCTGCTGCTCGACGAGATGGTGTCGGGCATGAACACCGAGGAGACCGAGGACATCGCCCGCTTCATCCTCGACATCAAGCAGGAGCTGTCGATCGCGGTGCTGATGATCGAGCACGACATGAGCATCGTCATGGACATCTCCGACCGGGTGACGGTGCTGAGCTTCGGCGAGCGCATCGCCGACGGCACGCCGGGAGAGGTCGCGGCCGACCCCCGCGTCATCGACGCCTATCTCGGCGGCGCGTGAGGGAGGGGACGATGGACTACGACAGCCAGACCATCCCCGGATTGCTGCGCCACTGGGCGCGCACCCGTCCCGACGCGGTGGCGCTGCGCGAGAAGAACCTCGGCATCTGGAAGCGCATCACCTATGCCGACTATTTCGAGCGGGTGTGCGCGCTGGCGCTCGGCCTCGACGCGCTCGGCTTCACCGGCGACGATTTCCTGTGCGTGGCCAGCGAGAACACGCCGGAATGGATGTACGCCGACCTCGCCACCCAGTCGCTCGGCGGCGCATGCATCGGCATCTATCCGACCAGCCCGTGGCCGGAGGTGAAGTACATTCTCGAGCATTCGCGCGCGCGGGTCGTGGTCTGCGGCGACCAGGAGCAGACCGACAAGGTGCTGGAGGCGCTGGCCCAGCCGGGCGGCCTGCCGGACCTGCGGCATATCCTGTGCGTCGACATGAAGGGCATGCGCGATTACGCCCACCCGATGCTCAAGAGCTTCGCCGAGGTGCTGGCGCTGGGCCGCGCCCGCCTCGCGACCGAGCGGGCGCTGGTCGAGGCGCGCATCGACACCGTGAAGCCCTCCGACACCGCCGTCATCGTCTACACCTCCGGCACCACCGGCCTGCCCAAGGGGGCGATGCTGAGCCATCGCGGGCTGATCGCCAATGCGCGGCGCATGATCGCGCGGCACGATCTCGACCGGCGGCCGCTGTCGATGCTCGCCTATCTGCCGCTGTGCCACGTCGCCGAACGCGAGTTCTCGACCGTGATGCAGCTCGTCAACGGCACGACGGTCAGCTTCGCCGAATCCATCGACACCGTGCTCCAGGACCTGCGCGAGGTCGCGCCCAACGCCTTCCTCGGCGTGCCGCGCATCTGGGAGAAGCTGCAGAGCACCATCACCGTGCGGCTGCTCGACACGCGGCCGCTGCCGCGCAAGGTGGCCGAGACCGCGATCGAGGCCGGCAAGCGCATCGCCGACCGGCGGCTGGCCAATAGCGGGCGCTTCGCGTCCCTCGGCGACCGGCTGGCCCATGCCTTCCTGTGGCTGACCGTGTTCCGCTCGCTCCAGACATGGCTCGGCCTCAACCGGGCCGGCGGCCGGCTGTTCTGCGGCGGCGCGCCGATCTCGCCGGAGGTGCTGCGCTTCTACTGGGCGATCGGACTGGAGATCTACCAGATCTTCGGCATGACCGAGACCTGCGGGGCGACCCACACCCAGTTCATGGGCTCGACCGTGCACGGCTCCTGCGGCCCGGCGCTCGACGGCTGGGAGGAGAAGCTGACCGGAGACGGCGAGCTGGTGCTGCGCAGCGACGCCGTCTTCTCGGGCTATCTCCACAACGAGGAGGCGACGCGCGAGGCCATCGTCGACGGCTGGCTGCATTCGGGCGATATCGCGCGGCGCAGCGAGGACGGCTCGCTGTTCATCACCGACCGCAAGAAGGACGTGCTCATCACCTCCGGCGGCAAGAACATCACCCCCTCGCTGATCGAGAACCGGCTGAAGGATTCGCCCTATATCCGCGAGGCCATCCTGATCGGCGAGGGGCGCAAGTTCCTCACCGCCCTGATCCAGATCGACTACGAGGTGGTCGGCAAGTGGGCGCAGTCGCTGGGCATCGCCTACACCAACTATGCCAGCCTCGCCCGCAACGCCGAGGTGCAGGCGCTGATCCGGGCCGAGATCGACCGTTTCAACGGCGAGTTCGCCCGCGTCGAGAACGTGCGCCGCTTCGCGATCCTCCAGAAGGAGCTCGACCACGACGACGGCGAGGTGACGGCGACGATGAAGGTGCGCCGCCGCTCGATCGAGAAGAAATTCGCCGACATCATCGACGCGCTCTACGCGTCGCAGCCCGCGGAGGCGTAAGCGATGGACTATTTCGCCAATCTCGTCGCCTCGGGCCTGATCTTCGGCTCGCTCTACGGGCTGATCGCCATCGGCTTCGCGGTGATCTACAAGACCACCGGCGTCGTCAACTTCGCCCAGGGCGAGGTGATGATGTTCGTCCTCTATTTCTCGTGGATGGTCGGCACCTTCGTCGCCGCGCCGCTGTGGCTGCTGCTGCTCATCGCCATCGTGGTCGGCGGCGCGTTCGGCGTGCTGCTCGAGCGCGTGTTCATCCGGCCGATGATCGGCCAGTCGCAGTTCTCGATCATCATGACCACGGTGGGCGTCGCCATCGTGCTGCGCGGGCTGGTGCCGATCTTCTGGGGCGTCGAGTCCGAGCCGATCGACGCGCCGCTCAAGAGCCAGCTCTACGAGTTCGGGCCGGTGATGATGCTGGGCGACCAGATCTTCGCGCTGGCGCTGTTCGTGGCGATCTCGGCCGCGGCCTGGGCCTTCTTCCGCTTCTCGCGCGTCGGCGTCGCCATGCGCGCCGCCGCCCATGACGAGACCGCCGCGCTGCTGATGGGCATCAATGTGCGCCGGCTCCAGGGCCTGTCGTGGATGATCGCCTCGGCGGTGTCGGGCGTCGCCGGCGTCTGTTACGCGCTGATCGTCGCCCGCGCCCCCGACATGTGGCAGATCGGCTTCCAGGCCTTTCCCGCCGCCATCCTCGGCGGCCTCGATTCGCCGCTCGGCTCGGCCTTCGGCGCGGTCGTCGTCGGCATCGCCGCCAGCCTGTCGGAGGGCTATATCGGCTACGGCCTCAAGGAAATCTCCGGCTTCGTCATCATCATCGCCGTGCTCATGGTCCGTCCCTACGGCCTGTTCGGCGAAAAGGAACTGGAGCGCGTGTGATGCGGACCGGCCACGCCGTCGAAACCTACGGGCGGCTCCTCGCCCTCACCACCAACCCGGTCACCTGGGCCTGGGCGGCCACGCTCATTGCGGCGCTCGTCGCGCTGCCATGGGCGGTGTCGGGCCATCTCCTCGTCGTCTCGACCACGGTGCTGATCGCCACCGTCGGCGTGGTCGGGCTCAACGTGCTGACCGGCACCACCGGCCTGATCAGCCTCGGCCAGTCGGGCTTCCTTGCCATCGGAGGCTATGCCTGCGGCCTGCTGGTGCGCGACCTGTCGCTGCCGACGGAGCTGGCGATCCCGCTCGCCGGCCTCATCACCGGGACGCTGAGCCTGCTGATCGGCGTGCCGTCGCTGCGGCTCAAGGGCCTCTACCTTGCCATCACAACGCTCGCCGCCTCGCTCATCGTCATCCACATCATCCTCTACGCCGAGCCGCTGACCGGCGGGCCGTTCGGCCTGCGCATCCCCGATGTCAGCTTCCTCGGCCTGCGCATCGCCGATGCGCGCGGCATGTACTACATCGCGCTGATCGTCGCGGTGCTGACGGTCGTTTTCGTCAACAACCTGATGCGCTCGCGTTCGGGCCGGGCGTGGGTCGCGCTGCGCGACCACGACATCGCCGCCAAGTCGATGGGCATCGACCTCGTCCGCTACAAGCTCCTGTCGTTCTTCGTCTCGTCGTCGATCGTCGGCGTCGCCGGCGCGCTGATGGCGCTGCAACTGCGCTTCATCACCGCCGACGTGTTCGGCCTGTTCCTGTCGATCGAGGCGCTGGCCATGCTGCTCGTCGGCGGGGTCGGCTCCGTCGCCGGCGCCGTCCTCGGCGCGACCTTCATCGTGCTCCTGCCCGAGATCGCCCGCGGCCTGCTGGCGCTCGTCGGCTGGACCGGCGAGTCGGGCTCCGCCCACGTCTTCGAAATCCGCGCCGTCGTCACCGGCGTGCTCATCATCGCGATGCTCCGGATCGAGCCCGACGGGCTGATCGGCATCTGGCGCAGGACGAAACGCTACTGGTTGCAGTGGCCCCTGTCGGTCTGACCCGGTCTTCAATGCCTTATTTTCAATGGAGGAGAGAATGAAAGCACTCACATACGCGGCGCTCGCCCTGTGCCTCAGCGCACCGGCGATGGCGCAGACCCCCGGCGTCAGCGACACCGAGATCGTGCTCGGCGCGGTGCTGCCGATGTCCGGCCCGGCGAGCTTCCCCGGCCTTGGCGCGAGCGCGGGCAGCCGTCTCGCCATCGCCGAGTACAACGCCAAGGGCGGCATCCACGGCCGCACCGTGCGCATGCTGGTCGAGGACGACGGCTACGTGCCGAGCCGCGCCTATCAGGGCCTGGTCAAGCTCGCCGACGACGGCATCCTCGCCCTGGTAGGCACCAGCGGCGGCGGCAGCCTCGGCGCGATGCTGCCGGTGATCGACGAGAAGAAGATCCCGACCATGGTCTCGACCTCGGTCTCCAACGCCGCGGTCGAGCCGGTGCGTCCCTACGTGTTCATGCTCGGCGCCGACTACGAGGACATGTTCTACGCGCAGATCAAGCATATCAGCGAGAACGACAAGCCCGAGGGCCCCTACGCCGTCATCGCCCAGGACGACGACTACGGCGCCCATGTCGAGGCCGGCGTGATGATGGCCGTCGAGAAGCTCGGCCTGCCGAGCGTGCCGCCGGTGCGCTTCAAGCGCGGCCAGAAGGACTTCTCGGCCGAGATCCTGCGCCTGCGCAGCCAGGGCATCGGTGCGCTGGCCGTCGGCGGCGTCATCGCCGAGACGCCGGGCGTGCTGAAGGAACTGGCCAAGCTGCGCATGAACATCCCGACCGCGCACCCGCACACCGGCGCCATCGACATGACGGCGCGGCTCTCGGCGCCCTACAACATGGCCTACTATGCGGCCGACTACGTGGTGCCGATCAGCAGCGAGGCGGCGGCCGGTTTCCGCGATCTCGCCAAGCAGCACCTGAGCGAGGACGAGCAGAAGAACCTCAACCGCTTCTCGCTCACCGGCTATCTCGGCACCAAGGCGGTTCTGGCCGCCGCCGAGGCCTGCGGCCGCGAGCTGACCCGCGACTGCCTGAACGACAACCTGAAGAAGATCGACGCCCTCGACAGCGGCGGGCTCTCCTCGCCGCTGGACTTCACCAACGAGCGCAACACCGCCGCGCGCGAGGTCCAGATCGTTCGCGTCAACCCGATGGAGAACACCGTCGAGCCGCTGACCGGGTTCGTCAGCTACCGCTGAACCCGGCGCGCGCGCCACGAGGCGACAACGCACCCATCCTCCCGTCGCCCGCGGCCGCCCGGATCGAACCGATCCGGACGGCCGTGCTGTTCAGGTGCGTGCCGTGGCGAAATAGATGCGCCGCTTGCCGCCCTTCAGGTCGCGACGGTCCCTGATGTCGAAATGCGTCTCCAGCAGGGTCCCGAAGGTCTCAAGGTTGTAGTCGTCGTACTGGTCCTCGCGGTTGGCGAGCAGGGTCTGCACCATCTCGTCGTCGCGGCCGACGAACTCGATGACCAGTGACGTTCCCAGCCCGGCGAGCCAGCGGATGAAGTCGGCGAGCGGAATGTTCGCCGAGATCACGATATGGTGGACAAGGGCGAGGCACAGCGTCAGCTCGGGCCGTCCGCGCTCGGCGAGCCCCTTCCTCTCGGCTCCCAGCCAGCCCTGGCCGGGCGACGGATCGGCAAGGTTGACGACCAGCGGCAGGATCGCCTTCGGATCGCTCGCGGCCTTCTCCCGCTGGTAGAGGTGCTCGACGGCCATCCAGTCGCCGTCCATCGCGACGACGTGGTCGGCGTGGTCGGCGACGATGCGCGAGAAGGTGCCGGTGTTGCAGCCGAGATCCCAGGCGCGCTTCCAGCGCCTGTGGCTGGCGGCGTTGCGGACGAACTCGAGCTTGTGGCGGAACTCCGCCTCGTCATAGGAGTGGGTCCGGTCGTAGTCCGACCATTCGGTGCTGACGCGCGGCAGGGCGAGCTTCCCGACCAGCCCGCCGAGCTTCTCCACGTTGCGCAGGATCATCGACTTGTCGAAGCCGGCCTCGGCCAGCTTGCCGCGCACATTGCCGGCGCCGGCGGAATAGCGCTTCTGCAGCGCGCTCTGCGCGGCGACATGCAGGAGCACGCCGGGGCGCAGGAGGTCGCGCGCCGACATCAGGCCATGCATCTGGTCGGCCGGTATGCCGTCGAGGCGCCCGCGCAGCCAGGGCCTGAAATCGACGCCCTTGTAGGCTTGCAGCATCAGCGGATAAAGGAAGAGCTCGCAGAACTGCCGGTAGCCCACCCAGGGCTCGCCCGGCTTCAGCGGCTCGAAGGACGGAATGTCGATGAAGGCCGGCCGCACGCCGAGCCACTGGACGTTGTAGGCCGAGGAATCCTTCAGGATCATGTCGGCGTCGAGCGCCTGCCGCATCAAGCGAAGGTGAAGCAGCGCCGCATCCTTCAGCATCCCGAAGGGCCACTCGTAAGGATAGGAGACGAAGGGGATGCGCGCGTGCTCCACGATCCCCGGCCCCAGCCCGCTTTCCGAGGGATCGACGTCCCATGTATCGACGATGCTGCCGTCGGCGCGGCCGGTCTCGAAGAAGGATGCGCCGCGCAGCAGGCTCCAGTTCTCCTGCGCCCTGGCGCTCAGACGCCGGAAGACGCGTCCGTCTCTGTAGAAGACGGAACCGTTCCTGTCGCGGTAGGAACCGGGCTCGGGCTCGATCGCGGAAAGGTGCGCAACCTCCGCTGGCGGCGATGCGGTCTCGCTCACCTATCGACCCGCGTCCGCGTTTCCGAAGTATTGCGCGCACGGGCTTCGGCCACGTCCGTCTTGGACTTCACGCCGAAGAAGGCGAGGAACCTGTACCAGTAGAGCCTGCCCGCGATCGCCAGTCCGGCCATTCCGCCCAGCAGGAGCTGAAGAAGCATGCTGCCCGTCCCGCCGTCGAGATACGCATGGGCGCCGGTTGCGGACATGCCGAGGAACAATGTCGACAGGAAGAGGGGGAAGGGCAAGGACCGAAGGTTGACTTGCATGGCGACCGCCTTTCTTTAGTCTGCTAACGTACTGGCTACAACAAAGGTCAACGATCGACCGGCCGGAACGATCCGTCATGAAACCATCACAAAACTGTCATGGCGGTTAAAATGCAGGTTACCTGAAGCCGCTATGGGGCATAACTGCGCCCGGGCTGGCGATTGTCCGTGCCTCCTTTGCAGGTCGACTGGATGAATGAGCGTATCGAAAGAAGGACCGGCCGGTTGACCCCGGACGGAAGCTGGCCCCTGCATCCCTTCCTGCTCGCGCCCGCCTCGGTGCTCGCGCTCCTGGCGAACAGCCTGAACCAGGCGACGTTCGCCCACGCCGCCCCGGCGCTGGCGGGGACGTTTGCCTTCGCCTGCGCGGTCTATCTGGCGGTGGCGGCCTTGCGGCGGCGGCTCGACGCCCGCACGGCGGTGATCGCCAGCATCTGGATCGGCGGCAGCCTGTTCTATGCCGGCCTCTTCGGCGCCCTCAACGATCTGGTGGGGGGCGGCTTCCCTATGGTGCGCTCGCTGCCCCTGGCGCTCGCGGCGCTGGCGCTCCTGACCGTGGTCGCGCTCCGCCTGCCGGTCGCGCCCGTCAGGGTCGCGAACCTCGTGCTGAACGCCATCGCCGTCGTCATCGTCGCGACGCCGTTGTGGCAGGCGGTCGCCTATGAGTGGCGCAACGGCCAAGCGCGCGCGGTCTACGATGCCGGCCGCGCCGCCGCGGCGATGCCGCAGATCGCCGCGGCGGGCGGCACGGAAGGCGCGAGCCGCCCGCCCGACATCTACCATTTCGTGTTCGACCGCTACGCCTCGCAGGAGGTGCTCGCCGCCTATTACGATGTCGACGACGGCGCGACCGCGCGCTTCCTCGAGGAGCGCGGCTTTCATGTGGCGCGCGGCAGCCACGCGAACTACCACCGCACCGCGCACTCGCTCGCCTCGACCTTCTACATGGACTATCTCGACCTGCTCGCCGACGCGGACATCGCCGGCGACAACTGGCAGCCGGTGCACGCCATGCTGGGCGATCATCGCGTGGCGCGGTTCTTGAAGGCGCGCGGCTACGATTTCCTCCAGTTCGGGTCGTGGTGGACCGGCACCTTCCACAATCCCGTCGCCGCCGTGAACCGCCCGCACGGCTTCAACGAGTTCACCATGCTCTACCTGCGCCGCACCATGCTGCGCCCGCTCTTCCATGCGCTGCCCGACCGGCCGCTGACCATGCGGCTCGACTGGGACAACGGCCAGTGCCAGCGCGTCGCCGCGCAGATCGAGGAGATCAAGGCGATCGGCGCACGCGACAGGCCGGCTTACGTCTTCGCCCACATTCTGGTGCCGCACGGCCCCTACAACTTCACGGCCGACGGGCGCTGCCTGACGATGGAGGAGGCGGGCCGGCGCGGCGACCGGCAGGGCTATGTCGACCAGGTGGCCTATGCCGGCCGGATGATCGAGGATCTGGTGACGCGGCTCCAGGCCGAAGACCGCGCGCCGCCGGTGATCCTCATACAGTCCGACGAGGGGCCGTTTCCCGCCTTCGAGGCGGGCGTGCCGTGGCAGGACCAGCCGGAACGGCAGTTGCGCATCAAGACCGGCATCCTCAACGCCTACTATTTCCCCAACCGTCGCTATGAGCAGCTTGGCGAGGGCATCACCCCCGTCAACAGCTATCGCGCCCTGTTCAACGCCGTCTTCGGAACGGAATTCGACCTCCTGCCCGACCGCGTCTTCGTGTTTCCCGACGACAACCGGCTCTACGAGTTCCACGACGTAACCGATCGCGTGTGCCGATACGAAAGCTGCAACCGGCTGTCGGGCCCTTATCCGTAGGCCGGCTCGAAGGCCCTGCCCACATCCAGAAGCCTCTGGCAGAAGGTCTCCGCAAGCGGCGGGATCGCCCGGATGCTGGAGGTCAGCATGTGGATCTGGATCGGGATCTCGGGCGCGAAAGGCCGGATCGCCAGCCCCGGAAAATGCCCCCTGGCGTGGATGAAGGAATCGACGAGGCCGATCCCCAGCCCGTGATTGACGAACGAGCACGCCCCGTAGCTCTGGTTGACCTCGATCGCGCGCCGCAGGCGAATGCCTGCCTTGAGGAAGGCCTCCGAGACGCGCGCGCCCGTCGGCTCGAAATCGGGAAAGGTGATGATCTCCTCGCCCTCGAGATCGTCCGGGAGGATGGACGGCCTGGAGGCCAGCCTGTGGTCCTGCGGCAGGACGCAGATGACGCTGCCGGTCGACATCAGGCGCGCGCTCACCGCCGCATCGCCGGAGGAAGGCTGGCAGATGCCGATGTCGACCTCGTTGCGGGCGACGCGCTCCACCACCTCGCGGGTGGAGGTGGCGAACACCTTGAGCTCGACGGAGGGCTTTTCCAGCCGGAAGCGGCGGATCGCCTCGGCCAGGATGGTCGACGTCGCCGACGGCGCCGAGGCGATGGTGACGAGACCGCGCCGGCCGGTGCGCAGATCCTCGATCCGCTGACGGACATTGTCGTGGCTCGACATCAACCGCTCGATCACGGGCAGGAGCAGATGCGCCTGCTCGGTCGGAAAAATCCGTCCCTGGATGTTCTCGAAGAGCGTGAGACCCGTCTCCTCCTCCACCTGCCGGACCGTCTTGCTGATCGCCGGCTGGGAAACATGGAGGATGCGGGCGGTCTCGGTCACCGACCCGGTCTTGCACACCGTCTGTATGACCCGGAGCTGGCGGATGTCCATGTATTCTCCATAACCATGAGTTATGGATTCATGAAAATCTTTTCATTGTCAACCCCCTGACGCCACGTTACCGTGACGAAAATGAAATAAAAAAACAGGCAACAAGGCCTGTTCTAGGGAACAGAAGAAATATCTACCAAGGAACGTAGGTATTTGATGCGATATCATACAGAAAACGGAATAGCACATTTCGTCCTGGATAACGGGAAGATGAATGTCCTTACGCCACAGGCTTACAAGGACTTCTTTCATTATTTGAAAAAATTCGAGATCGATCGCGAAACGCGCGTCGGGATGCTCTACGGCGCCGGCTATGACGAGGGCCGCTCCTTCTGCGCCGGCGACGACATCAAGAACAGATACCGCCCCCAGAGGACGCGGCAGCAGGAACTGGAGGCCTTTCTCTTCCTGCACCAGGACGAGGGGGAGACCCCTTCGCGGCCCGGCTGGGAAGAGGACGTCTACCGCCATCGCCGCTACAAGCCGATCATCGCCGCCGTCAGCGGCTACTGCCTCGGCGCGGGCATGGCCTGCATGCTCCAGCACAGCGACATACGCATCGCCGAGCCCGGGGCGCGATTCGGCCTGCCGGAGGTCTCCTTCGGCGCCGCCGGCCTTTCCGGCGTCACCCGGCTTGCCCGCCATCTCGCGCCGGTCGACGCGGCCTGGATCGCGCTGACCGGGGAGTTCGTCCCGGCCGACGAAGCCGCACGCATGCGCCTCGTCAACGAGGTGGTGCCGAAGGACCGGCTCCTGACGCGCGCAGTCGAGATCGCCGGATTGATCGCCCGTCATCCGCCTACCGCCGTGCGGGTGGAAATGGAGGCGCTGGAGATCGGCCAGACGATGGACCGCTACGACGCGGCGCGATTCGGCCAGCAGCTCTACAAGCTGCATCGCACGAACTACGAGGGATACGGCTCCGAGGAAGGCTTCTTTGCCGGGCGCAGCGGGAAAAAGCCGTAGGAAGAAGGACGAGTGACGTGACATTGATGGAGAGGATAGTCGAGAGCGACGAGGCGTTTCGCAAACGCGTGGAGGCCGAGCCGCTGCCGCGCAACATCGGCGACCTGCTCGACCAGGCGGTGACAGCGTTCGGCGACGATCCGGCCTGGGTGTTCGTCGAGCAGGACCTGCCGGCGCTGACCTGGCGCGACCTTTCCGGGCTCGTCGCGCGCTCCGCCAACGCCTTCGCCGCCATGGGGGTGAAGAAGGGCACCCATGTGGGCGTGATGCTGCCCAACATCCCGCAGAGCCTGGCCGCCTGGCTGGGGCTGGCGCGGCTCGGCGCGCGCATGATCCCGATCAACCCCGGCTACACGCCGGACGAGCTCAGATACTGGCTGACCGACGGCGACGCCGAATATCTTCTTATCGACGGCTCCAGGATCGACACCTTCCATGCCGTGGAGAAGGATGCGCCGCTGCTCTCGCGCGAGCGCATGACGATCTGGGGCGATCCGATCGAGGGCTTCAGGCACTGGGCCGGCCAGCTCGACGCGGCTTCGCCCGTCTTCACGCCCCGGGACGACGTCGATCTCGACGACATCGTCAGCATTCAGTACACGTCCGGCTCGACCGGATGGCCCAAGGGCTGCCTGCTGTCGCACCGCTACTGGATACTGTGCGGCAAGGTGGTCGCCGAGATGTGGCCCGGCCTGAAGCGCATCCAGTGCGACCTGCCCTTCTATTACATGGGGCCGCTCTGGCGCTTCACCATGGCGGCCTTCCAGGGGGCGGCCCTCTACGTGCCGCCGGCCTACAGCCTCTCCCGCTTCCGCGAGCGCATGCGCGAATACGAATACGACATGGCGTGGATGACCAACCCGGTCGCGATGCTGGAGCCGGCCCCGGTCGAGGACGAGCACAAGCTGACCATGATCGCCACCTTCGGCATGGGGCCGCGCCTGCAATCCTCCATCGCGCAGCGCTACAAGGTCCCGGTGCGGGACGCCTTCGGCATGACGGAGATCGGCTTCGCCATCGGCTGCCGGCTGCATGACGACCGCTCGGTCGGCATCGGCACCTGCGGCAAGATCCTGCCCTTCCGCGAAGGCAGGATCGCCGATCCGCAGGGCAACGAATTACCCGACGGGGAGATCGGCGAACTGTGCATCGCCGGCCCGGGCATCCTGCAGGGCTACTACAAGAAGAAGGAGGCGACGGAGGCGGCCTTCCACGGCCGCTGGTTCCGCACCGGCGACCTCGCCCGGCGCGACGCCGACGGCTACTACTACATCGTCGGCCGCATCAAGGACATGATCCGGCGCAGCGCCGAGAACATCTCCGTCACCGAGGTCGAGAGCGCGCTGTCGACGCTGCCCGAGGTCGAGGACGTCGCCGTCCACGGCGTCAAGGACGACAAGCGCGGCGAGGAAGTGAAGGCCTGCCTCGTGCTGAAGGAAGGCAAGTCGCCCGCCGACCTGCCGCCGCAGGCCGTGCTCGACCACGCACGCCGGCATCTCGCCCGCTTCAAGGTGCCGCGCTACATCCAGTATTACGCCGCGTTCCCGCGCACCGGCTCGAACAAGATCGCCAAGAAGCGCCTTCAGGACGGCGAGGGTACGGTTCTGACGGACACCTACGATTCGGCGACCGGCCAATGGTCCGGGAAGCCGGACGGCGGGGCGGGGGAAGCGTGATGGAGCACCTTCTTCACAGTTTCGAGGACGGCGTGCTGACGCTGACCCTCAACCGGCCCGAAAAGCTCAACGCCCTGACGCCCGACATCTACAAGGCCATCGGCGACCACGTCCTGGCGGCGTCCGGCAAGGACGAGTGCAGGGCGATCGTGCTCAAGGGCGCGGGGCGCGCCTTCTCGTCGGGTTTCGACCTCAAGCTGGAAGTGTCGCGGCGCTCGCATGCCGACAAGCTCCACGGCTTGCAGAACATCGCCAACCGGGCGCGCTGGGCGATCTGGCAGTCGCCGAAGCCGGTGGTGGCCGCCATCCACGGCTATTGCCTTGGCGGCGCCTTCGAGCTGATGCTGCCCTGCGACTTCACCATCGCATCGCAGGAATGCCAGCTCGGCGAGCCCGAGATCCTGTTCGGCGCAGGTCCCGCCTTCATGATGGTGCCGTGGATGACCGGCCACAAGCGGGCCAAGGACGTTCTGCTGTCCGGTCGCCGCATCGAGGCGCGCGAGGCGCTCGAGATGGGCCTCGTCACCCGCGTCGTGCCGACGGGCGCGCATGAGGAGGAGACGAGGCGGCTGGTGGCGACGCTGTGCGCCATCCCCACCCCGGCGATCGCCATGAACAAGCGCGGCATCAACCGCGCCTATGAAGCCATGGGCATGGTCCCGCACCTGGAAAGCTGGGCGGAAAGCACCGCCTATCTCGGCTACGTGATCGAGGAACAGGGCAGCGAGTTCCAGGAAATCCTCGAAAAGGAGGGCACGAGCGCCGCGCTCAGATGGCGCGAGCGCCGTTTCGCCCCCGGAAAGGACGGAGCGTAATGCAGGTCTTCCTGCGGCAGGCCGTTCTCGGGATCCTGGTCGTCCTTTCGGCGCTGACCCTGACCTTCGTCCTGGTCCGGCTGAGCGGCGACCCGACCAGCATCATCCTGCCGCAGGATGCGACGGAGGCGCAGCGCGCGCTGCTGCGCGAGCGGCTCGGCCTGGACCGCAGCCTGGTGACGCAGTACCTGACCTATCTCGGCAACGCGGTGACGGGCGATTTCGGCAGGTCCTATTTCGATTCCGAATCCGTCACCTCCATCGTCATGCGCCACCTGCCCAATACGCTGATTCTGGCGGGCGCCTCGCTGGTGATCGCCTGCCTGTTCGCCCTGCCCCTCGGCGTCATGGCCGCGGTCTGGCGCGACGGGGCGGTCGACCGCTTCGTGCAGGTGGCGGCGGTGATCGGGGCCTCGATGCCGTCCTTCTGGGTGGGCCTGCTCCTGATCCAGGTCTTCGCGGTCGGCTTCAACCTCTTCCCGACCTACGGCACGGGATCGGCCGCGCATCTGGCGCTTCCCGCGCTGACGCTCGCCATCTACGCCTTCCCGAGCCTCGCCCGCCTCACCCGTTCCTCCATGCTGGAGGTGCTGCCGCAAAGCTACGTGATGGCGGCGCGCGCCAAGGGCATGCCGGAAAGCCGCGTCATCAGCCGCACGGTGCTGCGCAACGGCATGGTTCCGGTCCTCACCCTGCTCGCGCTCGAGATCGGCAACCTGATCGGTGGCGCGGTGCTGACCGAGACGGTCTTCGCCTGGGAAGGCATCGGTCGCCTCGCCATCACGTCGATCCAGAGGCGCGACTTTCCCGTCGTGCAGGGCGTGGTGGCCTATGTTGCCGTCGGCTTCGTCATCGTCACCTTCGCGGCCGAGGTTGCCATACGCTTCGTCAATCCAAGGCTGAGGCACAGGTGATGGCGGCGGCGGCGCGCAAGCTCGCCTCCTTGCGGGGCAGCCAGCTGATCGTGGCGGTCGCGCTTGTCATCCTGGCGCTGCTCGCCTTCGCCGCGATCACGGGCGACCTGATGGCGCCGATGAACGCGGCGCGCCAGTCGCTGAGGGCGCGCCTCATGCCGCCCGGCTTCGAGGGGGCGAACGGCATCCACTGGCTCGGGACCGATCCGGTCGGGCGCGACATCCTCTCGCTGATCGTCGCGGGCGCGCGCCCGGCGATCGTCGTCTCGGGACTGGCGGTCGCCCTCGCCGCGCTCTTCGGCGTGTCGCTGGGCATGTTCGCCGGCTTTCGCGGCGGCTGGATGGGCGGGCTCCTGCTCTACGTCACCAACATCCAGCTCGCCTTTCCCTTCTTCCTGCTCGCCGTCACCATCGTCGGCATCATGCGCCCCTCGATACCGCTGGTGGTCTTCGTCATCGCGCTCGGGTGCTGGGTGCCATTTGCCCGCATCTCCTATTCCGAGACGATGCAGGTGGTCGAGCAGGACTTCATCGAGGCGGTGCGGGTGATGCGGGGCAGCACGGCGCGCATCCTGCTGCGGCACGTCCTGCCCAACATCGCCCCCAACATCCTCGTCCTGGCCACCTTCGCCCTCGGCACGGCCATCGTCATGGAAAGCGGCCTTTCCTTCGTCGGCCTCGGCGTGCCGACCAGGACGCCGACCTGGGGAAAGATGCTGTCGGAGGGGCGCGACTACATCGCCACCGCGTGGTGGCTGACCTTCTTCCCCGGCCTCGCGATCTTCCTGCTCGTCCTGTCGATCAACATCTGCGGCGAGCGGCTCCGCGACATCACCGATCCGAAACAGGCAGGCAGACAATAACCCCGAAAAGGAGAACGAAATGGGAGTACATGCAAGAATCAACCCGAAATCCGCAACCCTGCGGGGCACGCGGGCGGCGATGCTCGCCCTCGGCCTCTCGCTGGCCGCGGCGCCGTTTTCTCTGTCCGATGCGCTGGCCGAGACCTCGCTCGCGCGCATCGCTCTCAGCGGCGGCCTCGACAGGCTCGATCCGTCGATGAGCGCGAACGGCACCGATCTCGTGGTGATGTCGCAGATCTACGAGACGCTGCTCGAGATCGACACGGCGACGGGCGAGCTCAAGCCGAAGCTGGCCGAATCCTATTCGGCCAAGTCCCCTACCGTCTGGGAGATCAAGCTGCGCACCGACGTCCGCTTCCAGGACGGCACGCCGCTGACGGCCGAAGACGTGAAGTTCACGCTGGAGCTCCTTCTTAACAAGGACATGGGCTCGCCGCACTACTCGCAGCTGACGAGCATCAAGGAAGTGCGCGTCGTCGACGACCACACGGTCGAGATCGAGACCGAGACGCCGAACCCGGTTCTGATGCGCCGCATGCAGCCAATCGGCGGCAGCGGCCGCGTGTTCATCCTCTCCAAGGCCCATTTCGAGAACCTCACGCCCGAGGAGCGGAGCAATCAGCCGATGGGCACCGGACCGTACAAGCTGGAAAGCTGGCAGAAGGGCGCTTCCGTCACCCTCGTGCGCAACGAGGACTACTGGGGCGAGAAGCCGGAGGTCGAGAAGGGCGTCTTCACCTTCATCCCCGAGAACTCGACGCGCGTCAACGCGCTGCTGCAGGGTGAGGTCGACGTGATCCAGCGCCTGCCGATAGCCGATGTGGAACGCGTCAAGCAATCGCAGAACGCGCATGTGGTCTCGAGCCCGAACGGCCTCGTCCACACCCTGCTCCTCGATTCCACAAAGCCGCCCTTCGACGACCTGGACGTGCGCAAGGCGTTCGCCCATGCGCTGGACACCGAGGACATGGTCGATGCCCTGCTCGGGGAGTATGGCCGGGTTCTGGCGGTTCCGCTCGGGCCGAACGTCGTCCAGTTCGACGACACCATCGAGCCCTACGCATACGACCCGGAACTGTCCGAGCAACTGCTGGAAGGCAAGACGCCGATCACGCTCGAGACTTTCACCTCGGACGGGCGCTATGTGAATGATCGCGACTTCTACCAGGCCATCAATGCGCAACTCGGCGAGGTCGGCTTCGAGATCACGCCGCAGACGCTCGAATGGGGACGCCTCATCAACATGATGCAGAACCGCAGCGGCGGCCCCTTCTACATCATCGGCTGGGACTTCGGCGAGGGCGACGCCAGCAAGATCGACTCCTTCCTCCAGTCGGCCTCCGCCCTGTCCGTGACGCAGGATGCCGAATATGACCGGCTCTCGGCGGAGGCCGGGCAGGAGCCCGACGACGCCAAGCGGACCGAAATCTGGAAGGAGGTGCAGAAATACGTCCACGACCAGTATTTCGTAGCCGCGGTCTGGCAGGCCTCGTCGCTCTACGGCTTCTCCACGAAGCTCGACTGGACGGCGCATTTCGGGGAGAACCTGGCTCTTTCGGAATTCAAGATCGTCCAGCAGTGAAGGCCGGAGTGGACCCTTCTGCCGGCATGTCGACGCTTTCCGTCAGGGACCTGAACGTCTCGTTCAGGTCCCGGGCAGGGGGCGTCGACATCGTGCGCGGGCTGTCCTTCGACATCGCGCGCGGGGAGGTCTTCGCCATCATAGGGGAATCGGGATCGGGCAAGTCGACCGCCGCCCAGGCGATCATGGGGCTGCTGCCCGATCACGCCCGGGTGGAGGGCGACATAACGCTCGGAACGGACAGCATTTCCGCGATGTCCGCGAGAGCGCGCCGGCGCCTGCTCGGGCAGAGAATCTCGCTCATCAGCCAGGACGCGCTTTCCGCGCTCAATCCCTGCACCACGGTCGGCTACCAGATTGCCGAAGTGATGATGGTCCATCGCGGCACGCCGCGGCGGCAGGCCATGGAGCGCGCAGTCGAACTCCTGGCCCTGACCGGCATCTCCGCTGCGTCGGAGCGGGTGAACCAGTATCCCCACCAGTTCTCCGGCGGCATGCGCCAGCGGGCATTGATCGCCATGGCGCTGGCGCTCGAGCCCGAGCTTCTCATCGCCGACGAGCCGACGACGGCGCTCGACGCCACGATCAAGGCGCAGATCCTGGAACTGTTGTCCTCCCTGCGCGCGCGATTCGGCATGTCGGTGCTTCTCATCACCCACGACATGGGCGCCGTCGCGCGCCTCGCCGACCGGCTTCTGGTCATGTATGCGGGCATGGCGGCGGAGGTGGGCAGCGTTGCCGACGTTTTTGCCGCGCCGCGCCATCCCTATACGAGCGCGCTGCTGCGCTCCATGCCGCGGCTCGACAATCCCGGCGAGGAGCTCGTCTCCATCCCCGGCAGCCCGCCGGTGCCGAGCGATCCCGTGCCGGGCTGCGCGTTCCATCCGCGCTGCGACCGCATGGGCGACATCTGCGCCGGGGTGATGCCCGCGTTGACCGAGCTCGCGGGCGGCCGCCGCGTCGCCTGCCACTTCGCCCTGCCGGAGCCCGCCAATGCATAGGGACGCCGCCGACACCGCGCCGCTTCTGGAAACGCGCGATCTTTCCAAGACCTATTTCCTCAAGCAGGGTCCGTTCAGGCCCCTGCTCGCGCTCGATGCCGTCAGCGGTGTTTCGCTGCGGCTGGAAAAGGGCAGGACGCTCGGCATCGTCGGCGAATCCGGCTGCGGCAAATCTACCGTCTCGCGCATGCTCGCCGGCACGGCCAACCCCACTTCCGGCAGCATCCGGCTCGACGGGCAGGACGTGACGGCTCTGCCCGAGCGCGAACGCGCCAGGGCGCTGCGGCAGGTGCAGATGGTGTTCCAGTCTCCCTACAGCTCGCTCAATCCGCGCATGAGGATCGTGGACATCGTGCGCGAGCCGCTCGACGTCCATCGCAAGGACATTCCGATCAAGGAACGCGAGGAGCGGGCGCTGGACATGATGGAGCGCGTCGGCATCGGCAAGGCGATGGCGCAGCGCACCCCGCACCAGCTTTCCGGCGGCCAGCAGCAGCGCGTCGGCATCGCCCGCGCGCTGATCTCCGACGTTCGGCTGGTGATCTGTGACGAGCCGGTTTCCGCGCTCGACGTCTCGGTGCAGGCGCAGGTCATCAACCTTCTGCGCGAGTTGCAGCGATCGCTCGGCGTTTCCTATGTCTTCGTGTCGCACGACCTCGCCGTGGTGGCGAACGTCTCCGACGACATAGCGGTGATGTATCTCGGCAAGGTGGTGGAGTACGGCACGGCGCGGGAGGTGCTGCAAACGCCGAAGCACCCCTACACCCGGGCCCTGGTCGACAGCGCCAACATACCCGATCCGTCGCTCGAAAAGTCGCGCAGGCCGCGCATCCTGAAGGGCGAGATCCCCAGGCCGACGGACCCGCCCTCCGGCTGCCGGTTCCGCACCCGCTGCTGGATGGCCGAGGAACGGTGCGCGCGTGAGATACCCGAACTGAGGCCTCGCGGCGACGAAACCCGGTCCGTCGCCTGCCACTTCGTCTGAAACAAGCCCGCAAAGACCCCGCCATGACCCAGTTGCCGACCGACAGCCCGAAGCCCGACAAGGTGTCCTGGTGGTTTGAGGAGGCGTTGCGCCACGACGCCTCAGGGCCCTCACCCGCGCTCGAAGGCGCGCTGGAGGCCGACATCGCCATCGTCGGGGGCGGCTTCACCGGGCTGTGGACCGCGCTCCTCCTGAAGGAGCGCAGGCCGGACCTCGACGTCGTGCTGGCGGAAGCCGGGCTGTGCGGTTGCGGCGCCAGCGGCATGAACGGCGGCAAGGTGCATGGCTACTGGGGCTCGCTCGGTGCGCTGGCGGCCAACTTCGGTGCCGACGGGGCGCTGGAAGCCGCAAGGCTCGGGACCGTCGCACAGGATTCGATCAGGGCCTATGCGACGGCACCCGGCCGGCAGGTGTGGTGGCGCGAGGCAGGCAACATCCGGGTGTCGACCTCGCGCGCGCAGGACATCAAGCTCGAATCCGTCCTCTCGGCCGCGCGCGAGCTCGGCGTCGCCGAGACGGCGATCGCGCTGGACAAGCCGGCACTCGACAGGCGTATCCGCTCGCCGGCATTCCGGCGCGGCATCTACCTGCCGGAGGGCGCGAATCTCCAGCCGGCGCGGCTTGCCCGCGAACTGAGGCGCAGTTGCCTGGAAAACGGCGTGCGCATCTTCGAGAACACGCCCGTGACCGGCGTCGAGGAAGGCGAGCCGTGCCTGGTGCGCGCCGCGCGCGGCGAAATCCGCTGCCGGCAGGTGGTGCTCGCCACCAATACGGGGCTTGCCGGCCACCCGCTGGCCTCGAGCCACCTCGCCATCTTCTCCTCCTATGCTGTGATGAGCGAGGAGATCCCCGACCTCAACGGGAAGATCGGCTGGGAAGCCGACGAAGGCATCGCGGACCTGCGCATGTTCGTCCACTATTTCCGCAAGGCCGGGGACAGCCGCATCCTCATGGGATCGGGCTCCGGCCCGATCGCCTATGGCGCGCGCTACCTGGACCCGGTTCTCAGCGAGGATGCGGCCTCCGCCGGGCGCGCCAGCGCCGCCCTGTCCCGCCTCATGCCCGGCCTCGGCAGGCCGCGCATCGAAAAGGCGTGGGGAGGCGGCATCGACATTTCCGCCGACCGGCTTCCCTTCTTCAAGTCTTCCAGGGGCGGCCGCGTCCATGTCGGCTGCGGTTATTCCGGCCACGGCGTCAACGCCACGCGCATCGGCGGCGAATGCCTGAGCTCGCTGGTGCTCGGCGAGAAAAACCAGTGGACGAATTCCCTGTTCTGCCGCCGCGAGGTGCCGGGCTTTCCGCCCGAACCCCTCCGCACCTATGGCGGCAGGCTGGTGCGCGCGGCGATCCTCTCCTGCGAGGAGGCAGAGGACTCCGGGCGGAAGCCGGGCATTGCCGCGCGTTTCGGCGCATGGCTGCCGAAAGCGCTGAACATCAAGGTTGGCATGCGCTGAAAGCGCCTATGAATCTTCAGGAAAGCCCCAAAGTCCGATGATCCAGCGAGGGTCGCCCAAGGGTGGAGGCGGCAGGGACGAGATGACGGACAGGGTCGATTGCGTGCGGGTCAGATACGCGGCGTCGCCATAGTCCGTGCCGATCCGGGTCAGTGACAGCGTCGCGGCATCCACCCGGTCGAAGCCGGATCGATCGACCGGATATCTGTAGATTTCAAGGTTACCCAGCATGGCTTCCTGCCTGATCGCGACCAGCCAGTGGGCGTCGGTTGCGCCGAACCCGTCCTTCAGCAGTCGCAGGACATCGAACACGGCGTCCTCCTCCCATGCGCCGACGAGAATGTCCCGCCTCGCCTCGGGCGGGATGATCAGCTCGCTTCTGGTGCCGGAGGCCATGTCCGGCTAAATGCCTGTCAGCTTGTTGTGGGCAATTGCGCTGCCGATCACCACCGCCAGGCCGATCCCGAGAAAATACAAGGTGCTGGTCTCGTACTCGCCGAAATACAGATCGCTGACACCGACAAGAGCGACCAATGCGCCGATCCCTCCTGTGATCCAGGCAATGAAACCGCCAGCCCACTGCATCGGACCGACCAGAAAACGACGGAGCAACGTCATGGCCCGAGTGTTGCTGATCGCGTAACAGAACGAAACCCTTCGCGTCCGTTCTGGAAAGGACAGATCACCGCGATCGCATTTGAATGAGTATGCGGATGCATATGAGCGGTGTCATCGCGCATGGCGCGCGATGACACGTTACCGGATCGGGCTTACGTATTGGGAGCTTGGCTGCTGGCGGCGGCGGCCGGTTGGGCCGCGGGTGCGCGTCGGGGCGCCCGCACAACCTTGCGGGGCGCGGGCAGCAGACCTTCCCGCTGGGCATTCTTCCTTGTCTGCTTACGCGCGCGCCGGACGGCTTCGCCCTTCTCTCTGGCGCGCTTTTCGGACGGCTTCTCATAAGCCCGTCGCGCCTTCATCTCACGGAACACGCCTTCGCGTTGCAGTTTCTTCTTCAGGACCCGAAGGGCCTGATCGACGTTGTTATCGCGAACCAGTACCTGCACGAAGTCTCCTTTTCTTTGGCTCGGGGGTGGTCGCCTTGACGGAAGCCAGCACGGCTTCCTGTTCAAGGCGGGCTTTGCGAAGCCGATTCGTTTTTGCTTCGCGGTGTTCGGCTTCCGCCCTGGTGATCGCCAGCGCCGCATGGTCGGTGACGTCGCTCTTCGTCGCCGCCTTCGACGGCATCGGCTTGAACAGGTTGTCCGCCGTAACGGGGATGCCCATGGTGCTGTCCTTTCTCGGTCAGCAAAAAAGGCCGGGAAACCCGGCCTTCTCTATGCGCTGCAATGATCGATGCCAGTACATCCGTGGTCAAAGACCATGAGCGCAATCTGATCAGACCGCCTGAAGATTGTCGGCCGCGGTCTTGCCCTTGCGGTTGTCCATGACGGCGTCGAAGCTGACCTTCTGCCCCTCGACGAGGGTGTGCATTCCGGCGCGTTCCACGGCGGATATATGGACGAAGACATCATCGCCGCCCGCATCCGGGGAAATGAAGCCGAAGCCCTTGGTGGTATTGAAGAATTTTACCGTTCCGATAGCCATGATGATTCCTTTCAAACCGGAATAACTGAAGTTGCCCGCATGGCGTTGCGCCACGCGTTGCGAATGTCGAAATTGAAAGGAAGATCGTGTGCGCCTGGGCGCAAATAGAAGTTCGTCACAACGTTCGATGGCCGCAACGTAGGGATTATGCGCGACGATTGCAAGGCGAAATGCCGATTTGACGAAACCGCCCCGGGCGAGGTCAGGCCGAGCCGGTCAGGCGTGTCGCCGGGTTGCCGACCTCATTCCGGTGGTTCGAACGGGCGCTGGAGAAGTCGCCATGGATAGGGCGGACGCCGGCCTTGCCGATCTTCGCGATCTCCTCGAACAGACCCATCCGCGCCCTTCGTCGGGGCATTGTCGGCGTCGATGAGAGCGGCAAGCCGCGGCGACCGTGCTTCGGGCGGCATCGGCGCCTCCCCGTTATGCTGTTCCTTGCCCGGCCTCGAGGATCCGCGTCTTCTGCCGCAGCCCGGTGGCGACGACCGATACCCTGAACCTGCCCTCGAGAGCCTCGTCGAAGATGGCGCCGACGATGATGTCGGCGTCGGTGTCGACTTCCTCGCGGATGCGGGTCGCCGCTTCGTCGACCTCGAACAGCGTCATGTCCGGCCCGCCGGAGATCGAGACGAGGACGCCCCTCGCGCCGCCCATCGACGCCTCGTCGAGAAGGGGGTTGGCAATGGCGGCTTCCGCCGCGTTCTTCGCGCGGCCTTCTCCCGTGGCCTCGCCGGTGCCCATCATCGCACGCCCCATATCGCGCATCACCGACCTGACATCGGCGAAGTCGAGATTAATGAGCCCTTCCTTGACGATCAGGTCGGTGATGCAGCCGACGCCGGCATAGAGCACGCGATCCGCCAGGGCGAAGGCGTCGGCGAAGGTCGTCTTCGCGTCGGCGACGCGGAACAGGTTCTGGTTCGGGATCACGATGACCGTATCGGCACATTCGCGAAGCCGCTCGATACCCTGCTCCGCCGCCTGCATGCGGCGCGTGCCTTCGAAGACGAACGGCTTGGTGACGACGGCGACGGTGAGAATTCCGGCCTGACGCGCGGCGTCGGCAATGACCGGAGCCGCACCCGTGCCGGTTCCGCCGCCCATGCCGGCGGTGATGAAGCACATATGCGTTCCCGCGAGGTGATCCATGATCTCGCCGCGCGATTCCTCGGCGGCTGCATGGCCGATTTCGGGAAGCGAGCCCGCGCCCAGACCCTCGGTGGTCAGGGCTCCCAGCTGGATGCGATGCGACGACTTCGACATGGCGAGCGCCTGGGCGTCGGTATTGGCGGCGACGAACTCCACGCCTTCCAGTCGCTGCGCGATCATGTTGTTGACGGCGTTTCCGCCGCCGCCGCCCACGCCGATCACGGTGATCCGGGGCTTGAGTTCGACGATATTCGCTTTGGCAGTCATAGCCATTCTCCAGAAACCGGAATGCCGGCCCGCCCCGCAGGCCGCGACATTCGAATCAAGGCCACATCCGCCTGCCGCCAACGGACCAGAGCACGGCGGCTTTCGCAAGCATCCGTCTCCGCGGCACCCCGGCCTGATCGCAACGGGGGCAAGGTTGACGTTCCCGGACAAGATCGGGCAGACCGGCCTTATAGTCCGTTCTGGAACGTGGACCTGTTCTCATGACCGCTCGCAGTGCCTGTTTCGCTTTCCTCGCTCTTCTCATCGCTTTTGCCGGCGCAGCGCCGGCAAAAGCGCAGGAGGCGGATATGGCGGAACGCCCCGCGCAGCCTTTGACGGTCGGCGTCTATGTGCATCCTCCCTTCGTCATCAGGAAGGGCGACACGTTCACGGGCATGGCCATCGAATTGTGGGAGTGGGTGGCCAATCAGCGCGGCATCGAGAGCCGGTATGTCGAGCTGGGCAATGTGGGCGAGCTGGTCAATGCCGTTGCGTCGGGCGATATCGACGTTGCCGTCACCAACATGACCGTCACCAGGGAGCGCGCCGAGCGTATCGACTTCACGCATCCCTGGTTCGACGCGGGCCAGCGCATCATGGTCAACGAGGAGCGTGGCGCGGGCTTCCGGGACGTCTTCAAGGGGTTGAGCGATTCCGGCCATTTGCGCGCCTATGGCTGGATCGCTCTCGTTATCGTCGTTGCGACATTCCTCATGACCCTGTTCGATCGCCGCTTCGACAAGGATTTTCCGCGCCGGTGGCGCGATGGCGTTGCCGAGAGCTTCTATACGGTCATGTCCGTGGCGACCTCGGGCCGCTCGCCGACGCGAAAGAACCTCTTCGGCTGGGCGGGCCGCATCTGGCAGGGTATGTGGCTCGCCTGCGGCGTTGCCGTGCTCGCCTATGTGACGTCGTCCGTGACCAGCGTCATGACGACGTTGTCGCTGACCAACCAGATCAACAGCGTATCCGACCTGAGCGGCCGCAGCGTGGGGGTCCAGCCCGGCAGCGTGTCGGAGGATTATGCGCGTCAGGCGGGCTTCGGCACCCATCCCTTCGAGCACATCGACGAGGCTGTCGAGGCGCTCCTCGACGGACGGATCGATGCGATCATCGGCGACGCGCCGGTGCTTGAATACTACGCCCACACGAATCCGGACCGGCCGGTCACGGTGGTGGGGCCGATCTTCGCGCCGGACAAGTACGCATTCGGGTTGACCCGTCGCAGCGAGCTGACGCGCCCGCTCACGGTCGAGTTGATCGGCGCGCATGAAAGCGGCCTGATCGAGGAGATCAGGACCCGATATTTCGGGAAAGACCCGTAAGGGATTCCCGTTCGGCGGTGCCGGTCCTCGCGCGCGTCGGCGTCAGGCACGGGCCGCCGCGGCGTCGCGGGGACTGCTCCGGTCCGGACCGCTCTCCCTCACCGTGACGAAGCCTCGGGCGAACCGGCTTTTCAGGAATCGGCCGAATTCGTCCTTGCGGCCGGTTCCCGTGGCTCCCGTCCCCGAGGACAGCTCGTCGAGCAGGAAAGCCGCGTGGGCGGCGCTGCCGACGGCCAGAGAGCTTCCCTGTTCGGGCCGCGCCTCGACGCGCATGGTGAGCGAGCGCGCGTCGCTGCGGCCATGGTTCATGGTCGCGTGAAGCAGCACGATGTCCTGCTGGGTGTCGATCAGCCCGTTGCGCAGCACGGTGTTGAGAAGGTCCTTGCGATGGCGCAGCTGCAGGTCGTCGAGAAGCAGTTGCAGGTAGTCGAGATGGCCGGGATAGCGGATGGTGCGGCAAACCAGGCTGCGCAGCCTGCCGCCGGCGAGATTCGTCATCGCGCCCATGACCCCGGCGGTGCAGAACGCCTCGTAGGGTTGTCCGTCGATGGCGATCTCGATCCGGCTGGACAGGGCCGGCACGGCGACCAGCCCGAAATCCTCGATCGCTTCGCATGGCGATGTGTACTCGCCGAACAGCCCGTCGAGGTTCCATATCAGGCTATAGCCGAGACGATTGGTGCGTCGGGCGGGAATCGCGCCGATGGCGACCTCGACGTCGATCGCGCCTTCGCTGGTGTCGAGAAAATGGGCGACGACGCTGTCGACCAGACCCGGCGAAACGCCGCAACCGGGAAGGAACGCGGTTTCACGGACAGTGCGGGCAAGGGCCGTCATCGCCTCGTCGGCGAGGGAGAAGTCGAGATAATGGCGGCCGGCGGCAACCACCCCGGCGGCGACGCGCCCGACCAGCCGGTCGGGGACGGCCGCGACCACGGCATCCGCATTGCCGATGAATGCCGCGAGCTGCCGGGCGTCGCCGGCGTCGAGCCGGCCCGCCTCGAACCCTTCGGCAAGCGCGCGGCTGCATGCCTCGTCGGTGCAGTCGCCGATGCGCACCGCATAACCGCCGGTGCCCGCGAGCATCCGGGCCAGCGCGAGGCCGACATTGCCGGCCCCGACGATCGCCACCTCGAACATGCCGCGGGCCATCAGTGGTTGAACCGCGACACGAACGAGATGAGCCGCTCGTTCGAGGGATTGCGGATGATCTCGTCGGCCGAGCCCTCCGCGGCGATCACCCCCTGGTCGAGGAACAGCACACGGTCCGACACGTCCGCGGCGAACGCCATCTCGTGGGTGACGATGGCCATCGTCATGCCTTCCTGCGCCAGCCGGCGGATGACCGTCAGCACCTCGCCGACGAGTTCCGGATCGAGCGCGCTCGTCACTTCGTCGAGCAGCAGCACCTCGGGCTTCATCGCCAGCGCGCGGGCGATGGCCACGCGCTGCTTCTGACCGCCGGAAAGGTGGTTCGGATAGGCGTCGTGCTTCTCCTGCAACCCGACCTGCGCCAGAAGGTCCCTCGCCAGTTCCTCGGCCTCGGCGCGCGGCGTCCTGCACACGACGAGCGGCCCCTCGATCACGTTCTGAAGCACCGTCTTGTGCGGGAACAGGTTGAAATGCTGGAACACCATGCCGACATGGCGCCGCAGGGTGCCGATGCCGATCTGCTCGCCGCTGTCGCGGAACTTGCGGCCGATCTGGCGCCCGCGGAACCGCAGGGTTCCCGCGCTCGGCGTCTCCATCATGTTGAGGCAGCGGATCAGGGTGGACTTGCCCGATCCCGAGGGACCGATCAGCGCCACCACCTCTCCGCGCGCCAACGTCAGGTCCATGCCCTTGAGCACTTCCAGGCTGCCGTAGGACTTCTTGAGCCCGATCGCCTCGATGATCGGCTCGGCCGGGTTTTTCTTCGTCTCGCTCATGGTCAGTCACTCACCCGCAGCCGGCGTTCGAACCAGTCCGCCGCCTGCGTCAGCGGGAAAAGGACGGCGATGTAAAGAGCGGCCATGACGGTATAGGATTCGAGCGGCCGATAGGTCTGGCCGTTGACCACCGCCGCCATATAGGCGAGGTCCGCCACCGAGATGACCGACACCAGCGACGTGTTCTTGAACTGGATCACCGACTGGTTGATGAACGAGGGCAGCATGCGCTTGAAGGCCTGCGGCATGATGATGCGCGTGGTCGCCTGCATCGGGCTCATGCCGATCGCCGCCGCCGCCTCGCGCTGGCCCTTGTCGATCGACAGGATGCCGCCGCGGAAGATCTCGGCGTAGAACGCCCCGACATAGAGTGACAGCGTCAGCATCGCCGCGACGCGGTTGTCTATGGTGATGCCGACGAGAAGCGGGAACGCGTAGTAGAACCAGAGAAGCTGGACCAGCAGCGGCGAGCACCGGAATATCTCCTGATAGGTCCGGGCGATGACGTTCAGGACCTTCCATTGCGACAGCCGCGCCGCGCAGGTGACCAGTCCGATGAGGACGCCGAACAGGATGGAGCCGAACGTGTAGACGACCGTCAGCCACAGACCCATCATGAACAGGTCCCAGTACTGCCAGATGACGTCGAAGTTCCATTTGTACATCAGGCGCCTCCGCCCGGAGAGGCTGCCTTGTGGTGAAGAAGCATGGCGCTGTTCCCCTTGGTTGCCCGCAGCGGATGCCCGCTGCAGATGATGCGCATGGCCGAAGCCTGCATCTTTGTGCCTGCCGCCACCAGCGACAATAGAAGGCTTGGCCCCTGACTTACCGGATTTCTTGGAAGAGGGCGTTCTGGCGCAGCCGCGACAGAACCCCCGAAAGAAGGCCCAGATTGCCGGCTTCCAGCTCGACCAGCGGCAGCCGCAGCTCTGCCGACGACAGGCCGGAAAGCGCCAGCGCCGCCTTGGCGGGGGCCGGGTTCGACTCGATGAAAAGCGCCTCGCACAATTCCGCCAGCGCATCGTGAAGCGCAAGCGCCTTCAGCCGGTCGCCTTGCTGCCAGGCACGCACCAGCGCCACCATCTCGTCGGGCGCGACATTGGCGACGACGCTGGTGACGCCGACCGCGCCGGCGGCGAGAAAGGGCAGCGTCAGCCCGTCGTCGCCGCTGTGGATCGGAAAATCGGCGCCGCAGGCGCGGCGTATCGCCGTCACGCGCGCCACAGACCCCCCGGCTTCCTTGATGGCCGCGACATTGGCGCAACGCTCGCGCAGCCGCGCGCAGGTGTCCGGCGCGATCTCCACGCCGCACCGGCCGGGCACGCTGTAGAGCATGACGGGAAGGTCCGTCGCGCCGCAGACGGCTTCGTAATGCGCGATCAGCCCCCGCTGGGTCGGCCTGTTGTAATAGGGCGTGACGACGAGCACCCCGTCGGCACCGGCGGCCTGCGCCCGTCCCGCCTTCGCCATCGCCTCGCGCGTGTCGTTGGAGCCGGCCCCGGCGATCACCATCGCGCGGCCACTGGCGAGGCGGACGGTGCGGGCGATCAGGTCGCCCGCCTCCTCGTCGGTGAGCGTCGACCCTTCGCCCGTGGTGCCGACCGGCACCAGGCCGCAAACCCCGGCGGCAAGCTGGCGCTCGACCAGCACCTCGAACGCTTCATGGTCGATGCGCCCGTTGGCGAACGGCGTCACCAGAGCGGTGAATACGCCGTCGAAGCGGTCGTCCTGCGAAAGTGTCATGCGTGCTTTCCTTCGAATCGGTGGTGAGCGGTCGATATGTCGGCAAATGAATAGAGCCCTTCGCCCGGTGCGCTGGCGACGAGCCAGTGGGCGGCGGCGAGCGCGCCCTGGACATAGGCGGCGGGAGAGCTGACCCTGTGGACCAGCGCTATTTCCTCTCCGCCCGCGTCGAAGCGGATTTCGGTGATGTCGGCGGGAGACGAGCGCTGCGCCGCGGGAAGCCCTATCCCGCCTGCCGCCGACGGGGCGCTGCGGCGGCGGCGTTCCTCGCTCAACGTCTCCAGCGCGCCGGGCAGCCGGGCGCGGAGCCGGTCGGCCGCTTCGAGGAAATCGCGAAAGGCCGGCGCGAAATTGTCGCTCATCAGCAGCGGCCGGTGGCGGGCGCATGCTTTCAGCACGGCTTTCTGCCGCTCGCTGAATCCGGTCGTGCCGATGACGAAGGGAATGGACTTCGTGCCGCACGATTGCTGCAACGCCATGGTCGCCGCGGGGGTCGAGAAATCGATCATCACGTCGCAGCGCGCGTTGATGGCGGCATCGGCCGCGCGGTACTCGATGCCGCCGCCGCAGACGGGCAGCCCCAGCCAGCGCGAGCCAGGCGCGACGATGCACGCCGCAAGCTCGAGGCCGGGCGCGGAAACGATGGCCTCGACCAGCATCGTCCCGATGCGTCCCCCCGCGCCGACAACGCCTATGCGCATCGTCCCGCTCTTCAGCCGATCACGACCTTGGGCTCGGACATTTCCCGCATGGCGATGCGCACGCCCTCGCGCCCGAGGCCGCTCGACTTGACGCCGCCGAAGGGGACGTGTTCGGCGCGGAAATCCGGTCCCTCGTTGACCATGACGCCGCCGACCTGCAACTCGCGCGAGAACCGGCGGATCAGCGAATGGTCGTTGGTGAAGAGCCCGGCCTGCAACCCGTAGGCCGAGGCGTTGACCTCGGCGATGGCCTCGCCCGGATCGCGAAAGCTGCGCACCGCGATCACCGGCCCGAACGTTTCCTCGGCGATGACGGGGTGGTCGATCTCGACGCCCGCCAGCACCGTGGGCGCGAGGAGCGTGCGCTCGCGTGTACCGCCGGCCAGCAGCCGCGCCCCCTTGCCGAGCGTCGCCGCTATCCGCCCCTCGACGGCTTCGGCGGCGGCCTCGTCGATGACCGGCCCCATGACGCTCGCCTCGTCGAGCGGGTCGCCGAAACGCACCGCCTCGACCGCCGGAACGAGCCGGTCGATGAAGCGGTCCTCGATGTCGACATGGAGGTAGAGCTTCTTCACCGCCGCGCAGGACTGGCCGGCGATCTCGAAGCGGTGACTGACGGCGGTGGCGACCGCCCTGTCGAGATCGGCGTCGGGCATGATGAAGAGGGGATCGTTCCCGCCCAGCTCCATCAGGCAGCGTACGAGGCCGCTCGCGTTCTTCAGCGCCAGTCCGGCGGCCGGGCCGCCGGTGAAGCTCAGGAGGTCGATGGGCGAGCGGGCGAGGCCAAGGGCGGCGTCCGCCCCGCCATGCACGACCTGGAAAAGGCCGGCCGGAAAGCCGGCCTCCAGCGCCAGCTCGGCCAGCCGCGCCGCCGCCAGCGGCGCCTTGGGCGACGGCTTGGCGATGACCGCGTTTCCGGCGGCGATCGCCGGGCCGAGCTTGTGGCACAGCAGGTTGAGCGGATAGTTGAACGGCGTCACCGCGCCGACCACGCCGACCGGCTCGTAGGTGATCACGGCATGGCGGTCGACACCGCCCGAAACGATGCCGCAATGCAGCACCTCGCCGTCGAGGAAGGTCGCGGCGTCGCCGGAGAGCCGCAGCGTGTTCTGGGCGCGGCGCACCTCGTTGCGCGCCTCGTGGATGGTCTTGCCGACCTCGCTCGCGATCAGCAGCGCCATCTCCTGCGCATTGGCCGCGATGCGGGCGGCCAGTGCCTCGAGCAGCGCTCGCCGCTCATGCGGCTGCGAATGGCGGAACGCGGCGGCCGCCGCCTTCGCCCGCGCGACCGTCGCGGCGATGTCGGCCCGGCCGGCGACGGGGACGTGGCCGACAACGCTGAAATCGTAGGGGTTCAGGACCTCGATTTCTTCGGCAGTGTCGATATGGCGGGCTGTGGCGGTGGTCATGGCATCCTCGTTTTCGAATCTGGTCCGTTGTCGGGCGCGGGTTCCCGGTCATGCTCGCCCGCGATCAGGGAGGCGATGGAGACGGGCCTTACGGGCCATCGCCGGCCGGTCAGCCGCTCGACCGGCTCGGGCACGGCCTCGCCGCGCATCGCGGCGGCGAGCGCCATGACGTTGTCGCCGCAGAAGCGGCCCTGGCAGGCACCCATGGCGAAGCGGCCGTTGAGCTTGACCTCGCGCGGCGAGAGGTCGCCGCCGCGTCCGATGAGCGCCCGCAGGTCGCCGACCGTGCGCCCCTCGCAGCGGCACAGCACCGTGTCGTCCGGCAGGAGCGCGAGCGCGCTGCTGGCGGTGGGTTCGAACATCGCGGCCAGGGCGGCCTGCATGGTGCGCTCGCGCCCCACCGCCCTGCTTGCCGTGGCGCGCGGAGCGCCGAGCAGTGCCGCCGCGATGCGCGAGGCGGCATACTTTCCGTCCGCCTCGGCGGCAACCGCGCCCAGCGCCTCGCGGCAATCGCCGGCATGGACGACAAGCGGCGTGTCTGCCGCCTCGGGCAGGCCGAAGCGGTTGGGGCGGATGCCGTCATTGAGGGCGAGGTGATCGACGAGGAACGCGCCGGTTTCGCCCGATGCGTCGCTGCATTCGACCTCCAGTGCCGCGCCCGCCTGCCGGATCGCGGTGACGCGGCGTCCTCGCAGCCATGGAACGCCGGCCCGGTAGAGGGTGGCAAGGTAGACACCCGCCTCGAGCGCCACCTGCGGCCGCCGCAGAAGCGCGAGCCCCGCGATGCCGGGGCGCAGAGGATTGCCGGCTTCCAGCACCGCGACCGGCGGATTGCCCGCCGCCGCAAGCTGGGCGGCGAGCGCCACGGTCAGCGGCCCGCTTCCGGCGACGAGGATGCGCCCCTCGGGAGGGATGCGGGTTTCCTTGAGCATCACCTGCATGCCGCCGGCCGTGCGCACGCCCGGCAAGTGCCAGCCCGGACGCGGCAGGACGCGTTCGACCGCGCCGACGGCAAGGAGGATCGCGCGCGGCTTGAGCGTGCCGACGCTGCCGGCCGGCCGGTTCTCGACGAGGGCGTATCCGTCGCTGTCGAGGCCGAGGAAATTGTGCCGGCCGTGCAGGCGCGTCCCGCTCGCGGCGACGGCATCCGCCAGCCGCCGCCACTGGGCGCGCACCGAGCGGGGGGCGAAAGCCGCGCCCGCGCCATTTGCGGGCTGGCGATGGATCGCGCCGCCGCAACGGTCGCGCTGGTCTATCCAGACGGTGGAAAGACCGCGACCGTGCAGGGCGGCGACCGCCGCCATGCCGGCCGGCCCGGCGCCGACGACCAGCACGTCCACCGCGGCGGGCATGTCGGCAGGCGCGTCAGCCATAGCGGCTCCTGACGACGGCTCCGGCCGTGGCAGGCGTGGTGCACGCTTCGACGAGGCGGCCGTCGCAAACGACGACGCAGGACTGGCACATGCCGATGCCGCAGAAATAGGCGAAGCCGGCCTCACCGCCCGGCTGTCCGGCGCGGTCGGCGCCGGCGCGCAGCAGGGCGGCGGCCAGCGTTTCCCCGTCGCGGAAGGCAATGGCGGCGCCGTTCCAGTCGAAGCTTGGCCGTGTGCTCATGCCGCCTTCTCGTCAGGGGTGAAGCGGCCGGGATCGAACGGCGCCAGCGCGATTGCCGGCGGCTTGTCCTGCGCCAGCTCGCTGACCAGCCTTCCCGTCAGCGGGCCAAGGCAGATGCCGTCCCCCTCGAAGCCCGTCGCCACGATGAGGTTGTCGAGGCCGGGCGCGCGACCGATCAGCGGCCGGCCGTCGGTCGTCGCCGTGCGGATGCCCGAGAAGGTTCGCAGGAGCCGCACCCCGGCCAGCGCCGGCACCAGCGCGACCGCCTCCCCGAGCAGCAGGCGCAGCGCGGCGAAATCGGTGCCGTGATCGCCGGTGTCCTCGCGCGTGCCGCCGATGAGGAACTGCCCCGTCCGAAGCGGATCGACGACGAGGCCGAAGCGGCGGCCGCTGCCTTCCATGCGCCTGTCGGTCGAATCCTTGCTCATCAGGTAGCGGCAGGACATCAGCGAGCCGGGCAGGCCGGCATTGAGCGCGGGCGCGCGCTCGGTGACGAAGAGCTGCCCCTTGCGCGGGCGCAAGGCCCCGCCGAGCCCGAGAAGCGCGGCGCTGCCGTTGCCGGCCGCCAGCACGAACAATTCGGCCTTGAGAACGCCTGCCGAGGTATCGAGCGATGCCACGCGCCCTCCCGCCGCGTCCGGCGCGATGGCGCGAACCCGGCAGCCGCGCAGGACGGACGCCCCGGACGCTTCGAGCAGCCGGTTGACGATCTCGTAGCCGATCGCATGGCCTTCGCGGCGGACCTCGACCGCGCTCGCCACCTGCGGCGACAGGACGGGCATCAGCGTGCGCAGCCTGTGCCGGTCGTGATGGCGGACCTCGACGCCCGACTGTTCGAGGGATCGCGCATGGCGCTCGAGGACCGCGTCCTCGTCCCCGTCCTGCGCCACCATGAAGGTGCTTCGTTCCCTGAAATGCCCGGCGAGCACGCCTTGCGCCGTCAGGTCGCGATAGGTTTCGACGCCGCGGATGGCGGCTTCCATCAGCGGTCCGGGGCGCTTGCTGGCGACCGAGACCGCACCGTCGGCAGCGCCGCTGGCAGCCGAGGCCGGGGCGCATGCATCGGCGACGCGCACCTCGAACCCGGCGCGGGCAAGGAAATAGGCGGAAGCGGCGCCGACGATGCCGGCGCCGACGATGACTGCCCTTTTCTGCGTGCGTGTTGCCATCGCGGGACCTTCACAGGCGAAATCGATGGCAACATTGTCGAAACAGGCCCCGTGCAAGTCGATGCAAGAACCGGCGTGTGGGTTCGTACGTTTTTTATATGGCGGGTGCCCGGCAAGTGTTCGCACCCGTGCCGTCGCCATGGTATCGCTTTCCGGCCATGGCCAAAATTAGCCTCACCCTGATCCAGACCTTCTATGAAGTGGCCTCGCACGGCTCCTTTTCCGGCGCGGCGCGCGAGCTGAACCTGAGCTACCAGTCCGCGGCCAACCACGTCCGGCGGCTGGAGCAGATCCTGCGCGAGCGCCTGATCGAATCCGAGCAGGGGGCCAAGCGAATCTCGCTGACGCCGCGCGGACGCGCGCTCTACAACCTGCTCCACCCGGAGCTCGACGTGATGCTGGAGCGGCTGACCAAGCTGGTCGAGAACCAGCGCGTCGCGCTGCGCATCGGCATGCCGCAGGCGATCTTCTTCCATCTCCTGCCGAAGGTGCTGAAGCGGTTCCGCGAGAACAATCCGGACATGGAGATCACCGTCTACGAGCGCGATACGGTGCTGGCCGAGCTGGTGAAGAACGGCAGCCTCGACGTCTGCATCTCGGAGCGGTATTTCGGCGACCCCGTCGTGCCGCAGAAGCTGCTCGGCACCTATCGCCTCTGTCTCGTCTATCCCAGCGAGTGGGGAGCGAAGCCGGACCCGGCCGACGTGCCGCACTGGGCTGCCGGCCGGCCCTTCATCACCCACGAGCCGGGGCAGACGTTGCGCAATCTCGCCATCGACTTCCTCAACCGGGGCGGCGGCGCCATCCGGCCCGCCATCGCCACGTCCGGCAGCTCGTCGGTGATGCGCTGCGTCGAGGAGGGGCTGGGCTTCGCCATCCTGCCCGCATGGTGCATGCGCGAGGACGATCCGCGGCTGGCCAGCGTCAGGCTTTCCAACCTGCCGGAGGTGCGCGTCTATTTCGGCCACGCCGATTTCCTGCGCAGGAACGACGGCGTCAGGGAGCTTTACGAGGTCTGCCGGGACGAGCTTGTCGGGACCGAGCTGGAAGGCCCGCCCGCCGACGGCACATACCTTTGATTTTCACCCCGGCAGGCAGGCGCGACTTACAAAAAAAGAGATAAGTGCGCTCCTCTCTCTGACATTGTCCGTGATCGAGCCATGGTTACGCTGACTGTGAAGGGCGTTCGGCCGTTCGTCACAAGACATCATAACGGGGAGCATTGGAGGTTCTCATGCAATTGTGGAAGAAGATACTCGCGGGCGTCGCGATGGCGCTCGGCCTCGGCGCCGCTGCGGCACAGGCCGACACCGTCGCCGAGATCAAGGAGCGCGGCGTGCTGCGCATTCCCGGCATCCTCAACGAGGTTCCGTACTTCAACAAGGATCCGCGCAGCAATGAGTGGCAGGGCTTCGTCATCGACATGGCCCAGGACATCGCGTCGCTTCTCGACGTCAAGCTGGAGGTCGTCGAGTCGAGCTGGGCGAACGCCATTCTCGACGTCCAGAGCGGCAAGGTCGACATGGCTTTCGCGGTGACGGCGACGCCGACCCGCGCCTTGTCGGTCTCCTTCTCCGATCCGACCTACTTCAACTCCTTCATCATCGTCAGCGCGAAGGAGGAAATCGCCAACAAGACCTGGGGCGAGCTGAACGACCCGAAATACACCTTCGCCGTGGACATGGGATCGTCCCAGGACCTGATCACCCTGCAATACCTGCCGAAGGCGAACATCCTGCGCTTCAAGACCCGCGACGAGGCGATCGTGGCAGCGACCACCGGCAAGGCGGACGGCCTCGTCAACACCATGCTCAACGGCCTGGTCATGGCCAAGCGTGCGCCCGACCTCGGCAAGGTCATCGTGCCGACGCCGGTCCTGTCCACGCCGTCGGTCATCGCCGTCAACTACGGCGCGGACGAGGTGTTCAAGAGCTTCGTCTCGGGCTGGGCCGAGTACAACCGCCGCATCGGCAACAACCAGACCTGGATCGTCAAGAGCCTCGAGCCCTTCGGCGTCACGCTCGACGACATGCCGGAAGGCTTCGGCTTCGGCGGCTGACGGGATTTCGCGCGAAGCAGCAGCCTGCAAACGACAAAAGGGCCGGTCTTGCCGGCCCTTTTGTCGTGTCGCCGCGCCGATCGATGATGCGCTCGACCATGGTCGCGATGCTGCCATCCTGATCCGGCTTTTGGGGATGAATGCAAGTTGTCGGCGTCGTCTTCTCGCACTACAGGTCGATGGCAGGAGATCGTCGGGCACGACGAAACAGCGCTGAAGTCCGCCACACGGACAGACAGGAGCAGGCCATGAGCGCACTCAACCGTTTTCTCGGCGACACGCCGCTGCGCGTCGCGCTCAAACTCGTTGTCGTGTCGTTTCTCGTCGGCATCGTGATGGCGACGTTCGGCTGGTCGCCCTGGGACGTCGTCGAGCACATCGCGGATTTCGTCAGCGGCCTGTGGTACATGGGCTTCGACGCGCTCTACGGCTTCTGGCAGTATTTCCTGCTCGGCGCGGCGGTGGTCATTCCCGTCTTCATCGTCCTGCGTATCCTGAAGTGGCGCAGATAGGCGAGCCTTGTCCCCCATAGACGCCAGCCGGATGCCGCGTCCGTTCCAGGTCGACAACAGGGTCGTCCTCTCCATCGCCCTGCCGATGATGCTCGCCTACATGACGACGCCGACGATCGGCATCGTCAACACGGCCGTGATCGGCAGGCTGGGCGATGCGGCGCTGCTCGGCGGGCTGGCCGCCGGCGCGATCATGTTCGACCTCGTCTTCGCCACCTTCAACTTCCTGCGCACCGGCACGACGGGGCTGGTCGCGCAGGCGTTCGGGCGCGGTGACGCGCCGGAGGAACAGGCGGTTTTCTGGCGGGCGCTCGTCTTCGCCGGCGCCGCCGGCCTGCTGCTGGCGGCCGGCGCGCCGCTCGTCGCATCGGCGGGGGCGCATTTTCTCGCCGCCGAGTCCGCCGTGACGGAGGCGATGGCGGCCTATGTGACGATCCGCCTTTTGTCGACGCCGTTCGCGCTCGCCAACTATGCGATCCTCGGCTATCTGCTCGGACGTGGTGAGGCCGGCTTCGGCCTCGGTCTGCAACTCATCATCAATGTCGCCAACATCACGCTGTCGGTCTTGCTCGGGCTGTGGGCGGGCTGGGGCATCGTCGGCGTCGCCTGGGCCGCCGTCTTCGCCGAGGGGCTCGCCGCCGCCGCCGGCCTCCTGCTGCTCGTCCCGCGCTTTCGCCGCCTGCCGCCGCTTGCCGCAGGCGCGCTGCGCGACGTCGCGGCGCTCAAGGTGATGTTCGCGCTCAACCGCGACATCATGATCCGCTCCTTCGTGCTGGTGGGGGCCTTCGCCCTGATGGCTCGGCAAGGCGCCCAGCTCGGCACGCTGACGCTGGCGGCGAACGCCGTGCTGATGAACTTCTACATCCTCTCCGGCTATTTCCTCGACGGTTTCGCGGCCGCCGCCGAGCAGCTTGCCGGCCGCGCGATAGGCGCGCGCCACCGCGCCGCCTTCGTCAGGGCGGTGAAGCTCGCGGCGATCTGGGGCTTTGCCGTCTCGACCCTGCTGACGGGCCTGTTCCTCCTCGGGGGCGACCTGCTGATCGCGGCGATGACGACCTCGCCGGACGTGCGCGACATGGCGGCCGCCTATCTGCCCTGGGCGGCGTTCACGGCCGTCGGCGGCGTGCTCGCCTTCCAGATGGACGGGGTGTTCATGGGCGCGACATGGTCGCGCGACCTGCGCAACATGATGCTCGCCTCCTTCGCCGTCTTCATCGCCGCGCTGGTGCTTCTGGCGCCGGCCTTCGGCAATGCCGGCCTGTGGGGCGCGCTGCACCTGTTCCTGCTCGCACGGGGGTTGAGCCTCGCGAGCCTCCTGCCGAAACGCACGCAAGCGGCATTCGCCGGGACCTGATCGAGAGGCGCAACGGCCCATCCGTCGAGCGCCGTGTCGCCCGGCGCTTGAGCATGACATGCTCCGATTTGGCTGTTTTCCGGTACGGAAATCTATTTCGGGAACTGGTTTTGGGGCGGACGCCGGAGCGCTTGCCGACATGGCGGAATATGATCGGAGCACCCTCTATCCTGTCTGGAGTTCCCCCTATGCGCCTCGCGCCCGTCGTCATCCTGCTCGCCGGCCTCTCGGCCCCCGCCTTCGCGCAAGCGCAGGACGTCACCCCGCTCGTCACCGCCGAATGGCTCAAGGCCAATGCGGGCAGCGACGATCTCGTCATCCTCGACATTCGCGACAAGGTCGAGGAGACCGACCTTGGCGAACTGCCCTATGTCGCCGACGCGGTGGTCGCGCCCTATGCCACGGCGGGATGGCGCGTCGAGGTCGACGGGGTTCCGGCCCAGATTCCGCCGGTGGAGCAGATCGCGGCGCTGATCGGCAATCTCGGCATCGACGGCGACGACCATGTGGTGATCGTTCCGTGGGGCACCGATTCCACCGAGTTCGGCGGCGCGACGCGCGTCTACTGGACCTTCAAATATCTCGGCCACGACGCGGTCTCGATCCTCGACGGCGGCTGGCGGCAGTACGACGCCGCCGGCGGCGAGCGGGCGGCAAGCCCGCGCACTCCCGAGCCGGTCGAGTTCACCTATGAGATCCGCGAGGAGCTGCGCGCCACGACGGACGACGTGGTCGCGGCGCTCGAAAGCGGGGTCAAGCTGGTCGACGGCCGCCCGCAGGAACAGCATGTCGGCAAGTCCAAGAGCCCGATCGTCCGCACGGAGGGCACGATTCCCGGCTCGGTGAACATCGAGCATTCCGCGCTCTACAGCGCCGATTATGCCAGCTTCGCCCGCCCGGAGACCGTCGCGGCGCTCGCCGCCGGCGTCGGCCTGGCCGAGAACGAGGAGAACATCACCTTCTGCAACACCGGCCACTGGTCGTCGATCGCATGGTTCGGCCTGTCGGAGGTGCTCGGCAACAAGAACACCACCATGTATGATGGCTCGATGGCCGAGTGGGCCGCCGATCCCTCGCGGCCGATCCAGGTCCAGTAGGAACCGGCGGGAACCACCGAACCGCAGACCGCATATGCGGGCCCTGAATGCCGCGCGTCGACGCGCCGGCGTTCGGGGCTCGCCCCGTTTCAGTCCTTCGATCCGGTAGATCATGAGCAACGCCGCAGTCCTTCCCAGTTACCTGCCCGACGCCCGGGCCGACAAGGCCCCGCTCCTTGTCGCCGCCGGCGCGCTTCTCGCCGGCTTCCTGCTGATCTCCGGCCTCGTCGACCTGAGGCAGGGCAGCCTGTTCCTGATCGGCGGCGCGCTCGGCGCCACGCTCTACCACGGCTCGTTCGGCTTCACCGGCGGCTGGCGGCGCATGGTGGTCGAGAAGCGCGGGCGCGCCATGCGCGCGCAGATGCTGATGATCGCGGTGGCGGCGCTGGCCATGATGCCGCTGACGGCCGCGGGCAGCATCGGCAGCCAGCCGATCGTCGGCGCGCTGGCGCCCGTCGGCGTCTCCGTCCTGTTCGGGGCGGCGCTGTTCGGTTTCGGCATGCAGCTCGGCGGCGGCTGCGGCTCGGGCACGCTGTTCACCGTCGGCGGCGGCTCCGCGCGCATGCTGGTCACGCTGGCCTTCTTCATCGTCGGCGCGCTGATCGGTACGGCCCACCTGCCGTTCTGGCTGGCGCAGCCTTCGCTTCCCGCCATCTCCATCGCCGCCGAACTGGGCCTTGCCGCCGCCGTCGCCGCCACGCTAGCGGGCCTTGGCCTGGTGGCGCTGGTCACCGCGCTGATCGAGCGGCGCGCTCATGGCGACATCGAGCGCGAGCCCGCGCCGGCGCGCCCGGGCTGGACATGGATATGGCGCGGCCCGTGGCCGCTGGTCGGCGCGGGTCTCCTGCTCGCGCTCCTCAACATCGCGACGCTGCTGACCGCCGGCCATCCGTGGTCGATCACCTACGGGTTCGGCCTGTGGGGAGCCAAGATCGCGCAAGGCCTCGGCATCGACGTGGCGAGCTGGGAGTTCTGGACCTGGCCCGCGCAGGCGAGGGCGCTGAATTCCTCGGTGCTGGCCGACACGGTCTCGGTGATGGATTTCGGGCTGGTTCTCGGCGCGGCGCTGGCCGCTTCCGTGGCCGGCAAGTTCGCGCCCAGGGCGGCCCTCCCGCTCGGCTCGCTCCTTGCCGCTATTCTCGGCGGGTTGCTGATGGGCTACGGGGCGCGGCTTTCCTTCGGCTGCAACATCGGCGCGCTGTTCTCGGGCATCGCCACCGGCAGCCTGCACGGATGGCTGTGGTTCGCGGCCGCCTTCGCCGGCTCTTTCGTCGGCGTGTGGGCACGCCCGTTGTTCGGCCTCGACGGGTTAGCACGCAAATGAGCGCACGCAACACGCTCCTGTTCGGCGCGGCGCTCGCCGTGACCACGGCCGCGATCGCCGTCGACCATGCCACCCATCCCGTGCCCGAGCGCCCCGCCGCGCAGGGCCGTGACGCCGCGGCCGGCACTGCTCCCTGCGCTGCCGCCCCCTGCGCGGCCGGCAGTCCGCCTGCCGCGGCCCCTTGCGCCGCGGGTGCGCCTTGCGCGGCCGGCGCACCGCCGGCGAAGCTACCGCCCCCGCCGCCGCCTGCGCCTCTGCCGGCAGCGCCACAGGCGAGCCCCGCGCTTGCCCCGCCACCTCCGCCGCCCCTGCCTTTGCCGCCGGGACAGGAGGCTCCCGATCTCGAGGTCGAGGACGCGGGATGAGCGAGGCCCGCGAGCAGGCGCGGCGCGAGATCGCCTTTTGCGAGTCCATCCTCGCCAAGGGCGGGTTGACCGTGCTGAGCGAAATCTTCGAAGGCATCTCGTCGGTCGCGGGATGGGAGCATTTCCCGCCCGGAGACGTCCATGACCCGCAAAGCGGCGCGCAGTGGTTCTATCACTGCCATCCGGCCGAGGAGGGTTCGGTCGAGCACGGTCATTTCCACTGCTTCGTGCGGCCGGAGGGACCGGACGGCCCCATCCACCACCTCGCGGCGATCGGGGTCGACCGCGACGGTCGGCCGTTGCGCATCTTCACGGTCAACCAGTGGGTGGTCGACGACCAGTGGGCCGACGCCGAGACGACGATCGCGCTGCTTCCGCGCTTCGATGTGCAGATGCCGCGGCCGTCCTATCTGGTCAATCGCTGGCTCACAGCCCTGTTCGTGGCCTGGGAGTCGGAGATCGCCGGGTTGATCCGCGAGCGCGACCGCACCCTTGCCGCTCACGTGCCGCCCGAAGGCACCTCTACATTGCTGGACCGGGCGCTCGAGGTCACATCCGAATTGCGGATCGGCCGCTAGATCGCCGGTGGAGGGCACCCTCCGGCATCCTCGATAACAGGCCGCCGGGTTGAATCCGCGCCGCGCTTTCGCTTTTATGTCGCGATGGTTCGGCCCCTGCTGATCTCCGCGCTCCGTCGGATGGCTCAGACCTGTGGCTCCACGGTCAGATGCTGGAAAAAGCTGCGGGCGGCGGGGCTCAGCGTCCGCTCACGCAGCGTCAGCGCTACGACAGCGCGCGGCACCATCTGGTCGGTGATGGGGCGCATGACGATGTTGGCCATCGGCGACAGGCCCCGTGATCCCGCGGGCAGGATACCGATGCCGAGCCCCTCGTTGACCAGCGCAAGAAGCGTGGTTGAAAAGCGTACCGCGAACTGGCGTTTGGTGGTGACACCGTTGACCTCGAGGAGTTCGTCGATGCGTCGCTGCAGGGGGTTCTCCGGCGTCAGCGCGATGAACGGCCGGTTGTTGAAGTCCGCCCATGAGATGAACTTCTTGTTCGCAAGCGCGTCGTTCGCCGGGCAGAACAGGGCGAGGTGGTCGACGAACAGTTCCTTCTCGTTGATTTCCTGCTCGAGGAAGCGGCTGGTGCCGATGCCGATGTCGGCCTCGCCATTGATCAGAAGCTCGCGGATCTCGTCCTCCGACACGTCCCTGAGGTCGACGCGGATGTCGGGGTGCTTGCGCATGAAGGAGGCGACGCGGCTGGGCAGATAGGTGGCCGCCAGCACGATCGCCGATGCGACGGTGACGCGGCCCGATTTCAGCGTCGAGATGTCGACCATGGAATCGACCGCGCCGTCGACCCGCTCCAGAATGTCCATGGCCAGCGGCAGGAGCCGCCGGCCCGCTTCGGTGAGGCCGACGAAGCGCGTATGGCGATCGAACAGGGTGACGTTGAGCTGACCCTCCAGCTCCTTGATGAGGATGCTGACCGCCGACTGGGTGAGGTTGACGGTTTCGGCCGCCAGCCGGAAGCGTCCCGATTCCGCCACGGCGACAAAGGTGCGAAGCTGCTTCAGGGTGATATTGACCATGGCTCCCCTCCCTTTCGAGGCAATCTAGTTCGTTTCGAGATTTTCATCAATCAATGGGATTTTTAAATTTGTATCATCGCTAGCCAATTTGGATAGTGCGATCACTCCCTTCCGGTTCCGGCGGGCGTCCAGGCATTCAGGGACAGGACAATGGAAGCGTACATTGCCGAATGGCTGCATCTCGCTCTGCGGTGGCTGCATGTCGTTACCGCCATCACCTGGGTGGGCTCGTCCTTCTATTTCAACCGCATAGACCGTTCCTTCCGTCCCCCTGTTCCGCCCGTCGACCGCGTCAGCGGCCAGCTCTGGTCGATCCATGGCGGCGCCGTCTACAACTACAGCCGCTATCCCCTCGGGCCGGGCTACGTGCCCGACAAGCTGAAATGGTCGAAGTGGGAATCGTTCGGCACCTGGGTCTCGGGCGCCGCGCTGCTGGCCGTCGTCTACTGGTGGGGCGCCAGCATCAATCTGGTGTCGGGCCGTCCCGGCGGGCTCGGTCCGGTGGCGGCCGTGTGGGCCTCCATCGGCACGATCGTCGCCGGCTGGGTGATCTATGACGTGCTGTGCCGCGCCATCCCCAGCGACAAGGTGCTGTCGGCGGTCGTTGCGCTGTTCATCTGCTTCGCCATATGGGCTTTCACCCATCTGTTCAGCGGAAAGGCGGCCTATCTGCATGCCGGCATCGTCATGGCGACGATCATGGCCGGCAATGTCTGGTTCGTCATCCTGCCCGGCCAGAAGAAGATGCTGAAGGCCATGGAGGACGGCAGCATCGACAGGTTCGACGTCGGCGCCCACGCCAAGCGGCGCAACTACCACAATAACTATCTCACCCTGCCGGTGGTCTTCGCCATGATCGCCGCGCACTTTCCGATCACCTATGGCAATCCTCACGGCTGGCTCGGCTTCATCCTCATCAGCGGCGCCGGGGTCGCGATCCGCCATTTCTTCAACACCATGCATGCCGGCCATGCCCAGCCGCGCTGGATCGGCGCCGGCGCGGTGCTGGCGCTCGCTGCGATGGTGCTGCTGGCGCCGCGCGATCTGATGAGCGGAAGCGCCGCCGCTCCGGCGGCTGCCGTGGATGTCGGCCACGTAAGCGCGGTCATCGCCATGCGCTGCGCCGTCTGCCATGCCGCCAGACCGACCATGGACGGGTTCGAGGAGCCGCCCAAGGGCGTGGTGATCGATACGATCGGGACGGCGGCGGCCTATGCCCAGCAGATCAGGCAGGTGGCGGTTTTGACCGACGTGATGCCGCCGGCCAATATGACCGAGATGACCGACGGTGAGCGCGAGCTGCTCGCGAACTGGATCGCGGCCGGCGCTCCCACCCATTGACGCGAAAGGCAAAGGCGAACCATGACCGATCATCCGTCGAATGCCGGCCCGCAACGGGATTTCGTCGGCTACGGCGAAACGCCGCCGCACCCGCGCTGGCCGGGCGCGGCGCGCATTGCCGTCAATTTCGCGCTGAACATCGAGGAGGGCTCGGAATATTCGCCGCTCGACGGCGATCCGAAGACCGACACCGCGCTTACCGAAGGCGAGGGCATGGACACGGGCATCGCCGGGCGCGACCTTGCCGCCGAGACCATGTACGAATATGGCAGCCGCGTCGGCGTCTGGCGCCTCATGCGCCTGTTCGAGGCGCGCAAGCTTCCCTTCACCGCCTTCGCCTGCGCGGTGGCGCTGGAGCGCCATCCGGCCCTGGCCGCCCGCCTGCGCGAGAACGGCGCCGATATCTGTTGCCACGGCCATCGCTGGGAAAAGCACTGGCTGCTGGGCCGCGAGGAGGAGCGCGCCCATATCCGCCTCGCCGTCGAAAGCCTGAAGCGCACGGTCGGCCGCGCGCCGGAGGGGTGGTGCTGCCGCTACGGCCCGAGCGTCAACACGCGCGATCTCCTGGCGGAGGAGGGGATTTCCTACGATTCCGACGCCTATAACGACGAGTTGCCCTACTGGGTGAAGGTCGGCGGGCGCCCGCACCTGATCGTGCCCTATTCGCTGGTCACGAACGATTGCAAGCTGGTGCCGCGCGGCATCCAGACCGCCGACGAATTTTTCGCCTTGCTGGCGGATGCCTTCGACCAGCTCTACGAGGAAGGCGAGACCGCGCCGAAGCTGCTCAATATCGGCCTGCATCCGCGCATGGCGGGGCATCCGGGCCGCGCGCGGGGATTGGCCCGCTTCCTCGACCACATCGGCAGGCACGAGCGCGTCTGGGTGGCGCGGCGCGCCGACATCGCCGCGCATTGGCGCAGACATTTCCCGCCGGAGTTCAACGGTTAGACCCATGAATCTTCCCGGCCTTCCCCCTGTCCGGCCACTATCTGGACTACCCTCGGCGCGCCCGGTCCTCGCCTTCGCGCAAACCGGAAGGGACGCCGCCTTCGGCCTCGCCTGGCTGGACGAGGCGGTGCGGCGGCTCCGTGCGGCTAGCCTCGTCGGCGCGGGGGCCGGCCCGGTCGCGACCGCCGTCTGCGGCGATGGCGGTGAGCGCGCTCTGGTGGTCATGGAACTGGACGATGCCGATATGCCTTCCTTGCGCCAGCGCGCGGCGGAAGCGGTCGCCCTGATGCAGGCGCATGGCCATGCGGCCTGCACCGTCGTCCTGCCCGGCTTCGAGGCGCCCGCCGTGCAGGCGATCGCGGAAGGGGTGCTCTCGGCCAACCACCGGTTCGGCTCCACGGGGCCGGCCCGCGACGCGCGCGCCCGCATCGAGGATATCGACTTCGCCGCGGCCGGTTCCGAAGGCGCGGTCGCGGGCGGGTTGCGCGCCGGCTGGCTGACCAGCCTCGCCGCGCTTTCGGCACGCGACCTCGCCACCGAGCCGGCCAACGTCCTGACCCCGCCCGCTTTCGTCGAACGCTGCCGGGCGCTGGCGCGCAAAGCCGGCTTCGGCCTCACCGTGATGGGCGCCGGGGAACTGGAAGCCGCCGGCATGGCCGGCCTCACGACGGTCGCCGCCGGCAGCCGCCACGAGCCTTTCCTGGTGCGCATGGACTGGCGGCCGGCGGATGCGGCGGGGGAAGCGAAGCCGCTGGTCCTGGTCGGCAAGACCGTCACCTTCGACAGCGGCGGCATCTCGCTGAAGGGCGCGCAGGACATGGACCACATGAAGGCCGACATGGGCGGCGGCGCCGCTGTGTTCGGCGCCATGGCCATGATCGCCGAACAGCGGCCGCGCTTTCCCGTCACCGCCATCTTCGCCGTGGTCGAGAACATGCCCGGTCCCGATGCGATGCGCCCCAGCGACGTCATCCGCATGGCCAGCGGGATCACGGTCGAGATCATCAACACCGACGCCGAGGGACGATTGATCCTCGCCGACGCGCTGCACTATGCCGCCGGCTTGCGGCCGGCCGCCGTGATCGACCTCGCCACGCTGACCGGCGCCTCGCTCGGTATCTTCGGTCCGCTCGGCATCGGCACCTTCGCCAATGACGACGCCTGGTTCGGCCGGCTGGAAAAGGCCGACAGGCAGGCGGGCGAGAAGGTGTGGCGGCTGCCGCTGTGGCCCGAATACCGGACCTTCCTGAAAAGCCCGGTTGCCGACCTGCGCAACTTCTCCACCACGGGGCAGAACGGCAGCACGCCGGTGGCGGCGGCCTTCCTTTCCCACTTCGTCGGCGACCATCCCTGGTTGCACCTCGATCTCTACAACACCTGCTGGACCCGGCAGGACGGCGCGCTGATGCCGCAAGGCCCGACGGGCAGCGGCTCGCGCGTCCTTGCCCAGCTCATCCTCGACCTCGAAGGCGAGGCCGTCTCCTGACAACCCGATCCGAAATCGCATAGCCACGAAAGGAATTCGATATGGGCAAGCAAATCGTCTATTCGCCCAAGGTACTCACCTCGCAGAACCCGCATTCGCAGGCCACGCTCGCCGGCAATCACTTCTACACCGCCACCGTCGCGCTCGACGTCGACGGCAAGGTGGTGGGCGTGGGCGACATCGAGGCGCAGACGGTGCAGGCGCTGACGAACCTGACCCACCTTCTCGAGGCGGCCGGCGGCACCATCGACGATGTCGTACGCGTCATGATCTACCTGTCCGACATGCGCTACTTCCAGGGCATGAACAACGCCTACAAGAAGTTCTTCTTCGGCGACAGCCTGCCTTCGCGTGCCACCGTCACCGGCGCCTTCGGCATGCCCGAACTGCTCGTCGAGTTCGACGTCATCGCCTATATCGACAATCCGAAAGTCGGCTGACATGGATCTGTGGCGCCTGGGCATCGCGGAAACGGTCGCGGGATATCGCAAGGGGCTGTTCACGCCGCAGGACGTGCTGGACAGCACCCTCGCGCGGATCGCGGCGGTCAACCCGCTCCTCAACGCGATCGTGACCGACAATGAGGAGGACGTGCGCCAGGTCGCCAGCCAGAGCACGCAAAGGTGGAAGGACAGGACGCCGCGCAGCGCCCTCGACGGCATCTTCATCACCGTCAAGGACAACATTCCCGTGCGCGGCCTGCGCTGCACCTGGGGCAGCCGCACCTACGCCGACTACGTGCCCGAGCGCGACGAGTCGCCCATCGCCCATCTGCGTGGCGCCGGCGTCGGCATCCTCGGCAAGACCAACGTGCCCGAATTCACCTTGCAGGGCTTCACCGACAATCTCGTCTTCGGCGCCACCGGCAATCCGTGGGCCCCGGATCTGACGCCCGGCGGTTCGAGCGGCGGCGCGGTGGCGGCGGTCGCCAGCGGCATGGGCGTGGCCGCCATGGCCACCGATGGCGGCGGCTCCATCCGCCGCCCCTCGGCCCATGCCGGCCTTTACGGGCTGAAGCCGAGCCCCGGCTTCGTCGCCCGCGCCGACGGGCTGCCGCCGCTGCTGGGCGATTTCGAGACCATGGGCGTCATCGCCCGTTCGCCGCGGGACCTGCACGCCGTGCTGGCGCTGGCAGCCCACCGCCACCCGGCCGACCGCTCGTCCTTCGCCTTTTCCGACGAGGAGCGCAGCGCCGCCCCCACCAACGGGCGCCGGTGCCGCATCCTCTACGTGCCGGCCTTCGGCGATTTCCCGGTCGATCCCGAGATCCGGCAAAGCGTCGCCGGCGCGGCGACGCTGCTGGAGCGCATGGGCCATACCATCGAAACGGGCGCGGTGCCCTTCGACGTCGATCGGCTGAACGCGATCTGGAACCTGATCGGCCCGGCGGGGCTGGCCTGGCTGGTGGACAGCCGCTCGCTCGACACAAGCCTCATGACCCCGTCGCTGCTGCCGATGGTGGAGGCCGGCCGCAAGGCGGGCGCCGGCGCCTATCTCCAGCTCCTCGCCGACGTGCAGGAGTTCCGCAACGATCTGAGGCTTCTGTTCGACCGCTACGATTTCATCCTCACCCCCTCGGTCGCGGCCCTGCCTTGGCCGAAGGCCGAGAGCCATCCGCAGACCATCGACGGCGTTGCCGCGGGGCCGCGCGGCCATGCCGTGTTCACGCCCTTCGCCAACGCAGGCGGCCTGCCGGCGATCAACCTGCCCACCGCGCCCTCCGCGTCCGGGCTGCCCATCGGCTGCCAGCTCGTCGGTGCCTTCCGGTCCGACCTTCTGCTGGTCTCCATGGCCATGGCCTATGAGAAGGCGGTCGGGCCCTACGCCTGGCCGGAGCTGTAACATGGACAGGGTTTCCGTCGCCGCCGCCGCCGATCTTCTGGCAGCGCATGCCCGGCAGGGCACGAAGGCGCGGCCGGCCATGCCCGGCCCCGGCTCGCGCGCCGAGGCCTACCGGGTCCAGGATCGCATGATCGCGGCGCTGGGCGGCGCCTGCGGCTGGAAGGTGGGGCGCGCCAAGGCCGATCCCGAGCCCTATTGCGCGCCGATCCCGGCCAGCCGGCGTCTGGACAGTGGCGGCGACTATGCCCGCTTCCACGGCGTGGCCCGGGTGGAAGCGGAACTCGGCTTCAGGCTCGGCCGCGACGTGCCGCCTTCGGGCGCCGACCGGTCCCGGGCCGAATGCGCCGGGCTCGTCGATGCCATCGTGCCGGCGCTGGAAATCCTCGAGACGCGGCTCGAGGACCCGGCCGCGCAGGACCCGTTGTGGAAGCTCGCGGATCTCCAGGCCAACGGCGCCGTCGTGGTCGGCGAGCCGGTGCCGTGGACCGCTCAGGACTTGGGCAGGGTGCGCCTTGCCATCGGCTCCGGCCGGACCGGAGCCTTCGATGAGGCAGTCCATCCGTTCGGGGAGCCGTTCGACCTGTTCCACTGGACCGTCGACCACGTCTCGCGCCAGCGCGGCGGGCTGAAGCGCGGCGACGTGATCATCACCGGAAGCTATTGCGGCATCGTCGAGCTCCGCGATCCGCAGCGTTTCGTCGCGGCTTTCGCGGACTATGGGGAGGTTTGCCTGAATGTGCGCTGATAGTTCTGAATATAGCAATATTTACAAGGATTAATTCGATAGATTTGTCAATCGGATGCCGGGATAGTGCCGGCATCCGTTGTGCCCGTCGGGAGAGAAAAGTGACGAAAGCTGGCCGCCATTTCCTGCAGATTCCCGGACCCTCGCCGGTGCCCGAAGCCGTTCTGGCCGCGACCGCGCAACAGGTCATCGACCATCGCAGTCCCGAATTCGGCGCGTTGGGAATCCGGGTGCTGTCGAAGATCCGGCAGATATTCAAGACTAGGTACGACGTCATCATCTACCCCGCCTCGGGCACCGGCGCCTGGGAGGCGGCGCTGTGCAACGCGCTGTCGCCGGGCGACAGGATCATGACCTATGAGACCGGCCATTTCGCCTCGCTCTGGGCGCGGCTTGCCGACCGCATCGGGCTGGTGCCGGTCACCGTCGGCGAAAACTGGCGCGGCGGCGTCGATCCGGACGCCATCGAGGCCGCGCTGCGCAAGGACACCGCGCACGAGATCAAGGCGGTGTGCATCGTCCACAACGAGACCTCCACCGGATCGACCACGCTGGTCAACGAGGTGCGGCAGGCCATCGATGCCGCCGGCCATCCGGCGCTGTTCATGGTCGATACGATCTCTGGCCTCGGCTCCGTCGACCTGCGCATGGACGAATGGGGCATCGACGTCGTGGTGGCGGGCTCCCAGAAGGGCCTGATGCTGCCGCCCGGCCTCTCGTTCAACGCCGTCGGGCCGAAGGCGCTGGCCGCTTCCAGGTCTTCGGGCATCCGCCGCTCCTACTGGGACTGGGCCGAAATGATCGCCCTCAACAAGAACGGCTATTTCCCCTATACGCCGGCGACCAACCTTCTGTTCGGGCTCGACAGGGCGATCGACATGCTGCTGGCCGAGGGCCTCGACAATGTCTTCGCCCGCCATGCGCGGATGGCCGAAGCCACGCGCCGGGCGGTCCAGTCCTGGGGGCTCGAGAACCTGTGCCAGTCGCCGCGCCATTTCTCGCCGGTGCTGACCACGGTGATGATGCCCGCGGGCCACAGCGCCGACGCCTACCGGCGCACGGTGCTCGACAACTTCAACATGTCGCTCGGCTCGGGCCTGTCGAAGGTTGCCGACCGGGTGTTCCGCATCGGCCATCTCGGCGACATCAACGAGCTGACCCTGATCGGCACCCTGGCCGGGTGCGAGATGGGCTTCGGGCTCGCCGGCATCCCGCACCAGAGGGGAGGCGTCGACACAGCCATGCACTATCTTGCGCAAACCGGCGCGGCCCAGGGGTGAATTCCCCTATCTTGCCTTCCATGTCGACGCCTGTCGATCGGGCCGAGGCGAACAGAGAAAGGATATGACATGATCGAAACCAGGCAGCTTGAGCTGGCCGATGCGCGCGCCGTGGCCGAAGCGGCGAAAAAGGAGGCCGCCGCCAATGGCTGGAAGATAAGCGTGTCGGTGGTCGACGCCGGCGGTCATCCCATCTTCTACGAGCGTATGGACGGCGCCGCGCCGGCAACCGCACGCATCGCCGTCGAAAAGGCGCGCACCGCCGCGTTGTTCCGCGGCCCGACCGGCCCCATGGAAGACCGCATCGCCGAGCGCCTGGCAATGCTGGCACTGCCGGGCGCCACGCCTGTCAAGGGCGGCGTTCCGCTGGTGTCCGGCGGCCAGGTGGTGGGCGCGGTCGGCATTTCCGGCGTGCTGCCCCAGCAGGATCATCAGGTGGCCGAGGCCGGCGCGGCAACGGTCAGGTAAGCGCACATGGAAGGGCGGCACGCCGGAGCCCTTCGTCGTTTCCGGGCGGCGAAGGGCAAGGGAGCCGTTGCGCCCTGCTTCGTTGCCCGTCAGGCGCCGGTTCCAGTCGGCGGTGTCTAACAGATAAAAATAACATAATAATTGTTTTGATTGTCCATGCTTTCAAAATCAAATTTCGATCGCTAGCATCCTTACGATCATGCCGATCCAGCCTGAGGGAGGTGAAATTGAAGCGCGATTGGTTGACTGCAAGCGCATTGGTTATGGGCGCAACCGCCGTTGTGCTCCCCGCCGGCGAGACGATGGCGGCCGAAAAGAGCCTGGCCGGTATATGCCCGTCGCCTCTGGTCGTTCAACTGGACTGGTTTCCCCAGGCGGAGCACGGCGCGGTATTCAATCTGCTAGGCGAACAGTATGAGGTCGACAAGACCGACATGCGGATCAGCGGTCCGCTGGTCGCTGCCGGCGCCGATACCGGCATCGAACTGGAATTGCGTTCGGGCGGCGCGCCGATCTCGAACATGATGACCAACAGCGTCGCCTACGCCGACCCGTCCGTCCATCTGACGCTGCTGTCGATGACGGACCTCATGCTGGGAAGCCGGACCGCGCCGATGGTCTCCGTGCTGGCTCCGTTCGAAAAGAGCCCGATCGCGGTGATGTGGTCGCCGCAGCGCTACCCGGACGTGGAGACGATCAAGGATTTGAAGGACAAGGGGATTACGGTCAATGTCTCGCCCGGTGCCGCCTGGCCGAATTACCTGATCGCCCTCGGCCAGATGGATGCGAGCCAGGTCGATCGCTCCTTCGACAGCTCGCCCGCGCCGTTCATCGCGTCCGGCGGCGCGTTCGCCCAGCAGGCCCTGGCCACCAGCGACCCGTTCAACTATCAGGAAGTCTACAAGGAGTGGGGCAAGCCGGTTAAGTACCAGCTCATCCACGATGCGGGGTTCCAGTCCTATTTCGAAACGCTGGCCGTGCGCACCGACAGGCTTGACGAGATGCGACCCTGCCTGACGGCGCTGGTGCCGCTGTGGCAGCAGGCGCTGGTCGACTATATACAGCGTCCCGAAGAGGCGAATGCCCGGATCGTGGACATGGTCAAGACCATCGATACGTTCTGGCGCTACGGCGCGGAGCGTGCCGCCTATTCGGCCAAGACCCAGCGCGAACTCGGAATGGTGGCCAACGGCACCACGCCGACCATCGGCGACTTCGACAAGGAGATCGTTGACGAAATGCTGGTCCTGCTGCGCAAGTCCGGCGCGCAGATTCCGGAGGACTTCACGGGGGACAAGGCTTACACCAACGAGTTTCTGGACCCGTCGATCAGCCTCGAATGATCGCGACGACCTCGCGGCGCGCCTGCGCCGCGAGATGAGGATGTTTCGCGAAGGCGCCAACGGGCATCCGCTGAAATGGAGGAGGAGGAGCCGATGACGACAGCGGCCGGTTTTATCTTGGCCGATGCCACGGTCATTACCATGGATGAGCAGCGGCGCGTGATACGCGATGGCGCCGTTGCGGTTGTCGATCAGCGCATCGCTGCCGTGGGAAAATCGTCGGACGTTCGCCGGCAATTTCCGCAGCTTCCGGTTCACGATTACAGCTGGCACATCATCGCGCCGGGCCTCATAGACACGCATGTCCATCAGAGCCAGGCCTTCTTTCGCGCCATAGCCGAGCGCAACAGGCGATCCGATAATTTCCACCAGTGGCTCTACGGGCTGACGCTGCCCATGGAGGGCGCGATGACGCCGGAGGACGGCGCCGCCTCGTCCTCGCTCTGCATTCTCGAAATGCTGAAGTCGGGAACCACCGCCTTTCTCGAATGCATGACGTCGGAAAACCACGGTTTCGACGGAATCGTCCAGGTCTGCACCGAGTCCGGCATCCGCGCGGCGCTCGGCAAGGTCGTCATGAACGTTCCCGCCGCCTATCGCGATCAGGTCGGCTGGCCGATGAGCGCCTGGTTCGACCCCGACAAGAGCATCGCCGACACGCTGGCGGCTCATGACAAATGGAACGGATCGGCGGATGGCCGGATACAGGTCTGGTTCGGTTGCCGCACCGCCGACGAATCCGCCGACCCCTCCCTCTACCGGCAGGTCGCGGCCCTCGTCAAAGAACGCAACATGCGGCTGACCATCCATCATTCCGAGCTTGCGAGCGACAACGAGTTCGCGCGCAAGAACGGCTATCGCAGCCACATGGACTACGGCCGCGAGCTCGGCATTCTCGGACCCCATGCGGTGCTGGCCCATTGCACCGCCGCCGACCTCGAGGATATCGCCGTGCTGGCCGAGACCGGCGCCTCCGTTTCGTGGAACCCGGCGAACAATGCCACCTCGGCCTGGGGGCCGACGCGGGTCAGGGAGATGCTGGACGCCGGCGTCAACGTGGCCATGGGGTGCGACGGCACCGCGGGCGATGCGAACATGGATCTGCTGCGCGACTTGCGCGTGGCATGCCAGATCGTCAGGAACCAGCACAAGACACGGGGCGCCCTGTCGCCGGAAACGGTGCTGGAGATGGCGACCTTGCACGGCGCCCGCGCCCTCGGCATCCTCGACCAGGTGGGATCGATCGAGGTCGGCAAGCGGGCCGATCTCATCACCGTCAACACGGACGTCCCCCATCTCACCCCGATCTGGAATCCGGTCGGATCCCTGGTTTTCGCGGCACAGGGAAGCGACGTGGACACCGTCGTCATCGACGGCAAATTCATCATGCGCGGGCGCGAGATGCAGACCATGGACGAGAGGAAGATCGTGGCGGAAGCCCGCCGACGCACGCCGCAGATCGCCGCTCGCGCCAATGTCGCGCCGACCAACCCGCTTTGGCCGATTGTCTGATCCAGAGGAAGCGACCCAACGTATGGAAAATGCGAAGGCAGTTCTATCGTTCAACGACATAGGCATAACCTATCCGAACGGCACCGAGGCCCTGAGAGGCGTGACCTTCGACGTAGAACGCGGCGCTTTCGTCAGTATCGTCGGACCGTCGGGATGCGGCAAGTCGAGCCTGCTCAAGATCGCATCCGGCCTTTCCCGGCAGACGGCCGGCTCGGTCTCCATCGACGATGCCGAGATCGGCTACGTCTTCCAGGACGCGACCCTGCTCGACTGGCGCACCGTGCTCACCAATGTGGAGCTGCCGGCCGAATTGCACAACATCCCTGCTGCCGAGAGACGAAGGCTGGCCGAGGAGGCGATCGAGCTCGTCGGCCTGAAGGGTTTCGAGCATCATTATCCGAAATCGTTGTCGGGCGGCATGAAGATGCGTGCCTCCCTGGCTCGCACCCTGACGTTGAAGCCGTCGCTTTTCCTGTTCGACGAACCGTTCGGCGCCGTCGATGAAATCACCCGCGAGCATCTGAACGAGGAGACGCAGCAGCTTTTCGGCCGGGAGCGGTTTGCCGGGCTGTTCATCACCCATTCGATCAGCGAAGCGGTTTTCATGAGCACGCGCGTGCTGGTGATGTCGGCTCGCCCCGGCCGCATCGTCGCCGATTTCGTCGTCCCGTTCGACTATCCGCGTTTGCCGGAACTGAGATTCGACCCGAAGTTCGCGGAACTGTGCGCCCGGGTGTCCGCCGCATTGAGGAGCGCCTACTGATGGATGCCGCTGAAAACGTCGGTGCCGATATGGTCCCCATGGCCGCCAGGAAATCGCTCCTGACCAGGACGGGTGAAACGGTTGTTCCGCCCATCCTGCTGGGTATCGTGCTTCTGGCGCTCTGGTATCTGGTCAGCTACGGCCTGCTGAACGAGTCCAATCGCTTCCTGCTCAGCCCGCCCCATCAGGTCTGGCGGGTCGGCTTTGCCAATTGGGCGAATTTCTCCGAAATAGTGGTGGCGCTGTGGTCCAGCGCCCGCGTCGCCGCCATCGGCCTGTCGATCGCGATCATGATCGCCACGCTGCTGGCGACCATAATGAGCCAGAGCAAGCTCATCGAGCGCGCGATCTTCCCCTATATGGTCGCCCTCCAGGCCATCCCCCTGCTGGCGATCGTGCCGCTGATCTCGTTCTGGTTCGGCTTCGGGCAGTTGTCGCGCGTGGTGGTCTGCGTCCTGATCTCGCTGTTCCCGATGCTGGTGAACACGCTGTTCGGCCTTCACAGTGCGCCGAGCGGCGCGCATGACCTTTTCACCCTGCACAAGGCGGGCAGGCTCACGCGCCTGCGCAAGCTCATGTTGCCCGCCGCCCTGCCCGCCATCTTCGCCGGCCTGCGCATTTCGGCGGGGCTGTCCGTCATCGGCGCCATCGTCGGCGACTTCTTCTTCGGCCGGGGCGATGTCGGCATCGGGCAGCGTCTGCGCCAGTACGCCAACGAACTCGCCGGCGAGCAGCTTCTGGCGGCAGTCATCATGTCGTCCTGTCTCGGCATCACGGTCTTTCTCTTCTTCACCTGGCTTTCCAATGCCGTGATCGGCCAGTGGTACGAGACGCGGTCGGTGAAGAACGATTAGCCCGCCATCGGGCGATGTATCGGAACAGGGACGGTCGAGATGGATGAGATCAGGGTCCTGCTTGCCACGCACCGGGAGCCGGTTCACCAGAAGAGCGCGCTGGCGGCCGCCCCGGAAAGGGTGGAGGTGACGATCTGCGCCGCATCCCGATACGAAACGATGCTGGAGCGGATCGGCGATGCCGACATTCTGGTCAGCGAGCGGTCGGGCCGCATCGATGCGCCCCTCATCCGCCGGGGGCGCAAGCTCAGGCTGATCCAGCGATGGGGGCGGATGACGCACGATATCGATATCCAGGCCGCGCGCGAGGCCGGCATCGCCGTTTGCTATCAGCCTCTCTACAACGCGATGATGGTCGCCGAGCATGTCGTCATGCAGATCTTCGGCTTGGCCAAATGCGTTCGCGAGTGTGAGAATGTCCTGCTGGAACCGCAGGACTGGGGGATCGAGCCCCGGCAATGCAACGCCAACCAGTTCGTCATCAACTGGAGCGGCCGGCGTCATATCAGGCCGGTTCTCGGCTCGACGGTCGGCATCGTCGGCTTCGGGGAGATCGGCGCGGAACTCGCCGAACGCCTGAAGCCGTTCGGATGCAGGGTGCTCTACAACAAGCGCGGCCGGCTGCCCGCCGACATCGAGGCGAGCCTCGGCGTCACCTATGCCGACCGCGACGCGATCCGCGCCGAGAGCGACTTCCTGTGTCTGCTGCTGCCCCATGCCGACAGCGTCGACGGCGCGATCGGCCGCGATTTCATCGACGGCATGAAACGGGGTGCCTGCCTGATCTCCAGCGGCGCGAGCTCGACGCTGAACGAGGAGGACGTGGCCGCCGCCTATCGCAGCGACCGCCTCGGGGGCGTCGCCACCGACGGATGGCGCTGGGAGCCGCCGAAGGCGGACAACCCGCTTCTGGCCCTCGCCAGGGACCCGCAGGCGAACGTCGTCTTCACGCCCCATACCGCGATCGGCACGCCGCCCGGCGCGGACATGGCGTCCAGCTTCCGGGCCGGCTGGCAGAATGTCGTCAATCTCATGCAGGGCCAGCCTCTGATGAACAGATTGTGGTGAAATCCTTCATTACAGGCAAAGCGCCAAGAATATCTCAAGAATAAAATCGATATCAGGGAGGAATAAATGCCAAGATCATTTGCCGTTTCGACGACCGCACTAACGATGCCGTTCCTGGCGCTGCAAGGTCTTTCTGCCCACGCCGCGACCGATCTTTCCGACGTCTGCCCCTCGCCTCTGGTCATGCAGATAGACTGGCTTCCCCAGGCCGAGCAGGGCGCCATTTACAACATGCTGAGCGACGACTATGAGGTGGATAAAAGCAATCAGCGCGTCACGGGCAAGCTGATGTCGCAAGGCGCCGACACCGGCATCATGGTCGAGATCCGTTCCGGCGGACCCGCGATCGCCAACATGATGACCAACATGGTCGCTTACACCGATCCGTCGATCCATATCGGGATCATCTCGGTTCCCGGGCTGGTCGGCGGCTTCAGGAACGCGCCGATGACCGCCGTGGTGGCGCCCTATGAAAAGAGCCCGACCGCGATCATCTGGGACCCGGCGAGCTATCCCGACGTGCAGACGATCCATGATCTGAAGGAGCGCAACATCACCGTCAGCATGTCGCCCGGCAACAAGGCCGCCGATGCGCTGGTCGCTCTGGACCAGTTGTCGAAGGAGCAACTGGACATGTCGTACGACAGCTCGCCGGCGAACTTCATCGCCTCGGGCGGCAAGTTCGCCCAGCAGGCGGTGGTGACGAACGACCCCTACGCCTACGAGCACGTCTACAAGCAATGGGGCAAGCCGGTTAAGTATCAGCTTATGTACGATGCCGGTTTCCGTTTCTATTTCGCGACCGCGAGCGTGCGGACCGGCGATCTGGACAAGCTGCGCCCCTGCCTCGCCAAGCTGGTTCCGGTCTGGCAGCACTCCATCGTGGACTACGTCACCAGCCCGGAAGCGACGAACAAGCGTATCGTCGATATCGTGAAGGCATATGACACGTTCTGGAAATATACGCCGGAAGTGGCCGCCTACGGGGCTGAAACGATGCTGCGCGAGGGTCTGGTTTCCAATGGCGACGACGATACCATCGGAAACTTCAATCTCGAAATCGTGGAGGAGACCGTCGATATATTGCGGCGTACAGGCACCGCCATCCCTGATGATTTCACGGCGGACAAGATCTTCACCAACGAGTTCGTGGATCCCGGCATCGGCCTGAAATGATGCCGTCGCTGCCAGCGGGTCGCCCTCCGGAATTTCCGGAGGGTGGCTCCTATCGTCTCCTGCGCGCGCGTCTGCATGGCGCGGTATCCGAGGTGGACAGCCTTCCCTGCGATGCCGACGGTTTCGCGCTGGCCGACATCGACGTTTCCGGCGGTCATATCGCGCGCATCGCCGCCGCCGGAAGCGGCGACGCGGCCGAGGTTCCGGAACAGACCGTCGATCTCGGCGGAAGGGTCGTCCTGCCCTGCTTCGTCGACTGCCACACACATATCGACAAGGGTCATATCTGGCCGCGACGCGCAAATCCCGACGGCAGCTTCGCCGGAGCCCGGTCCGCCGTCGCCGCCGATCGCGAGGTGAACTGGTCAGCGGCCGATGTCGGGCGGCGGATGGACTTCGCGCTGCGCTGCGCCTATGCGCACGGCACGGCCGCGCTGCGCACCCATATCGACAGCGGCCCGCCGCAGGATGCGATCAGTTGGCCGGTCTTTCAGGAGATGCGCGAGACCTGGCGCGGGCGGATCGAGCTTCAGGCCGCGTCGCTGATCGCCATCGAACAGGCGCGGGACGACGGCTGGCTGGTCGATCTGGCGCGCAGGATGGCGGCGGTCGGCGGCGTGTTGGGTGCCGTGAGCTATATGGTCGAGGACCTGCCGCAGCTTCTGGACCGGATGTTCGGGCTGGCGGGAGAATACGGGCTCGATCTCGACTTTCATGCCGACGAAACCGGCGATCCCGACTCGCGGGCGCTGGGCCTGATCGCCGAGACGGCTCTGCGCCACCGCTTTCAGGGCAAAATCCTGGTGGGCCACTGCTGCGCTCTGGCGCGGTATCCCGAAAGCGGGATGAAGCAGACCCTCGACCGCGTGGCGCGGGCGGGCGTGGCTGTCGTGTCGCTGCCCATGTGCAACATGTATCTTCAGGATCGCCGATCCGGGACGACGCCGCATTGGCGAGGCGTTACGCTGCTGCACGAATTGAAGGCGCACGGCGTCACGACGCTGCTCGCGTCGGACAACACCCGCGATCCCTTCTACGCCTATGGCGATCTCGACATGCTGGAGGTCTATCGCGAGGCCACCCGCATCCTCCATCTCGATCACCCCATCGGCGATTGGGTGCGAAGCGTCACCCGCGATGCCGCCGCCGTCATGCGCGTCGGCGGCGCGGGCCGATTGTCCGTCGGCGGCCCGGCCGATCTCGTCGTTCTTCGCGGCCGGAGCTGGAGCGAAGTCCTCTCGCGGCCCGAAAGCCGGCGCACAATTATCCGCGGCGGACGACCCATCGATACGACGCCGCCCGATTACGTCGAACTGGACGATCTGGAAGGTATGCCGGCATCGACCTGAGCGGTGACATCGCCGATGCCGGCCGCTGCGCAACGCTCGGACACATCGTGCCGATACAGTCGGGCGTGATCGTCGTGCCTTGACCTGAATATGCCTGTCGTGCCGGCGAGGACGTGGTTGCGAATGCCCGCAGATACGGCAAAGTGCGATACGCCTGCCTTGCCATGGGTTGCAGGAAGCGTGCTTCATGCCGATCTACTGGTCTGAAGAGGAAGGCGCCATGGCAGAAAAGCACGCGGATCACCATCACGGGAACACCGGCGCCGATGATGCCCGCAAGGTGAGGGACCCTGTGTGCGGCATGCTCGTCGACTCCGGGACGGCCGCACATCGGGCCGCCTATGAAGGGCAGACCTATTTCTTCTGCTCGGCCGGATGCAAGGCGAAGTTCGAGGCAGAGCCTGCGCGCTATGCCGGGGACGGCTCCGGCCCATCCGATGCTTCCGCGCGCGGATATGCGGATGAGCACGCTCATCATCACGGCCATTCGCAGTCTCGCGACACCATCACGGGCCCGGTTCCGCAAGGCACGGTCTGGACCTGCCCGATGCACCCCGAAATCCGCCGCGACGGCCCCGGAAGCTGCCCGATCTGCGGCATGGCGCTGGAGCCGCTGGTGGCGACCGCCGATTCGGGCCCGAGCCCCGAACTCGCCGATATGACGCGCCGCTTCTGGATCGGCCTCGCGCTGGCGCTGCCCGTCTTCCTGCTGGAGATGGGCTCGCATCTGATCCCGGCGCTCCACCACCTCGTACCGACGACCGTCTCGATCTGGACGCAGCTCGTCCTGGCGACGCCTGTCGTGTTATGGGCGGGCTGGCCGTTCTTCGAGCGTGCATGGGCTTCGCTGGTCAACCGCAGTCTCAACATGTTCACGCTGATCGCGATGGGCACGGGCGTGGCCTGGGCCTACAGCGTGGTCGCCACGCTCGCGCCCGGTATCTTTCCCGATGCATTTCGTGCGGCGGATGGAACGGTCGCCGTCTATTTCGAGGCGGCCGCGGTCATCACCGTGCTGGTGCTGCTCGGGCAGGTTCTGGAACTGCGCGCGCGCGAGCAGACCTCCGGCGCCATCCGCGCCCTGCTGGATCTCGCGCCGAAGACTGCGCGCCGCATCGGGGAGGACGGAGCGGAAGAGGACGTGCCGGTCGAGACAGTCGTCATCGGCGACCGGCTGCGCGTGCGCCCCGGCGAGACCGTGCCGGTGGACGGCGTCGTCGAGGATGGGCGCTCCTCGCTCGACGAATCCATGGTCACGGGCGAATCCATGCCCGTGACGCGCGCCGTCGGCGACGCCGTGGTGGGCGGCACGCTGAACCAGACCGGCGCGTTGATCATCCGCGCCGAGAAGGTCGGACACGACACCATGCTCGCCCGAATCGTCCAGATGGTCGCCGACGCGCAACGCTCGCGCGCACCGATCCAGCGCATGGCAGATCAGGTCTCCGGCTGGTTCGTTCCGGCCGTGATCGCCATCGCGGTTCTGGCCTTCGCCGCATGGGGCGTCTGGGGACCGGAGCCGCGCCTTGCCCACGGCCTGATCGTCGCCGTCTCGGTGCTGATCATCGCCTGTCCCTGCGCGCTCGGGCTCGCCACGCCGATGTCGATCATGGTCGGCGTCGGCAAGGGTGCGACGGCCGGCGTCCTCATCAAGAACGCCGAGGCGCTGGAGCGGATGGAAAAGGTCGACACGCTGGTGGTCGACAAGACGGGCACGCTGACGGAAGGCAAACCGGCGGTGACGAAGATCGTTGCGTCCCAAGGCTTCACCGAAGACGATATCCTGTCGCTCGCAGCGGGGGTCGAGAAAGCGTCCGAGCATCCGCTTGCGCTGGCCATCGTCGCGGCGGCCGAAGAAAGAGGCATACCGATCCCGCCCGTCGCCGACTTCGACTCGCCGACCGGCAAGGGAGCGGTCGGCGTCGTCGACGGCAAGCGCGTCGTTCTCGGCAATGCAGCCTTTCTCAGGGAAGAGGGCGTCGATGCAGCCTCGCTCTCGGAAGAGGCGGACGCGCTGCGCCATGACGGGGCAACGGCGATCTATATCGGCGTGGACGGCCAGGCGGCCGGCATCTTCGCCATCGCCGATCCGGTCAAGGCGTCGACGCAAGAGGCGCTGAAGGCGCTGCACGCCGACGGCATCCGCATCGTCATGCTGACCGGCGACAACCGCACCACGGCCGAGGCGGTCGCCCGCCGCCTCGGTATCGACGAGGTCGAGGCCGACGTGCTGCCGGACCAGAAGGCGACGGTGGTGGAACGGCTCAAGGCGGAAGGCAAGGTGGTGGCGATGGCCGGCGACGGGGTGAACGACGCGCCGGCTCTGGCGGCCGCCGATGTCGGCATCGCCATGGGCTCCGGCACCGACGTCGCGATAGAAAGCGCGGGCGTTACCCTGCTCAAGGGCGATCTGACGGGCATCGTCAAGGCGCGCCGTCTCTCCGAGGCCACGATGGCGAACATCCGTCAGAACCTCATCTTCGCCTTCATCTACAACGCCGCCGGTGTGCCGGTGGCGGCGGGTGTGCTCTATCCTGTCTTCGGCCTGCTGCTTTCGCCGATCATCGCCGCGGCCGCCATGGCGCTGTCATCGGTCAGCGTGATCGCAAACTCCCTGCGTCTGCGCGCGAAATCCATCTGAACCAGCGATAGCTCTGGTGGGGCAGTCGCCAGCGCGGTCATCGCGAACATTCCAGCCTAGCCCTCTTCACTGTACCTGTAGGCCGGAATGTACTTCAGTCGCTGAAGGCGCTGGGGGGCAGGCGCATGAAGCGCTGCGCAGACTGGCGCAGATGCCTGCGCATCGCCTTCTCCGCCTCTTCCGGATCTCCGGCGAAAAGGGCGCTGAGAATATCGTCGTGCTCGTTGCGTGAGCAGCGAAGGTCGTCCTCGCTCATCAGTCGGCGCAACTGCACCATCATGATCGGCAGCGCCATCCGGTCGATCAGCACGCCGAGCTCGGGATTCGTCGACATGTCGACGATCAGCCGATGGAGCAGGCGGTTGCCGTTCATGAAAGCCTGCGTGTCGCCGGGCGATATACCGCCCAGCATCTCCTGCATTTCCTGAAGACGCTTGCGGTTGTTGTCGGCGCCGATCTGTCGGGCCGCGAGGCTTGCCGCGAGCCCCTCCAGCATCTCGCGGATCTGGAAGACGTTCTTGATCTCGCGGCGCGTAAATCGCTTTACGGCGGCGCCACGATTTGGAGTTAGCTCGATGAGCCCGTCGGCGCTGAGGCGTCCGAACGCCTCCCGGACAGGCCCGCGACTGACGCCAATCTCGTTCATCAAATCTCGCGATATCAGCCGTTGGCCGGGAGCATATTGCCCGTTGAGAATCCCACGCCTGAGATGATCGACGATCATATCGACGGTCTCGCCGCGCTGTAGCGCATCGAGCAGGTTCTCATCATCGTGGCTCATTGTATGCATTCGCCGCCGCCCTTTCATCTGGCCGCGATCCTAGCAGGATGCTCCCTGCAAGGAAACGTCTTGACATGCAATATTGTCCTACAATATAAGCCTACATAAATAGGAATAAGAATCGTCCGAAAGTGGCGATCGGGGAGGAAATCAGTGGAAGCTTCGCTGCCCGAAGAGCACAGGATGCTGCGCGATACCGTGCGCGGTTTCATCGACACGCATCTCAGTCCTCTGGAGCAGCAGGTCGACCAGGACGACGACATCGACCCGCAGGTGATGCGCGCGTTGCGTCAGGAGGCGCTCAAGCTCGGTCTTTACGCCTACAACATGCCTGCATCCGTCGGCGGACCGGGGCTGAGCGTGTCCGCGCTCTGCGTCATGGATGAGGAAATGGGCACGACCTCCATGCCTCTCGGCGAGGCGATAGGGCATCTGCCCGGTTCGCTCCTGGCATGCGACGGTGAGCAGCGGAAATGGCTGCTCGATCCGGTGATGAAGGCCGAGAAAACGGTTGCCTATGCGTTGACGGAACCGGCGGCGGGCTCGGACCTGTCGGCAATCAGGACGCGCGGCGAGAAGGTCGATGGCGGCTGGGTGCTCAACGGTGACAAGCACTTCATTTCCAATGCCGAGGGCGCCGACTACATCATCATCCTTGCCGTTACCGATCGCGATGCGGGCCTCAAAGGCAAGCTGACGACCTTCATCGTCGACCGTCACGCCGAAGGGCTCCGCTTCACCCGGCGTTTCCGCAAGATGGGCTGGCGCGGCTACCACCTGTCCGCGTTCTCGCTCGATGACGTGTTCGTCCCCGACACCCACCTTCTGGGCGCGCCGGGCGAGGGCTTCAAGACGATCATGGCGACGGTCAACAGCGACCGGCTGTTCGTGGCCTGCCGGTGCGTGGGCATTGCGCGCAGGTTGATGGAGCTCGCTATCCCCCATGTGCGCGAGCGCGTCACCTTCGGCAAGCCGCTCGCCGAGCATCAGGCGATCCAGTTCCAGATCGCCGACAGCGACGTCGAGCTGGATGCGGCGCGGCTTCTGGTGCGCAAGGCGGCCGAGCTGGCCGACGCCGGAAGCCCGGATTACCGCATCGCCGCCTCCCGCGCCAAGCTGTTCGCTTCCGAGGCCGCCGGCCGCATCGCCGACCGGGTGCTGCAGATATTCGGTGGCGCCGGCTTCATGTGCGACCTGCCGGTCGAGCGCTTCTACCGGGACGTTCGCGGTTTCCGCATCGGGGAGGGGACCTCCGAGATGCAGCGCATCCAGATTGCCAGAAGCGTGCTCGGATAGGCGGGCTCGCGGATGGACATGACACTCTTCATCCAGGCGCTTTTGCTGTCGCTGACGATAGCCGGCCTTTATGCCGCCGTCGCCTCGGGCCTCACGCTCGAGTTCGGCGTGACGCGCATCATCAATTTCGCGCATGGCGAGTTCGTCATGCTCGGCGCCTTCATCACCTATTTCCTCAATGTCCGCTACGGCATCCACCCCTTCGGCGGCATGATCGTCGCCGCCCTGGCGATGGGCGCGCTGTCATGGGCCATCTACTGGTCCTTTCTGGCGCGGGTACTCAAGCAGGACGAGCACAATCAGATTCTCGCGACGCTCGGCCTGTCGATCCTGATCCTCAATCTCGCGATCATCTGGTGGACGCCGGATGCGCGCGCCATGCACGGAACGGAAATCCTGCCGACGATCCGCCTCGGCGGCGTCACCGTTCCGGGAAACAACGTCTTCGTGCTTGTGGTCGCCGTCGTCCTGCACGTCGCGCTCATCGCCTTTCTGCGATACACCAGCCAGGGCGTGCAGCTTCGGCTGGCCAGCGACGATCCCAGGCTGGCCGAGCTTTCGGGCGTCAATGTCGACCGCATGTTCGCGCTGTCCTTCGTTATCGGCGGGATCACCGCCGGCATCGCCGGCGGCCTCGTGGCGCTCATCCTCTACGTCCATCCGGTCGTCGGCATGGACCTGGTGATCCGCGCCTTTGCCATCGTCGCGCTCGGCGGGCTCGGCAGCATTCCCGGCGCGCTCATCGGGGCGGTGATGCTGTCCGTCGCCGAGGGGATGACCAGCACCTTCGTCTCGCACGGCGCGAGCTGGGGTTACGGCGTCGCCTTCCTTATCATCGTGCTCGTCCTCCTCATCCGGCCGACCGGCCTTCTGGGCAAGGAACGCCGGACATGAGCGGCCGGGTCTCCAGCATCGCCATATACGCGGCAATCCTGGCCGTCGGGCTAGGCGTCGCCTTCAGCGGTCAACCCTTCTGGATTCAGCTCACGATCGGCGTGATGATCCCGGCGATGGTCGCGATCGCGTGGGACATCCTGTCGCGAACCGGGCAGGTCACGCTCGGCTCGGCCGCCTTCTTCGGGATCGGCACCTATTCGGTGACCCTTTTCGAGCCGATCGTCGGCCCCCACCTCGCATGGCTGGCGGCCGTGTTGATGTGCGCCCTGGTCGCGATGCTGCTGGGGTTGCTGACGCTCAGGCTGCGCAAGATGTATTTCGCGATCGCGACGCTCGGGCTGACGCTGTCGATGCAGGTCGCCGTTCTCGTCTTCAGCGATATCACCGGTGGCGCTGGCGGCATATCGCCGCCGCTGCTTATGGGGGGTGAACCCTCGCACCAGCTCGTCGCGATCACTATGCTGCTGCTCGGCGCGGCGATGGTGTCGGACTTCTTCCTGTCACGCCGGATGCGGCCGGCGCTGTTCCTGGTGCGCACGAATCCCAGTCTTGCGGCGGCGAGCGGCATCGCCGTGGTCCGGCTGCGCGTCATCGCCTTCATGGTTTCCGGCGTGCTCGCCGGCATGGGCGGCGCTTGCTACGGCGGCCTCTACGGCTATGTCGTTCCTACCGACGTCTTCAATATGAACTGGAGTGTGCTGCCGCTCGCAATCGTGATTCTCGGCGGCATGGACACCACGCTCGGGCCGTTGCTGGGGGCGGTGCTGCTGCGGGCCCTCGAGGAACTGGCGCGGCACTATGTCGGCGGGGTCGGCTACCAGGTCGTCTACGGCGCGGTGATCATTCTCTTCGTCGTTACGATGCCCGCCGGCGTCGTCGGCATGCTCAGGAAGCTGGCGGGTTGGGCAAGGAGCCTCGGCCGATGAGCCAGTTGCTTGCAACGGATCGGGCGGTGGTCGCGTTCGGTGGACTCAAGGCCGTCAACGACGTGTCCGTCACCTTCGAGCAGGGCCAGATCACCGGGCTGATCGGCCCCAACGGCTCGGGCAAGAGCACGCTGGTCAACCTGATGTCGGGACAGCTTCCGGCGGCGGCCGGCCGGGTTCTGCTGGGCGATACGGTCATTTCGCGGCTGCGTCCGGACCAGATCGTGGCGCGCGGCCTGGCCCGCACCTACCAGATCCCGCTCGTGCCGCCGGAATTGACGGTGTCCGAGGTAATCGGCGTGCCGCTTCACTATCTCGACCGCAGGCAATGGCTTCTGCCCGGCCTGACGGACGAGGCGTCCATCGCCGCCTTCTGTGGCCTGGAGGCGGTCCTCGACCGCACCTGCGCCAATCTTTCCGTCACCGACCTGCGGCGGCTGGAGATCGCGCGGGCGCTTGCCTGCGCGCCGAACGTCCTTTTGCTCGACGAGGTGATGGCCGGCCTGTCGCACGAGGATTCGTTGCAGGTGATCGCCATACTGCGCCGGATTCACGAAGCGGGCGTGACGCTGGTCATTATCGAGCACGTCATGCGCATCATCGCCAATCTGTGCAGCCGCGTCGTGGTGCTGAACAACGGCGCCGTCCTCGCCACCGGCGAGCCGCGCGCGGTGCTGGCCGACCCCGCGGTCAAGGAAGCCTATCTCGGAAAGGGGTTCAAGTTGTGACCCATTTCGCGGCAACCGTTTCGGGCGTTCGCTACGGCAAGCTCGCCGTGCTCGGGGAAGTATCGGTCGAAGCCTCCGACGGCCGGATGATGGTGATCCTGGGGTCGAACGGCGCGGGCAAGTCGACCGCGTTGCGCGGGCTGGCGGGCGTGCTCGAATGCGACCGGCGCGAGCTCGTCCTCGACGGAAAGCGCATCGATCGGTTGCCGGCATGGGGCCTGCCGCGCGCCGGCGTCTCGCTGGTGCCGGACGGTGCCCGCTGCTTCCCCAATCTCACCGTGCTCGACAACCTGCGCGGCGCCTTCGTGGCCGGAAACGCCGGACGCGGCCGTCGCTACGAGGCGCTGCTGGACGAGGTGTTCCAGCTCTTCCCCGTGCTGAAGGAGCGCTCGCACCAGCTTGCCGGCACCATGAGCGGCGGCCAGCGGCAGATGCTGGCGGTGGGACGGGCGTTGATGACGGAGCCGCGCGTGCTGCTGCTGGACGAGCCTTCGGCAGGCCTCGCGCCGATCATCGTGGAGCATCTGTTCGACGCGCTGCTGCGGATCAAGAACGAGCGCGGCTGCGCGATCGTGATGGCCGAGCAGAGCGTGGGTCACGCGCTGCGCGTGGCCGATACGTGTCTGGTGCTGGAGGAGGGCCGCACTGTTCTGTCGGGGCCGATCGAGGCGGTCGCCGAGGACGAGCGGCTGCGCAGCGCCTATCTCGGGTTGTAAGGAGCGCAAGCGACGATGCCGAAGGTTTCGCGGGATGTTGTGGTGGTGGGCGTCGGCGAGACGCGGGTCGGCAAGCTGGCCGGCATGTCTCCCGTCGAAATACAGGCTTGGGCGGTGCAGTCCGCGCTGGCCGATTGCGGCCTGTCGACGCGCGACGTCGACGGGCTGATCAACCTCGATCCCTACGCCATCCCCAACAGCATGTTCTCCAGCACGCTGACGGAATATCTCGGCCTGAGGCCGACCTTCATCTCCACCGTCGACGTCGGCGGCACGGTCACCGGCATGACCATGCTCCAGCAGGCGGTGTGGGCCATCGAATCCGGGCATTGCGAGGTCGCCGTGTGCGTCTACGGCGAGAACAGCCGCACGGGCCGGCCGGCCGACGTTCAGGGCCTGATGCTGCACAACCTCCTGGGCGGCGAGGAGTGGGAGGAGCCGTTCGGCGTTCAGGGCATGGTCGTGCCCTATGCACTGGTGGCCCAGCGCTATCTCGACCAGTACGGTGCCGGCGTCGACGACCTGGCCGAAGTCGCCGTCGTCACCCGCAGGCATGCGCTGCTCAACGACAACGCCCAGATGACCAAGCCGATCAGCGTGGAGGATCACCGGGCCAGCCGCATGATCGCGTCGCCCCTGCGCCTGCTCGACTGCTCGCTGGTGTCCGACGGCGGCGGCGCGCTGGTGCTCACCAGCCGCGAGCGCGCGCGGCGCATGGGCGCGCGCGCCGTGTCCATCGCCTCGATGGGCATGAAGGCGACCCACAATTCCGTGGCCCAGCTTCCCGACATCGAGGATCTGGGCATGGCCGCCGCCGCGCGGGAAGCCTTCGAGAGCGCGGGGATCGGGCCTGAGGACATCGACGTCGCACTGCTGCACGACGCCTTCACCATCTCGGTTCTGGTGACGCTCGACGCCATGGGCTTCAGCGCGCCGGGCGAGGCCGGCGCGCTGGTGCGCTCGGGCGCGACCGCGCTCGGCGGGCGATGCCCGGTCAACACCCATGGCGGCCTGCTCAGCCAGGCGCATGTCGGCGGCATGCTGCATCTGACCGAGGCCGTGATCCAGCTTCGCGGCGAGGCCGGCAAAAGACAGGTGGAAGGCGCCCGCCGCGCTGTCGTCAGCGGCAATGGCGGCGTCTTTTCCGTGTGCGGCGTCATGGTTTTCGAGGCGGGGTGACGACGATGAGCGAGATTCTGGCAATCCTTCCGAAGCCCACGACCGAGACGGCACCCTTCTGGGAAGGCTGCGACCGCGGGGAACTGCTGCTGCGCCGCTGCGAAGCCTGCGGGGAACGATCCTACTATCCGCGCCGCCTGTGCCCCCATTGCGGCTCGGAACGGTTGGCCTGGGAAAGGGCGGCGGGCAGGGGAACCGTCTACTCGCATTCCGAAATCTGCATCTCCTTCTACGGCGGCGCGTGGGAAAGCCAGCTTCCGTACACCGTCGTCCTGGTCGATCTCGACGAGGGGCCGAGGATGCTGAGCAGGCTGGTTCCCGGCTCCCCGCCGGCGCGCACCGGCAGCCGCGTCGCGCTCGAATTTGTCGAGGTGGAAGGCCGAAAGCTTCCCTACTTCACCGTTCTCGAACCGTCCGGAGAGACAGGCCGATGACCGCCAATCCCCGTATCGAATCGCTGTTGCGGCCGAAAAGCATCGCGATCGTCGGCGCCTCGCAGGCCGCCAACAGGCTGGCCGGGCAGGTCATCCCGATGCTCGAGAAAGGCGGGTATCGCGGCGCGATCTATCCCGTCAATCCGCGCTACGAGACGATCGGCAACCACAAATGCTTCCCCTCGCTTAGCGCCATACCCGGCCGGGTCGACCACTGCATCGTCGCCGTCGCCAAGGAACGGGTCCTCGACGTGCTGCGCGAGTGCCGCGACCGGAATGTCGGCAGCGCCGCGATCTTCTCGTCGGGCTATGCCGAAACCGGCGCCGAGGGCGCGAGCGCCCAGCAGGAATTGCTCGACGCGGCCGGCGGCATGGTCTTCATCGGCCCGAACTGCATGGGCATGGTCAATCTGGTCGACAAGGTTGTCGCGGCGCCGGCGCCGGTGTTCGACAAGAGCGAGGGCCATGGCGACGTGGCGCTGCTGTCGCAGAGCGGCGGCCTCGCCTATGCGACGGTCGCCTTCTTCGCCGCCCAGCAGCACATCGATTTCACTTATGTCGTCAACACCGGCAATTCGGCGGGGATCGACTTCGCCGACCTGATCGACGCCATGAACCGCGACGCGGCGACGAAGGTCATCTTCGTCGTCGCCGAGAGCGAGGGCGTCGTCGGTGAGGTGATCGGGGCGGTGCGGCGCTACGGTCTGGTCAAGCCGATCGTGCTGCTGAAGCTTGGGCGGGGCGCCACGGGCGCGCGCATGGCGCTGTCGCATACGGGCTCCCTGGCCGGCGACTACAGGCTGGCGCGCGATTGCGCCGAGCAACACGGCATCGTCTGCTGCGAGGATGTCGACGAGGCGCTCGGCGCGGTCGAGCTGCTTCGCCGCGGCTTCGGCCCCCGCAACGCATCGGGCGTCGCCGCGATCTCGATTTCCGGCGGCAACATCACCCTGTTCGCCGATCATGCGGACGCGGAGGGGGTGGGCTTTGCCGAGCTTGCGCCGGAGACGCAGGCGCGTCTCGGCGAGGTGCTGCCGAGCTTCATCTCCGTTCGCAATCCGATCGACATCACCGCGCTCGGCTACGAGCAGCCGGACCTGCACACCAGGGTCTTCGACGTGCTGATCACGGACCCGGCCGTCCATACGCTGATCCCGATCATCACCACCGCGACCGACTACACCCCGGTGTGCAGCCAGCTCGCCGCCTTGAAGGCGCGCTCCGATGCGCCGCTGATCACGTTGTGGACCGGCGGCTCGTTCGAAACGCGATCCCGGGAGATCCTGCGCGAGGCGGAAATTCCCGTGTTCCGTTCCGCCGGCGTCCTCGCCCGCACGCTCGCCGCCATCGGTCGCGCGAAGCCCGCCGGCGCCGCGCCGTCTACAGCGGCGCAAGCCGTGCCCGAACTGCCCGCCGTCGAGGGCTCGCTGAGCGAGAGCCAGTCGCTCGCCTTCCTCGAAGCCGCCGGCGTATCGGTTCCGCCATGGGCCACCTGTGGCCAGGACGACCTCGAAGCGGCCTGCGAGAGCGTGGGCTATCCCGTCGTCATCAAGACGGATTCGACCGAAACGCACATTTCGGATTCCGGCGCCGTCATTCTCGGCATCGAGAATCCCGAAGATCTCAAGCGTGCCCGCGGGCGGATCGCGCCGCTCGGCGACAGGCTTCTCGTGGCGCGCTTCCTTCCGGGCACGGAGCTGATCGTCTCCACCTTCGCCCATCCGTCCTTCGGCATGGTGATGATGGCGGGATCGGGCGGGCGCATGGCGGAGCTCCTGCGCGATGTCGCCTTCGCCCTGCTGCCGGCCTCGCGCGAGACGCTGAAGGCCATGCTGGAGCGCACCCTTGCCGGCGCGGCGCTGGCAAGGGGCTTCAGGGGGGCCGCGGGCGTCGATGCCGCCGTGGAGTTTCTCGAAAGGCTTTCCAGGCTTGCCGTGGCCGGCGACGGGGCTGTGGCGCAGATCGAACTCAATCCAGTCACCGTCGGAAATCATGGCGCGGTCGCAGTCGATGCTTCGGTCACGCCGGCGACCAAAAAAAGGGAGGTAAGGCAGTCATGAAAATACTGAAGACCTATCTTGGATCAGCGCTCCTGGCGGCGGCGCTCGGCCTGACGCCGGCCGCCGCGCAGCAGAACGAAGACCCTGTCCGCATCGGAGTACCGATGCCGCTGACCGGCCCGCTGGCGCAGGCCGGGCAGACGATCCTCGCAGGCATCGAGTATGCGGCGAAGGAGGCGAACGAGTCGGGCGGCCTGCTCGGGCAGCAGATCGAGCTTCTGATCGAGGACACCAAGAGCGAGCCCAACACCGCCGCGATCACCGGCGCGAAGATGGCCACGCAGGACAATGTCTTCGCCTTCGTCGGCGGTTACGGCAGCACGTCCGACATCGCGTTGCTGCAAAGCGTGAAGCGCTACGAGCCGATCTTCGTCCACGCGGCGTCCTCTTCGGTTCGCATCGAGGAGGGTTTCGGTCAGGAAGACTGGTATCACCACGTCTATATCTGGGACTATCACCGCCAGAAGGCCGCGACCGCCTTCATGGAAAGCATGGACCCAAAGCCCAAGACAGTGGCGATCGCCTACGAGGATGGGTTGTACGGCTCGGACGCCGCGAAATACAGCGAGCAGTACATGCCGCAGGCCGGGTTCGAGATCGTCATGCGCGAGCCGTTCCGCGCGGGAAGCCCCGATCTGTCGCCGATCCTCAACCGGGTGAAGTCGATAGATCCGGACGTCTTTTTCTTCGTCGGCTATTCCGGCGACAACATCCAGGTGGCGCGCCAGATGCGCAACCTGGATGTCGATCCGAAGCTCCTGCTGATCGTCGCTGCTGGCGAAAAGCGCTCTGACTTCGCCGAGGCTGGTGTCAACGTGGCCGTCATCGGCGAATGGGCCAGGGAACAGCGCACGGAAGGCATCGAGAAGTTCGTCGACGGCTTCCTCGCGACCCAGACTTCGGGATCCGACGTCCTTGCCGCTCATGCGCAGGGCTATACCGCCATGCGAAGCCTCATCGAAGCCGTGAGCGCCGCCGGTTCCCTCGATCGCGACGCGGTGCTGGAGAAGCTCGGCTCGATAACCTTCCAGACGCCCTACGGGCCGCTTTCCTACAAGCAATCGGACGGCGGGGCCAAGCACCAGCTTCTCACCAACGAGAACATGGTGGTCTGGCAGTACCGGGAAACGGGTCAGGAAGTGGTCTGGCCCGCCGAGAAGGCGGGCGGCGAGCTCGTCTATCCGGCCGGCAGATAGAACCGCACCTTGCGGGGCGCGGCCATGCGCCCCGCGACGGTGTCGTTGCGAAGGGAGACGACCATGGCGCTTGTCAGACATGAAGACCGGGACGGGATCGCGGTGATCGAGCTCGACGATCCCGCCCGCCGCAACGCCTTGTCGCGCGAGCTCGTCGGGCAGCTCGCCGCCGCGATCGCGTCCAGTCTTTCCGGCGGCGCGAGGGCCCTGGTGATCGGCGCCCGGGGCCGCGTCTTCTGCGGCGGCGCCGATATCGCCGACCTTCTCCATTCGGGCTGGATGGAAGGCCGCTCGGAAGGGCCGGATCCCATGGACGTGTTCGAGGCGATCGAGACATCGCCGCGGCTGGTGATCGCGGCCGTGGACGGCCCGGCTTTCGGCGGTGGGTGCGAGATGACGCTGTGCTGCGATCTGGTCGTCGCTTCCGAGCAGGCCAGCTTCGCCATGCCCGAGGTCGGCCACGGCGTCATCCCCAATACCGGCCTCGCCAGGCTCGGCGGTCTCGTCGGCCGCCGCATGGCGCTGGAACTGGCCATGACCGGCCGCAGCGTGCCCGCGCGCGAGGCGCGGGAGCTCGGCCTTGTCAACATGGTGGTGCCGGCGGGAACCGCCGTCGACGCGGCGGTGGCGCTGGCAAGGCAGATAGTCGGCGCGGCGCCGCCGGCCGCCCTCGCGGCGGTGAAGGCCGGCCTTGCCCGCCATCAGCCGACCGACTGGAACGCGACGCGCGAGACCCTTGCGCTGACCGATCCGCAGGAGTGGCGCGAGGGGCTGGGCGCGTTCCTGGAGAAGCGCCGGCCCGACTATTCCCGTTTCTGGGGGCGAAGCGATGAAGCTTGAAGATTTCGACATCGTCGACATCCATCACCATGTCGGCCGCCTCGACGCGGTGGCGCGCGCCGCCGGCGCCGGCATGAAATCCATGGGGGTCGAGGACGATATCTCGACGCGCCTGCGCTACATGGACGAGAACGGCATCGCCGGCGCCTTCATCATGCCCGCGAACGGGTATCCGGCCCCGAACGGGATCGAGGATACCCGCAAGGTCAACGACTTCGTGGCCGAATACCGCGACCGCCGGCCGGACCGCTTCCTGGCGGCGCTCGGAACGGTCAGTCCGCTCGAAGGCGATGCGGCGCTCGACGAGATCGACCGCTGCATCGACGATCTTGGAATGAAGTCCATCGTCTGGCATCACCGGTTCCAGGGCACCGTACTCGACCATCCGATGATGGACGCGTTCCTCGACCGCCTGCGCGCGCACCGCGTTCCGCCCTTCATCCATATCATCGCGGATTCGAAACTGGAGTCGCCCTGGCGGCTCGAAGTTCTGGCCGACCGCCACCCCGACCTGACGTTCGTGGCTCTCGACGGCTTCTCCGCGCCCGACCAGGCGCACTGGATGACCTATCTGGCTTCCAAGCACCCCAACATCGTCTTCGACACCGGCGTGATGGTCTCTGTGGCCCATCTCGTGGAGAACTTCGTCGCCGAGATCGGCGCCGAGCGATTGCTGCTCGGCACGGATTTCTACTCGACGCCCAAGCTCTTCAACCATCCGTTCCCGGTCTACGAGCTGATCAAGTCCAATCTCACCCCCGACCAGTGCAGGATGATCCTCGGCGGCAACGCGCGGCGGCTCTTCGCTTCGGGGTCCATGTCACAGGAAGCAGTCTGATGGCCGATCCGAAACTGCGCCGGCAGATCGAGGAGGGCGGGTTCGTCGTTGCCCCCGGCGTCTACGATCTGATCTCGGCACTTGTGGCCGATGGCGCCGGCTTTTCCGCGCTCTACGTCACCGGCTACGGCACGGTCGCGTCGTATCTGGGCCTTCCCGATGCCGGCCTCGCGACGTTCACCGACATGCTGGGGCGTATCGAGACCATCGTCGAGCGTACCGGAACGCCGGTGATCGCCGATGCCGACACCGGCTATGGCGGTCTTCTCAACGTGCGCCACACGGTGCGCGGCTATGAGCGGGCAGGCGTGTCGGCGATCCAGATAGAGGATCAGGAATTTCCCAAGAAATGCGGGCACACGCTCAACCGCAGGGTGGTGCCTGCCCGCGACATGGTCGACAAGATCCGGGTCGCGGTGGACACGCGCCACTCGCCCGACATGCTCCTCATCGCCCGCACCGACGCGCGCACCGCGCTCGGCCTCGACCAGGCGATCGAGCGTGGCCATGCCTATGCCGAGGCCGGAGCCGACATCGTCTTCATTGAGTCGCCTGAAAGCGAGGAGGAGATGATCCGCATCGGAGCGTCCTTCGACGTACCCCTTCTGGCCAACATGGTGGAAACCGGCCGGACCCCGGTCCTCCACCCCGACAGGCTGAAGGAGATCGGCTTCTCGCTGGCGATCTATCCGGCTACGGGTTTCCTCGCGACGGCCGGCGCGCTCGAGAGCACCTACGCGACGCTTAAACGGAACGGAGAGGCGGTGGCTGTTCCGACCTTCGGCTACAGTCTCGAGAAGTTCAATCGGCTCATCGGTTTCGAGGATGTCTGGGCTTTCGACAAGCGATACGGGCGTGATTGAGGCGTCGATATGAAAAACGAGAACCATCTGAAGAAGCGGATCGCCGCAGGCGAGATGATCGTCGCGCCGGGCGTCTACGATTGCGTCACCGCCAGGCTGGTCGAGCAGGCCGGCTACGACGCCGCCTACATGACGGGCGCGGGCACCGCCGCGACGCTGGGCTTCCCGGACTACGGGCTGGTCGTCATGACGGAGATGGCCGACAATGCCGCGCGCATCTGCACCTCCGTCTCGATCCCCGTTATCGCTGACGCCGATACGGGCTTCGGGAACGAGCTCAACGTGACCCGCACCGTTCGCGAATATGCCCGTGCGGGCGTATCGGCCATCCACATCGAAGATCAGGAATTTCCCAAGAAATGCGGTCATCTCGACGACAAGCGGGTGATCCCGCTCGACGAGTTCCTGCCCAAGATCCGGGCGGCGGCGGCGGTCGGCGCCAGCGAGGACGTCCTGATCATCGCCCGCACCGACGCGCGCGCCACGCTCGGGCTGGATGAGGCGGTCCGGCGAGCCAACGCCGCGCTCGATGCCGGCGCCGACGTGGCGTTCGTCGAGGCGCCCGTCTCGATGGAGGAAGTGGCGGCGATCCCCCGGCTCGTGCGCGGACCTTGCCTGCTCAACATCGTCTGGAAGGGCAAGACGCCGGATGTCGCCTTCGAGGATGCCCGGACCATGGGCTATCGCATGGCGATCCTTCCGGGCCTGCTTCTGGCCGGCGTGATGGAAGCCTGCGAGGCCGTGCTCGAGGAGACGGCCCGCCGGGGGCGCCATGCCGCCCTTTCGCCGAACCTGTCCGTGAACGAGATTTTCCGCCGCATGGGGGCGGAAGAGTGGGACCACCTGCGCGGAGCCTTTCGTCCCGCGCCGTGAAGAAAGCCGTGGGAGGTATCGATCATGTTGCCGGACACCAGCGCGCCGCAGACTCTCTTCGACAAGATCTGGCGCGCCCATTCGATACTGGAGCGGGAAGACGGCGCGACCCTTCTCTATATCGACCGTCACCTCGTCCATGACGGCAGCAGCCAGGCCTTCGACCAGGTCGAGGTCGATGGGCTCGGCGTGCGCAGGCCGGACCTCACCATGGCGCTCGCCGACCACTATGTGCCGTCGGGCCCCGTTTCCCGGCGCCTGGGAAGCGGCCTCGCCATGGCCGAGCGGCTGGGGGCGAATGCCGCGCGGTGGGGCATTCGGTTCCACGGCCGCGGAGACGGCGACCAGGGCATCGTCCATGTCGCCGGCCCCGAGCTGGGATTCACCCTTCCGGGGGCGACGCTCGTCTGCGGCGACAGCCACACTTCGACGCATGGCGCGCTCGGCGCGCTCGCCTTCGGCATCGGCAGCAGCGAGGTCGCGCATGTCCTGGCGACCCAGACGCTGTGGCAGCGCAAGCCCGGCAATCTGCGCGTCCGCTTCGGCGGTCGCCTGTCGCCGGGCGTCACCGCCAAGGACCTCGCGCTGGCCCTGATCGGGAAGACGGGCGCGGGCGGCGCGAACGGGTACATGATCGAATTCTGTGGCGAGGCCGTGGAGGCGCTTGGGGTCGAGGCGCGGATGACCCTGTGCAACATGTCGATCGAGCTCGGCGGCAGGGCAGGGCTGATCGCGCCCGACGACGCCACCTTCCAATGGCTCGCCGGCAGGCCGCTGTGTCCGGTCGGCGCCGCATGGGACGAGGCGCTCGCGGCGTGGCGCACCCTGCGAAGCGACGAGGGTGCGCGGTTCGACGCCGAGATCGCCGTCGATGCCGCCACGATCGCCCCGATGGTGACATGGGGAACCTCGCCCGAGGATGTGCTGCCCATCGACGGGAGGGTGCCGAATCCGGCGGATTGTCCTGATCCCGGGCGGCGGGAGAGGATGGCGAGCGCGCTCGCCTATATGGGCCTCGAACCGGAACGTCCGCTGGACGGGCTCGCCATCGACCGCGTTTTCATCGGGTCCTGTACCAACAGCCGGATCGAGGACCTGAGAGCCGCGGCGGCGATCGTGCGCGGTGCCAGGGTGAAGGTGCCGACGCTCGTAGTGCCCGGATCGGCGCGGGTGAGGGCGCAGGCGGAGGCCGAGGGCCTCGCCGCGATCTTTGCCGCGGCCGGAATGGAATGGGGCGAGCCGGGCTGCTCGATGTGCACCGGTATGAACGGCGACACCGTTCCTCCGGGCGAGCGCTGCGCATCCACGACCAATCGGAACTTCGTCGGACGTCAGGGCAGGAACAGTCGGACCCATCTCCTCAGCCCGGCCATGGCCGCCGCCGCCGCCGTCACCGGGCGGCTGACCGATATCAGGCGGTTTGAAGGAAGGGCGCAATGATCCCCTTTACCCACCATCGCGGAATTGCTGTTCCGCTGAGAATGTCCAATGTCGATACGGATCAGATTGCGCCGGCGCGTTTCCTCCATCGCAAGCGATCGGAAGGTTTCGGAGACGTTCTGTTCCACGATCTGCGCCGTACGGCGCAAGGCGCCGTCCAGGCCGAATTTCCTCTCGAGGATCCGCGTTTCGCGGGCGCGAATATCCTGCTGGCGCTCGACAATTTCGGTTGCGGCTCCTCCCGGGAGCACGCGGTATGGGCGTTGATGGATTTCGGCTTCCGGGCGGTGATCGCTCCGGGTTTCGCCGACATCTTCCGCAATAACGCCTTTTTAAACGGTCTCCTGCCGATAGTCCTGTCCGAAAACGAAGTATGGGCCCTGATCGACAAGGCCGCCGCGTCTGCACCGGCCGAGGTCGAGATCGACCTGCCTGCCCAGCAGGTGATCTGTGGCCATGATCGTTTCGAGTTCGCAATCGATGCCTTCAGGAAGAGGGCGCTTCTGGAAGGCCTCGGCGAGATCGAGGCGACATTGACCGAGCGCCACCGGATCGATGCTTTCGAGGAAACCCGAAAGGCAACCCGACCTTGGCTCGCCAGTGTGGGTCAGGGCAAAATGGTCCCGACCCGTAAAGCTGGTCCGGGCTGAGTGCGATTTTTCCTGCCGCCGGGCGGCCGGTGGATCCTCTGCGGAAGGCCAACGCAGTGAGCGAGCGCTGCGCGCTGCGGGTCACGGGCTTCAGCCGTTCCTCGCAGCGCTACAGGTCGAAGCAAGATCCACAGACCGGACTGCGGCCGCGGCTCAAGGAGCGTGCCAGAGCGCGTGTGCGCTGCCGCCAGCCACAGCCACCGAGCGATCCGCTACAGAACCGTCAGCTTCGCGTCACTCGTGGTCAGGGCGCGCGCTCCATCTTTCTCGATGACAATGGTTTGCGACAGGCCCATCGCCCATTTGCCTTCCTTCCGCAGCGACATGGGCAGGTGGAAGGTCATGCCTTCCCGCAGCACGAGCTCGGAATGCGACGTTATCTTGTGCACCAGCTTCTCGACCCAGGTCGGCGGAAAGGCAAACCCGACCGGGTAGCCGATGATGTGGTGGAAGAGCTTGCCGGCCATCGCCTCGTCGAGGGCCTTGAGCGCCGCCTGGGCGACGGTCTGGGCGTGTACGCCGGGCTTCGCGGTGCTGAGGATCGCGTCGACGGCGTTGCTGGTGGCACGCGCAGCCTGGGCGCGCTCTGCGTCCGGCTCGCCGAGCGAGAAGCTGCGCATGAGCGGGGCGACGTACCGGAACAGGCTTCCGGTCTGCTCGACAAAAATGTTGTCGCCGTCCTTCAACACGTATCCGTTGAAGTTGCTGTAGGGCACGCCACCCATGTATCCGCCACAGACGATCGGCCCGACTGGCGCACTCTCGCCGCCGGCGCTGAACATCGCATTGGCTGCCGCACCTGCGATGGAGCCGTCGCTCACGCCCGCCCGTATGGCACGCGCCGCCGCGACCACGCCGACCTCGGTGATCGCGGCGGCGCGGCGCATCAGCTCGATCTCTTCCCGGGTCTTCACAATGCGGACGTTCTCGACGATGCCGTAGCTCTGGCGAATTTCGGCCCCCGGGTGAACCTCGCCGATTGCCGCCGACAGCTTGCTGATCATCAGGGGCCAGGTATGGTCGATCCCGACGACCTTCGCGCGGCTGCCGGATGCGGCCAGCGCCTTTTTGGTGACGCTGATCGGGTCCTCGAACTCGTTGTAGGGCTGCACCGCGTAGATCCCTGCCTGATGCCGGTAGAGCACCTGGTAGAATTCGTTGATGACCAGGATCGGATCGCCGTCGAGCGGGAAGACCAGGCACTGATAGTCGTATTGCGCGGAGCTTTCCTGACCGGACAGGTAGTACATGTTGGCGAAGTCGGAGACGACCATGACGTCGACCCCGGCCTTTCGCATCTCGGCCCTCACCTCGGCTGCGCGGCGCTCGTATTCAGCCTTGCCGAATGGCTTCGGATAGTTCTGTTCGGTGGTCATGTCATGCCTCCCCTGAAGATGCCTTGTCGAAGGCGGCGATCGCCGCGGCGAGCGCCAGCGCACGGTCTTCGATGATCAGCCTGCCCATTTCTTCGGTCGCGCCGTCCGGGCGCTCGGTGACGCCGCCGATGCGGGCCCACTCGCCATGCCGGTTCACCAGAAGGCCGTTGCTCAGAACCTGGTCGAAGAATGCCGGCGTGTCCCCGATGTCGGCGCCGGGCGTCCCGACCAGGTCGGGCGCGAGATGCTTCATCACCGCCGTCTCGTAGACGCCGGCATGTCCGCCCTGGACCTGCGGAGCGCCGTCCGTGACGGATGTCAGCGTCCAGTAGGAGCAGGCGGCGACGGTCAGCGGCAGGTCGAGGATCACGTCGTTGGAGACGAGCCTCATGGCCTGGTCGTTGCCACCATGGCCGTTCACGAAAATGATGCGCCGAAAGCCGGAGCGGCTGAGCGTCGAGCAGATGTCGCGCAGCACGCTCACATAGGTCTCGGCGCTGAGCGAGATGGCGCATGCGAAGAGGTGGTGGTGCGAATTGCCGAACGGCATCAGCGGCGCCAGGACGACCGGGCTCGGCGTGTCCACGACCGCCAGTGCACGCCGGCTGATCTGATCGGCGATCAGCGCGTCCGTCAGCAGGGGCAGGTGCTCGCCGTGCTGCTCGGTCGACCCGATCGGCAGGACGAGGATGGCGTTGGGTGCCAGCTCGCGCACGTCCTTGCGCGTCAGCCGACCGAGTTCGATGATATCCCGCATGACACTCCCTCTGTTGTTGCTCGCACGCGCTAGCGGCTGCCCGTGTAGTTCCTGATACGGCGAAGGACGGCCTGGCCCAGTCCGGCGGCGCCCTTCGGCACCAGCAGGATGATGACCACGATCGCCAGCCCATAGGTGACGCCAACCCAGCCGAGACCGACGCCGTCGGTGAGCTGTGGCAGCGCCACCAGCACGATGGCGCCAGCCAGCGCGCCGCCGGCGCTCTGGATTCCGCCAATGACGGCGCCGACCAGCAGCAGGATCGACAACATGAAGGTGAAGCTCTGCGGAGCGACGAAACTGTCGATCAGCGCCAGCAGCGATCCGGCGATGCCGCCGAAGACACCGCTGACGGCAAAGGCCAACACCTTCAGCCGCGACGGATTGAGGCCAAGCGTCTGGGCCGCCAGCTCGTTGGCCTGCAGCACCTGAAGGCCGCGGCCGAAGGCGCTGCCACGCAGGTTGGCGAGCAGATATATCGCGGCGGCGGCAAAGACGAAGGCGATCAGGAAGATCCACTGGTCCGCGCGCATGAGGACGTCCGGCACCATGCGCCGCGTGATGGAAAGGCCGTTGGCGCCGCCCGTTATGGGCTCCAATCTGAGGATGATCGGCGGCACGATGAGCGCGACGGCGAACGTGACGACGGCGAGATAGAGGCCGCTCAACCGGATCGCGGGCGCGCCGACAAGAACTCCGGCGATGAACGCCGCGCCGGCCGAGACGGGCAGCGTGGCGAAGAACGGCCAGCCGAAAGTCTGGACGAGGATCGCGCTCACATAAGCGCCGAGCGCGACGAAGAAGGAGTGCGCGAGGCTGACCTGTCCGGCGAGGCCGGTAACGAGATTGAGACCGCAGATCGCAACGGTATAGGCGAGCGCCACGGCGCCAAGCTCGACCATGTACGGGGCCTGGGTGAGCGGGAAGGCGATGCCGGCGGCGAGCAGCACGAGCCAGCCGGCAGCCCCCGACGGCAGCAAGGATTCGCCGGAGGCCCTGGCGGTGCGCCCGGATGAAGACTGCGAGAGACTATCAGACACGTTGCACCGCCTTCTTTCCGAGAATTCCCTGCGGACGGACGAGGAGCACGACGAGCAGCACGCCGACCGGAACCAGAATCTTCAGGTCGCTGCCGATGAAGCCGATATAGGCGCCGGCGAGCGCTTCGGAGACGCCTATGATCATGGCTCCCAGCACGGCGCCGGGGAGGCTGTCGAAGCCACCCAGAGCCGCACTTGCGAGCGCATAGGCCAGAACGGGCGCCATCATGTTGGGTGACAGGAAGAGCGACGGCGCGACGAGGGCCCCCGCCAGTGCGCCGAGCGTGGCGGCAAGACACCAGCCCAGCATCAGCATCAGGCTCGTGTCGACACCCGAGAGATCAGCCGACATCCGGTTGGAGACCGTCGCGCGCACCGCCAGGCCAAGGCGTGTGTGCTTGAACAGGAAATAGAGCGCGACGAGCACCGCCATCAGGACGGCAAAGGTCAGGAGGGTCTGATAGGTGATGCGCACGATCCCGAGATTGACGACGCCAATCGGCGCGAGCCTCAGCACCTGCGGATCGTAAAGCCATATCGCGCCGGCCAGGTTGTTGAAGATCATGAACAGGCCTACGGTGATAATGACCGGCCCGTGATGATCGGAGCGCGAGATCACCCGCCGGATAAGCAAAAACTCCAGAAGGCCGCCGGCGACGAAGGATAGCGCGATCGACATGGCCAGCGCGGCGAGGATCGGGAAGCCCGCCTGCACGAAGGTCCAGGTCACGAAGGTCGAGAACATCGCGATCTCGCCCTGGGAGAAATTCACTATCCCCGTCGAGCGGTAGATGAGCACCAGCGCAAGTGCCAGGAAGGCATAGATCGAGCCCATCGCGAGGCCGCTGATCACAAGCTGCAGGAAGTAGGTCATCGTGCGTCCTCCGGGAGTTCAGGCGCCGATATAGGCGCGACGGATGGCATCGTTGTTGGCCATCTCGGCCGACGTCCCGGACGCAACGATGCGGCCCGCCTCGATGACATAGGCCTTCGTCGCGATCTCGAGTGCGAGGTCGGCATTCTGCTCGACCACGAGCATGCCGATCCCCGATTCCCGCGAAAGCGTGCCGAGCAGATCGAAGAGCTGCTCGACCACAAGCGGCGCAAGCCCGAGGCTCGGCTCGTCGAAAAGAACGTATCGCGGGCGCGCCATGAAGGCGCGCGCGATCGCCAGCATCTGCTGCTCGCCGCCGGACAGGCTCCCCGCGAGCTGATTGCGGCGCGTTCCGAGCTTCGGCAGGCGCTCGTACCAGATGTCCATGTCGCCATCGATGTCGCGGGCGGGACGGCTCAGGCCGCCGACCCTGAGGTTCTCCTCGACGGTCAAGTCGAAGAACGTGCCGCGGCCCTGAGGCACGTGTGCGATGCCGGCGCGCAGGATAAGCCCGGGCTTGGCGCCGAGCAGCTGTCGCCCTTCGAACTCGATGCTCCCGCTTACCTGTTTCAGCAGGCCGGAAATGGCCCGCAGAAGCGTTGTCTTGCCGGCACCGTTGGCGCCCAGAACGACTGTCACGTCCCTTGCGGCGAGGTCGAGTGAGACGTCGCGCAGCACGGCGGCTTCGCCGTATCCTGCACTGAGATTGGAGATGACGAGGCCGCTCATTCCGGCGCACCTGTTCGCCGACGGCCGAGATAAGCGGCAATGACATCCGGATCGTTGCGAACGGAGGCCGGATCGGCGTGGGCGATGACCTTGCCGGCATCGAGCACGACAATGTCGTCACTGACGCTCATGACAAGCCCCATGTGATGCTCGACGAGCAGCAGCGTGAGGTCATGTTGTTCCCATATCCGCTCAAGCACCCGGCCAAGTTCCTCGACTTCTTCGGAGGTCAGTCCGTTAGCCGGCTCATCGAGCATCAGGAAGGTCGGGTCAGCCATCAGGGCGCGGGCGAGTTCGACCCGCTTTTGCGTACCGAAAGGCAGATCGCCCGGCATGAGTCGGGCGGCGTATCCCAGGCCGAGCTCGTCCAGGATATCGAGCGCACGGGAGCGGATCGCGCGCTCGGACGCCGAACAGGACGGGATCGCAAGGCCGGACGCGACGATGCCTCGACGCTGCGACATGGCCGCGCCGGTCATGACGTTCTCCAGTACGCTCATGTCGCGGACAAGGGCAATGCCCTGGAACGTGCGGGAGATGCCCTTGGAGAACACCTCGTGCGGCCGGACCCGGGTCAACTCCTCGCTGTTCAGCCTGATGCTGCCGGACTGCGGCTGCACCAGGCCGTTGATGCAATTGAACAACGTGGTCTTGCCCGCCCCATTCGGTCCGATCAGCGCACATTTCGAGCGAGGTGCCACGGTGAAGGAGACATCTTCCAGGGCCTGCACGCCGCCGAAGCTGAGGCTGACGGCGGCAACGTCGAGCGTCGCCGCCTTGACGGCGACGCTCTCCTGCCGCCGGGTGGCGACCTGAATCATTCCCCGGTCGCGACCGGGACGAAACCCGTATCGACCCACGATTGCCCGTCGAACTGGCGCATGCCCAGATCGTTGATCGGCCAGAAGTCGCCCTTCTCCTCGCTGGTTTCGACCACCACGCCCGGAAGCGTCATCGTCATGTCGGTGATCGTCATGTTGCGCAGAGACTTCATGAGCGCTTCGCGCGTGAGCTCCGGCGCAGCCTTCAACGCCTTCACGAAGATCTCCGCCTCCGTGTAGCCATAGGCGACGTTGTACTGGTCCGGATCGACGCCCGGCGCGTGGGTCAGGACGGCCTCCTTGTATTCCTTGACCCCCGCGTCATCGGCCCATGCGGGGTCCGTCGGGGTCTTGAGGTAGGCCGGGGCCAGGAAACCCACGATGTTCTCCAGGCCCGCGGGCTCGTAGGTGCGCAGCGACGTGTTCCAGGAGATGACGAAGGTCATCGGCTTCCAGCCGTTCTCCATCATCGTGGTCACCGACTGGGGCGTGAACGTGCCGGAAGACCAGTTGAGGAACGTGTCGGCGCCCGAATAGGCGAGGACCTGGGTGGGGCTGGCGACGCTGGCGTCGCTCTGGTTGAACACCTGCCGCTCGACGATGGTGATGCCGGTGCCCTCGATCGCCTTCTCGAAGCCGGTGAGCAGGCTTTTGCCGAGGTCGTCGTTAAGCCGCAGGATGGCGACCTTGGCTTCCGGCGCGTTCGCCTTGAGGTAGTCGGCGATCGTCTTGGCCTCGTACTCGTAGGGCGGCAGCCAGGCCGTGGTCCAGGGGTATTGCGCGACCTTTTCGGGATCGCCGAACTCGGCCTGACCGGTGTTGGCCAGCACCTGCGGCACCTTGTGCTCGTTCATGTAGTCGCGGATCGCCAGATTGTGCGCGGTGCCGACGACGAACGCCACGGCGAACACCTTGTCGGATTCGACCAGGCGCTTGACGTTTTGCAGCGTGCGGCCGGGCTCGTAGGCATCGTCATAGACCTTCAGCACGAGCGGGCGGCCATCGATGCCGCCGTTCGCGTTGACGTATTTGAAGTAGGCGTCGACACCCTGGGAATAGAGGCCGAACACGGCCGACGGGCCGGAGAGCGGCATGCTGGAGCCGATGAGGATCGGCTCGCCGGTCGCCGGTTGCTGCGCGGACGCGGGCCCCATCGCCCAGAACGCGGAGGATGCCATGAGCGCCGCAAAGGCCCGCCTCGTGAATATGGTCATGATTGTTCCCCTTTTCGTTTCAGTGCGCGGTAATCCGCTTCTTTTGTCTATACAAAGATATTTGTAGAAGCCCGTCAAGTGGATTCACGAACGCAGCGATGCCTATGATTTCAGCACTGTATATGCATCCGTGCCACACACGTGCTCGCATCATGGGCAGAGAGACGCGTTGACAGCTGCGATCTCTTGTCTATACAAAATGAAAGAAAAGATTGCTCTGCGAGGGAAACATCATGATGAAGGCACTCCCCCACGTCGGCGACAAGCGCGTGATCGATATGCATGTCCATATCGGGCCCGAGTTCCTGCGCCGTCGCTACAGCGCCGAATCCCTGGCGGAGGAAGCGCGGCGCGAAGGCTTCGGCGTCGTCATGAAGAACCACTTCCAGCCGACCACCGGGCAGGTGAGCCAGATCCGCCGGGACGACGACAAGGTTGCGCTGGTCGGCTCCGTGGCGCTGAATTTCGGATGCGGCGGTGTCGACGACCACGGCGTGCGCTCGGCCCTTTCGGGCTGGAAGCGGGATGTCACCGCCGCCGATCCGGATTCCGACCGTTTCGTGGTGTGGATGCCGACGCTCTGCTGCGAGGCCCATCTGCGTTGCTACAACCGCTACGACCTGTCCCAGGGATGGGGAGTCAAGGGCAGCCACACCCGTTTCTACGCGGAAGGAACGGGCTACACGCTGGATCCGCAGGACGATTCCAAGATGGCGGCGCTGAAGCGCGCCCTTCAGGTGATCGCCGACAACGACCTCATCCTGGCCACCGGTCACGTCGATCATGACGAGACGCTGACGGTGGTGAAGACCGCGCACGAAATGGGCGTGAAACGCATCATACTGACCCATCCGTTGTTCCAGTCGACGGAGCTGGAGCCGGAGACGATGGCGCGTCTCTGGAAGGACTACGGTGCCTACAGCGAGCTGGCCTTCGTCAATCTGGCGATGGATGACCTGACCTACGAACAGTATATCGAGGTCATCGAGGCGGTAGGCCCCCAGGGCGTGATCCTCTCCTCCGACGTTGGCCAGATCTTCTCGCCCACGGTCGCAGACGCGATGCGGGAGTATTTCTCCGAGTTCCGGAAGCGCGGGATCAGGGAGGACGACATCGTCGAGATGTCGGTCATCAACACAAACCGGCTTGTTTACGAGGACATGGCTTGAGCGGGCGAACGGGATACGGGACGATGGGAATCATTTCGCAAAGGCTGCACGACCAGGGGATCGTGCTGCCGCCGCCGATCCAGTTGCCGAATGGCCCCTTGCCTATTCCGTGGGTTCACGTGGTCGGGAAGCGGGTGCTGATCTCCGGGCATGGGCCCGGCAATTCCAGCGGCGTCTATTCGGCCAGGGGCCGGGTCGGCGCGGAGGTAACCGCCGAGCAGGCCCACGAAGCTGCCCGCGACACCGCATATGCGATGCTCGCCAATCTGCAGCGGGAGCTGGGCGATCTCGACCGCATCGCCGGTTGGGTTCGCGTCTTCGGGATGGTGAATTGCGTCGAGGGCTTCGACCGCATCCCGGAGGTCATCAACGGCTTCACCAGCGTCATCCTCGAGACATTCGGGCCGGAACGCGGCCGTCATGCGCGGTCGGCGATCGGGGTGGCCGAACTGCCGTTCGGCATCCCGGTCGAAATCGAGGCCGAGGCGCAACTCGCCTAGGCGAGCAGTCCGGCAGGATACGGTATTGTGAGAACGACCATGAGCAGTGCTGACGACCTGGTGCGCGACGAGGTCAAGTCGATCTCGCCTTACAATGCCGGCCTGACGATCGAGGACGTGCGGTCGCGATACGGCGCCGAGACGATCTCGAAACTCGGCTCGAACGAAAACCCGCTCGGCGCGAGCCCGAAGGTTCAGGCGGCGATCGTGCATGCGCTGGCGGGGGTGCATCTCTACCCGGACCCGGCCGGAAACGAGTTGAGAGGTGCGTTGGCCGCAGGGCTTGGCGTCGCGGCGGACCGCATCGTGCTCGGCAACGGTTCCGAGGACCTTCTCAGCGTCGTCTGCCGCACCGTGTTGCGGCCAGGCGACGCGATGGTGACGCTTTACCCGTCGTTCCCGCTGCACGAGGATTATGCGGCGATGATGGGCGCGTCGGTAGAACGAATCGGCCTGAAGGATGACCTGTCGATCGACGTGCAGGGCCTGATCGACGCCGTCGCCCGCACGCCGCGCATGGTCATGTTCGCCAATCCGATGAACCCGGTCGGGGCATGGCTGACCGGCGGCGAGCTGCGGCGGGTGGTGGACGCCCTCCAGCCGGGCACCCTGCTGGTCGTCGATGAAGCCTATGTCGAATACGCCCGCGGGGAGGGCTACGCGGATGCGGTCGAGCTGCTGAAGGATGTGGACCTCCCCTGGATCGTGCTGCGCACCTTTTCCAAGGCGTGGGGACTGGCCGGCTTGCGGCTCGGCTACGGGGTCATGGGCAATTCGTCGCTCGGCAGCTTTCTCGACCGGGTGCGCACGCCGTTCAACGCAAACCTGTTGGCGCAGGTCGCCGCGCGTGCGGCGCTGGAGGACACCGCCCATGTCGGGAAGGTGGTGGAACTTGCAGTCGGGGAGCGCGAGCGCGTGGCTGCATGCTTGCGCTCGAAGGGTTTCCGCGTTGCACCGTCAAAAGGGAATTTCCTGTTCTTCGACTGCGGGGAGAACGCGGTTGCCTTTTGCGAACGTTTGCTGCGGCAGGGTTTGATCGTGAAGCCCTGGAAGCAGCCGGGATACGAGTCGTTCGTGCGGGTCAGTATCGGCACACCGGCGGACAACGACCGATTTCTCCATGTGCTTTCGCAAGTCTGATCGGTGCCTTCTCCCGGGTCGCCACCAGGTTGCATTTCCCGGCGTGATTGAGCCACCCTTCCCGTCCGGGACATTGGCCGGGCGGCACGTATTTCCTACCCGGTCCGATTGTGTAAGATCACGGCGCCGCATCACCTGAAAGACAGTGCTTTGAACAGAGCAGCAAAGGAAGTCCGCGACACGCTCGCCCAGCGCATCAAGGCCGATTTCGAAACCAACATCATGTCCGGGGCGTGGCCGCCGGGCTACAAGGTGCCATCCGAGCACGAGTTGATGAACACCTATGCATGTTCGCGAATGACCGTGAACAACGCGCTCGCGCGTCTCGCCGAAAGCGGCTTGATCGAACGCCGCCGAAGGCTGGGCTCTTTCGTCGCCTTTCCCGGGACGCATTCGACCCTGCTGAAGCTTCCCGACATACAGGGCGAGATCAATTCGCGCGGACAGGCCTATCGCTACGAGCTTCTGTCGCTCAGCCGAAGGTCTGCTACCCCTGAGGATATGGCGCGCCTGGGGGTGAACCGGAAAGTCTCGATCATCGCCCTTGTCTGCCGGCACTTCGCCAACAACGTGCCGTTGGCCCTGGAGGACCGTCTGATCAATGTCTCGGCCGTTCCCCAGGCGAGCATAATCGACTTTACCGTCACGCCTCCCAGCACCTGGCTGCTCACGCACATCCCCTGGACGGAGTCGGAGCATCGTATCCGGTGCCTGAATGCCGACGAGAAGCTGGCTGCTACTCTTCAACTCGAGACCGGGGCCGCATGTCTGGTCGTGGAGCGCCGCACGAAACGCAGCGGAGAGATCGTGACGCATGTCGAACAAACGGTCGACGGCAGCGCCTACGAACTCAGGGGCACGTTCACCTTCACAGGCTGACGGTTCGGGGCAGGCTGGTCATTTCCGGCTGACTCACGCTGCCGGGACGACCGTCACAAGCAGGATCTTCGCCGGCGTTCCGGCACGGTTGACGAAGCCTTTGCCGGCGTCGAGCGACAATGCGTCGAAGCGATCGATCGGCAGCTCTCGCCCATCCGCCTCGATTGTCGCCGGCGCGTTGAAGACCACCCAGGCGAAATGCGATGCGAGGAAGCTTTCGCCGGGGGCCAGCGTCAGGCGCCGCATCTCATGCGCATAGCGCCCGCGCCGCGTCATGATGTTCAGATCGACGGTGGGCCCGCCGAGATTGCGGCTGGATATTTCCCAGTCGCCGGAGAAGGAAAAGGGCGCGCCGTCGGCGACCAGCTCGGCCCTTTCTCCTTCCGGCAGGTCGAGCATCATGCCCGCCCCATCGAGCACGGCAATGGTGCGATCGACGCCGGCGAACACCGAGAACGGGCCATCCGCCCCGACATGGGCGATGGAAAGCCGCCAGTCGAAGCTGCCGACATCGCTGCCGACGGGGAAGGCCGCGATCTCTTCGGTGAGGCCCTGCCCGTTCTTCCATGCCATGCGCTTGTGGTCGGCGCGGCGCGCGATCCTCATCGTGCCGTTCTCAGTTGCCGAGGATGCCCGGCAGGCGCAGGCCCTTCTCGCGCGCGCAGTCGAGCGCGATGTCGTAGCCGGCATCGGCGTGGCGCATGACGCCGGTCGCCGGGTCGTTCCACAGCACGCGCTCGATGCGCCGGGCCGCGTCCTCCGAGCCGTCGCAGCAGATGACGACGCCCGAATGCTGCGAAAAGCCCATGCCGACGCCGCCGCCATGGTGCAGCGACACCCAGGTCGCGCCGGAGGCGGTGTTCAGCAGCGCGTTGAGCAGCGGCCAGTCGGAGACGGCGTCGGAGCCGTCCTTCATGGATTCCGTCTCGCGGTTGGGCGAGGCGACCGAGCCTGAATCGAGATGGTCGCGGCCGATGACGACCGGGGCTTTCAACTCGCCGTTCCTGACCATCTCGTTGAAGGCGAGGCCGAGGCGGTGGCGCTCGCCCAGGCCGACCCAGCAGATGCGCGCCGGCAGGCCCTGGAAGGCGATGCGCTCGGCCGCCATGTCGAGCCAGTTGTGCAGGTGGGCGTTGTCGGGGATCAGCTCCTTGACCTTGGCGTCGGTCTTGCGGATGTCCTCCGGATCGCCGGAAAGGGCCGCCCAGCGGAACGGCCCTATGCCGCGGCAGAACAGCGGGCGGATATAGGCCGGCACGAAGCCGGGGAAGGCGAAGGCGTTGTCCAGCCCTTCCTCCTTGGCCATCTGGCGGATGTTGTTGCCGTAGTCGAAGGTCGGCACGCCCTGGTTCCAGAAATCGACCATGGCCGCGACATGCACCTTCATCGAGGCGCGCGCGGCCTTCTCGACCGCCTTGGGGTCGCTCTCCTGCTTCTCGCGCCATTCGGCGACGGTCCAGCCGAGCGGCAGGTAGCCGTTGACCGGATCGTGGGCCGAGGTCTGGTCGGTCACCATGTCGGGCCGGACCCCGCGGCGCACCAGTTCGGGGAACACGTCCGCCGCATTGCCGATCAGGCCGACCGACTTCGCCTCGCCGGCCTTCGTCCATCGGTCGATCAGCGCCAGCGCCTCGTCGAGCGTCTGCGCCTTGGCGTCGACATAGCGGGTGCGCAGGCGGAAATCCACGCGGGTCTCGTCGCATTCGACGGCGAGGCAGCAGGCGCCGGCCATGACGGCCGCCAGCGGCTGCGCGCCGCCCATGCCGCCGAGGCCACCGGTAAGAATCCACTTACCTTTCAGGTCGCCGCCATAGTGCTGGCGGCCGGCCTCGACGAAGGTTTCGTAAGTGCCCTGCACGATGCCCTGGCTGCCGATATAGATCCACGAGCCGGCGGTCATCTGGCCGTACATGGCCAGGCCCTTCTTATCCAGCTCGTTGAAATGCTCCCACGTCGCCCAGTGCGGCACGAGGTTGGAATTGGCGATCAGCACGCGCGGCGCGTCCTTGTGGGTGCGGAACACGCCGACCGGCTTGCCCGACTGGACGAGCAGCGTCTCGTCCTCGTTCAGGTCTTTCAGGGTGGCGACGATGCGGTCGAAATCGTTCCAGGTGCGGGCGGCACGGCCGATGCCGCCATAGACGACCAGCTCGTGCGGGCGCTCGGCCACGTCGGGGTCGAGATTGTTCATCAGCATGCGCAGCGGCGCTTCGGTCATCCAGCTCTTCGCGTTGAGCTTCTCGCCATGCGGCGCGCGGACTTCGCGTTCATTGTGGCGGGGATTGGTCATGGCTCTGCTCCTCTCAGCGTTTCAGCCCGAAGGCGATCTGCTCGATGCGTTCGAGAAGCGTCTTCAGGTGGGGCCGCAGCCTGTCGGCCCTGGCCCTGTCGTAGGCGAAGGGCGGCGCCTCGGCGGCGAGATGGCTGGACTGGGCGAGCTCCATCTGGATGGCGTGGACGCCGCTTTCCGGCCTGCCATAGTGGCGGGTCGTCCAGCCGCCCGTGAAGCGGCCGTTGAGGATCGACGTGAAGCCTTCGGCGTTCGCGGTGACCTCGACGGCGGCGGCTTCGATCTTCGGGTCGCACGTCCTGCCCATATCCGTGCCGATGTTGAAATCCGGCAGCCTGCCCTCGAACAGGAAAGGGACAACCGAGCGGATCGAGTGACAGTCATAGAGCACGGCGACGCCGTGTTCCTGTCTCACGCGCGCGACCTCCGCCGCAAGGGCGGCATGATAGGGACGGTGAAACGCGTCGAGGCGGGCCGCGATGTCGGCCGGCGAAGGCTCCCCGCCCGCGTTCCAGATCGGCTTGCCGTCGAAATCGGTCGTCGGCACCAGCCCGGTGGTGTTCTGTCCCGGATAGAGAGTGACGCCTTCCGGATCGCGATTGGCGTCGATCACGTAGCGATGGAAGGTGGCGCGCACCGTCGTCGCCTCTGGCAGCAGCCCGGCATAGAGCTCGTGGATGTGCCAGTCGGTATCGGCGAGCAGGCGGCCATTGGTGTTGAGCCGCGCCTCTATGTCGGCCGGCACCCGGGTCCCCGTATGCGGAAAGCCCAGGATGACCGGCGATGAACCACGCGAAACCTCGAACAGATCGGACATCATCATCCCTCCAGATCAGGAAGCAGGCCGTCCGACACGCTGCCTGACAGCGTTCCGTCGGCGACGAGCGCGGTCGCGGCGGCAAGGTCGGGGGCCATGTAGCGGTCGTCGGTCAACGTCGGCACGGCGGCGCGGATCGCGGCGATGGCCTTCTTGAGTTCAGGGCCGGTGGTCAGGGGCGCGCGCAACTCGACGCCCTGCGCGCCGGCGAGCGCCTCGATGCCGATGATGGCGAAAAGGTTGTCCGTCATCTGGAGAAGCCGGCGCGCGCCGTGGCAGGCCATGGAGACATGGTCTTCCTGATTGGCCGAGGTCGGCGTGGAGTCGACCGAGGCCGGATGCGCCATCTGCTTGTTCTCGCTCATCAGCGCCGCCGAGGTGACCTCGGCGATCATCAGGCCCGAGTTCAGCCCCGGATTGCGGGCGAGGAACGGCGGCAGGCCGTAGGACAGCGCGGGGTCGACCAGAAGGGCGATGCGGCGCTGGGCGATCGCGCCGATCTCGCAGACGGCAATGGCGATCTGGTCGGCGGCGAAGGCCACCGGCTCGGCGTGGAAATTGCCGCCGGAGACGACGCTGTCGTCGGACAGCACCAGCGGATTGTCGGTGACGGCATTGGCCTCGATCTCGAGCGTGCGGCCGACATGGCGCAGAAGGTCGAGGCAGGCGCCGTCGACCTGCGGCTGGCAGCGGATGCAGTAGGGGTCCTGCACGCGCTCGTCGCCGTCGATATGGCTCTCGCGGATAGCCGAGCCGGCGAGCAGGGCGCGCAAGGCAGCGGCCGTGTCGATCTGGCCCCTATGGCCGCGCAGCGTGTGGATATCGGCGGCGAAGGGCGCGGACGAGCCCATGGCCGCGTCGGTGGAGAGCGCGCCGGTGATCAGCGCCGCCTGCGCGGCGCGATGGGCGCGGAACAGCCCGGCAAGCGCCAGCGCGGTCGAAGCCTGCGTGCCGTTGATCAGCGCCAGCCCCTCCTTGGCGGCAAGCACGACCGGGGCAAGGCCCGCGCGTTCCAGCGCCTCGCGGCCCGAAAGGCGCTCGCCACGATGGAAGGCCTCGCCTTCGCCCATCATCACGGCGGCGAAATGGGCGAGCGGCGCAAGGTCGCCGGACGCGCCGACCGAGCCCTTTTCGGGGATGAGCGGAACGACGCCCTTTTCCAGCATGCCCTCGATCAGCCGCACCAGCTCCAGCCGCACGCCCGAAGCCCCGCGCCCCAGCGAGATGAGCTTCAGCGCCATGATCAGGCGCACGACGTTCTCCGGAAGGTGCACTCCGACGCCGCAGCAATGCGACAGGATGAGGTTGCGCTGCAAGGTGGCGGTGTCGGCGGCGTCGATCTTGATCGAGGCGAGCTTGCCGAAGCCGGTGTTGACGCCATAGACGGGCTCGTTGCCGGCCGCGATGGCGGCGATGCGCGCCGCCGTCTTCTCGATCCGGGCATCGAAGCCGCGGTCGAGCGCGGCATTCTCGCCGCCCCAGTAGATCGCGGCCAGATCGGCCAGCGGCACCGAGCCGGGATGGAGCGTGACGGTCATGCGTGGTTTCCTCCGGTGGAAGGTCGGATCGTGGCATCGCGGCCGGCCCGGATGCGGGCATGCAACGGGTTGAAGCCGATGCGGTAGACGAGCTCGGCCGGCTCGGCGATGTCCCACACGGCGAAATCCGCCTGCTTGCCCGCTTCGAGCGTACCGATCTCGTCCAGCCGCCCGAGCGCGCGGGCCGCCTCGCGGGTCACGCCGGCTATGCATTCCTCCACCGTCAGCGCAAACAGCGTCGCGCCCATGTTCATGGTCAGGAGCAGCGAGGTCAGCGGCGAGGTGCCGGGATTGCAGTCGGTCGCGAGCGCGACCGGCGTGCCGTGCTTGCGGAAAAGCTCGACCGGCGGCTTCCGCGTTTCGCGGATGAAGTAGAACGCGCCGGGCAGGAGCACCGCGACCGTGCCGGCCTTCGCCATCGCGGCTGCCCCTTCATCGTCGGTATATTCGAGATGGTCGGCCGACAGCGCGCCGTAGGACGCGGCAAGCGCCGCGCCATGCAGGTTGGAGAGCTGGTCGGCGTGGAGCTTGACCGGCAGGCCGTGCTTCTTCGCCGCGTCGAACACCAGCCGCATGTCATCCGGCGAGAAGGCGATGCCTTCGCAGAATCCGTCGACGGCATCGACCAGCCCGTGCGCATGCGCGGCTTCCAGCCCCGGCAGAACCACCTCGCGCAGGAAATCGCCGTTGCGGCCCTTGTATTCGTCGGGTGTCGCATGGGCGCCGAGATAGGTCGTGGCAACGGCGACATCACGCATGTCGCCCAGCCTGCGGGCGGCGCGCAGCATCTTCAGCTCGTCGGAAACGGTCAGCCCGTAACCCGACTTGATCTCGACCGTGGTGACGCCCTCGGCCAGCAGCGCGTCGAGGCGCGGCAAGCTCTCGCCGACGAGGCCCGCCTCGTCGGCGGCCCGCACCTTGGCGACCGAGGATACGATGCCGCCGCCGGCGCGCGCGACCTCCTCGTAGGAAGCGCCGGCCAGCCGCATCTCGAATTCCCGCGCCCGGTTGCCGGCATGGACGAGATGGGTGTGGCAGTCGATCAGGCCGGGCGTGATCCAGCGGCCGCAGCAATCGATGACCTCGGCGCCGGAAAGCGCAGCGGCGGGCAGGTCGGCGGCGGGACCGGCGAAGAGGATGCGGCCGCCGCGCACGGCAATGGCGGCGTCTTCCACGATGCCCAGCCCCGGCAGCGCCGGATCGAGCGTCGCCAGCCGCGCATTGGACCAGATGCGATCGCCCTTCGCCATCGATAATCTCCTCCGACAAGCGCGTTGCGTTGGACCTGTCTTATTATTATGTATATACTTAATCGAGGCGCGCGCAAGCCGAAAAGTCAAGTCCGGGCGCCAGCCGAACCGACCGGGAGGGTCTTTCATGACAGCCATCCACGCCGAACACGCCCTGTTGCCGCGCGGATTGTCGCGCGACGTGCGCATCACGTTCTCGGCCGCGGGCATCGAACGCGTCGAACAGGGCGTGCCGCCGCAGGCCGGCGACGAGCGTCACCGCTTCGTGGCGCCGGCGATGCCCAACCTGCACAGTCATGCCTTCCAGCGGGCGATGGCAGGGCTGGCGGAAACGCGCGGACCGGGCGAGGACAGCTTCTGGAGCTGGCGCACCGAGATGTACCGCGTCGCCCTGTCGATGACGCCGGATCAGGTCGAGGCGGTTGCCGCGCAGCTCTATATGGAGATGCTCGAGGCGGGCTTCTGCCGCGTCGGCGAGTTCCACTACCTGCATCACGACAAGGACGGCTCCCCCTATGCGGACCCGGCCGAGATGGCCGCGCGCATCGCCGCCGCAAGCGCCGGGACCGGCATCGCGCTCACGCTGCTACCGGTGTTCTATGCCCATGCCGGCTTCGGCGGGACGACGCCGGTGGACGGCCAGCGCCGCTTCATCCACGATGTCGACGCGTTCGCCCGGCTGATGGAGCGCGCGCGCAACATCGTGGCCGGCCTGCCCGGCGCTGTGCTCGGCATTGCCCCGCACAGCCTGCGGGCGGCGACGCCGGAAGAGCTGAAGGCGGTCGTCCCCCTCGCCGGCGGCGGACCGGTGCACATCCATGTCGCCGAGCAGGTGAAGGAGGTCGAGGACTGCATCGCATGGTCCGGCCGCCGCCCGGTGGAATGGCTGCTCGACACCATGCCGCTCGACGATCGCTGGTGCCTGATCCACGCCACCCACATGACGCCGGACGAGACGGTGCGGATGGCTAGAAGCGGCGCGGTGGCCGGACTGTGCCCGATCACCGAGGCCAATCTCGGCGACGGCGTCTTCGAAGCCCCCGCCTTCCTCGCGGCCGGCGGCCGCTTCGGCGTCGGTTCGGACAGCAACATCCTGATTTCGCTGGCGGAGGAATTGCGCACGCTGGAATATTCGCAGCGCCTGCTGCGGCGCTCGCGCAATGTCGTCGCCGCGCCGGGCCAGTCGACCGGCCTCAACCTCTACGAACAGGCGCTGACGGGCGGCGGGCGGGCGCTGGGCGCGGCGAGCGGCATCGAGGCCGGTCGCCCGGCGGATCTCCTGGCGCTCGACCTGACGGCCGCGACCTATCTGCCGGCGGACAAGGTCCTCGATCATTTCGTCTTCGCTCGAGGGATCGGCGTGGACAGCGTGTGGGTGGGCGGCAGCAGGCAAGTCGAGGGCGGCCGCCATCGCAGGCATGACGAAATCGCCGCGCGCTTCGCGACGACGATGGCGGAGCTTGCCGGATAGGCGGCGCGAATCCGGTTCCGGTCGCGGCATCGATGGGCTAGGGCAGAGGCGGAAAGCACGGAAGGAAACCGATGTGGCGAACGACCGGGACACGACCCTCCATCAGATGATCCTGAGTGAGATCGAGGGCCGTATCGTGTCCGGCGAATGGCCGCCCGGCTTCCGCCTGCCGTTCGAGGTCGACCTGGCGGAGCACTATGGCTGCTCGCGCATGACCGTCAACAAGGTCATGACCCAGCTTTCCAAGGCGGGACTGATCGAGCGCCACCGCAAGGCCGGCAGCTTCGTGACCAAACCGCGCGCACAATCGGCCATACTCGAGCTTCACGACATCGCGGCAGAGGTGAAATCGCTCGGCCTGCCCTATGCCTACACCCTGATCGCCCGCAAGGAGCGGCCGTCCAACGCCGAGGATCGACGCCTGATGGAACTGGCGGGGCCGACCCCCATGGTGGAGTTGCTGGCCGTCCACCATGCCGGCGGCAGGCCGTTCTGCGTAGAGGAGCGGCGTATCAATGCCGGCGTCGTGCCGGAGGCGGCCCGGGCCGATTTCAGCACCAACCCACCCGGCAGCTGGCTGATCGCGCAGGTGCCATGGAGCGCGGCGGAGAACCGCATTCAGGCGATTGCGGCCTCCACGGAGATCGCGCGCCTGCTCGAACAACCGAAAGGAACGGCGTGTCTCGTCGTCGAGCGGCGGACCTGGAACCATGCCGGCCCCGTCACTTTCGTGCGACTGAACTACCCGGGCGGGAGGCACACGCTTGTCGCGCGCTTCACGCCGGAGCAAAGATGAACGACGAGATGCAGGGAGAAGCAGGCGATGGGCCGCCCGCCCGGCGAGGAGCGGCGCTCTGCCTGTTGAACGCTTCTGGCAAAGTGCGACGCGAGCGCGTCCGGCATCGGAGGCGATCGCGTTTCCGCGCGCGACGCTCCGGGCTTGCTACCTCCCCGAGCCTCGGCTAGCTTCCGCTGCGGAAGCGGAGCGGTCAGGAGGCATAGATGGGATTGTGCAGGAGTGTAGCCGCGGCGGGTTTGCTCGCGCTTTCGACGGCAGCCGCAGCAGCGGCCGACCGCGCCATCATCGTGCTCGACGGCTCGGGCTCGATGTGGGGGCAGATAGATGGCAAGCCGAAGCTCGAAATCGCGCGAGAGGCGCTGCGCACCGTGCTGGGCACGGTTCCCGCCGATCTTGAACTCGGCCTGATGGCCTATGGCCACAGGCAGAAGGGTGTCTGTTCCGACATCGAACTGGTGGTGCAACCGGCCGCCGGAACCGGCACGGCGATCGCCGACGCGGCGGACAGGATGCGCTTTCTCGGCATGACGCCGCTGTCCGAAGCGGTGAGGCAGGCTGCCGAGTCCCTGCGCTACACGGAGGAGAAGGCGACCGTCATCCTCATCACCGATGGCATCGAGACCTGCAATGCCGATCCCTGCGCGCTTGCCAACGAGCTCGAACAGGCAGGCATCGACTTCACGGCCCATGTCGTCGGCTTCGGGCTGTCGGACGAGGAAGGTCGGCAGGTTGCATGTCTTGCGGAAAACACCGGCGGCAAGTTCATCCAGGCGAGCGATGCCGACACGCTGGCCGACGCCCTGACCGAAACGGTCGCCGCCGCGCCGGAACCTGAACCCGAGCCGAAACCCCAACCCGAGCCTGCCATCCAGTTCAACTTCGTCCCGACGCTCGCGCTTTCCGAGGATACCGACGACCTTGGGGACAGAGGCCAGACATGGACCATCTACAAGGCGTTGCCCGACAATTCCCGGGGCGACCGGGTCACGACGGAATACAATGCATGGAAAGGGAATCTTGAGCCCGGCAACTATATCGTGTCTGCGAAGCTCGGCAGCGCGGAGACGGTGCAGCCGGTAACGATCGAGGACGGCAAGCTGGCCGATCCGCACTTCATCCTCAATGCCGGCATCGTCATCATCCGGCCGCGCGCCGCCGAAGGCGAGCCACCCCGCGACGGTGCGCCGGTGCGGTTTGAGTTTCCCGGCGGCAATACCACGGAATACGGCGAATCGCGCGTCACCATTCCCGCCGGCGAGATCACCGTCACGGCGACGATCGGGAAAGGCCAGGTTTCGGAAACCTTCAATCTTCAGGCAGGGCGCACCGTCGAGAAGGACATCGTCGTCGGCGTCGGGCGCGCCGTCGCGAAGGTCTTCTACGTGCCCGGCATGGCGGTGGAGAACCGCAGCGTCGTCACGGAGATCTACAAGGCGAAAAAGAGCATCGACGGCTCGCGCGAGCGCATGGAGACAAACTATCAGCCTGTCAGCGAGTTCGATCTGCCGGCGGGCGACTACGTCGCGCTCTCGAAGGTCGATGCCGCGGTGGCCGAGTCGCCGTTTACCGTCGCCGTCGGCGAGCGGGTCGAGGTGGATGTCGTGGTCAATGCGGGCGTTCTGGCCATCACTGCGCCCGGCGCAAAGATGATCCAGGTCTACCGGGGGAACAAGGATATTCAGGGCAACCGCGTTCGTGTCGAGACCGGCTATCAGGCCGAACTTCAGGTGACCGTCAACGAAGGCGACTATGTGGCGGTCGCCACGCGCGGAGACGACAATGCCGAGACCGAACTGGCGGTGTCGGTCAAGGCCGGCGAGCGGGAGGAAATCACCATCCCCTGAGCCGGTGCCATCTGCACCGATGCGGCGGGCGGCTTCGGCTGCCCGTTTCCTTTCAGGCAGCTTTCACCCGAATTGCGCAGCCTCCTGCCGCCACGCTGTTTTACGCCGAACTACGATGGAACCCGCAGGTCCGACCGATATCCGGTAGCGAGCGGCCGGTTGATGTGGCCAGAGCGGACCTTGTTTGACTTTGCGAAAGTGATGTTTGACCGGGGCAAAGTCTCAGGATGGAACCGGGTGGCGTCTACGGCTAGTCGCTTGGCAAGGCTGATGACGCACATTCTGCACCAGCCCGCAAACTCGTTGGCTGGAGTTTTTCATGAAGACCTTGCAGGTGCTCGCCGCGTCGCTGACCCTTTCTGTCGCCTTCCACGGCGTGAATGGAGGAGCCTACGCTCAGGACGGCGCCGAAACGAACGACGGCGTCACCGTGCTCGACGCGATCGTGATCACGGGCCTCAAGGGCAAGGACCCGGCCAAGGAACTGCCGGTCAGCGTTTCCGTCATTCCCGGCGACGGCCCGGTTGCCGACGCCATCGATCCGGGTGCGGCGATCACGCGCGCGGCGCCGAACTTCTACTTCGGCGGTTTTGCGCAGCCGGGGGTGGACTTCGTGAATATGCGCGGCATCGGCCCGCTCGGCCAACCGTCCAACTCGCTCGACAACAGCGTCGGCTTTTCCACCAACGGCGCGGCGACAACCGCGTTCGGCTTTCCACCCTCGCTGCTCGACATCGAGCGCATCGAGGTGATCCGCGGACCGCAGGGCACGCTGTTCGGCCGCAATGCGCTCGGCGGCGTCGTCAACGTCGTCACGCGCCCGGCCGACGGAGCGCGAGAGCTGAAGATCAGGGGCGAGGTCGGCAATGACGGGCACCACCTTGCCGAGATCATTGCCGGCGGGTGGCTGCAGGAAAACGTTCTCGCCGGACGCTTCGCCGCCCGGCTGAACGGCGTTTCGGGCACCATTCCCAATATCGTCGTCGGCGGCGAGGAAGGCGAAACGCGGCTGGCGGCCGCGCGCGGCACGCTGAGCTACACGCCCACCGACGATTTCAGGATGAACCTGATCCTGGGCTTCGACGCCGAACAGCGCCACAGCAACTACAACATGCTGCTGGAGACCCCCGGCTTCCCGGTCAGCGGCGCCGATATCATCCCCGACAACCGCCGCAAGCGCGGGGAAGCGACGCTGGAAATCCAGCGCGACTTCGAGGCCGCCACCTTTACGTCGCTGACCAATTTCCAGCGCATCCAGCTCGACGGCAAGGTCGACACGGCCGACGACCTCGTGTTCCAGGCGGTGTACGGCTTCACACCGCCGCACGGGGCCGACATTGCGCTGTCGCGCGACACCGACACGATCTTCAGCCAGGAGTTCCGGCTTTCCTCCATCGAGGACGAGCCGGTCAAATGGGTCGCCGGCATCAACTACTTCCATTCTTCCTACACATCGGATCGGGATCAGGTATCGTCCTACAGCCCCTATTCCGCAGGCCTTTTCGACACCCGCATCCGCTCGCATACGCTGGCTGCGTTCGGCGACGCCACCGTTCCGTTGACGGAGGCGTTGAAGGTCAGCGGCGGCTTGCGGCTTGCCCACGACAGGCAGTCCCTCGACAGCGACTATACCGGCATCGGGTTCCCGGGCACCGTCGGCGGCTACACCCAGACGGCGAGCATATCCGACACCTATCTGACCGGGCGTCTTGCGGTCAGCTACGACTGGACGCCGGACGTGATGACCTATGCCTCGGTGTCGCGGGGCTACGCGTCGGGCGGCTTCGAGCGCTATACGCTCAACAACGCGGTCGGGCGCGATTCGCTGCCGTTCCGCCCGTCGACGGGCTGGACCTACGAAGCCGGCGCGAAGGCGGAGCTGCTCGACAACCGGCTTTCTGTCAGCGCCAGCGTCTTCTTCAACGACATCAAGGACGGCCAGCTCGTCGGCTACGACATCACCAGCTTTCCGGTCACCTTCCAGTTCGTCAATCAGGACTACCAGACATATGGTTTCGAGATCGAGGCCCGTGCGGAGATCTTGCCGAACCTGCATGTCGGCGCCGGCATCGGCCTGACGCGCTCGCGTCTGGGCGACGTGACCGACACCGCCGCCTTCGGCGCAAAGACCGGAAACCGCGTTCCCAACAGCCCCGACTTCACGGCAAGCGTCGACATAAGCTACCGCTTCCAGGAGAATTTCTACGCTACCGCGCAATACCAGTATGTCGGGACGCGGGCGATGGAGATCGCCAATACCGGCACGCTTCCGGGCTACCACATGGTCAATGCCAAGGTCGGCTGGAGCAATGCCGACTGGGAGGTCTACGGCTTCGTCAACAACCTGCTGGACGAGCGCCCGCTCAATTTCGGCGCGACCTACAGCCCGACCGCGCACTCCGTTGCGGTGGGGCCCGGCCGCACCTTCGGCGTCGGCCTGTCGCGCAGCTTCTGAGGCCGCTCCACCGGCGTCTTCCCGTGGCATGTTAAAAGTTGACTTTTCCACTCCGGATTTGATACCGATGATCGCAGAAGCCTCGTCGAGGCGTCACCGATTCATTGCTCTCCGGTCATCAATTGCTTCGGGTTGTCGAACCGTCAGATCATATCGCTGCCCCCGTGAGGTTCAGCCAGCGCCATATCCAGGCGCTGGCCACGAGCGCGGGCCAGTCCGTCCAGGTGGGGTTGCCGCGTCATATCCACACCGAAACGGAGCTCTCGCAGGGACGCATCCTCGTCCACACGCCGCAGCCGGGCTTCTATTTCGGCGCCTACGACCTTGAGTACCTTCAGGACAACCGGCTTTCCGTCAACGAAACGCCGTCGCTGTTTTGCGGGCTCATGCTGTCGGGTGCGCCGTCCACGCTCGAGATCGCCGGTCATGGCAGTCTCGAGATACGGCCCGGCACGCCGCTGATCATCAATTTCGCGGAAGACACCGTCTGCGAAGGTTTCTGCAAGGCGGGAACGCATTGCTGCGGCATCGGCATAAGGCTGACGCGCGATTTCTTCGACAGCGAGTTCTCGCCGACCGCCGCCGCGGCGCTGCGGTCGTTGCGCGCCTTCATGGACGGCGAGACGGCAGTGCGCATGATCGGCGGATCGACCCGTCTCAACGCCATCGCCGACCAGACGCTGAACGGCCCGCACGAGCAGACGGTGCAGGCGCTCTATCTGGAGGGCCTGGCCCTGGCGTTCCTGGCCGAGCTGTCGCGTCTCGAGGCGGCCGAGGCTCAAGGAGCCTGCACGGAGCTGAAACCGCACGAATATCGCCGCGTGCGCCGTGTCGCCGACTTCCTCGACGCCAATCTGGAACGATCGATCAGCCTCGCATCGCTCTCCCGCCTTGCCGGGGTCAATGCGACGACGCTGGGACGACATTTCCAGACGATCTATGGCGAGACCATATTCAACTATGTGCGATCCAGGCGGCTGGAGCGGGCGCGTTCCCTGTTGAGAAGTGGCGAGATGCCGGTGTCGCAGATCGGCTACAGCGTGGGGTTCACCAGCGCGGCCGCCTTCGCCACCGCCTACCGGCGCAGGTTCGGTCATCCGCCGAGCCGCGAAGTGCTGTCTTCCTGAAAGCAGGAATTTGCGCCCGCGCAAGCAAAGTTCCACCGCAACAAACCCGGGATGCACGGACAACGGCTATGAGTGCCGATGCGGCGATGCCTGCCTGAGGGCATCGACATCTCCCTCGCGTGCCTGAGGTCTGCCTTGGTTCGAAATCTTGTCGCGATTGCGCTGCTCACGGCGTCGATCGGCATTCCCGGAGCCTTCTTCACGATCGTGCTGCCCGCGATGATGCGCGACGGCGGCGCGTCGCTGTTCCAGGTCGGGCTCGTCTACGTGGTCTGGGCGCCTTCCGCGCTGAAATGGCTTTGGGCGCCTTGGTTCGACGCCCTGCCGCGCCGCCCCTTCGGCTCGACCTTCGGCTGGATGCGCGCGCTCATTCTGGCGATCGCCCTGAGCTTCCTCGCGACGCTGCCGCTGGTCGAGCGCCTGATCGTCTGGCCGCTGGTGGGCCTCGCAGTGCTGTCGGCGGCGTTCTCGGTGACGCTGCAGATGCTGTTCGCCGGCTGGCTGATGGATGATTTCGACGAGCGTACGCGCGCGCTCGCCAACGGCGTCGGCGTGGCCGGCATGGTTGCGGGCGGCGTTGTCGGCGGCGGGCTGCTGCCGCTTCTTGCGAGCAAGGCCGGCTGGACGACCGCCATCGCGAGCGCGTCGGTGTTTGTCGCTCTCACCAGCCTCGGCACGATCGGATTGAGGCGACTGTCCGCAGGGCCGCGCGGTGCCACCGCTTCCGCACGCCAGTTCATCGCGACGTTGCGCCTGCTCGTGGTCTTTCCGGGCAGCGGGTACGTCTTGACGACGCTTGCCTTGCTGTCGCTGTCCTCGGGCGCAGACGCCACCATCCCCGCGCGGCTCATCGATGCAGGCTACGACCCGGCGAAGACCGGCTTGCTGCTTGGAATGATTGCGACGCTTGCCATCATCCCGGTCTCCGGCCTGACCGGGTTGCTTATCCGCCTTTTCGGCAGGGGGGTCGTCCTGTCCGGCATCGCCGGAGCCAAGGCCGTTGTGCTGGGCCTGCTCTCCTGGTCGGGTGCTGCCGGCGCGGAGGCCGTTGCAGCGCTCTCGGTGCTGGACTTCGTCCTCGCGGGGGCGATGACGGTGGCTCTCTGGCAGGTGTTCATGGGCCATGCCGCCCATGCAACGAGTCCGATCCTCGGCTACAGCGCGCTGACTGCAGCGGATGCGGCAGTTCGCCTGGTTGCCGGTATCGGCGCCGGCGCTCTCGCCATGGCGCTCGGCTATTCCGGCATGTTCGGCATCGCGGCGCTGCTCGCCTGCGCCGCCTGCCTGCTTTCCCTGCGCTTGCCGTAACGGAGCCGCAAACATGAGACGGATCCTGCTGTCCCGTTGCTGGGCGCTGTCGTGCTCGGCGTTCCTGTCCATCGCCGCGGCGGCCCTTGGCCTCGTTCCCTATGTGGCGGTCTGGCATATCGCGACGCTGATCTGGCAGCGGCAGCCGATCGAACTGCGAACCGTGCTGACGATCGGCCTCCTGGCGCTCGGCGCTGTCGCGCTCAAGGCCGTTGCCGCTTCGATATCGACGCGCCTGTCCCATCTGGCGGCCTATGCGACGCTGGCGGAACTGCGCCGGGCACTCGCGCGCAAGCTCACCGCTATCCCTCTGGGTGTCTTTCTGGCGCGGAGCCCCACCGATCTGAAGCGCGTGATGGCCGACGACGTGGACCAGATGGAGGACGCCATCGCCCACGCCGTCCCGGACCTTGCCGCCGGACTGTCCGTGCCGCTGTTGTCGGCGCTGATGCTGGCGCTGGTGGACTGGCGGCTCGGCATCGCCTCGATCGTGATGTTCCCGCTGCTGTTTCTGTTCTACTTCGCCGCCGTTCGATCCTCGAAGGACAAAAGCGCCGGCTATCTCGCCGCGCTCGCGGGCATCAAGGCCAGCGCAACGGAGCTGGTCCAGGGCATGAAGGTCATCCGCGCCTTCATGCGGGCGGAGGCCATGCTCGATCGCTTCGACGGCGCTGTCCGCGACCTTGCCAGCTCGGGCGAAGCCTACGCCACCGCGTCGCTCAGATGGATGGCGCTGTTTTATGCGGGCATACGCGCGAACCTGCTGGTGATCGTGCCCGTCGGCAGCCTGCTCCTGCTGCGCGGCGACGTGACCGCGCCGGATTTCGTGCTTGCGCTGCTGGTCGGGATGGGCATGAACGCGTCGGCGCTGAAGGTCATTCTCACCGCCGGCGCCTTCTTCTGGAAGATGCAATCCTCGGGAAAACGCATCTCCGCCCTTCTCGACACGCCCGAATTTACGGAGCCGGCGCAGCCGGCGCGTCCCGTCGATGCGCAGGTACGTTTCGAAGGCGTGACCTTCCGGCTGGCGGACAAGACCATCCTCGACGACGTATCCTTCATCGCCGCGCCGGGCGAAACGACCGCGCTGGTCGGTCCTTCCGGTGCCGGCAAGTCGACGATCCTGCGGCTGCTGGCGCGTTTTCTCGATCCCGAAGCCGGGCGAATCCTGATCGGCGGCGCCGACATACGCGACTTCGGGCAGGCATCGCTGCTCGAAACCATGAGTGTGGTATTCCAGGATGCATGGCTGATGAACGACACCATCCGCGCCAACATCCTGATGGGACGGCCGGCCGCCACCGAGGCCGAGCTGCGCAGGGTGGCCGACGCCGCCCGGGTCAGCGAATTTGCCGCCGACCTCGACCAGCCGGCGGGCGAGGCCGGCCGGCTCCTCTCCGGCGGCCAGCGCCAGCGCGTGATGATCGCGCGAGCCCTGCTGGCCGACAGGCCGATCCTGCTGCTCGACGAGGCCACCGCGTCGCTCGACCCCGACAACGAAGCGCATGTGCTGGAGGCGCTGCGCGAATTGTCGAAGGGCCGCACGGTCATCGTCGTCGCCCACCGGCTGCATACGATCCGCAACGCAGGCAGGATCATCTATCTCGAGGAAGGATCGATCCGGGCGCAGGGCACGCATGAGGAGTTGCTTGGGGCATGCGGCGGCTACGCCAGGGCCGTCGAGAACTACGAGGCGGCGGAAGGCTGGTCGCTCGACAGGTCCGGCGCCGCGGCCGTTCCGGTGCCCTTGTCGACGCAGGCGGAAACGGGACCGGACGACGCAACCGGGGAGCCGCGGCTGGAAGGAAGCACGCTTGCGGTCCTTCTTCGCCTCGCGGGGCCGATGCGCCGGCTGCTTCTCGGCAGCGCGTTTCCGCTGCTTGTGCTCGAAAGCCTGATGATGGCCGTCCCGATCCTCGCCGTCTGGTACGTGTTGGACGCGGTTCTGGGAAACAGCCTGACCGCGGCCTCCGCCGTCGCGGCGACGCTTGCGATCGCCTCGTCGCTGCTGGTTCAGGTCGTCGTCAACGTTGCCTCGCATCGTCTTCTGTGGCGCGTGCAGCTCGGTTCCGTGGCATCGCTGCAGCGCAGCCTGGGACGCAGATTGCTGGCTGCACCGCTTGGCCTGATCTTCGCCCGCGATACCGGAGCGCTGGAGACGACACTGACACGCACGGCGACCGAGCTGAATTTCCTGACGCCGACCGCGCAGGCGGCGCGCGTTCTCGTGGTGCCGGCGGCGATCGCGGTGCTGATGCTGGTGGTGGACTGGCGGCTGGCGCTGGTCGCACTGGCGATCCTGCCGCCATTCCTCGCCGTCGTATTCGTCAGCGACGGCGTCTATCGCCGCGCGATGAGCGGGCTGCTGGTCGCGCGTGAAACCCTTTCCAGCCGCATCCTCGATTTCGTCGCCGGAATGCCGGTCCTTCGCAGCTACGGATTGCCCTCGCGCGGTTTCGACGCGCTTGCGCGCGCCATCGAAGATCACCGCCGGATCAGTTTCGAAACGACCCGCAGCCTTACCCGGATGCTCGCCGTCGGCTGGTTCGTTCTGGACATGGGGCCCGTTTTGCTGATTGTCGCCGGCGGCCTGATGTTCGTCTCCGGCACGGCAAGCGCGCAGACGTGGCTGCTGTTCCTGGTGGTCGGCCTCGCATTCTACGGTCCCGTCGCGGACGCGTTCGAGCTCAGCGGCGTCTGGCGGCAGCAACAGGGCGTCATCGGCCGGCTGCGTGCGGTTCTCGACATGCCGGCTCTTCCCGAGCCGCGGGACACGGCAATCCCCGCCGACGCGACGGTGCGTTTCGAGGATGTCGGTTTTTCGTATGGCGACGCACCGGCCTTGCGCGGCGTCAGCGCCTGCTTCGAGCAAGGACGCATCCATGCGATCGTCGGCCCGTCGGGCTCGGGCAAGACCACGATGCTGAACTTGATCGCACGCTTCTGGGACCCCGACAGCGGCCGGATAACCATAGGCGGCGTCGACCTGCGCGAGATCGGCCCCCGGCTTCGCTCGCGTCTTTTCTCGGTGGTGTTTCAGGAGTCCTTCCTCTTCGACGACACGGTTCACGCGAACATCGCGCTCGGGCGCCCCGACGCCACCCGCGAGGAGGTCGAGACCGCAGCGCGCAGCGCGCTGTGCCACGATTTCATAAGCTGCATGGAGAACGGCTACGACACCCGCATCGGCGAACGGGGCGGCATGCTCTCCGGCGGCGAAAGGCAGAGGATCGCCATTGCGCGCGCGTTGCTGAAGGACGCGCCCATCGTGCTGCTGGACGAGGCGACAGCCTCCATCGATCCGGAGAACGAGGTCTATGTGCGGCGGGCGATAGCCAGACTATGCCGCGGCCGAACCGTCATTCTGGTCGCTCATCGGCCGGAGACGATCCGCAACGTCGACCAGATCGTGCGCTTGTGAGACAAGCACGTCGTTTGCCGAAGCAAGTGAGCGTGTCGCAAGATCGAACGCGACAGGCATTCCAGCAGCGCAGTTTATGCGACGGTTCGCCGGAGCGCCATTGAACGTTACGGCTGCACTCCGGCCAGGCTTTCGGCGAGGCCTCGTCCCATGCGCTCGCGGTCTTGCGCAGAAACGCCCGCGAAGCTCGTGTCGAGCCCGGCGCGAAATGCGAACGCGGCATCTGCCCAGCGGGTTGACGTATTGTCGTGGCGTGCACGTTCGAGACGCTCGATACCTTCCTCGAGTTGATGGCGCGACCACGAATCGGTTTCCGTCTCGAAACGGGCGGCAATCATTCCATCCTGCTCATAGGAATGGGGGCCGGCGGCGACCAGTCTCGCCTGTGCCTGCGCCAATGCGGCCTCAAGCGCGGGCAGGTCGGCAACCCGGTCGGGCAGCGCTCGCGCGACATCGAGCGCATTCTGCCGTGCCTCGGCAGCCAGAGCGAACCGGGACGGCTTGCCGTCGATCTCGCCAAGGCGTTCGAGAGCATCGGCGATACGCAGGGAGTTATCGACGAAGAGGTCGGGTTCGGCGTATTCGCCCTCCCGCCTGAAGATGAAGAACGCCTCGTTGAGCGACGCCACCGCATCGGCGCCGTCGGCAGCGTCCCGGGTGATCGCGGCAAGCGCGTGGAAGGCGAGACCGCGCGCGACGACCGTGTCGGTCCAGCGGCGGTTCTCGTAGTCGGATGGACGATCCGCGATGGCTACGTCGAAAAGCTGCGTGGCCTCGCGCATCGCCGCCTGGTCGGCGGCGCGGGAACCGTATTCACGCAGTGCGTCGGCCAGCGCGAATATCGCGTCGTTGTGGGCGCGGGGCATGCGCTCTACGGGCCGTTGGGTGAGTGCCGCACGCAGATGCTCGACGGCCTCGTGGAGCGGACCGGGGTCGTTTCGCAACGCGCCAAGCGCGGCCTTGGCAGCGCCAAGCCCTTCCTGCGTCGCCGCCCATTCCAGCGGCGCGTCCTCCGCGGTCAGCCCGGCTGCCCGGGTTTCGAGGATGGCGACCGCCCGCTCGATCGGAGCGGCATCGCCGTTCTGCGTGCCCAGCCTGGCGAGGGCCAGCGCAAGCGCGCGTTCCACGCCGGCAAGTTGGCTTTCGGCGCCGTCGTTCGTCATCAGCGAAAGCGCTTCCTCAAGCGTGGCAACCGACGCAGTGAGTGTGGCTGCGTCGTCCGTGAGCATGCCCAGCGCCGTCAGCAGCGCGCCCAGGCGGCGGCGTACCTCGATGCGCTGCTCGACCGTGCCGTGCACGTCCAGCACAGGGACGATCTCGGTGAAGATATCCCGCGCCTCCTCGATCTGCTCGGCCTTCCGGATGACGTCGCCGTTCAGGAACAGCAGATAGGCCAGCTCGGACTTATGCTCGGCGATACCGGCGCTGTCGAGATTGTCCTGCGCATAGCGCAGCGTGTCGGCCGCGAGGTCGTAGCCGGCGACCTGCTCGATCGCGCCGCGGCCGTAGCGTCCGGCATCGATGTAGGCCGCGATCGCCTTGCGTGCGAGGCTGTAGGCACGCGCCGGGTCGAGGGTCTCCAGTTCCCGCGAGATGAACTCGTATTCCTCGGCGGCAAAACGATGCTTGAAAGCAAGCAGGAAGGTCTCGGCCCGGCGCTCGTCGATCGCTGCGAATTCGAGAATGCGGTCGTTGATCTCCTTCTGTACGTCCTCGATCTCGTCGCGCTGGGAGTTCATCAGGTCGCCGGCCTCGAACTGGAACTCCAGTGCCGCCTCCAGCGCACCCTCGGCGATGGCGCGGTCGGCAAGCTCCATCAGCCGCGCGATCTGCGGATCGGAGGTGGTGATCGCCTGCTGGCGCGCCATCATCTCGCGCAGCGTTTCCGCCTTCGCGCGCAGCGCCTGCTCCAGCGTCGCCGGGTCGGTTGGCGCCTCCTCGCCCATCGCCTTCAACACGGCGAAGATCGCATCCATCGGCACGCCGCCTTCGTCGGCGACCTTCTGGATGCGCCGCCGCTCGGGGTCGGGCAGGTCCGATATCGTGAGAAGAAGCTGACGGCGCTCGGTAAGGATGGTGGCTTCGGGCCCCTCGGCCTCCTCCGGCACTTCGCCGAAGGTCAGGAGCCGGCGCAGGCTCTCGTTGACCCACGGCCGCTGGGCACCGCGCGTCTTGAGATAGACTTCCTCGCCGACCATGCGCAGCACCATGCCGAACTCCTCGCCGGCCATTGCCGAGAGGTGGCGGATAAGCGCCGCCGCATAGGGGCTGTGACCGTCCGGCGCGCCGTCGAGCGCCACCTTGCCCGGCTCGGCCGAGAAGCCGATCACGATGCCGAGGCTCTCGTCCGTCGGTGCCGCGCCCGGCTTCGGGTTCATGGGCCTTGCGCCGCGCCCGTCGCCGAACGCGAGGCCCCCGGCTGCGATGAGCGCGACCTCGCCGTCCGGCAACTTCAGCAGCGCGCCGGGCGGAAAGGGATTGTCGCGACAGGCATCGAGCAGGACGATGGTTATGCCGACCTTGCTGCGCAGGTCGGAGATCACCTGCGAGATCGGTACGAGCTTGGCGGCGGCATCGTCAAGCGCGGCTATATCGGCGTCGGTGGGGACAAGCCAGTTCTCGCCGCCCGCCTCGATGCCATGGCCGGCATAGAACAGCACGGCGACGTCAGCCCCCTCCGCGTCGTCGACGAAACCTTCCAGGTCTCGCGCCAGTCGCCGGGCATCGCGATCGGATGAAAGCGTGGTATCGAAGCCGAGGTCCGAGAGCAGTTCCTCGACAGCGCGGGCGTCCTTCTCGGGGTTGGGCAGCGGAGTGAGATGCTCGTATTTGCCGTTTCCGATAACCAGCGCGATCCCCTTCAGCGCATCCTGCGCTGAGGCGGAACCCATCCCGAACACAAGCAGCACCGCCACGCAGGCGGCGCCGATCCAGCCGGCGGATGCGGCCAACACACGAACCATATCGCCATCCCAAGCCCTTGCACTGCCGGCATGAGCGGGATTTGCGGCACCGTCAAGGCGAGATCACCGCGGCTGAGGTATCGATGATTGATCGGATGCCGGCCGAACCGAGGTCAGCCACCATTCGGCACGTTTCCGACGCCTCGGCCGCGATCCTTCTTCAGGCCTGAAACCCTGGTCATGGTTTCACCTGCTTCTGCTCGCGCGCGACGCCCCCACAGCTTGCCTCGATATGCTTGGCGGATCGGGGAACGAGGCGCGCATTCAAGCCAGCGCGCGTCCTTGCGAATTTCTTGAACATGCTGAGAGCATGCTGCTTCTGACGTATCTCGCTCCGGTCCCGGTTGGGTCGGGCGACGTCGATCAGCATCAGCAGGGCCCGGTGAGATCGGCAGAATGTCGATCACATTATTCAATGCGATAAATGCATTAGCAATCATGCCAGCTGTTGGGCAGCATAAGCGGATGGTTCGACCATCCGGCGATATTTCTCTAGTATTTTCAGATCTCGGCGGGCTGGCGACTGCGCCCGACAAGGCTTCGTAAGAGTTCGGAACAGTCAACAGAAAGGAGTGAAGATGAAAGACGATCTCCGCCACAGCGCCTTGTCACGCCGAAACTTGCTGAAGGGCGTGGGGGCAGGCGCGGCTCTCACCATGATCGGTATGCCGACCGTCCTTCGGGCTCAGGCAAAGACACTTCGCGCGGCACATGTCGAGGCGCCGGCAAGCGCGACCCATGAGGGACACATGGCGTTTGCCAATGCTGTCCGCGAAAAGACGGGCGGCTCGGTCGAGATCGCGGTTTTTCCCGCTGGCCAGCTCGGCGGCGCGCGGGATATCTATGAGGGCATTCGCCTCGGATCGATCGACATCACGTCGACCGGGGTGGATTTCACGATCACCTATGCCCCTCTCATGCTGCTTGCGGGCATCTACTATGCCTTTGAAAACGATGAACATGTGGATCGCGTCTTCGCGGGTCCGGTCACGGAGCGGCTGTCGCAGGCGCTGATGAGCGGCGCGGGCATGCGGATCCTGGCCTGGGGAGACCTGGGCTGGCGCCAGATCTTCAGCTCGTCGCGCGGCATCGACGCCGTTTCGGATTTCCGTGGCCTGAAAATCCGCGTTCCCGACACGAAGATGCATATCGTCCCGCTGTCGACATTGGGGGCGGCGCCGACGCCCGTGGCCTATGCCGAAGTCTATTCCGCGCTCCAGACCGGCATCGTCGACGCGGCCGAAGGGTTCCCGGCGGCCATTCTCGAGCAGCGGTTCAACGAGGTCTCGTCGCACTACAGCCTGACCAACCATCTTTACAGCGCGACCCACCTCGTGATCGGGGACAGCGCCTTCGGCCGGTTGCAGCCGAATGAGCAGCAGGCGGTGGAGGAAGCGGCCCTCGAGGCCTTCGCCACGCAACGCACGGTGTCGCGGCAGCGCAATGCGGAGAGCCTCGCGGAGATGCTCAAGTCGACGTCGCACACGATCCACGAGCCAGACGTCGCCGCCATCCGCGCGGCGGTCGAACCGGCGTGGGATCAGCTTCTGGCCGATCTCGGGCCCGAGGGTAAGGAGATATTCGACCTGATCAGGCAAGCCGCCTGACCGATCGAACTGCCCGGTCCGTTCCGGGATCGGGCGGATTCCTGCATAGTGACGGCAGTCGGGGGCGTCTGGCTTGATCGAGAGGAACTCGTACCCATGCAAAGGCTCGTCGCCGCCGCGGAATCGATCGTCGGAGCCGTCTCGGTCGGCGCGCTGCTGTCCTTTGTGCTTTTTACGTTCACGCAGGTCGTCCTGCGTTACGCGTTCGGCAGCTCGTTGAGCTGGTTCGACGAGATCAACCGCTATCTCTTCATCTGGATGGTGTTTCTGGCGACCTCGCTCGCGGCGCTCGAAGGGTCGCATATCGTCATCGACATGTTCAGCGCGAATGCGTCCAGCCGTACACGCGTCGTTCTTTCGCTGGTCGGCGATGCCGCATTCATCGCCTTCGCCCTGATCATCGGCTATGGCGGCCTCCACCTGATACAGGTGAACTACAACGCGATCACGGCCGCCGCCGGCCTGCGGATGGGGCTGGTGCAGGCGATCCTGCCGATCTTCGCCGTTCTGGCGACGCTCTTCTCAATCGTTCACGCGTGGCGCGTCGCCACAGCGTCAAACCGTGAGTAACAACGCCGATGCTATTCACGCTTGTCGTCTCCTTCCTTGTCCTGCTGGCCGTCCGCGTTCCCGTCGCGGCGGCGATGGGGGTCTCCGGGGTGCTGGCCCTGTTGTCCTCCGATTTGCAGGTGCCGATCGCGGTGGTGCCGCAGCGGATTTTCGTGATGCTGGATTCGACGTCGCTTCTGGCTATCCCGTTCTTCATCTTCGCCGGTGCGCTCATGGAGCACGGGGGCATTTCCCGCTGGATGCTGGCCTTTGCCGACACCCTCGTCCGTCATTGGCGGGGTGGGCTGGCACAGGTCGATGTCATCGCCAGCGCGATCTTCTCATCGCTCACCGGGTCGAGCGCGGCGAGCGCCTCGGCCACGGGGTCGATCATGATACCCGCGCTGAAGAGGGCAGGATATCCGGCAGGCTATGCGGCAGCTCTCGAGACGACGGGGTCGGTGATCGGGAACGTCATTCCCCCGTCCATCATCATGGTCGTGTACGGCGCGCTTGCCGGCGTTTCGATCGGTGCGCTGTTCCTTGCGGGCATCGTCCCGGGCCTGATGATCATCGCGGGGATGCTTCTCGTGAATGCGATCCAGGCCCGGCGCCATGGCTGGCAGCGTTCTGAACGCGCGACCTGGCGGGAAAGGATGCGCGCCGGTCGTGATGCCGTCCCGGCGCTCTTCGTGCCCATCATCCTGATGGGCGGCATTCTGGGCGGCATCTTCACCGCTACGGAGGCGGGCGCGGTTGCCGTCGTCTATGCCATGCTCATCGGCTTCTTCGTCTATCGCGAGCTCGATCTTGCCAAGTTCTACCGGGTTTCGCTGGCGGCGACGAAAAGCACGGCGAGCATCGGGATCATCATCGCCTCGGCGGGGATTTTCGGCTGGGTGCTGGCGCTGGAGCAGGTTCCCTCCAAGGTCGCGATCCTGATCCAGTCAATGACGGACCAGGCGTGGATGGCGATGCTGCTGGTCGCCGTCGTCGTGCTGATCATCGGCCTCTTCGTCGAGACGATGGCGGCGCTGATCATCCTGGTGCCGATCTTTGCGCCTTTGGCAGGGGTCTACGGGATCGATCCCATTCATCTTGGCATCGTGATCTGCCTGTCGCTGGCATATGGAGCCCTTACGCCGCCCGTCGGGGTGCTGCTTTTCATCACCTCGCGGTTCGCCGACGTCTCCGTCATGGCGACGATACGCGCGATGGCTCCGTTCTACATCGTGCTGGCGGCCGTCCTGCTGGTGATCGGGATATTCCCCGGGCTCGCGCTTCTACTGAACTGATGCCGGCTGGAAGCCGGCGTGCTTCATCGTGCAGGTTCTGCCGAACCCAAGCCGGCCGCCGCCGACCACATGGCTTCGGCGGCGCCGTTCTGGCGCGCGCGCAGCCGCGCGATGCGTATGGACAAGGGAATCTCGATCCCTGCCACCCGAACGAGCGTTCCATTTTGCAGATCGCTCTCGATCAGGCTGCGCAGGCACCAGCCGATGCCGCTTTCGCGGCGGATGTGGCTGATGATCGTCTGCACGGTCGTGACTTCGAGAACGTCGTGGCATTCGAAATCCAGCGCCTCGTTGTGCGCCCGCGTCAGCCTGTCGAAGGCGGAATCGGGCCCGAATGCGATGAAGGGGAGCCTTTCGGGCCTGTCCCCGGCCATCAGCGAGGGGTGCGACACCAGAACGAGGACGTCCGATGCGATGTCGATCTGCCGCGCTGCCCCGAGGTTGAACCGATGATCCAGATCGGGATGGTGATGGAACACGGCGAAATTGACCATGCCGTCGTTGAACATCCGTATGCACTCGGCAAAGGTCGCGACGGTCATGCTGACGGTCAGTTGCGGCTTGATCTCCTGCGTGACCTCATTGATCCAGTCGGGAAGAAAGCTGAACGAAAGCGCATCGGTGCACGCGATACGGACGGTCGACTTGCCGCGATTGGCCGCAGCCAGCGTCAGCGCATGGGCCTGATTGACCTGGGAAATAATCTGCTGGGCCTGGACCTTGAAAACGTCCCCGGCCGCCGTCGTCACGATCTTGTGGGTTCCCCGTTCGAGCAGCGGTACTCCGACCCAGGCTTCAAGGGTCTGGATACGCCGGCTGAAGGCGGGCTGGCTGACGTTGCGGGCCTCGGCGGCTTTGGTGAAATTGCCCAGCTCGCAGACGGCCAGAAAATCGAGCAGCCACTCGGTATCCATTCCGAACTCTCCGGCCTTTTGCCCTGGGACGACGGGAATGAACTGTACTGTCCGTCGGAAAGCGCGTCCACTCAGCCCGGTTCCGTGAGGAGCGATAGCCGTGCATGCGCGTTTTCCCTCAGCGTATCGGGCAGGGGGATGGCTTCGCGCTTCTTCAGGTCGAAATAGACCGATTTCATCTTCATGGTGGCGAGAATCTCGCCGTGTTGATTGCGCATGCGGTGCATCAGGGTCAGCGAGGTTCTGCCGACCGCCTCGACCGCGGTGGACACGGCGAAGATCGCGCCGACGACGGCTTCCTTCGCGAAACGGGTTTCGTGGAGCACGTCCGCCCAGCCTTCCCCGCGCGTGGATTGCCATTCGGTTTCGTAGCCGAGGAGAACGACCGTGCGCCACATGGCTTGATCGAAGGCGGCCACGAAGTGCTGGACGTTCATGTGCCCCATGGCATCCGTCATGGCGGGATAGACCACACCATTGTAGCTCGGCAGTTCGCGATCCATGTTCATCTTGCTCCGGCGACGATGAAGGGCGGATTTCTGGTAGCAGCCTGCGGATAGCCGGTAAACCGTCAGCGCTGCACTGCGCCGCAAACCCCGTCCTTACCGCTCTTTCTCGCACTGCCAACGAAGCGGAACCCGGCCGGGCAGATGCTTTGAAGCTCTATCGGTGCCCAAATTAAGAGAAATCGTCGTTTCATGCATAAAGAAACGACCGCCTATCGGTAATAGCGGCGATAATAATCAAAGCGGATTTCGTTTATTATTAAGTTCGTTGGCTACCAGAGGAAAAATGCATTGTCTGCATGATTTCATGCGGCATCGGAAGTTGCCCCGTTGTGTGGAATCGCTACCTATCCTTGGTCATTCGGAGAGGATTTTGTTTTTCCGGGGTGATTGTCCCGGAAGGCGCGCAGGCACCGGGAGACAGGCATGACAAAGAACACTCCTTCCCACTGGGTCACCGGCATCAGCCGGATCACGGAAGAGGATCTGCTTATCCGCGGTTATCCGATGGCCGGTCTCGTCGAGCGGAAGTCATTTTCGGAGATCGCCTACCTGCTGATACGGGGCGAGTTGCCGAGCAGCGGCCAGGCGCGGATGTTCGATTTCCTGCTGACGTCCGTCCTGGACTACGGTCTGGAGAAGTCGGGCACCGTCGCCGCGCGAATGGTGGCGTCGGTCAACCCGCAGATGCCCACCTCTCTGGCTGCCGGCGTGGCGGCGGCCGGCGAGTTCGCCTTGTCTCCCGAGCCGACGGGCGATTTCATCCTGAAATACTACGGCGCGTGGCGTGAAAGCGGGCGCCCCCTGGAGCCCTTCGTCGCGGACCTCGTCGCCGACATGAGGGCGCGCAAGGAGCGTGTGCCGGGGTTCGGCCATCAGGTGTTCCGTGGCGTCGATCCCCGCGCACAGACCCTCAAGCGGATAGCGCAGGAATGCGGGATCTGGGGCGACGTCAACGTCTTCCACGAGGCGCTGCACGCCGAATTCAAGGCCGCGACCAACAAGCCCGATCTCGTGTTGAACGATGTCGGCATGCTGGCCGGCATCATGATCCAGATGGGTTTTACGCCCAAGGAGATGGCCGGGATCGCCTTGCTGTCGACCTTCCCGGGTCTCATCGCGCATGTTTCGGAGGAACTGCGGTCCGGCGTGCGCTGTCGCATCGTCGGGCGCGAGTCGGTGGACTATGTCTGCGAGCGGCGGGAGCTTCCCGAAGGCGACTGACGCGCGCCGATCTCGGCCGGATCGGTCTTCCCGACAACTCCTTCGGCTGGCTTGCGCTTCCGGCCCGCTGAAGATGGCGATGCAGAGAACCTCCAATGCGCCTTGAACAGAGCCGAATCCGTTCGCGGATCGACAGCCACGACATCGCAAAACTGCTGTCTTTCCCCGAAGACAGCTATGCGGATCGCGTGGCGTTCACATTCGAGGATACCGCGCTTACCTTCCGGGAACTCCATCGCAGTTCTCGTGCGCTTGCGGGTGGATTGATCAAGAGCGGCGTCGGCGTGCAGGATCGCATCACGACCCTGCTGCCGAACTGCCTCGAGATCTGGCAGCTCTATTTCGCAGCCGCTGCTGCTCGCGGCATTTTCATGCCGTTGAACCGGGATCTGGCGACGAGCGAGATCTCCTACATGATCTCGCATGCCGAGCCGAAGGTTATCGTGACCAACAAGGCCCTGTTGTCGCGCCTGCAGGAGGCCATGCAGGGATTGCCGACGGCGCCGACCATCCTGCTGCTCGATGAGGACGCCCCCAATGCGCGGCGACTTGCCTTTCTCGAGGATGAATCGATCATTCTTCCCGAGACAGATCCGGAGGATGTGGTCCTGATCTCATATACGTCGGGATCGACTGCCAGGCCGAAGGCAATGGCGTTTTCTCATCGGGTCGAGCTTGACGGTGCCGGGCTCTACGAGAACGCCTGGGGGCTTACGCAGGACGACAAGGTGCTGATCGCCATGTCGCTCGGCTGGACTTTTGGCGTCAATCCTGGCTCTTTCCCGGAGTTGCGAGCAGGAGGCTCCGTCGTCCTGCTTGAGAAATTCAATCCGGTTCGGGTTCTCGAAGCCATCGCCACGCACAAGGTGACCGTAATGAAGGGCGTGCCGACGATGTACGCCATGATGCTGGCGCATGTGGAGGAGACAGGAAGGACGTACGATCTGTCATCGCTTCGGCTGGTGCTGTGCGCCGGCGCCGATTTGCCGGTGTCGTTGGCGAGGCGCTTCAAGGAAGTGTTCGGCATTCCGATCGTCAATTTCCTGGGAATGGGAGAGGTCAAGCTTGTCGCCTCACCGCGAGCGGAAAACGGGTTTGAAGCTCCCGAGGGCTCGGTCGGAACCCCTCCGCCGGGTGTGGAGGTTCGTTTTGTCGATGAAAAGATGAACGACGTTCCTACCGGTCAGCCGGGCGAATTTCTCGTCCGCTCGATTGGCTGGATGGCCGGTTATTTCCGGGACCCGGAGAAGACCGCGGCCTGCAATCTCGACGGATGGTATGTTTCCGGCGACCTCGGCTATCGCGACGAGAATGGATTCATCTATTTCGTCGGTCGCAGCCGCGAGCAGATCATCCGGGGTGGGGCCAAGGTCGCCCCGGCGGAAGTCGAGGAAGTGCTGGCCGGACATCCGGGCGTCATCCAATGCGCCGTGATCGGTGTCGAGGACGCGCTCTATGGCGAAGCGGTGAAAGCCTTTATCGTCACGCGGGACAAAACCCTGGACGACAGCGCCATGGCAGCCTTCTGCGCCGGCAAGCTTGCGCCTTTCAAGGTGCCGACCATCTACGAATTCGTCGAATCGCTGCCGATGGGACCGACCGGAAAGGTCCAGAAGAAGCTGCTCAGGTGAGGATTGGCGCCGTCCATGCCGGCTGAAACGCATTTCGCCGGCACCGGAGCGGCCGCCGGAGAATGCTGGAACGATGACGACGACGATCTGCCTGAGTTTCGATTTCGACGCCGTTTCGATCTGGGTCAGCACGTTCAGGCAAAACTCGCCGGGCCCGGTGTCCCGGGGCGAGTACGGGGCGAATGTCGGCCTCGGTCGCATCCTGAGGCTGCTTGAGCGAAAAGGTGTGAAAGCGACGTTCTTCACCCCATCCCACACGGCGGTTTCTTTCCCCGAACAGGTAAGGGCCGTCCGGGACGCGGGCCACGAGATCGCCGTCCATGGCTACGCGCATGAAAGCCCCGTATCGCTGGAACGGGATGTGGAGCGCGACCTCCTCGACCGTGCGATAGCTCGGCTGCGCACGGTCCTCGGCGAGGAGTGGCGCCCGGTCGGTTATCGATCCCCGGCATGGGACATTTCGGCTGCAACGCTCGATCTGCTGGTCGAACGCGGCTTCCTCTACGACAGCAGCCTGATGGGGGATGATTTCCGCCCCTACCGCGCCCGCAGGGGCGATTGCGCCGACGAGGATTCGTTCCGGCCGGGCATGCCCACGAGGTTGGTCGAAATTCCGGTGGCGTGGGAACTGGACGATTTTCCCTACTTCGCCTTCATCAATCGCCCGCTTTTCGGTGGGCTCCGCAGCCCGGCCGATGTGCTGGACATGTGGGCGGGCGAATTCGATTGGTGCCATCGCAACGTCGAGTCCGGCGTTTTTACCCTGACGATGCATCCCCAGTTCATAGGCCGTGGGCCGCGGATCGAAATGCTTTCGCGCCTTGTCGATCACATGATCGCCGCAGGCGACGTCCGCTTCTCGACCCTGGCCGACGAGGCGCTTCGTCAGGACGACCTTCTGCCGGCACCTCCACCGGAGAAGGGGTGACACCGTGAACCTCGATGAATACGTCAACGAAGATGCGCTTGGGCTCGCCTCGCTTTTGAAGGCGGGCGAGGTCACCCCCCTCGAACTGATGGAATGCGCGATCCGCGTTGCGGAACAGCGCAATCCTTCCATCAACGCCCTTTGTCATCCGCGGTTCGAACTGGCGCTCCGGCAAGCCGGAACCGCGCCGTTGAAAGGCACGTTCGGCGCTGTTCCGTTTTTGTTGAAGGATTCCGCGAGTTCCTCGGCCGTATTCCCGGCGACCAATGGCTCGCGGTTGTTTCCAGCGGAGCCGGGAGAAGAGGATTCCACGCTGGTCCGCCGCTTCCTCGCGGACGGCTTCCTGCCTTTTGCCCGGACCACGGTGCCCGAATTCTGCATGGCGCCGACCACCGAATCCCGCCTCTATGGGGGGCCCACCCGCAATCCGTTCGATCTGTCCCGCTCGGCCGGAGGCTCCAGCGGAGGAGCGGCGGCAGCGGTCGCTTCCGGCATGGTGCCGGTTGCGCATGGCAGCGACGGCGGCGGCTCGATCCGCATTCCCGCCTCGTGCTGCGGTCTTTACGGGCTCAAGACCTCACGCGGTCTCACGCCGCATGGTCCGGCCCGAAGCGAGGGCTGGGGCGGACTTGCCGTGGACGGCGTGCTGTCGCGCAGCGTCCGCGACACGGCAGCCGCACTCGACGGGATTGCCGGACATGAGATCGGGCAGTTCTACGCCGCGCCACGACGGCCCCGATCCTATCTCGAGAGCCTCACTAAGCCTTTTGCCCGGCTGCTGCGCATTGCGAGATGGACGCAGGGCTTCGACGGGGTAGAGGTTGCGCCGGAGGTCATGCCGGCGGTCGACCGCGTCGGGTTGACGCTTGCCGCGTTGGGGCACGAGGTGGTCGAGGTCGGCCCGCCCCCGGTGAAGTATGATGCATTCATCGGCGCGCTCATCGACCTGATGTCGGTCAGCGTCACCATCGCCGTCAACGGTTTCCTGCTGCGCAATCCGGGTATCGATATCGCGCAGCGGCTGGAGCCGGCCATCCATGACGCCTGGTCGCGCGGACGGCACGTCAGCGCCGAAACCTACGGCCTTGCCATCCTTCGCTTCCACAGCATCGCGAGGGCGATGGAAGGCTGGATGAGGGACTACGATTTCGTCCTCACGCCGACACTGACCCGGCTGCCGGCGCCCCTCGGGACGTTGACGATGGACGACGACTTCGTTCCGTTCCGCAGAAGGGTGGCGGGATACACGGCGTTTCTCGCCATTGTGAACGCTTCCGGCCAACCGGCCGCAAGCTTGCCGGTCTACCGAACGGCCGCGAACCTTCCGGTCGGCGCGCAGCTCATCGGCCATTTCGGCGCCGATGCGGATGTCCTGCGGCTGTCATGGCAGATTCTGCAATCGCTCGCGCACGAGAGCCCGCTGGAACCGAACGTCGGAGAAAGCCAGGATTTTCGCGGCTGAAGGGGTCGGCTTTGTGGATACGCCGGCTGCGCTCGTGCGGCAATGCGACGTCGTTTTCATCTGCCTGCTGAATAGCGCGGCGCATGAGGCAGTCCTGTTCGGCGACGACGGGATGGCGGTCTCCAACCCGTGTGCGAGAATAGTTGTCGACAACTCCATGATCGACCCGGAGGTGACACGCCGGTTCGCCGGACGTTTGCGGGCGAAGTCGGCCATCGAATGGGGCGATGCCCCCGGTTTCCGGCGGCCCGCGCGGGGCGGAAGGGTCGAAATCCGCAGCACCTGAAGTCGTCGACCCCGGCAAGGCGGCGGGTCGCGTCAAGAGAGACCTTGGCAGATAATATACAGACCATAACGACTTTTTATCATACTTATCGGTCAAATTTTTATGGACGGCGCCGGCAGTGGTCATATAGGGTAACGCTCGCCGGACATGGTTCCGCGCCGTTCGCACAGTTTTCCCGGAGACGACCCCCGATGCTTAACCGCGATTTCGCACTGCGCCGGACAGACGCCGTTTCGCGCGGCGTCGGCGTGACGACGGAGATCTTCGCCCAATCGGCGACGAACGCCGAGATCGTCGACGTGGAAGGCCGCCGCTATATCGACTTCGCCGCCGGCATTGCCGTCGTCAACACCGGGCATCGCCACCCGAGGGTGATCGAGGCCGTCAAGGCCCAACTGGAGAGCTTCACCCACACCTGCCACCAGGTCGTTCCCTACGAGAACTACGTCCGGCTTGCCGAGCGGCTGAATGCCCTCGTTCCCGGGGACTTCAAGAAGAAGACGATTTTCGTGACCACCGGCGCGGAAGCCGTCGAGAACGCGGTCAAGATCGCGCGTGCGGCCACCGGAAGGTCCGCCGTCATCGCGTTCTCGGGCGCGTTCCACGGCCGGACCTTCATGGGGATGTCGCTGACCGGCAAGGTCGCGCCCTACAAGGCCGGATTCGGCGGCATGATGCCGGACGTCTTTCACGTGCCGTTCCCGGTCGAATTGCACGGGAGGAGCGTGGAGGACAGTCTCGCCTTCTTGGAGCAGATATTCAGGGCCGATGTCGATCCGGCCCGCGTCGCCGCGTTCATCATCGAGCCGGTCCAGGGCGAAGGCGGGTTCTACGAGGCGCCCCACCTTCTGATGCGCAGGCTGCGCGAACTCGCCGACAGGCACGGCATCCTGCTGATCGCCGACGAGGTGCAGACCGGCTTTGCCCGGACGGGCAAGCTGTTCGCTATGGAGCACTACGGCGTCGTCGCCGATCTCACCACGATGGCGAAGGGGCTGGGCGGTGGCTTCCCGATCGCGGCGGTCACCGGCCGCGCCGACATCATGGACGCGCCGGCGCCGGGCGGCCTCGGCGGAACCTATGGCGGCAATCCGATCGGCATCGCCGCCGGCAATGCCGTTCTCGACGTGATCGAGGCGGAGGGCCTGTGCGACCGGGCCGAGATGCTCGGCGCCCGGCTGAGGCAACGCCTTCAGTCGCTGCGCGACGCGGTGCCGCATATCGCCGATATTCGCGGCCTCGGCGCCATGAACGCCGTGGAGTTCAACGTTCCGGGCGGCGCGGCTCCCGATGCCGATATCACGAACAGGATAAGGCTGCGGGCGCTCGACAAGGGATTGATCCTGTTGACCTGCGGCGTGCGCGGAAACGTCATCCGGTTCCTTCCCCCGCTGACGATCGAGGATGAGGTGTTCAACCGGGCGCTCGACATCCTCGAGGCTTCCATCCGCGAGTGCGCCGCGGAAACGTGAAATGACGGCCGCTGGAATCCTTGTTTCCGTATGCGTGGCGGGACATCCGCTGCGGGATTTGCGAGCGGTCGGCGGCGTGCAACTCGACCGGGGGGCCGACCCCGTGGGCAACCTTTGCCGTTCCACAGGCTGGTTGCCGGCGAGGAGCCGGCCCCCCGAGGCGCGGGAAATCAGCCGGATATCGACTGCCAATCTTGAAGATTTGACTATATGGTTGGAAAAAAAGTCTATATAGTACCATTGTTTCGCCGCCTTCCCGCGGCGGACATGCAGCCGGGATGAGAGGTCAAACCGTGACGACAGAAGCGAACAAAAAAGCCGAACGCGCCGATCTTGGGATTGGACCCAATGCGCTCTTCTTCGACGAGTTCTCCGTGGATCAAAGTTGGACGACGCCGCGGCGGACCGTCACCGAGGCCGATGTCTCGGCATTCGCCGGCATCTCGGGAGACTTCAATCCCGTCCATACCGATGCCGAATTCGCCAAGTCGACGCCGTTCGGCACCCGCATCATGCATGGCCCCGGCGTCTTCGCCATGGCGACGGGACTCGAGTTCCGGCTGGGGCTGAAGGAAGGCACGGCCATCGCGTTCCTCGGCATGACCTGGGAATTGCGGGCGCCGGTGAAGATTGGCGACACGATCTATGTCTATCAGCGCGTGAGTTCCACCCGGCCGACCAAGAACCCCGGCCGCGGAATCGTGAACTTCTGGGTGGAAGTCCGCAACCAGCGGGATGAGATCTGCCAGGAGGGTGAGTGGAAAGTGATGTTCTTCGCCAAGCCTGCCGCGCAAGCCGCGTAGGCGAGGGCAGGCAAGCCGGCCAGTCCCGGCCCCATGGGTGAAGGGACGGTCGGCACTCCCGGCCGACGGAGACAGGCCGGCCCGGTGCTATCTGACGGCAGGGAGAAGAGCAGCCCGTCTGGACGGCGAAAGCCGCCGACGTGGTTTCCCGAAATTCCCCGAGGGGCGCCGCCTAGCCGCCGGCCGGGGCGGCCTTCGTCGCGTAGCCGTCCCGCAGCAGCACGGCGTAGTGATCGGCAATCTGATCCGGCGTGAGGGAACCCTTTTCATCGTACCAGACGTGCAGCCAGTTACACATCCCCAGGATGCCGCTGATGGCGACGTGCGAAGGCATGTCGCGGAAGGCCTGCAACTCGACGCCCGCTTTGAAGACCTCTTCAAACATCGAGTCGTAGACGCGCTTCATTTTATTGAGCTGCCGGCGTTGCTGGGGCTCCAGCTCGGCTTCCTCGCGATTGTAGATCGTCGTGTAGTTCTTGTTCTGCATCACGCATTTTGCGTGCTCGCGGATCATTTCCGTCAAAGCCTCGCTCGGCGGAAGTTTTTTCGCTTCGATCGCCTTCATCGCGACGGAATAGAACTCCAGGCTCTTGGTGAATATCTGCCAGAGGATTTCGTTCTTGTTCTTGAAATAGTAGTAGATCACCGACTTCGTGTAGCCAAGGGAATCGGCCACATCGTCCATGGTGACGGCCCGATATCCGCGCTCGGCGAAGAGCGCCGCCGCCGCCGCCTCGATTTCATCCCTGACGAATGCTTGTTTGCGCGTTGCGATATCCGCGCGCACCGCCATTCTCTTTTGCTTTGCCATGCCGAGACCTGATCCCTACCTGCATCATGCCGACGATCAGTGCGGCCCGCGGGCCGTATTCTATTGCCTAAAGTCGAAACATCTGACCGATGAGTACCTTCTTACGAGCGGCGGGCGACGTGTCAACCTGTCAATTCCCCCCACCGGTTCTCGCCCGGGCTGCTGAAGACGTCCATGCTCGCCGCGCCAGCGCCTTTTCGAACGCCGGCAGGACGGGGAGAGGTCGCCGAGGAGATGGCAATCGGCGACCTGCCGCCCGCGTTCACTCCAGCGCCGTGACGGCGCTGAAACTATCGAGCGCTTCGACATACTCGTTAAGCATGCGTTCGAACTCGGCCCTGACGGTCGAGGGTCCCTTCATGTCGCCGACGACCTGCCCGACCGAATAGGTCCAATAATCCAACTGGTGCGCGCGCTCGGCGCGCTTGAAGGGGTAGCCTCCGAGGATCGACTGCATGGGCCAGGCGAGCGGCTTCGGCGCGCCCGGCTGCTTCCATGCCTGCGTATACGCGCTGCGCAGCATCCGGCCCTGCTTCCCGGTCATGACGTCGTAGAGCTGCGCATCCTCGGAATTGGCGTTGAACAGGCGCTCCTGCATTTCGGGGCTGAGCTCGCTTTCTGCGGTGCCCAGCCACAGCGATCCCATCCAGACGCCCTGACACCCCAATGCGAGCGCGGCAAGAATCTGGGAGCCGCGGCTCACCCCTCCCGCGGCCAGGACAGGCAGGCCCTGGGCGGCTTCCACCACCTGGGGCCACAGCACCATCGAGGCGATCGACCCGACGCTGCCCCCGGCTTCGGTGCCCTGCGCAACCAGCACGTCCACGCCGGCCGCCTTCTGGCCCGCGGCGTGCTTGCCGCTGCCGACGAGGGCGCCGACCTGGATGCCGCGCGCATGCGCGGCCTCGACGACCCAGGACGGGGTCACGCCGAGTGCCCCGACGATGAAGTCGACCGAGCTGTCGAGCGATATGTCGAGCTGCGCTTTGCTCTTCTTGTTCGTCATGGCCATCTTCCGGGCGTAGTCGGCCATGAAGTCGTCGCGAACATCCGAAGGGATATCCGGAATGCCGGCATCGTCGAGCAGCGTCTTCACGAAGTCGACATGGGTCTGCGGAATCTGCTTCAGGTATTCCTGAGGCTCCTTCTCGTCGCCGCCGGTTCCGGGAAAGACAAGATCGACGCCGAACGGCTTGCCGTCGACGCGCTCCTTTATCCAGTCGATGGACATCTGCAACTCGTCCGGCGTCATCCAGGCCGCGCCGAGAACTCCCATGCCGCCGGCATTGGTGACGGCCGCGATAACATCGCGGCAGTGGGAAAACGCGAAGATCGGCAGATCGATGCCGAACCGCTTCGCCAGGTCCGTTCTCATGGGAGCTTCTCCATCCGGTTGTGTCCGAGCCCGCATCCCGCACCGTGCGCTCCGGCGGCGAGCAAGAGCGGTGGTCGAAATTAGACTGATGCGTATATTTATTAGCTCAGTTGGTATAATTGTCCACCGTCAATCAACCGGATTTGCATCCGCTTCGCTGTCGTTGTGCGATGGGTACAAACTCTGTAGACTTATCATACGAATTATCATACCGTATAGTATGTTCACGGATCGCCGGCTCTCCGGCCGCAGCCGCATGAAACAGCAATGACGAGGAAAGCATGGTACAGGGAAGTCCGTCGCACTGGGTAAGCGCGATCAGCGAGATAACACCCGAGGACATCTCCATCCGGGGATATCCGATGCAGCGGCTGGTCAAGGCCCTGCCGTTCTCCGCGATCAGCTTCCTTCTCATCCGCGGCCGGATCCCTTCCCCCGGCGAACACAGGATGATGGATATGATCCTGTCCTCGATCCTCGATTATTCGCTGCAAAAGGCCGGGACGATCGCCGCGCGCGCCGTGGTCTCGGCCAATCCGAAGATGGTCGCGGGGCTGGCGGCGGGGGTGCTGGCGGCCGGCGAATACACGATGTCGCCCGAGGATACCGGCCGCTTCATCAAGGAAACGCATGGCGCGTGGGCGGCAAGCGGACTTGCGGGGGATGCCTATGCGGCGAAGCTGGTTGCGCGGATGCGGGACGCGAAGCAGCGCGTGCCGGGCCTCGGGCACCAGATATTCCGCGGCGTGGACCCCCGCGCCGAGGCGCTGCGGGAGGCCGCGGTCGAGAATGGGATCTGGGGCGAGATCAACGAGTGGTACGCGACGGTCCATCGGGCCTTCCGCGAGGCGTCCGGGAAGCCCGATCTCGTCATGAACGATATGGGCATGCTGGCCGGGATCATGATCCAGATGGGGTTCACCCCTCAGGAGATGGCCGGCCTCGGGGTCCTGTCGACATTCCCCGGCCTCATCGCGCATGTCTCCGAGGAGCTTCAGTCTGGGATCCGCAATCGCATCGTTCCCGACGGTTCCGCCGAATACACCGTGGGCCGGCGCGATCTCGACGCCGATCTGGCCTCTGCCGGATGGAACTGACGGGCGCGACTTCGGTGCCGGGGGCGGGCTGAAGCGGTCGCCTGCGGGAAGCCGGAGCCCATCCGGCCCATGCGGCAGGGTCATTTCCTGCCGCGTCGACCCGAACTTGCATGCCGCATAAACGGAGGCGACGATTCGATGCCTGGAAAGCTGACCGCGGAAGAGCAGGGGATCATCTCGGCTGTCGAGCGCTTCGTCGACGAGCGGGTTCGCCCCCATGTCGGGTCGCTCGAGGCGGCCGGCGCCTATCCGGAAGATCTCGTCCGCGAGATGAAGGAGCTCGGCCTGTTCGGAATCGCGGTTCCCGAGCGGCATGGCGGCCTCGGCCTTCGCCTTCCCGTGCTGGCGGCGGTGTTCGAGGCGCTGAGCAACGGCTGGACGACACTCGCCGCCTATATCAACAGCCACAGCACGGTCTGCTATGCGTTGGCCAATTTCGGCACTGCGGAGCAGCAGGCCGCGTATCTTCCCCGGCTGGCTTCGGGCGAGGCGCGGGGCTCCCTCTGCCTGACCGAACCTCACGCCGGTTCCGACCTGAAGGCGATCAAGGCATCGGCGCGGGATGCAGGCGACTGCTATGAACTGAACGCCAGCAAGGTCTATGTCACCAACGGCGCGAAGGCGACGCTGTTTCTGACCCTCGTCAAGCATCCGGGCACGGAGGCGCTCAGCCTGCTTCTCGTCGACGCGTCCCTCCCGGGCGTTTCGGTCACGTCCACCTTCCACAAGACCGCGTTCGACCTCGTCGACACCGTGCAGATCGAGATGAGCGGAGCGCGGGTTGCAAAGGACCGGCTGCTCGGCGGCGTCGAGGGCCGCGGCTTTCCGCAACTGATGGACGCGCTGGAAGTCGGGCGCATCGCCATCGCCATCAGCGCGGTCGGCCTGGCGGCGAACGCCCTGTCCGAAGCCATCGGCTACGCCGCCGCGCGCAAGACGTTCGGCGTCGCCCTCGACCAGCATCAGGCCGTGCAATTCAGGCTGGCCGACATGGCGACGCGGCTGGTCGCGGCAAGGCTGGTCGCCATGGAGGCGGCACGGCTGAAGGAGCAGGGTGGGCGCTGCGACATGATCACCGCCATGGCCAAGACCTTCGCCAGCGAGGCGGCCGCCGGGATCGCCCATGATGCCGTTCTGATCCATGGCGGCGGCGGCTACATTCGCGGCTATCCCGTCGAGCGCCTGAACCGGGAAGCCCTTCTCTATGTCATCGGGGAGGGCACCAACGACATCAACCGCCTGGTCGTCGCCAGACGCATGGCCGGCCCCGAGGAGAAGACCTATCTCGGAGTCCGTCCATGACCGCGGTTTGCCTCACCTTCGACTTCGATGCCGTTTCGCTCTGGGTCGGCACGTTCAAGCAAACGACCGCCACGCCCGTCTCGCGCGGCGAGTTCGGCGGGGAGGTCGGCATCCTGCGCGTGCTCGACCTCCTGGCCGCGAAAGGGGTGACCGCGACGTTCTTCGTGCCGGCGCACACCGCGCAGGCCTTTCCCGCCCAGACGCGGCGCATTCTCGAAGACGGGCACGAGATCGCCCTGCACGGCGATTGCCACGAGACGCCGGTCGGGCTGTCGCGAGAGCGGGAGGCGGAGCTCCTCGACCTGTCCGTCGCCAAGCTGAAAACCGTGCTCGGAGAGGATTTCCAGCCGCTCGGCTACCGCTCGCCCGCCTGGGACCTGTCCGGAAACACCGTCGATCTCCTGCTCGGGCGCGGCCTCGTCTACGACAGCAGCATGATGGCGAGCGACTTCTCGCCCTATCTCGCGCGCAGCGGCGATCATGTCGATGAAAACGGCTTTCGGCGCGGCAGGCAGACGTCGCTGGTGGAAATCCCGGTTGCCTGGGAACTCGACGATTTTCCCTATTTCAGTTTCACGAACCGCCCGCTGTTCAGCGGGCTGCGGTCGCCCGACGACGTGCTGGCCTGCTGGAAGGGCGAGTTCGACTATTGTCACGGCCAACTGGACGACGCCGTCTTCACCCTGACCATGCACCCGCAGATCATCGGCCGCGGCCCCCGTATCCAGATGCTCGGCCGGCTGATCGACCACATGAAGGCGCAGCCGGGCGTCCGCTTCGGCACCGTCCTCGACGAGGCCCGGCGGCATCGGCGACGCCTCCTGGGCGAGGTTTGAGCAGATGGACATGCTTCATTCCCTCGCCCGATCGATCTCTTCCCCACGCACAGGCTGGACCCGATGAAACGCGCACATGCCCCCGACGTGCCGTTCGACATGACCTTGCCGCATCGCTCGGTCTACGAGGCCCTCGTCGCGGTCGCTGCGGCAGATCCGTCGCGGCTCGCGCTCGTTTTTGAGAACGTCCGCTTCACCTACGGCGAACTGATCGAGCGGATCGACACCGTCGTGCGCCATCTCCACGCGATGGGCATCGGCCGGGGCGATGCCTTCGCGCTCTTCGCGCAGAACCGCCCGGAGCATCTGTGGTGCTACTACGCGGCCGCCAGGATCGGTGCGATGTTCGTGCCGATCAATCCGAACATGACGCTTGCCGAGGTCGGCTACGCGTCGAGCCATAGCGACTCCAAGGTCCTGTTCTACGACGAGACGGCTGCGGAGGCGGTGGAGGCGGCGAACTTCGCCATCCCGATCGCGCCGTTGCGGCGGCTGGACGCGGCACTTCCCGGCCCTTCGGCCACGGTTCCGAGCGCCGCCGGCCCCGAGGACGACCTCCTCGTGATCTACACCTCCGGAACGACCGGATCGCCGAAAGGGATCGTGCTCGGCCACCGGGGGCAGATGCTGGTTCCGCGCTCGCTCGGGACGATGTGGGCGCTGACGCGATCCGATGTCACCCTCGTCGCCCTTCCGCTCGGCTATCTCTACGGGTTGTCGACGGCCGCCGCCGTCGCCCTGCAAACCGGCGGCACGGTGGTCCTGCTGCGGCGATTCCACCCGCGTGACGTGCTGGAAGCGCTGGTCGAGCATCGCGCCACTGTCTACCACGGCGTGCCGACCATGTTTTCCATGATGCTCGACTATTGCGAGCAGCAGGGCCTCTTCTACGACCTCTCCCATGTGCGCGTGATGATCTGCGCGGGCGCGCCGCTGCCCGAGGAAGTGCGCCGGCGATTTGCCGAACGGTTCGGCAAGCAGTTGCAGAACTATTACGCGATGACGGAATGCACCCCCGTCTTCGGACCCTATGCTGGCGATATCGTGCCGGAAGGCTCGGTGGGCCGGCTTGCGCCGGGTGCCGGGTATCGCATCGTTCGCCCCGACGGCGAGGACTGCGCGGACGGTGAGGAAGGCGAGATCCTGGCGCGCGCACCCGGCATGATCACGCGCTATCTCGACGCCCCGAAGCTCCTGTCGACCACGCTCAGGGACGGCTTCGTCCAAACCGGCGATCTTGGCCGTCGCGACGCCGACGGCTTCTTGTACATCACCGGGCGCCTCAAGGACCTGATCATACGCGGGGGCGCCAACATTTCGCCGTCCGAGGTGGAGGACGTGTTGCAAAGCCATCCCGCGGTCCGGCAGGCGGCGGTCGTCGGCGCCCCGGATCGCATCTTCGGCGAAGTGCCGGTCGCCTACATCGTTCGCAGACATGCGGCCGCCGTGAGCGATCAGGACCTGATCGGCTGGAGCGAAAAGTCGCTCGCCGATTTCAAGGTGCCCCGGCGATATGTCTTCGTCGACGAACTGCCGCTCGGAAAGACGGGCAAGGTCGACAAGACCCTGCTCAAGAAGAATCTCACAGAGGATGAGAAGCCATGAGGCGTCGTCGTTTTCTTTCCATGGGCGGAGCGGTCTTGCGATGACGATTTCCAGGGAGGATTACGAGCGCCACGACGGACTCGGCCTGGCCGGGCTTCTCCATTCGCGCGAGGTTTCCCCTCGCGAGTTGATGGACCGGGCGATCGCGAGCGCCGAGGAACGCAATCCCGCGGTCAATGCCCTGTGTTTCACGCGTTTCGACGAGGCGCGCGCCGAGGCGGCTGGAGCCGGGCTCAAGGGAACCTTCGGCGCGTTGCCGTTCCTGCTCAAAGATAGCGGCCTTGCTTCGACAATGCTGGAATCGGCCGTCGGATCGCGTCTTTTCGCCGGCATGACCTCGCCGCTGAACGCGACGTTGAACGAGCGCTTCATGGCCGACGGCTTCATCAGCTTCGGGCGGACCACCGTGCCGGAATTCTGCATGGCGCCCACCACCGAGGCGGTGCAGAACGGTGGCCCGACACGCAATCCCTGGGATTTGACGCGCTCCTGCGGCGGGTCCAGCGGCGGCGCGGCCGTTGCCGTGGCCACCGGCATCGTCCCGATCGCTCACGGCAGCGATGGCGGCGGCTCGATACGCATCCCCGCCTCGTGCTGCGGCGTGTTCGGGCTCAAGCCGTCCCGGGGGCTGCTTCCCTACGGCCCGCAGCGCGGCGAGGGTTGGGGCGGGCTGGCTGTCGACGGCGTGCTCAGCCGAACGGTCCGCGACACGGCGGCCGCGCTCGACGGCGTCGCCGGCATGGATGTCGGGGCGCCCTATGCGTCGCCCGCTTGCCCGGACTCCTATCTTGCCTTGCTGGACAGGCCGTTCGATCGGCCGCTGCGCATCGCCGTGTGGACGTCCGCGTGGGGAGACATCCCCGTGGCGGCCGACTGCCTCGACGCCGTGGCGCGGACGCGATCGCTGCTGGCCGACCTCGGCCACGAGGTGGTGGCCGCTGCGCCGCCGGACCTGAAATATGAGAGCTTCGTCGACTCGATCATCAACGTGATGGCGGTCAATGTCGCGGTCACGGTCAACGGCTTCATACGCCAAGGGGCGAGGGAGGGGTGGCGCGACCTGCTCGAGCCCGCGATCCTCGATGCCTACGAGATCGGCAAGGGCCTCCCTGCCGAATCCTACGTGCTGGCCATCAATCGCTTCCACGCGCTGGCGCGGCTGCTCGGGGCCTATATGGGCGACTACGACTTCATCCTGACGCCGACGCTGACGCAGCCGCCGGTCCCTCTCGGGACGATCTCCATGCAGGACGACTTCCGCTCCTTCCGCAGGAAGGCCGGCACCTACACCACCTTCCTGGCGATCGTGAATGCCTCGGGCCAGCCGGCCGCCTCGCTGCCCCTCCACTGGTCGGACGAAGGGCTTCCGATCGGCGTGCAACTGATCGCGCGCTTCGGGGCCGAGAGCGGCCTGCTGCGGCTGTGCGCGCAACTGGAGCAGGCCTCGCCGTGGCATGCCCGCCGGCCCGCCGTCTGAGCGGCAGGGGCAGGCCTGGCGAGGCCGGGTTCGATCAATTTTTCGCAATGCTATTGCAACTTGTGCGTCCATCAAATAGTCTGGGATGACTGATTTTTTGACGAAGTAGTCAGCAATGCAGAAACGATGAAATCGGGAATTTCCGGGCAGGCGGACGGGACGGGCAGGAAAGTGCGGTGAACTGGGGAGCAAGGCACGAGAGTGACCAATGTATAAATGGGATTTCCATATAATATACGTCTACCGCGAGCTTCTGGCTCTGGGTCTTCTAAACACGCTCTTGTACACTGCGACATGTATAGTAGGCGGGCTTGTTGTCGGGTTGCTTGCGGCCTTCGCGCGCCTGTCGCCCTTCCGCGCCGTGAGCTGGCCGGTGCAGATCTTCCTTGAAATCTTCCGCTGCACGCCGCTCCTCGTCATTCTCGTCTGGTTCTACTACGCGCTGCCGGCGCTGATCGGGTATCCGATCTCGGCGCCGGTCGCGGGCCTGCTCGCCCTGTCGCTCTATGGCGGCGCGTTCTACGGCGAGATCATTCGCGCGGGCATCGTCTCAATCGACAGTGGCCAACGCGAGGCGGCGCAGGCGCTGGGAATGGTTCGCCGGGATGTGATGCGGAAGATCATCCTTCCGCAGGCCTTGCGGCGCATGATACCGCCGCTCATGAACCAGTCTATTCTTCAGATGAAGAACACGTCTCTCGTGTCCATTCTGGCTCTGCCGGATCTGATCTATCAGGGGAACCTGATCACGAACGAAACCTACCGCCCGCTCGAGGTCTACACCACGGTCGCGGTGATTTACTTCGCCATCCTGTTCCCCGCGACGTTGCTGGTTCAGCGGCTTGAGCGGCGCTTTGACAGCAAACAGTGACGAGAGTCGGTGTGCCGATGTCCATGATCGAAATTCGCAACCTGAGCAAATCGTTCGGCCAACTGCACGTCCTGCGCGACATCAACCTGTCGATCGAGAAGGGGAGCGTTGTCGCCTTGATCGGACCGTCAGGTTCCGGCAAGTCTACGCTGCTGCGATGCCTCAATCTTCTCGTCGTTCCCGACGGTGGCCAGGTCTCGGTTAACGGGCGCGAATTCGTGTTCGGCGCCGGCCACAAGCTGCCCAGCGATGCCTCGCTGGCAAAGTTTCGGGCAGGCACCGGGATGGTGTTCCAGCACTTCAACCTGTTCCCGCATATGAGCGTCGTCGAAAACGTGATGGCCGGCCCGGTTACCGTCCGGCGGCAGCCGGTGAACACGGCCCGGGCGGATGCGATGAATCTGCTCGATAAGGTCGGATTGGCGGACAAGGCGCAGATGATGCCATCGACGCTGTCCGGTGGCCAGAAGCAGCGCGTGGCGATCGCGCGGGCCCTGGCAATGAAGCCGGAGGTGATGCTGTTCGACGAGGTGACCTCGGCGCTGGACCCCGAACTGGTCAGCGAGGTGTTGAACGTCATGCGCTCCCTCGCGGAAGAGGGCATGACGATGATCATCGTCACGCACGAGATCGCTTTCGCCCGGGATGTCGGCGACTGCCTCGTCTTCATGCGCGACGGCGTGATCGTCGAGCAGGGCCTGCCGGCGGAGGTGATCGGCAACCCCGCCCATGCCTCGACACGCACCTTCCTGTCGCACTTCAACCGCTAGACGCGTGAAACCGGGGAATGCGGCCCCCTGACGAGACCGAAACCTCGCAAAGAACCCGCGACCTATCCATTGGGGAAATGAAAGGAAAAAAGGCAATGTCGAACGAACATCCGTCCGAAGGGCATCTCTCTCGCCGTCAACTGGTTCAATTCGCGGCGCTGGGGACCGTCGCCGCTACCGCCGTCGCAGGCAGTGCGACGGCCGGCATGGCCCAGACGGCCGCGGCCGCCGGCAACACGCTCGAGAAGGTTCGCAGGTCCGGCAAATTGCGGGTGGCGGCGCCGGTCGGCGCGCCCCCCTACTTCATAAAGAATCTCGCGTCGGGCGAACTCACCGGCGCCTGCGTCGAGATGGCGAAGGATATCGCGAAGATTCTGGGGGTCGACGTCGAATTCATCGACTCCACCTGGGGCGACCAGATCATCCAGTTGCAGACCGACAAGGTCGACATCGGCATGGCGTCGTCGATCACGCCGACGAGGGCGCTGTCGGTCGGGTTCACGGCTCCCTATTTCGAGCAGAGCTACGGCATCATCGCGACACCGTCGCTCAACGCCTCGACCTGGGCGGACCTGGACAAGCCCGAAGTCAGGATCGCGGTCGATCTCGGCTCGACCCAGGAAACGTCGGCGCGGCGATACGCGCCGAACGCGAACATCACGGCCCATACGTCGCCCAACGAGGTCATGCTCGCCCTGCAGTCGAACAGGGCCGACTGCGCCGTGTTCGGCGCGATCCCCGGTCTGACCGCGGTCGCCAAGAACCCGTCCATCGGCCGCTATCTCGGCATCGGCGGTCCGGTCGTCTCCATTCCCACGGCGCTCGTCATTCCGCTGGAGGAGAGCAGCGAGTGGAAAGACTTCCTGAACGCCTGGGTCGCCTACAATCGCTCGAGCCGTCAGACGGAAGCCTGGCTCATCGAGGGCCTGGAATTGTCCGGCGTCGACCGGAAGAGCATCCCCGCCGACGTTTCGCTTTGATCGTCGGCCCAACGGGAAGCGACGAGCCGTCGGCATCGTCCGATGGCTTGTTTCTCCGTTCGTGAGGACCGGCTCGGGACCTTCCGAGCCGGCCCCGGCGACTCCGATATCCCGCGCCGCGCGTGATCGTCTCCCGGCGCTCAGGCATGAGATCAGGAATTACGATGAATCAGCCCGGATCGTCAGCCGCGTTTACGCCGGATTTCGAGATATTCCTGCGATTGATGCAGGCCCGGCATTCGTGCCGCGCCTACAAGCCCGATCCCCTGCCGCGCGACCTGATCGACGCTATCCTCACGGCCGCGCAACGCACGCCTTCAGACTGCAACGCCCAACCATGGCAGATCACGGTCGTCGGCGGGGCTGCCCTCGACCGGCTGCGGCAGGCGATGTACGAGCGGGCGGCCGCGGACGCCCCGCCCAGCTACGACATCGCCCCCATCGCCCGGTATTCCGGTGTCCATCAGGAGCGTCGACGGGCGTGCGGATGGGGATTGTATAGCAGCCTCGGCATCGAGCGGGGCGATCGCGCCGCATCCCGCGAGCAGGCGCTGAAGAACTTCCGTTTCTTCGAGGCGCCGCATCTCGCATTCGTGACCACGAGCGCGTCGCTCGGCATCCGCGCCGCGATCGACTGCGGCGGCTACGTCATGTCGTTCCTGCTGGCCGCTCAGGCCCTGGGTGTCTCGGCCGTTCCCCAGGCAGCCATCGCATACAGGACCGACGTCATCCGCGCGCATCTTCCCATTCCCGAGGGCGAACTGGTCGTCTGCGGGATTTCGTTCGGATGGGGAGATCACGCCCACCCGGCGAATGGCTTCCGCACATCGCGGGCTTCCATTTCAGAGGTTGCCACCTTCATCGAGGACTGAAACGGCTTGGTTCGATTTCCCGATACGCCGACGCCAGGGTTGGTAGAATGATACTCCAGACAGACGCGACACTCTATGATGCCTTGCATGAGGTGGCGTCACGCCAGCCGGAAAAGGTCGCGCTCGTCTATGACGAAGAGGAGATCACTTTCGAGCGCCTGATACGCGAGATCGATGCCGTCGCCGCCTATCTAAATTCGCTCGGGATAGGGCGGGGCGGACGCTTCGCCGCCTACGCCCAGAACAGGCCGGAATATCTCTACTTCTTCGCGGCCGCCGCCAGGCTCGGCGCGGCCTTCGTGCCCGTCAACGTCAATCTGACGCCGGCCGAGGTCGCCTATGTCGTCGAGAACAGCAGCGCCCGCTATCTGTTCCATGACGGCAAGCTGGCGGATTTCGAGGTTCCCTGCTGCACGCTGGTGCATCTGTCGGAGGTCGATCTATCGGTCCCCGATGCCCTTCCAGGCCGATCCGGACGCCCACTTCCTACCGACGATCTCCTGATCGTCTACACGTCGGGATCGACCGGCGTGCCGAAGGCCGTCGTGCTGGATCATGCCGGACAGATCGCGGCGTCCGCCTCCTTTCGCCAACTGTGGGGACTTACACCCGACGACGTCACCGTCGTTCCCGCACCGTTCGGCTTCCTGCTCGGGCTCTCGACTTCCGCGATGATATCCCTGCTGTCTGGAATGACGGTTGTGATCAATCGCCGTTTCCATCCGGCCGAGGTTCTCGAGGCGTTCGAGAGGCACCGGGTCACGGTCTTCAACGGGGTGCCGACCATGTTCACGATGATGCTGAACTATGTCGAGGAACAGGGTCGGCGCTTCGATCTCTCGGGCATGAAGGCTCTCGTCTGTTCCGGCGCGCCGCTTCCCGACGAGTTGCGGGCAAGGTGGGAGCGCGTCTTCAGCAAATCGCTCCAGAACTACTTCGGCATGACCGAGTGCTATCCGCTGATCGGCCGATATGCCGGCGACGAACGGGAGATGCCCCGCGGTGCCCTCGGGCGGCTGGCGCCCGGCGCCGAGGTTCGCTTCGTCGGTCCCCGATCGCAGGAATGCGAGGCAGGCGTCGAGGGCGAAATGCTGGCCCGGGCTCCGTCGATGGTGAAGCGCTACCACGGCAATGAGGAGCTCACCGTTTCGTCGTTCGTCGACGGATGGTTCCGCACCGGCGACATCGGCTATCGCGACGAAGACGGATATATCTACCTTACGGGCCGATCCAAGGATCTCATCATCCGCGGCGGGAACAATGTCGCGCCGACGGAAATCGAATCCGTACTGATGCGCCACGAAGCGGTCCGGGACGCCGCGGTCCTCGGGGTTCCGGACGACCTCATGGGCGAGGTGCCGGTCGCCTTCGTCGTCTTGCGGGCCGGAGCGGTCGCAACGGCTGAGGACCTGCGGCGGTTCGCCGAGACATCGATGGCACGCTACAAGGTCCCGGCCGGCATTTTCCTGGAGACCGACCTGCCGCTCGGAAGCACGGGCAAGGTCGACAAGCGCGCCTTGCGGCTTCGCTACGAGGAAAGAGGCTGAAAGGGCTGGAAGATGGCAGTCACGCTGACGGTGGAAGATACTATCGCAACTGTTGAGGTCGACCGCGAGGAAAAGCTCAATGCGTTGGACCTCGATACGTTCAGGTCGATCGAGTCGATCCTCGACGTGATAGACGGCGATACGGCCGTGCGGGCTCTGATCGTCAGATCGGCCGGGACCAGGGCGTTCAGCGCCGGCGCGGACATCGCCGATCTCGATGGCATCGACGCGCAGGAAGCCGCCCGGCGCGCGACGTATCGCCGAGGCGTGTTTCAGAAGCTATACGAGAGCCGGGTTCCGTCCGTCGCTTTCATCGACGGGCTGGCGCTTGGCGGCGGTGTCGAACTCGCGCTCGCGTGCAGCTTTCGCCTCGCGACGCCGCGCGCCACGTTTGCATTTCCGGAGATCGACCTAGGGCTGCTTCCCGGAGCCGGCGGGACGCAACGGTTGCCGAAGCTGATCGGCGAATCGCGCGCGCTGGACATGATGCTCACGGGACGGCGCGTCGCAGCCGAAGAAGCGCTGCGTATCGGACTGATCGATCGCATCGTCGAAACGACCGACGCCGCCAGGCAGTTCGCGTGTCAATGGTGCGGCCGAAGCCCCGCGGCGGTTGCCGCGATCAAGCGCGCGGTCGGCAATGCGCACCTGCCGCTCGACCAGGGGCTGCGTTTCGAGGGCGAACAGCTCGCCCTGTTGAACGGAACCGAGGATTCCAGGGCCCGGATAGAGGCGTTTCTGGGGACCCGGCGCAAGACCGCGCCGTGACGCAACCGGAGCCGATTGAGGAGGCTGATCGTTGGACAGGTTTTTTGAAGATCTCGCAGTCGGCTTTGCCGTGACGAGCAGGACCTATGATGTCGGGACGGACGAGATCATCGAATTCGCCACGAGCTGGGACCCGCAACCCTTTCACGTCGACAAGGAGGCGGCGCGGGATACGTTCTTCGGGACCCTGGTTGCCAGTGGCGTCCACACATTCGCCATCACCATGAGGCTGGGGGTCGATTGCGGGGTGCTGACGGGCAACTCGGTCGCCGGCCTCGGCATCGACAGGATGCGCTTCCTTGCGCCGGTGTTGCCCGATAGCAGGATCGCGGCGACGTTCACCGTCGAGAGCCTTCGCCCTTCGCGCAGCAAGCCGGAGCTCGGCATCGTCAACTGGGATGTCTTAACCTGCGACGAGATCGGCAAGCGCGTGTTTGCGGCGCAGTTCACCAATCTTTATCGGCGCAAACGTCCCGTGCAAGCACAATGACGACGGCCTTCGGCCGTTGGATCGAGACAGCCCAGACGATCGGGATGCAACGGAGACTAGGCACCCTCGAAACGGGGACGCCTGTTCTCCAGATGTGCTGCAATGCCTTCATCGGCATCATTCGTCCATTCGAATGCCTGCCTGAGAGCATCGGAGAGCTCGCGCGCGGCCTTGAATCCGGGCTCCATGCGCGTACGGGCGATCTTCTTAGCACCCCGGATCGCCAGCGGCCCGTTTTGCGCGATCGTATTGGCAAGATCGCTTACCGCTGTCTTAAGGTCCGAAGCGGGGACCACCCGCTGGACGAGCCCGATCCTTTCCATTTCCACCGCTCCGATTTCGCGTCCGGAGCAGATAAGCTCTAGGGCCCTGGCGCCACCGACGATAGGAGGGAGCCTGACGGGAGCGCCGGCGCCGGGAAAACCGCCCCATTTCGCTTCGGGCATCGCCATCGTGCTGTGCTGCGCCGCGATGCGCAGATCACAGGCGAGCATGAGTTCGACCGCGCCGGCTCGCACCACGCCGTTGATGCCTGCGATCACGATCTGGGGCAGGGCCTCTATGGCGTCGAACGTCTCGTTGGCCAGATGGACGAGGGCAAGCACCCCCTCTTTCCCAAGGTTTGCCTTGAGCTGCGGAGTCAGTAGCCCGGTGGAGAAGATCGTCTCTCCCCCACCGGTGATGGTCACCACGTTGACGGCGCGATCCATTTTCAACCGGCCGCACAGGGCGAGCAGTTCTTTGAGGACGTCGGTGGTCAGGCGGTTTTCGTCGTCAGGACGGTCTATGACGACGTTGGCCACGCCTCGAACGATGCTGGTGGTGACGCCTCGTTCCATGGTTCCTTCGATCCTCTATACCGTCGTCTGCTGGCAGGCGGCGCCGGCGCGCCCGATGCGCCGGCGCCGCTGTTCCAAACGGTCAGGCGCTCCAGACAGGGGCGGCCTTTTCGTATTTTCTCGGCCAGACCGTCACCATCTCGCCGCCTCTCCACTGGACGACTATCGGCTCGGCGAGGGTATTGTGGCCGGTTTCGTCGAAGTCTATTCCCTCGCCCGGCATGCCGTCTATCCAGCCGCCTTGGAAATGGGTGTCGAGCAGGGTCTCGCGCAGCGCGCCCTTCTCGGTCGAGGCTGCCTTCTCAAGAGCCTGGGCGAGTACCTCGATGAGCGCCGCGTGTTCGATGGCATCGTGGACCATGGGATAGTTGAAACGCTCCCGGTAACGTTTTGCACGCTCGGGGTCGAAGTCGTAATTGGCCGAATTGACCGAAAGCACGCCTTCCGAATATTCGCCCAGGGCCTCGGCGAATTCCGGCAGGATGAAGCCGCCCGCGCCGCCGACGACGGGGATGTCGACCTGTTGCTGGCGCATGGAGCGCACGATTTGCAGCGTGTCGTTGAGATAGGAGACGGGGAAAACCACCTGGGCATTCGCGGCACGCAGCTTGTTGATCAGCGGCGTGACGTCCGTGATGCCCTGGGGATAGGCCTCGTCCATGACGACAGAAAGCCCCCTGGCCGCGGCCGCCTTGCGCAGGCCGGCAGACTGCGACGTCCCGTAGGCCGTGTCCTCGTACATGATCGCGACGCGCTCCAGGGTCTGGCCGGCAGCGGCGGCGATCTCGACGCAGCTGTCGACCTGGGCGCGCCCGATCTCGGATGCTTTCGGATTGTTGCGGAACACATTCTTGAAGCCGCGTTCGGTCAACTCGTCGGCATAGGAAATCGTCAGCAGCGGAATGCCGCGGCGTTCCACGACCTCCGAGATCGCCAGTGTCAGCGACGACACGTAGGCGCCGATCACTGCGACGACCTCGTTCTGCGAGATCAGGCGCTGGGCGGCGGTCGCGGCCGCCGTGGGGGTTGAGGTGGCGTCGGCGACGATCAGCTTTATCTTCGCGCCGCCGAGAGCCTTGATGCCGCCGGCCGCATTCAGTTCGTCGACCGCGAGGTCGAGGCCGTTCCTGGAGTTGATGCCGAACTGGGCCGCAGCACCGGAAAGCGGCAGTACCACCCCCACATTGACGGTCTGGCCTTGCTGGGCCCGCGCGATCGCCGGAAGCAGCGCGGCTGCAAGTCCTGCGCTGCCGAAGGCGAGCATTTGTCGTCTGTTCATCGTGAGCTTCATTTCTCCTCCTGTGTTGTCGCTTACGCACCCTGTGAAAAGGTGCGAGTCCACTTTCCGTCCTAGATTCCGAGATAGGCCGCGCGCAGTTCGTCATTGGCGGCGAGGCTGTCGGACGGTCCCTCCATCACGACCCTGCCCGATTGCAGGACGTAGCCGCGCGTGGCGACGCTGAGTGCCATCGCGGTGTTCTGTTCGATCAGCAGTATCGCCGTGCCTGTCCGATTGATCTCGACGAAGGCGCGGTGCAACTCCTCGACCACGAGGGGGGCGAGGCCGTGGCTGGGCTCGTCGAGCATCAGCAGGCGCGGCGACAGCATCAGGGCGCGCCCCACGGCGACCATCTGCTGCTCGCCGCCGGACATGGTTCCCACGCGCTGGTTCCGACGCTCGGCAAGACGCGGGAACAGATCGAAGACGTGCTGCCGCAATTCAGGGATCGGCGCATGGCGGCGTATGCCATAGGCGCCGAGCAGCAGATTCTCCTCGACGGACATCTCGCCGAACACGTGACGGCCTTCCGGGACATGGGCGATGCCGAGTGACGGTATCTCGTGAGCCCGAAGGCCGGAGAGGTCGCGCCCGTCGAAACGTCTTAGGCCCGAGCAGCACGGGACGATGCCGGACACGGCCCTGAGCAGCGTGCTCTTGCCGGCCGTGTTCGCCCCGATGACGCAGACGAATTCGCCGGCCCCGACGCGCAACGAAATGTCGTGAAGCACGTCACGGTCGCCATAGCCGGCGCGAACGCCGCGAAGCTCGAGCATCGTCACGGTCTGCGAGGAGGGATCAGCCGGCATATTCACGCCCCAGATAGGCTTTCACGACATCGGGATGACGAGCGATGACCGACGGCGCCCCGTCTGCGATGAGACAGCCGAAATTGAGCACCAGGATCCGGTCGCAGACCGACATGATGGCGCGCATGTGATGTTCCACGATCATCACGGTGAGGCCGTCGTCGCGAAGCCCGCGCACCAGCGCGATTACCTCGTCCATTTCGTCCGCGTTCAAGGCGGCCATCACTTCGTCGAGGAGCAGGATCCGTGGACGGGTGCACAGTGCCCGCGCCACCTCCACCCGCGCCCGCTCGGGAAAGGACAGATCGCCTGCGGCGCGATGCGCAATGGCCGAAAGGCCGACGCGGCTCAGGCAATCCATGGCATTGGCGCGCGCCGCCGTAACCCCGTCATTGACGAGCCCGCCGATGAGGACGTTGTCGAGCACGCTCGATTCCAGGAAGAGCGAGACGTTCTGGAACGTCTTGGTCATTCCCCTCGCGGCAATGACATGCGGCTTCATGCCCGTGACGTCATGACCGTCGAGCATCACCGTCCCGCACGTCGGCCGATGAAGCCCCACCAGCGTGGAAAAGAGGGTCGACTTGCCGGCGCCGTTGGGACCGATGAGCCCGACGATCTCGCCGCTGGAAACGGAAAAGCTCACATTGTTCAGCGCTTGGAGACCGCCGAAGCGTTTGGTGAGTCCATCGACAGAAAACAGCGGGTCGCTCATGCACGCACCTCGCGAACGCGGTTCCTGCCGGTGACGCGCCCCACGATGTCCTTGACGAGCGCCAGAAGGCCATGCGGCTGCAGGAGGACAATCGCGATCAGCAGGATCCCGAAGCTGAACTGCGCAAGGCCGGCCGCGCGGTCGGCGAACAGGACATTGGCGAACTCTTCCATCGGGATGATGAGAAGCGCTCCCAGGATAGGACCGGCCACCGTTCCGATACCTCCGATGATGGCGATGAGGGCGATGCGGATCGAGATCTGCATGGCGCTGAACACGGTGTCGGGATCGAAGAAGAAGTTGAGCTGCACGTAGAGGGTGCCGAGCATGGCGGTCAGCGCGCCCGACAGAACGGCCGCCTGTATCTTCACCCGCGTGGTGTTGACGCCGATGACCTCGGCGGCCTCGGAATTCTGCCTGACGGCGCGCAGCCGATAGCCGAGGCGGCTGTGCGCCACGGTCACGAAGATGCCCGTGACGAGGACGAGCGCGCCGAGCATCACATAGTAGTATGGCCGGGTTTCGCTGAATTGCAGCAGGGCGAACGAATTTTCGCTGTAAGGGACGGAGAGTCCGACCGGCCCGCCGGTGACCGAGGTCCAGGAATTCGCGATCACGCGGAACACCTCGGCGAAAGCGAGGCTGCCAAGCGCAAAATAGTGACCCTTGAGGCGCATCGTCGGCAGGCTGAGCAGGAAGGCGGCAATGCCGCCAAGGGCGCCGCCGGCCAGCATGCCAAGCCACGGCGACACGCCGAAATGGATGAGCAGAAGCGTCGACGTATAGGCGCCCAGCCCGAAATAGGCGGCATGGCCAAGCGACAACTGGCCCGCCAGCCCGCCCACGATGTTCCAGGCCTGCCCCAACGCCGCAAACAGCAGCACCAGCGTCAGGACGCGGATGAAATAGCCGTTGGGATCGAGGGTGACGGGCAGAAGCGCGGCGGCCCCGACGATGGCGGCGGCGATCCAGCGGCGCGCGATCATGCGCGCCCCCCGATCAGACCCTCGGGACGTACCGCCAGGATCGCGATAAACATCACGAAAAGCACCAGGTTCTGCAACTGGATCGGGAAGAACAGGGCGGAGACCGAACTGATGATGCCAACGGCGATGCCGCCAACCACGGCGCCGGCGACGCTGCCCAGCCCGCCCAGCACGACGACCGTGAACATGAGCACGACGAACTGGCTTCCGATGGTGGGGGATACCGACAGGTAGGGCAGGATCACCGCCCCGCCGAACGCGGTGAGGGCGACGCCGAGCCCGAAGGCGAGACCCGTCATGCGATCGACATCGATGCCCACCAGCTTGGCGGCGGTGGGGTCGAGCGCGGTCGCCCGCATCGCCCAACCGAACCAGCTCCGGTTAAGGAACCACCACAGCGCTCCCCCGCTGACGATCGACATCGTAAAGGCGGCGAGATAGGGCACGCTGACGAAGAACGGGCCGAGACGCCACGATTCCGTCTGGTACGGTGTGGTGACGGACCGCAACTGGGAGCCGAAGGCTAGCAGCGCACCGTTCTCGATGACGATCAGCACCCCGACCGTCAGGAACACCTGGGATACGGCCGGCGCCTTCAGCACACGCCGGATGACGCCCTGCTGAAGGCCATAGCCGAGCACGAAGACGATGGAAAAGGCGAGGAATGACCCGACGAGCGGGTCCAGGCCGAGCGCCGCCCACGCGAAATAGGCGATGAACATCCCCAGCATGAGAAACTCGGCCTGGGCGAAGTTCACGATGCCCATCACACCGAAAACCAGCGTCAGTCCGATCGAGATGATGGCATAGACGCCGCCGACCATCACCCCGTCGATTATTGCCTGCACGAGAGCAGTCATAGTCCGGCGTCCTCCCTTTCGCGCGGCCAGCGGCGCGGCCTTCTCCCGAGGCCGCAGACACGCTGCCGATGGATTGAATCCTTCTCGGGCAATGGCGGCGATCCTCGGCCGCCCCGCCCCTGCTAGCCGGCGCGCCGCAGCGCAGCCGGGCGGGCGGCTTCCTTCAGCCGTTCGAGATCGACCTTTACGCCCAGCCCGACCGCCGAGGGGGCAAGAAGATCTGTGCCGTCGGTTTTCAGGTCGCCGCCGATCAGGTCGTCGTCGAGGCGCAGGAATCCATTCATCTCGCCAGGCAGCTTCAGGTTCGGCAACGAAAAGGCGAAGTGGGCCTCGGCCGAGTTCGCGATGTAGCCCGCCAGCCCGTTGCCGACCGTCATCGGGATGCCTGCCGCTTGCAGGATCGCGGCGATCTTCCGGGCGGGGAAGATTCCGCCGACCTTCATGAGCTTGATCTTCACCGCATCGGCCGCGCGGCGATCGACGATGCGCAGCGCGTCCTGGGGTGAACGCACGCCCTCGTCGGCGATGATCGGCGCATCGATCGCTGCCGCGATCCGCGCCAGACCCTCCGTGTCCCAGTCGGCGAGCGGCTGCTCGAAGGCCGATGCGCCCGCCTTTTCCAGGGCCCGGATCTGCTGGATCGCGGTGTCGCCGCGATAGCCGAGCACATGAAGCGACTGGCTGAAATCTACAGCGATCGCGATGCCGTCGCCGACGGCCGCACGCACCGCGGCGACATTCTCCACGTCCTGCGCCGGGTTCGCGCCGACGCGCAGGTTAATGTATCTGTATCCCTGCTCGACATAGGCGAGCGCCTGCTCCGCCAGCTCCTTCGAGGGAAGGATGCCGAGATGGGGCGCGCAAAGCGCGATGCGCTCGCGCACCGGGCCGCCGATCATCTCCACCACCGGCCTGCCGGCGGCTTTCGCCATGATGTCGTGGCACGCCAGGTCGACCGTTCCGTGCGAATAGAGGTGGCCGCGCGCGACGCGGCTCATCTTGGCGTGGATGAGTTCGAGATCGAAGGGGTTCGTGCCGATCAGCTCGGGAGCCAGCTTTTTCTCGACCACGTCAACGATCGCTTCCTGGTACTCCTCGAAAGGGGAATACATCGCGGCGCTCGTGGTGCTCTGCCCGAACCCCGTCAGTCCCTCATCGGTCTCGACCACGGTGACGACGGACGTGGCGACGCGCCTGTCGACCAGGGCAGTGATGTAGGGGACGCGCATGGGCGCTTCCACGGCATAAGCGGAAATGGCTGTGATTTTCATGATTGTGTCTCCTCGGATTTGCAATCTTTCCGAAATTGCATCCGTTTGCAATAGCCGTTAGAAAGTTTTTTGCCGACGTTTTGAACGCAATCGTGTAATGAGAGGAGGCAGATATGATCGCGGTTGCAATTCAGAGCGTGAGCGATGCATGTCGGGCGCCTGTCGCGACCGGGCGCAATTGATTGTTCCCGCTACGGCGGGTAGGCTCGACAACACGATTTGCAGGCACCATGAGCGGCGACCGGGACGGCCGCCGCGATATACCGGCAAGAGGGTACGACGCGCCGCGATCCCGACGGCGCTACGAGCAAGGAAGTCGCCGTGGCATCGGAAATTTTGACGGCCCGTGACGTCGCGCGAATGCTTGGCGTGTCTCAATCGATGATTTCACGGGCGTTCAACCCCAACGCCAGCGTTTCGCCCGCGATGCGCAAGCGGATCATCGAAGCCGCCGCGGCGCTCGGCTACAGGCCCAACGTCATCGCCCGCAGCCTGTCGACCCGCAGCAGCAAGATCGTGGCGATCATCCTGGGGACCATCGAGAATCCGTTCTACGCCCAGATCCTGGAAAAGCTGAGCCGGTCTTTGCAGGTCGCGGGTTTCCAGTCGCTCGTGTTCAGCCTCGGGCCCGGCCAGGACGTGGACAGCCAGCTTCCCTTCCTCCTGCAATACAATGTTGATGCCGTCGTAATCATCTCCGCCAGCATCTCGTCTGGCATCGCCAACGACTGGAAGCGGCGTGGGCGACAGGTCATCCTGTTCAACCGCACCATTCCGAACGTGCAGATCGCGAGCGTCTGCTGCGACAATATCGGTGGCGGCAAGCTTGCGGTAGACCACTTCGTTCAGCAGGGTCGCAGACGGCTTGCCTTTGCGGCAGGGCGTCCCGACACCTCCACCAACGCAGAGCGCGAACTCGGTTTTCTCGGCCGTCTGGCAGAGATCGGCATGCCGATGGCGGGCAAGGCGGACAGCCCGCATTGCGCGTTTTCCGACGGATATAGGGCTGCGGTGAAGCTGGCTCCCTGCCACCCCGACGCGATATTCTTCGCGAACGATGTCATGGCGCTGGGCGGGATCGAGGCCATCCGGCAGGAGCTGGGGCTGAGGGTGCCCGAGGATATCGCGGTGATCGGGTTCGACGACATCCCGATGGCAGCCTGGCCCACCTATTCGCTCACCACCGTCCAGCAGCCGCTCGACGCCATGGTGGCGAGCGCCGTGGACCTGATTCTCGAGCAATCCGACGATGCCGACGAGCCAGTGAAGATCGTGCATCCCGTGAATCTGGTTGCTCGGGCCTCGTCGCGGGCCGCCGCAGCACACCATGCCGTTCCGGAGCATTCGGGGTCCTGACCGCTCGCCCCGTCCGAGGCAAAAGCGGGTAGAGCCGCGAAATCAGCTATTGCATCCGTATGCAAAACTCTGGCATTGAATGTAGCCGCGAAGACGCGGCTGCACGCGTCCCGCCGGCGTTGCGCCGATGCGAAGGAGGAGGTTTTTCATGATACGCCACCTGAAGACGGCCAGGAGCGCCGAGGCGCGCGCCGAGGACGACGCGCGCGTGCGCGCCACGGTCGAGGCCATCCTGGCCGACATAGAAACGCGCGGCGACGAGGCCGTGCGCGCGCTTTCCGAAAAGTTCGACAATTACTCGCCGCCGGCGTTCCGGCTCGAAGAGCGGGACATCGAGGCGGCAATGTCTGCGGTCACCAGGCGGGACCTCGACGACATCCGCTTCGCGCAGGCGCAGGTGCGCCGTTTTGCCGAGGCGCAGAAGGCGTCGATGCGCGACATCGAGATCGAGACGCTGCCGGGCGTCATCCTCGGCCACCGCAACATCCCGGTAAAATCCGTCGGCTGCTATGTACCCGGCGGGAAATATCCGATGGTCGCTTCGGCCCACATGAGCGTCGTGACGGCGAAGGTGGCGGGGGTGAAGCGCGTCGTTGCCTCTGCTCCGCCGCAGGGCGGCGCGCCGCATCCGGCCATCGTCGCCGCCATGCACATGGGCGGCGCCGACGAGATCTACTGCCTCGGCGGCATCCAGGCCGTGGGTGCGATGGCGCTCGGCACCGCGACCATCGCTCCGGTCGACATGCTGGTCGGTCCGGGCAATGCCTTCGTGGCGGAAGCCAAGCGGCAGCTTTTCGGGCGGGTTGGCATCGACCTCTTCGCTGGGCCGACCGAAACTATGGTCATCGCCGACGAGACGGTCGATGCCGAGATGTGCGCCACCGATCTGCTTGGCCAGGCCGAGCATGGCGTCAACTCCCCCGCGGTGCTGCTCACCAACTCCGGGACGCTCGCAAAAGAGACCATGGCGGAGATCGAGCGCCTGCTCGCCATCCTGCCGACCGGCGAGACCGCCCGGCGCTCCTGGCAGGACTATGGCGAGGTTATCGTCTGCGATACCTATGAGGAAATGCTGCAGCAGGCGGACTTCATCGCCTCCGAGCATGTGCAGGTGATGACCGACCGCGACGACTGGTTCCTGGAGAACATGACGAGCTACGGTGCCCTCTTCCTCGGCCCGCGCACCAACGTCGCCTATGGCGACAAGGTGATCGGCACCAACCACACGCTGCCGACGAAGAAGGCCGGGCGCTATACCGGCGGCCTGTGGGTCGGCAAGTTCCTCAAGACCCACAGCTACCAGAAAATTCTGACCGACGAGGCTTCGGCGATGATCGGCGAGTACTGCTCGCGGCTGTGCATGCTGGAAGGCTTCGTCGGCCATGCCGAACAGGCCAATGTTCGCGTGCGCCGCTATGGCGGCCGCAACGTGCCCTACGCGAAGGGCGCCGTATGACGCAGCTGCCGCGCACGCCGTCCTTCAGGCTCGACGGCCGCCGGGCGCTGGTGACGGGCGCGTCACGCGGCATTGGCCTCGGCTGCGCCGTGGCGCTGGCCGAGGCGGGCGCCCATGTCGTGTGCGCTGCCCGCGGCCAGGCCGCGCTGGAGTCGGCGGTGGCCGCGATGGCGCAAGCGGGCCTTTCGGCTGAGGCGCTCCTGCTCGACGTCGACGACCCGGAGGCGGCGGGCGCGGCGATCACCCGAAGCGGGCCGTTCGACATCTTCGTCAGCAATGCCGGTCTCGCCAGGCATGCGCCGATGGTGGAGACCGCGATCGCTGATTTCGATGCGGTGATGAACGTCAATCTGCGTGGTTCCTACTTCGCCACGCAGGCCGTGGCCAAGGGCATGATCGCTGCGGGAAAAGCCGGCTCCATCATCACCATATCCTCGCAGATGGGGCATGTCGGCGGCCATGACCGGACAGTCTATGCGGCGTCCAAGCATGCGATTGAGGGAATGACCAAGTCCGCGGCGATCGAGCTCGGGGCGCACGCAATTCGCGTCAATACGATATGTCCGACCTTCATCAGGACACCGCTGGCCGAGCAGACCCTCAGCAGGCCCGACCGGGCTGCCTGGATCGCCTCGATGATCAAGCTGGGCAGACTGGGCGAAGTCGAGGACATCATGGGTGCGGTTGTTTTCCTGGCTGGAGACGCGGCTGCGATGATAACCGGCACGTCCATCCTGATTGACGGCGGATGGACGGCAGGATGAGACTTCAAGACGGTTCCGTCTACCACAATGCTTCTTGTCGGAACGTCTCCCCGTTCTCGCGCTACGCAACCATCCGTTCGCCATCACGCTACTACATCCGCGGTCCGCGTGGCGGCTGCTACTACATCAACCGAAATGGCAACAAGACGTACGTTGCCCGCAGCATGTGCAACTAAAAGCAGGCGACGCCTCGTGTTATCAGCGTGCCGGGATCACGACGATGCAGACGCACGCGATCCCGAAGTCTGAGGCACGGAGCTTTGCGCTATGGCCCAGCTAGTTGGCAATGCCGTCTAGCGCCGTCTGGGCTCGGCCGAGCTACGCTTCTTCCGACTTTCGAACGAGTTGGACATGGACCTCATTCCCGCAGGTCGACGCAGGCTCCTCGTATCGCTCCGAAACCACCGCCGAATGCCCATCGGGTGAAACTCGGTGAAATCAACCTCGTCCTGGCGCGCGTCGACCGTGACTTGAAGGCGTGGCTCGCCCGCCTCGACCTTGTCCGCGAAGAGATCGACAGCCGGAAGGGCCAGACGGAAGCGGTCATCCGCGGAACGGACATTCTCTTGGCAGACATCCTCAGCGATGACGCCATCATTGGCCTGCTTCAGAATGAACGCGATCTGCTGCTCGTTGAACCTTGACTTCTTCATGGTCCTTCCTCGCTTCGCCTGCCTGGCACATTACGGGAAAGTTCCTATTTCAAGCGGTCCAGGCGGAGGTAGATCAACAGGTCAATGGACGGCACATCCTGATCGCTTGGTAGCGTATAAGCGTTGCATTGATGCCAAGGGCGAGTTTTATTGTTCCACTGCGAGCGCTTTCAGACTGGCGAGCATATCGTCGTCGACCGGAATGCCTTCCCGCTCCGCCTGGCGGCGTTTCGTATAGCGCCGGTCTCCGGGCAGGCGTTCCTGCCCGGCTGCCCCCAGCCGGAAGAACAACTGTTCGGCACGCTCCGCAAATTGATGCTGCCCCGCTCGTTCCGGATCGATGAGGACGAGCGTTTCTCCGGTGCGTGGCGTTTGCGCGCCGGGAAAACCCGACTGGTCGACCTCGAATGAAAAGCTTCCGCCAGTCAGGCCCGCGCAAAGAAGCTCCACCATCATGGCGATGGAGGAGCCCTTGTGGCCGCCGAACGGAAGAAGGGCGCCGCCGGCGACGACAGCGGCGGCATCCGTGGTGGGAAGGCCGTCCCGATCGACGGCGCAGCCCTCGGGCAGGGGCTCACCCGAAGCCGCCGCGAGCTTGATATCCCCGAATGCCATCGCGCTCGACGCCTGGTCGAAGACCACCGGGTCCTCCGACAGCCTCGGCACCGCGAAGGCCATGGGGTTGGTGCCGTAGACAGGCGTGTGGCCGCCCCACGGCACCATGCGCGTTATGCTGTTGACGAAGCAGAGCGCGACGAGCCCGCAACGGGCAAACGGTTCCACGTCCGCCCAAAGCGCGCCGAAATGGTGCGAATCCCGGATCGTGACCAGACAAACGCCCCGCTTGCGCGCCATGTCGACGGAGGGCTCGAAGGCTTTCCGCAGAGCGGGCTGGGCAAAGCCGTTGCGGGCATCGACCCTGATAGTTCCCGCTTCTTCACCGGCAGTTTCCAATGCAGGCTCGGCAAAGCCGTCGACCCAGCCGCTTTCCAGAGAATCCACATAACCGCGCAACCGGAACAGACCGTGGCTGCTTGCCCCGTCGCGCTCCGCGCCGACGCAATTCTCGGCCATGATGGAAGCGTTTTCCGGGGAGGTTCGATGGCGAACGAAAACATCCCTGACCTGACAGGTCAGGGTCTCGATAGCGATGCGGCGCATCCGGTTTCTCTCTCCTGGGACGGCTGGCGGTTCGTCAGTCGACGCGATAGCGTTCGACCGCGCCCCAATCGACATCGATGCCGAGGCCCGGCCCGTCCGGAACGTGGATGTGGCCGTCTCTGATCGACAGGCCTTCGTGGATCATGTCGTCGACCAGAAGGAAGTCCGGAATATAGTAGTCGCTGCCGTAGCGGACATTCGGGGTCGCTGCCATGAAGTGCAGGCTTGCCGCGATGCCGATGCCCGATTCCCACATGGCACCCGCATAGCATGACATGCCGGCCGCCTCGAAAATCGCCGCGACCTTGCGCGAACGCGTTATGCCGCCGGGTTTCATCAGCTTGATGCTCGCCATGTCGGCCGCGCGCATCTGCACGACGTCGAGGGCGTTGCGCAACGAGAAAACGCTCTCGTCGGCCATGATCGGCGTGTCGATCGCCGCCGTGATCTCGGCCATGGTGGCAAGGTCCTCGCCGACAACCGGCTGCTCCATGAAAGTGGGCTCGAACGCTTCGAGTGCTCGACAGGTGCGGATCGCATGCTCGCGCCTAAGGCCCTGGTTGAAGTCGATGCGCATGTCGGCATTGCCCGGAAGCATGCGGCGGATCGCCTCGATGCGGGCCACCTCCTGCTTGTAGGGCAGCACGCCCGTCTTGATCTTGAACACGAAAATGCCCTGATCGAGCAGCCAGCGGATTTCCTCGAGGTCTTTTTCGATGTCCTGGTTGGCTATGGAATAGCTGACCGTCGTCTTCTTGCGCACCGCGCCGCCGATGAAGGCATGGATCGGCTTGCCAAGGGCCTTGCCGACGATATCCAGCAGCGCCATGTCGATGGCGGCCTTCGCAAAAGGATAATCGTGCAGCGTGGCGTCCATGAGCATCAGCAGCGCTTCGATCTCCGACGGATCGCGGCCGACGATGGCCGGACCGAGATACTTGTCGATCGCCGCCTTCACCGACCAGGCATTGTCGGCGAAGCAGGGCCACGGCGAAGCCTCCCCCACCCCCGTCAATCCGTCCTCGGTGGTGATGCGGACGATGACGTTGTCGACCTTTTCCAGCGACCCGATTCCCAGCACCCCGCGATGCCGGATCGGAATCGATACGATGATGGCTTCCACGCTCTTGATCTTCATGACGCTTTTCGTCCTGCCTTCGACAATGTTGGGGGCTGTCGGTGCTCTATTACCGCTCATCGAGCTGGGATCGGACGAGGCCGGTGATCTCTCGGCGATGGCGGTTGAATTCCTCGGAGGCCGTATCGCGCGGCCGCGCCATCTCTATCGGGATGTCGGCTTTGATCCGGCCCGGCCGCTTCGTCATTATCACCACGCGGTCGGCCAGCATGATCGCCTCGTCCACGCTGTGGGTGACGAACAGCACGGTCCTTTTCGTCTCCTGCCATACACGGATCAGCTCCTCGCCGAGGAGCGCGCGGGTCTGGGCGTCGAGCGCGGCGAACGGCTCGTCCATCAGGAGCACGTCGGGATCGTTGACGAGCAGCCGGGCGATGGCGATTCGCTGTTGCATTCCGCCGGACAGTTGGTGGGGGTAGGAATCGGCGAATTCCTCGAGATTCATCACCGAAAGCCAGTGTCTTGCGCGCTTCCAGCGCTCCTCCCGTCCGATGCCGCGAATTTCGAGACCGAACTCCACGTTCTGCCGGGCAGTTCGCCATGGGAAGAGCGCGAACTGCTGAAACAGCATGCCGCGGTCGCGGCCCGGTCCACTGACGGGCTGGCCGTCCTTGGTGACGACGCCGGCTGTCGCCTTCTCAAGTCCCGCGGCGATGAACAGCAAGGTGGACTTGCCGCATCCGGATGGACCGAGAAGACAGACGAACTCGCCCTCGTCGACATCCAGATCGACATCGTCGATAGCCACCAGAGGGCTGGGCAGATCGGTGCCGAACGCCTTCCGCAACTTTCTGATCGAGAGCTTCATTGGGTGGAATCCGCGATAAGTCCCTTTTGCCAGCGCAGCGTGCGCGACATGATCAGGCGAACGATGAGATCCAGCAGGTAGCCGATCGCGCCGATGGCGATCATGCCGGCGATCACGATGTCGGACCGCACGATCATGCGCGCTTCCGTGATCAGATAGCCGAGACCCGAACGCACCGCGATCAGCTCGGCGACGATGACGCATGTGAAGGCTATGCCCACGGCGACTCTCAGGCCGGTGAACACGGCCGGCATTGAGGCGGGGACGATCACCTTGGTGAAGATCGTATAGGACGAGGCACCCATGGTTTGCGCCGCCCATACGAGGTGCTTGGGAACGGACTTCACGCCATGGCTCGAATTGAGGATGATCGACCAGACCGTCCCGATGAAGACGAGGAAGACGGCCGGACGGTCGCCGATGCCCATCAGGATGATCGACAGAGGTATCCAGGCGGATGCGGGGATGGGCCGCATGCCGTTCACCGTTCCCCCGAACAGGCGGTTGGCCAGCTCGGAATAACCCATCGCCAGGCCGAGCGGAACGCCCACCGCCGCCGCCAGCGCATAGCCCGCCGCGACGCGTTTCAGGCTTGCGCTGATATGAACGAAGAGTGTCCCGTCCGCAATCATCTGGAACAGGGCGGCAAAGATGGTGGTGGGCGGCGGCAGCAGGATATTCCCGTAGCCCCCGACCCGGATCAGCACCTCCCAGGCCGTTAGGAACAAGACGGGGATCAGCAGCGGCGCCAGGCGGAAAACAAGAGGATACAGTCTCAACGGCTTGCTCACATCTGTCTCGAGCCTGCGATTTCCCCCGGAAAGGGGTGGTCAAAGTGGCCGGCATCGTCGCCAGCCACCTTGACGCGTCTACTGTTCCGCAGCCGCGAGAAGGGACTCGTCGATGAAACCGTTCCAATCGATCTTGTCGTACTCATCCTGCGAGATGAAATTCATGTCGACCTGGAATTTTGCCAGTGCCTTGATGTTGTCGACATTTATCGCGTAGGTGAGTTCTATATTGTCCATCGAAGCCGTCATGATTTCTTCGGGAACCTTGTAGTTCTCAACACCGGTCTTGACGATTTCGGCAGGATTCTCACGGTAATAGTTGACGGCGTTTATGTGAGCCTTGACCACCGCTTTTGCGAGATCGGGGTATTCCTTGATGAAGGCGGCTTCCATCTCGATGCCGGAGTCGATGGCGCCGAGTTCGGTGTCGTACGGATAGGACAATATCTTGGCGCCGAAGTTCTGCACGCCGAAGGCCGCCCATGGCTCGAAGCCCATATAGGCGTCGATGGAGCCGCCGTTCAGCGCCAGCGGCTGGTCGGTCGCCGGCATGTTGATCAACGTCACGTCCCTGTTGGGATCGAGGCCGTTCTTGCGCAGCAGCGCAATCAACGTCATCTGTTCGATCGATCCGAAGGTTACGCCGATGCTTTTCCCCTTGAGGGCGGCCACGTCGGCGATGTCGGAGCGTCCAACCAGCGCACGCCCCTTTTCATTCGTGGAAGCGACGATGACGACCTCCTTGCCGCGGGCGCGCAGCAGCACGGAAGCGGTCAAGCCCGCATAGGAGACCTGGGCATAGCCGGAAACGACGGCTTCGAGGCGCTCGGTGGCCGAGGGGAACTCGATCAGTTCCGCCACGATGCCCTGCTCGTTCAACTCGTCCACGACTCGATAGGCGGGCAGAAAGCCATGGAACCGCCCGGTTGCGATGGTCAGTGGTTTTTCATCGGTGCCAATTTGCTGGGCAAAAGCGGACGCTGCCGTGCAAGCCAGGCTGACAGCCATTCCGAGAAGAAAACCGAAACCTTTTCCAATCCGCATGATCATCTCCCATTTTTGCTCGTTGGCGCGTGTTGGCGCGTTTCTGTCTTGATTATTCACCTTTCCAGATAGATGCCGGCCTCGTTCTTGATGGCCCTGCGATAGACGTCGATCGCCGTGACGAGGTCTTCCACGGCGATGCCCAGATTGAAGCACAGGACCCGATCCGCCGGAGAATTGCGCGGCGTGAGACGGCCGACGGCGATGTCCGCAAGCTCGCCGTCGAGACGCGGCACGCCGAGAAACAGGCCGAACTCCTTGAGATGCTCGATCTGGCCCCGATCGTCCGTGACGATCCGCGCCATCGACTGCATGGCCCGGGGCGTCCAGTAGGAATCGTAGTCGATGCTCACGCCCGTCACGCCTTCGACCAGCCAGTCCGCTTCGATGACGGGCCTGGGCGGGGTGAGGATGGGGCCGCCCGAAATGACGACCTCGGAATCGACGACGGCGGCTTTCGGATCTGCCGCCACCTCGATCTCGACTTCGTGGCGAACGGAAAGCTCGCGGGCGAAGACCTCCGCGACATCGCGGCGGACATCGTACACCTTGACGGTCGCAAGCTTCGGCATCACCCCCTTTATCGCTTCCAGATGCACCCGCCCCTGGAGGCCGCAGCCGAGGATTGCGAGACTGGTCGCTCCGGGATTCGCCATATACTTGACGGCCAGCGCGGAAGCGGCAGCCGTCCGTCTACCGGTGATCCATTCAGAATCCATGAGTGCCACCGGGATGCCGAGTTCATCCTCGGTCAGCACGTAGAGGCCTTGAATGTAGGGCAGGCCGCGCGTCGAATTTATCGGATCTCCACTCTGCCATTTGCAGCCGCCGAATCCAAGCTCCGGTATGTAGCTCGACATCGCGCTGTAAAAGCGGTCATCCGACCGTTCGAGCCAGTGCTTGGGGGGCAAGACGACCTTGCCTTGTCCCTTGAGCTTGAAGCCCTGATCCAGCAAATCGACGATTTCGGACATACTCGGTCCCGCCCTGTCCATGTCGGAGCGAGACAAATAGAGAATCTGACCGTGCTTCATGTCCATCCCACCAGTTCATCACAGGTGGAAGCATGGTTCGTGAAGGCATGATAGTCTGCATTAGAATGTCTAATGGACGCCGATTGCCTTGCGCTTCTAGGTGTTAAATCGGACGCTGTGGCCGCTCGAGGCGACGGATAGCTGGGGTATCAGCCACGGCAGCTCGAGTGTTATGCGTTCGACCACGCGCTCCTTGATAATGGTGCTGCACAGATGAAAGAGCCGGCCGGGGAGCAACCCAAGCTCGTTTCGTCGATATATCAGGGTGAACGCCCGGCTCATGCCGCCAGCGGGCAAGGGGTGGATGCCGATCTTCGGCAAGGCGACCCGTGCCTGAAGCAGGCACAGCGGCGTGGTGATAGTCCAGCCGAGCCCGTGAGACACCATCTCCAGGATGGCCTCGGATTCGTTGAATTCGAGGTTGCGGGGCGGCTGGATGCGGAATCTGCTCAGATGCGTCTCGATCTGTCTGGCGAGCGGACTGACTGGGCTGTAGCGGATGAACGACATCTTTGCGCTCAGTTTCCGCAATTCTTCCACGCTGTCGTCATCGACATAGGTTACGTTGCCGGGGACGATCAGGACCATGGGTTCCCTGTAGATCTCGATCCGTTCCAGATCGTCGCGATCCTGAAGCGGCTCGCTCGAGATGATCGCGTGCAGCTCGCGCTCGAGCAGCCGCTGGCACAGTTCTCCCGAACCGTCGACGTGAACCGCCAGTTGATGGACGGAGGAACGGATGGCCTGCACCAGCGGCGGCACGAGAGCCGAGCCGAGGGAATCCGCTATGCCGAGCCGGAGTTCGCGGATCGGCAGGTCGGCGCGCTCGGCAAGCTCGAACTCCAGCTCGCCCACCTCCGCGAGAATCCGCCTTGCCCGTTCGAGCAGCGCCTGTCCCGCGACTGTGGGCCCCACGGGCCGCAGGCTTCGATCCAGAAGACAGAATTTCGTCTGGTCTTCCAGTTTCTTGAGCCGCTGCGAGACGGCCGACTGCGTGGTGCGAAGAGCGCGTGCGGCCTCGGTCAGGCTCTGCTTTTCACAAACCGTCAAAAAAGTCCGCAAGCTGACGAAATCGATATTCATTTGTCCAACCCCTGCGCCGCTTCGTTATCGACTTACAAGAGGGTGCGGCAATTTGGCTGCGATTGAACCCGACGGGTGCAATTTAGGCAAGTGCGCCTCGGGCTCGCCCGTGCAGAAAGGAGCATCGCTTGACGAACGCTGCCGACACCTCCAGGCCCGCATCCCTGCCCGCGGCACGACGCATCGCCGTCATCGGGGCGGGCGCGGTCGGTTTGTCATGCGCGCTGCATCTTCGACGCCACGGCCTTGAGGTCGACATTTATGATCTGCGCCCGCCGGGAGAAGGGGCGTCGCGCGGCAATGCCGGCATTCTGGCGACGTCCGAAGTCCTGCCGATAGGTCGGCCGGCCATCCTGGCTCGAGTGCCGGCGATGCTCTTCTTTCCCAGCGGCCCCCTTGCCATCCGCGCGCGCTACCTGCCAAAGCTCGCCCCCTGGCTGCTGCGCATGTTGTGGGCCAGCCGGGCGGGCGAAGTGGCCCGCATCTCCGGCTATCTTTCCGGCCTGCTGGCGCTGGCGCTGCCCGCCTGGAAGGAATTGATCCGTGCAAGCCCCGCGCAGGCCCTCCTTCACACGGATGGCTGGCTGAAAGCGTTCTGCGACCGGCAGGCCTTCGAGCGCGCCGCTGCCGACGCTGCAATCCTGCGCGAGCTCGGCGTGCGTGTCGAAGCGCTCGACGGCGGCGCGGTCGCGGATCTCGAGCCGGCGCTGGCGCCGCTGGCTGGCGGCTTGCTCTTCCCCGATTGCGGCAATCTGGCAACCCCCCTGGCGGCGTCGCAGGCTCTTGCCACAGAGGCCCGGAAAGCGGGGGTGACGTTCTATCGCCGCGAAGTCCTTCAGCTCGGCAGCGCGCCGGCATCGTTCCTGAAGACGGCGGAGGGCGGGGAAGCGACCTATGACCGGATCGTCGTCGCCGCGGGCGCCTGGTCCGGCCGGCTGCTGCGCAGCATGGGCGTATCGCTGCCACTCGACACCGAGCGCGGCTATCACCTGATGCTGCCGACGCCGGAACGAACCTTGCGGCGGCCTGTCACCCTGCCCGCGCCGGGCTATACGCTGACCCAGATGCCGGAAGGCGTCCGCCTGACCACCGGCGTCGAATTTGCCGGTCTCGATGCTCCTCCGGACTTCCGCAGGGCCATGCGGATGGCGGCCCATGCCATGAAGGCGCTCCCCGGCCTGTCGCCGCAGCCATTCGAGAAATGGCTCGGCTTCAGGCCCTCGATGCCGGATTCGATGCCGGTGATCGGGCCGCTGCGGCATCACCCGCGGATCGTCCTCGCCCTGGGCCATGGCCATCTCGGCGTCACGCTCGGCCCGGTAACCGGCGAGATCGTCGCCGCGCTGGTCACCGGTCGACCCGGACCCGTCGATGCGGCCCCCCTCAGCCCGTCGCGCTTCGGCGCGTGACGTCTACGTCACGCGATACTTGGCAACGACCTTCTCGTCGAGCGCGATGCCGAGCCCGGGCCGGTTGCCGATCCGGATGTAGGTCGACCCGGCCGGGATCGGCTCGGCGACGATATCCTCCACCAGGATGTCGGAGGGCGAACCGTGGGCTCCTCCGGACAATTCCGGACATATCGCGATAAAGGCCTGCGCCGCCGCCATGCCGATGCCGGTGGGCGCCGAGGTGCCGGGGATTATCGCCACGCCGGCGGCCTCCGCCACGGCGACGATCTTGCGCGCCATGGTCAAGCCGCCCTTGACCGACGGCTTGATATGGACGGCGTCGGCGGCCTTCGCCAGGATCACCCGCATCATGTCGTGGTGGTCGTCGACGGGCTCGTCGGCAATGATCGTCGTGTTGACCGCGTTGCGCACCCGCGCCAGCCCGTCGAGGTCCCAGTATTTCGCCGGCTGCTCGATCCACTGGACGCCGAGCGGCTCCATCTCCTGGATGATGCGGATCGCGGTCTTCGTTTCGTAGAAGCCGTTGAAGTCGATCTTGATCGGAATTTCGCGGCCGATCGCCTCGCGCACGAGCCTGAGACGCTTGACGTCGCGGCTCGGGTCCGCAGCATCTCCTGCCTTGAATTCGAGCTGGCGGTAACCGTGCTCGGCTGCCTCGCGCGCTTTCGTTGCCATGATCTCCGGCTCGTCGATCGAGATGCCGTAGCCGACGCCTTCGACCACGTAACCTTCCTGCACCCGCCCGCCGAGAAGGTCGTAGGCCGGAATGCCGAGATGCTTGCCGCACAGGTCGTAAAGCGCGTTGTCGATTGCCGCCTTGACGCGGAAGTAGCCGACGACGGCGTGATCCATTCGCTGCCAGGCTGCGTTGATGTCGAAAGGGCTCAGGCCCACGATAGCCGGCGCGAGGAAGTCGCGCAGCATGGCTACGACGCCGGCCTGCGTTTCCGCGCCCATGCGCTCGAAGCTGGGATAGACCTCGACTTCGCCCAGCCCCGTCGTGCCGTTGTCGGCGTGAATGCGCACGACGACGTGATCGAACCAGTCGAAGCTTCCGCCGCTTTCGACCAGAGGCGCCTTGACCGGCAGATGCAGCGGGATGATCTCCAGATGATCGATTTTCATGGCGGTTACCTTTTTGGAGGACTGAAGTATTTACGGCTTTGAAGAACGGGCCGATCGCGTGTTGTATGCCGGACTCCAGGCCCATCGTCGCTCCAGCATCTTTCCCATCATCGAAATGCCGTAGCAGATCACGAAATAGACGAGGCCGACGAAGGCAAAGATATATTGCGGGTAAAGCAATTCTCTGTTGTTCACGATCATGGCCGCCCTGGTGAATTCCAGGACGCCGAGGATCGATATGACGGACGTATAGATGACCAGGTTCACGATCCGATTGATCAAGCTCGGCAAAACGGCGCGGAAAGCCTGGGGCAGGATGATCAGCACCAGTGTCGGCAAGGTCCGCAGCCCGAAAGCGCGCGCGGCCTCCCATTGGCCTGCAGGCACCGAGCGGACGCCACCACGGATGTCGGCGGCGATATAGGAGCCATGATAGGCGGTCAGCGCTATGCAGGCGCTGTAGAGCGGCGCGAGGTCGAAGCCGAGCAGCCTGGGCAGGAGAAAATAAATCCAGAACAGGAAGGCGAGCGCGGGCATGCCGCGTATCACGACCATCAGTCCTCCCGCCAGCCAGCGCATCCCGGACGGCGCGAGCGCCGCGACAAGGCCGAGGACGGAACCGAAAGCCAGGCTGGCGACGCCGATTACGACCGAGAGGATGACTGTGAGCGCAAGCCCGCCGAGCTGCCCCTGGGGAAACAGGCCCACGAGGAGAAACGGCAAGCTGTTCCAGATGACGAGGACGGCATTTGAGCTCATGGCAGTCGGAACGCCTTCTCAAGGCCGCTGAACGCGAGGAAGATCGCGCCGTTCAGGCAGAGGAAAACCAGGGTCGCCGCGGTCATCGCCTCGAAGCCGCGAAAGGTCTCGGCCTCGATCTGCTGCGCCTGCCAGATCAACTCGGCAAGACCGATGGTCATGCCGTAGGTGCTGTTCTTGACGATGTTGATCGTCTCGTTGCAAAGCCCGGGCAGCACGATGGGCAGAAGTTGAGGCAGGACGACGAGCCGGAAATAGCGCCGACGCGTAAGGCCGAGGGCTTCGGATGCCTCGATCTGCCCCGCCGGAACGGCCTCTATGCCGGCGCGCAGGACCTCGGCGACGAAGGCGGACGCAACCAGCGTGACGGCGACAATCGCTGCGAGCGTTTCGTACGAGGCGCCGTAAAGGAACGGGAAATCCCTCGGCGGCAGGAAATCCGGCATGCCGAAATAGATGAAGAACAGCACCACGAGCAAAGGCACGTTGCGGAAGACTGCGACGTATGTTTCGGCAAGACGGCGGCCGAGGCGGGAACGGCCGGTAGTGAGAAAGGCCAGCCCCGCACCGATTGCCATGGCGGCGATCGCCGATCCGATCGTGACGATGAGCGTCAGCTTCAGCCCGGCAAGCATCGCTCCCATTATCCGGGGGCCGGCCATGAAGGTCCAGTCGATCAGCACGTCCGAACGCTCCCTCGCGAAAGGTGACCGGTGCCGGCCGTCAGGGCGCCCACATTTCGAGCGGCTGGTAGGCGAAACTGAAATGCCGCTCGAAAATTTCCCTGTAGGTTCCGTCGTCGGCCATGTCCTGCAAGGTGAAATTCAAGGCGTCGCGCCACCTGGAATCGTTCTCGCGTACGCCCAGGGCGATAGGCTCCGAGGTCAGGAAATCACCGATGATCTCGAAGTCCGGATCCTTGTTGCTGACCGATTCGAGAATGGTGACGATCGTGGTGAATCCGTCTGCCAGCCCCCTCTTCAGGGCCAGAAAGGCTTGCGGATATTCCTGATACACCAGCACCCGCGCATTGGGAGCGAGCTTGCGGATCGTCGCCTCATTGTATGAGCCTTGCACGGAGGCGACCGTCTTGCCGTCAAGGTCCTCGAAGCTGCGGATGGCGCTGCCTTTCGGCACCATTATCTTCTGGCCGTCGATCAGATAGCTGATGGTGAAGTCGAGGTTCCTGTCCCGCTCGCGCGTATGCGTGAGGGCGGCCGCGATCACGTCGATCTTGCCTGACTCGAGCATGGGGATGCGGCTCTTGGCAGTGACTTCCACGAGATTCACCTTGACGCCAAGGCGCTTGCCAACTTCCTGGATGATATCGATGTCGAAACCGACAACTTTTCCCGAGCTGTCCACAGAGCCGAAAGGCGGTGAATCGTAGCGGACCCCGGCATTCATTTCGCCGCGGGCCAGAACGTCGTCCAACGTACCGGCATTGGCTAAGGTTGCGATGGCGGGACTTAGATACAGGAGTATAGAGAGGAGAAACGATTTCCACATGGCATCACCCTTCATACAAGCGATCCTTGATAAGGAGAGTATGCGATGCTGGCGGGCGTGCATCAGGAAAGTCACGATATTAGAGAAGTTAATGATGTGAATGTGAAAATTTAATTCTAAATAGTTTAAAAGATTTATTTCTCGATCGATCAATATTACTGCGAAGAAGTGCGATCCTCGTAGGTGTGAATTTTCGTGGGATGAAGGTCCCGTTCAAGAGTGCCTAACAACGCCGAATGTTAATCATGCTGGGTGGAGCTTTGCGGTATGGCCAGGAAGCTTCTTCCCGATGATTTGTGGGCTGAGATCGCCCCTTTGACACCGTCGGCTGCGCCACATCGGAAGGATGGACGACGGCCGATCGAGGCACGCAAGGCTCTGCTGGACATCCTGATTGTGCTATATACCGGCTTACCTTGGGAACGATTGCCCTACGAGGTCGCCGGTTGCTCAGTTGGCAAAACGGCAGATGACGAGCGAGCCGTCCTCCGACGGAGGCTCGGGCGGCGAGCGGCTGCGGCGGTATCTTTTCTATCGCCTGTGGCGCGCGGCCCGGCATGGATCGCCATCGTCGTCTCCGCAATCGAGGGGTTCGAGCTGCGCCTGGTCCGCATGCTCAAGGGCCGTCGCCTCGGGCGCATCCATGAGGTCTTCGACGGGTACGATGCAGTCGCCAGCCTGGACGCGTTGCCGTCGCGCTTCGAGAAGCGTCGCCCGCTGATCCTGTTCCCTGGGGACGGGCAGACAACTACGATGTCGTCGAACGGGACCTGAAGGCGGTCTTATGCCGTGCGGCTCGGCCATCCGATCCTCGGCGTCGCCGACAACGCCGATCTCCTGCCGCAGCGCCTGCGCCATGCCGCCGATCTCAGCCTCGACACTGGCCCGCTGACCGGCGCCCTCGTCGCTGCGGTGCTGCGGCAGGTCGTGGATCCCGCCCCGGACGATTGTGCCTCCCTGCTGCCTGACGGCGTCTGCGCGGCCATGCCGCTGCATGATCTCGCCGCCGCGGTCAGGCCGGGCATTCCCGCCGGGCAGGTCGTGCGGTACGCTTCGCCGTCTCGCCGGCGCCGGGGAGGACGGCAGGGTCTCAGCCAAGGCTTCTTTCTCATCGGCCGCTGGGTGCACGGCCTCGGCGAAGGGAGAGAGGAGGCGTCATGGCCGCAACATCCTGTCCGGCAACGAGGTCGTCCTGTCCGTCATCCCTTCCGGCGGGAAGGGCGCGCCTGTCTCCGCCATCGTGGAGACGCTGCACGGCTACGGCGCGGCGAAAGACTGGGCGCTCGATCTCAAGCACGACCTCGCGCTGTGCCGGAAAGGGCTACTCCCGTGGGCGCAGATGATGGCATCGGCAAGCGCGACCAGGGTCACGAGTATGGCGACTACGTGCCGCGCAAGTTGACCGGGGAAGGCAGCGACCAGTTCGGCGATGAGGCGGTCGGCGACCTCTGCTACTATGCGCCGTGGGGCAACCTGGCGATGTTCCACGGCCCCTATCGCTGGTCGCGCGGCCTGATCCGGCTGGGACGGCTGGATGGCGGGCCGGCGCCGCTTCTCGTGCGCGGCGAGCATCCGCTGCGCATCGAAATCCTGTCCTGATCCGAAGGAGGTTCCCATGCAGATCTATCGCGCCGGGCAGACGCCGTCCCGCCCCGGACCCGCCGACTGGTTCACCGGCCGCGTGCGCATCGACGCGCTGTTCAACGCTGCCGATGCGAACCGCGTTCAGGGCGCCCATGTCACCTTCGAGCCGGGCGCCCGCACCGCCTGGCACACCCATCCGCTCGGCCAGACGCTGATCGTGACCTCCGGCCTCGGCCGGGTGCAGCGCCAGGGCGGCCCGGTCGAGGAGATTCGCCCCGGCGACGTCGTCTGGTTCGAGCCGGGCGAGAAACACTGGCACGGCGCATCGCCCGCGACGGCCATGACCCATATCGCGCTTCAGGAGGTCAAGGACGGCAAGGTCGTCGACTGGCTGGAGCATGTCAGCGACGCCGAGTACGGCGCCTGAATCCCATACGGAAAGGAAAGTCCCATGCTTGCAACCGTTCTTCACGGTCCCGGCGACGTCCGCTTCGAGGATGTGGCCCAGCCGGAAATCGTCAAGCCGACCGACGCAATCATCAGGCTTGCGGCCACCTGCATCTGCGGCTCCGACCTGTGGCCCTATCGCGGCGCGCAGCGCGTTGCCGAGCCGATGCACATGGGCCACGAGTATTGCGGCACCGTGGTCGAGGTCGGCAGCGCCGTCACCAGCGTCAGGCCGGGCCAGTTCGTCGTCGGCTCCTTCGTCCTTTCCGACAACACCTGCCCGCATTGCCGCCACGGCTTCCAGTCCTCCTGCGAGCAGCGCGAGTTCATGACCGGCGCGCAGGCCCCTTACGCGCGGGTGCCGCTGGCCGACGGCACGCTGGTAGCCGTTGACGGCGAGCCGGACGAGGACCTGATCCCCAGCCTTCTCGCGGCCTCGGACGTTCTCGGCACCGGCTGGTATGCCGCCGACGCCGCGCGGGTGCAGCCGGGCTCGACGGTCGCGGTGGTCGGCGACGGCGCGGTCGGGCTGATGGGCGTTCTGGCCGCGAAGCAACTGGGCGCCGGGCGCATCATCGCCATGAGCCGCCACAAGAGCCGGCAGGAGCTGGCGCTGGAGTACGGCGCGACCGACATCGTGACGGAACGCGGCGACGCGGGCGTCGCCCGCATCCGCGCGCTGACCGGCAATATCGGCGCGGATTCGGTGCTGGAATGCGTCGGCACCGACGAATCCATGCATCAGGCGATCAACTGCGCGCGCCCCGGCGGCTCGGTCGGCTTCGTCGGCGTGCCCCACGGTGTCGAGCTGAGCGGCGCGTTCCTGTTCTTCGCGCAGAAAAGCCTGCTCGGCGGCCCGGCTCCCGTGCGCCGCTTCCTGCCGCACCTTCTCGATCTCGTGCTCAGCCGCAAGATCGATCCTGGCAAGGTCTTCGACCTGGCGCTGCCGCTCGAGGACGTGGCCGAAGGGTATCGCGCCATGGACGAGCGCCGCGCCATCAAGACGCTGCTGCGGGTATGAAGGCGACGGTCCGACGTCACGCGGCAAACCGGTGGCGGGCCTTGCCGTCCGACGTACCAGGCGTTTACCTGTTGGCAGCGTCGCCACGTTGTCTGTTCCGGCTATGAGATTCCGCGCATGAAGTTCCTGAAGAGCATCGTCGTCCTCTTCGTCCTGATCTATCTGATACCCACGTTTGCCTCGGCTGGCGTATGGTACATGCGCGAGCGTCCGCAAAGCTGGCGCGAGGCAGACTGGGGGTCTGCCGGTGTCCTGCCGAAGCCGGAAGATGTTCCGGAAGCGACGATCCACGTCTTCTCTGCTGCCACGGGCGGCATGAAAGGCTCGGTGTCCAGTCATGCGTGGATCGTCACCAAGGCGGCCAACGCAGACCGCTATGACCGTTACGACAAGGTGGGGTGGGGCGCTCCGGTGCGCCGCAACAATTACGCGCCCGACGCCTACTGGTACTCCAACACGCCACGTCTCGTCGTCAGCGTCAGCGGGGTGAAGGCCGAGACGCTGATCCCCAGAATCGAGGCGGCCATCGCGGCCTATCCCCATTCGCAAGCCGGCGGCTATCGCATGTGGCCGGGCCCGAACTCGAACACCTTCGTCGCTCATGTGTTGCGCAGCGTGCCTGAACTGGGCGTCGTGCTGCCGCCGGACGCGATTGGCCGTGACTATCTTCCGGGTGGCCGCTTCTTCGCCATCGATGCGGACGGCAAGGATGTGCATGCGACGCTTTATGGCCTTCTGGGCGTATCGGCTGGCCTGCGCAGTGGGCTGGAGTTGCACGCATTGGGCCTCGTCGCAGGCGTGGATATCGTCCGACCGGGACTGAAGATTCCGGCCATCGGGCGGATCGGGATCTGACGCATGGGGTGGGACGCTGGCCAAGCCGGATGAAATCTGGCCGGGTCGGGCTTACGCCTGATGAGGCCCGATTCGCACGCCTTGACTGAGCGTTCGAGAAACAGAAACCTCCTAGAGCCGACCCACAGCCGGATCATTGTCGACGCACCACGATGTCGGGACAGGTCGCAGCAAAGTCCAACACCTCATCGGCGATCCAGTCCCTGAAGGCCCGGACCTTGGGCTCATCGCGGTTTCCCGTCCGGTAGACAAGATCGTATCCGTACTCGACCGCCAGCCGGGCTTCGGGGAACAGCGACACGAGGCGGCCTGCGGCGAGGTCTTCCGCTACAAGCACGCTGCGCCCGAGCGCCACGCCTCCCCCGCGTATGGCGGCCTCGATGGACATGCTGCCGTGGCTGTAGCCCGGTCCTCGTGTTCTTGCCGCCGCTATGCCCATCATCGCGAACCAGCGTTCCCATGTGGCGTCCAGCCCGATTTCATGCACGAGCCGGCATCCGGCCAGCGCATCCGGCGACCGTAGGCCGCCCATGCGGTCGCGATAGTCGGGGCTGCACATGGGAGAGACGGTCTCGTTCATGATGCGCTCGGCCGTCGCGTGAGGATAGGAACCGTTTCCATAGCGCATCGCGACATCGACCTGGCCTTTGGTGAAGTCCACCTCGTTGTCGGTGACTTCGAGCTGGACGTCGAAATCCGGGTATCGCGCCATCAGCCTGTGCAGGCGCGGCGTCAGCCATTTGCTTGCGAAGGAAACGCCCGAACTGACGACAAGGCGCATATCGTCGTTCCTGCGGCGGACGATCTCCGCCTCGCGCGCGAGCTCGGAGAGCAGGCGGGTGACGGTGCTGAAAAACGAGACGCCCGCTTCGGTCAGCTCGATCCTGCGGGTCATGCGGCGGAAAAGCTGAACGCCCAGATCGCCCTCCAGCGCCTTGATCTGACGGCTGACAGCGCCGTGGGTCAGGTGCAGCTCCTCCGCCGCCAGCGTCATGCTCAGCCTGCGCCCGGCCGCCTCGAAGGCGCGCAGCGTCTGGAGCGGTGGAAGCTGATCCGTCATGTGTGAATCTCAGTCACGTATCCTGTGAAAACAAATGGTTTGTCGACGTCGGTTGCTCGCCTGTAAACGTGACACATATGCACACGCTTGCCAACTATACGTCCATGACACAGAACGTCTCCACCCCCGCCATCCTTCCTCCCGTTCCGGGGCCTGCCCGAATGATCTCCATGGGCAGCCTCGGCGCGATGCTGCTGCTCGCCCTGATGTGGGGCCTGACGATACCGGCCACGAAGCTCGGCCTCGTGACCATGCCGCCGCTGACCCTGACGGCGCTGCGGTTCGCGATAACGATTCCGTTGCTGATGCTGCTCCTGATCGGCAGGAAACGCCTGCCGTGGAAGGCGGTGCCTGCCGTCGCCATGCTCGGAATCATCGGAATCGGCGTCGGGCAGGTCGCACAGACCTTCGGCGTCACCGGGACGTCCGCATCGGCCGGAACCATCATCTCGGCCACCATCCCGGTGTTCGTGGTGATCTTCGCGGCCTTGCGGCTCAAGCAGGCGATCTCGCGCATCCAGCGGCTCGGGGTGGCGGCAGCGTTCGCGGGCATCGTCGTCGTCGCCCTCGGCAACGGCGAAGCCGGCGTTTTCGAGACGACCATCGGCGGTCCGCTCTGGATGCTGGTGTCGGCGCTGGCGGTCGCCTTCTACTATGTCTGGAGCGTCGAGCTGACCGAACGGTACGGAACGGTCGTCGTGGCGGCGTGGAGCACGTTCTTCGGCTTCGCGGCGGTGCTGCCATGGGCTGCGTGGGAGGCATCCCATACGCCTTTCGAGATCACGGCGCAGGCAATCGGGGCCGCAGCCTATCTCGGCCTGATCGCGAGCGTCGCCGGCCTTTTCCTGTGGCTGAAGATTCTGCGCGACGTCCCTGCGGGGATCGCGGCAAGCGTGCAGTTCCTACAGCCGGTGTTCGGCATCGTCGCCTCGGCGCTGATCTTCGGCGACAGCATAGGCCCGCTGTTCATCATGGGCGTTGCGCTCATCCTCGCAGGGCTAGCCATGACGATCAGGGTGCGGGGGTGACCGATGCGAGAAGGCGAACTGGAAAATCAGGACGACCGTTGACGACCTCCAGATATCCGGATCAGCCAAGGGATGACGAAGCGTCCGTCGCCGAGGTGCCCGAGAACCAGGGCCTCGCGTGCCACGATCGCTACCGTGAGCAAATTGGGGCGCAAAGCCGTCATCTCCACGCGCTCTCAATGTTGGTTTCCCGGTCTTATATCGTTCGGATCGCCAACCCGCATGTTCCGATGGTGCGGGCATACACTGTTCGCCGTATGCAACTAGCAGAGCAGGCTTCCTGAGGCATCTAGGCAGGGAGAGGGGCGCCATCCTACCTACGTTTCTACCTACGTGCGCTTGGTGATGATTTATGGCGCCCGAGGATTCCTCGCAAACGCTATCGTCAACAGCAGAAAACTGAAAATGATAGATTTTTCAATCTATTAAACTGCGTTTGAATGCTGCTGCTCGATTTCGACATGTAGCCGATGCTGTCTTCTTGCTGGGCCACACTCTACGAAAAAGGCATGCGCAACCGCCACCCGGCTCTCCGCATCTACGGGCTCTAAACGGAGGATGCGGGGATGCTCAGCAAGGAAAAGCTGCTGGCGGGGGATAGTGGGTTGGCGTTTGCAGATACTGATGGCTGCGCACAGATGACACCGGTCACGAATAGTGGAACTGCACAGGGTCGCGAGATCCGGCAGCGATCTCTGGCTAGCAGAAAGATACGTCGACACGCTCAATGAGAGCTTTTCCAGCCAGATCGGCTAATGGCTCCGCGCGCGCAACTAGCCTTCTCGATGGACCGTTCGCTCCGGGTGCTGACAGCAACGAGGCAACGCGTCTTCCACCTGCGGGGCTGTTTTACATCATGGAAGTCAAAAGCGAACGGCGGCCTTCCTGAGGCCGGGGCGTCCTTGCTACATCGCAGCCTGATGGAGAGAAGGGCGCGATGGTTCAGGCTGCCGGAACGGACGGGAAGACGGCGCGGATGACGCTCTATGCGTCGCCGACCTCGCCGTTCGTCCGCAAGGTCATGATCTGCGCCCACGAGCTGGGGCTTGCCGACGGGATCGTCCTCGAGCCCTGCGCGCCGCATCCGTTCCGGCGCGTGCCGGCGCTCGTCTCGCTGAACCCGCTCGGCCAGGTGCCGACGCTGGTGGACGATGGCGAGGCGTTCTACGACAGTTCCGTCATCTGCGCCCTGCTCGATATGCGCGCCGGCGGCCGGTTGATGCCGGGGGATGGCGGTGCCCGGCTGCGGATATTGCGTGACCAGGCGCTGGGCGACGGCATCATGGACGCCGCGGTCCTTGTCCGCCTCGAAACCCTGCTGCGCGACGCGGAAAGCCGCTCGGCAGACTGGGTGGAGGCGCAGCGCGCCAGGATCGCCAGTGGCCTGCGCGCGATGGCCGAGACACTGCCCGCGCGGCAGGGCCGGGTCGATCTCGGCGGGATCACCTTGGCGACCGCGCTCGGCTATCTCGACTTCCGGCTGCCTGAGACGAACTGGCGCGCGGAGCATCCGGCGCTCGCGGCATGGTTCGCCTTCTGGGAGGCGCGCGCGTCGTTCCGCGCGACCGCCGGCCTCAACTGACGATCTCGCAGGGCGCACCATGGATTTTACCGCATCCGACCTGTCCGTCGACCAGACCTACAAGCTCATGACGGGGCTGATCGTGCCGCGCCCCATCGCATGGGTGACGACGCGCGCGCCCGGCGGCCGCGTCAACCTCGCCCCGTTCAGCGCCTTCACATTTCTGTCGACCGTGCCGCCCATCATCGGCATCGGCGTCACCTTGCGCGGCGGCGGGTTGAAGGACACTGCGCGCAACATCGACGCCACCGGCGAGTTCGTCGTTCACATCGCCGATGAAAGCCTTCTCGTGGCGGTCCACGGCAGCTCCGCCGAGTACCCGCCCGACGTCAGCGAGCCGGAGGTCCTCGGCCTCGAGCTTGTCGCCTCGCGCACGGTCGGCGTGCCGCGCATCGCCCGCGCGCCGGCGGCGATGGAGTGCAGGCTGGAGCGGGTGGTCGAATTCGGCGAGCGGGGAGCGAGGCTGATCGCCGGCCGCGTCGTGCACTTCTACGTGCGCGACGACCTCGTCATCGACGGCAAGGTTCCGACCGACCGCTTGCGTCCGCTCGCCCGTGTCGCCGGGCCGCGTTATGCGCCGATCGGCCCGGTGGTCGAGATGGCGCCCCTGCACGAAGGCTCCCGCCGCTATGCCGACGCGCGGGCGCCGCAGCGCGCCTCGCAATCTTCCTGAGCCGATGAGGGATCTCATGTTCCATGATATCGAATACCGCACCGAAGGGCCAGTGGGCCTGATCCTCCACGATCGCCCGGATGCCCGCAACGCCGAGAGCCGCCGGCTGCTGGACGAGATGGACGCCGCGCTGGCGCAGGCCGTGGCCGATCCCGGGATACGCGTCGTCGTCATCGGCGGAAACGGTCCGCATTTCTCCGCCGGGCACGACCTCAAGGAGGCGCAACGCGAGCGACAGGATTTCACCGTCGAGGAGCGCTGGGCCTACGAGGAGCAGCGCTATTTCGACTACGCGCTGAGGATATGGGACTGCCCCAAGCCCACCATCGCCCGGGTCCAGGGCGCCTGCGTCGCCGGCGGCTTCATGGTGGCGAACATGTGCGACCTGATCGTCGCCTCCGACGACGCCTTCTTCGCCGATCCGGTGGTGCGCACCCTGTCGGCCGCCGCCGTCGAGGTGCTGGTGCATCCCTGGGTGATGGGGCTGCGCAGCGCCAAGGAGTTCCTCTATACGGGCGACCGCATGCCGGCGGCGCGGGCCCATGCGATCGGCATGGTCAACCGGGTGGTGCCGCGCGACGCGCTCGAGGCCGAGACGCAGGCACTGGCGGAGAAGATCGCCCAGACGCCCCCCTTCGCCCTGAAGCTGGTCAAGCGCTCGCTCAACCGCAGCTTCGACGCGCAGGGGTTCCGCACCGCGCTTTCGGCCCATTTCGACGTGCATCAGCTTTCGCACGTGTCGGACGAGTTCGCGCGCAACCGCGGGTCCGGCCTCGCCGAGGCGATCGGGCGCGGCAAGGCATGAGCGCGGGATCGGCTCAGGCTATGCGGGGGCCGGATTTCCTGCGCGCGGCATCGGATGCCGGCTTCCGCGCCGGCCTGCGCGAGTGGCTGGGCCGCGAGCTGCCGGCCCAGGCCGCGGGGCGCGGCCCGGCGGCGCTGAACGCCGTCGAGTTCCGGCTTGCCTGGGAGACCCACACCTGCAAGGCCGGCCTGTCCGGGCTCGGCTGGCCGCGGGAGGCGGGCGGGCACGCGCTCTCCCTGTCGCGCCAGGCCATCTACCACGAGGAGGTCGCGCGCGCCGGCGCGCCGCTTCCCGTCAACATGATCGCCCACGGCATCGTGGCGCCGACGCTGATCGCCTTCGGCTCGCCGGCGCAGAAGCAGCGTTATCTGCCGCGTATCCTCGACAATTCCGAGATCTGGTGCCAAGGCTATTCCGAGCCCGGCGCGGGGTCCGACCTCGCCGCGCTGGCGACGCGCGCCGAGCCGCGCGGCGACGGCTATCTGGTGAACGGCCAGAAGATCTGGACGAGCTTCGCCCATCTTTCCCGCTTCTGCCTGCTGCTTGCGCGGACCGGACAGGGGGCCTCGCCCCGCGCCGGCATTTCCGTGCTGCTGGTCGACATGAGGCTGCCCGGCGTGACGGTGCGGCCGATCCGCCAGATCACCGGCGAGGCGGATTTCAACGAGGTCTTCTTCGACAATGTCGAGGTGCCGGCGACGGCGCTGCTGGGCACCGAGAACGAAGGCTGGCGCCTGGCCATGGCGGCGGCGAACTACGAGCGCAGCACCTATTTCGTGCCGCGCGTCGTGCGGCTGCAGGCGGAGCTGGCGCAGCTCGTCAGACTGGCCGCGCAGACGCGCCGCCACGGGCGCGCCGTCATCGACGAGCCGTCGATCCGCGAGGCGCTGACCGACCTGTGCGTCAACGCGCACGCCCTGCGGCTCTTCGCCGACCGCATCCTCGCCGAGGCCGAGGCGGGCGAAGCCTCCGGTGTCGACAGCTCGGCGATCAAGCTTCTGTGGAGCGAGAACCACCAGCGCCTCTTCGACGTGGCGATGGAGGTGCTGGGGCCGGAGGCGGCGCTCGGCCCGCAGGAGCCGACCGGGCCCGACGAGGGCCGCTGGGTGCGGGAATATCTGTGGACGCGGGCCGAGACGATCCTCGCCGGAACCTCCGAGGTCCATCGCAACATCATCGCCGAGCGTGGATTGGGACTGCCAAGATGACCGGACTTCGACCAGCGCCGTTTTCGGCGGCCGACCTGCGCGACGGCGTCGCCGCCGCCCTGCGCGATTGCACGGAGAAGAGCGGAGGGCACGACGACGAGCGCCAGCGGGAAGCGCACTGGCGGCTCGCCGCGGAAATGGGCTGGCTCGGTGCGCTGGTGCCCGAGGCGCAGGGCGGGCTCGCGCTGGGCCGGGCCTTCGTCGCCGACCTGTGCGAGGAGGCCGGCCGGGCGCTGTTCAGCGGCCCGCTGGTCGAGACCGCGGTCCTGCTGACGGCGCTGGCCGGCGAGTGCGCCACGCTCGCGCCGCTGCTCGACGGCGTGGTCGCGGGAACGGTCCGGCTCGCGGTGGCCGAGGCCGGCGCGGGCGGGGGGCCGGTGCTGGCGCAGCATGCGGCCGGCGCCACCCACGTCGCGATCCTGCATGCCGGCGCCGACGCGCTTTCGGCGACGCTTGCGCCTTCCTCCGCATTCCGCGCCGAGCCGCTGCAGCCGCTCGATCCGCGTTCGACGATGGCGAGGATGGAGCTGGCCGATCCCGTCGCGGCGGTGCGCGTTCCGCTTTCGCCGGAAGCGGCGGCGCGGGTGCTCCACGCCCTGCACCTCGCGCTGGCGGCGGACCTGCTCGGGACCGGAGAGGCCGCGCTGGCGGCGACCGTTCGCTACGTGCTGGAGAGGCGGCAGTTCGGCCGGCCGATCGGGCAGTTTCAGGCGATCAAGCACCGGCTCGCCGACGTCCACACCGCCCTCGGTGCGGCGCGGCTCGCGATTGCCGGCGCGGTCGGCGACGATGCCGGTGTCGAGGCGGCGGCGATCGCGCGCGTCTTGGCCGCCGATGCGGCGCTCGCCGCGAGCCGGGCCGCGATCCAGCTCCACGGCGGATTGGGCTTTTCCTGGGAGGCCGACCTGCACCTATACCTGAAGCGGGCGCTGCGGCTGAACGCCTGCGCCGGCGGCACGCGCACGCTGCGCGAGGCCGCGGGCGAGCGCATCATTGCCCGCGCGCTGTCGGACGCCGCCTGACCGGCCGGCATCCGCTTCCGCGGCGCCGGAACGGCAGCTCTTTGCCTATGAAACCGAAATCGAGTGCGCCAGCACCAGCTCGCGCATCCGGGCGACGACCTCGATCCGTCGCTCCGGGGTGAAGTCGCGGGCCTCGACCGCGCCGGCGATGGCGAGGCTCGGCGGGCCGTCCGACGAGGGTATGGCCATGCCGAAGCCGACGATGCCGGGCGTGACCGGGCTGCGGCGGATGACATGGCCGTCGCGCCTTGCCGATTCGAGATGGTCGCGGAAGCTCGCGCCGGTGGTGCGCACGAACCGCCGGTAGATCGACTGGTTGGCGGCGATGACCGTCTCGGCCTCGTCGCCGGGCAGGGCGGCGAGCAGGATCATCCCGCCGACGCCGACACCGAGCGGCAGCCTGTCGCCGACGGCAAGCGTCGGCAGCACGCCCGCGACGTGCGAGTCGATCCTGTCGATGCAGAGGCTGTCGAGGGCGCTGCGCATCAGGAGATAGCCGACGGCGCCGGTTTCCCTCGCCAGCCGCTCGACCAGGCTGCGGTGGCGGTCCGCCAGCTCGCGCGTCAGGTTGGGCGCCAGCCCGAGCTCCTGGGCGAAGGGGCCGAGGGAATAGCGGTTGCCGCAGCCGTCCTGCGCGATCAGGCCGTGCTGGACGAGGCGCTTCAGGATGCGGCGCGCGGTGGGCGCGGGCAGGCCCGCCTCCTGCGCCAGATCGGTCAGCCGTGCGCCCTGGGGGCGGAAGGTCGCGACGAGGCGCAGCAGAAGCACCGTGCGGTCGATCATCTGCGTGCCCTGAACGGGCGCCGTCTGGTAGCCGGTCATGTCTTCTCCTCCCAACCCGTCAGTCGTCCGAAGAGGGCGCGCGGGCGTTGCGACGGCCCGCTGCATCCGGAATTCCTCCGCTCCGGACGGCCTCAGTCTAGACCGCGAACCGTTTATACTACAACATGTCGAAAAATCGATATCAACGTCGAATTTCTGTCGATGGACGGGAGTTGCGGACGGTCGTCGCATGGCCGGGAGGTGCCATCTAAGACTATGTATTTAATTGATTTTTCTCTGCATGGATAATGCGTTTCACATTGTGGAGACCAAAAGCGCCGCCGTCGCCGCCGGCCTGTTCTCAGGACCGCGCCGAGCCAATATAGGAAGGATGTCCGGCAGGCGTGCACTCGCCGATGCCTGACTATCAGGGAGGAAGACGTTTCATGCGCTCGATCACATCCATCCGGACCGTGCTTTCAGCCTCGGCGATCATGCTGGCCGCGGTGTCCGTGCCGGCGTTCTCCGCCAGCTTCGAGGAGGTCCTCGAAGGGGCGAAGAAGGAAGGCAAGCTTTTCGTTCTCGTTTCCAGCCCCGGAAAGCCGGAAACCCATCAGGCGGTGGCGAAGGCGTTCAACGAGCGCTTCGGCCTTTCGACGCAGATCGAATGGACCGCTACCAACCCGGTCCAGACCGGCTCGAAGCTCATCGCGGAACAGGGCGGCGCGGGCTTCGTCGACGTCGTCGGCGCCGGTGGCAACCAGGAGATGGCCGTGCTCGCGGAGCGCGACATCCTGAAGCCGTGGCCGTGGACCGAAACCTTCGGCGCCGAGCTGCCCGGCATCGCCGCCGCGGTCGATCCCGTCATCGAGGATCTGCGCGGGGCCGGGCTGGCGATCGCGCACAACATCTACGGCATGGCCTGGAACAAGGACCTGATCGCCGACGAGGAGGTGCCGGACACCTATGCCGACCTGCTGAAGCCGGAATGGACGGGCCGGTTCGCGGTCAACGCCTTCTCGCTCAACCCGGTCGACTACTACTCGTTCGTTCTCGATGAAGACGCGACGCTGAAGATGGCGAAGGACATCCTCGACAACCAGCCGATCCTCGAGCGCGGCACCGGGGCGGTGACGCGGGCGATCTCGGTCGGGCAGGCTCCCGTCGGCATCTCCTCCTTCCACCAGGCGGGCCGCGTCGACAATCTCGGCTTCAAGATGTTCTCCGACTACGTTCCCATCGGCGTGCTGCACGTCTACGTGCCCGAGACCGCGCCGAACCCGAACACGGCGCGCCTGTTCGCGGCCTGGTTCGCCACCGAAGGGATGAAGATCGTCAACGAGCAGGAGCCGATGCCGCGCCTCGGCGACGGCTCGCCCGCCGACGCCATGCTGGCCGGCGTCGAGGAGAAGGGCGGCCGGGTCATCGCCGAGACGTCTCTCGCCGACACCAACAGCGCCGCCGACCTGCGCAACAAGATCGCCAAGATGATGACCGAGTGACCTCGGCGGTTCTTTCCGCGCCCGGGCGCAGCCGCGGGCGCGGAATGCCGGAGGGCCTTTCCTTGCTCCCCGTCGGGCCGGCTCTTCACTGGTGCGGACATCCTTCGCGTGGACAGATCGATGCTAGAGATTGACAGCCTTTTGAAAGCCTATCCCGGGCGCAACGGACGCACGGGAACCAGGGCTCTGGACGGCGTCTCCTTCACCGTCAGGGAAGGCGATTTCTTCACGCTTCTCGGCCCCAGCGGATGCGGCAAGACCACCACCCTGCAGTGCATCGCCGGGCTGGAAACGCCCGACGACGGCACGATCCGCATGGGCGACGAGGTCGTGTTCGGCGGCCGGGGCAGGACGTTCGTGCCCGCCAACAAGCGCGAGCTCGGCATGGTGTTCCAGTCCTATGCGATCTGGCCGCACATGAGCGTGTTCGACAACGTCGCCTTTCCGCTGGTTCACGGCGGGGGCAAGGCGTCGGCATCGACCGTCCGCGCCGAGGTGATGCGCGCGCTCGAGATGGTCCAGCTCGGCCATCTCGCGGAGCGGCCCGCGCCGATGCTGAGCGGCGGCCAGCAGCAGCGCGTGGCGCTGGCGCGGGCGCTGGTGCGCCGGCCCCGCATATTGCTGCTCGACGAGCCGCTTTCGAACCTCGACGCCAAGCTTCGCGACGCGATGCGGGCGGAGATCCGCGCCCTGGTCAAGTCGGTCGGCATCACCACGGTCTTCGTAACCCACGACCAGACCGAGGCCGTCGGCATGTCCGACCAGATCGTGCTGATGCGGGCCGGCCGGATCGTTCAGCAGGGCGGTCCCCGCGACATCTACCTGCGCCCGAACAGCGTGTTCACCGCCGATTTCATGGGCCGCAGCAACCTGATCGGCGGCAAGGTGGCGGAAGCCGGCCGGCAGATTCGCATCGATACGCCGCTCGGCCCGCTCGTCGCCGAGGCCGACATCGCCTTCGCCACGGGCGATGCCGTCGTCGCGGTGGTGCGCCCGCAGGCGGTGCGCGTCCTTCCGCAGGGCGCCGCGCCCGATACCGTCAACACCTATGCCGCGCGGATCGTCTCGCTCACCTTCCTCGGCGACGTGGTCGAAACCGAGGTCGAGGCCAACGGCGTGCGCATGGTGCTGATGCTGAACCCGTACGATTCCTTCGAGGAAGGCGATGAGATCGCGCTGCACATTCCGCCGGCGCACTGCGTGGCCGTGCCGGCCGAAAGCCGGGACGCCGTCGCATGAGCATGTCCTTCAGCCATGGCGGCCGGGTCGCCCGCGGGTTCTCCCAGCAGAACGTGGTGCGGGCGCTGCTCCTGATCCTCGTCTCGGCCCTGGTGGTCGGACCGGTGGCGATCCTCATCCGCGCCTCGGTCGCCCCGGCCGGCGTGATGCCGCTGGAGACGAGCCGGTTCAGCCTCGAGCACTTCCACAACCTGCTGACCACCGGCTCGACGTGGCGGCTCGTCCTCAACACGCTGCAATATGCGCTGGTCTCCATGGGCGTCGGCGTGGCCATCGCCACCGCCATCGCGTGGCTGACCGAGCGCACCGACATTCCCGGCCGTTTCGCCGTGCGGGTACTGATGTTCTCGTGGATGGCCGTGCCGGCGCTCGTCGTCGGCTTCGGCTGGATCCTGCTGCTCAATCCGGGCAACGGCCTGCTCAACGTGATCTACCGCGACCTGACGGGGATGCGCGGCTATCTGCTGCCGCTCTACTCGTTCTGGACGCTGTCGCTGATCACGGCCTTCGCCGTGGTGCCGACCGCTTATGTCATGATCTCCGGCCTGCTGCGCAACATGGACCCGCAGTTGGAGAGCGCGGCGCGCGTCCATGGCGGCTCCGGCCTGACGGTGATCCGCAAGGTGACGCTGCCCCTCCTGGTGCCTGGCCTGTTCTCCATCGGTATCTACATGTTCATGGCCGTGGTCCAGACTTTCGACCTGCCGCTGATCATCGGCGTCACCGCCCGTTATCCGGTGCTGTCGACGCGCGTCTATCTCCTGTCGTCGCCCGACAACGGCCTGCCGAACTACGGGTTCGCGGCGGCGTTCGGCGTGCTGCTCCTGGTCATCGCCTCCGGCCTGATGTGGGCGTATCTGCGCACCGTCAGCGCCGGGGAGAAGTACCGCGTCGTCACCGGCAAGGCCTTCCGGCCGAAGCGGATCGAGCTCGGCTGGTGGAAGCCGGCGGCGGTGGGCTTCGTCTTCCTCTACTGCGTGGTGATGGCCCTGCCGCTGCTGATGCTGCTGTGGATCAGCCTCAACACGTCGTTCGTCTTGCCGGGCTACGAGGCGCTGTCGGGCGTCACCCTCGACGTCTACCGGCGCCTGCTCGCCAACCCGGTGATCCTGCGCGCGGCCGGCAACACGGTCGTTCTGGTGGTGGCCAGCGCGACCATCGTCATGGTCGCCTCGCTGCTGATCGGCTGGTTCACCACCCGCACCGGCAGCCGGCTCGGCAAGGTGCTCGACGCGCTGTCGTTCGCGCCGATGGCCATCCCGCCGATCGTGCTGGTCCTCGCCATCGTGCTGATCTACCTGCGCACGCCGCTCTACGGCACGATCTGGGTCATCGTCATCGCCCATTCGACCGTGTTCCTCGCCTTCGGCGTGCGCACGATGAGCAGCGCGCTGATCCAGGTCCACAGCGAACTGCCGAACGCCGCCATCGTCAGCGGGGCGACGTGGCTCACCTCGCTGCGCAAGGTGACGCTTCCGCTCGTCTGGCCCCAGTTCCTCAACGGCTGGCTGTGGGTCTTCGCCCACAGCGCGCGCGACCTGACCGCGCCGCTGATGCTGCTGTCGACGACGAACGTCGTCGCCGCGTCCGCGCTGTGGAACATGTGGCAGTTCCCGGACCTGCCCGGCGCCGCCGCGCTGTCGGTGATGCTGATGGGGGCGCTGATGCTGATCGTCCTTCCCTTCCAGATCTACACCGCGCGCCGCCTGGAGGCGCAATGATCCCCCGCGCCGCGCCTCGGGCCGCCGGCGCGCCCCGCATCTGACAGGAAACTCACAGATGGAAAAACCGAACTTCTACTGGAAGTCGCTCGACTGGGAAGCGCTGACCCGCGACTACCCGCCGCCCGGCCTTTACGAGCAGACGGTGGGACGGATGTCGGAGGGCGAGATACGCGCGCTTCAGAACGCCCGCTTCCTCGAGCGCGTCGCCGAGGCCTGGCAGTACCCGTTCTACCGCGACCGCTGGACCGCCGCCGGGCTGGAACCCGGCGACATCCGCGGCCTGGACGACATCGGGAAGATCCCGTCCTTCACCAGCGACGACCTGAAGGAGGCCTTCGTCCGCCAGCCGCCGTTCGGCGACCACCAGCCGGGCTCGGAAGACTATCTTCGCGACGCCCACGTGCGCATCCTCACCAGCGGCGGCACGACGGGCCTGCCGCGCGTGACCCTGTTCGATTCGCGCTCGCTCGAGATCCAGGGCATCCAGAGCGCCCGCGGGTTCTGGGCGCAGGGCCTGCGGCCGTCCGACATCATCCAGATCACCTACACCAACTCGCTGGCCAATGCGGCCTGGTGCACGTTGAGCGGCGCGTTCCACTGGATCGGCGCCATCCCGATGACGACCGGGTCGGGCGTCGTCACATCGAGCGAGCGCCAGCTCCAGTATGCCGCGGCATGGGGCACGACGGCGTGGTTCACGCGCGCGGAATATCTGGCACGCCTGACCGGCGCGGCGCGGGAAACCGGCTTCGACCTCCACAGCCTCAAGACGAGGCATATCCACTCGCATATCGGCCCGGATGCGGACGGCGCGCGCCGGCGGGCCCTGGAGGAGGCGTGGAACGCGCCGGTCTACGACAATTACGGCACGCACGAGATCGGTGCCATCGCCTTCGAATGCCGCGAGAAATCCGGCATGCACATCAGCGAGGACACCGTCTATGTCGAGATCGCCGACATCGCGACCGGCCGGGCCCTGCCGCACGGCGAGACCGGCAACCTGATAGCGACGAGCCTCTACCGCAGCGTTCCGCCGATCATCCGCTTCAACATGCGCGACCAGCTCGCGACCTTCCCGCGCGAACGGTGCGGCTGCGGGCTGTGCACGCTGAAGCTGTCGAACTTCCGCGGCCGTAGCGACGAGATGGTGAAGCTGCGCGGCACCAACGTCTATCCGCTCGCCTGCACCGAGGCCATCGCCCGCGATCCGCGCGCCAACGGCGAGTTCATCTGCGTCGTCTCCTACGAGGGCAGCGGCATCACGCAGCGCGAGCGGTTCGTCGTCCGCATCGAGCGGCGCGACCTCTCGGTCGATGCCGATGCGCTGGGCGCGGACATGGACGCCGCGCTGCACCGCGACCTCGGCGTGCGGGTCGAAATCGAAATAGCCGATCCGGGCACGCTGGCCGAATTCACCGGCCTCGGCCTGCAGAACAAGACCAGGCGCCTGCTGGACCTGCGCAGATGAGGGAAGGTCGTCCGATGAGCAAACGCATAGATCTCAACCAGATGGTCGCGCTGATCGAGCCGGGCCGCATGGTCGGCTTCGGCGGCGGCGGCATCCAGCGCAAGCCGATGGCGGCGGCCGCGGCCATCGCGCGGTCGAGCCTCGGCGACCTCGAGGTGGCGTCGTTCCTCGGTGGCCCGGAGGTCGACCTGCTGATCGGCCTGAAGAAGGTGCGCAGGCTGCATTTCGCCTTCGTCGGCTTCGATATGTTCGGCCTGGCGCCTAACTTCCGCGCGGCGCGGCAGTCGGGCGAGATCGAGATCGTCGAATATTCGGAAGGCCTGATGATGAGCGCCTACGAGGCCGCCGCCAAGCGCCTGCCGTTCCTGCCTTCCCGCTTCGGCCTCGGGACCGACCTCCTGTCGACGCCGACGACGCCGTTCCGCGAGATGACCTGCCCGTTGAGCGGGGAGGCGCTGCTGGCGGTGCCGCCCCTGTCGCCCGATCTCGCGATCGTCCACGTCAACGAGGCCGACGAGCAGGGCAACGCCCTGATCCACAGCGACTCCTATGCCGACCTCCTCCTGATCCAGGCTGCGAAGAAGGTGGTCCTGACGGCCGAGAAGATCGTCGACGCGATCCCCGGCGAGCGCAGGGCGCGCTCGACCTTCATCTCGCGGCTGTGGGTCGACCACGTGGTGGCAGCGCCCTCCGGCGGCGGCTTCTCGGCCGTGTTCCCCGACTACCGCTTCGATATGCCGGCGATCTTCGACTACCAGAAGAACGCCACGGATGCCGCCTGGCTCGCCGCCAAGGCAGGAGAACTGTGATGACCGATGCCGGATATACCCTCGAGGAACTGCTCATCGCGCGCATGGCGAAGGAGTATCGCGGCGGGCGTATGGGCGTCGGCGCCACGATCCTGGCCGACCTGTCCGCGCGGTTGGCCAAGGCGCTCTACGTGCCGGACCTGTTCCTCACCACCATCTCGCGCGCAGCGGCCGATCCGCTTCTCCACGCCAAGACCTTCTCGGACGAATGGGTGCTGGACGACAGCGCGGCGATGGCGCTCGGCTGGGAGGAGATGTTCCGCCTGATCGCGCACCAGAAGCTGCAGATCTGGATCGGCTCCGTCCAGATCGATCGCTTCGGCGGCTCGAACATCTCCGTCATCGGCGACTGGACGCGTCCGCGCGCGCAGCTCATCGGCGCGCGCGGCATTCCCGACGATCTGTGGGGGTGCGAGCGGCTGAACTACCACATCCGCAACCACACGCCGAAGAGCTTCGTCGAGAAGGTGGACTTCGTCTGCGGCTTCGGCAAGGCACCCGATCTCGGGCGGCTGGGCATCCAGCCCGCCGCGCCCGGCACCGTGGTGTCCGATCTGGGCGTCTTCGATTTCGGCGGGCCGGACGGCACCATGCGCGTCGTCTCCCTCCATCCGGGCGTCGATTTCGCCGGGGTGCAGGAGATGACGGGGTTCGCGCTGCCCGATCCCGGCCCCGAGGTGCCCGTCACCGCCGCGCCGACCGAGGAGGAGCTGCACGTCATCCGCACCGTCATCGATCCCTCGGGGATGCGGCGGCTGGAAAGCCGCGAGGCCTCGCCCGCCCTGTTCAGGGAACTGTGGGCGCGCGAGCTGGCGGCCGCGGACGTCCACCGGGAGCGGGTGTCGTGCTGATCGCCGACAATGTGACGACGGAGCTGCATCCCTTGCTCGCGGGCGATGTGCCTTCGGGCGCGCGGCTCCTGGCGCAGGCCTTCGCCAGGCACGGGGTGCGCGTCGCCTTCGGGCAGAGCATCCCCTCGCTGTTCCATCTGGTGGCGCCGGAGCACGGCATAGAGCAGGCCGTCTACCGCACGGAGAACGCCGGCGGCGCCATGGCCGACGGCTATGCCCGCGCCAGCAACCGCATCGCCCTCGTCACGGCGCAGAACGGGCCGGCGGCGGCGCTTCTGGTCGCGCCGCTGGCGGAGGCGCTGAAGGCGTCCGTTCCCGTCGTCGCGCTGGTGCAGGAGGTGACGCCGCTCACAGCCGACCGCAACGCCTTCCAGGAGCTCGACCATACCGCGCTGTTTTCCGGCGTGGCGAAGTGGGTGCGCCGCATCGACGATGTCGAGCGCGTCGAAGACTATGTCGACATGGCCGTCTCGGTCGCCTCCGGCGGCCGGCCGGGACCGGCTGTGCTCCTGGTGCCGGCGCACATACTGGCCGCGACGGCGAAGGCGGGGCCGCGCCGGCAGGCGCGCATGGGAAGTTTTCCGCTCGACCGCCCGGTTCCCGACGCCGAGGCCGTTGCCGCCGCGGCGAGGCTTCTGGCGGCCGCGCGCCAGCCGCTGATCGTTGCCGGCGGCGGCGTCCACCTGTCGCAGGCGCAGCAGGCGCTCGCCGACCTTCAGGAGCGGTTCCACCTGCCGGTGGCGACCACGCTGATGGGGAAGGGCGTCGTCGACGAGCGCCATCCGCTGTCGCTCGGCATCGTCGGCCACGTCATGGGCGAGGGCGCCCGGGCGGAAAGGCTGCACGATTTCGTGCGCGGGGCCGACGTGATCCTGCTGGTCGGCAACCGCACCAACGAGAACGGGACCGGCCACTGGCGGCTCTATCCGCGCGACGCGACCTACCTGCATCTCGACATCGACGGGCTGGAGGTCGGGCGCAATTACGAGGCGCACCGGCTGGTCGGCGACGCCCGCGCCGGCCTGCTGGCGCTGGCCGAGGCGCTGGCGGGCGAGGACGGCGCCCGGCGCGCGGCGTCGCGCCCCGCCACCGAGGCGGCGATCGCGCAGGCGCGCGCGCATTATCGCGCCGGGCTGGAAGCCCGGCTGGCGTACCCGGCGCCCCATGTCCGCCCGGAAGCGGTGATGGCCGAGCTCGACGCTGTGCTGGCGCAGGACGACATCGTCGTCTCGGACGCGAGCTACGCCTCGATCTGGACGGCCAACTATCTGACCGCTCAACGGCCGGGGATGCGGTTCCTGTCCCCGCGCGGCCTCGCCGGCCTCGGCTGGGGGCTGCCCATGGCCATCGGCGCGAAGATCGCCTGTCCCGGCAGCGAGGTCGTCTGCGTGACCGGCGACGGCGGCTTCGCGCATTGCTGGGCCGAGCTGGAAACCGCCGTGCGCATGCGGCTGAAGCTCCCCGTCCTGGTGCTCAACAACCAGATCCTCGGCTATCAGAAGGACGCCGAGGATGCGCTTTTCGGCGCCCATACCGAGGCCTGCACCTTCGCGCCGGTCGACCATGCGGCGCTCGCCCGCGCCTGCGGCGCGCAGGGCATCCGCGTCGAGGACGCCGCCGGGATAGGCGAGGCGCTCGGGCAGGCCCTGTCCCATGAAGGCCCGACCGTCATCGACATCGTCACCGATCCCGCAGCCCGCCCGCCGCTCTCGTTCTATCGAGGCCGGTTCGTGGACGCATGAGGCTGCCGCGAGGAAGGATTTCCCATGAAAGAAGCCGCAATCGTCTCGGTCGCCCGCACGCCGGTCGGGCGCGCGTTCAGGGGCGCCTACAACGACACCCACGCCGCCGATCTTGCCGGGCACGTCGTGGCCGAAGCCGTCCGGCGCGCCGGCGTCGATCCGGCGCAGGTCGACGAGGTGATCCTCGGCTGCGCGATGCAGGAGGGCACCACCGGCTACAACATCTCGCGGCAGGCGGCGATCCGCGCCGGCCTTCCCGTCACCGTCAGCGCCGCGACCATCAACCGGTTCTGCGCCTCGGGGCTGCATGCGCTCGCCATCGCCGCGCAGGCGGTGCAGACGGGCGAGCTGGAGGTCGCGGTCGCCGGCGGCATCGAGTCGATCAGCCTGGTCCAGACCAGGGACAAGAACAACAGCCGGCGCGAGAACCCCTGGATCATGGAGCACAAGCCCGCGCTCTACATGCCGATGCTGGAGACGGCCGAGAACGTGGCGCGGCGCTACAACGTCGCGCGCGATGCGCAGGACGCCTATGCGGCGGCAAGCCACCAGCGCACCGCGCGGGCGCAGGCCGCCGGCCTCTATGCCGCAGAGCTTGCCCCGCTCGAGACGACGAAGCGGATCGAGGATCGCGAGACCGGCGAGATACGCTTCGAAACCGTGACGCTGGCGCAGGACGAGGGCGTGCGGCCCGAAAGCACTTCCGAAACGCTCGCCCGGCTGTCCCCGGTCCTGTCGCCCGCCGGAACGGTGACCGCGGGAAACGCGTCGCAGTTCTCCGACGGGGCGGCGGCGCTGGTGGTGATGGACGCCGATCTCGCCGCGCGTCGGGGCCTGAAGCCGCTCGCGATCTTCCGCGGCTTCTCCTCGGCCGGCTGCGAGCCCGACGAGATGGGCGTCGGCCCCGTCCACGCCGTGCCGAAGCTGCTGCGCCGCTTCGGGCTCGGCGTCGCCGACATCGGGCTGTGGGAGCTGAACGAGGCGTTCGCCTCGCAGGTGCTCTATTGCCGCGACCGGCTGGGCATCGATCCGGACCGCTTCAACGTCGACGGCGGCGCCATCGCCGTCGGCCATCCCTACGGCATGAGCGGCGCGCGCCTGGCCATCCACGCCGTTTGCGAGGCTTCTCGACGCGGCGAGAAAATGGCGGTAGTGACCATGTGCGTCGGGGCGGGAATGGGGGCTGCCGGCCTTCTCGAGATCGTCTGAATGCAAGGGAGCTGAGCACGCTTGACCACCACCGCGACGCCGAACGCAGCCGAAGGCAAGACGGGCCGCTTGCGCGAGAAGCGCGACGCCGAGGCCGCGGGGAAGCGTGCGCCCGCCGCCAACGCCCGCAAGGCGCTCGTGCGCGAGAAGATGCTGGAAAAGGCGGCCGAGCTGTTCTGCGCCAACGGCTTCGGCAAGACGAGCATCAACGACATCGCGGATTCGCTGACGCTCAAGCGCTCCTCCGTCTATCATTACTTCCCCAACAAGGAAGCCATCCTGCGCGAGCTGTTCGTCGAGGAGTTCGAGCGCCGCGTGTCCGAGCTGCAGGCTCTCTTCGACCGCGAGGACCTGACCGCCACGGAACGGCTCGTGCTGGCGGTGGAGGGCTCGATCACCCAGCGGCTACGCGGAGGCGGCCGGTTCCTGGTCTTCGACAGGCTTGAGGCCGAGGTCCCCGACGAGTTGCGCAAGAATTACAACCGCGGGCGCCGGCAGATCCTCGACCTCTACACGCGGCTGGTCGAGGACGGCATCCGCATCGGCGAGTTCCGACCGGTGGACCCGCAGCTCACGGCGTTCGCGATGATCGGCATGTCGAACTGGACGGCGCTGTGGTACTCGCCGTCGGGCCGGATGAAGCCGACCGAGATCGCGCGCAGCCTCACCTCGCTGCTCGTTCACGGGATCGGGCAGTCGGGGGACAGGAGCGGCTCCGCGACGGCCGACCTCGGGCCGATCCTCGAAGGCTTGAAGGACCAGGTCCGGCTGCTCGAGAAGCTCGCCCGCCCGGGGTGACACCCTATAGTGCAGCGGGTGCGACAGACTCCATTCGACGTTCGATGCCGGTAGCTCCGGGCACTGAAACCATCACTCACCGACGCTCGCCGGATTTTCCTGTTTGTCGAGCAGTGGATCGGGCATCTCGACGGATAAGATCATTCGTGCGAAGCTGAGCTCCGAGGTCTGGCAGGTCAAGCGCTTTCCCATCGGGAAGCGCGTATGCCGTCAGGACTGCGTCGCCTGGCTGCGTCGGTACGACTAGAAATCCCTACGGGGGCGGTCATGGAGTATTCAGTCAGGCAAGCGACCGCGGAATCGATCATCTCCGTCGTCGGGTCTTTCTATGATGCGGCGTACGGTGTCGTCGAATGGCCCGACTCGCTGGTGCTCCTGGCAGACCTGTTCCACGGCTCCCGCGCATGGCTCATCCGTTACGAAGCGGGGTTCGCCGCCGGCCATACCTCGATCGCCGATGCGGAATTCCACAGCCCGGAAGCCGAAACCGCAATGATCGTCGATCCGCTGATGAACAAGGTGAGACAGGTTCCGGCCGGGGTCGTCGTCCGTCAGAGCCAGATCGAGGAGCTCAGCGCCTTCTACCGACGACCGCTCTTCATCGATTGGCTTCGTCACAGGGACGTATATTTCGGCCTCCAGGCACACCTGATCTCGACCTCCCACTCGCACACGATCGTCGACATCAGCCATGGGAAGAATCAAGGGGACTTCGAGCTGGACGACCTGGATTTGCTCCGGTTGATCGCTCCCCACATTCTTCGCGCGGGGCAGATCGCCAAGTTGTCGGCGCAGGCGCTCAAATGGCCGAGGGGGTTCGAGGAATGGCGCCTCGCTTCGTTGATCGTCGACGCCGGCTTGCGTGTCGTCGCGATCAATTCTGCGGCGGAGACGCTGTTGAGAGCCATGCCGTATTGCATGAGCATCTTCCGCGGCAGGCTCTATTTGCCGGTTTCGCAGGCGGCCTATCGTCTGCACGCGGCAGTTACGGATTCGATCATACCTCATCGCGGTCGCGGCGGCGGCGTCATCATGGTCGAGAGCGAGGACGAGGCGCCGGACAGACGGCTGGTCGTATCCGTTGCCCCACTCTCGCGTTCCGTCGAGTTCGGATTGTCGGGGGAGAAGCTGGCTCTCGTCACATTGCGGCCGGTGGCCGCAGCCGGCGATCAGCATCTCGACGAGGTGCTCGACACCCTTTTTGGACTGACGCCGAGTCAGGCGAAACTGGCCCGGGCCCTGCTGACCGGCAGACCGCTGCGGCAGATCGCCAAAGAGCGAGGAATAACCTACGGGTCTGCCCGCACCTATCTGGAGCAGATCTACAAGAAGACCGGCACCAACCAGCAAGCCGCCCTGATCGCGCTTCTCAAGACGGTCGACACCGCTCAACCCGACTGAGACGACCGGCATGCCATGCCGTCGGTGCCGGCAACGGCCGAAGCATCGCCGGATCTCCGACGCATTGGCATCTGCCAACTATCGGTCCCTTCCGATCTCGGGCCTGATCGGCCTGTCAATCAGTGAAGGAGATTGCCATGACGACCACCATCAGCATTGACGAAATCCTCATCAGGAACGCATCCGAAGATCAGGGCACCGGCAAAGGCATCCATGGAGAATTCAAGTTCTCGTTTGCCGTTTCGCGTGTCCCCGCCCTGCTTCCCGGGCAATACAAGAGCTTTATCATCAATCGCAAGCCGATATCACTTGCTCGAGGGCAAAAATACTCACCCAAAGGTCGATACACGATAAACGGATGGGGCCATCCCCTCTACTTCTGGTTCTTTGCGCGTGAACTGGACGGCCCCTTCGATGCTGACGACACCGGGTCGGCATCGACGACGCTCAGGCCGCTCGGCACCTCCCATGCGAACACGGTCTATGTCCGGGACGGCGACCTCCAGCTCGACGCAACAATTCGTTCCGAGTTTGCCTCGGCCAAGGTTCGCGCGTTGAAATCCGGTACGAACGTCATCATCCATTGCGCCGGCAATATACCCGGCCGCGACTGGCTCGACGGCAATACGGTCAACGGAAGCGTCGCGCTGCAATACAACGTTCACTTCCAGAAACCCGCGTTGACCGGCACGCGTTGGAAGATCGTCGATCTCGGAGGAGGGCATGTCGGGTTGCAATGTCTGGGCAATGTCGCCGGGCCGCAATGGCTCGACGGAAACACCGTCGACGGGTCGGTGTCGCTTGCTCCCGAAACCGGTGGTCGCTACACCGGAACCCATTGGCGCATGCACGATGTGGCCGGCGAGACCGGTATCGCATTCGAATGTCTGGGAAATGTGCCGGGGCCGAAATGGCTCGACGGGAACACCAAAAATGGCAAAGTCAGCCTCGCACCGGAATATGGCGGGAGATACACCGGCGCCGTCTGGCATGTCTACCCTGAGAGCCCGTCGTAGTTTCGGACCCGGATCGGAGGATCGCCGGTCGGAGCGGAGATGGCTACCGGCCGGCGTCATCAACATAACCAGCCGTGGCCGCAGCCGCCCGCGCCTGAACAGGAGGCCCCGGCAATGCCGGGGCCTCCTCGCGGTTATGGGATCGCACCGGTTAGGCGATCACTCCTCGCAGGCCCACCACATCCGCGAGAAGTCGTAGTCCCAGCTCTGCATCGGCACTTCCGCGTAGCCCTGCAGGCAGGAATGCGCGGCCATGCGCTTGAGCTGCGTGAGCAGCGGGATTTCGGCCACGGTGTCGTGCACGCGTGCCTGGATGTCCTTGTAGATCGCGTTGCGCGCGGCGTCGTCGACGGTGTCGCGCGACTTGTCGATCATCGCGTCGATCTGCGGATCCTCGACCCAGGACATCGACGACCAGGTGCCCGCGGCGCGAGAGTGATACTGAACGAAGAACACCGAATCCGGCGACGGATAGGTCGGGCCGTAGAAGACCTGCGAGGTATGCGGCGTCGTCTCGATCCTGGTGGCCAGCTCGGTGAGCCGGTTCCACGGTTCGGGCTGGAGGTCGACCGCGAAGCCGATCGATTCCAGCGTCGACTTGAACAGCAGGCCGATCTCCTCCTCGAACGCGGTGTTGGCGACATAGGCGTGGCTGATGCGGATCGGCTGGTTGCCGGCATATTTCGACTTGGCCACCTCCTCGACGGCCTTTTCGAGGTTGAATTCCGGCGACGGCAGCGTGTCGAGATGCGCCTCGCTGAACAGCGGCGACAGCACGCTCTTCATCTCGCCGCCCGGATAGATGACCTCGCGGATCGTGTCGTAGTCCATGGCGTAGGCGATGGCGCGGCGGATATGCACGTCGTCGGTCGGCGCGAGCTGGTTGTTGACCTTGAGGTAGAAGCCGGTGGTCGTCTCCGCCTCGATCAGCTTGTAGTTGTCGAGCGCGGCGATCGCCTCGTAGGTCTCGCTGCTCTGGTATTGCGAGGACATGCCGAGCTCGCCGCGCTGGGCGAGCGCGCGCACCGTCGCCTCGTCGCGCGTGACGACGAAGCGAAGCTCGTCGATCGGGCGGTCGTTCGGCCAGCCGGCGTGGTAGTTCTCGTAGCGCTGCAGGATCATCTCCGCGCCGCGCGTCCAGCCGCTGAGATTGTAGGGGCCGGCACCGGCGCTGTTCTCGGCCAGGTAGTCCTCGCCCCATTCGCCTTCCTTTTCCGACACCACGTCGGAATTGACCACCAGGATCAGCGGAGTGACCGAGATGAACGGCGCGTAGACGCGGTCGATCCTGATCTCGACGGTATGGTCGTCGATCGCCTTGACGTTGTCGGGCTGGACGAGTTCGGAGAACAGATAGGCGGGGCCCTCGTTGAGCGCCAGCAGGCGTTTCATCGTGTAGACGACGTCCTTGGCCTCGACGGGGCTGCCATCCTGGAAGGTGGCGTCCTGCTTCAGCTTGAAGGTATAGGTCCGGTTGTCGTCCGAGACCTCCCAGCTTTCCGCGAGCTGGGGCACCACCTCGCCGCCGCTGCTCACCGTGGTGAGGGCGTCATAGAGGTTCACCGCCGCCATATATTCGGTGTAGTCGGTCACCTTGGCGGGGTCGACGGTGCCGAAGACCTGCACGACGTTGACGACGAGCGACAGCTTGTCCTGCGCGACCGCCGGGGCGGTCAGCGCGGTGGCCGCGGCGAGTCCCGCCGCGGCAAGCGCGAGTTTGATCGTTTTCATGTCATGTTCCTCTTTCTGGTTCCAACGGGTTTTCTCGTCCTTCTCAGCGGGACATCTGGTGCAGCGGCACGTAGTCGTGCTCGTAGCCGAAGTAGCGGGGGCCAACGAGGTCGAGCCCCTCGGGCGTCGCCCATTGCGGGTCGCAGGCAAGCCCGATCATGGTCACGGCAAGCCCGTAGCGAAGCTGCTCGGTGGTCACGGGCAGGCCGCCATCGGCGTCGAGCGCGCAGATCAGGTCCGGCGTCACCGCCAGCAGCGCGTCCTTGTCGTCGCGGCAGATCAGGAACTCGTTCTGGAACTCCACCGTGAAGGTGCGCCCCTCGTCGTCGTCCATGCCCTTGAACTCGGCCTTGCCGCGGGCGAAGCCGCCGACGGTGCGCCGGTCGATGTCGACCACGCGGCCGGTGAAGAGCCTCTTGCCGTCGAGCCGCTTCACCAGCGCGTCGGCCGGGCTGCGGCTCGCCTTGCGCTCCGACGCCATGGTCTGTCCGATCTCCCTGATCAGCGACATCGAGCCGCGCAGGATGCCGCGCTTCACCTCGGCGCCGCTCATCGGGTAGAGCGCGACGAGGGCCGCGCCGCCCATCTCCACGGTCTGGCAGCGGGCGAGCCGCTCCGTCCACTTGTTGGAGATGGCGTTGATGACCGAGCTGTTGCCCTTGTCGTCGGCCAGCACCATCGGCGTCGCCGAGATGCCGTGGATCGTCAGCGTCACCATCTGCAGTTCGGGGAAGGCGCGGCCCATGCCGTCGCCGTCGATCAGCGGCAGCCCCGTCGCGGCGGCGACAGCGAAGGGAATGGTAGAGTTCAGCCCGCCGGCCTCGATGCAGATCAGCGCGTCGGCCTTGCGGCCCAGGAAGGTCTCGAGCTGGCTCAGCGCCTCACGGGCCTCTTCGCCATTGGGCAGTTTCTCGACCATCACCGTCGGCGCGCCCATCATGCATACGGGGATGCACAGCGCGTCGTCGGCCAGGTCGTCGACCGGGATCACCTTCACGGGCCCGTGCCGCGCGATCACCTGCTTGGCCATCAGCTTGCCGATATAGGGGTCGCCGCCGCCGCCGGTGCCGAGAAAGGCGCCGCCCAGCGCGATGGCATCCATGTCGTCGGCGCCTACCGTGAACGAGGTCATGCCGCGCCTCCCTCGTCCTCGGTGCGCATCGGCCTGAACACAAGATCGTCGAAGCCGAAGCCCTTCGGGCCGACGACCTCCAGCGCCTCGGGGCTGCGCAGCAGCGGGTGGCACGGGATCGCCAGCACGGCGACGCGCTGCCCGTAGCGCAGCATCTCGGTCGAGATCGCCTCGCCGCTGTCGGCATCGAGGATGACGATCAGGTCGGGTACGATGACCTCGACCTCGCCGTTGCGCGAGAAGATCAGGAACTCGTTCTGGATGTGGACCGAGGCCTCGTCGCCCTCGTAGGCCTCGAAACCCTGGATGATCGCCTCGCCGCGCACGAAGCCGCCGGCCAGGTGACGCTTCAGGTCGGTGATCTTGCCGCGGAAGACGATCTTGCCGTCCTCGCTCTCGCAGATCGCGGCGACCGGGTCGCGATGCTCGCGCCGGGCCTCCAGCACCGCGTTCCCGAGCGCGATCGCCTTGGAATAGGAGTGCGGGATGGCGAAGCGCTTGATGAACTCGCCCGACATCGGCGCGCCGGCCAGCGTCGAGGCGCCGCCCTGGGCGACCACGCAGGCCCGCGCCATGCGCTCGTGCCACAACTCCGAGATGGCGTGGTCGAAGATGACGACGTTGCCGTGCGGGTCGCACATGACGCTGGGCGTCGAGCGATGGCCGTAGATGGCGTAGCTCGTCATCTGCATTTCGGGGAAGGCGCGGCCCATGCCGTCGCAGTCGACGACCGGCAGGCCGGCCATGGCCGCCGCGATCAGCGGCTCCATCGAGTTCTGGCCGCCGATCTCCTCGCAGGCGATGGCGTCGACCTTGATGCCCAGCCGCTCCTCGAGCGCGCGCACGCAACGCAGGCCCTCGCGACCCTCCTTGATGCGCTCGTGGGAGACCAGCGGCGCGCCGATGCCGCCCATGGCGACGATGCGCGCCTCGTCGGGCACGCTTTCGAGGGGGATGATCTCCATCACGTGGCCCTCGCGCAGCGCCTGGCGCACGCGCAGCTTGCCGATATAGGGATTGCCGCCGCCGCCGGTGCCCAGAATGCCGGAGCCGATCTCCAGCGCCTCGACCATCGGTTCGTCGAGACGCCATCTGCCCTGTGCGCGATCAAGCATCGTGACCCCCCATCTCTCCGACGACCTTGACGTGGATGCGCGTGGCGTTGCCGGGCAGATAGGCCAGCGGCACGTCCTCGCGCTCGATCGTCTCGATGGTCGCGGCGTTGGCGCCCGAGCGGATCGCCTTCTGGCGGGCCTCGTCCTCGGCCTGCTTCAGGCAGATCTCGCGCGTCAGCCCCTTCTCCAGCGAGAAGATGCGGTCGACCTCGCCGCTGATCTGGGCGATCGCCGCGCCGACGGCGTTGGCGACGGCGAAGTTCTCCGGACGGATCACGCCGAGGTCGCCGATCCGGTCGGGCATCAGGATGGAGCCGCCGCCCACCGCGATCACCGGGATCGGGTCCGGCGACAGGCGGGTGCGCTCGATGGCGCGCTCCAGCATGCGCGTGATCTCCGCGCGCGCCGCGTCGAGAAGGGCGGGATCGAGATCCGCCACCCTGGCGGCGTCGCCGACCTCGGCCTCGCCGCGCGCGACCGCGACGTCCGTCGCCGTCAGCGTGCCGCCACCGAAGACGAGGGCCTCGCTGTTGATGCGGTAGCCCACCGACTGCGGGCCGACCGTCGTGGCGTCGCCGTTCCGGCGTACCAGCGAGCCGCCGCCGAGCCCGATCGAGAACACGTCCGGCATGCGGAAATTGGTGCGCACGCCGCCGATGTCGACCACCGTCGCCGCCTGGCGCGGGAAGCCGTGCTGCAGGGAGCCGATGTCGGTCGTGGTGCCGCCGATGTCGACGACGATGCCGTCGCGCACGCCGGTCAGGAAGGCCGCGCCGCGCATCGAGTTGGTCGGCCCGGAGGCGAAGGTGAGCACCGGGAAGCGCTTGACGATCTCGGCGCCCATCAGCGTGCCGTCGTTCTGGGTGATGAAGAACGGGCAGTCGAGGCCCGCCGACTTCAATGCATGGGCAAAAGCGTCGACGGTGCGCGCGCTGAGCGCGAGCAGGCTCGCATTCATCACCGCCGCGCTCTCGCGCTCGAGCAGGCCGATGCGGCCGATCTCGCTCGACAGCACCACCGGGATATCGGGGCACTTGCGCAGAAGCCGCGCGCGCGCCTCTTCCTCCATCTTCGCATTGATCGGGCCGAAGACCGAGGTGATGGCGGCGGCGCCGATCCGCTTGGCGTTGATGTCGTCGGCGATGCGGTCGATCTCGTCGAGGTCGAGGGCGGCAAGCTCGCGCCCGTCGAACTCGTAGCCGCCGCGCACCAGATAGCCATGGCCGCCGACCGCCTCGCGCAGATCGTCCGGCCAGTCGACCATCGGCGGCAGGCAGGCCGTCGCCGGAAGGCCGAGGCGGATCGCCGCCACCGGGTTGACGTGCCGCCGCTCGATCACCGCATTGGTGAAGTGCGTCGTGCCGATCATCACATGGGTGATCTTCGCGCGGTCGACGCCGGCCCTGGAGATTGCCGCTTCCATCGCCTCGAGCACGCCGGAAGTGACGTCCTCCGTGGTCGAGGCCTTGACGCCGGAGAGCACGTTGCGGCCCTGCATGATCACCGCATCGGTATTCGTGCCGCCGACATCGATCCCTAGACGATACATTGTTCTGTTCCTGCCTTTCTGGACATGTTCAGGCCGCCGTGTCGACGAGGTAGCGCCTGCGCTCCTCGTCGCTCACGCGCGGTTTGCGTGCTTCTTCCTCGTCGCTGATGACCGGCACGGCTGCGATCAGGGCGCGTGTATAGGGGTGCTGCGGGGCCTCGAAGACCGCTCGCGGCTCGCCCGCCTCGACGATCTCGCCGCGCAGCATGATGGCGATGCGGCTGCAGAAATTGCGCATCAGCGACAGGTCGTGCGAGATGAAGAGATAGGTGAGGCCGAGCTCCTCGCGCAGCCGGGTCAGGAGCGCGATGACGTTCTTCTGCACCGACACGTCGAGCGCCGAGGTCGGCTCGTCGAGCACGACGATCTCCGGGTCGGCCGCCAGCGCGCGGGCGATGGCGACGCGCTGCTTCTGGCCGCCCGACAGCTCGTGCGGATACTTGCCGACATAGTTCGCCGGCAGGTCGACCTGCCGCAGCAGCTCGGCGATCCGCTCGTCGCACGCCTTGCCGCGCATCCCGGCGAAGGCGAGCGGCACGCGCAGCGTCTGGCCGACGGTGCGCTTCGGGTTCAGCGAGGTGCCCGGATTCTGGTAGACGATCTGGATCTTGCGGCGGAAGGCGTCGCTGCCGCGCTCGTCCTCGACGGCCTTGCCGTCGACGGTGACGGAGCCGTCCGACGCGCCGATCAGCCCCATGATCATGCGGGCGATCGTCGTCTTGCCCGAGCCGGATTCGCCGGCCAGCCCGAACACCTCGCCGCGCCGCACGGCGAGCGTCACGCCGGAAACCGCGACATGGCGCGTGGCCTTGCCCAGCAGCGGCTTCTGCTCGAACACCTTGGTGACGCCGTGCATCTCGACGATGGGGTCGGCCTCGGCGGGCTTCTGGTCCTCGACCCTGGCGCCGTAGAGCGGTGGGATCGCGTCGATGAGCTGGCGCGTATAGGGCTGGCGCGGGCTGGTGAAGATCTCGGCCAGGCTGCCGTTCTCGACGATCTCGCCGTGGCGCATCACATAGACGTCGTCCGCCATCTGGCGCACGATGCCGAGATTGTGGGTGATCATCAGCAGCGACAGGCCGTTGTCGGCCACCAGCCGGTTGATGAGCTTCATGATCTCGTCCTGCGTCGTCACGTCGAGGGCGGTGCCCGGCTCGTCGGCGATCAGCAGTTCCGGCTGGTGCAGCAGCGACAGGGCGATCAGCACGCGCTGGCGCATGCCGCCGGAAAGCTGGGAGGGATAGGCCGCGACGATGCGCTGCGGGTCGTCGAGCTGGACCTTGCGCAGCACCTCGAAGATGCGCTGGCGGCGCTCCGCCGCGCCGCTCTTCCTGCCGAGGCGCCGGTCGGCGTAGTACATCACGTCGTCGAGGTGCCGGCCGATCCTGAACACCGGATTGAAGGAGGACAGCGGGTCCTGCATGATGACCGAGAACGCCGTGCCCTTCAGCGCGTCGCGGCGCCCGCGCGGCATCGCCAGCACGTTGTCGCCGCGGAACAGGATCTCGCCGCCCTCGATCCGCGCATTGCCCGGCAGGGTGCCGAGGATGGCCTTGCTGGTGACGGATTTCCCGGACCCGGTCTCGCCGATCAGCGCGACGCGCCCGCCCTGCGGGATCGACAGCGTCACGTCCCTGAGCACGTGATGGCGCCGGCCGTAGGTGTTGAAGGCGACGTTGAGGCCCGTGACGCGGAGCAGCTCGGCCATCGTCACACCTCCACGTCGAACATGTCGCGCAGGCCGTCGCCCAGCAGGTTGAAGCCGAGGGTGGCGTAGAAGATGGCGAAGCCCGGCGCCAGCACGCCCCACCACATCTCCGGCAAGAACTGGCGCCCGTCGGCGACCATCGAGCCGAGGTCCGGCGTCGGCGGCTTCACGCCGAGGCCGAGGAAGGAGAGCGTCGCGCCGAACAGGATGACGAAGGCGGCGTCGAGCGTCGTCTTCACCGAGATGACCGAGATGCAGTTCGGCAGGATCTCGCGCGTCAGCACATGCCAGTGGCTGGCGCCGGCGAGCCTCGCCGCCTCGACGAAGTCCTCCGCCGCGATCGATTTCGACACGCGGTAGACGAGCCGCGCATGCCAGGTCCACCACAGCAGCGTGATCGCGATCATCGCGTTGACGAGGTTCGGCTCGAGCACGTTGCCGACGGCCAGCGCCATCACCAGCGGCGGGATCGCCAGCATCACGTTGGTGAGGCCGGTGATGATGCGCTCGGTCCAGCCGCCGAAATAGCCGGCCGCAAGGCCCAGCGCCGCGCCCAGCGGCACGGCGACGGCCAGCACGCCGACGACGAGCAGCAGCGAGACGCGGAAGCCGTAGATGACGCGGGTGAGGATGTCGCGGCCGACCTTGTCGGTTCCAAGCCAGTAGGTGAGATCCGGCGGCGCGTGGCGGGCGCGGAAGTTGACCGCCGCGCCCGCATGCTCGGGATAGGGCGCGATCAGCGGCGCCAGCGCCGCGACGAGCACCACCGAGATCACCATCAGCGCGCCGATGATGGCGGTCGGATTGCGGGTGAAGCGGTACCACGCCATCTGGCGCGGCGTCAGCGCCTTGAGGTCGCGGGTGGCCTCGGCCGCCATCAGCGCGCCTCCTTCAGCCGCAGGCGCGGATCGATCACGAGCAGGATGATGTCGATGACGATGTTGGCGACGATGAAGAACAGGCCCGACAGCAGCACGACGCCCATCACCGCGTTCAGGTCCTTCTGCAGGATGGCGTTGAGGCCGTAGGAGGCGAAGCCGCCCCAGGAGAAGACCAGCTCGACGACGAAGGCGTTGCCGATCAGCGAGGCGAACTCCAGCCCCATGATGGTCAGCGGCGCGATCGAGGACAGCTTCAGCAGGTAGCGGAAGACGATCACCCGGTCCGGCACGCCGAAGGATTGCAGCGTCAGCACGTGGTCGCGGCGCTGGTTCTCGATCATCGCAGAGCGGGTGATGCGGGTGATCTGGCCGATGCCCGACATGGCGAGCGCCAGCGCCGGAAACAGGATGCGCTGGAAGGCGTCGACGAAGACGTCGAACCGGCCATGCACCAGCGAGTCGACCAGCAGCAGGCCCGTGGGCGAGCGCGGCGCGGCCAGCGTGTGGTCGATGCGGCCGATGATCGGCCAGTCGGTGAGAAAATAGGCCGCGAAGAGCTGGAGCAGGATCGCGAACACGAAGCTCGGCATCGTCACGCCGACGATGGAGAAGAAGCGGCCGGTATTGTCGATCCAGCTATTGCGGTAGCGGGCGGTGATGACCCCGAGCGGAATGGCGATCACTGCCATCATGACGATGGTGACGAGCACCAGCTCCAGCGTCGCCGGCAGCAGCGCCGCGATCTCGGTGGTGACGGGGCGCCCGGACATCAGCGAGCGTCCGAGATCGCCCTGCAACGCGTTGGAGACATAGGTGAAATACTGCTCGATCAGCGGCCGGTCGAGCCCCATCTGCACGCGCATGGCGTTAACCTGCTCCTGCGAGGCGCTGGGGCCGAGCGCGATGCGCGCGGGGTCGCCGGGCACGACGCGGGCGAGGATGAAGATCATCAGCGACAGGACGAACAGCACGCCGACGAAGCCGGCGACGCGCTTTGCGAACGTATAGAGATAGTTCTCCTGCATCCGACACCAAGGTTCCCTGTGCCGCGCCTCGGTCGGGCGCGATCTTTGCTTGGCTCATCTTGCGGCCGCGCGACGCCTCGCTTCAATGCGTCAGAAGTCTAGGTTTTGCGAAATCTGGTATAGGTTTTCTTCAGAGCCAGCCGAGCGAGCGAGCGCCGGAAACGGCTTCAGCGCGCTTTCGGCAGGCCATCTTCCGGTAGATGTTGGTCAGGTGGAACTTGACCGTCACCTCGGAAAGCCGGAGCTGGCGCGCGACGAACTTGTTGGTCGCGCCTTCCGCCACCAGCCGCAGCACGCGCAGCTCCTGGCGGGTGAGCGGCGTGCTCTCCCGCTCCCGGCGGGGCGAGAAGCCGTGAAGCTTGCGGATCACGGCGCGGCGGTCGGGCGCGGACATGACGTGCGCCGCGATCCGCTTGTCGTCGAGCAGCACGTCGACGATGCCGATCTCGCCCAGCAGATGCGTGATGATGCCGATGCGGGCGAGATCGTCGAGCAGTTCCGACAGCAGGTGGCGTGCACGGGTGACATCGCGATGCATGCGCGCCAGATAGGCCGCCCACAGCCGCAGCCGGCCCCGGTCGCGCTCGCCGATATGCTCGTTGCGCAACAGCGCCTCGACCTGGTCGCGCAGCATGGGGCGGTGGGGAAGGTGCTCGATGAGATGGCGCAGCCACGCCATCGCGAGCTCGATCTCGATCGGGTCGACGAGGCGCGACATCGCTTCCTCCGCCGATTCCACCCAGGTCAGGTTGATGCGCGACTGCACCGCCATCAGCCGGTCGGCTGCCGCCTGCCAGCGGTTGGCGTTCTGCAGCAGGTCGACCTCGCGCATGGTGATGGCGAGGTTGAAGCGGCGCGACCGCCACTCCTGCACCCGCCATTTGTCGAGGAAGCTGATCGCGGCGCCGAGCCCGACCTGGCGGCTGACCACCTGCGAGCAATAGACCAGCGACAGCTCGACCACGATCGGCCAGATCTCGCCATAGGCGAACTTGTCGAACTCCTCGGCGACGAAGCGCACCAGATGCCCCGGCGCGCCCTTCTCATAGGCGATGACGCTGTCGAGCAGGTTGAGCAGCCGCCGGTCGGCCGGCGTGTCGAAGCGCACCATGTCGAGCGCCTGGCGCGCCTGCGCCGCCCAGCGCTCGGCCTCGCCCAGCATGCCGCGCTGGAGCGAGAAGACCACGCGATGCAGCTCGATGTAGAAGACCAGCAGATGCGCCTGCGCCTCGCGATAGTGGTGATGCGCGCGCCTGGCGACCTCCTCCGCCTCGTTGAGCCTGTGCCGCTGCAGGCAGACCGCCAGCATGGCGTTGTAGAAACTGCCGCGATGCAGGTGATCGTCGATCGGCAGTTCCGCCAGCATGTCGAAGAGCAGCGCTCTCAGCTCGTTCGAGACGGCATAGTCCTCGTAGATCGCCATCACGAAGCGGAACTGCCGTACGGCCAGCGAGAACCGCCCGGCGTCGCGGATCACCGTCTCGAGGCTGTGAACGCCCTCGCCGAACCGCCGCACCAGCAGGAAGCGGGCATGCGTCACGTTGCCCGCCTTGAGCGCGTGCATCGCCCGGGCCAATGTCAGCGTCTCCTCGGCGTCCACCATTTCCCCCGGGAAGCGGTTCAGCACATCGAGGCAGGCATCGTTGCCGTGGAAATGAATGAAGTAGATGCCGCCGTTCTCCTCGAACAGCGACAACGCGCCGCGATGGTCGCCCCGTTCCTGCAAGGCGATGATCTCCGCGACGGGGTCGACACCGGATGGCCCTTCGACCCCGCCCGCCCTGGCGATGTCGCGCAGCAGCCCCGCTGCCTGCGGCGACGCGGGCGCCAGTTCGCGCTCGTCGGCGCGGTAGATCACGATGCTGGCAAGCCGCGCCGCAAGCCGCCGCGCCGCGCCGCTGCCGCGCCCCGGCACCGCCAGCACCGGCGCCGCCGGGCCGCCGGCGGCCGCGCAGAGCCGCAGCAGAAGTCGCCTCTCGTCCTGCGGAAGCAGGCCGATGAGGTCGGCGATCATCTGCGAAGCGGGCGGACGCATCCAGAGCGATATAGCTCCACAGGCCGTCCGGCGCTACCAGTCGCCGGGATCGCCGCGGTCCGCGTCCGCCGGAAGGGCGGACTATGCGCCGATCAGGGCGGTTTCGGGCAGCCGCAGCGCGGCGGCGATACGGCGCAGCCTGTCCGGATCGGCGTCCTCGCCGTTTTCGATCCCGGTGATTTCTCCGATCGACAGGCCGCATGTGACGGCCAAGTCCTCGACGCTGTAGCCACGCGCCTCGCGAAGCGCCTTCACGGCGTTGACGCCGGCGGCGATCGCCGCCGCTGCCGTATCGGGAAGAAGATGGCTGTCGGTCGAGGTCATGGGGAGCTCCATCGTTCGAGTGATCGTCCGGTCCCGAATAGGTCGAGGCTCCGATTCGGGAAAAGCGCGGCACCATGACCGCAGGCAGACGGTTTGCCAACCGTGGACGACAGGATGTTGACAATCGTCGGCCGGCCTTCCGCTATCTGATGCCGCGGCGTGGGGGCGCCAGCCGTCCGGCCGCGCCGCTCATTTCTTGATCAGCCAGCTAGTCTCCATGGTGCTGAGTACGATGCTCTCGCGCTCTATCGCCAGCGAAACCTCGTCGACTGGCCTGTGCCGGTAGCTGGCCTATGTTGCTTGCCGACCGTGCTGATCCGCACGCTGATTCAAATCTCGCCCCGCTTGTGCGGTTCGGCTGACTGTCCTGCGCCTACCCCGGACAACTAGACAAGAAAGTCAAAATCGCATCCCGCCGGTGCCTGCAGGACTGATCTTTCGTAGAGCGCCTGATAGCCACGGGTTGCGACATTCGTCCTGGCGAACCCTTCCAAGCGACGCGAAATCTCGTCCTGCTCGACGAGCAGGTCGATCTTCTTCTCGGCAATGCTGAACCGGATGCGATCGCCTGTCTCAACGACCGCGAGGGGTCCGCCGACGGCAGCCTCGGGCGCTACGTGCAGAACGACTGCCCCGGATGCGGTGCCGGACATGCGGGCGTCGGATATCCGCAACATGTCCTTGACTCCCTTGCGCGCAAGTTTCTTCGGGATGGGAAGATAGCCGGCCTCCGGCATTCCCGCCCCGACAGGGCCTGCATTCTTGAGAACGAGGATATCGCTTTCCTCGACATCGAGATCGGGATCATCGATCCGCAGGACAAGGTCCTCAATGCCATCGAACACCACTGCCCGCCCTTCGACCTCGAAGAGATGCGGACTTGCCGCGGCAGCCTTGATGATCGCGCCGTCGGGGGCGAGCGTCCCCTTAAGCACCACCAGACCGCCGGTCGGAGAAATTGGAGCGTCGCGGGATCCGATGATGGAGCAGTCGACCCAGTCGAGCGGCTCGCGCAGCCGCTCGCCGAGCAAGGTTCCGGTCACGTCCATCGTATCGAGATTGAGCAGCGGGGCCAGTTCCCGCAACACGGCTCCCAATCCTCCGGCCGCGTGGAAATCCTCCATATAGGCCTCTCCGACCGGCTTCAGATTTACCAGCACGGGGGTTTCGTCGAAGATCTCGTTCAGCCGCTCGTCCGGAATCCGGATTCCCAAGCGACCGCCGATGGCCGCAAGATGCATTATGCAGTTGGTCGAGCCGCCGATCGCGACCGTCACCCGGAAAGCATTCTCGATCGACTCGCGCGTTATCACCTGCGATGGAAGGATCGGCTTTCGCGTGAGCTCCGCGGCCAGGCGGCCGCTTTCCTCGGCGGCGACGAGGCGTTCGGCATTCACGGCCGGTATGGTCGCCGAGCCTGGAATCATCATTCCCAAGGTCTCGGCAATGCACGCCATGGTGCTGGCGGTGCCCATGACCGCGCAGGTCCCGGTCGTCACGACGAGGCGGCTCTCGACCTGGTCGATCTCCTCGGCATCGATGTCGCCGGCGCGATAGCGGGACCAGAACAGACGGCAATCCGTGCATGCTCCCAGCCGCGCCCCTCTATGCCGTCCTGTCGACATCGGTCCTGTCACCAGTTGCACCGCCGGAATGCCGGCCGACACGGCGGCCATGATCTGCGCCGGAACCGTATTGTCGCACCCTCCGATCAGCACGACGGCGTCCATGGGCTGGGCACGCACCATTTCCTCGGTGTCCATGGCCATCAGATTGCGGAACATCAGTCCGGTGGGTTGGAGGAAGATGTCGCTCAGGGAAATCGTCGGGAAGGGAACCGGCAGCGCGCCCGCGGCGATCACACCGCGAGACACGGCGGCGACCAGCTCGGGCATGGCGCGGTGGCAGTTGTTGAACCCGGAGCCCGTCTCGGCGATGCCGACGACGGGTCTGTTCAGCATCTCGTCGGAAATGCCGACGGAACGGGCGAAAGCGCGGCGCAGATACCGAGCAAAGTCGCGATCTCCAAAGTTGGCCAATCCGCGGTCGAACCCTTGAGGCCCAGGCATCTCGACTTCCTTCCTGTCTTGCTGTCCCGTCAGAATTTGAAGCCCGCGGGGAAGGGATCGCCGGAATCGAGCGTGAACTCGCAAGTCCCGGTGATCCATGCGCGCCCCGTGATCTGGGGGATGACGGCTGGAACGCCGCCGACATCTGTTTCCGTCACCAGCCTGCCTTCGAAGACCGTGCCGAGGATGGATTCGTGACGGTAAGGCTCCCCGAGGCCGAGATTACCCCTGCGATGCTCCAGCGCCATCCGCGCGGATGTCCCTGTCCCGCAGGGCGAGCGGTCGAAATAGCCGGGCTCCTTCACCATGATGTTGCGCGCGGGGCGTGACGCCGCCTCGGCCTCGGCCAGTATCGCCGCCTTGAGCATTGCCGGCTCTGCCTCGTTCGGATGGGCGATGACAATCTTGTTCCGCACGGCCTCTATGGTCGCAAGGCCAAGGTCGGTGAGTTCTCTCAAGGCGGAAACGGACAGGCGTTTGTGCAACTGCGCGACCTCCAATATGGCGTAGAAGTTTCCGCCATACGCCACGTCGACGCGCGCGGCACCGAAACCCGGTATCTCGACGCCGACATCCTGCGCGACGACGAAGGAGGGGACGTTGGTGATCGTGACGTGAAGCACCTTTCCCGCCTGGACATGAACGCTTGCCGAGACGAGCCCCGCAGGCGTGTCGAGGCGGACCTCGGTCGTCGGCTCGCGCGGCTCCACCAGCCGCTTTTCGACGAGGACCGTGGCGAGCCCGATCGTGCCATGGCCGCACATCGGCAAGAAGCCGCTCGCGCTCATGTAGAGGACGCCGTAATCGGCGTCGGCGCGCGTGGGCGGCATCAGGACGGCGCCGAACATCGCCGCGTGGCCGCGCGGCTCGTTCATCAGGAACTCCCGCATCTCGTGCAGATGCTCGTTCGCCCACATCAGCCGGTCATGCATGGTCTGTCCGGGAACCGCCGGCGCGCCCTCCACCACGATCCGGGTCGGCATGCCTTCCGTATGCGATTCGATGGTGCGGATAAGGACAGATGGCATCATGGTCGGGTCATCCGGGCAGAAGCAAAATGGCATGCAGTATGATCGGTCGGGTGCGCTGATTGTCCGTCACGCGATCTCCGCGAGTCTAGGCGCCGGCGGCTCCCTCCTCACCGGCGAGACGCAGTAGCTCGGCAAGCGCCTGCGGCTCCAGGACGATTCCCTGCGCCTCCGCGGCTTTCCTTGCCTCGTAACGGCGGTCGCCGGGGAAGCGCTCCGCACCGGCTTCCGCGAGCGCACTATAAAGACCAGTCATCCGCTGCGGGAAATCCGGTGCCGAGGCCTCGGGGGCCATCAGAAGCAGGAAGTACCCTCCGCGCGACGTGGTTCCGGTTCGGTCCACGGATCGGTCCTGGTAGCCGAACTCCCCGCCGGAAAGGCCGGCTGCCAGAACCTCGACCATGAACGCCAGCGAGGCTCCCTTGACGCCGCCGGCCGGAAGAAGCGCGCCTCCCGCGAGGATGGCCGCTGGGTCCGTCGTCGGTCTTCCTTCAGCGTCGACGCCCGCCCCGACCGGCAGTTCACGGCCCTGCCGGTCGGCATGCAGTATGTCGCCCTGCGAGAGCACGCTGCTCGACTGGTCCCAGATGACCGGCATGCCGCCCTCGCGGGGGACGCCGAAGGCCATGGCGTTGGTGCCGAGAACGGCCGCGCCGCCGCTCCAGGCGGCCATGCGCTTCTTGGAATTGACGCATGCGAAGGCGACCAGTCCCTGGGTGGCGAAAGGCTCGAGATCGGGCCAGAGCGCCGCGAAGTGATGGGAATTGCGAATCTGAAGTCGGCATATGCCAGCCCGGCGCGCCCGCGACATCAACTCGTCCCGGAAGCGGTCGAGAACAGGCTGCACGAAGCCATTGCGCGCGTCGACGCAGACAAGTCCCGGTGCCTCGGCGACGACCAGAGGCTCGACTTGCCCATCCGCCCACCCGGTCTTGAGCGAGTTCACAAAGCCGGCCAGCCGCAGGACACCGTGTCCCTTGACGGCGTCACGCTCGCAGGCAAGCATGCTGGACGCAACAGGTTTTGCATGCGCTTCGGACATTCCCGCCCGCACCAGCGCCCTTCGTACAAGACCTTCCAGTTGATCCAGACCGAGCCGCCGACCGGATGAAGCCATCGCAGATTTAACCGTTCATTCCGTTGCGCGCCCTGCTGTTATAGGCGTTCGGCGGGATTGAGGATATTTATACGATCTATATCACATTGTAGTCATTTTTCGTCAAGCGCATACCAAATTGAATTCTGCCGGCTGCATTGGCGCACCTGCTCCAGCGCATGTCGAGCTGTATTGTATCCAATGTAAAAACAATTTATTCAATTATCGTGAGTGCCGCGTTTGGCGCCTCAATGCGAATGCGCAGGCATGCGCGAAACGAACAATGGAGAAGGTGGTGCGCTCAGACGTCGTTATAATTGGTGGAGGAGCGGTTGGCGCTTCCATCGCCTACTTCCTCAAGCAAAAGCAGCCGGATATCCAGGTCACGGTGATCGAACGTGACCCGGCATATACGCTTGCCTCGACTCCTCGGGCGTCCGGTGGAGTGCGCCGTCAGTTCTCGCTGCCTGAGAACATCGAGCTATCCAACTTCAGCATCCCGTTCTTCGAACAGTTCCCTACTCTCATGGCCGTCGACGACGAGCCCGTCGATATTGCGTTCCGCAAGAACGGCTATCTCTTCATCGTTCCGCCGGAGGCGACCGACCTCCTGAAGGGCAACCATGAAACCCAGCTGAAGCTGGGAGTGAACGCGGTCTGGCTTGATAGGGACGGCCTGAAGGAGCGCTTTCCATCCATGTACGTGGCCGATCTGGGCGCCGGCGTCCACACACCCGATGATGGCTGGCTCGATCCCCACAGCACCCTCCAGGCGCTGCGTCGCAAGGCGATCGCGCTCGGCGCGGATTTCATCAAGGACGAGGTCATCGGCATTGACCGCACGGCTACTCGCGTGACCCGGGTGAAGCTCGCTTCGGGGCGGGAGATAGAGGCGGAATGGTTCGTCAACGCAGCCGGTGCCTGGGCCAAGGACATCTGCGCGATGGTCGATGTGAACGTTCCTATCGAGCCGCTGCGCCGCTTTGAACACTATTTCGAAAGCCAGGAGCCGATTGAGCCGCTGCCCTATCTCAAGGACGTGGCACGCCTGGCCTTCCGCCCCGAGGGGAAGGGATATTCGGGTGGCGTACCAACCCTTGCCGAGCCGCGGGGTTACAACTTCGAGACCGACCACGACTATTTCGACAGCGTGGTCTGGCCCGCACTCGCACACCGCTTCCCGCAATTCGAGCGCACCAAATGCAAAAACACTCTGCCCGGCCTTTATGACCAGAACGATCTCGACGGAAATGTGGTCATCGGTTCCGGCGCCGGCGGGCTCGTCAACTTCCAGATGCTGGCGGGCTTCTCGGGGCATGGCCTGATGCATGCGCCTGGATGCGGTCGTGCGATGGCGGAGCTGATCCTTGACGGTCGCTATCAGACCATCGACCTTACGCGCTTCGGATGGGAGCGCATCGAGCGCGGCGAACCCCTGCGAGAACAGGGTATTATCTGATTGCAGGATCGGATTGGCGGCGCTTCCGTGCCGCCTTGCCCCGCGGTTTGCCGGGCTGAAAGCAGGAATGACGGGCGCCACACCGCCATCGGTGGCGGCGTCTCGCCCGGGACGCCTATGTCTTCGGGTCGCTCAACAGCCGGCCACCGAACGCCCAGTCGGCGTTCTTCACATCCTGGAACACGATGCTGACGGTTTCCGGCGAACAGCCGCAGTGCTCCACCATGGCCTCGGTAATCGCCTCGGCGGCCTTGCGTTTCTGTTCGGTCGTGCGTCCTGCTGTCAAATCTATCCTGATCCACGGCATCTTCGTTGTCCCTGATGGTTGTGATCTGGCGACGGCGGGTTGGCGGCCCGCCTAGGACGCCTTGCGGTGGCGCATGGTCGCCTGCACGGAGCGCTTGGTCTGCTCGATGTGCGATTGCAGGAGCCTGGCCGCCTGCTCCGCATCGCCGGCGCGGATCAATTCGAGGAGTTGCCTGTGCTCCTGCTGGGGCCGCTCCTTTCCCACGACAAGGGAAACCTCGGTGCGCAAAAACAGGTCGGCTCGCCCCATATTGTCCCGAATCATCGCCATCAGGCGCGGCCGGTCGCAGGGCGCACATATCGCGAGATGAAACTGGCGGTTCATGCGCCCCCAATTCACGGGGTCGGGTTCCTGGTCGTAGATGTCGAGCAGCCCCTCGGCCAGCGTGAAATCCTGCTCCGCCATGTTCGGGATCGCCAGCCGCAGCGCATAGCATTCGAGTGCGATGCGTATGTCCAACATTTCGAGGACATCCTCGGTGGAGAGTCGCGAAACCACCGCACCGCGGTTGAGCTCGATCTTGACCAGGCCCTCCACCTCGAGTTGGCGCAGGGCTTCCCGGATCGGAATCCGGCTGACGCCAAACTGCTCGGCCAACTCATCCTGCCGCATCTGGGTTCCGGGCTGGATCGTGCCGTTCAGGATTCCTTCCCTCAGTGCGTCGCGCACAATATCGGGAGCACCCCGCTTCACATTGCCTGTCTCTGTCATGGCTGTCCTCCCGGCTCCCCAAGCATATCAGCGAAACGTTTGGTGGTATCCATAGTTCGGCAGATGTATGCGATCCTCACAAATATGCCTACCTCCTGTGAAGGGATGCTGGCGTGCCCGCATGAACCCCGCGGATCAGTGGCTCAGGATCTTGGACAGGAACGCCTTGGCCCGTTCGCTGCAATGCCCGGCAAAGAACTCCTCCTTCGGGCAATCGTCAACGATCTCTCCCTGATCCATGAAGATGATCCGGTCGGCAACCTTCCGGGCAAAACCCATCTCGTGGGTGACGACCATCATGGTCATTCCTTCCTTGGCCAACTCCGTCATCACATCCAGCACCTCGCTGATCATTTCCGGATCGAGCGCGGAGGTCGGTTCGTCGAACAGCATCGCCTTGGGGTCCATGGCAAGCGCGCGGGCAATTGCCACGCGCTGCTGCTGGCCGCCCGAAAGCTGGATGGGATACTTGTTCGCATGATCCGAAAGTCCGACACGCTCAAGCAACAGGTGGGCTCGCGACCTGGCTTCCGATGTCGACCGGCCGAGAACCTTCCTTTGGGCGAGGCAGATGTTCTCGACGATCGTCAGATGCCCGAAAAGCTCGAAGTGCTGGAACACCATGCCGATGCGGGAGCGCAGGCGCGGCAGGTCGGTATGCTTGTCGTTGACGCTGGTCGTGTCGACGACGATCTCGCCTTCCTGAATTGGCTCCAGCCCGTTGGCGCACTTTATCAGCGTCGATTTGCCCGACCCCGACGGTCCGCAGACGACCAGGACCTCTCCGCGCCGGACCGTCGTGGAGCAGTTTTTCAGGACCTGCACGGAGCCGTACCATTTACTCACGCCGGAAAACGAAATGGCGGGAGTCTCGGCAGCGCCATTCGACGCCAGCTCGGCGGATTCATTATCTGGCATTGGCTCCATCGAGCATCCTCGTGCTGTAGCGCTTTGCGAGCTGGGAAAGAGCAAAGCAGATGATGAAGTAGACGACGGCCGCGAAGACATACATCTCGAACAGGCGACCGTCGCGCTGGGCGATCTTGCTCGCGGCACCCAGGAAGTCGGTCATCGAAAGCACGTAGACGAGCGACGTGTCTTGAAAAAGAATGATGAGCTGGGTGATCAGAATCGGGAACACATTCCTGAACGCCTGCGGCAGCACGACATTGGCCATGACCTGGCGATAGCGCAGGCCCAGCGCCTTGCCCGCCGCCACCTGGCCGGGCGGCACGGCCAGAATGCCCGCGCGCATGATCTCCGAAAAATAGGCAGCTTCGAAGAGGGTGAAGGTGATGTAGGCCGACAGGAACGGGCCGACGGGAATAGGTCGGCTGGCGCCGGTCAGCCATTGCCCGATATAGGGCACGAGGAAGTAGAACCAGAAGATCACCAGAATCAGCGGCAGTGCGCGCATGAGATTCACGAAACCCGCCAGCACGGGCGCCAGAACCGGGATTTCGGAAAGCCGCACCATGGCGATGAGCGTGCCGAGCACGAGTGCCGACGCCCCGGACAGGACCGTCAGCATCAGCGTGAAACGCATGCCCTCCAGAAAGAGATATTGCCAGGAGCGCTGGATGACGTCGAAATCAAACATGCGCCGCGCTCCGCGGTTGTGACGTGCGCCGGCTGGGGTTGAGCCTGACCTCCAGGCGGTGGGCGACCACCACCACGATCGCATTGATCGCAATGTAGAGCACGGTCGCCGCGGTGAAGGCTTCGAAGACCTGGAAGCTGTATTCCTGGATCGAACGTGCCCGGGCCGTGAGCTCGAGCAGCCCGATCGTCAGGCCCACCGACGTGTTCTTGACGTTGTTCAGGAATTCGGAGGTCAGCGGTGGGATGATGCGCCGGTAGGCCTGCGGCAGCAGGACGAACCGATAGACCTGGATGCGGGTGAGGCCCAGCGCGAAGCCGGCGCTGGACTGCCCGGCGGCCATCGATTGAATGCCGGCGCGCACCTGCTCGGCGATGCGCGCGCCCGCATAGAAGGCAAGACACAGGACGGTGGTGTAGAATGGCGCGTACTGGAGCTGCTTCACCCAGGTGCCCGCAGCCTTCGGCAGGAGTTCCGGGAACACGAAGAACCAGAGGAACATCTGCACCAGAAGCGGCACGTTGCGGAAAATCTCGACGAACGAAGCGCCGAGCACGCGCACCGCGACCCAGGGCGTGGTGCGCGCGACTCCAACCACCGATCCAATGACGAAAGCGAGCGCAAAGGAAGCCAGGGAAGCGGCGATCGTCCACCACAGACCGGAAAGCAGGAGATCAAGGTAGGTTCCCCCGCCCTCCGGCGAAGGCTGGAAAAAGATCGACCAGTTCCAGTTGTAGTTCATGATACGCCGTCCCCTGGCCGTCCGGATGCTACTTGTAGGCCTCGGGGTCGGCGGTATCGGTCGGCGTCTCGACCGCCCGCTTCAGGGCGGTGCTCATGGGAAGCGCAAGGGTCACGCCCCTGGGCGGAATGGGGGATTCGAACCACTTCCCGTAGATCTCGGCGATCTCGCCGGATGCGTAGATCTCTCCGATCGCCTTGTTGACCAGTTCCTTGAACTCGTCGTCGCCCCTGGGGAGCATGATCGCGTAGGGCTCGACGGACAGGAATTCGGGAGAGATGGAATACGCTTCGGGATCGCGCGAGTTCGCGACGAGGCCGGCCACCAGGATATCGTCCATCACGAAGCCGACCGCACGGTCCGTCTCGACCATCAGGAACCCCTCCGCGTGGTCCTTCGCCGTCAGGATGTTCAGGTCGAGGCTCTTTTCCGTATTCAATTCGTTCAGGAGCCTGAGAGGCGTGGTCCCCGCGGTGGAGACAACGGTTTTTCCTTTCAGATCGTCGAAGGTGGAAATGTTCGACGTCTTCTTCGCCAGGATGTTGGTCGTCGCCACATAGGTCGTGAACGAGAAGCTCACCTGCTGCTGGCGCTCTGCCGTATTGGTTGTCGATCCGCATTCGATGTCGACCGTCCCGTTGGCGAGCAACGGGATTCTGGTCGCCGACGTTACCGGCACGTATTCCACCTTGAGGTCCGGCAACTCCAGCGTGGATTTGACGGCATCGATGATCCGGCCGCACAGCTCGATCGAGTATCCGACCGGCTGCTGATTGTCGTCGAGATAGGAGAACGGAATCGAGGCGTCGCGGTGGCCGACACTGATGACGCCCGTTTCCTTGATCTTCCCCAGCGTGGCGGACGATTGGGCGCTGACCGGCACTACATATGCGAGCGCTGCTGCCATGCCGGCTGCGAATACGAATGCGTGTCTCATTTTCATACCCTTTTGATGATTTATCCAATTCCATTTTTATGTATGCTATACAGTTACAAAATATGCAATCGTCAACCGGACGCCAACACAGGCACCCCCGCCTTGGGGCATTTCGTACGAAAGTGACGGGAACTCGTGTCAGATACGCTGTGCTCGATCCTGAGGGGGTCTCAAGCACCCGTTGATGTGCGGGATGTCCGAAGCAGCGCCTTCGCTAGTGCCCCCTTAAACGAAGGCAGCTTCCCGGGGAAAGCAGAGGGGAGCCGTGAACGGCTACGATGCTCGGCCTAGAGACAATAGGTGTCGCTTGGCTGAAGGCCGTTTATGCAACTCAGGCGCTTATGGGCGACGGCCAGAAACCAACAAGCGAAGCCCTCTGGGGCTGGCCGGGTCGGGGCCGGAAGCAGTCTGTCCGGTTTCAGTCTGTGTTCGGCGAAAGCCGCCTCTTTCGGCGCGTCCAACTATCGGCGTAGTCGGCCGCTCAAACCAATTGCGGGACTGCGAAATCGTCAGCCCCGATCAAAAGGGTTGTAAGCCTCCTTGGGCATTTTTCGACGCCGGAAGATGCTCCGAGATCTCCGTCGTCAACAACAGCAGACTGAAAATGATAGAGTTCTCAATATCTTAAATAGGAAGGAAATGAGAAGGATGCGGATTTTCCGCGTGCATTGTCAGGAAAGAAAATAGTCAATAAAATCAATAGCTTAAAAAACTGGTGGAGCCAAGGGGAGTCGAACCCCTGACCTCTTGAATGCCATTCAAGCGCTCTCCCAACTGAGCTATGGCCCCACTGTCGGCCTCGGGAGTTCGTCCCTGGCCGAAGCCGTTTCCGGCATAGAGCGGCGCGCCTGGGAACGCGCCGGTTTTCGAAGGCGGCTTCTAGCCTTGCCTGAAGCCAAGATCAAGCCTCGTGCGAGGCTTTTTTATTCGTCAGCCCTCGTCGTCGTCGCCGCCGACATTGATGATGCCGGAAACGTCGTCCTCGTCTTCCTCGTCCTCGGCGAGGAAGGTGTCGTCCTCCTCGTCGTCGCCGAGGTCGACATCGTCGTCGAGCGAGATGTTGTCGTCGCCCTTGGCCTCGTCGTCGGCGTCCTCGAGCGAGATCAGCTCGGCGCCGCCCTCCTCGATGTCGACTTCCTTGTCCTCCAGCTCCTCGTCCTCGATCACCGGCGAGGAGACGCCGTTGTCGAAATAGGAACGCGGATAGGACTGCCCCGTATAGGGCGACACGACCGGGTCCTTGTTCAGGTCGTAGAACTTGCGGCCCGTCTCAGGGCAGATGCGTTTGGTGCCGAGATCAGGTTTAGCCATATGCTGCCTCTTCGTCTTGCTGGCTGCTGGGCCGCCCCCTCAGCGCCATCCGGCGGGGCGGCATCGCCCGCGCAACGGCCCGGTCCTCGTGAAAAAAGTCCGGTCCCCTTAGCGGCAAGCGCGGCCGCTGTCAAAGCCTATGTCCGTGCCTCTGTCGGGGCCTCTTCCGGGGGCGGCGCGAATGCTGGCGGGCGCGGCGTGCGCTGTGGTGAAAAAGGAGGCGCGCGAGGATAAGCGGGCCGGCGCGCCGACGGGGGATGACCGGGCCTGAAACCCGTGTTAGGAGACCCCCGCACCGATGAAGCCGCCGCCGTCGGGAACGCCCCGTTCCGCAACGGCCGCCACCACCCATCCCCCGGGTAAAGCCCATGACCGCCCATATCGCGCCCGTTCCCGCCACCGCCTCGCGCTCGCCTGCGCTTTCCGGCTCGATCCGCCTGCCGGGCGACAAGTCGATCTCGCATCGCGCCTTCATGTTCGGCGGCCTCGCCGCCGGCGAGACCCGCATCACCGGCCTGCTGGAAGGCGAGGACGTGCTGCGCACCGGCGAGGCGATGAAGGCGATGGGCGCGCATGTCGAGAAGGCGGGCGAGGAATGGATCATCCGCGGCACCGGCAACGGCGCGCTGCTGGAGCCTCGCGCCCCGCTCGACTTCGGCAATGCCGGCACCGGCGCGCGCCTGACCATGGGCCTCGTCGGCACCTACGACATGAAGACCACCTTCATCGGCGATCCCTCGCTGTCGAAGCGGCCGATGGGCCGGGTGCTCGACCCGCTGAGGCTGATGGGCGTCCAGGTGCTCGACGCCGCGCCGGGCGAGAAGATGCCGCTGACGCTGCGCGGCCCGAGGCGGGCGACGCCGGTCGAGTACCGCGTGCCGATGCCCTCGGCGCAGGTGAAGTCGGCGGTGCTGCTGGCGGCGCTCAACACGCCGGGCGTCACCACGGTGATCGAGCCGGTGATGACGCGCGACCATACCGAGAAGATGCTCGCCGGCTTCGGCGCGGCGCTCGAGGTCGAGACCGATGCCGCCGGCGTGCGCCATATCCGCATCGAGGGCGAGCCGAAGCTGACCGGGCAGGTGATCGCCGTGCCGGGCGATCCGTCCTCGGCGGCGTTTCCGCTGGTCGCGGCGCTGATCGTGCCCGGCTCCGACATCGTGATCGAGAACGCGCTGATGAACCCGACCCGCACCGGGCTGATCGAGACGCTGGTCGAGATGGGCGGACAGATCGAGGTGATGAACCCGCGCAAGGCCGGTGGCGAGGATGTCGCCGACCTTCGGGTGCGCGCCTCGGAGCTGAAGGGCGTCACCGTGCCGCCCGAGCGCGCGCCGTCGATGATCGACGAATATCCGGTGCTCGCCGTCGCCGCAGCCTTCTCGGAAGGCGAGACGGTTATGGAGGGGCTGGAGGAACTGCGGGTCAAGGAAAGCGACCGCCTCGCCGCCGTCGCGCGCGGGCTGGAGGCCAACGGCGTCGACTGCACGGAAGGCGAGGCCTCGCTCGTCGTGCGCGGCCGGCCGGGCGGCAGGGGCCTCGGCGGCGGAACCGTGGAGACCCATCTCGACCACCGCATCGCGATGAGCTTCCTCGTCATGGGGCTGGCGTCGGAAAGGCCGGTGACGGTCGACGACCGCTCGATGGTGGCGACGAGCTTCCCCGAATTCTTCGGCCTGATGACGGGGCTCGGGGCGCGGATAGAATAACGGATCGAAGAGGAGGGACGGACGATGGGCGAAGAGGTCAAGGTGGCGATGGTGGTCGGCGGCGGCTCCGGCATGGGCGCGGCCTCGGCGCGCAAGCTCGCGGCCGGGGGCTGGTCGGTGGCGGTGATGTCGTCCTCCGGCAAGGGCGAGGCGCTGGGCGCCGAGCTGGGCGGCCTCGGCTTCACCGGCTCCAATCAGTCGGTCGAGGACCTTTCCCGCTTCGTCGAGGCGACGATGGCGAAATGGGGCCGCATCGACGCGCTGGTCAACGGCGCGGGCCACGGGCCGCGCGCGCCGCTGCTCGAGATATCCGACGAGGACTGGCACAAGGGCTTCGACGTCTATTTCCTCAACGTGGTGCGCGCGACGCGGCTCGTCGCGCCGGTCATGGCCGCGCAGGGCGGCGGCTCGATCGTCAACATCTCGACCGCATGGATAGGCGAGCCGAGCGCCATGTTCCCGACCTCGGCCGTGGCGCGGGCGGGCCTCGCCGCCTATGCCAAGCTGTTCGCCGACGAGTTCGCCGCCCGCAACGTGCGCATGAACACCGTGCTGCCGGGCTGGATCGACAGCCTGCCGGCGACCGAGGAGCGCCGCGAGAGCGTGCCGATGAAGCGCTACGGCCGCGCCGAGGAGGTGGCGGAGCTCGTCGCCTTCCTCGCCTCGGAGAAGTCGGCCTACATCACCGGCCAGAATCTCCGCATCGACGGCGGCCTGATGCGCGCGGTCTGACGATGGCGTCGAGCGGACATTTCGTCATCGCCATCGACGGGCCGGCCGGGGCGGGCAAGGGCACGATGGCGCGCCGGCTCGCCGACCATTACCGGCTGAACCTGCTCGATACCGGCCTGACCTATCGCGCGGTCGCGCATCGCATGCTGCGACAGGGCCTGCCGCTCGACGACGAGGCGGCGGCGGTCGAGGCGGCGGCCGGGGTCGACCTCGGCGCGCTCGACCGCGAGACCCTGTCGCAGCACGCGGTCGGCGAGGCGGCGTCGAGGATAGCGGTCATTCCCGCCGTGCGGCGCATGCTGGTCGAGAAGCAGCGGGCCTTCGCGCGCGCCGCGCCCGGCGCGGTGCTCGACGGCCGCGACATCGGCACCGTGGTCTGCCCCGACGCCGACGTGAAGCTCTACGTCACCGCGAGCGCGCAGGTGCGGGCAAGGCGCCGGCTGGGCGAGATCGAGGCGCGCGGCGGCACGGCCGATTATGCCGCGATCCTCGCCGATATCGAGCGTCGCGACGCGCGCGACACGGAACGCGCCGATTCGCCGCTCAAGCCCGCGGCCGACGCGCACTTGCTCGATACGAGCGAAATGGATATAGAGACCGCGTTCCTGGCAGCGAGAAAGCTGGTCGATCAGGCGATCGCCGCCCGGAACGAAGGCTGAAAGCGACAGGCGGCGCACCGTTTGGCCCGAAAGGGCGGGAACGGCTTGCGGCGCGATTTTCGTTTCCGCCTTGAGCAATTCCAAGGAAAAGTGTGAAGCACTTCTCCGTCCGGAATTGCGTAAATGCAAGAACCGGCCCGCCGCATCGTCAAGCGCCGGAAATGCCGCGGGAGCGCGGCAAGCCGATCTGCGGACCCCCGCGGATCGCGATGCGACAACGGGCCACAACGCAACGCAAACCCACGGCGCAGCCCGAAGGCCTCCGTTCATAGTGCGGGGCAGGGCATTCCAGGAGCACATATGTCCCAAGCAAACCCTACCCGTGACGATTTCGCCAGCCTGCTCGACGAGTCGTTCTCCGCCGAGCATTCCGCCGAAGGTTCCGTCGTCAAGGGCCTCATCACCGCCATCGAGAAGGACATGGCCATCATCGACGTCGGCCTCAAGGTCGAAGGTCGTGTGCCGCTGAAGGAGTTCGGCGCGCAGGCCAAGGAGCTCAAGGCCGGCGATGAAGTCGAGATCTATGTCGAGCGCATCGAGAATGCGCTGGGCGAGGCCATGCTGTCGCGCGAGAAGGCTCGCCGCGAGGAAAGCTGGGTCCGCCTCGAGGCCAAGTTCAACGCCGGCGAGCGCGTCGAGGGCGTCATCTTCAACCAGGTCAAGGGCGGCTTCACCGTCGATCTCGACGGCGCCGTGGCCTTCCTGCCGCGCAGCCAGGTCGACATCCGCCCGATCCGCGACGTGACCCCGCTGATGCACAACCCGCAGCCCTTCGAGATCCTGAAGATGGATCGCCGTCGCGGCAACATCGTCGTGTCGCGCCGCACCGTGCTCGAGGAGAGCCGCGCCGAGCAGCGCTCCGAGATCGTCCAGAACCTCGAAGAGGGTCAGGTCGTCGAGGGCGTGGTCAAGAACATCACCGACTACGGCGCGTTCGTCGACCTCGGCGGCATCGACGGCCTGCTGCACGTCACCGACATGGCGTGGCGCCGCGTCAACCATCCGACCGAGATCCTCAACATCGGCCAGACGGTCAAGGTGCAGATCATCCGCATCAACCAGGAGACGCACCGCATCTCGCTGGGCATGAAGCAGCTCGAGGCCGATCCGTGGCAGGACATCGGGACCAAGTTCCCGATCGGCAAGAAGATCCTCGGCAAGGTCACGAACATCACCGACTACGGCGCGTTCGTCGAGCTGGAGCCGGGCATCGAGGGCCTCATCCACGTTTCCGAGATGTCGTGGACCAAGAAGAACGTCCACCCCGGCAAGATCCTGTCGACGACGCAGGAAGTCGACGTGGTCGTGCTCGAGGTCGACCCGCAGAAGCGCCGCATCTCGCTGGGCCTGAAGCAGACGCTGGAGAACCCGTGGGAAGCCTTCGCCCGCAACCATCCGGTCGGATCGGTGGTCGAGGGCGAGGTCAAGAACAAGACCGAGTTCGGCCTGTTCATCGGCCTCGACGGCGACGTCGACGGCATGGTCCACCTCTCCGACCTCGACTGGAACCGTCCGGGCGAGCAGGTGATCGAGGAATACAACCGCGGCGACATGGTGCAGGCGCAGGTCCTCGACGTCGACATCGAGAAGGAGCGCATCTCGCTCGGCATCAAGCAGCTCGGCCGTGACGCGGTCGGCGAGGCGGCGTCCTCGGGCGAGCTGCGCAAGGGCGCGGTCGTCACCTGCGAGGTCACGGCGGTCAAGGACGGCGGGCTCGAGGTCAACCTCGTCGACCACGGCCTCGACTCCTTCATCAAGCGCTCCGACCTGTCGCGCGATCGCGACGAGCAGCGCCCCGAGCGCTTCTCGGTCGGCCAGAAGGTCGACGCCCGCGTCATCGTCTTCGACAGGAAGACCCGCAAGCTGCAGGTCTCGATCAAGGCGCTGGAGATCGCCGAGGAGAAGGAAGCGGTCGCCCAGTACGGCTCGACCGACTCCGGCGCCTCGCTCGGCGACATCCTCGGCGCGGCGCTCAAGAAGCAGGGCCGCGACTAGAGCATTTTGCAGTCAGACGGAATCGTCTGACGTCGCATAAATGCGGCTAAGGAAAAGGAGCTGGAGCAGCGGAAGCTGCGTTCGTCAGAACGCCCGCTGCTCCAGCGCCTTCCCGGCTTCGAGCCTGAAACGGAAAACCCGCCGGAGCGATCCGGCGGGTTTTTTCTTGAGACCTCCGCCCGGTGGCCGCCGTCGCGGCTAGAGGAAGAAGACGAGGCTCGCCAGCAGAAAGACCGGGATCAGCACCGCGCCCGACCACAGCATGTAGCCGAAGAAGCTCGGCATCGCGACGCCGGCCCCGCGGGCGATGGCGTAGACCATGAAGTTGGGCGCGTTGCCGATATAGGTGTTGGCGCCCATGAACACGGCGCCGGCCGAGATCGCGACCAGCGTCCGCGAGAACGTGGTCATCAGCGCCTGCGGGTCGCCGCCGGCCATCTCGAAGAAGACGAGATAGGTCGGCGCGTTGTCGAGGAAGGAGGAGAGCGCGCCGGTCAGCCAGAAATAGGCGAGGTCGTTCGGCGCGCCGTCCGCCCCGGTGACGAGGGCGACGAGCGGCCCGAACGCGCCGCCGAGCCCGGCCCGCAGGATGGCGATCACCGGCACGATGCAGATGAAGATCGCGGCGAACAGCTTGGCCACTTCGAGGATCGGCCCCCAGTTGAAGCCGTTGGCGGCGCGGTATTCCTTGCTGGAGACGGCGAGCGAGACGAAGGCGAGCGCGAGGATGATGATGTCGCGGGCGAGGTTCTGCCACTCGACGGTGACGCCGGCGATCGTGATCCCCCCTCCCGGCTTCCACATGCCCGACATCAGGATCGCGGCGACGACGCCGGCGAGCAGCGGCAGGTTGACGAGGCCGCGCAGCCGCACGCGCGAATCGGGCGTCGGGTCGACGATCTTCGGCAGCCCGCCCTCGCGGCGGTAGAGCACGCTGTCGAGGGCGAAGAAGACGCCGAGCACGAGGCCGCCGACGAACAGCGTCTCGGGCAGGAGGTGCGTCGTGGTCCAGAAGAAATCGACGCCGCGGAGGAAGCCGAGGAACAGCGGCGGGTCGCCCAGCGGCGTCAGCGAGCCGCCGATGTTGGAGACGAGGAAGATGAAGAACACGACGACATGGACGTTGTGCCGGCGATCGTCGTTGGCGCGCAGCACCGGGCGGATCATGATCATCGACGCGCCGGTGGTGCCGACGACCGACGCCATCAGCGCGCCGATCAGCAGAAGCGCCGAGTTGACGAGCGGCGTGCCGCGCAGATTGCCGGAAACGAGGATGCCGCCGGCGATGGTGAACAGCCCGAACAGCAGGATGATGAACGACATGTATTCGGCGAGCACCGCGTGCAGCACCGCTTCCGTCGCCGCCGGCAGGCCGTGGGCGAGGGTGAGCGGCACGACGACGAGGGCGGCCCAGAACGCGGCGATCTTGCCGTAATGGTGCTCCCAGACATGCGGGAAGAACAGCGGCCCGCCGGCGATGCACAGCAGGATGCCGGCGAAGGGAAGCGCCCACAGGAGCGACATCTCGCTTCCCGGCAGGCCGTGCGCCTCGGCGGCGTGCGCCGCGGATGCGGCGACGCAGGCGAAGACGAGCACAGCGATAGTTTTCATCAGCCGCACGGATGGTCCCTCCTTTGCTTCCCCTCGCGCTTTCCTAGAGCATTTTGCAGCCAGACGGAATCGTCTGGCGTCGCATAAATGCGGCCCGGGAAACCAGGCTGGAGCAGCGGAACAGCGTTCGTCGGAACGCCCGCTGCTCCAGCCAACCGGCGGCGCGGGGTGAAGCGAAATCGGCCCTCGGCCCCATTACTTGCCCTCTGGGGCAATTCGCGCTCTTTGCCTTTGGCGGAGAAGCGATTAAGAAGCGGCTGAACAGGCAAGCCAATGGAGAGCCAGCGATGACGTCCGTCATAAAGGTCCCCCCGCTCGTCACGGTTTTCGGCGGCGGCGGTTTCATCGGCCGCCATGTCGTGCGCGCGCTCGCCAAGCGCGGCTATCGCGTCCGGGTCGCGGTGCGCAATCCGAACCTTGCGCTGCACGTCCAGCCGCTCGGCAATGTCGGGCAGATCCAGCCGGTGCAGGCGAACCTGCGCATGCGCTGGTCGGTGGACCGCGCGGTCGAGGGCGCCGACTGCGTCGTCAACCTCGTCGGCATCCTGCATGAGGGCGGCCGCCAGACCTTCAACGCCGTGCAGGAGTTCGGCGCGCGGGCCGTGGCCGAGGCCGCCCGGGCCGAGGGCGCGAAGCTCGTCCACGTCTCGGCCATCGGCGCCGACGCCTCCTCGCCCATCGCCTATGCCCGCACCAAGGGACAGGCCGAGAAGGCCGTGCTCGACATCGTCAAGGACGCCGTCGTCTTCCGCCCGTCGATCGTGTTCGGGCCGGAGGACCGCTTCTTCAACCGCTTCGCCGCCATGGCCCGCCTGTCACCCGTCCTGCCGCTGATCGGCGGCGGCGAGACGAACTTCCAGCCGGTCTATGTCGGCGACGTTGCCGAGGCGATCGCGCGCGCGGTCGACGGCACCGTCGCGGGCGGCCGCATCTACGAATTGGGCGGGCCGGAGGTGCGCAGCTTCCGCGCGCTTCTCGAGGAGATGCTGCGCGTCGTCGAGCGCAAGCGCATCCTCGTTCCGCTGCCGTGGTGGGTGGCGAAGCTGCAAGGGCGCATCCTCGGCCTCCTGCCAAACCCGCTGCTGACCGCCGACCAGGTCGAGATGCTGAAGCACGACAACGTCGTCTCGGGCGAGGCGCGCAGCGAAGGCCGCACGCTCGAAGGCATCGGCATCACGCCGCAGGCGACCGAGGCGGTGCTGCCGACCTATCTGTGGCAGTATCGCGCTGCCGGCCAGTTCACCAAGACGACAGTGGCGTAGGAGAAGCCCGGCCTTGGAGACGCTTGCCGCGCTCCTGCCCGAGGGTATCGGCGCGGGCGCGGCGTTGCTGCTCGTCGTCGCCTCGTTCTTCACCTCGGCGCTGACCGCCGCCTTCGGCGTCGGCGGCGGCGTCGCCATGCTGGCGCTGATGGGGCTGTTCATCCCGGTCGCGGCGCTGATTCCGGTTCACGGCGCGGTGCAGCTCGGCTCCAACACCGGCCGCGCTTGGCACCAGCGGGCGCATGTGCGCCGCGACATCTTCGGCCCGTTCCTCGCCGGCTCGCTCGCCGGGGCGGTGGCGGGCGCGTTCTTCGTGGTCCAGCTTCCCGATGCGCTCTTGAAGCTCGTGCTCGGCCTCTTCATCGTCACTGTCACGTGGACGAAGATCCCCGGCTTCGACAGGTTGTCGCGCGCCGGTCTCGCCGTGGGAAGCGCCGTCACCGCGCTGGTGACGATGTTCGTCGGCGCGACCGGGCCGCTCCTGTCGGCGTTCTTCGCCCAGCTGATGCCGGGGGACCGCAAGGCGCTCGTCGCCACCCATGCGGCGGGCATGACCGTCCAGCACTTCCTGAAGGTGGTGGTGTTCGGCTTCGCCGGCTTCGCCTTCGCCGCTTGGGCACCGCTCATCGCCGCCATGATCGCCTCGGGCTATCTCGGCACCGTCTATGGCAGCGCATGGCTGGAGAAGCTGCCGGAAGAAACCTTCCGGCGCTGGTTCCGCATCGGCATCACGCTGCTGGCGCTCGACATGATCCGCCGCGGGCTGATGGCGTATCTTTGAGCGGCGTTCAGCCCCAGACGAGAAGCGCGATCAGCCCCACCGTCCCGACGATCAGCCGCCACCAGCCGAACGGCGCGTAGCCGCGCCGCGAGACGAAATCGAGCAGCCGGCGCACGACGAGCACCGCGGCAAAGAAGGCGCAGACGAAGCCGGTGGCGATGATCGGCAGGTCGGCCGCCGACAGCGCGTCGCGGTTCTTGAAGAGGTCGTAGGCGAAGGCCCCGGCCATGGTCGGCATGGCGAGGAAGAACGAGAACTCGGCCGCCGAGCGCTTGTCGGCGCCGAGCAGCAGGCCGCCGACGATGGTGGCGCCCGAGCGCGACACGCCGGGGATCATGGCGAGGCACTGGAAGAGGCCGATGCGGAAATAGACCGAGAGCGGGAATCGCCCGGCATCGGTGTACTTCGGCGCGACGTCACGCCGGTCGACCCACAGGAGCACGAAGCCGCCGAGGATGAGCATGATGCAGATCAGCACCGGCGTCTCGAACAGCACGGTCTTGATGAAGCCGTGCGCGAGCGCGCCGATGACGGCGGCAGGCAGGAAGGCGATGAGGATGCCGGCGACGAAATTCTGCGTGCCGCGGTCCGACGGCAGCTTGAGAAGCATGTCCCACAGCCGGGCGAAATAGACCGACAGGATGGCGAGGATCGCGCCGAGCTGGATCAGCACCTCGAACGCCTTGCCGGTGGACTGGAAGCCCATGAAGTGCCCGGCGAGCAGGATATGGCCGGTCGACGAGACGGGGATGAACTCCGTCAGCCCTTCGAGGATGCCGAGAAGGGCGGCCTCGACGATGGTCTGCTCGCTCATTCGCGCCTCCGTCGCCGGGCATCGCTGCCGGCTGCTTGCTTGTCAGGGGGATGATGAGCGCCTATAGGACGGGGCTGGCCCGGCGCCCGACTCAGAAAAACGGGTCCGAGACTTAGCCCCGCCGCCGCAAAAAAGCCAGAGCGTTGCGTATTCCGGTTGTCATGCTGACCCTGTTTCATCACCCCCTGCTCGCTTCCTGCCGCTTCGTGCGCCTTTCCTTCGGGGAATATGGCGAGGAGCTTGCTCTCATCGAGGAAAAGCCGTGGCAGCGGCGCAAGGAGTTCCTGGCGCTGAACCCGGCGGCGACGCTGCCGGTGTTGCTGGCCGAGGGCGACCAGCCGATCGTCGGCGCGACCGTGATCGCCGAATATCTCGACGAGACCCGCGGCGTGCTGAAGCGCGACCGCCGGCTGATGGCCGAGGACCCGCTGGCGCGGGCCGAAATCCGCCGCCTGATCGACTGGTATCTCGGCAAGCTGGAGGCGGACGTGACCCGCCATCTGGTGCGCGAGCGGGTGCTGAAGCCGGTGATGGGCGCGGAGTTCGGCGGCGGCTCGCCCGATTCGACGGCGATCCGCGCCGCGCGCGCCAACATCCGCCAGCACCTGAAATACACCAACTGGCTGGCCGGCACGCGCAACTGGCTGGCCGGCACGCGGCTTTCCTATGCCGATATGGCGGCGGCCGCCTCGCTCTCCGTGCTCGACTATCTCGGCGAGGTCGCCTGGGCCGACTATCCGGCGGCGCGGGACTGGTACACGCGCATCAAGTCGCGCCCCTCCTTCCGCCCGCTCTTGACCGACAGGGTGCGCGGGCTGTCGCCGGCCTCGCATTACGGCGACCTCGACTTCTGATGGCGGTCGCCGGAAGCCAGCCTTCCGCATCGAGGCTTCGCGCCTTCATCGACGCCGAGGCAAGGAAGCTCGGCTTCGACGCCGTGGCCGTCACGACACCCGATTCGACTCCGCTCGTTCCCGCCCGCCTTGCCGACTATGTCGGCAAGGGCCGTCACGGCACCATGGAATGGATGGCCGAGACGGCCGAGAGGCGCGGCGACCCGCGCGCCCTGTGGCCGGACGTGCGCTCCGTCATCATGCTGGCCATGAACTACGGCCCGGACCGTGACCCGCTGGAGCTTCTGGACAGGAAGGACCGCGGCGCGATCTCGGTCTATGCCCGCCACCGCGACTATCACGACATCATCAAGGGCCGCCTGAAGGAGGTGGCGCAGAAGCTCGTCTCGCGCAGCGGCGCCGAGGTCAAGGTCTTCGTCGACACCGCGCCGGTGATGGAAAAGCCGCTCGCGGCGGCGGCCGGCATCGGCTGGCAGGGCAAGCACACCTGCCTCGTCAGCCGCGACTTCGGCGCGTGGCTGTTCCTCGGCTCGATCTTCACCACGGCCGAGCTCGCGCCCGACGAGGCGGCGCAGGACCGCTGCGGCTCGTGCCGGGCCTGCCTCGACATCTGCCCGACCGACGCCTTCCCCGCGCCCTACCAGATCGACGCGCGCCGCTGCATCTCCTATTTGAACATCGAGCTGAAGGGGCCGATCCCGCACGAGTTCCGCAAGGCGATCGGCAACCGCGTATACGGCTGCGACGACTGCCTCGCCGCCTGCCCGTGGAACAAGTTCGCGCGAGAGGCGTCGGAGGCCAAGCTCGTCGCCCGCGCCGACTTGCAGGAACCGAAGCTCGCCGATCTCCTCGCCCTCGACGACGCGGCCTTCCGGGCGCTGTTTGCCGGCTCGCCGGTCAAGCGCATCGGCCGCGACCGCTTCCTCCGCAACGTCCTGATCGCCGCCGGCAATTCGGGTGATCTCGCGCTCGTGCCGCAGGTCCGGCGGCTGCTCGGCGATCCCTCGCCGCTGGTGCGCGGCGCGGCAGTCTGGGCGCTGGCCGAGCTCGAGGGGCCGCAGGCGCTTCGCGGCCTTCGCGACGACGACCCCGATGTCGTAGCCGAGATTGCCCTCGCGCTGGGCGAGGCGCGGCAGGAGGCCTGACAGGGCCGTCGCCCGGCACCGTCGAAAGACCTGCCAGTTGCTGTTATGATTCGCTTAACCCTGTCGCGGCCATGCTGTGGTGGGAGGGCATGGAGTAGCAGAGGCGCGAAAGAATGACACTGAAGGCGACCCTGCGCGGCATCGCGCTCGCTCTTGGCCTCGTCGGCGGCGTGGCGGCGGCACTGCCCGCCTTGGCCGACCCGCTGGCCAAGGAGGTGTTCGGCGCGCAGCGCCTGCCGGCGGCGGCCAAGCCCGCCGTCCACGGCTTCTATTCCAAGGGCTGCTTCGCCGGTGGCATGGCCATCGCCGCCGACGGCCCCAACTGGCAGGCGATGCGCCTGTCGCGCAACCGCCGCTGGGGCCATCCCGACATGATCGCGCTCATCGAGCGCCTGTCGCGCGAGGCGGCGAAGGATGGCTGGCCAGGCCTTCTGATCGGCGACGTGTCGCAGCCGCGCGGCGGGCCGATGCTCAGCGGCCACGCCTCGCACCAGCTCGGCCTCGACGCCGACATCTGGTTCGTGCCGATGCCGACGGGCAAGCGCCTGACGGAGGCCGAGCGCGAGAAGATGGAGTTCGTCTCCATGCTGAAGACGAACTCGCTTCACGTCGACGACCGCAAATGGACGCCGGCCCACGCCGCCGTGCTGAAGCGGGCGGCGAGCTACGGCAATGTCGAGCGCATCCTCGTCCATCCCGGCATCAAGAAGAAGCTGTGCGACACGGTGACGGGCGACCGCTCCTGGCTGCGCAAGGTGCGCCCGTTCTGGGGCCACGATTCGCATTTCCACGTCCGCATCGGCTGCCCGGCCGGCTCGCCCGGCTGCCGGGGGCAGGAGCCGGCGCCGAGGGCAGAAGGCTGCGACGCCTCGCTCGCCTGGTGGTTCACCGAGGAGCCGTGGCGCACGTCCAAGGGGCCGGCCGAGCCGCGCGCCCGCGACGTGATGCGCCTGTCCGCCCTGCCGGCCGCCTGCCAGGCAGTGCTTGCGGCGCCCGCGCCGGCCTCGGAGGCGGTGGTGACGCTCGGCGGCGGCGGCGGGCCGGTCATCGCGACGGCGGGGACCGCCCCCGTGGCGGCCAGCGCCTACGCGCCGACGCCGGAAAGTGCCATCCCGCTGCCGTTCTCGCGCCCGCGCGACTGAGGACGGCCCGCGGCCGCAGGCAGCGCTTGACTTCGGCGATACCGGCACCCTAAACCGATTTAGAGCAATTCCAGGAAAAGTGTGGAGCACTTTTTCGTCCGGGATTGCGTTAGAATAAGCAGTTGGATCGTTCTCCCGTTTCCGTGAAACGATGAAACGATCCAGCCGCGCGAGGCCGCTCGCGCCGGCTGAACCTTGAGACCGAGCGACGACGGATCATGATGAACTTTCCGGTCCTGACGGGCGACATCGGTGGCACCAATGCCCGCTTCGCGATCCTCGTCGACGCCAATGCCGAGCCGAAGGAGTTTCCCGGCGTCCGCACGGCGGATTTCGCCTCGCTCGAGGAGGCGATCCAGACTGCCGTGTTCGACCGGACCTCGTTGCGCCCGCGCTCGGCGCTGCTCGCCGTCGCCGGCCCGGTCGACGGCGACGAGATCGCGCTGACCAATCATGGCTGGGTCGTGCGGCCGAACGCGCTGATCGAGGCCTTCGGGCTCGACGAGGTCGTGGTGCTCAACGATTTCGAGGCGCAGGCGCTCGGCGTCGTCGCGCTGGGCCCCGAGCACATGGAGAAGATCGGCGGCGGCGAGGCCGAGGAGGAATCGGGCCGCGTCGTCCTCGGCCCCGGCACCGGGCTCGGCGTCGCCGGGCTCGTCCATGCGCGCGGCATGTGGATCCCGGTTCCCGGCGAGGGCGGGCATGTCGACATGGGACCGCGCTCGCCGCGCGACTTCGCCGTGTTCCCGCATATCGAGACCATCGAGGGCCGCATCTCGGGCGAGCAGATGCTGTGCGGGCGCGGGCTGGTCAACCTCTACCGCGCCGTCGCCGCGGCGGACGACGTCGCGCCGCGCCTCTCCACCCCGGCTGAGATCACCGCCGCCGCCCTTTCCGGCGAGGACGCCGAGGCCGTCGAGGCGCTCGACATGTTCGTCACCTGCCTCGGCCGCCTTGCCGGCGACCTCGCGCTCGTCTTCATGGCCCGCGGCGGGGTCTATCTCACCGGCGGCATCGTGCAGAAGATCGTGCCGGCGCTGAAGAACGGCCGCTTCCGCGCCGCCTTCGACGACAAGGCCCCGCACAGCGCCCTGTTGCGGGCGATGCCGGTCCATGTCGTCACCCATCCGCTCGCCGCGCTCGCCGGCCTTGCGGCCTATGCGCGCACGCCCGCGCGCTTCGGCATCGAGCTCGACGGCCGCCGCTGGGGGCGAGGCTGAGGGCGAGCCGAGAGTGAGACCGGGCGCCGCGGCACGATTTCGCGATTGCGCAACGCGCCGCGACAGGGCATAGCCCTTCCCTGACCGGCGCATGCAGGAAAGAACGACACACTTGACCGCGCACAGGAAAAAGCAGCGCAAACCGGCGCAGGGCGAGGTCTGGCCGGTGCTCAAGCGCGTGATCGCCGAGAACGCGCGCGAATATATCAGCATCTACGCCTTCGCCATCGCGTGCCTGATCGCCGTCGCCGCCGCCACCGCCGCTATCCCATGGGTGATGCCGCCGCTGATCGACCAGGTGTTCTACGGCCAGAGGTTCGATCTCGTGCCGTTGATCAGCATCGCCGTCATCGGCGTGTTCACCGTGCGGGGCCTCGCCTCCTACGGGCAGTCGGTTCTCTTGGCGCGCATCGGCAACAATCTCGTCGCCCGCTACCAGAAGCGCATCTTCGACCACCTGATGCGGCTCGGCCTCGATTTCTACGGCGGCGAGCGCTCCGGCCGGCTGGCCGCCCAGATCAACGCCAACGTGCTGGGCATCCGCGACCTGTTGTCGATGACGCTGCGCGCCATCGCCAGCGACGCGGTGATGCTCATCGCCCTCGTCGGCGCGATGATCACGCTCGATCCGGTGCTGTCGATCATCGCCGTGCTGATCGGGCCGCCGCTGATCTTCGCGGTCAACGCCATCATGCGCCGCATGCGGCTGGTGGCGCGGCAGGCCATCGAGGTCAATTCCCGGCTGGTCGGGGCCATGCAGGAGGCGACGCAGGGCATCGCCGTGGTCAAGGCCTTCACCATGGAGGAGCAGCTTTCCGCCAAGATGTCGGGGCTGATCGCCGAGGCGGAAAGCCGGGCCAACAAGATCGCCCGGGTGTCCGAGCGCGTGACGCCGATCTCGGAGATCCTCGCCGGCTTCGCGGTCGCCGGCGTCATCGCCTATGCCGCGTGGCGCGTCACCAGCGACGGCACCCCGCCCGGCTCGGTGTTCGGCTTCATCACCGCGCTGCTGCTCGCCTACGACCCGGCCCGCCGGCTCGCCCGCGTCCAGGTCAGCCTCGAACGGTCGCTGGTCAACGCCCGCATGATCTACGAGCTGCTCGACAGCCCGGCCGGCGAGATCGACAGCGGGGACGCCGCGCGGCTCGATGTCGCGGGCGGCGAGGTTCGTTTCGACGACGTCTTCTTCTCCTACGTGCCGGGCCTGCCGGTGCTCAACGGCGTCAGCTTCGTCGCCGCCGCCGGCAGGACGACGGCGCTGGTCGGCAGCTCCGGCGCCGGCAAGTCGACGCTTCTGTCGCTGCTGGAGCGGTTCCACGCCCCCTCTTCGGGCGCCATCCGCATCGACGGTCAGGACATCCAGGCGGTTTCGCGCGCCTCGCTCCGCGGCGCCATCGCCTATGTCTCGCAGCACCCCTACCTGTTCGAGGGCACGGTGCGCGACAACATCCGCTACGGCCGCCCCGAAGCCAGCGACGCCGAGGTCGAGGAGGCCGCACGGCTCGCCAATGCCGACCACTTCATCCGCGACCTGCCGCGCGGCTACGACACGCCGATGGGCGAGAACGGGGCGACCCTGTCCGGCGGCCAGCGCCAGCGCCTGTCGATCGCGCGCGCCATCGTCCGCAACGCGCCGATCCTGCTGCTCGACGAGGCGACCTCGGCGCTCGACGCCGAATCGGAGGCCGCGGTGCGCGCGGCGCTCGGCGCGGCGATGAAGGGGCGCACCACCATCGTCATCGCCCACCGGCTGTCCACCATCGTCGACGCCGACCATATCGTGGTGCTGGAGGCGGGCCAGGTCGTCGAGGAAGGCACGCATGCCGGGCTGCTCGCCGAGCCGGCCGGCGTCTATGCCCGTTTCTACCGCACGCAGGGCAGGAGCCCTTCGAACGCAGCCACCAGCACCGACGGGGAGGGAGCGGCATGAGCATGAAGCTGGTCGTCGTGGGGGCTGCCGGCCGCATGGGCCGCACCCTCATCCGCGCCATCGACGAGACGCCGGGAGCCGAGCTCACTGGTGCGGTCGAGCGCGCGGGATCGCCGTTTCTCGGGCAGGATGCCGGCGAGCTCGCCGGCGTCGGCAGGCTGGGCGTCGCCATTGGCGACGATCCGCTGCCGGTCTTCGCCCGCGCCGACGGGGTGCTCGACTTCACCATGCCGGCCGCCACCGTCGAGTTCGCCGGCTACGCCGCGCAGGCGCGCATCGTCCACGTCATCGGCACCACCGGCTGCGGGGCGCAGGAAGACGCGAAGATCGCCGCCGCGGCCCGCCACGCCACCATCGTCAAGTCCGGCAATATGAGCCTCGGGGTCAACCTGCTCGCCGTCCTCGTCGAGCAGGCGGCGCGCGCGCTCGCCGGCGACGATTTCGACATCGAGGTGCTGGAGATGCACCACCGCCACAAGGTCGACGCGCCCTCCGGCACGGCGCTGCTGCTCGGCCGTGCGGCGGCAGTGGGGCGCGAGGTGGCGCTGGAGGAGGCGAGCGTGCGGGTGCGCGACGGGCACACCGGCCCGCGCGAGGCCGGCACGATCGGCTTCGCCACGCTGCGCGGCGGATCGGTCGTCGGCGACCATTCGGTGATCCTTGCCGGGCCGGGCGAGCGCATCGTGCTCTCCCACCATGCCGAGGACCGCTCGCTGTTCGCGCGCGGCGCGGTCAGGGCGGCGCTGTGGGGGCATGGCAGGAAGCCCGGCCTTTATTCGATGCGCGACGTGCTCGGGCTCTAGAGCAATTCCAGGAAAAGTGTGAAGCACTTTTCCGTCCGGAACTGCGTAAAAAAAACTACATCCCTGTCCATCAAGCTTCACCAGAGGAGTATCCCATGTCCGGAACGCTGGTCCTCGTCCGCCACGGCCAGAGCGAGTGGAACCTGAAGAACCTGTTCACCGGCTGGCGCGATCCCGGCCTGACGGAAAAGGGCCACGAGGAGGCGAAGGAGGCGGGCCGCAAGCTCGCCGCGCGCGGCCTCAGCTTCGACATCGCCTACACCTCGGCCCTCGGCCGCGCGCAGGTCACTTGCCGCCACATCCTCGAGGCGGTGGGCCAGCCCGGCTTGGAGACGGTCGAGAACCTTGCCTTGAACGAGCGCGACTACGGCGACCTTTCCGGGCTCAACAAGGACGACGCGCGCGCGAAATGGGGCGAGGAGCAGGTCCATGTCTGGCGCCGCTCCTACGACGTGCCGCCGCCCGGCGGCGAAAGCCTGCGCGACACCGGCGCGCGCGTGTGGCCCTATTACATGCACGTCATCCAGCCGCATGTGCTGCGCGGGCAAACGGTGCTGGTCGCCGCCCACGGCAATTCGCTGCGCGCCCTCATCATGGCGCTGGACGGCCTTTCCGGCGAGGAGGTCATCAAGGTCGAGCTCGGCACCGGCGTCCCGATCATCTACCGCCTGAACGCCGATTCTACCGTCGCCTCCAAGGAGATCCTCGAAGGCTGAGCGGCCGCCGCGCCGGCTGCGCCGCCCTCGCCCAGGCGCCCCGGCGGGAGGCCGCCCGGGCGGGCCTCGCCCGGTTCCGTGGGGCCGTGCCGGAGGCCGGCATGATCCGGCTCGCCGGATTTGCGATTGTCGCGAGATTGTCATTGACAGCGCGCCTGCGCCCGCCTACATCGGCGGCGCACCGCGCATGTTCCGGGCAGCGAACGCTCCCTCGAAAGACTCATGCGGTCACCTGCCCAGGTGGCGGAATTGGTAGACGCGCACGGTTCAGGTCCGTGTGCCGCGAGGCGTGGAGGTTCGAGTCCTCTCCTGGGCACCAGTGGTTTTTTACTTGATTAATCTTGTTGTATATTTTGAGAAAAGGCTTTTCCGCTAGGAGACTCCTCTTTTTCATCTACGAAATGTGTTGGTATGATTGTTGGTATCGAAAGAGCAATGCCAAGAAAGGTACAGGCGCATAATAGCGGGCCAACCCAGTAGCAACGCACTTCGCTCTGTTAAGTTGCATTGTTGATTCCAACCCGCCCGAACTCTGACATACCTAGTGAACCGCCAAAATGAGCACGCCAATATCTTGGGCGACCAGCCGGCCAAGTCGTGGGCCGCGTTATAGCAACCGTCGACGATAGAACAGGTTACTATTCATTAGGGTGAAACCGGCGCAATCCGGTCGATATGTGTAGTGCGTTCTATCAACTACTCCGGCTAGAATCCGTCCCGACCCGTTTGCCTCTCCCTCGCCGTTCAGGCCGGCACCTGTCCTTGGACGTGATGCCCTCCTCCTGCCCCACGGTCCGCACAACGCTCGCGAAGTGCTGGTGACGCATATCCTGAAGCAGACTGGCTCTTACAGGCGGTATGCGCTGCGCTCCTACAAGAGCCCGAAGCGATGGTGCGAAAAGGTGCTGACGCCGTTCGCGGCTTCGCTGGCTGGGATTGCGACAAGGCAACGCACCCGTGGAGAACTGTCCTCCATCTTCGGCAAGGAGATCAGCCGGATATGATCGGCCACCTGCGCGGTGCCGGCCAGATCGCGTCCGGGCCGCGTAGCCCGACCCCAGGCGCGCCCTACACCTATGTCACGACGAAAGAGTTCCTGCTGGAGTTCGGGCTCGACACGCTGCGCGACCTGCCGAATTCTGAGGCGCTCGAGGACGCCGGGCTGTTATCGAGGAAAAGCTGCTGGCGGGCGATATTCTCGCAGGATTGGTCAGTGAAAAGGGTGAGGCAGAAGCTGAAGAGCATGAGGGCGAAGACTAATTGCTTGTGCCGGCAGGACCGGCGCATCTTCGCAATCGACTCTACGGCCAACATCGAGCGGCGAGCTCTACAATCTGCAAAAAAGACCCGTCACCTCTAATTGTATTAAGGCCTGTTGAGATTCAGGATTCCGTCTGAGGCTTGGTCGTGATTCAAGCTTCGGATGGAACGATTCGTGTTGACGGACGCCCGATGGGCGAAGATGGAACCGTATTGCCGCGGCAAGCCGACCGACCCGGGGCGCAGCGGTGGCGACAACCGGCGTTTCCTCGAAGCGGTTCTGGAACACGGTATTCAAGCGATACCACGACTGGGTGAAGGCCGATGTTTTCATTCGGCTTTTCGAGGCTCGCTCGGACGAGCCCGACATGGAGTACCCGTGAGGACAACTGGTGTTAGGGGCATGTCACGCGGGCCTCGGAAGGCTCAAGCGCATCGCCCTGCGATGCGAGAAGACCAAACGTATCTCCGCATCAATCGCTACTCTCGCAGCAGGTTTCACATTGGTCAAGTTCGTCCACACCCCCTATAAGGATCCGGTAGCTATAGAACCACGGTCAAGAAGCACCAAGCCTCGTTCCTTGCTGCGGCACTGGAATCGGATCGCGCCTGGCTCTTCGAAGAACTCGGTGACGATCGTCTCGCCGGGATAGGCCGGGTTGCTGAACCGTACGGCCATCGAGATCAACCGCTCCGGCTGGCCGGGCGCCAGAGCCTCGATGGCGGCGCGCGTGGCCAGGCCCATGCTGCACAGGCCGTGAAGGATGGGACGTTCGAATCGGGCCTTGGCAGCGATTGCCGGATCCGCGTGCAGCGGATTGAAGTCGCCGCTCAGGCGATAGATCAGCGCCTGCTGGGGAAGCGTCTCCACCTCGATCGTGGCGACCGGCCTCGTCGCCTGGACGGGCTCGGGTGCCGGGTGCGGCTCTCCGAAGGAGCCGCATCCTCCATCGCCGCGCAGGAACAGCACGTTGCGCACGGTGGCGAGATGCGCGTCCGTCTCGTCATAGAGCCGCTTCGACTGATAGAGCAGGGCACCCTTGCCAGCGCCCTTGTCGAGCACGCAGTCGACCGAGGTCTCGCCGCGTATGGTGCCCTCCACCGGCAGCGGCCGATGGATCTCGTAACTCTGCTCGCCATGCAGCAGCTTGACCCAGTCGATCGAGAATTCCGGCTGTTTCGCCCAGAACCCGGGATGGGCGACGACGCAGCACATCGAAGGGACGGTCCGCAGAGCCCCTTCATACACGAAGGCAAGGTCGTTCGGGTCGGTTGGGCGTCCGCCATATCCCAGTCCGAGGCCGTAGAGGATCGTATCCCTGAAGGTGTACGTGTGTTTGACCGGCGCGAGCCGAAGGTTCCTAACCGCAGCGATATCCATGATGCGATCCCATATGGTAAGTAAGATTACTATATGGAACCGAACTAAATGACGCGCGCACGATTTGTCAACCGCCCGGGGAGCGCGGAATCATGTTGGTCATGGATGCTGCAAGCCTACGCGGCTCTCAGTCCAGGTCGCTCTCGCCGTCATGAGAGGACGAACCGCTGATCATGCCGCGGATGTTCACCCGCATCTGGGCAAGAACGTTCTCGGCGGTGCGTATGTCCTGGTCGGAGACGCCTTCGAAGATCTTGACGTTCAGCCGCCTGCCGATCGCAACCATCTGTTGCAACACGTCGTGCCCGCTGCCGGTCACGAAAACGCGCTTCGCCCTGCGGTCGAGCTTGTCCGGCTTGCGTTCGACGAAGCCGCTCGCTTCCAGCCGGTCGATGAGACCACCAATGGTGACCTTGCCGACATCGAGAATTCTGGCCAGCTCCGTCTGGAGTATGCCGTCCCGCTTGTGTTCGGCGCTGCGTGACAACTGGGCGAGAACCCACCACTGCGATCGCGTGATGCCGAGAGGCTTCATCTCCTGATCGAACAGGGTCCTACGCATGCGGGACACGTCATGAACGTGGAACCCGATCTTGAACTCGGTCGGTCCGACCTCCGGCGTCTTTGTCTGTACGGCCTTTCGAGCCATGTCTGCCACCAATAAGTTGCTTGCGAATAAAACACTAGCATACATTTTGTAATCACCTACTACCTCGACAGACGATCCACCAGTCCAAAAAAGGCGCCAGCCCAATCCACGGCTTACGCAGGATAATGCCCCAGGATCGCCGATGTGCGGCTGACACGGATTGACAGCCGGCCATACAGCATATAATACGCTAGCATATTATATAGATGATATCTAATCCGATGGTCGGGAGCGCTGGCACGGATGGCATTTGGAATCACATCGATAGGCGCATACGTGCCGCGTCTCCGCCTGTCTCGGGCGGCGATAGGGGCTGCTCACAAATGGATGGCTCCCGGGTCGCGCGGCAAGGGAAGCCGTGCCTTCTGCAACTGGGACGAGGACTCCGTCACCATGGCGGTGGAAGCGGGGCGCGACTGCCTGCGCGGCATCGCCAGCGGCGCGGTCGATTCGCTTGTCTTCGCCTCGACCACCGCGCCGTATGACGACCTGCTCAACGGGGCCATCGTCGCCGGAGCCTTGGGCCTGCCCGAGGCAGCAGGCGTCACAGACACATCCGGCTCGCAACGCGCCGCGACGACCGCCCTGCGCGATCTGCTGAGAAGAGGGGCGGGTAACGCGCTGCTGGTCGCATCCGACAGACTGAAGGCCAGGCCCGCGAGCGTGCAGGAGCAGTCCTACGGCGCCGGCGCCGCGGCGGTCGGCGTCGGCTCTGGCGACGTGCTGGCGACTCTGGCCGGATCGGCGTCGCTCCATGCCAATCTGGTCGATCACTTCCGCTCGTCCAGATCGGACTTCGACTATGTCTGGGAAGAACGCTGGGTCCGCGACGAGGGATATGCGGGTCTCGTGCCGAAAGCGGTGAAGGCGGCGCTCGAGGACGCAGGTCTCTCCATAGGGCAGATCGGCCGTCTCGTCGTTCCCTCGCCCATGAAGGGCGCGGCGGCGGCCGTTGCCAAAGCCACGGGTTTTTCCGGCGAGACCGTCGACCCGCTCGAAGCCGGGTGCGGATATGCAGGCGCGGCCCATGCCCTGCTGCTGCTGGCGCATGCACTCGAAACGGCCAAGCCGGGCGACCGCATCATGGTGGTCGGCTTCGGCCAGGGTGTCGATGTCCTGATCCTCGAGGTGCGCAGGGCATTTGTCCCGCCTCGGGCATGGCGCGGCGTGAGCGGTTCTCTCGCGGACAGGCTGGAGACAGAAGACTATCTGCGCATGCTGTCGTTCTACGGCGCCGTCCAGCTCGACTGGGGCATGCGCTCGGAGAAGTTCGGCAAGGCTGCGCTGACCGACGCCTACCGCAATGCGCACCAGCTGCAGCATTTCAACGCAGGCAAGTGCCCGCGCTGCGCCGCGGTCCAGTTTCCGCAGCTCGCCTACTGCGTCAGCCCCGGCTGTGCCGGGGTTTCCACGGAGTTCGAGGCGGTGTCGCTCGTCGATGAGCCGGCGCGGATCGTCACCTTCACGGCCGACTGGCTGACCTATCATCCGGCGCCGCCCCTCTATGTCGGGTTCGTCCAGTTCGACAATGGCGCCCGCGTTCTGATGGAGACGGTCGACGCGACGGCCGAGTCGGTCGATGTCGGCGTCCCGGTCCGGATGGTCTTTCGGATCAAGGAGCGCGATGCGGTCCGCGGCTTCAGCCGCTACTTCTGGAAGGCCACCCCAACTCTATTCTGAAAGGCGCAATCATGGCCACGGGCATAAAGGACAAGGTGGCGATCCTCGGAATGGGTTGCTCGCAGTTCGGCGAACGGTGGGACGCCGGGATTGACGTGCTGTTGGCGGAAGCATTCGGCGAGGCGCTTCAGGATGCCGGCATCGAGCGCTCGCAGATCGATGCGGCATGGTTCGGAATCTCGATGGATTCCGTCAATGCAGGAAACTCCGCCATTCCCGCGTCGGTCGCCCTGCGCCTCGACGGCACACCCGTTTCCCGCGTCGAGAACATGTGCGCTACCGGGACCGAGGCGCTGAGGGGAGCGGCCTATGCGGTCGCGTCCGGTGCGGTCGACATCGCGCTCGCGATAGGGGCAGAGAAACTCAAGGATACGGGCTATGGCGGCCTGCCCGTGCCGTTCAAGGGCACGTTCAACGATCTGTGGATGCCGCAGGGCTCCGCGCCTGCGGGCTTCGCCCAACTCGCCGCAGGCTATCGCAACAGGTACCAGGTCTCGAAGGCCGACCTCAAGCAGGCGCTGGCGCACGTTTCGTGGAAGAGCCATCAGAATGGCGTGCTCAGTCCAAAGGCGCATTTGCGCAAGGAAGTCTCCATGGAGACCATCCTCAATGCGCCGATGATCGCCGATCCGCTCGGGCTCTACGATTGCTGCGGCGTGAGCGACGGCGCCGCCGCCGCAATCGTCACGACCCCGGAGATCGCGCGTGCGCTCGGCAAGTCGGACCTCGTGACCATCAAGGCAATCCAGCTGTCGATCAGTTCCGGCGTCGAATCGTCGACCGACCAGTGGGACGGCAGCCATGTGCGCAACACCCGCAAAGCCGCCAAGCTCGCCTACGAGGAAGCCGGCATCACGGATCCGCGCGGACAGCTGAGCCTCATGGAGGTGCATGACTGCTTCTCGATCACCGAGCTGGTGACCATGGAGGATCTGTTCGTCTCCGAGGAAGGCCGCGCGGTCTCGGATGTCCTCGACGGTTTCTTCGACCGCGACGGCGGCCTGCCCTGCCAGGTGGATGGCGGCCTGAAATGCTTCGGGCATCCGATCGGCGCGACCGGACTGAGAATGGCCTATGAGAATTACACCCAGCTACTTGGCCGCGCTGGCAAGCGTCAGGTGCCGAACGCAAGCATCGGCCTGTCCCACAATCTGGGCGGCGTGCCGTATCTCGGTATCTCGGCAATCTCCATCCTCGGGCTCCACGGATAGTTGACTTCCATGCCGGCACCGTTTTTTGACGAATTCACCCAAGGCCAGCTTTTCAAGCACGAGATGCGGCGGACCGTCACCGAGACGGACAACGTCCTCTTCTCGGCGATGACCCACAACCCGGCTCTGCTTCATCTGGACGAGGAGTACTGTCGTACGGAAACGGAATTCGGCCGGCGCATCGTCAACTCTGCCTTTACGCTGGGCCTGATGGTCGGGATGTCGATCGCAGACACCACGCTCGGTCGGGCCGTGGCCAATCTCGGCTGGGACGAGGTACGCTTCCCCAAGCCGCTGTTTCACGGCGACACGATCCGGGTCGAGACGGAGGTCGCCGAATTGCGCGAGAGCCGATCGCGGCCCAATGCGGGGATCGTCACCTTCATCCACCGGGCCTACAATCAGCACGGCGATCTCGTCGCTTCCTGCAAGCGCATGGGCCTGCAGCTCAAGCGGCCGGCCGGCGGTGTGCCGGCATGACTCCCCGCTCGTGGCTTTTCATTCCCGGTGACAGCGAATCGAAGCTGGCGAAGGCGCCCGGCTTCGCCGCCGACGCGCTGATAATGGATCTCGAGGATGCGGTTGCCGACGAGCGTAAGGGTCTGGCGCGCGGGATGGTGCGGGGATTTCTCGACGCGCATCCGTCGCGCGCTGACATGGCGCAGCTTTGGGTCCGGGTGAATCCGGGCGAGGCGACGCTTGAGGACCTTTCGGCCATTGTCGGGGGCAAGCCGGATGGTATCGTGGTGCCGAAGACCGACGGTCCCCACGACGTGGTCCGCATCGGTCACTATCTTGATGCGCTGGAAGTCCGCGAAGCGCTTCCGCGTGGATCCGTAAAGATCGTGCCTGTCGCCACCGAGACGGCGTTGGGGACGCTCAATGCGCGCGATTTCGCTTCGGCAGCACTGCCGCGGCTCTACGGCTTAACATGGGGCGCGGAGGATTTGAGCGCTGCCGTGGGCGCGAGCACGAATCTCGACGCGGATGGCCGGTGGGCGCTGACCTACCGTCTGGCCCGCTCGACGACGCTGCTGGCAGCCAAGGCGGCGGGGGTGCAGGCGATCGAGACGCTGCATGCCGACTTCCGCGACGACGCGGGTCTTCGTCGCTCCTCGGCTGAAGCCGCCGCCGAAGGCTTCACGGGCCGCATTGCGATCCATCCCACGCAGGTCGAGGCAATCAACGCATCCTTCTCGCCATCGGCCGAGGCCGTGGCGGAAGCCGAGCGCGTCGTCGCCGCCTTCACCGCCAGCACCGGGATCGGAACTGTCGGCCTGGACGGCAAGATGCTGGACATCCCGCATTTGAAAAGAGCCCAGCAGGTACTGGCGATGCACGCTGCAGCGCGCCGCTAGAAGAGTCGATTCATAGCCGTTCGATAGCGAGCAACGGCAAGCCCGGAAGTGGAGGATATCAGTGCGACGCGCCGAAAAGGTCATCATCAGCTGTGCCGTGACGGGGTCGATCCACACCCCTTCAATGTCACCCTACCTGCCGGTTTCGCCGGACGAGATCGCAGAACAGGCGATCGGAGCGGCCGAGGCCGGCGCGGCGATCCTGCATCTTCACGCTCGCCATCCCGAGACGGGCAAGCCAAGCCAGTCGCCGGAATACTACGCGCGGTTCCTGCCGCAGATCAAGGAACGCACCGACGCCATCGTCAACATCACGACCGGCGGCGGACTGGGCATGACGCTCGACGAGCGGCTGGCCGCCGCCAAGTGGGCGCAGCCGGAAATCGCGTCGATGAACATGGGCTCGTTCAACTTCAACATTTCCGGCGCGATGGACCGCGTCAGCGAGTTCAAGCACGACTGGGAGCGCCCCTATCTTGAGATGACGAAAGGCTTCATCCTCTCGAACACCTTCGAGCAGATCGAACGGGGCATGCGCGAACTCGGCGAGCTCGGAACCCGCTTCGAGTACGAGTGCTACGATGTCGGCCATCTCCACAACCTCGCCCATTTCGCCGATCGAGGCATCGTGAAGCCGCCCTTCTTCGTCCAGTGCGTTTTCGGCATCCTGGGCGGGATAGCGCCGCAGCCGGAGCACATGATGCACATGAAGACGACGGCCGACCGGCTCTTCGGCGACGACTACTACCTCTCGATTCTCGCTGCCGGCCGTCACCAGACGCCGCTGGTGACGATGGGTGCGATCCTCGGCGGCAATGTGCGCGTAGGCTTGGAGGACAGCCTGTTCCTGGGTCGCAGGCAGCTTGCGCGCTCCAATGCCGAGCAAGTTGCCAAGATCCGCCGCATCCTCGGCGAGCTGTCACTCGAAATCGCCACGCCGGACGACGCACGCGCCATGCTGGGCACCAAGGGGCGCCAGAATGTCGGCTTCTAGGACCGCGGAAAGGGCAGGCCCATGGAAGTGACGCTGAGCCAGGATCATCTGGCGATCGACGAGAGCGTGAAGCGCATCTGCGGCGCGTTCGACGACGATTACTGGTCCGACTGCGAGGAGAACCGGCGGTTCCCCGAAGCTCTCTATCAGGCGATGGCCAAGGAGGGTTTCCTCGGCATCACCATGCCGACCGAACTCGGAGGCTCGGGGCTGGGTGTCACCGAGGCGGCCATCATGATGCATGCCGTCGCCTCGAGTGGCGGCGGACAGTCTGCGGCATCCTCGCTCCACATCAATCTGTTCGGGCCGCACGCTATCGTCGTTCACGGGACCGACGAGCAGAAGAAGCGCTTCCTCGAGCCGCTAATCAGGGGGCAGCAGAAGGCATGTTTCGGCGTGACCGAGCCCGATGCCGGTCTCGACACGACCAGCATCAAGACAACCGCAAGGAAGGTCGATGGCGGATATCGGATCAGCGGCCGGAAGGTGTGGACCTCCACGGCGCAGGTTGCCGACAAGATCCTGCTTCTGACCCGGACCACCCCGAAGGATGCGGGCAGACGTCCCACCGACGGTATGACGCTGTTCTATGCCGATCTCGACCGGACCAAGGTGGAGGTCCGCAGGATCGCGAAGCTTGGCCGCAATGCCGTGGATTCGAACGCCCTGTTCATCGATAACCTGTTCGTGCCGGAGCAGGACCGCATCGGCGAGGAGGGGAAGGGCTTCTACTATCTGCTCGACAGCCTGAACCCGGAGCGCATCCTGGTTGCCAGCGAGGCGATCGGCCTTGGCCGTGACGCTGTCGATCGGGCCGCGCGATATGCGCGCGAGCGCGTGGTCTTCGGGCGGCCGATCGGTCAGAATCAGGGAGTCCAGCATCCGCTCGCCGAATCCTGGACCTTCCTTGAGTCGGCATACTGGATGACGATGCGCGCGGCATGGCTCTATGACAACGGCAAGCCGTGTGGCGCCGAGGCCAATGCGGCGAAATTCCTTTCCGGGCGGGCAGCGTTCGAAGCCGCCACGCGCGCGGTGCTGACGCATGGCGGCATGGGCTATGCGAAGGAGTATCAGGTCGAGCGTCTGCTCAGGGAATCGGTCCTGCCGCGCATCGCACCCGTCACTGAACAGTTGATCCTGTCCTTCATTGCCGAGAAGGTCCTGGATCTCCCGAAGTCCTACTAGGCTTGCAGGGATATGCGACCTCGCCTGACTATGGCCCGATCTGGATATGGCGGATTTCTGTGTTCGCCGGCCGTGCATTCGTAAACTCCGGAGTGCTCGATGAAGGACGCCGCGGATCTTGATTGCTCGTCTGCGCCATGCCTGGGCGACGACGCGGGTGGTGTCGTCGCCGGCCGAGGTAAAACTATGATGATTTGTTGGAGGTACTGACGGATGAGTGGTGTTCTCGACGGCATTCGCGTTCTGGATTTCGGCCGCTACATCGCAGGCCCCTACTGCGCCTGCCTGCTAGGCGACCTCGGCGCCGAGGTGATCAGGATCGAGCGCGTCGGCGGAGGTGACGATCGGTTCGTCCTTCCTCTCGCCGGCGAGGAGGGTGGGGCCATGTTCCTGCCGCTCAATCGCAACAAGAAGAGCGTCACCCTTGATCCCGCCACCGCCGAAGGCAAGGAGATCGTCAGGAAGCTCGTCGCCACCGCCGATGTCGTGGTCGTCAACCTGCCGCCGCAGGCGCTGGCTTCGCTGGAACTCGACTACGACTCGCTGAAGGCGATCAAGCCTGACATCATCCTCACCTCCCTGAACGCATTTGGTTCGAAGGGACCCTGGAGCCACAAGGTGGGTCTCGACGGGATAGCACAGGCAATGTCGGGCCTCTGCCACATGACGGGCGAGCCGGGCAACCCCATGAAGGCCTACGGGCCGTGGGCGGATTTCGCCACGGCCACGATGGGAGCCTTCGGGACGATGGCGGCGTTGCTCTGGCGCAAGCAGACCGGTCAGGGTCAGCATGTAGAGGGATCGCTCCTCTCGTCGGCGCTCGTGCCCGCGGCCGCCCTCATCGCGGAGCAGGGTGTATGCAACGCCAATCGAGGGCCGACCGCCAACCGAAGCCAGACCGGTGCGCCCGCGGACATGTTCAAGACCAAGGATGGGTGGATCATCGTGCAAGTCGTAGGGCAGCCGCTCTTCAAGCGCTGGTCGCGCCTTATCGGCGAAGATTCCTGGCTCGCCGACGATCGTTTCAAGGACGATGCTTCGCGCGCCATTCACGGCGAAGTCCTGAGTGAGCGGATGGCGCGGTGGTGCATCGAGCGGACCAATGCGGAGGCCCTGGCCGAGCTGGACAAGGCGAGCCTGCCTGCCGGCCCTGTTCTTACACCGCAGGAGATACTCGACCACGAGCATGTCAAGGCAGCGGAGACATTCAAGTTCGTCGAGTATCCCGGCTTGCCCAAGCCCACGCCCATGCTGGGCACGCCGGTGTCCCTGTCCGAAACGCCCGGTGAGATCAGATCCCGTCCCCCCACGATCGGACAGCACACGGACGCGATCTTGGCATCGCTCGGATATAAAGCGGGCGAGGTCGAGAATTTGAGACGCGGCGGGATAGTCTGAAGGACCACGGGTCATGCAGGTACAGACCGTTCTCGGCCCGATCGATGTCGCGGAGCTTGGCCGCACGCTCTTCCACGAGCATCTCTTCCTCATGTTCCCCGGCGCCGAGTTCGACTCGACCGTTGGCTATGACCGCGCTGCGGCGATCGACATGGCGACGGAGCGGCTGATCGAGTTGCGCGAGGAGCACCGCGTGACGGCCTTCGTCGATCCCTGTCCGATCGAGATGGGGCGGGATGTCGAGGCGATGGCCCTGGTTTCGCAGCGGTCAGGCGTGCACGTCGTGGGCACGACCGGTTTCTACCATGAGCCGGTCGGGCTGCCGTCCTACTGGCGTGATCTGTCGGCTGAGAAGATCGCCGAGTTCTACATACTGGAGCTTCAGCGCGGCGTGCAGCAGACCGGCATCCGCGCCGGTGCCCTGAAATGCGCGACGGGCGCGCCGGAGATAAGCGAGACGGAACGCAAGTTCCTGAAAGCGGCGGGCATGGCGCAAAGGGAGACTGGCGTCGTAATCATAACCCACACGACGTCTGCATGTTGCGGGACGGAGCAGCAGCAGATCCTGGAGGACGCTGGAGCGGATATTCAAAGAGTCGTTATCGGCCACTGCTGCGAATCATCCGATGCGAACTACCACCGCCGGATCGTCGAGGGCGGTTCCTTCATCGGCTTCGACCGCATCGGCTGGCTGCATCTCCAGTCCGACGAAAATCGCGCCGACGCCCTGGCACGCCTTATCAGGGACGGTCGGGCCGGCAGCGTGCTGATCAGCCAGGATCGCTACACGGCGCTTGGCGGCCGCTACGGGTGGAGCAAGCCGAAACAGGGCGTTCCGAGACAGCCCGTGTACGGGCCGCCCTATACGCATCTCTTCACCCACTTCTTTCCGATGATGGTGCAGCGCGGCGTGGAGGAATCGGTCCTGTACGGACTGCTGGATCGCAACACGCGGCGATTCTTCGCCGGCGAAGGTCCGGCCACCCGGAGCGCGGGATGACGTCCGGTCCGTTGACCGGCGTGCGCGTCCTCGAATTCGGCGCGATTGGCCCCACCCCCTTTGCCGGCATGCAGCTTGCCGACATGGGTGCCGACGTGGTGCGCATCGTCAGGCCGGGTACGGCGCCGCTCCGCGGCGACAAGGTCGTGGGCCGCGGCCGCCGCGTCCTCCACTTCGATCTGAAGGACCCCGCGCAGATCGAGTCGGCACTGGCATTGACGGCAAGGGCGGATATCCTTCTCGAAGGCTTCCGGCCGGGTGTCATGGAAAAGATGGGCCTCGGCCCCGAGGTCGCATTCCAGCGCAACAACCGCCTAGTCTACGGCAGGATGACGGGCTGGGGGCAGACCGGGCCGCTTGCCAAGACTGCGGGGCACGACATCAACTTCATCGCCCTCACCGGCGCGCTCGGCGCCATCGGACCCGCCGAGCGGCCCGCCGTACCCTTGAACCTGGTCGGAGATTACGGCGGCGGCGCCATGTTCCTCCTCACGGGCGTTCTGGCAGCCCTGCTTCATGCCCGCTCGACAGGCCACGGCCAGGTCGTTGACTGCGCGATGTGCGACGGTTCGGCTTCCCTGATGTCGGCATTCTACGGATTGATGGCCGAAGGAGAATTCGTCGATCGGCGCGGCAGTAACTTCATCGACGGCTCGGCGCATTTCTACGCGACTTTCGAATGCGCCGACGGCGGCTTCGTCTCGGTCGGCGCCCTGGAGCCGCAGTTCCGGAACGCACTGATGGATGCCCTCGACGTGCCCGCCGAGGATCCGCTGCGCGGCTTTGCCACCCGCGAGGAGTGGCCGGCCCTGCGTGACAGGATGGCGGCAATCTTCAGACGGCGCACGCGTGACGAATGGTGCGCCATCCTCGAAGGGACCGACGTCTGCTTCGCGCCTGTTCTAAGCCTGAGCGAGAGCCCGCGTCACCCGCACCTGGTCGCGCGCGGCACCTTCGTCGCGCGCGGCGGCGTGACGCATCCCGCACCGGCTCCGCGATTCTCGGCAACGCCCGGAGCGCTTCGCGATTCCGCGCCGACCTCGATGGAGGCGCTGGACGCCGATTGGGGTTTAGTCGGAATATAGTATTGTAACGTATAATACGCATATATATGATATTGCATCGAGAGCCAGCCGACCGGTCTGGCGTTGCGTGCAGGAGGCAGGGTTTGAGACTTTGTGAAGGACGGATAGCGGTCGTGAGCGGCGCCGGTCGCGGGCTGGGGCGCGCATATGCGCTGATGCTGGCGCAGCACGGCGCGAAAGTGGTCGTGAACGACCTGGGATCGGCGGCAAACGGAAACGGGACCGACAAGAGCCCTGCCCAGGAGACCGTGGACGAGATCGTCGCCGCCGGCGGCGAGGCGATCGTCGACACCGGGGACGTTGCAAGCTGGGACGGTGCAGCGACGCTGGTCTGCAAGGCGGTGGAGACATTCGGCGGGCTCGACATCGTCATCAACAACGCAGGCATCCTGCGCGACCGCATGCTGGTGAACATGACCGAGGACGAGTGGGACTCCGTTGTGCGCGTTCACCTGAAGTCCACCTTCGCGGTGACCCATCATGCGGCGAACGTCTGGCGGTTGCGGAGCAAGGAGGGGTTGCCGGTCGACGCCCGCATCATCAATACGTCTTCGCATTCTGGAATCTACTCGAATATCGGCCAGGCGAACTACGCCGCCGCGAAGGCCGGCATCGCCAGCCTGACGATCGTGGCGGCGCGCGAACTCCAGCGCTATGGCGTGACCGCGAACGCGATCGCGCCGCGGGCCCAGACGCGCATGACCGAGGGCATCGGCACATGGAGCGAGGAGCAGTTGCAAAGGCGCCGGCCCGAATGGACCGCCGCGCTGGTCACCTGGCTCGCCAGTCCCGAATCGAAGAACATCAGTGGCCGCGTCTTCGAGACGTGGGGCTTCGGATATACAGTGGCCGAGAGCTGGCAGCACGGTCCGACGGCCGAGGCGTCGACCGATCCGACGGAACTCTCTGCGCGGATCAACGACATCGTCGGCAAGGCCCGGCGCAACGCCGGCATCGGCCTTGGGGAATTCCTCGATCCCTGACCGGAGACGGCTGGGGGAGTGAAAACGGGCAGAGACCGCAGCGAGAGCGACATGAACACCAAGACCGCACGTCTACTTGATCGACTGGTTGGCTTCATGGCGGACCATGTCTACCCGAACGAGGCGCTCTATCAGCAGCAGCTGCACGAAAAGCCCGACGAGCCCTTCCGTGTGCCGCCGATCTTGGAGACATTGAAGGAGAAGGCCAGGGCCGAGGGCCTGTGGAACCTGTTCCTGCCCCATTCGGAGAACGGGGCAGGACTGACGAACCTGGAATACGCGCCTCTCGCCGAGGTGATGGGACGGGTCATCTGGGCGCCGGAAGTCTTCAACTGTTCCGCGCCGGATACGGGGAACATGGAGGTGCTGGACCGCTACGGCAGTCCGGAACAGAAGGAGCGCTTCCTCAAGCCGCTGCTGGAAGGAACGGCGCGCTCCTCCTACGCCATGACCGAGCCGGCGGTCGCGTCGTCGGATGCGACGAATGTGGAAACGCGCATCGAGCGCGACGGCGACCACTATGTGATCAACGGCCATAAATGGTGGATCACCAACGCGTACCATCCGAAGAACATCGTGTTCATCGTCATGGGCAAGACCGATCCGACTGCGCCGAAACATCTCCAGCAGTCGCAGATCCTCGTCGAGGCGGGCACGCCGGGCGTCCGGCTGCTACGTCCCATGAGCGCGCTGGGCTATCACGACGAGCCCAAGGGGCACGCCGAGATGATCTTCGAGAACGTCCGTGTCCCCGCAAGCAACCTGATACTCGGCGAGGGGCGCGGTTTCGAGATTTCCCAAGGCCGGCTTGGCCCCGGGCGCATCCACCACTGCATGCGCATCGTCGGCCATTGCGAGCGCCTGCTCGAACAGACATGCAGAAGGCTCGTCTCGCGCGTCGCGTTCGGAAAGCCGCTGGCGGACCAGTCGCTCTGGCAGGACCGCATCGCCGACATGCGGACGCAGATCAACATGTGCCGCTTGCTGACCCAGAATGCCGCCCGCCTCATGGACACGTTCGGCAACAAGGAGGCGCGCAGCGAGATCGCGCAGATCAAGGTGGCTGCGACACGACTGGGCCAACATGTGGCGGACATGGCCATCCAGGCCCATGGCGCTGCGGGGCTGAGCGACGATTTCGGCCTGGGTTATGCCTATGCGCGCATGCGCATGATCAGGCTCGGCGACGGGCCTGAAGAAGTCCACAACAGGACGATCGCGCGGATCGAGCTCGATAAGTACCGGCCGCCCCGTGAAGCGAAGAAGACGGTTACGGAATGATCGCTCGCGGTGAGCTCTTCTCCGGCACGGAGGCGCCTCCGGAGAAACTGGCGCTCGCTCTCGAGAGCCTGCAGCGCTACCTCGCCGTCCATCTCGACGGGATCGGGGAGCTTCAGCAGGCCGAGAAGTTCAAGGGCGGCCAGTCGAACCCGACCTACCTCTTGACGACGAGCGCCGACAGCTACGTGCTGCGCCGCAAGCCTCCCGGAACATTGCTGGCATCTGCCCATGCGATCGACCGCGAGTACCGCATCCTGGCGATCCTGGCCGGTGCCGGGATTCCGGTGCCGCGACCGTTGCATTATTGCGAGGACGAGTCCGTCATCGGCTCGCAGTTCTACATCGTTGAGTACATCGCCGGACGCGTCTTCTGGGATGCCGAGATGCCCGGCGCCGAGCCGGCCAGCCGCGCTTCGGTCTACGACCAGATGAATGCGACCCTGGCAAGGCTGCATGATCTGGACATCGACGCGACCGGACTGGACGGGCTAGGGCGCCGGTACGGCTATCTGGAGCGGAATTTCGCGCGCTGGTCCGGCGTTTACGACAAATCGCGGCTGGTCGACATTCCCGACATGGACTGGCTGATCGGCAATCTGCCGCGCCGTCTCCCCGCCGGCGAGACGGTTTCGCTCGTCCACGGTGATTTCGGCCTCTACAATATCATCGTCGACGAGGACCGCTCCGAGATCAGGGCGGTGATCGACTGGGAGATGGCGACGCTGGGCGATCCGTTTGTCGACTTGGCCCATCATCTCCGGGCCTGGTGGGAGTTTCCATCCGACACGGGTGCCGCCACCAGCCTGCGTGGCCACGATCTGCCGGCTCTCGGCATTCCGACGATGGAGCGCTACGTCGAATCCTATTGCCACAAGCGCGGCATAAGCGTGCCGGACATGCGGCCCTATCTTGGATACGCGCAGTTTCGCTATGCGGCCATGATGCAGGGCATCCTCAAGCGGGCGCAGATGGGGACGGCGTCGAGCCGCCGTGTCCTGCACACCCAGGACCGCGTGATCCAGATGGCGGAGCTCGCACGTCGGACGCTCGAAGGCTGATCGTCTAGGCGTCTATATCCAGGACGATCTTGCCGCGCACGTCGCGGCCGGCTACCGCCGTCAGCGCATCGCCGAACCGGGCCAGCGGAAAGCTCCGGTCGATCGTCGCCCTGAGCAGGCCTGCCGCATGCCATTCGAACAACTGGGCATAGGCCGCATCGATGCGGGCTGTCGTCTCGGCCGGCGGTCTCTGCTTCGCCCAGCCCATGTAGTAGCCCCAGTAGACGCCCATGACGGATGCCGCCTTCACCAGAAGGATGTTCGCCGGCACCGAGGGCAGGGATCCGCTGGCGAAGCCGACCGACAGGATCCGGCCATCGGGTGCGACGCATCGGAGAGACGCATCGAACGTCTCGCCGCCGACGGGATCGTAGATCACGTCCGCTCCTCGTCCGGCCGTCAGGTCCAGCACCGCGTCCCGGACGTTCGTTGCCCGATGGTCGATGACGCGGTCGGCGCCATGGCTTCTTGCGACCTCCGCCTTCGCCGCGCCGCCAGCGCTGGCGATGACGGTCGCCCCCATCGCCTTGCCGATCTCGACGGCCGTCAGCCCCGCTCCACCCGACGCGCCATGGACGAGAAGAACCTCGCCGGGGCATAGCCTCGCCTTCCACTGCAACGCGATGTAGCTGGTCGGATAGAGCGTCGAGAAGTAGGTCGCCTCGCGAAAGCCCATTCCGCCAGGAATCGGCCTTGCATACTGCGCGGCCGTCACCACCTGCTCGCAGAACGAGCCGTGCGGCAGGCTAAGCACCACGCGCGTTCCGGGAGCGAGCTGTCGCGCGGCGTCGGTGGAGCAGTCGGCGACGACACCGGCGGCCTCGGTTCCCGGAATGAACGGCAAAGGCGGCGTGTTCTGGTGCTGGCCGCTGAGCACGAGCGTGTTGGCGAAGCTCACGCCCGCCGCACGGATGTCGACGCGCACCGACCCCGGCGACATCGACGGCGGCTGAAAATCCTCGACGTCCGCTCGACCGTTGAAGTCCCTGCACACAACCGCCTTCACGAGCGTGGGTCCCCTTCACCTGCAGGCGCCAACGTTTAATGATGACATCGGCTCCGGAGCGAATTATAGTACGATACAGTATCGTATGCTCGATATCAATTAGGGGAGTCGTGCTGGCCCTCGTGCCTGCATCGACCGCTGCCGGAAGGGGTTCGCGCGTGCCGAAGCTGTCGATCAGGAACCTGCAGAAGAGCTATGGAGCGAAGGTCGCCGTCTCGAATGTCGATCTCGACGTGGCGGAAGGCGAGCTGGTCGTTCTGCTCGGGCCGAGCGGCTGCGGAAAGACCACCACGCTTCGCTGCGTCGCCGGGCTCGAGGATATATCGGGAGGAACGATCAGCATCGGCGAGGAGACCGTATCCGCGCCCGGCCAGTCGCTGCCGCCGGAGCGGCGCAAGATCGGCATGGTGTTCCAGTCCTACGCGATCTGGCCCCATATGACGGTCGCCGAGAATGTGGCCTTCGGCCCAAAGCTGATGAAACTGCCCAGGCAGGATATAGAGACCCGGATCAGCGGTGCGCTGGAGCTTGTGGGGTTGGGCAGCTTTTCGGGCCGCCATGTCAGCCAGCTGTCTGGCGGGCAGCAGCAGCGCGTCGCGCTCGCGCGCGCCATGGCGCTGGAGCCGCGCATCCTGCTGTTCGACGAGCCGCTCAGCAATCTCGACGCCAAGCTGCGGGAGCGGATGCGGTTCGAGCTGAGGCAGATCCAGCAGCGCCTGAACATCACCTCGCTCTACGTCACCCACGACCAGCAGGAAGCGATGGTCATCGCCGACCGCATCATTTTGATGAATGGCGGGACGATCGAGCAGATCGGCACGCCCATGGACCTCTATCACCGGCCTAAGACCCGCTTCGCGGCCGAGTTCGTAGGTCTCGCGAACATCTATGACGGCGAGTCGGACGGCACGACGGCGCGTGTCGGCTCCCATGAGTTCACCGCCGCCGATCCTCAGCCCAGGGGAAAGGTCGAGGTCGTGTTCCGGCCCGAGGAGGTGATCGTTTCGGCGGAGCGTCCGGATGGCCCCAACGTGCTCACGTGCAAGGTCAGGGAATGCCACTTTCTTGGCAACGCCACTGACCTGATCCTGACCGCGGACGGACTGGACGTGCGCGCCCAGCTCAGCCCCGCCCGGGATTTCCGGATCGGCGAGACGCTGTGGGCGTCGGTTCCGGCCGCTTCGGTGCGCTATTTGCCAGTCGGCGAACGGGCCGCGGCCGCGGCCTGAGCAGGACGCGACCCGCTCTGGCCGAAACGCTGCGACGTTTGCCCGCTCATCGCGGGCGCCCGTAGCGCTTGTGACCCTTGCGCACGATGTATTCTATGATGCCGAGGCCCTTTTGGTCGCCCCATTCGGCCTCGATGACATGGTCGCTCGAACTGCTGTTGGCCTGTTTGAGCCGGCTTTCGTCCGAAAGGTCCCATTGCTCGTGGTCGAAGCTCGACTCCCCGCGCCAGCGGCCCTGATCCAGGCCGAAGCCCGCGCCTCGCAGGAAGACGCGCGGGCGCCTACCCTTGATGGCGATGGTCATGGACGGCCTGTGGCCGAAGAAGTGCAGGGTGATGCTTCCGCTTTTGAGCGTACGGACGGGGGTATCGAAATCCCAGTCGAAATCATGATCGACGCCGCGTATCGACGCCTCTTCGCTCCCGTCGCGAAAGGAGATGCAGGCGGAAAGATGCGTCGGGTCGCCATGCTGACGCTCGAACAGATAGATGTGTATGCCGAAGGTCTCCATCTGGATCGGGCAGAACGCCAGGAAGTTCCAGTCCGGTGGCGCGGCCGGCGGCTCGCCCGGCGCGCTGGCCATCGGCCGTATGCCCCAGGAGTGATCCCTTTCCGCCCACCCGTTGTCGAACGAGAGCGTTAGCCGGGAGGGGCCTACCTGGACCCACCCTTCGACGCGGCCGAGCTGCACGTAGCGCGTCAGGTCGTGCGTCACGCGCGAGCGGTTGACTTCGAAATGATGGCCTTCCAGCATGGCCGGCATCTTCGCCTTCCAGGTCAGGTCGAAGGCGATCTGGGATGCGTTCGGCTCGAGCCTGAAGCGAAGCGTGTCGAGGGGCTCGATCACCTCGGCGGAAAGCGGGCCGGCGGCGATCTCGTGAGACGTGTCGGCGATCTCGCGGGACACACGCAGGTTCCATTGGCGATCGCCCAGATTGACGATGGCATAGGCCTCCATGACGTCGCGATTCGGATATTTCCCGAACCCGAAGGTCAGGACGAAGTCGTCGCGCTCACGGTCCTGCACGCAGACCCAGTAGCGCTCCCGCCAGTTCGGGTCGCTCGACCCTACCATCATGTGAGGGTGCGAGGTCTGGTGGTTGAAATATTCGTCGGGCGGTGTGAGGCGCATGCGCAAGCTCCGGATGTGGGAAAGGGCCTAGTCGCGTGCCGCATTGAACGGCGAGGCGAGCAGGGTGGCGATGATCCTGTTTCGCCAGTCGCGCCTGAACGCAGGGGAGGCGTCCCGGTCGATGGCGTCGACGAAGGCGCCCAGCGCGGATCTGCACGCCTGGTTCAGTGCGTCCGCGGCTGGGTAGCTGTCAGTCGATCGCGGCGTCAGCGCCTCGCGAGCCAGATCGCGCGCAGCGGCGAAGGGCGCGCCCAAGTCGGCGGAGGCTGGTTCGATCTCGGCGAGCAATCCGAGAAGTAGCCTGTTCTCGGACAGGAGCATGAACGGCATCTCGTTCCATGAGCCGGCGCGCAGCACGGCGAGCGCCTTGCGCAGGTCGATGCGCGCCTGCGGGGAGCTGATCTCCGGCGCCACGGACGCCTTGAGCAGGGCGCGCACGCCTTCGGCAAGTTCGTTCGGCGACGATCTCATGGCTGGTTCTCCGCGTCGACGACCGCCCGCAGCATGGCCCCGACATAGTCGTCGCCGTTGCGGACGAGCCGGCCGGTGTCTCCTGAGCGAAACGCCGAGACCGCCGAGAGCACGATCCATGTCAGCTTGAAGATCGCGAAGACCGCCCACCAGCGCGCGGCCTTCCTGTCGACTTCCGCGCCGCTCGCCCGCTCGTACCGCCCCAGGAAATCATCCACACTCCAGGCGCCGGCGATAAGGTGCTCCTTGCGGTAGAAGTCGCAGAGATACCAGCCGATGTCTTCCATGGGGTCGCCGACATGGGCGAATTCCCAGTCCAGTACGGCGCTGATCCGGGCCTCGTCGACGAGCATGTTGGCAGGACGGAAGTCACCGTGGACGAGCGCGGTCCGGAGCGGTCGCGGCGGAAGATTGTCGCGCAGCCACGACGCCGCGATCTTTATCTCGATCGCCAACGGCGATTGGCGATCGACGGAAACGGCGTAGTGATCAAGAAGGTCGGTCGCTAGGCGCGGGTGTGCGAGCCCGGACGGCAAGTCCAGCGTCTGCGGGTCCGCGGTATGGAGTGCCGCCAATATGTCGGCCATCTGCTCGGCAATGCCGCGACGGTCGCCGATGTCCACGGCTGCGTCTGCCAGGACACCGCGCGCCGCGGTGCCCGGGCATCGTTCCAGCACCATCGCAAGCCGCCCGAACCAGCGTCCGTCGCGATCGATCCAGTATGCCTTCGGCGCCGGTATCCCCACCCGATCCAGCGATCGGAGCATCATGAATTCGCTCTCGCGCTCGACCAGGACGATATCGCTTTCGGGCGCGCGCCGCAGGATGAGCGGCAGCCTGCGCCCGCCCGCCGCGTCGCCGAACGTGGCGTCGAACATCCAGTTCTCGGTCGAGGCGCCGGCATAGGCCTGTCTCAATCCGGATATGCTGACACTTCGATGTCCGGAGTGGACCTGCAGGAAATCGACGAGAGCGTTCTGGATCGAACATTCCACGGCTGTCGCCGGCAATATCGATTGGGGCATGGTCGGCGAGTCTCCCACCGATATATGACGACAAGAATGGTGCGTTTGTTTATTATACGTAAGAGATCGAAATGGAAACCGTCATCGCGGGGCGAGGACGTTTTCGGGAAGAGAGGAGCGAATTGATGCGCAAGGGGCCGCTCTCGGGCTTTACCGTTGTCGACCTGACTAGGGTACTGGCGGGTCCATACTGCACGATGCTGCTGGCAGAGCTGGGCGCCCGGGTCATCAAGGTCGAGCCGCCGGGGCGCGGCGACGATGCGCGGCAGTACGGCCCGTTCATCCAGGGGCGGCCATGCTATTTCGGCTCCATCAACCGTGACAAGGAATCCATTGCGCTCGATCTCCACGAGCCGGGCGACCGGGAGATCTTCGAGGCGATGCTGGCGAAGGCGGACATGGTTGTGGAGAATTTCCGGCCGGGCGTGATGGAGCGCCTCGGATATGGCTGGGAGACACTGCACGCGCGGTACCCGAAGCTCATCTACGTGGCCTGCTCCGGATACGGGCATACGGGGCCGTCGATGATGGAGCCGTCCTACGACATGGCCATCCAGGCCATATCCGGGATCATGAGCATCACCGGCACGGAGGATAGCGAGCCGTCGCGCGTCGGCATATCGATCGCCGATATCGGGGCGGGGGTCTACGCAGCCACGGCGGCCAACGCTGCCTTCGTCCACCGCGAGCGGACCGGCGAGGCGACGAAGGTCGACATCGCCATGCTCGACTGCCTGGTCTCCATGCTGGAGAATCCCATCACACGATATGTCATGACGGGCGAGATCGGCCGTCGTCGCGGCTCGCGGCATCCGTCCATCATGCCGTTCGAGGCTTTCCGGACATCCGACAGCTACATCGTGCTGGCGTGCGGAAACGACAAGATCTTCAAGCTGCTCTCTGGCGCGATCGGCCAGCCGGAACTGGCGGATGATCCGCGCTTCCGCACCAATAGCGACAGGGTCGCGCATTCGGATCTGCTCCACGACCTGATCGAGGCCGTCGTCCTCAACGAAACGACCACGCATTGGCTCGAGATCATGCAAAGGGCAGGCGTCCCCGCCGGTCCGATCAACAATATCGAGCAGGCGCTTCAGCACCCGCAGGTCGCGGCGCGAAACATGCTCGTCGACACGGTCGACCCGGTGATCGGGCCGCTCAAACTGGTCGGCAATCCGCTCAAGATCTGGGGATTCGAAGACCCGACCTCGCGTCGCTGCGCCCCGGACCTGGACCAGGACAGGGAGAGCATCCTGGCCGAGCTCGGCATGGGCTGAACCGGCGGGACGCCGGGGTCGGGCGGTGTCGCGCCCGGCCTACTTGGAGAAGGCGCTCTCCAGCCTGACGCGGAAGACGACGCGGGTCAGGACGATCAGGGCGACCATCATCAGCGTCTGCAAGACGCCGACCGCCGCCGCGAACTGGTAGTTGCCCGTGTCCATATAGTGCCATGTCAGGACGGACAGCACTTGGCTGCGCTGGCTGTACAGCAGGACCGACGCCGACAACTCCTTGATGCTCATCAGCATGACGAAGAAAAGTATGGCGATCAACGTCGGCTTGAGCAGCGGCGCGGTGATGCGCCGAAGCGCCACCAGGCTCGTGGCGCCCGACATGCGCGCGCTCTGTTCCAGTTCCGGATGGATCTGCAGCACGGCCGATCGGCTAACGACGACGCCGTAGGGGAGGAACTTGGCGACATAGGCGAGCAGCAGGATCCAAGGCGTGCCGTAGACGGGCGTGCCGATATAGACCCACAGCAGGCCGATGCCGTAGACGAGGCCCGGCACGGCGACCGGCAGGACGGCGAGGAATGCAACCAGGCGAGTCGAAAGGCTCGGCCTGCGCACATCCGCGAAGCTGACGAGCAGGCCCATGCTGACGCAGATCACGCCGCTGACGACCGCCAGCCAGCTTGTGTTCCAAAGAGCCGACCGGATATCCTGCAGCGTGAATATCTGCTGGTAGTGAAGCAGCGTGAATATGTCCGCCGTGATCATGCGCGCGCTGTATTTCATGAGCGACGATATCACGAGCGCAACGAAGGGCAGGATGACGGCCGAAGCGATGTAGATCCCGATCGCCGCTAGGACCAGCCACTTCCACGGCCCCAGCGCGAGCGGGCGACCCTTGAAGCCCTTGCCGGCGACCGTCACGTAGCGTTCGGCGTTGCGCGTGATGCGGGTCTGCAGCCAGATGCCGAAGATCGTGATCCAGAGCAGCATTGTTCCGGCGGCCGCGGCATGGGCGCGCCGCACCGGGATGTTCATCGAGTCCCCATAGATCCGCCATGGCAGCGTCGTGAACCCTGCCGTCGAGCCGATGATGCCGGGGATCGTGTACATCTCGGCCGCGAGCACGAAGATGAGGATGCCGGACGCAAGGATCGATGGGACCGCCATTGGCAGGGTCACTCGCGCGATCACCTGGATCGGCGTCGCACCGTGGATCCTGGCCGCCTCTTCCAGCGAGGCATCCATGGCCCGGAGGCTGCCGATGGTGAAGAGATAGGCGAAGGGACAGAAGAACAGGAACAGGATCCAGACCACCCCCGCGAAGGTCCAGATGTTGATCAGGGGAGCGACGTCGATGCCGATACTGTTGCCGATCGCCACGAGCCCGACATTGATGAATCCTGTCCGCTGCGATCCGAGCATGATCCAGGCGATCAGTCCGGTGAACGGAGAAAGGAAGAGCGGCATGATGATCAGAAGATCGAGCGCCTTTTTGCCGGGAAGGTCCGTCCTGGCAATGCAGATCGCCATGCCGACGCCGGCTACCAGCGAAAGCACGGTAACCACCGCTGCCAGGAAGAGCGCGTTGCCGAGATAGCCGAGATATTCGAGTCCGAAATAGACGTTGAGAACGGCCGTCAGGCTACGATCGCGCGAGAGCCCCGTCTGCGTCTCCGCGTAGAAGGCCGCGTTGATGGTGTAGAGCAGCGGCAGGATCGAAATGACGAATATGACGGCGGCGAGCAGCACCCAGAGGATCCGTTCGCCGCTCCAGCGCCATGACGAGCGCAGGAGGGCGTCGGCGACAGACGGCTGCCGCATCGGGGTCGGGTCCGCCCGCACCGAACTGGACTACCGGCTCGAATTGATGATGTTGGTCCAGATTTCCATATCCCGGTGATAGTTCTGGCCCCACCGGTCGAAGTCGACATAGTACGGCTCCTCGAGCGGCTTGTACCAGGGCTCCTTGCTCACCGACCGCGCATCCGCGAATTCCTTCAGGACCGTTGACGAACCATACTGCAGCTGGATGGCGCTCGCGCCTTCCTCGCTCGTCACCCAGTTCTGGAACAGGCGTGCGGCATTCGGATGCGGCGCATAGCTGGAAACGGCCTGCCACGCATTGCCGAACGACGGCGTCGGCTTCGGATAGACCCACCGGATGGGCGCTCCCTGCTGCCACTTGGTGTGGGCGATGGCCTCGAAATGCCAGTATGTGAAGTCGTATTCGCCTGCGATCACCCGATCAAGCGCAGCCAGGCTCTCGCCGAAGATGGCAGGTTTTTGGTCGGCGACCTGCTGGATGAAGGCCTCGCCGAACTCCTGCTGCAGCTTGGGGTCCAGGAACATGTGGACCGCGGCGTAGCACGTGCCGCACTTCATGGTGTTCAGCGCGAAGCGGCCCTTGAAGCGTGGATCGAGCACCCCCTTCCAGTCCTTGCCGAGGATGTCGATCTCCTCCTGCGTCACGCCGTTGACGTTGTAGACGATGGCGAGATTGGTCTGGTACGGCGCATAGGCCCTCTCGCCCATGCGGAATGCGTCGGGAATGCGCTCGTGCGTCGGCACTCGCCAGTCGGCGACGTGGTTCTCGGCGATCAGCGTCTGCATGCTCGGCTGGTCGCTGAGGTTCAGCACGTCGACATTGTGCTGGTTGGCCTGAACCTCTTCCATGAAGCGCTGGAACTGCTGGACGCCGACCAGGCGCAGCGCCTCGACCTTGATGCCGGGATACTTCTTCTCGAATTCGAGAGCCACCGCGATCGACGGTTCAAGCGGTGCGCTGGTGTACCAGACAACCGTTCCCTCTGCCTTGGCCGCTTCGTAGAGGGCGGCTTCGTCGGCAGGATAGCTATTCTGCGCGAGGGCGGCGCCGGCACTGCCGGCAAGGAGCAAGGCGCCGGCGGCGGTTGCCTTGCTGAGATATCTGCGGACCATGATGTTCCTCCACACTCTGTTGCCGGTTCTCCCGTTACCGGGGAAGCAAGCCTGCAAGCAGTTGGCTACCGCCGCGCGTAGCTGGCGGAACTGACGAGGCTGCGCGTCCCTGGAAAGGCTATTTCCTTAACTCATATTTTGCAAGCGTATAATGTGCTTCATTACTTTATGGTCGAGCGCGCGGGGGAACGGCGCGCCGCTCAGGCCCGCTTCATAGCCCAGCTGCCGTGCCCGATGGCCACGAGCTCGCCATCGGCGTCTCTGATCTCTACCTCGCCAACTGCGATCTTGCGACCGACCTTGATAGCCCTGCTCCTTGCAACGAGGTCGGATCGTGCGGGCGCCAGATAGCGCACGGACAGTTCGATGGTCGCGTGCGACAGCCCGGCATTCTCGTGCGCCCTTATCGCCGCTGCGATGGACGCATCCGCGAGCGTCGCGACTGCGCCGCCATGGATCGTCGACAGTTCGTTGCCCACGCCGCTCGTGAAGCCCATGGTCGCCATGCAGCGTCCAGCGGCCGCTTCCACGATGACGATCCCGCACAGATCGCGAAAAGGACTCGAAATGCCGAGCGCGGATGTGGTTGCAGTTGCCGTCATTGCATCAATCTCTCTTCTGTCCCGCGAATGATATGGCGCGAGGCGTCCGCCCGGGTCGGCTTCCGCCAGGGAAGAAAACGCAGATTGATTATTAGCGTAAAATATGCTAGCATACTATATCAAGCTAAGAGGCTTCCGAGCTCGCGCGCGGCCGGCGGGCTCGGGTGGCGAACCGGGGTCTCGCCGGTGTAGGCGCGCCTTGTCCGGGCCCTGAAATCGACAGTCGAAGGAGGATGTAGGTGAACTCGACAACGCAGCCGTATGGCAGGTTTCCGCAATCGGATCTTGGTGTCCTGGGAGACCTATATCACCGCCTCCTGATCGGCCTGCTGCTTGCGCTGGCGATGCGTGCCGGCACTGCGCGCGGCGCCGAGGTCGTCTTCCGGTCCTTCCGCCGCCAGCAATTGGCCAACTTCCTCCCGGGCCTCGAGAAGCTCGGCCTCCGCGATCTTCCTCCGGCTGTCGCCTGCGCCCAGTATCACTACCTGTCGAATGCTCTGGGCGGGGCGAAGGTGGAGTGGATCGGCGAAACCGACAGGAAGTCTTGGGTGCGCTACCTGCCGCCGCGATGGATTTTCGACGGCACTGCCGTATGCGGCATCCCGACGGAGATGAGTCGCGCAATGCTGCGAGGCTGGCATGCCAACAATGGTGTCGTGCTCGGCAATCTGAAGGTCGGCTTCGTCTGCACCTCGCTGACCACGGACGGCGGACCGGGCGCGATCGGATACTATGTCGAGGAGGACCACGACCTGCCCCCCGAGGAGCGAGTGCGCTTCGCTCCGGGCGAGAGGCCGCCCGGACCGGCCGACAAGCTGCCGATGGTCGATTGGGACGAGGACCGGCTGGCCAAGGTGAAGCGAAACTACTCAATGGAGTATGTGCGCTCGCTTCTGTCCGCCATGTGCGAGGTCTTGGGGCCTGCGGATGCCGGAAGTATCGGCCGCATCGCCGGACGCCAGATCGGCATGCAGTACCATGACGAGGTGTGCACCGGGCTGGGCTTCCCGCTGGCGCCGAAGAACGCCGTCGAGTCGTTTGCGGCGCTGTTCCAGCGCCTGTGCGTAGCGCATGGGGACGAGGCCGAATTCGACCTCGATGGAAACGAGGCCGTCATACGCCAAGCCGGCTGGCGTTTCGGGCGAGGCCTGAGCCTGCCGCCCGAGGGCTTCGAGGCCTGGAACGGCGTGTGGGAGGGGCTTGCCTCCCTACATGGCGAGCGACCGGGCATCTCCATATCGACGATCAAGCGCTTCGATCGGGGCGATGCGGCTTTCGAGTGGCGCGTCCGCAAAATTTGAGCCGGCCAGTTGTGTCGGACATCTGGATTGATCTAAGATAGTACGATAGCTTATCATAAGTTAGCATTCTGACTCGTGCTTGGGAGGGCATGATGGTGGATTTGCATGCGGGCCGGATTTCCGATCCGGACCAGGGGTGGCTGCCGGCCTTCAGCGCCAACCTAGCCAGGCTGAGCGGGGCGCTGGCGGGGATCGGCGTAGGCGCGATCTTCGTCATGGTGCTCATCGAGGTCGTGTCGCGATCGTTCTTCGGTCAACCCACCTCGTGGGTCAACGAATTCTCCACCTATGTCCTGGTGGCGTCCGGCTATCTCGGCGCAGCCTACGCCCACCATGGCCGCGCCAATGTCCGCGTCGAGATAATTCTCGATACGCTGTTGCCGGCGCGGCGCAATTTCATGGAGCAGGTCGTCGCATGGCTCGGCCTCCTCTTCGTGATGTTCGCGGCCTGGCAGGCATCGCTCTTCACCTATTCGGAATGGCTCTACGGCGCGCGCTCCTTCGTCCTGAGTTTTCCGCGGTGGCTGTACAATCTGCCCATCGCTCTCGGCCTTATCGCCTTCATCGTCACGCTGCTTGACGAGATCTGGACCTTGCGGAAGCCGCGGGTCGCCTGGACGCGCCACGCGGTGCCGGCCCTGTTCATCGCAGCAGGCGTCGCGCTGGTCTTCGTTGGCCTTCATCCCTATCGTATCCAGTCGATCGGTTTCGACATCGGCGCAGTGCTTCTCGTCGTCACCTTTGTCGTGGCGTGCTTCCTGTGGTCGGACCGCGCGGTGTTCCTGACGGTCGTCTCCACTGCGGCGGCCATCGCCGTGACGTTCTGGATGATGAACGGCGCCCCGGCCGGCCCGACCAGCGCGGTGCTTGTGGCGCTGGTCATGGCCCTCCTGTTCACCGGCATACCGGTGTCGTTGGGTCTCGGCCTGATCGGCGCGATGGCGTTCTACCTGCTGCTGCCCATCCAGGTGCCGGGCGAGATCGCCGCCCGCGCCGGCAACAGCCTCATGTCCTTCTCCTTCACCGCGGTGCCGATGTACGTCGTCATGGGTACGTTGCTGCTGCGCAGCGGCATTGCATCCGAGCTCTTCGCCGGCATGCTGGCATGGCTCGGACGTGTCCCGGGCGGGCTTGCGCATGCGGGGATCGGCGCGAGCTCGCTGTTTGCCGCGGTCTCCGGCTCCAGTCTCGCTACCGCCGCCACCATCGGCACGATCGCCTGCCCGGAGATGACGAAGCATGGGTACGGCCGCAAGCTCGCCTACGGTTCCGTGGCGGCCGGCGGCACGCTTGGCATCCTGATCCCGCCCAGCATCCCGATGATCGTCTACGGCACCACCGTCGGCATCTCGATCACGCAGCTCTTCTTTGCCGGTATCCTACCCGGACTCTTGCTGACGGCCGCCTTCATGGGCGTCGTGTTCATATGGGCGCTTGTGAAGCCCGAGGTCGCGCCCCGCGCGTCGTTCCCGGAGGCGAAGCAGCTGTTTGGCTTGACGCTGAAGATGGCGCCGGTGTTCGGCATCATCGGGCTTATCCTTGTCAGCATCTATGGCGGCATCGTCACGCCGACGGAGGCTGGCGCGCTCGGCGCCTTCGCCGCCCTGGTGCTGTGCATGACGCGCCGGATCCTCACATGGGAGGTGGTCAAGTCGACGCTGCTCGACACCGGCAAGATCTGCGCATTCATGTTCCTGATCGTGTTCGGCGCGAGCCTGCTCAGCTACCTGTTCGAATACCTGCAGCTCTCGGAGCACCTGCTTCGCACTGTGACCGCCAACGACCTGTCACCGCTCATGGTGATGGTGGTCATCTGCATCGTCTACATAGTCCTCGGCATGTTCATCGATTCGATCTCGATGATCCTGATGACTCTGCCTGTCGTCTATCCGCTCGTCATAGCGCTGGGCTTCGACGGCGTGTGGTTCGGCATAATCCTCGTCGTCCTCGTCGAGATCGGCCTCATCACTCCGCCGGTCGGCATGAACCTGTTCATCCTGCAGGGCATCGGCGCCGGTGCGAAGCTTGGCGAGATTGCCGCTGGCGCCCTGCCGTTCGTGTTCACGATGATCGCCTTCATCGGGCTGCTCTACGCATTTCCCGAGATCGTGCTCATCGTCCCCGAATGGATGAAGCAGTAACTCGCGTTCGAAATCTTCAGCACCCTTGGGAGGAGCACTTGATGAACTTGAAACACATAGCCGCGCGCTGCATGGTCGGCATCGGCCTCGCTTCGGCGACACTAGTCCCGTCTTCCGCCTATGCGCAGGAGATCACGCTGCGGATGGGCCTCATTAACGTGCCGCCCACCGCCTACGGGACGGCGGCGGCTCAGGTGCCGGAACGCATCGCAAAGGCCACCAACGGCCGCGTCAAGGTGGAGCTTCTGCCCACCCTGATCCCCGGCGGCCAGCTCGCGAGCGCGGTGCGCGACGGTCGCATCGACATGGTGGCCGGCGTCGACAACTATCTCAGCGGCGAGGAACCGAGGCTGAACGTCGGCCAGCTGCCCGGCCTCATCCGCTCGGTCGAGGACTACAGGAAGATCTACGACGCCTACCTCAAAGACGTCGTCCGCGATACCTGGAAGACCCGCTACAATGCGACTCTGCTGACCCACGGCCTCTGGTTCCACAATCCGCTCTTCTCCACGAAGAAGATCGCTAGGCTGGAGGACTTTGCCGGCATCAAGGTTCGCGTGGCCGCTGCGACCACGGGCGACATAATGACCAAGCTCGGCGCCCGGCCGGCGGACGTCACCTTTGGCGAGGTTCCCACCGCTCTCCAGACCGGCGTCATCGACGCGGTCATCACCGAGTACGGCACGGCGAAGCTCCTCAACATGGGCGAGTATGTGAAGTACATGACCGTGTGGGACTTCGGCGAGTGGTCCAGCTGGAGCGTCGTCGTTAACAATCAGGTCTGGGATCGGCTGCCTGAAGACCTCAAGCCGTTGATCCAGGACGAGATGCTGAAGCTCGAGAACGAGCGTTTCGACCGCTATAGCGAGGATGCGCTCAAGATCCGCGAAGAGCTGGCGAAGGCCGGCGTGGAATGGGTCGAGATCTCGCCTGAGGAAAACGAGAGGGCGCTCGATCCTGCTTCCATGAAGGATGTCTACGAAACGTGGTACAGCCGCGGTGGGCCGGAAGCCCGCGAGACGGCGGCCAGGGTCGCCGAGATTCTGGAGCGCAAGCTGCCCGAGTAGTCTCGCGACCGCGGCTGCGGTTCGGAAGCAAACAGGCCACGGCCCCTTTCGGGGCCTTGGCCCATGCAGCAGGACCGGCGTTCCGGCGATGCTGCGAGAACACATGAGGAAGAAGGCCTTGAAGTACACGGATTTTGAAAGTCTCAAGCTCGACTGGCCGGCGGAGCGGGTCCTGCGCGTTACCATGTCGCGCGGAAAGGTCAATGCGATCGACGAGAACATGCATCGCGACCTCGGTACGATCTGGCGGGAGATCGATCGGGATCGCGACGTCAATGCGGTGATACTCACCGGCGCGGGCAAGTTCTTCTGTGGCGGCGGCGACTACCATGACCTGGAGCCGAAGATCGCCAACGATGTCGACTTCCGGCACATGAGCTGGAAGGACGGCCGCGAATATGTCCGGGCCATGATCGATTGCAACAAGCCGATCATCTCCGCCATCAACGGTCCCACGGCCGGCGGCGGCGTCGTCGGGGCGCTTCTCGCCGATATCTCCATCATGGCCCGCTCCGCCAAGATCGTCGACGCGCACACCAAGATAGGCGTCGCCGCAGGCGACCATTCCTCGATCATCTGGCCGCTGCTATGCGGCATGGCCAAGGCCAAATATTTCCTGATGACCAGCGACCCGATCGGCGGCGAGGAAGCCGAGCGCATCGGACTGGTGACGATGTGCGTCGACGACGACCAAGTCGAGGCGAAGTCGATCGAGGTGGCGACCCGCCTGGCAAAGATGTCTCCCTCGGCCATCCGCTGGACGAAATACTCGCTCAACAACTGGTTGAGGCAGGCGTGGCCGATCTTCGACACGTCGCTCGCCCTGGAAACCCTCGGCTTCGCGGGCGACGACATCAAGGAGGCGATGCTGGCGCACCAGGAGAAGCGCGAGCCGAACTTCAATCCCGTGTCGTCCGTCTAGCAGGCGCCCCGGCAGGCATGTTCATCAAGAGAGGCGTGGCACCTTGGTTCTGAAATTCACCGGCGAGTATCTCTTCCCAGACGCGATCGCCCACCATTCGACCTATTCGCCTAACCAGATCGCCGTGGTCTGCAGGGACCAGCGGATCACCTATCGCGAACTCGACGAGCGGACCGCGCGGATTGCCAATGCGCTGCGGGCTCGCGGCATCAGCAAGGGCGACAAGGTGGCAATCTTCATGCAGAGCTCGCTGACATTCTACGAGCTGCTGTGGGGTATCGTGCGGCGCGGCGCGGTCGTCGTGCCGCTGAACATCATGCTGTCTGCCGAAGCCCTGTCGGGCGTCGTCAACAATTCCGAGGCGCGCCTTCTGTTCACCGACTCGCTGAACGCCGAGGTAGTAAGAAGGGCGACCGCCGAGTTCACGACCCTGGATCCCTCGACCATCATCCTGGCCGACGGCACGGGGCCAGGGTCGCTGGAACGGCTTGTGGAGGGCGCGTCGGCATCCTTCGAGCGCGTGCCGCTCGAGCCGTCCGATTCGATGAGCATCCTCTACACGTCGGGAACTACGGGACTGCCCAAGGGCTCCGAGCACACCTATTTCGCGCGCATGGCGTACTACATCTACGCCTACGGGAAGTGGTTCAATTTCGATCGCGACAGCGTCGCACTCTGCGCCACGCCGCTCTACGCCAACGGCACGTGGATGACGATGCTGCCGACGCTCTATTACGGCGGCAAGGTCGTCATCATGCCGAAATTCGACGTGCGCGAGTTCTATGCCGTAGTAGAGCGCGAGAGCTGCAGCCACATGTTCATGGTGCCGACCCAGTTCGTCTCCCTGATCGCGGAGGGGCTTCCCGATCCGTCGAAATTGTCGGCGGTCAAGATGCTGATCTCCAGCGGCCAAACACTTCCAGGCCCTGTGCACGACAAGATCAGGGATGCGTTCACCGCCGCAAAGTTCATCGAGATCTACGGAATGAGCGAAGGCTTTGGCACGCTTGCGGAACCCTATGATCGCCGTTTGAAGCCTGGCACAGTGGGCAAGCCGATCTGGCTGGACGACATCAGGATTATCGACGAGGATCTGAGGGAGGTCGGCAGGGGCGTGACCGGCGAGATCGTCGGCTACGGCGCCGGGCTGATGAAGGGATATTATCGCGACCCCGAGCGCACCGAAGCGTCGATCTGGTATGACGGGACCGGCCGGTCCTTCCTTCGTAGCGGCGACCTGGGCCACATCGACGAGGACGGCTACCTGTTCGTGTCTGGCCGCTCCAAGGACATGATCAAGTCGGGCGGCATCAATGTCTACGCGACCGATATCGAGGAGGTGTTCATGAAGCACCCGGCCGTCCTCGAGGCCGCGGCGATCGGCATCCCCCACGAGCGCTGGATGGAAACGCCCTTGCTGCTTGTGAGGCTGGCGCCCGGCGCTTCGGTCGACCCGGAAGAGCTCGTGGAATGGGGCAATGCAAAGTTGAGCAAGTATCAACGTGTGTCGGCCGTCGAATTTCGGGAGGATTTTCCTCGGGCAACCTACGGGAAGATCAAGAAGGCCGACCTTCGAGCACCCTATTGGGCCGAGAGGGATCGATGAGTGACATCCCGGAAGAACGGCGATCCTTCGTAAAATTCCGCTGAATGATGCGAAGCAGGCGCAATTTCGATACGGCCCCCTTGAGGTTCTCGGGCGCATGATACGGCCTTCGGAGCAACGCCTCATATGACGAGCATTCCCTGCAGCTACATCATTACAGCGGCTGGAGGCGGCATCGGCGCGCCACGGTCTTGCGGCTTCTGCAAACGGGATCGAACGTCCTTGCAGTTGACATCAGTTCGAAGCGACTGAAAGCGCTTGAGGAACATGCAGTGGGGCTGACGGGTCGCCTCGTATCTCTCAAGGCTGATGTCACTCTCGAGACCAGCGCCTCCGAAATAGTGGAGCACGCAATCGGGAAGTTCGATACTATCTATGGGCTGGCGAACATCGCCGGCGGGATGCCCAACTTCAAGTCTGGCGACATCGATCGACCACTCGATACGATGGGCATTCAGTATTTCCGCGATGTCTTCACTCTCAATGTTGAGAGTGTGTTCTTGATGTCAAAAGCGGCGTCCGCTCACTTCAAGGCAAAGGGATACGGAAAGATCGTCAACATCTCTTCATTGGCGGCTTTCGCAAATCGGCCCGGCCTTGGTAACGCGACATACAACGCTGCGAAAAAGGCGGTGATCGGCCTGTCGGAGTCGTTGAGCATTCAACTTGGTCCGGACGGAATTCTCGTCAATACGATTGCACCGGGATTTGTTGTCGGCGAACGGACAGGGAGCGACTTCGACGACGGTTTCAAGGCTCGCCGGTGCTGGGAGCACAGGAGGCCCCGCCTCGCGCGATGCTCAGATATGTTGCGGATCAAATCGGCGCCGACCAAACGGCATTTGCGCTCTATTCGCGTCGTGACGAAACCCGCCGCGATCATGCGGCGTGCCTGTTGGTGTATCTGGATATAAGAAGCACGACGGCGGAAGATCGACGAGCGGCGCTGTTGGCCGCAATTCAGACTCGATGTCCGACGACGGTGATACGATAGCCAGCTCCATTGTCGCTATGTCTCGAGAACACGGGTCCCTTCTGCCGGCAATCGACACGATCGAACGGATCGGCCTTGCCGGGCGCGCGATAGCCCGCCGGCGGGCGGAGAGAACTCTAATTGAAGACATCTCTCTCGATACGCTCCAGTCATTGGATAGACTGCTAGATGTCGACCCATCGATCGGTCAGACTCGCTTCCATTGGTTGTGGTCGGCACCGGAAGCGCCGGGTGCGTCGAACCTGGTCGGGCTGACCGAACGGATCGCATTCCTGCGTAAGCTGAAAATTGATCCGAAACTGCAAGTCCGCATATCATCGGGACGGTGGGATCAGATGATCCGTGAGGGCAACGCCACACCGGCATGGCTGGCTAACGACTTCGATGCAAGCCGTCGGCACGCTCTGACCGTGGCGCAGGTCATCAAACTCGCACAGAAGCTCACCGATGATCCGGTAGCGATATTCATTAAGCTGATGGGCAGACTGTTCTCACAAGCCAATAACCGCAAGAAACAGCGGCAAATGAACTGCAGGCCGGATACCGCCAAGGCGCTGCGCATGTTTCTCGATACGATCACTGCCCTGCAGTCCGCCAACGATTATGGTCAGAATGCACTGGATGTTCTTGACCAGAAAGTCGGCTGGCATCGGCTGCTCCGGATGAAGCCGGAGCCTGAGTCGATGGTCGAGGACAACGAGGCGCCGCCCTTGGCCTTGGCGGCCGTGCAATATGCAGCCGTCAACAAATATGCTGGAGCGTTCCTGCAGGCGTTCACATTCCAGTCGGCGCGGCGACACGATCCGCTCCTTGCGGCAATTTCTCTGCTGAAACGGCTCTATGCCGAGAAGCCGCGAACCCTTCCGGACTGCGTCCCGGTCACCCATCTCAGCCAAGCCGATCGACGGCTTATCTTCGAGCACGGAAAGCCTGATCGCCGTACCTACGAGATTGCGACGCTCGCGGTGTTGCGAGACAGGCTTCGATCTGCCGACATTTGGGTCGACGGTAGCCGATCCTTCCGGCCGATCGACGAGCATCTCATGCCGCGGTCGACATTCACAGCAATGAAGGAAGAGGATCGACTTCAACCTGAAGCGCTTGGCTCACAGAGCACGGTCCGGAAAGCTTGAAGGTGTTCGTCTTGCGGACGGGACGTTGATCGTTACGCCGACCGTCGGCGAAGTTCCTGCCGCTGCCGAGGAACTCAATGCCGAGATCAGCGATATGTATCCAATGGTCGAGGTTCCCGATCTGTTGAGGGAAGTGCATGAATGGACCGGCTCTGCCGATTTCTTCACGCATGTTCGCACTGGCGACGTCCCAAGAAATGTCTCCGCTATGCTGGCCGGCGTGCGGGCCGATGCGACCAATCTCGGCCCGAAGCGAATGGCGAGTGCGTCCAATGGATCAGTGCTCACCAAATTGGCTGGATGCGCACGTTCCATGCAAGATCGGAGACCTATCGTGCGGCGCAGGCCAGCGTGACGGAGGCACACACCTGCCGCTCCCATTCTCAACTTTGGGGCAACGGTACGACCGCCTCATCGGACGGGCAGTTCTTTCGAGCCAGTGATCGTACCGCAAAGCGCGGCGACATCAATCTGCACTATAGCAGCGAGCCGGGCTCGAAGTTTTACAGCCACCTTTCCGATCAGTACGGCTACTTCAGCATTCTGCCCATCAGTCCGACAGAAGCGAGGCAGCCTATGTGCTCGATGGGCTATTCGATCAGGACACGATCGTCGGCATCTAGGAACACTTTACCGATACCGGAGGTGCGAGCGATCATTCTTCGGACTGTTCGCGCTGATCGGCAAACGCTTCGCGCCACGGCTACGCAATCTCAAAGACCGGAAGTTCCACACGTTCGAGAAAGGCGATGCATATCCGGCGCTGTCGAACCATATTGGCGCCCCGATCAACGCCACCCTGATCCTTGATCATTGGGACGATCTGCTCCATCTGGCGGCGTCAATCACGACGCGATCAGTGGTGCTGTCCACGATCCTGAAGAAGCTGTCAGCATCACCGAAGGAAAGGCAGCTCGCAAGGGCATTGCGCGAACTCGGTCGGATCGAGCGATCCTTGTTCATTATCGAGTGGTACTCGAGCTCGGCATTGCGCCGACGTTGCCAGGCTGGCCTCAATAAGGGCGAGGCTGGCAGGGCGGCGATGGCTGGTCAAATGACCATCTGTTTGACCGGGAGCTCGATCATCTGCCGCTGGAGACGCGCTGGCGCGAGTGGATGAACCGCGTCGAGGCGACGATCTTTGCCGCCAGTGAGCCGGTCGGACGCGAGACGCTTTCCCGGATCGTCGGAAAAAGCTGCAGTATCGACCTTCTCATCGACGATATCCGCGAAGAATTGCGCGGTCGGCCCTACGATCTGGTCGCCGTCGCCGGCCGCTGGAAGCATCTGACCCGGCCGGCCTATGCCGCCGCCATCCGCAGTGCATTTGGCACGGCCACCGGCGCAGGCGAGCGCGCCCTCGACCTCAAGCAGTCGGAGGTGCTGGTGCTGATGTGCATCGCCTGCTTCCAGCCGATCGCCCGCGCCGAGCTCTCCTCCTTCTTCGGCAAGGAGATCAGCCGCGACCTGATCGGCCATTTGCGCTCCGCAAAGCTGATCGCATCAGGACCGCGCAGCCCAACACCCGGTGCTCCTTATACCTATATGACGACGAAAGAGTTCCCGCTCCAATTCGGGCTGGACACATTGCGCGATCTGCCCGACTTCGAGGCGCTCGAGGATGCCGGCCTGCTCTCGAAAGGCAAGCTGCTCGCGGGTGACATCATGCCCGGATTTGCAGATGCCCTCGTCGATGGCGGCGTCGCCGCCATCGA
>JBBCKE010000021.1:0-71769 GCA_037190985.1 Alphaproteobacteria bacterium
CTCCACGAGCGCACGCAGGTTCATCATGTCGTCGGTCATCGGTGGTCTCTCCAGAAAGGTTGGCTTCGACAACCAGACCCTACCGGAAAGCGCCGATGACCACCGCGCTACCCAGCTACACCACGTCCAGGGACGTCACCCATATCATACATGGCTCCGACTGATGTGAGCGAACAAAATGTTCGTATGCAGCAGTTCGGAAATAATCTGAGACGTCGGGCGAAAGAACTTGGTCTTGCAGATGCTGAGGTCGCGAGGCGCGTGGGTATCAGCGAGCGACGTTACGGTTTCTATGTGACGGGGGACTGTCGCAGGAGTTCGCGGGCAAGGAGAGCGCGGCGTTCTCGGACGGCAACGGCGTCAAGAAGCCGCTCGGCATCCAGCAGGCGGACGGCATCGCGGAGGTGGCCAACGGCCACGCCACGAACCTCATCCCCGACGCCCTCATCAACGTCATGTATTCGCTGCCGGCGGCTTATCGGAACACCGGCTCCTGGCTGATGAACGGCACTACGCTCGGTGTCGTGATGAAGCTGAAGGACGGGCAGAACAATTTCCTGTGGCAGCCCAGCTATCAGGCGGGCCAGCCCTCGACGCTGCTTGGCCGCCCGGTGATCGAAGACCCGACCATGCCCGACCCGGTGGGAAACGCCTTCCCAATCTTCTACGGCGATTTCTCCAAGGCGTACCGCATTTACGATCGCGTCGGCATGTCGATCCTGCGCGATCCATACACACAGGCGACCAAGGGCATGGTCCGTTTCCATGCTCGCCGTCGCGTCGGCGGTGGCCCGGTCCTCACCGAAGCCCTGCGCAAGCTCAAGATGGCCACCTCGTAAGGGAGAACCGACATGCGAGACATCGTGCACAACATCAAGGCCTTGATCGCCGCTCCCCATGCGACACGCTCGGCCAACTTCACCGGGGATCCTGTCGACCTCAGAACAACATCGCTTTCGAGGTGATCGACTACGCCCGCAAGGTGGCGCGCGGCGACATAGATGATCCGGCATGGCTCCCTGTGCTCTACGAGGTCCCCGCCGATGCCGACTGGAAGGATGAGAGCCTGTGGCCTCTCGCCAACCCCGGGCTCGCCTATGGCTACCCGAGCCTTGCCGGCCTGCGTCAGCTCGCACGGGAGGCAGAGCACAAGCCGGCCGACCGGGACGCCTTCCGCAACCTCCACCTCAATCAGTGGCTCGACTATTCCGAAACGCCCTTTGTCGAGATGGCGATCTATGACGAAGGCTTGGGAGAGGTCGACCTTATCGACAAGGAAGCCGAACAAGAGCCTTGTTGGCTTGGCGTGGGCCTATGCGTGAGGTGACATATGGCTGACGACGCCGAAAGACTGATCGTTCTCCTTGAGGCTCGCATCCGCGACTTCGAGAAGAACATGCTGAAGGCGAGCGGCACGGCCGATAGCTCCTATGGCCGCATGCGCAAGGGAAGCCGCTCGGCCACCCGGCAGATGGAGCAGGATATGATCCGCTCAACCAACCGGATCAATCAGGCGCTGGCGTCGTCCGCGGCCAAGATTGGCGCTTACGGTAAGGCCGCCATTGGCGGCTTCGTAGGCGGCTTCGTCGCCGGTGGCGTGGCCGGCATCGTGTCCCAGATCGGGCAGGTGTCAAACAGCATCGCTCAGGTCGGCGACGAGGCAAAGCGTGCCGGCGTATCGGCAAGGGCGTTTCAGGAGTGGAAATTCGTCGCCGAGCAGAACCGCATCGGCATCGATCAGATGACGGACGGCCTGAAAGAGCTCAACCTTCGTGCCGACGAGTTCGTGCAGACGGGCAAGGGCAGTGCGGCAGAAGCCTTCATGCGCCTCGGCTACAGCGCGACCGATCTCAAGAAGAAGCTGGAAGACCCGTCTGCCCTGCTGCTCGAAATCATCGACCGGCTTGGCAAGTTCGACCGGGCGGCGCAAATCAGGATCAGTGACGAGCTGTTCGGTGGTTCGGCAGGCGAGCGCTTCGTTGAACTGATCGATCAGGGCGCAGACGGTATCCGCACAACGATCCAGCGCGCTCACGAACTTGGCCTCGTCATGGATGACGAGATGATTGCGAAGGCGGCCGAGCTGGATCGCCGGTTCAACGCAATCGCAAACACGGTCGGGACCGCGCTCAAGAGCGCCATCGTCAGCGCCGCTGACAGCCTTGTCGACTTCATCAACAGTTTTCGCGATTTCGAGAACCAGCGCAGTTCGGCGCTGGAGGCCCAGGTGAACGATATTATCCGCCAGCGCGCGGGGCTGGTTGAGGAACTGAAGAAGCTCCAGACCGGCAGCGATCTCACCGAGAATGCGCGTGACCTTAGGTTCGGCCCAGCGACCGAAGTCGCGAAGCAGCAGATCGCCGAGGTGCAGGCTGCCATCGACGCATTGACAGCGCGAGAAGACGAGATCATCGGCATCCTCAGCGACAGGACATCGCAACAGCTCTCCAAGCCGACTGACCGCACATGGACGCCACCAAAGCCCCCGCCGGGTGGTTTCGGCAGCAACACCCGCGACAAGGAAGCTGAGGCGGCGAAGCGTCAGGCTGAGGCCGTGCGCAAGCTCATCGCCGATCTGGAGCACGAGCTTTCCATCATCGGCAAGTCGAACACCGAGAAGGAAATCGCCAACACGCTGCGGCGGGCCGGTGTTGATGCCACGTCGAAGGAAGGCCAGCAAATCGCCCAGCTGGTCACTCAGATCGAGGCCGAGACGGAAGCGCGCAAGCGGCAGCAGGAGGCGGTGGAACAGCAGAAGCAGGCGCTCGACAACCTGTTCCAGATGGCCACCGATGGCGTCCTTTCCGTTGAGGATAGCAGCGTGAAGGCCGAGGATGCCGTGAAGAAGCTGGCGGTGCAGCTTGCCCTTGCTGCGGCGCAGGCGGCGCTGCTCGGCACCGGGCCGCTGGCCGGGCTGTTCGGCGGCTCGTCCTTCGTCCCGAACACCACGGCCGGAGCCTTCTTCATGAACGGCTTCTCCAGCGGCACGGCCAACACCGGCGGCCAGAAGGGCCAGCCGCGCGGCGTCGTCCACGGACAGGAGGCTGTCATCCCGCTTCCCAGCGGCGGCAAAGTCCCGGTCCAACTTCAAGGCGGTGGCCATGGCGGCGGCGAGACGCACGTGAAGGTGGATGTCGTCGTGTCGGTCGACGAGGACGGCAATCTGCAAGCCTATGTGCGCAACGTCTCACAGGAGACATCCGCTCGCACGTTCGGTGCCGGCATCGTCGAGTTCGCCAGAAACGAAATGCCTGTCTTGGTGAACCAGATCGCCAGCGATCCTTATGCGAAAGGCTGACCATGACCGATCTGGCAGAACGTTTCCGCATCCAGTCCGTCCAGTGGCGAACCCAGCGCTGGGACCAGCTTTCCGGCATGGGGTCAGGCGACGTTCTCGCCGCCCAGCTCGCGCCGCCGCGCATCGTCGCCGACATCGTGCTCATGCCGAGTGTGACACCGCACCTGCGGCCCGGAACGGTGGCGGACCTCGCCGTCAACCTGAAGAAGCCCGCGGCCAAGGTGTTCATCGTTCCCGACAGCTTCCAGCCGGGAACGGCACAGGGGATCGTCACAACCGGCATGTCGTTTCAGGTGATGCAGCGGCCATGAGCAAGCTCTCGATCACCCTTGCTGCCGCCCTTCGCCGTCATCTTGCCGGCGGCAAGCCCGTTGTACCCGAGGCTGGCGTGCTGCTCTGGAACCTGTTCATGGAGATCAGCGCAAGCCGCACCTATCACGCGGCAGGACCGAACCCGATCAGCCATGCCGAGATCGAGGCATATGCCCGGCTCCATCGCTGGCCTTTGGCGCCGCACCACACGGCGGTTATCCGCGCGCTGGACGATGCATGGCTGGAGCACGCCTATCGCAAGATGGAGAGCGGGAAGGACGGCAAGACGTTCGACGGTCGCCGATATGCCAACGCGCAACCGCTCACGGCGGCAGGCTTCGACGCGGTGTTCGGCTGATGAGCAAGCGGTGGCGCTCCGTCAAGATACAGGCTTGGGCCGACATCCAAACGGCCGAGCGGGACGAGAAGCTGCGCACCGCAGGCCGTATCAGCTTGGCGGGAAATGGCCGACAGCAGAAGGTATTTCGGAGAGAGAAGCGCCGGCATGTTCTCGACCAGGTGATGGATGTACTTCGCGACTGGCGCCTTAGCCCTTGGGAGAATGAAGCCGCTACCGTCCACGGGGTGCGCGCAGCGCTTTGCCTGGAAGGGCATGGCTGGCACAAGGCCAACGATGAGGCGACCGCGCTGGTTGCAGGGGCGATGATGCAGATCGCACCGGAGCGCCCCTCATGGGATCAAGGGCAGCGAGAGTATTCTGTCCCTGAGGATTATTGCAACTGGTGCCATTCGCCCATGCCCGAGGACACCGGCCGGAAGCGGTTCTGCTCGGTCGAATGCGCGCGCGCCGCGATACAATGGCGCGACTATGAAACGACCTACAAAGACTCGGTGATCGGCAATGCAGCTTACTATGTCGTGCGGCGCAGCCGGCACCCGGTGAAGCCGTGCAAGCACTGCGGCACGCCGTTCCACCCCGAGAACAAGAGCACCGTGTTTTGCTCGACCAAATGCATGGGTCTTCACAAGCGCACCATCCCGGCCAAGCCTTGTGCTGCGTGCGGCACGCCCTTCCGGCCGCATACGAGCAATGCAGGCTTGTACTGCTCACCAGCATGCGCCGCCACAAGCGGCCGGCGGCCGCAATACGAAAAAACCTGCGCGTGGTGCTTCTCGCGGTTCATGGCGAAAATGCCAACGGCAACGTGCTGCTCATCTGTCTGCACTTCCTACTATGGACGGGCGAAGCGCGGAGAACTCAAGCAGGCGACGGCACATGTGATTGATTACCTATTCCGCCAGCAGGGCCTGCGCATCACTCAGGAAGCCGCATAGTCAGAAGGCCCGAAGCGATCGGTCGCAGCGCGCAGACGCAACAGTAACTGCGTCCCGGCCGTCGCTGAGCGTTGGGTAGGAGCCAATCTCCCGAAAGTACTGGATACCCCGTTGGGTGCAGGCCATAACGTCATCGTTTCCCGAACTCAAATGATAGGGCTCCGAACCGCCGCAGCTTGATGCCAAAAAAAGCCAGACCATTAGGCCCACGATTGCGAAAGCGATTACTGGCATTCACCACCCCATCCCTTGGCCTTTTCTAACGATCACCCGCTTCACCGTAGAGCCTGCGCATCACTGGCGAGAGGATGGCGGCTTAGCTTTGATGAGTTCGCAGATATGGACCATGCCAGCCTCGATCGCCACGTAGCTGATGGCATAACCACCGCCGAAAAGGGCGGAGTGCCAAACGCTGTCGAAACTCATCCAAGCAGCGCCCGCGAAGAAAAGCGTCCCGAGGATGAGATAGCCTGCTGTTGATTCAGTGAGCATCCTACCTCCGGCTGCTAAAGTGGGCGGTTTTCGAGAGTCCTGCGGATAGCTATCAGGTGCTCAACAATAGCACCGAAGCACCAAAACAGCGCCCCTGATACGATAATGCCAAAGGCTGCCATGAGAACGGTCAGCGCGCCGGATACCGTATCGCCTGCCATCGACGCGCCGAAGAAGGCAACGGCGATGCCGACCAGAACCTGAAGAAAGCCGAAGCTCTTTACGATGGTGTGCATATACGCCCTCCCTTTTTGCGCCACCGTGGAGCAGGGCGGGGGAAAGCGCAAGCATGTTGCGTTTCATGTCGCGTCGAGTAGCCGAGGTGAGACAAAAACCCCGGAAATCAGCCATTTTCAGTTGCAACACGATGCGACATGAAATGGCGGCACAGCCAATTTGTTACTTGCTATCTTATTGATTTATTTCAGGATTTTTTGGTAGCGGAGGAGGGACTCGAACCCCCGACACAAGGATTATGATTCCTCTGCTCTAACCGACTGAGCTACTCCGCCCCTGTGGCCAGGATTTCGCCGGCATGTCGCAACGACGGCTGGCCCTTACCGAAGGTCGCGCGGATATAAGGTGGCTCCGGTCCGGCTGTCAAGCATCTGCGGCCAAGTGCGGGCGGGTCTTTTCAGGTGTCGTTTTCGGTCGTTGCGGGGTTGAGTTCGCCCCGGCGCACGATTATGTCTCTCCCGCTAGGTCTTTCGGTCAAACTGTTCATGAAACCGCGTATCGCTGTCCTCGGATGCGGGTATTGGGGCTCGAACCACATCCGCACCCTCAAATCCCTGGGCGCGCTTTATGCCGTTTCGGACGCCAACGCCGCGCGCGCCGAAGGCTTCGCCAGCGAACAGGACTGTCTCGCCATCGACCCGGACGAACTGTTCGGGCGCGAGGATGTCGACGCCATCGTCATGGCGCTGCCGCCGCAGTTCCATGCCGCGGCGGCGATCCGCGCCGTCGAGGCCGGCAAGGACGTGCTGGTCGAGAAGCCGATCGCACTCAACGTCGCCGACGCCGAGCGGGCGGTGGCCGCGGCCGCGGCCAACGGCCGGGTGTTCATGGTCGGCCATGTCCTGCGGTTCCATCCCGCCTTCGAGCAGTTGAAGCAACTGATCGACGACGGCGAGCTGGGCACGGTCAAGTACATCCATTCCCATCGCCTCGGCCTCGGCAAGTTCCACACCGAGAACGACGCGCTGTGGGATCTCGCGCCGCACGACCTGTCGATGATCCTCGCGATCACCGGGGTGGCGCCGGTGGAGATCCGCGGCGAGGGCGCGGCGCTGCTCGACCATCTCAGCGATTTCGCGCATCTGCACATGCGGTTTCCCGGCGGCCTGCGCAGCCATCTGTTCACCTCGCGCCTCAACCCCTATCGCGAGCGGCGGCTGACCGTGGTCGGCACGCGGGCGATGGCGGTGTTCGACGATGTCGAGCCGTGGGAGCGCAAGCTCGCTGTCTACCGCCATGCCGTCTGGCAGGACAGCGGCCACTGGGCGTTCACGGCCAACGAGCCGTCCTACGTGCCGGTGGCGTCCGGCATGCCGCTGACCCGCGAGCTGCAGCATTTCATCGAATGCATCGGCACGCGCGCCCATCCGCGCACGGATGGCGAGGAGGCGATCGGCGTGCTGCGCATCCTGACCGCCGGAACAGTCGGGCACGACTGACGCATCTTGCGGTCGGGCACGACGTCCGGCCCGCATGAGGCAGCTAATCAAGCAGATCGAGCGATGAGGACGGCATTCGCCAGAATGCCGTTGCTTGAGCCGTTTGCGGTTTGCACGGGATCACGGTCGGCCGGCATCCCGAAGCCCGCCGGCGCGGCGAAGGGCAAAAAGTCAGGCGCTGCGCCGGGCGGTCGCCATTGCTGCCAGCCGCGACAGCATCGCCTCGGCTTCGGCGCTGCGCTCGGAGCGGCTGATGAAGCCACCGCCGAGCACCCGCGCCTCGTCGCCGTCGTCGCTGTAGAGCACGCAGGCCTGGCCGGGGGCGACGCCGGTCTCGCCGTCGGCCAGCTCGACCCAGACGACGCCTGCCTCGTGATGGAGCGTGGCAGTGCGCGGCGGGCGCGAGGAGCGCACCCGGGCGAAGACGTCGAGCCCTTCCGGCGGCAGCGCCTCCAGCGGGCCGTCGCCCAGCCAGTTCATGTCGCGCAGGAACACCTTGTGCGTCTCCAGCGCCTCGCGCGGGCCGACGACGACGCGCGCCCGCTCGGCGTCGAGATGCACGACATAGAGCGGCTCGCCGGAGGCGATGCCGATGCCGCGCCGCTGGCCGATCGTGTAGCGCACGATGCCTTCGTGGCGGCCGAGCACCCGGCCGTCGATATGGACGATCTCACCCGGCGCGGCGGCCGTCGGCTTCAGCCGGGCGATGATGTCGGAATATTTGCCCTGCGGCACGAAGCAGATGTCCTGGCTGTCCTGCTTGGCGGCGACGATGAGCCCCATCGCCTCGGCCGCCTCGCGCACCTGCGGCTTCGACAGACCGCCGAGCGGGAAGCGCAGGAAGTCGATCTGCTCTTGCGTGGTGGCGAACAGGAAATAGCTCTGGTCGCGGTCGGCGTCGACGGGCCGGTAGAGCGCGCGGTGATCGCCCCCGGTGGCGCGATTGGCGCGCGAGCGGATGTAATGGCCGGTGGCGAGCGCGTCGGCGCCGAGCTCGCGCGCGGTCTCGAGCAGGTCGGCGAACTTGACCGTCTGGTTGCAGGCGACGCAGGGGATCGGCGTCTCGCCGGCGACGTAGCTTTCTGCGAACGGGTCGATGACCGCCTTGCGGAACCGCTCCTCGTAGTCGAGCACGTAATGCGGGATGCCCAGCGTCTCGGCGACGCGGCGGGCGTCGTCGATGTCCTGTCCGGCGCAGCAGGAGCCGGCGCGGTGGACGCTGGCGCCATGGTCGTAGAGCTGGAGGGTGACGCCGACCACGTCGTAGCCTTCGCGCTTCAGCAGGCCGGCGACGACGGAGGAATCGACCCCGCCCGACATCGCGACGACGACGCGCGTGTCCTGCGGCAGGCCGGGAAGGTCGAGACTGTTCAGGGCGGGAGAGTCCGCTGGCATTGTCGTTGCTCCGGCGGTCGGCTGCCGCTGCGCCGGCCGGCGCATGCTTGAAGGTTGCCTTCCGCTTTCCTGCGGGCCGGGATAATCCGACAACCGGCATCCACTTTTCGGCCGCCGCTCTAATGCCCGCCCGGGCAATATAGGTCAAGCGCGCGGCGAGCGCCACGGCCCGTGCCGCTGCGGCGAGCCGCCACTATGTCGCATTCGATTAAAATGACCGGGCAAACCCTAACGGGGGATTCAGATTCCTTACTTATGAATTAGGGCGCGCTTAGGCAATTTTTAAAGGCAGCGCGCTAGCATCTGCGTCGATTGGTGCTTTGAGTAAGTGTAGAGAGTACGATGACCGATCTGGTTAGAATGCGGGTGAAGTATGTCATCGGGCCTGACGGCAGCCCGCTAACCATAGCTGATCTGCCTCCATCGAACACGCGGCGCTGGGTCATCAGGCGCAAGGCGGAAGTGGTGGCGGCGGTTCGCGGCGGGCTTCTCAGCCTCGAGGAGGCCTGTCAGCGCTACAAGCTGACGGTCGAGGAGTTCCTGTCGTGGCAGGCTTCCATCGACGAATACGGCCTCGCCGGCCTGCGCACCACGCGAATCCAGCAATACCGCCACTGATCCGCATCTGAGAAGAAAACGCCGCGCGTCTTTCCGGCAGGAGGGCGCGCGGATTTTGCCGTTTGCATTCGCGGCGGGAAACCGCCACATCTGCGGTGACGATCCATGACGCGCGGGATGCGTCGCTCAGCGGGCGGGCCGCGAAAGGAGACTTCGAATGGGCGAACTCAAGGCCGGCATCGTTCCCGTCACGCCGTTCCAGCAGAACTGCACCATCCTGTTCGACGACGAGAGCAAGAAGGGCGTGGTGGTCGATCCGGGCGGCGACGTCGAGCGCATCCTCGACGCGATTCGCGACAACGGCCTGACGATCGAGGCGATATGGATCACCCACGGCCATATCGACCATGCCGGCGGCGCGCAGGACCTGAAGGAGGCGCTGGGCGTCGAGATCGTCGGCCCGCACCGGGACGACGCGCCGCTCCTGTCGCAGATCGAGCGGCAGGGCGAGGTCTACGGCATCGCCGGCGTGCGCAACTGCACGCCCGACCGCTTCCTCGACGAGGGCGAGACGGTGTCCTTCGACGGCCACCTGTTCGAGGTGTTCCACTGCCCCGGCCATGCGCCCGGCCATGTCGTCTACTACAACCGGGCAGCGAAGTTCGCCCATGTCGGCGACGTGCTGTTTCACGGCTCGGTCGGCCGCACCGACCTTCCGGGCGGCAATCACGAGGCCCTGATCCACTCGATCAAGGAGAAGCTGCTGCCGCTCGGCGACGAGATCGGCTTCATCTGCGGCCACGGGCCGGGCGGGCGCTTCGGCGACGAGCGGCGCTCCAATCCGTTCCTCGTCTAGAGCATTTTGCAGCCGGACGGGATCGTCCGGCGTCGCACAAATGCGGCTAGGGAAAAGAAGCCGCGTCGCGATTTTCCAGAGTCGTTTCCTGCATTTGGTATCTCGTTTTCATGCATGTCTTCATCCCGCAAGCGGTTCCGCTTTCGGGGGCATGCGTTCGCGGGGACATTGACGAAATGAGTCCGGCCGCAGGCGCAAGCGGCTGCCCGTAAAGAGAAATTCTCTTCCGTTCTCCGGTGGCAGGAAACGGGTGGCGGCCGCCGTCGGCCGATCCTACCCCTTCGCGAGACCTGCTGCTTGCGGAGGAAAGAGATGTCGCCAACCACCCGGACGAGCCGGCCGATGACGATGCGGGAGTGGGCGATGCTGCTCGTCCTCGCCGCGGTCTGGGGCGGCTCGTTCTTCTTCAACGGCATCGCGGTTCGCGAGCTGCCGGTGTTCACCATCGTCGTGGCGCGGGTCGCGCTCGCGGCGCTGATCCTTTACACGCTGCTGCGCCTCACCGGCGAGTCGCTGCCGCGCGAGCCGCGGGTCTGGCGGGCCTTCTTCGTCATGGGGCTCATCAACAACGTCATCCCGTTTTCGCTGATCGTCTGGGGCCAGCAGCATATCGCCTCGGGCGTCGCTTCGATCCTCAACGCATCGACGCCGCTGTTCACGGTCGTCCTGGCGCATTTTCTGACCAGCGACGAGAAGATGGACGCCGGCCGGGCCGCGGGCGTCGTCACCGGCTTCGCCGGCGTCGCCGTGATGATCGGGCTCGACGCGGCGCAGGCGCTCGGCACGCATGTCGCCGCGCAGGCGCTGTGCCTCGCCGGCGCGGTTTCCTACGCGTTCGCCGGCATCTACGGACGCCGGTTCAGGACGATTGGTCTGTCGCCGATGGCGACGGCGACCGGGCAGGTCACGGCGTCGAGCGTGCTGCTGGTTCCGCTGGTGCTGGCGGTGGACCACCCCTGGACGCTGGCGATGCCCGGCATGGCGACCTTTGCCGCGCTGGTCGGGGTCGCGGCGATCTCGACGGCACTCGCCTATGTCCTCTATTTCCGCATCCTCGCCTCGGCGGGGGCGACGAACCTCGTCCTAGTGACGTTCCTGATCCCGGTCAGCGCCATCCTTCTCGGCACCCTGTTCCTCGGCGAGGTTCTTCTGCCGCGCCATGTCGCCGGTATGGCGCTGATCGGCCTCGGCCTCTCCGCCATCGACGGCAGGCCATGGCGCGCCTTGCGGCCTCAGCCGGCGATGCAGGACCGGCGCACGCCGTCATAGAAGGTGAAGGTGTCGGTGCGGGCGTCGAACGAGCGGTAGCGCTCGCGGCACCGGGCGTACCACGCCGGCGACCATGGCTGATGAAGGCCCGCCGTGCCGGTGGACATGCCACGCGGCGGTGCGGGCGGGAAATAGACGCGGTCGGGGCTGGGGCGCGGATAGGCTTGCGGATGGCGCCACGCCGGCTCGCGGGGAGCGGGGGGCGGCTGGCTGGCGATGCCGGCGATGATCGCGCCGGCGGCGAGCAGATCCGCGGCGTCGGCGTGCCGCTCCATCGGGACCGGGCGGCGGTGATGGTCGCGCCAGCGTTCGCCCGCCTCGGCGGGCAGGGCGGAAGCGAGGGTGGCGGCGGCGAGGGTGCAGGCGAGCGTCTTGCCGGGGCGGAACGTCATCGGTCGATCTCCTGTTGGTCCGGAGGTGCGGCCATGCGGCCGGAACTGGCTGCCGGTTTAGGAGAGAGCGACTGAATGCGCGCTGAATGTCCGGTTCATGCGATCCGGGCGCGGCCTTTAGAGCATTTGCGGTCAAGCGGGACGGCTCGACGCCGGATAATGCGGCAAGAACAAACGGATAGAGCCGCAGCCCGGATTTATCCGGGCGTCGGCCGCTCTCTCAGTGGGGAGCGCCGGAAACGACGATGCCCCGCGGGCGGGCCGGCGGGGCATCGGAAAAACGGGTTGCGGGCTTCGCGCCTACAATACGCTCAGATTGACCGCCTTCGGCCCCTTGCCGCGCTTGTCCGGCTCGGTGTCGAACGAGACCTTCTGGCCGTCCTCGAGGCCCGGCAGGCCGGAAGCCTGCACGGCCGAGATGTGGACGAAGACATCCTTCGCGCCGTCATCCGGCGTGATGAAGCCGAAGCCCTTGGCATGGTTGAAGAATTTGACTGTTCCGCTCTGGGGCATGGGAAGCTCCTTATCTCCCTGTGGTTAGATGGCGGGGGGTGTCGGTCCCGCTCGCGTCTCGTGCCTTTACTGGGGGAGAAGAAACAGCTTTGCGCGCGCCGGGGTCTTGCCAGAACCCTCTCTTTTCGCGTCCGTCCCGGTCGCGTCCCGACATGTCGTCACGGCTTCGTGTGCGGTGGCGTGGATGCAATTGCACCGGGTATCCTATTCCAGTCTCCGGGCCGGCAAATGCCCGAACGCACCATCTTTCCTTTATTTTTGTCCTGCGGGCAAGCGAAAGATTCGCACGGGACGGGTGTCCCTGCGGCAACGGGTTTCGCCTTGCCATCCCCTCGAAGCGCGCCGTCGCCGGTCGGCACCCGGCCTTGCGCTCCGTATCCTCGTTTGCGGGCCCGCCGGCCGGAGCCGGTTCCGCAAGCCGTTCCCCCTCGGGCCGCCGCGCTTCAGCGGCAGCCGGCGAGCGCCTCGTCGAGCACCGCGCGCGATCCCGCGAGCGGGAATTCCGCCACGGTCTCGTGCGGCGAGTCGTCCTGCGCGTTGGCCTCCGGCGTCACGTCGAACGCCAGCACCAGCGCGGTTCCGTCCTTCAGCGCCTCGATGAACGCCCGGGTGACGGGCGCGAGATGGTTCTCGGCCGCCTTGCCCTCGGCGAACAGCACCACCGCCGCATCGGAGCCCGCCGCGGCCAGGGCGAAGGCCGCGCCGTCGATCCGCGCCTCGACCTTGCCGGGCTTGTAGAAATAATCCGCCTCCGCCGCTGCGCCGCTGTCCGGGCGGACCGGGCCGCCGCGCGAATAGACCTCGACCTGATAGGGATCGCCGCAGGAAATCGCCAGCAGCTCCATCGTGCTGTTGTTCGCCGTCGGGGCGACGATGGCGACGCCGTTGTCCACCTGCCATTCGGCGGCGGCAGGCCTAACGGAACCAAGGGCGGAACCGAGGGCGAGGCCGAGAGCGAGGCCGACTGTGACGCGCTGCTTCATGGCCGGCGATTCTGCGTCTTCGTGCGCGGCGGCGCAACCGCTTTCGCGCCCGATCCGCCCGGATTGCCCCTGTCACCCCCAGGAAACCCTTGTGCCAGAGCCATTTCTGTGCGATGAGCGTATCGTTCGGGCATTTACTGACCCGGAGACTGGACCGTTATGGACGACCTTTCCCCGACACCGTGAACTCTCGACCATCCGCGAGCCTGCGCATGGGGCGCAGGTGCGGTTCATCCTCAGGGAACAGGAGCATTCCCATGGCCCAGACCGGCACCGTGAAATTCTTCAACACCACCAAGGGCTTCGGCTTCATCACGCCGGACGATGGCGCGAAGGACGTGTTCGTCCACATCTCCGCCGTCGAGCGTTCGGGCATGAGCACCCTCGCGGACGGCCAGAAGGTCACGTTCGACGTGGAGCCGGATCGCATGGGCAAGGGCCCCAAGGCGGTCAACCTTTCGGCGGCCTGATCGGCGATCAGCTTTTCGCCGGCCCGACAGGCCGGCCATCGCAGGCAAAAGGGCGGCGCGGGCGACTGCGCCGCCCTTTTCATGCCCGGCCCGCGTCGGCAGCCCCTTCCCATTGCCGTGGACTCTGCCCATATTCGCGCCATGGCCATAAAACAGAACGAGAACCCAGCGCCGGAGAATCCGTCCGGTTTCGGCGAAGCGCCGCAGGCGGCGTTCGAGGGCGCGCCGCTCGGCGGCTCCGTGTCGGGCTGGGCCGAGCAGATCGCCCGCGAGGCCGGAAAGTCCGCGGCCGCGAAGCCGGCGAAGAAGATCCCCGAACGCTCGGCCGCGCCGACGCGCACGGCGCGCGGCACCTCGATGGGCGGCGCGGCCTCGCCGAAGGAGCGCGTCGCCGCCGGCCTCAACCCGGTCGCCGGCCTCGACATCGCGCTGGAGGACGTCGACACGCTGGCCTCGTCGGGCGTGACCGCCACGGTCGCGGCGCTGTCGCGGCTCATCGAGGGCGGCGACCCCAACCTGCGCAACGAGGCGTGGGTGCCGCATCGTCCCGCCCGGCCGGAAAAGTCCGAGGGTGGCATCGAGCTGCGCATGGAGACGGCGTTCAAGCCCTCCGGCGACCAGCCGACCGCGATCGCCGACCTCGTCGCCGGGGTGAACGAGCGCGAGCGCACGCAGGTGCTGCTCGGCGTCACCGGTTCCGGCAAGACCTTCACCATGGCCAAGGTGATCGAGGAGACGCAGCGCCCGGCGCTGGTCCTCGCGCCCAACAAGACGCTGGCCGCGCAGCTCTACGGCGAGTTCAGGAGCTTCTTCCCCAACAACGCGGTCGAGTATTTCGTCTCCTATTACGACTACTACCAGCCCGAGGCCTACGTGCCGCGGACGGACACCTATATCGAGAAGGAATCCTCGATCAACGAGCAGATCGACCGCATGCGCCACTCGGCGACGCGCTCGCTGCTGGAGCGCGACGACGTCATCATCGTCGCCTCGGTGTCGTGCATCTACGGTATCGGCTCGGTCGAGACCTATACGGCGATGACCTTCCAGATGGAGGTCGGCGACAAGCTCGACCAGCGCCAGCTCCTCGCCGACCTCGTGGCGCAGCAATACAAGCGGCAGGACATCAATTTCACCCGCGGCTCGTTCCGGGTGCGCGGCGACACGATCGAGCTGTTCCCCGCCCACCTCGAGGACCGCGCCTGGCGCATCACGCTGTGGGGCGACGAGATCGAGTCGATCACCGAGTTCGACCCGCTGACGGGGCAGAAGACCGGCGATCTCAAGAGCGTCAAGATCTACGCCAACTCGCACTATGTCACGCCGCGACCGACGCTGACCCAGGCGATCAAGTCGATCAAGGAGGAGATGAAGCACCGCCTGGCCGAGCTGGAGCGGGCCGGCCGGCTGCTGGAGGCGCAGCGGCTGGAGCAGCGCACGCGCTTCGACCTCGAGATGCTGGAGGCGACCGGCTCCTGCGCCGGCATCGAGAACTATTCGCGCTACCTCACCGGCCGCGCGCCGGGCGATCCGCCGCCGACGCTGTTCGAGTACGTGCCCGACAACGCCATCGTCTTCATCGACGAGAGCCACGTCACTGTGCCGCAGATCGGCGCCATGTATCGCGGCGACTTCCGGCGCAAGGCGACGCTGGCCGAATACGGCTTCCGCCTGCCGTCCTGCATGGACAACCGGCCGCTGCGCTTCGAGGAATGGGACGCGATGCGGCCGCAGACGGTCGCGGTCTCGGCGACGCCCGGCGGCTGGGAGATGGAGGAGGCCGGCGGCGTGTTCGCCGAGCAGGTCATCCGCCCGACCGGCCTGATCGACCCGCCGGTCGAGATCCGCCCGGCCAAGAGCCAGGTCGACGACGTGCTCGACGAGATACGCGAGACGACGGCCAAGGGCTACCGCACGCTGGTGACGGTGCTGACCAAGCGCATGGCCGAGGACCTGACCGAATATCTGCACGAGCAGGGCGTCCGGGTTCGCTACATGCATTCCGACATCGACACGCTGGAGCGCATCGAGATCCTGCGCGACCTGCGCCTCGGCGCGTTCGACGTGCTGGTCGGCATCAACCTGCTGCGCGAGGGGCTCGACATTCCCGAATGCGGCTTTGTCGCCATCCTCGACGCCGACAAGGAAGGTTTTCTCCGCTCGGAGACCTCGCTGATCCAGACCATCGGCCGCGCGGCGCGCAATATCGACGGCAAGGTCATCCTCTATGCCGACCAGATCACCGGCTCGATGGAGCGGGCGATCAACGAGACCAACCGCCGCCGCGAGAAGCAGCTCGCCTACAACGAGGCGAACGGCATCACGCCGGAAAGCGTGAAGAAGAACATCGGCGACATCCTCGACTCCGTCTACGAGCGCGACCATGTGCGGCCGGACATTTCCGGCGTCACCCAGGGCGGCCAGCTCGTCGGCTCCAACCTCAAGGCGCATCTGGAGCATCTGGAGAAGGAGATGCGCGGGGCGGCCGCCGATCTCGACTTCGAGCGCGCGGCGCGGCTGCGCGACGAGATCAAGCGGCTGCGCGAGGCGGAGCTCGCCGTCGCCGACGACCCGCTGGCGCGCGACGTCGAGCAGGAAAGCCCGGTTTCCGGCCGCGAGAAGGGCCGGCACAACAAGGGTAGGGCGCGGCACAGGACCGTGGACGAGGCCGGCGGCCTGTTCCGCAAGCCCGACTTGGACGAGATGGGAACCTCCGGCGATCACGCCACGCCCGCGGGCGCAACGAGCCGGGGCCTGTTCCGCAAGAACTCGCTCGACGAGATGACCGTCGGGCGCACGGAAAAGCCGGTGCAGGGCAGGACGCCGGTGAAGCCGGCGGACGAGCCCAAGCCGGTGAAGCGCGAGCGCGCCGGCATCGGCTCCTACGAGGACCCGGCCGAGCAGCGCCACAAGTCGGGCCGCAAGAAGAAGACCGGCCGGCCGGGGCGCTGAGGGGCGGGCCGGGCTTCGGCCGACAAACCTTCAGTCAGCCTGCATACCGCAAGGCGGCCACCATCCCGGCCGTGACGAGCGCTACGCCGACCAGGCTGAAAAGGCTCGGGACTTCCGCCAGCAGGACGAATGCCGCGAGAACGGTGACGATCGGAACGGCGGCGATGAAAAGCGAAACCTGGCTCGCGCCGATCAGGGCGACGGCGCGCGTGTAGACGACGATCGAAATGGCGGCGATGAGGACGCCCTGGAAAATGCCTTGCAGGAGGAGCTCCGGCCATTGCGCTTCCAGCAGCATCTTGCCCGGCAGCAGCGCGTAGACGGGCAGGAACATCAATGCCGAGATGACCGCGACCAGAGCGCCGGCGCGGAGGGCCGACAGGCCCAGATGCCTGACATAGAGGCCGTAGCCGGACCAGCACAGCGAGGCGAGCAGCAGGCAGGCATCGCCGGCCAGCAGGGACGGGGAGGCATTCGCGAACCCGTCCCACGCCATGGCGACAATGCCGGCAACGATGAGTGCAAGACCTGCCAACCGCCCTCCGCCCGGAACGCTTCCGCCGAACGCCACGATCAGCAGGGCGGTTGTCAGCGACAAGGTGCCGTGCAGCAGGACCGAGCCATGCGCCGCCGGCGCGAGCACAAATCCGGCATAGGCGAACAGGGCGAAGCCCAGCCCGCCCAGCACCGCCAATGCGACGGCTTCGCGAAAGCGCAAGCCGCTCAGGCCGTGCCTTATCAGGATCGGCGAAAGCACCAGCCCGCCGACCCCGAAGCGCAATGCGGCGATGTCGGGCAGCGTAAGCACCGTCGAGAAACCCAGGCGCGACACGACCACGAAGCCGGAGAAGAGGAGCGCGGCGCAGCAGGCATAGGGGATGCCTTGCGCCCGTCCCTCGGTCTCTGTCTGTATTTTGATCTGCATTGCCAAGCCGAATCCCGCCGAATCCCGAAACAGGCCCACCCTAGCCGCGAATGAGTGCATAAGGAAAATCGATATTTCACAAAAGACCGAATAGGATTCCATGATATAGTATCGGCTGGTGCGGCACCGGGAGCGGACGGAATGAAGCTACAGCACCTGAAATTCTTCTGCGCGGTTGTCGAGAGCCGGTCCGTGACGGCCGCTTCCGAACGTCTGCATATTTCGCAGCCCGCGCTCTCGGCCGGCCTGAAGGCGCTTCAGGCCGATCTCGGCTTGCCGTTGTTCGATCGCTCCGGCGGCAAGCACCGTATTCTCCCGACGCCGGCGGGTCTGCGCTTCTATGAGGACGCCAGGGACATCCTGGCCCGGTGCGATGCCGCGCGCGCCCGGGTGGCCGAGACCGAACCGCGGCCCGCCATGGCGCGGATTGGCGTCCTTCGGACGCTCGCCAGCGACGATGTGGCAACCGTTCTCGGCAATGTCATGCGCGCGCCGTCACCTGTCTGGAAAGCCCGCGAGGGATCGGCCGCGGAAATCGGCAAATGGCTTGCGCAGGGGCGCATCGACATTGCGTGGACCACGATCGACAGACCGTCTCCGACGGCGGAAATCCTGTGGCACGAACCCTTCGACCTTCTGGTGGCCCGCCATCATCGGCTGGCCCGGACCCTGGACGGCACGGTCGGCATCGCCGATCTGGCCGGCGAGGGCATCGTCCTCAGAACATCCTGCGAATTGAGAAGCGGAAAGCTCCAGGCCGCCGGGATCAAGCTGCGCGTGGTCGCGAGAGTCGATCGCGACGATCTGGCATTGAAGCTGGTCGCGCAGGGAATTGGCGTGGCCATCGCGCCGCGAAGCCTCGCAGGCAACGATATCGTCGCCCTGCCGTTCTCGGACCTCGATCTGTCACGGGCCATCGGCCTGCGCTGGCGTGCGGACTTGCCCGACATCCATGTCGCCGGCATCAGGGAGGCGGTATCCGCCAGGGGCGCTGACGCGCCTTTTGCCTAGAGACGCGTCAGGAAGTTGGCGAAGGTCATCGAGCCTTCCGGCCAGGGACCGTGGCCGGACTCGGCGTTGAGGTGGCCGGCCTCGCCGGCGTCGATGAACAGCGAGCCCCACGCGCCGGCGACGTCCTCGGCCACGCCGAAGGCGCAGAACGGGTCGTTGCGGCTGGCGATGGTCAGCGACGGGAACGGCAGCGGGTCGCGCGGGTAGGGGCCGAAGGTCATCAGGTGCTTCGGCCGGATCGCCGGGTTGGCGACGTCGGGCGGGGCGACGAAGAAGCCGCCGGCCACGGGGAGCCCGGCCTCGCGCACGGCGTGGATCGCCGTCGGCACGCCGAGCGAGTGGGCGACCAGCACCACGGGCCGCGTCGACTCCTCGATCGCCCTCACCACGTTGGCGACCCAGTCGTCGCGCACCGGCTTCGACCATTCGGCCTGCTCCACCCGCCGCGCGGTGGAAAGTCGGCCCTGCCAGCGCGTCTGCCAGTGGTCCGGCCCGGAATTGGTGTAGCCGGGGATGATGAGGATATCTGCGTCCTTGACCTTCATGGCCGCCATGTAGCGATGCCGCCGCATCGTTGCAACCGCTTGCTCGTCAACCGTTCTGCGGTCTTTTCCGATTCATCGTCTTCATGGCGTGAACGGCGTGTCTGCGGAATCGGTCTTGCGCCTTTGCCCGCTGCCCACGATCTTCCACCATGACGCAATGCAGCCGTTTCGCCGGGAGATCGAGCGACATGAGACCGACGAGACGCCAGATAACGGGCGGCATGGCCGCGCTCGCGCTTTCTGCCGGCGCCGTGCCGGCGCGAACGGAGAACGAGATGACCAGCCTTTCCCTTCCCTTTGCCGCCACCACGCCGGTCAGCATCGGCCGCGTCGGCCTCAGGGCGCGTGACGCCGAGGGCCTCGCCGCCTTCTATCGCTCCGTCCTCGGCCTCGACGAGCTGCGCCGCGCCGGCCCGGTGATCGGCCTCGGCGTCGACGGCCGCGAGCTGCTGGAGATCGAGGGTTCGGCGGCGCTGCGCGAGGACGACCCGCGCAGCGCCGGCCTGTTCCACACCGCCTTCCTTCTGCCCGCCCGCGCCGATCTCGCCCGCTGGACGCAGCATGCCGCCGACGCGCGCCTCGCCATCGACGGCGCGTCGGACCACCTCGTCAGCGAGGCGATCTACCTCAACGACCCCGAGGGCAACGGCATCGAGATCTATGTCGACCGCGACCGCAGCGAATGGCCGCGCGAGGGCGGCGCCATCCGCATGGCGACCGAGCGCCTCGACTTCGACAGCCTGATGGGCGAACTGCGCGACGGCGAGGCGGGCTGGCGCGGCGCGCCGGCCGGCACGGTGGTCGGGCATGTCCATCTGCGCGTCGGCGACGTCGAGGCGGCCGAGGCGTGGTGGAACGAGGCGCAGGGCCTCGACACCATCACCCATTATGGCGGGCAGGCGGTGTTCCTGTCCTCGGGCGGCTACCACCACCATATCGGGGCGAATGTCTGGCGCAGTCGCGGCGCCGGTCGCCGCGACGAGGATCGCACGGGGCTGAGCTTCGTCGAGCTCCTGTCGCGCACCAGCGCGAACGAAAGCGCCTCGCGCGATCCGTGGGGCACGGAGATCAGGGTTCGCCCGCACGCCGCGTAAGGCGGCCGCGAAGCCGGCGGGAGCCCGAGCGAACGGGCGGCGTCACGCCGCCTGCGCCGCGTCTTTCCCGGCCTCGCCGACGGGCTGCCAGCCGGCGGTGTCGGCGGGCGCGTGGTGCGCGCTCCAGCGGCCGGGCGCGGCCATTGCCGGGGCGGGGGCCTTCAGCAGCGCCTCATAGGCGGCGCGCGGCAGCATCGCGCCGCCCAGCGCCTCGACCCAGGGCGACATCACCTGATGGTCGACGGCGGCAAAGCCCCATTCGGACAGATGATGGTAGAGCCCGACGATGGCGAATTTCGACGCGTTGTCGGCGGTGTGGAACATCGACAGCGCGCTGAAGACGGGGCCGGCGGTCAGGCCGAACAGGCCGCCTTCCAGCACGCCCCCGGCGTTGCGTATCTCGACCGAGTGCGCATGGCCCTCGCGGTGCAGGCGCATGTAGAGCGCCTTGGCGCGCGGGGTGATCCAGGTCAGCGGGGTGCGGCCGGGGCGGGGCGCGGCGCAGGCGTCGAGGACCGCCTCGAAATCCCGGTCGAACGACAGCACGGCATCGCTGGCGCGCATCGTGCGGCGGAAGCGTTTCGCGACGTGGACCCTGTCGAGCATCATCACCGCGCGCTCGGGAGGCGACCACCATTTCATCGGCCCGACATGGGAATGGGGATAGAAGCCGCGCCGGGCGGCCTCGAGAACGGTCGGGGTCGAGACGTCCCAGGCGATGCCGGCATAGCCGGCCGGGCGCGCCCTGATGTCGGCGGCTGCCGGCGGGCCGGAGCGCCGGTTCAGCGTGTCGAGCACGATGCGGGCGGCAAGATACGGCGCGTCGCCGGCGCGGCTCGGCTTCAGCGGATAGAGCATGCCGAGCGCGAACTGCCGCGCGCGGGCGAGGATCGTGGCGCTGGAGGCGTTTTCTGCACCGGCATCGGGGGCAAATGCGGTGTCTTCGGGCAACGGTTCGCCTTTCGGGGCGGCGGTGTTCGGGAGGCGGTCCGCCGCGGTCCCGCCTTTGGTGCCGTGGTCCGTCCGTCCGGTCAGCCGGCTGCGGCTGTGCGTCCGCCATCGGCGTCGCGGCCGCGTCCGTCGCGCATTTCCAGCGCCTCGGCCTTCGCCAGCTCGGCTTCCGCCGCGTCGAGCAGCGCCTGGGCGCTCTCGCGCTGCTGCTTCAGCTCTTCCTGCGAGCCGAGAAGGTTGTCGCGCCGCTGGCGCGCGGCCTTGGCGAAGGTGGGATAGGCGAAATGGTTGATGTCGGTGATGCCCGCCTTCTTCTCCTCGGCGGCGATCTGAAGCTCCAGCTCGCCGGCCATGCGCTCGAAATCGGCGATCATCATGTCGAGCTGCGTGAGCTGCTTGCGCTTTTCATTGACCTGAAAACGCTTCAGCCGCACCAGATTCTCTCGTGCCTTCATTACTCGCTACTCCCGAAACGCATACACTCGCACGCATTGAACCCGCGGCAACATACCGATCGTTCCGCTGCCGACGGGCATGCTGCACGACGATGGGAAACAAAATCCTAACCTCGTGCCCCGGCGGTAACCATTCGTTTACGCGCATTGTTAATCATAGCGGAGAGGGCTTAAGGCCGGGTAAAGACGATTTGGCCTGCCCGACGCGGCAAAACGACTCTGATTGAGTCGCTTAGGCGTGTTTCCTGAACCGTCACATTAACTTTCGAGTGTTGTGATTTACATTGGGATTCAACAAGGTATCGGCAAAAGCTGAATGCGTGGAATTGAGCTTGCAAAGGTGAATCATATTTTGTTAACCATTGCATGGCAATTTCCGATTCAGGCAGTTGCCGCTGCGAAGCCGGAAGCTCGCTGAACCCGGATTGCGGCGGGAAAGGGGACATACATGCGCGTTCTGCTCATCGAAGACGACAGTGCGACCGCACAGAGCATCGAATTGATGCTGAAGTCGGAGAGCTTCAATGTCTATACGACGGACCTCGGCGAGGAGGGCGTCGATCTCGGCAAGCTCTACGACTACGACATCATCCTTCTCGATCTCAACCTGCCCGACATGTCGGGCTACGAGGTGCTGCGCACGCTGAGGCTTTCCAAGGTCAAGACGCCGATCCTGATCCTCTCCGGCATGGCCGGCATCGAGGACAAGGTGCGCGGCCTCGGCTTCGGCGCCGACGACTACATGACCAAGCCGTTCCACAAGGACGAGCTGGTCGCCCGCATCCACGCAATCGTGCGCCGCTCCAAGGGCCATGCCCAGTCGGTCATCACCACCGGCGACCTGGTGGTCAATCTCGACGCCAAGACGGTCGAGGTCGGCGGCCAGCGCGTGCACCTGACCGGCAAGGAATACCAGATGCTCGAGCTGCTCTCGCTGCGCAAGGGCACGACGCTGACCAAGGAGATGTTCCTCAACCATCTCTATGGCGGCATGGACGAGCCGGAGCTGAAGATCATCGACGTCTTCATCTGCAAGCTGCGCAAGAAGCTCGACGCGGCGTCCGGCGGGCAGAACTCTATCGAGACGGTCTGGGGCCGCGGCTACGTGCTGCGCGAGCCGGAAGACATTCGCGAGATCGCGTAGAAGCGAACGGCGAATAGAGGGTAGCGAACAGGGGCCGTTGACTGCGTCAGCGGCCTTTTCCCTTTTCTATCCGCTAGGCGGCAGCTTCCATGTCGCGAAAGCATTCGAGCAGCTGCGTGCGGCTGAAGGGCTTCAGCATGTGGCCTTTCGCGCCGGCCCGTCTGGCGCGCATGATGGTGCCGACGTCGAACTCGGTCATGCAGATCATGATATGCGGCCTGACCTCGGGGTCGAGCGTGGCGAGCCGGCGGATCAGGTCTTCCGAGGCCATGTCCGGCAGGCGCGAATCGACGATGACGACATCGGGGATCTCGGCCGCGCACATGGCCAGCGCGTCTCCGCCGGTCGACGCTTCCACGACGACCATGTCCGGTCCGGCCAGGATGCGGCTCGCGACCTTACGGATGACGCTCGAATCATCGACGATCATGCAGCGTTTCATCTTCCACCCCATCTTTCGCCGCCGGCTTGCTGCGTTGGCGGCGATGGAGGGAAGACTAGGGCGCGACGGTAAACATCGGCGTAACCGGCTAGCTGAATATTCGGTAAATATCGCGGCGCGACCGGCCTATTGCGCGGTCAGCACGATGTCCTCGGCCCCGGCGCGAATGGAGATCGTCATGCCGGCCTCGCGGGCGAGGAGCAGCGTGTAGTAGGGCTGCACGGCATGCGCGTCGATCGGCTCGTCCGGCTTGACGCCGGAATGGAGCTCGAGGAAGCGGGCCGGCACCCGCATCATCGGGCCGCTCGCGCTCAGCGTGAAGCGCGGGGCGGTGTCGAGATCGGCGAGATCGACCGTGATCTTGCCGCCGCGCGGTATGGCGGCGTTGGCGACGAGGATCAGGTTGAGCAGCAGCTTGACCTTGTTCTTGGGCAGGAGCGCGCGCGCGCCGCGCCACTCGAATTCGGGCTTCTCGTTGGCGAGGAAGGCGCTGGCCACCGCCTCGGCGTCGCCGGTGTCGATCTGCATCCCGGCCGAGCCGGCCGCGCCGAAGGCGATGCGGGCGAACTGGAGCCGGGCCGAGGCGTTGCGGGCGCTGGTGCGGATCAGCCGCATCGCGTCCTCGTCGGAGCCGCCTTCGTCGAGCAGTTCGAGACCGTTGTTGATCGCCCCGACCGGCGAGATGATGTCGTGGCAGACGCGGCTGCACAGCAGCGCGGCAAGATCGGGGGCGGAAAGGGTCAGGACATCGCTCATCAAAAGGCACCCCTCGTCGTGCATGTCGCGGCCGCCGGGCCGCAGGAAGCGCCGTCGGCGAATCACCATTTTTTGGACGGCGTATTGGTTACACAGGCCGGCGGTCGCCACAAGGAAGGCATAAGCCGGCGTCCTGCCGCCGGTCGGGGAATGGTTAATGATTGAATAAGGTTTGCATCATAATTTGGTTCGGATCGGCGGGGACAAAGACGGCGGTGCGGCCGGCCGCGTTTCGGATGCGGCGGCCGCGGGTCCAAAGGGAGAATGCAAGCCATGTTGGGCAGGCTCTTATCTTTCCGCGGCATGCGCCTTGCGCTCGCCGCCATGTTCGTGTCCGCGATGATGGCGGCCGCGGTTCCGCACCGGGCCGAGGCCAATGCCGGCCAGGCGTTCACGGCGCAGGAAATCGTCGATTCCGGCCATCAGTTCTTCGGCGCCACCTCCGGCGGGCTGGGCAGCCTGATCGAGACGATCTTCGCCTCCTACGGCATGCCCAACGGCTACATCCTCGGCGAGGAAGGCTCGGGCGCGCTGGTCGGCGGGCTGACCTATGGCGAAGGCACGCTCTACACCAAGAATGTCGGCGACCATCGCGTCTACTGGCAGGGGCCGTCGCTGGGTTGGGATTTCGGCGGGCAGGGATCGCGGACCATGATCCTCGTCTACAATCTCGACAGCATCAACTCGCTCTACAGGCGCTATGCGGGCGTCGCCGGCTCGGCCTATGTCCTCGCCGGCCTCGGCTTCACCGTGCTCAAGAACGGCAACACGCTGCTCGTTCCGGTCCGCACCGGCGTCGGCGCACGCCTCGGGGTCAATATCGGCTACCTCAAGCTGACCTCCGGCCCGACCTGGAACCCGTTCTGACCGCGAGCGGCCGGCATTTCGCCGCCGCATCGGCGTGAAGGCACTGGATTCTTGCCGCATCGGCATGGCAGATAGGCGCGGTGGCTGCCGCGCTTTTCCATGCGCAGCCTAAACGCATGTCTCCCGAAACCGGGAACCGGTTTCGGGAGACATGCGTGAAAGCAAAGAAGCTGAAGCGAAGGAGCGAGTCCGAAGGATCGCGACGCGCTTCAGGGGCAGGCACAGGCAAGGGCAGGCACAGGGCTGTGATCCAGGCGACGCTTATCTTCATCCTCGGCTTCCTGAGCGCCGTTTTCCTTGCGGTTCTGGTCGCGCCGGCGATCTGGCGGCGCGCGGTCGCGTTGACGCACCGGCGTATCGAGGCGGCGCTGCCGCTGTCGCTGAACGAGATCCGCGCCGACAAGGACGCGCTGCGGGCCGAGCACGCCATGGCGACGCGAAAGCTGGAAGTGACGCTCGCGGCGCTGCGCGAAGAGATGGCGGCGCAGTCGATCGACGCCGGCCGGGCGCGCGACGAGGCCCGGCGCACCGCGCTGCAGCGCGACGAGAAGGCGGCGACCATCGCCGAGCTCGAAGCGCAGCAGGGCGCCCTGCGCTCGGAGCTGGTGAAGGGCGAGAAGGAGCTGGCCCGGCTCGCGGAGCTGATCGCCGAACGCGACGACATCATCGACGAGCAGGCGCACGAGCTCGAGACGCTCGGCGCGATGTATGACGAGGCGAGCTTCGACGCTTCCAACCGCCAGATCGAGCTGGTGGCGCAGGAGGCGAAGCTGGAGAAGCTGTCGGAGGAGCTCGCCGAAGCGCAGGAAAGCCGGGCGCGGACCGAGGATGTCCTGAACGAGGCGCGGGCCGGGGCCGAGGAGCTGGACAAGACCGTCCGGGCCGAAAAACGCAGGATCGTGGCGCTGGAGCGCAAGATCGAGAAGCTGACCGCGGCGCTCTCAGACCGGGAGGAAAAGCTGGAACGGCGCGAGCGCGATCTCGAGCGGCTGCGCGAGAAGCTGCGCGAGGCGAGCCAATCCGGCCGCGATCTCGCTGCCCGGTTGGCCTCGGCGCAGGACAAGGCCGTGCGGCTCGGCGACGAGCTGGCGCTTCAGGCCCGCGAGAACAAGGCGCTGCGCGCGGTGCAGGAGAGAAAGTGGAGCGCCGCCAACGGCGACTCGCCGGGCGAGGGCCCGAGGGGGGATGGGGCCGAGCCCGTCGAGACCGCGCTGCTGCGCGAGCGTATCGACGACCTCGCCGCGGAAATGGTGAGCCTGACCGCGCGCATCGAAGGCCCGGATTCCGAGATAGGCCGGATGCTCGGCGCGGAGCCGGCTTCGGGCAAGGCCGCACGCGGCAGCGCGCAGCCGGTGAGCCTCGCCGAGCGCATACGCCTTTTGCAACAGGCCGGCGAACGGAAGACGGCGGGCAAATCCTAGAGCCTGCCGCGTCCTGTCTGCTGCGAAGCGGCAGGATGCTTGGTCGTCGCGCAGCCTCTTATCCGGCTGCCGCCACCTTCTCCCCGTGAACGGGGAGAAGGTGGCGGCCGCATGCCTTGCGCCACGTCTGCTGCGCTTGCGATTGGCGAAAGCGGGGATAAAAGCTTTCTTCTCCCGTTCACGGGGAGAAGTGCCCGGCAGGGCGATGAGGGGCGGCGCAGGTGGTTCGTAATCGCGCGCCAGCGGGGCGGACGAGGCGCGGGCGCGCTTTATCCCCGCCAGAGCCGATGGAGCGCGATCGCGCCGGCGGTGGCGACGTTCAGGCTGTCGAAACCGGGCGACATCGGGATGCGCACCGTGCGCATGCGCGCCATCGTCGCCTTTGCCAGACCCTCGCCTTCCGTGCCCAGCCACAGCGCGGTGCGGCCCTGCCGCGCGATGGCCGCGATGTCGTCGGCCCCGGAGGGCGACAGGGCGATCTGGGCGAAGCCGCTGCGGGCCAGCGCCGCGAACAGCGCCTCCTCGTCTCCCGGCACGGCGAACGGCACCTTGAGCGCCGCGCCGACCGAAACGCGGATCGCCTTGCGGTAGAGCGGGTCGCAGCAGGCGGCGTCGAGCAGCACGGCGTCCGCCTCGAAGGCGGCGGCGTTGCGGAAGATCGCGCCGACATTGTCGTGGTTGGAGAGGCCGCTGAGCGCGACGATGAGCGCGTCGTCCGGCAGGCCTGCCAGCAGCGCGTCGACATCCTCGTCCCCGCGCCGCAGGCCGAGCGCCAGCACGCCGCGATGGATGTGGAAGCCGGCGATGGCGTCCATCACCGCCTGCGAAGCGACATAGACCGGCATGTCGGGGCGCGCCAGAGCGAGCGTGTCGGCCATGCCGTCCAGCCGGCGGTCGAGGATCAGGGCCGATTCCGCCTCGAAGCGGCGGGCCGAGAACAGGACGTTCAGCACCACCTTGCCCTCGGCGACGAAGCGCCTTTCGCGCCCGACGAGATCGCGCTCGCGGATGGCGCGGTAGCCGGCGATGCGCGGATCGCCGGCGTCGTCGATACGGATCGGCTCCGCGCTCATTGCGGGTCGGTCGCCGCCGGGCGCGGCTTCCATCGGGCGAGCAGCGCCGAGTTGGTGACGACCGAGACCGACGAGAACGCCATCGCCGCGCCGGCGAAGGCCGGGGACAGCACCCCGAAGGCGGCGAGCGGAATGCCGATGACGTTGTAGACGAAGGCCCAGCCGAGATTGTGCGCGATGGTGCGCCGCGTCTTGCGGGCGATGTCGAGCGCGGCCGGGACGAGCCTCAGATCCGTGCGCATCAGGGTGATCGCGGCGGCCTCGCGGGCGACGTCCGCGCCCGAGGACATGGCGATGCCGAGGCGCGCGGCGGCGAGCGCCGGCCCGTCGTTCAGCCCGTCGCCGACGAAGGCGACGCCCTTGTCGCCCTGTTCGGCGGCGAGCTTCCTCACCGCCTCGACCTTCTCCTCGGGCAGCAGGCCGGCGCGGATGTCGGCGAAGCCGAGCGCGCCGCCCACCGCTGCGGCGGCGGCCTCGTTGTCGCCGGTCAGCATCACCGGCGACAGGCCGCGCCGCTTCAGCTCGGCCACCGTTTCCGCCGCTTCCGGGCGCGGCGTGTCGGCAAAGCGCACCGCGCCGGAGAGCCTCCCGTCGACGACGATGAAGGCGACGGTGCCGGCTTCGCCCAGCCGGGCGAGCATGGCGTCGATCTCCGCGCCCCCGATGCCGGCTTCCTCGGCGAGGCGGCGGTTGCCGACCGAGACCGGGCGGCCGTCGACCGTGCCGGAAAGCCCCTTGCCGCGGATGGCGCGCACGCCGGCGGCGGCGGGCAGGGGCGCTCCCGATGCCGTGGCCTTCTCGACCAGCGCCCTTGCCAGCGGGTGCTCGCTGTGCGCCTCGATGGCGGCGGCGAGCGCCAGCGTGGCGTCGTCGCCCTCGGCCGCGACCACTTCGGGCTTGCCGATGGTCAGCGTCCCGGTCTTGTCGAAGGCGATGGCGCCGATCTCCTCGGCCCGCTCCAGCGTCTCGATGTCGCGGATCAGGATGCCGGCGCGGGCGGCCGCGCCCGTTCCGGCGACCAGCGCCGTCGGCGTCGCCAGCCCGAGCGCGCAGGGGCAGGCGATGACCAGCACCGCGACGGCGGCGACCATGCCGCCCGTGGCGTCGCCGACGACCAGCCACCAGATCAGGAAGGTCGCCGCCGCGACGACGAGGATGACCGGCACGAAGACGGCCGAGATGCGGTCGACCAGCCGCTGGATCGGGGCCTGGCCGGTCTGCGCTTCCTCGACGAGGCGCGTCATGCGGGCGAGGCGGGTGTCGGGGCCGACGGCCGTGACCTCGATCTCGAGCGCGGCCTCGCCGTTGACCGTGCCGGTGATGACGGCGTCGCCCGGCTCCTTGTCCACCGGCAGGCTCTCGCCGGTGACGAGGGATTCGTCGATGGCCGAGTGGCCCTTCGCCACCTTGCCGTCGCAGGGCATGCGCCCGCCGGGGCGCACGAGCACGCGGTCGCCGGGCTTCAGCGTCTCGACCGCGACGACGCGCGCCGCGCCGTCCGCGCCGATCAGCTCGGCCTCGCGCGGCTGCAGCTTGTGCAGCGCCGCGAGCGCCGCCGACGTGCCGCGCTTGGCGCGGGCCTCCAGATACTTGCCGAGCATGATGAGGGTCAGCACCACCGCCGCCGCCTCGAAATAGAGGTGGGCGTGGACGTCGCCGCCGATGACCAGCGCCAGCGAATAGATGTATGCGACCGAGGTGCCGAGCGAGACGAGCACGGCCATGTTCGCCCCGCCGCCGCGCACGGCCGCGAAGGCCTCGCGCAGGAAGCGCGTGCCGGAGACCAGCATGACGCCGGTGGCGAGGATCGCCTGCGTCCACGGGCCGATCCAGGCATGGCCGGTGCCGATCATCATCGGCAGGGTGCCGACGACCAGCGGCAGGCTGAGCGTGGCCGAGACGAGGAAGCGCCACAGCGTCACCCGCTCCTCGCGCCGGCGTTCCTCCTCGCGCTGCTCGTCGGCCGCGCGCCGCTCCGCCTCGTCGGAGGAGCGCAGCCGCGCGCCGTAGCCGGTCTTCTCCACCGCGGCGACCAGCGCCTGCGGCGCGACCGCATCGTCGGTGTCGACCGACGCGCGTTCGAGCGCGAGGTTGACTTCCGCCTTGCGGACGCCTTCGGTCCGCGAAAGCGCCTTCTCGATCCGCGCGGAGCAGGCCGCGCAGGTCATGCCCGTTATGTCGAGCGAAACCGTGGACATGTCTCGTCTGCCTGTCTTGTCTTGATGGTGGTAGGCGGTCAGCCTTCGACGCGGGCGTCGTAGCCGGCGCCCTCGACGGCGTCGGCCAGCGCCTGCGCCGCGACGCCGTCCTCGGCGGCGACGGTTGCCCGGCCGGCGGCGAGGTCGACGCGCGCGCTCGTGACGCCCGGCTGGGCGGCGAGAAGCCGCTCGACCGAGGCCTTGCAGCCGCCGCAGGTCATGCCTTCGATCTTCAGCACGATGTCCATGTTCCGAACTCCCTGTCTGTCGTTCGTCGGACAGATAGGGTTTCCAGTAACTGGAAGGTCAAGGGGGAGGCAGGCTAAATTTCAGCGGCGCGTTTCACGCCATCGTCGGCGCCGAGGCGGGGACCCCGAAAATGTCGTCGAGGGTGAGCAGGATGCGCTGCACGTTGGGGGAGGAGCAGGAATAGTAGATCATCTGCCGCTCGCGACGCGTCTCGACCAGCCCCATGCCGCGCAGCTTCGCCAAATGCTGCGACAGCGCCGACTGGCTCAGCTCGACCTTTTCCGCGATTTCCCCGACGGACAGCTCGCCGCAAAGGAGATGGCACATGATCGCCAGGCGTTTCCCATTGCCGATTGCGGACAGAAACTCCGCCACCATGTCGGCATTGTCGACAAGCTGCTTCGATATCATTTCGTCCCCATCGCCGCATTTCATCAGGCGCTACGGGGGTAAGAACGCCTGATGGTCCTCGCAGGTTGCATCCGGTCCGCTACCCGGCCTGCATGCAACCTAACGTAGTCTAAACTTCCCTAATCACAAGCCACCAAAGGGAAAAATTGATGGGCAGGACTGTCGCGGTCATTCTGGACCAATCGTTGTCCTTGCCTGGCGGGCCTCGATCGCCATGGCGACCAGCGTCTTGTGCATGTCCGGCGCGTCGCCCAGCGGCTCCCTGAACGGGATGCGCAGCACCCTGTCCCCGGCGGCGAGATCGAAGCCGTCGGCGTCGATGCCGGTCATCACCCAGCCCTCGTCGCCCTTGGCCTTGCCGAACACGGCGGCGTAGTTGGCGACGGCGTCGGCGTGGTCCTCGTTCATGTGCTCCACCGCGCGGCGCTCGGCGGCGGCGATGGCGTCGAGCCGGTCACCGGCGGTCAGGAGGTTCTCGCGGGTCAGGGCGAAGGCCTTGCCGAAGCCGCCGTTGAGGCTCGCCCGCTGCGGCTCCAGCCGGTAGAAGGCGAAGTCGCCGAGGCCGGCATAGAGCTTCGCCTTCGGGTTGTGCGACAGGAAGCGCCATTCGATGCGCGCGTGGCGCGGATCGTCCCTCGCGATCTTCTCGGCGATGCAGGTGAGCGTGATGCGCGCATGCGCCATGGCGTCGCCCTTGCCGGGCTCGCCGAGCAGCAGCGAGCAGCGCGGATCGGCCTCGATGCCGCCGGTATGGGCGGCCAGCCCCGAGATCAGGATGATCGGCGCGCCGTCATGGTCGGTCGCGACCGCGACGCGGCTGGCGAGCGGCGCGCCGCTTCCCGGCTCCAGCACCGCGATGGCCCCGTGGCGGGCGGTGCGGATCAGGCCGCGGGCGAGGCGGATGGCTTCGTCGTCGGTCGGGCGCAGGACGTCCCTTGTCTTCTCCGCCATGTGGGGTACTCCGAAAAGTTGAGGCGATTTCTCTGCTTATTGGCCGACTATGCCGGCGCTGGCAAGCCGTTCCGCCTCGTCGGCGTCGATGCCGAAGCCCGACAGCGTCGCGGCGGCGTCGCGCAAGGCCTGGCCGGAACGCGCGCCCGGCGTGCGCGAGAAGCGCGGGGCGGGGTTCGGCCGGGTCAGCCCGTCCGTGGTCGCGTGCAGCTCCCGCGCGCGGTTGTGCGGGTGGCGGGGCGCCTCGGTCAGCGACAGCACCGGCGCGACGCAGGCGTCGCTCGCCTCGAACAGCGCCGCCCATTCGTCGCGGCCGCGCCCCGCGATGCGAGTCGCGATCGCCTCGCGCATCGCCGGCCAGAGCGACTGGTCGTATTGCGCGCTTGCGAATTCCTCCGGCAGCGGCAGCAGCTGGCAGAACTCGGCGAAGAACTGCGGCTCGAGGCAGGCGACGGCGACGAAGCCGCCATCGGCGCATTCATAGGTGTCGTAGAACGGCGTGCCGGAATCGAGCAGGTTCGAGCCCCGGCCCTCGCGCCAGATGCCGGCGGCGAGGAAGCCGAAGAACGGCGCGGCCAGCATCGACGCGCCGTCGACCATGGCGGCGTCGACGACCTGCCCCTCGCCGGAGAGGCCTTTCTCGACCAGCGCCGCCAGCACCCCGGCGACGAGGAACATGGTGCCGCCGCCATAGTCGGCGGCGAGGTTGAGCGGCGGCAACGGCTTGCCGTCCTTCGGGCCGATGGCGGAAAGGACGCCGGTCAGCGCCAGATAGGTCAGGTCGTGGCCGGCGCGGTTCGCCAGCGGCCCGTCCTGGCCGAAGCCGGTCATCCGGCCGTAGACGAGGCCGGGATTTTGCGCCAGCGCGACGTCCGGCCCGAGGCCGAGCCGCTCCATCACACCGGGGCGGAAGCCTTCGAGCAGGATATCGGCCTTGCCGATCAGATCGAGCAGCAGCGCCGTGCCTTCCGGCCGCTTCAGGTCGATGCGCAGGATTTCGCGGCCGTGGCGGTCGAGGTCGAACTGCGGCGGCAGGTTGAGGAACGCCTGCTCCTTGGCCAGCCGCTCGACGCGCACCACGCGCGCGCCGAGCTCGGCGAGGATCAGACCGGCGAGCGGCACCGGCCCGAGGCCCGCCATCTCGATGACGGTCAGGCCCGCGAGGGGGCCGGGCTTCCTGCTCACGCCGCTTCCAGCCATGGCGCGGCTCAGCGCGGGGCCATGCGGATCGCGCCGTCGAGGCGGATCACCTCGCCGTTCAGCATCTGGTTCTCGACGATGTGGCAGGCGAGCGCGCCATATTCGGACGGCTCGCCGAGCCGCGACGGGAACGGCACCTGAAGCCCGAGCGATTTCTGCGCGTCTTCCGGCAGGCCGGCCAGCATCGGCGTCTTGAAGATGCCGGGCGCGATGGTCATGACGCGGATGCCGGAGCGGGCGAGGTCGCGCGCCACCGGCAGCGTCATGCCGACGATGCCGCCCTTGGACGAGGAATAGGCGGCTTGGCCGATCTGGCCGTCATAGGCGGCGACGGAGGCGGTGTTGACGATGACGCCGCGCTCGTCGCCGGCCAGCGGCTCCAGCGCCTCGGCGCGGATGGCGAACAGCCGGATCATGTTGAACGAGCCGACGAGGTTGACGTCGATGACCTTGCGGTAGATGTCGAGCGGGTGCGCGCCGTCCTTGCCCGTGGTCTTCATGGCGATGGCGACGCCGGCGCAATTGACGAGGATGCGCGCCGCGCCCAGCTTCTCCGCGACCTCGGCGAAGGCGGCGGTGCCGCTCTCGTCGCTCGACACGTCGCACTTCACCGCGATGCCGCCGATCTCCGCCGCCACCGTCTGCGCGCGCTCCATGCCGATGTCGAACAGCGCGACCTTCGCGCCCTTCGCCGCCAGCGCGCGCGCCGTGGCCTCACCGAGACCGGAGCCGCCGCCGGTGACGATCGCGACCTGTCCTGCTGGGTTCATGAAGATTCCTCCCGGGGATTGTTGGACGTTGAACAATTTCCGTCATCTTATCGACCCGCCCCGCCGGGGCGCAAGCCGATCCGGGTGTTACGGAAGGGGAAGACCCCGCCGCCTGTGGACGCGCCTCGCGCGGCAGTCCGGCGGAGAGCGGGCGGGGAGGCAACGCGACAGCGCCACATTTGCCGGGTTCAATCCGCGCGGGGCGATGACGAGGAGGTCAGCAATGACGCAGATTCCCATCAACGCGGACCCGAGGCTCGACCTCGTGCTCGAACGCGAGATCGACGTTCCCGTCGAGGCCGTGTGGACGGCGTGGACGACGCCCTCTTCGCTGCCCGAATGGTTCGTGCCGAAGCCGTGGACGATCACCGCCTGCGACATGGACGTGCGGCCGGGCGGCCATTTCCGCACGACGATGCGCTCGCCCGAGGGCGAGGAGTTCCCGAATGTCGGCTGCTATCTCGAAGTGACGCCCAACCGGCGCCTGATCTTCACCGATACGCTGCTGCCGGGATACCGCCCGTCGCCGAAGCCGTTCTTCACCGCGGTTCTGGAGCTTTCCCCGCAAGGGCAGGGCACGCATTACCGGGCCGTCGCCATCCATGGCGACGAGGAAACGCGCAAGAGCCACGAGCAGATGGGGTTCCACGAAGGCTGGGGCATCGTGGTCGACCAGATGGTGGCCCACATCAAGGCGAACGGCGGATAGGTGGGCAGCCTTTCCGCAGCCGGGCTATCGCCTGAGCACCGCGCCCAGCACGTCGGTGATGCCGATGGCGCCGACGAAGCGCGAGGATTCGTCGAACAGGGCGACCGGCGCGGTGCGCGAGCGGTGCATCGCCTGCATCACCGCCTTCAGCGAGGTGCTGGGCTTGGCCCAGTAGATGCTGCTCGCCGTGTCCGACAGCGGCTGGAAGGGATCGCACGACACCCAGTCGGCCGGCTTGTCGTCGCGCATCGCCGCCGTCACCAGCCCGTTGGCGTCGAGCCGGAAGCGCGAGGTCTTGCGCCGGTCGAGCCAGACCCAGCCGTCGCCGGCATCCTCCAGGTCGCGGCGGTCGCGCATGACGTTCCACGCCGTCAGCACCGACAGCGGGTTCACGTTGGCGATGAAGTCGCGCACATAGTCGTTGGCGGGGGAAAGCACGATGTCCTCCGGCGCGCCGGTCTGGACGATCTTCCCGCCCTCCATGATGGTGATGCGGTTGCCGATCTTCAGCGCCTCCTCGAGGTCGTGGCTGACGAAGACGATGGTCTTCTTCAGCCGCGCCTGAAGTTCCAGCAGCTCGTCCTGCAGCTTTGTGCGGATCAGCGGATCGAGCGCGGAGAACGGCTCGTCCATGAGCAGGATCGGCGCTTCGGTGGCGAAGGCGCGGGCGAGGCCGACGCGCTGCTGCATGCCGCCGGAAAGCTCGTGGGCGTATTTTCCCGCCCATTCCGTGAGGCCGACAAGGGCGAGCTGCTTCGCCACCCGCTCCTTGCGCTCGGCGAGCGGCACGCCGGCCAACTCCAGCCCGAAGCCGACATTCTCCTCGACCGTGCGCCACGGTAAGAGCGCGAATTGCTGGAACACCATGGCGACGCTCTCGCGGCGGATGCGGCGCAGCTCGGCGGCGGAGCAGGAGACGACGTCGGTGGAGCGGCCGCGGTCGTGAACCACGACCTCGCCGCGCGTCACCGCGTTCAGTCCGTTGACGGCGCGCAGCAGCGTCGACTTGCCCGAGCCCGACAGGCCCATCAGCACCGAGATCTCGCCCGCGTCGACGGTGAGCGACGCCCCGGCGCAGCCGACCACCGCGCCGGTCTTTTCGAGGATCTCGGCGCGGCTCGCGCCGGCGTCGATCATGGCCAGCGCCTTCGCCTTCTCGTCGCCGAAGACGATGTCGACATTTCTGAATTCGACGGCAGCGCTCATTTGCGCGCCTCGCCGCCGATGCGCGCCATGCGGTCGAGGATGATGGCGAGGATGACGATGGCGAGGCCGGCCTCCAGCCCAAGCGGGATGTTGACCGAGTTGAGCGCCCGCACCACCGGGCGGCCGAGGCCGTTGGCGCCGATCAGCGCCGCGATCACCACCATCGACAGCGACAGCATGATGCATTGGGTCAAGCCGGCCATGATGGTCGGCAGGGCCGAGGGCAGCTCGACCTTCCACAGCAATTGCCGCTTCGTCGCGCCGAAGGAGGCGCCGGCCTCCAGCAGCGGCTTCGGCACCGAGGTGATGCCGAGATAGGTCAGCCGGATCGGCGCGGGCGAGGCGAAGATGACGGTGACGATCAGGCCCGGCGCGATGCCGAGGCCGAACAGGATCAGCACCGGGATGAGATAGACGAAGGTCGGCAGCGTCTGCATCAGGTCGAGGATCGGCTGGAGGATGCGGTAGACGCGCTCGTTATGCGCGGCCCAGATGCCGATCGGCACGCCGATGGCCATCGAGCAGGCGGTGGCGGCGACGACCAGCACCAGCGTCTCGACCGTCTCCTTCCACAGGCCCTGATTGATGATGAACAGGAAGCCGAGGACGACGCCCGCGGCGAGCGTCCACGACCGCTTGAGCAGGAAGGCGAGCGCGGCGATCAGCAGCACGACGACGATGGGCGGCAGCCACAGCAGGCCGGCGACGAGGCCGTTGAGCACGCTCGACAGCCAGGCGGCGAGCGTGTCGAAGAACAGGGCGAAGTTGGTCGTCAGGAAATCGAAGAACTCGCGGCCCCAGCGGCCGATTGGAATCTTCCACCCGGCGATCCATTGCGAGATCGGGTCCATGGTTCCTTCAATTCCCCTTTTCGTCCCGGCCCGGCAGGTGGTGCCGCCCCTCATCCCCTTGCCGGGACCTTCTCCCCGCGAGCGGGGAGAAGAGGAGGCGGCGTTGCGGCGTCCGAACGGGGCCTAGAGGCCGAGCGCGGCCTTCACCGCGGCCGATCCGTCGCTGCCGTCGAAGGCGGTCACGCCGTCGAGCCAGGGCGTCAGCGCGTCGGGGTTGGCCTTCAGCCAGTCGCTCGCGGCCGTGTTCGGTTCCTTGCCGTCGTCGAGGATCGCGCCCATGATCTCGTTCTCCATCTGGAGCGAGAAGACGAGGTTGGTCAGGAACTTGCCGACGTTCGGGCATTCCTGCACGTAGCCCTTGCGGGTGTTGGTCAGCACGGTGGCGCCGCCATAGTCGGGGCCGAACACGTCGTCGCCCCCGGCGAGATACTCCATCTCGACATTGGCGTTCATCGGGTGCGGCTCCCAGCCGAGGAAGACCATGTGCTGCTGCGAGCGCGCGCCGCGCATGACAGCCGAGAGCATGCCGGCCTCCGAGCTCTCGACCAGCTCGAAGCCGGAAAGGCCGAACTGGTCTCCTTCGATCATGTCGAGGATCAGGCGGTTGCCGTCATTGCCCGGCTCGATGCCGTAGATCTTGCCGTCGAGCTGGTCGCGAAACTGGGCGATGTCCTGGAAGGTCTTCAGTCCGGCGTCGAAGGTGTATTTCGGCACGGCGAGCGTGTATTTCGCGCCGGTCAGGTTGGTGACGATGGTCTCGACCGAGCCGTCCTCGCGATAGGGCGCGATGTCGGCTTCCATGGTCGGCATCCAGTTGCCGAGGAAGACGTCGATGTCGCCGCTCTTCAGCGAGGCGTAGGTGACGGGAACGGACAGAACCTGCACTTCCGGCCGGTAGCCCAGCGCCGACAGGATGACGGAGGCGGTCGCCGTGGTCGAGGTGATGTCGGTCCAGCCGACATCGGAGAAGGTGACGGTGCGGCAGCTTTCCGCGTCCGCCGCCGCGGCAGCGCCCGCGCTGAGCGTGAGCGAAAGCGCGAACGCGGCCGAAATCGTTGCGATGCGTGACATAAAACGTCTCCCCAACTGAACTGGCGGTAATTTTTGTTCTTGAGCCAAACATCATTTGTCCGCCGTTTCAACCCGCAGGGGCGCGACGAATGACGCCGTGCACTTGTCTTTCGACGACAGTGCCTGTCGTTTTCCAATAGGCCGCGCCGGGCGGTTCGGCAATGCGAAGGGCAGCCGCGGGCCGATTGCCGTCTTTCAATCGCAATCCGCGCCACATATATTCCGCAAACGCTGCACAGACCCGCCTCGTGAACCGGAGAGACACGCGCATGGCCACGCTTCAGAATTTCGACGCCGAGATCGCCAAGACCAAACGCGTGGTCGAGGACATGCGCTCCAGGATCGAGCAGTCCGGCGTGGTGCTGGAGCAGTTCGCCCAGGCCGACGCCAAGATCGGCGCCGCCGATTTCGACATCGAGAACGCGCGCATCCAGGACGTGCTCAACCAGCAGAAGGTGATGGAGGGCAACATCGCCGACCTGATCATCGGGCTGGAGGACGCCACCAACGTCTTCGGCTCCGAGTTCGAGAGCATGAAGAGCTATACGGCGTGGGAGAATTTCATCGGCATCTTCTCCGCCCAGCGCAAGCAGCGCATGCGCACCGAGCGCGTGCGCAACATGTCGCTCGCCGGCAACCTTCAGGAGCTGCTGGCCAAGTCCGACACCATCGTCGGCATCCTGAAGGAGCAGAAGAACATCCTCGACCAGCGCTACAAGACCTCGGAGGCGAGCCTTTCGCAGGTGATCGAGCGGCGCAAGCGCACCATCGAGGAACTGACCGCGACGCAGAAGCGGATCGAGGAGCTGAACCCGCTGCTGCTCGACATCGAGAACCGCATCGCCGCCTCGACCAGCCAGACCGAACGCACCGAGCTTGAGGGCGAGCGCTCGAAGCTGGCGACCGAGTACAACGAGCGGCAGGCCAAGGAGCAGGAGCTTCTGGCCGAGAGCCAGACGCTGGAGCGCTACACCGCGATGTTCCAGACCTTCGTCGACTCGCTCAACAACCAGATCGCGGCGCAGAACACGCTGATCAACAAGCTGACCATCGACACCGAGCAGCGCATCGTCCTCTACAAGGCGCTGGAGGACTCGCTGAAGACCGCCGCCCAGCAGGAAGTCGCCCACCGCATCAACACGCTGGGCAGCCAGGTCGACAACACCGCCGAGGAGACGATGGCCGGCATCGGCGCGGCGGCGCAGCGCCATATCGGCGACCTGCTCGAACTGCACGAGAAGAACATGGTGACGACCGCCGACATCCAGCGCCGCAAGAAGCTGGCCGACGACGCCTTCGCCCGCCGCTTCGAGGACGTGCTGAGGAAGCACAACGCCGCCGACTATGTGAAGCAGTAGGCGGCAAGGCCAAGCCGGGGTTCCTGACGCATGGCTCCCGCCAACGATGCCGCCGCGCGCTATTTCGGCGCGATCACCGCCGCGCTGGAAGGGCTCGACATCTTCCTGCGCGACGACCGCTCGCCGCTCTACCGGCATGACCTCGTCGCCCGCGTGATGTCGGAATACATCGTGCGGCTGGAGAACTCGTTCTCCTCGTGGCGCAACCGGCTCGGCTTCATGGAAACGTTCCGCATCAGCAGGGCCGAGAGTGGCTATCCGGTGTTCCAGAACGTGCTGGAGCTGGAGAACGACCGCCGCACCGCCGAGAAGCGGCTCGCTGCCATCCCCGAGCCGGACGTGCTGCGCGCCGAGATGGCCGATTTCATCCTGCGCCGGCGGGCGATGCCAGAGGCGCTGCGCAAGTCGATGGCGGAGCGGCTCTATCTGGAGGACGTATCGTCGGGCCTTACCTTCGCGCCCTTCGTGCTGCCGAAGACGATCCGCGTCTCGGTCAACCCCAAGACCATGCGGCCGATCTGCGTCGTCCACTGGGGGGCGTTCGACGGCTCGGCCAATCTGCCGCTGGTCTACATGGCGACCATCGAGGATTCGTCGGATAGCGTCGTCAAGGCGCTGGTCACGAAGGACGGCAAGCTCAACGAGAAGGTCAAGGTGCCGCTGCCGGTCGAGGGCTTGCTCAATCCCGACCTCGCCCACCGCTTCGACGATTTCTGCGAGAAGAACTCGGCCTATTCGCTGTCGCCGGCAACGATCGCCGGCAATCTCGACAAGGATTTCGAGACGCTGCATCCGAAGCAGCTTCGCCGCGTCGTGCTGGGACCCTTCTACTCGGCCGGTATAACCGAGCACAATTCGACCGTGGCGGAAGTCCTGTCCAAGGTGCGGCGCGAGGAGAATGCGTGGCTCCTGACATGGACCGTGCAGGAGGTGTTCTCCAAGGCCGAGCAGCCGGCGCGCAAGGGCCTGTTCTCGCGCCAGCCGGCACGCGAGGAGTTCCACATCGAGACCGACGATCTCGAAGCCGCGCGGCAGGGCGTCTCGTCCTACGAGCGCCATGCGCTGATCCCGCACGAGGCCTATCAGGCGCTCTACGCGGCCGGCGAGGCGCAGAAGATCTTCGCCGGCTATCAGGTGCACATCATTTCCAACGGCCAGGTCATCAGCGACGTTTAGGAGAGGCAAGATATGGACACCGGCCTGACCGCGGTTCCCGAAGCCGACATCGAGAAGCATCGCGCCATGGCGCAGAGCTTCATCACCCGCATCGTGGTGCTGGAGGATTCGTCCGGGCGCTCCCAGACCGAGCTTGCCGGCACCGGCCGCCGCTTCGTCTCGACGGTCTCGACCGGCTCGGTCCGGCGCACCCGCGAGGTGGAACTGGCCAGGACCGTGCAGGCGGTGCGGCCCGACGACCAGCTTCTTTCGATCGCCCAGCACACGGCGCTCTACCGCGCCCGGCGCGGGCTTGCCGTGGCCATGGCCGTCGCCGACGTGTTCGCCCGCTCGACCGCGCTGGAGGACCTTCAGGCGAAGAACGCCCGCTCGCCGCTCGAGGGCGAGGACGTCGCCCACTACAAGCGGCTGCTTTCGGCCGCCGCCTACGTCGCGGCCTTCACCTTCGCCTCCTATCTCTTGCAGACCGTCGAGAGCGACGCCGAGGCGCCGAGCGACGTGCGCGAGCCGGACTATGTGTTCGACACCCAGCAGGACGCGCTGAAAAGCTCGGTCGCCGGCCTCGACGCCGCGCTTGCCGGTGCGAAGGACGACGCGGACCTCGCCCCGCGCATCCGCGCCTTCGCCACCGCCGCCATCGAGGGCCTCTTATCGCGCAAGGGCCGGTTCGACGCGCTCGGCGCGTTCGAGAACGCGCATATCCGCGTCGAGAAGGACGATTTCACCCTCGACGGCTTCGACGTCGCGCCCGGCCGCAAGTCGAAGCCGCTGGTGATGCAGTTCCGCAAGCCGGAGGAGGTGGTCGGCAACCACATCGCCAAGTACCAGTCGCTGAAGCTCGCCAAGATGCTGATGGCGTACGATTTCGACCGGCAGATGAACCCGTTCGTCGAGCTGGGCGGCTTCCTGTTCACCTTCATCGGCGACGGCGCGCCCGGCACCGGCAAGACGACGCTGATCCAGATGATCGCCGGCATCGTCAACGGCTATGCCGAGGTGGCGGGCGTGCCCTTCCACTACGAGAATTTCGGCGTCGACCAGATATCGTCCTATCAGGGCAAGTCGGGCCAGAACTGCCGCCAGTTCATCAACAACGTGCTCAACCCGCGCGCCATCGGCTTCGGCACCATCGACGATATCGACCAGGTGGCGGCGAAGCGCTCCGACGACCGCGCCTCGGCCGGCCAGCAGGAGATCACCGGCGTCCTGATGGACGCTTTCGCCGGCGCGGCGACCGTCGTGCGCGGCAATTGCTCGTTCGGCATGTTCTCCAACTATCCCGAGAACGTCGACGACGCGCTGCGCCAGCGCGCCGGCGCGCGCTGGCTGGTCGACGGGCCGCAGACCAGGGAAGACTATATCGACATCTTCGTGCTGCTCGCCGGCAAGAACCACAAGATACCGCTCGGCGAGCACCAGCTTTACGCGGCGCAGGAGATCCAGCGTGCCGTCGAGACGGCCTATGAAAACCATTCGAAGCCGCAGGAAGAGGGGCTGAAAAAGGTCTACGACCGCTTCATGGACGAGCGCGGCGAGCCGAAGACGCTTGCCGAAATCGGCGACTATCTCCACCGCATCAAGGAGGCCGAGCCGCGCTTCACCGGCCGGGCGATCAAGAACGTCACCGACGCGATCAAGATGCGCGCCATGGACATCGAGCTGCCCGACGAATGGTTCGAGACGCGCGAGGCGTTCATGGGCAAATCCTACGACGACAAGAAGGCGATGATTTCCGAGTTGCGCCGGCCGTTCACGATGGACATGGTGATGCAGGAGATCAACCGCTACGCCGATTCCGAATTCCGCTACTCCGACAAGTCGGACGACGCGGCGGTCGACAAGCTGGTGCGCGACGCGCGCCTGCGCGAGCGCGCCATCGCCGAGATCGAGGCGCTGAAGGCCAAGGGGCACTGGAACGCCTGATGGACCTTCTGCGCGACAACGAGCTGATCTACGGAAGGCTGCTTCCGGTCGAGGAGCCGCATCTCATCGAACGCTACAACAAGGCGCTTCGAGCCTTCGGCCTGCCGGCGACGACGCGCGAGAAGATCTCCATCGACCGCACCGGTTTCTCGCCGGAAGTGGCGGAAGACCTCGGCGACATCCACTATCTCGACCCGAACCAGATCAACCGACGCTTCATCATCCTGACGCCGCTTCAGGTGTCGCTGCCGGTGGTGCACACGGCGTTCTCCAACACCTCGCAGCTTCTCTACGAGTTCCTGACCGCCAACGCCCGCGTCATCAACGCGCTGACGATCAAGGACGTGATCTATGGCGAGATCGAGGATTCGGTCGCCAAGGTCGAGGACATCGAGGACCTGCTTTCCATCAACCAGGTCGAGTTCAAGGTGCTGTCGGCCGAGGACGTCACCGGCAAGGCGGCGGAGCTGGCGACGCTGATCGACCGGCTGAAGCAGGAGCCGGAATTCTGGCGCGACACGGCGGCGCTGGAGCACATGGTCGGGCTGGCGAAGGTGACGGGCGACATCCGCGAGAACGCGCTCGTCCCCGAGCAGGTGATCTTCCGCCACAACGCCTACTGGACCAGCCATTTCGGCGGGCTCTACGTCTTCGTCGACCCGGGCATGACGACGGTGATCTCCGATCCGTCGGCGCCGGGCTTCCGCCGCTCGCGGCCGTGGCAGGTCAGCTATCTTTCGCTGCGCGACGCCGAACGGGTCTACGATTTCCTCGTCTCGACCGGGCGCGTCGAGCTGCCGCGCGCGTCGTGGGTCGAGGATTCGGGTTATCTGGAGCACCGGGCCGAGATGGTCGTGCGCAACCTGATCCGCAAGGCCGAGCCGGGGCGCGACCTCGGCAAGGTCGACCGCGTCTGGCTCCAGACATGGATACACGGCCATGCCGACCTGATCGCGAAGGAGGGGACGTTCCCCTTCCTCAACGCCGCCAAGCGCGAGATCGCCCAGCTCGGCCAGTTGCGGATGGAGGAGGTGCGGCCCGACCGCCGCTTCCTCGTCATCCGCGCCCGGCCCGACCATTCCGACGCGTGGCTGACCAACCGGCTGATCTCGGATTTCGTGCCGGACGACTTCATGGCCCGCTACGTCTTCAACAAGCAGGGCTTCTATCGCGACTATGAAGGCTTCGACCCCGTCTGGCGGCGGCATGTTGTCGAGACGCTGAAAGATACGTATCTGAAGAACAAGGCCGCTTTTCGCGCGCGGCTTTACGGCCTGAGAGACTGAAAGGACCTCATCCGATGCTCGATCCGATCGTCTCGTTCTTCGCCCGCGTCTTTCATGCCATCGGCAAGGGGCTCGGCCTCCTGATCGGCGCGCTGCTGTGGCCGTTCCTGTGGCTGGGGCGCTGGTACACGCGCCGCGGCTGGATATTGCGGGCCGTGGTCGGCGCGATCATCGCCGGCATCATCGGGCTCTACGGCTATTTCTTCTACGTCACCCAGTTCTGGACCGGCTTCAACCCGGACTATCCGGCCGCGCTGGTGCAGGCGCGCAGCACGACCGGGGCGGGCGAGCCCGTCGCCGCCGCCACGGGGGCGACCACGGGGGCGACGCCCGGTGCGGGCCAGCCGGCGCAGAACTGCAAGCCCTCGGCCATCGCCGGCATCGCCGCCGATCTGGTCGACTTCAACGTCAACCAGAACGCCTGGATCTCCTCGATGCTGGTCTCCAAGGCCGGCCTGTTCGGCATCGAGTGGCGCAACACGCCCTTCTTCGACAACAAGGCCGCGTTCCAGCTCGGCATCAACCAGGTCCTGCGCCGCACCACGACCGAGCTCGTCGACACGCTCGGCCGCGTGCGCGGCACCTCGCAGATCGACCAGAACCTTCAGGACGCGCGCACGGCCATGGCCTGGGCGGAGACCGCCTGGTATATCGGCTGGCGCGGCCCGACGCGCCCGACGCCCAGCGTCTATCGCGAGGGCATCGAGAAGCTGCGCGCCTTCAACACCAGCCTCGAGCGATGCCAGGCGACGTTCGACGCCCGCGCCGACAACCTGATGCAGTTCCTCGACCGCATGGCCGGCGACATCGGCTCCACCTCCGACATCCTGCGTCAGCGCATCGAATTGTCCGACGCCGGCTGGTTCGACCTCAGGGCCGACGACCGCTTCTGGTTCGCCTACGGCCAGCTCTACGCCTATTACGGCATCCTCGTCGCCTCGCGCTCCGACTTCGCCTCGGTGATCGCCGAGCGCAACCTGACGACGCTGTGGACGCGGATGGAGCAGAATTTGCGCGCCTCGCTCAACGTCCAGCCCTGGATCATCTCCAACGGCAATGAGTCGAGCGCGATCTTCCCGTCGCATCTGGCGACGATGGGCTTCAACCTGCTTCAGGTCCGCTCCAACCTCGTCGAGATCCGCTCGGTCCTCGACCGCTAGGACAAGCGCGGTTTGCGTCGTGAACGTCGCAAACCGCGCATCGCGCGACCGTTTCCGGAGCGCGCGGACGCGTTCCGTGCGCTCTATTTTCCGAAAGGCATGTTTGAGGGGGAAGGCCGGATGACAGGGTTCAAATCCGACATCGAGATCGCGCGCGCGGCCGACAAGAAGCCGATCATGGAGATCGGCGCGAAGCTCTGCATCCCGCCTCAGGAGCTGCTGCCCTACGGCCACGACAAGGCCAAGGTGTCGGCGCGCTTCATCCGCTCGCTCGCCGGCAGGCCGGAGGGCCGCCTGATCCTCGTCACCGCCATCAACCCGACCCCGGCGGGCGAGGGCAAGACGACGACGACGGTCGGCCTCGGCGACGGGCTGAACCGGATCGGCAAGCGCGCGGCGATCTGCATCCGCGAAGCCTCGCTCGGCCCGAATTTCGGCATGAAGGGCGGCGCGGCCGGCGGCGGCTACGCGCAGGTGGTGCCGATGGAGGACATGAACCTCCACTTCACCGGCGACTTCCACGCCATCACCACCGCGCACAATTTGCTCTCCGCGCTGATCGACAACCACATCTACTGGGGCAACGAGCTCGAGATCGACACGCGCCGCGTCACCTGGCGGCGGGTGATGGACATGAACGACCGGGCGCTGCGCCAGATCGTCGCCTCGCTCGGCGGCGTCGCCAACGGCTTTCCCCGCGAGGCCGGCTTCGACATCACGGTCGCCTCCGAGGTGATGGCGATCCTGTGCCTCGCCGGCGACCTCGAGGACCTCGAGCGCCGGCTGGGCGACGTCATCGTCGGCTACCGACGCGACAAGAGCCCGGTCTACGCGCGCGACCTGAAGGCGCAAGGGGCGATGGCGGTCCTTCTCAAGGACGCGATGCAGCCCAACCTCGTCCAGACGCTGGAGAACAACCCCGCCTTCGTCCATGGCGGGCCGTTCGCCAACATCGCCCATGGCTGCAACTCGGTCGTCGCCACCACGACGGCGCTGCGGCTCGCCGACTACGTGGTGACGGAGGCCGGCTTCGGCGCCGACCTCGGCGCGGAGAAGTTCTTCGACATCAAATGCCGCAAGGCCGGGCTGAAGCCGGCCGCCGCCGTCATCGTCGCCACGGTCCGGGCGCTGAAGATGAATGGTGGGGTGAAGAAGGACGATCTCGGCGCGGAGGACGTGGCGGCGGTGCGCGAAGGCTGCGCCAATCTCGGCCGCCACATCGAGAACGTGAAGCAGTTCGGCGTGCCGGCGATCGTGGCGATCAACCATTTCGTCAGCGACACCGAGGCCGAGATCGAGGCGGTCAAGGCGTTCGCGGCCGAGCAGGGCGTCGAGGCCGTTCTGTGCCGCCACTGGGCCGAAGGCTCGGCCGGCATCGAGGAGCTGGCGCACAAGGTGGCCGACCTCGCCGACAGCGGCGTCGCGCAGTTCGCGCCGCTCTATGCCGACGAGACGGGCCTGTTCGACAAGATCGACACCATCGTCAAGCGCATCTATCGCGGCTCGGAAGCCATCGCCGACAAGACCGTGCGCGACCAGCTCCACCAATGGGAGCGCCAGGGCTACGGCCATCTGCCGGTGTGCATGGCCAAGACGCAGTACTCGTTCTCGACCGACCCGAACCTGCGCGGCGCGCCGACGGGCCACGTCGTGCCGGTGCGCGAGGTCAGGCTCGCCGCCGGGGCCGGCTTCGTCGTCGCGATCTGCGGCGAGATCATGACCATGCCCGGCCTGCCGCGCTCGCCGTCCTCGGAGCGCATCTTCCTCAACGAGCGCGGCGAGATCGAAGGGCTTTTCTGAGCGATCCCACCGATTCCTGCCATTGGCTCCGCCGGATAATTCCGGGTGGGGCCGCTGCGCCTTGCGCCGCCCCCTCAGGGGCTTTGTGTGTCAATTTTCACACATCGCGGCATCCGTCGAAATTCTTGATTCGAAAAGTCATCTTTTAATTCTTGACTCATTCAATCATGTTTCCTAAACGGCTGAAATGTGACGGGAAGCCCCTTCCGTCGCAATTTTGACGAGATCGAGCAGGTCGCGGACAACCGGTTGCTCTCCCAAGGCCGGTGGCTCCCGTGCGCCTTGAACCGGAGACTGATTCGACATGAAAGTCTGGCATTCGCGCGCGCCGCTCCTGGCTTGCACTGCCCTTGCGATGCTCTACATCGCCGTTCCCGCCGCCGCGCAGGACAGCTCGACGGTTCTCGAGACGATCGAGGTCGAGGGCAAGAAGACCTCCGCGGGCCAGAAGCTTGAAAAGGGCGCGGCCGACACGCCGCTCGCCAGCGAGACCACGGCCGACGACATCCGCAAGAAGGAGATCTCCGATGTCGGCGATCTCGCTTTGACGGAGCCGGGCGTGGACTACGAGGAATCCCGGCCCGGAAAGGTCGGCGGCCTCACCATTCGCGGCCTCGGCGGGGTGCGCATCGTGACAGTGGTGGACGGTATCCCGATTTCCACCTTCGGCAATCTGGTCCGCGCCGGTTCCTCGTCGCCGATGACGGGGATCAGCGACGGCACCAACAGCTTCGACTTCTCGTCATTGTCCGCGATCGACGTGGTGCGCGGCGCCGATGCCAGCCGGCTGGGTTCGGGCGCGCTCGCGGGCGGGCTGGTGGCGCGGACGCTGGAGCCCGAGGACCTGATCGCGGAGGGCCGCGACTGGGGCGGCGTCACCAAGCTGGGCTACGACAGCTCCGACAGGAGCGTCGGCGGTTCCCTCGCCGTCGCCAAGCGGTTCGAGAGCACGTCCTTCCTGTTCCAGGGCGCCTACACCAAGGGCCACGAGCGCGACAACAAGGGCACCGACGATATCTACGGCGTCACGCGCACGACGCCCAACCCGCTCGATTTCGACCAGAGCAACCTGCTGTTCAAGGTGCGGCACGATCTGGAGGGCGGGCACCGTATCGGCCTGACGGCCGAACGCTACGACCTCGACTACGATGTCGACCTGAGGACGATGCAGAATTCCCTGTACCAGTTCGGCCAGGGATGGGGCTTCGAGGCGACCCGCCGCGATCGCGTTTCGCTGGATTATCGCTACGAGGCGCCGGCCGAGGGCGGGTTCATCGACGCCGCCATGCTGACCCTCTACTGGCAGAAGCTGAGCAAGGGCGCCGGTTCCGATGGCATTCGCACCAGCGATTCCGCGCGCTACCTTCGCGACAACGAGGTGGAGGAGAGCTCCTGGGGTCTCACGGGCGGGCTGCTTTCCACGTTCGAGACGGGCAGCCTCGGCCACGAGGTCCGCTTCGGCGGCTCCCTCCAGTTCCTCCAGACCGAGCAGTTCCTGACCGGCTTGCCAGCCAGCACGGTGGTGAACAAGGCCGACATGCCGCATGTCAGCGGCACGAAGCTCGGCCTTTACCTCGACGACCGGATCAGCATCGGCGACAGCGGCTTCGCCCTGACGCCCGGCCTGCGGCTGGACTGGTACGACTACGACGCCAAGGCGGCGCCCGGCTATACCGGCCCGCTCGAGTCGAAGGACGGCATGCGCGTTTCGCCCAAGCTGCTCGGGACCTACCAGATGACGCCGCGGACGGAGTTGTTCGCGCAGTGGGCGATGACTTACCGGGCGCCATCCATCGACGAATACTACATCTACTATCCGAGCGGCTTCTATGAGGTGCGCGGCAACCTCGACCTCAAGGCGGAGACCGGGCACGGTTTCGAGGTCGGTGCCAACTACGAGAGCGGGGATCTGTCCGGAAAGCTCACCGTCTTCCACAACCGCTACAGGAATTTCATCGAGGGCTACCAGGTCAGCAATCCTCCGCTGATCATGTCCTGGCGCAACATCGGCGAGGTGGAAATCTCCGGCATCGAGCTGAAGGCCCGCAAGGACTTCGCAAACGGGTTCTACCTGAGCGGCTCGCTCGCCTACGCCTACGGCAAGAACAAGACGGACGATACCATCCTCAGCTCCGTCGCGCCCTTCAAGGCGATCATCGGCATCGGCTACGAGCGCGAGAACTGGGGCGTCGACCTGACCGGCATCTTCGCCGGGCACATGAGGGAGGACGGCCCGCAGTTGGACCCGCAGACGGGGTCGACCTACGAAACCTTCGACGCGCCCGGCTACGGCATCGCCAACCTGACCGGCTGGTGGGAGCCGGAGCAGGTCAATGGGTTGCGCATCCAGGCTGGCGTCTACAATATCTTCGACAAGAAATACTGGAACGGCGTCGCCGTCCGCGGCGTCGATCCCACAACCCAGTCGCGCGGCAACCAGCCGGTCGACTTCTACTCCGAGCCCGGCCGCAGCTTCAAATTCTCGCTGACGCAAAAATTCTGATCCCTGCCTCACCGGCAAAGGACGAGGGCGGCGCTTGCGTCGCCCTTGCCCTTTCGAGGGTCAGCGAATCTTCTTGCCGGAGATGCCGTTCGCCGCTAAGGGTTTTGCCATGAACACGATCTCGACCGCGAAGCTGTGGTGGTGGGGCTGCTAGAAGCGGCTGGTCGAAACGCGTGCGCGTGAAACTTGGGTGGCCGCAACGGATTTCCGGGCGGCCATTTTGTTTTCAAGCCAGTCCGGAGACGCCGTCAGCGCGAACGGATGGAGACGATTGAATGACGCTCGAACTGCTTGAAGACGGCGCGGAACGCTATGTGACCAGAGGCGGGGTGAAGGTCACCCGCAAACGCCACGAAACGCCCTATGCGGGCGCCATCGAGGCCTATATCGACGGCCTCGACTCGCGCCGCGGCTGCGTCTTCTCCTCCAACTACGAGTATCCCGGCCGCTACACGCGCTGGGACACGGCGATCATCGATCCGCCGCTGGTCGTCTCGGCGCGCGGCCGCGCGATGACCATCGAGGCGCTGAATGCGCGCGGTGAGGCGCTGCTGCCGGTCATCCGCCGCACCGTCGAGGCACTGCCGGAGGTGACGCCGGGCGAGGTTTCGGCCACGCGCCTCGCGCTCACCGTCGCCGAGCCGTCGCGCGTCTTCACCGAGGAGGAACGCTCGCGCGCGCCGACGGTCTTCACCGTGCTGCGCGCGCTGATCGACCTGTTCCGCTCCGACGACGACGCCAATATCGGCCTCTACGGCGCGTTCGGCTACGATCTCGCCTTCCAGTTCGACACGGTCGAGCCGAAGCTGATGCGCCCGGCGAGCCAGCGCGACCTCGTGCTCTACCTGCCCGACGAGATCCTCGTCGTCGACCACCATCAGGCCTGCGCATGGCACGACCGCTACGACTTTTCCGGCGACGGCTTCTCGACCGAGGGGCTGGCGCGCGGTGGGCGGGAAGAGCCGTTCGCGCCGTCCGGCAGCACGCCGCCGCGAGGCGACCACGAGCCCGGTGAATATGCGCGGCTGGTCGGGAAGGCTAAGGAGAGCTTCCGCCGTGGCGACCTGTTCGAAGTCGTGCCGGGGCAGATGTTCTTCGAGGCCTGCAAGTCGCGCCCGTCGCAGATCTCGCGCCGGCTGAAGACGATCAACCCGTCGCCCTATTCCTTCTTCATCAATCTCGGCGAGCGCGAATACCTGATCGGCGCGTCGCCGGAGATGTTCGTGCGCGTCAACGGCCGCCGGGTCGAGACCTGCCCGATCTCCGGCACCATCCGGCGCGGCGACGACGCGATCTCCGATTCCGAGCAGATCCTGAAGCTGCTCAACTCCAAGAAGGACGAGTCGGAGCTGACCATGTGCTCGGACGTCGACCGCAACGACAAGAGCCGGGTGTGCGAGCCGGGTTCGGTGCGCGTCATCGGCCGGCGTCAGATCGAGATGTATTCGCGCCTGATCCACACCGTCGACCATATCGAGGGCCGCCTGCGCGAGGGCATGGACGCGTTCGACGCCTTCCTGTCCCACGCCTGGGCCGTCACCGTCACCGGCGCGCCGAAGCTGTGGGCGATGCGCTTCATCGAGAACCACGAGAAGAGCCCGCGCGCCTGGTATGGCGGGGCCATCGGCATGGTCCATTTCAACGGCGACATGAACACGGGCCTGACGCTGCGCACCATCCGCATCAAGGACGGCATCGCCGAGGTGAGGGCGGGCGCGACGCTGCTCTACGATTCCGACCCGGCCGAGGAAGAGGCCGAGACCGAGCTGAAGGCGTCGGCGATGCTGGCGGCGATCCGCGACGCCTCGGCCGGCAACGCGGCGACCACCACCCGCGAAAGCGCCAAGGTCGGGGAGGGCGTGTCGATCCTGCTGGTCGATCACGAGGATTCCTTCGTCCACACGCTCGCCAATTATTTCCGCCAGACGGGCGCGACGGTCTCGACCGTGCGCACGCCGGTCGCCGAGGAGGTGTTCGACCGGCTGCGGCCCGACCTCGTCGTCCTGTCGCCCGGGCCGGGCACCCCGAAGGATTTCGACTGCAAGGCCACCATCGACAAGGCCCGCGCCCGCGAATTGCCGATCTTCGGCGTCTGCCTCGGCCTTCAGGCGCTTGCCGAAGCCTATGGCGGCGAGCTGCGCCAGCTCCGTGAGCCGATGCACGGCAAGCCCTCGCGCATCCGCGTCAACAAGCCCGGCACGGTGTTTTCCGGCCTGCCGAAGGAGGTGACGGTCGGTCGCTACCATTCGATCTTCGCCGATCCATCGCGCCTGCCGGAGGATTTCCTCGTCACGGCCGAGACCGAGGACGGCGTCATCATGGCCATCGAGCACCGGCACGAGCGCGTGGCGGCGGTGCAGTTCCACCCCGAATCGATCATGACGCTCGGCCACGACGCCGGCATGCGGATGATCGAGAACGTCGTGGCGCACCTGCCGCGCCGGGCAAGGACCAAGGCGGCGTAAGGAGAGAGCGGGCGGCATGAGCGGCAAACGGACGATAAGGCGGCTCGCCGCCTGGTCCATTATCGTCGCGCTCGGCGTGATGGCGCTGAAGTTCGCCGCCTGGCGGATGACCGGGTCGGTCGCGCTCTATTCGGACGCGCTCGAATCCATCGTCAACGTCATCGCCGCCGCCGCCGCCCTGTGGGCGATCTCGGTCAGCCACAAGCCGGCCGACAGCGACCACCAGTTCGGCCACCACAAGGCCGAGTATTTCTCGGCCGTGCTCGAAGGCGTGCTGATCGTCGTCGCCGCGCTCCTCATCATTGCCGAGGTCTGGCGGGCCTGGCAGAACCCCGCGCCGCTCGAACAGGCGTGGGAGGGCCTTGCCGTCAACGGGCTGGCCGCCGTCATCAACTGCGTCTGGGCGGTGCTCCTGATCCGGGTCGGCCGGCGCGAGAGGTCGCCGGCGCTGGAGGCGGACGGCCGCCACATCATGACCGACGTGGTCACGTCCGTCGGCGTCATCGCCGGCCTCGTCGGTGCGGTGCTTACCGGCTGGCACATGCTCGACCCGCTGCTGGCTCTGATCGTGGCGCTCAACATCCTGTGGCAGGGCTGGCGGGTCATCGGCTCGTCGCTCGACGGGCTGATGGACAAGGCCGTGCCTGTCGAGGAGACGATGCGCATCCGCGACGTCATCTCCGCCAATTCGCGGGGCGCGCTGGAGGTCCATGACCTCAAGACCCGCATCGCCGGCCGCGCGACGTTCATCGAGTTCCACATGGTGGTGAACGCGGCGATGACGGTCGGAGACAGCCATGCCATCTGCGACCGCATCGAGGAGGCGCTGAAGGCCGAGATCCCCTCCGTGCGGGTCGTCATCCATGTCGAGCCGGAGGACGAGGCCAAGCTGCCGCACGGAACCGGCGCAGTGCCGTTCGCCTGATCCTTTCCGCCGCCCGCCCGCTCTCGCGAAGTTGATCGCGCCCGGGCGGCAGGTTGATCGGCCGCAAACAGGAGCGGCCGCGCCTGCCTTATGCTGGCTTCTCATCACGAAGCGGAACGGAAAAAGCCATGACGAAGATGAAATCCCTGACGGGCGGGTTCGCGCTGCTGCTGGCGTCGCTGGCGGCGGGCGTCGCCGCCGCCGGCGAGGCGGTCGCGGTCTACAAGACGCCGTGGTGCGGCTGCTGCCACGAATGGGCGCAGGCGCTCGGCGAGGCGGGCTACGACGTCAAGACGATCGATCTCGAGGACCTGTCGCAGGTGCGGCAGCAGGCCGGCGTTCCCTCCGACATGCTGAGCTGCCATGTCGCGGCGGCGGGCGGCTATTTCCTTGAAGGCCATGTGCCGCTCGAAGCCATCGCGGCGCTGCTGGCGCAGCGGCCCGACATCGCCGGCCTCGCCGTTCCCGGCATGCCGCAGGGCTCGCTCGGCATGGGGGGCGAGCCCGAGCCCTACGAGGTCTACGCCGTGCCGCGCGACCCGAAGGCCGTGCCTTACGTCTTCCTCAGCGTCGGCGGCTGACCGAAAGCCGGGGGTGAAGCCGGCCTCCTTGGGAAGGGGGAGCCGGTTTCATTCCTTCCGCGCATCAGATCAGTCGGATTTATCGCAATCGGCGCGCCGCCCCCGCGGCTATTGTCCCGCACCGGAATGGGCGGCGCTTTCGCGTCGGCCGGCATTTGTTATTGTCCGGCAGCGGAAATAACACGCCCCAAGGCAAGAGACGTTGAAAACCATGCCGCCTTCGCGCGGCAGGACGATGGGAGACGAGAACATGACCAGCACCGTTGACGTGAGGCAGGAGACCGGACGCCTTCTCGATGCGCTCGGCGTCGAGCGCGCGGCGTGGACGAAGGGGACGATGGCGTCCTACAGCCCGGTCACCGGCGAGGAGATCGCCAAGGTCGCGGTGGCGTCGGCGGCTGACACCGGCCGCGTGGTCGATGCCGCGCACGAGGCGTTCAAGGCGTGGCGTAACGTGCCGGCGCCGCGGCGCGGCGAGCTGGTGCGGCTGCTCGGCGAGGAGCTGCGCGCCAACAAGGAGGCGCTCGGCCGCCTCGTCTCCATCGAGGCTGGCAAGATAGCCTCCGAGGGGCTCGGCGAGGTGCAGGAGATGATCGACATCTGCGATTTCGCGGTCGGTCTTTCCCGCCAGTTGTACGGCCTGACCATCGCCACCGAGCGCCCCGGCCACCGGATGATGGAGACCTGGCATCCGCTCGGCGTCGTCGGCATCATCTCGGCCTTCAACTTCCCGGTCGCGGTGTGGTCGTGGAACGCGGCGCTGGCGCTCGTCGCCGGCGATTCGATCGTCTGGAAGCCGTCGGAGAAGACGCCGCTGACCGCGCTCGCCACCCATGCGATCCTTGAGCGCGCCATCGCCCGCTTCGGCTCGGACGCGCCGGCGAACCTGTCGCAGGTGCTGATCGGCGACCGCGCCACCGGCGAGGCGCTGGTGGACAACCCCAAGGTCGCGCTCATCTCGGCCACCGGCTCGACGCGCATGGGCCGCGAGGTCGGCCCGCGCCTCGCGAAGCGTTTCGCGCGCTCGATCCTCGAGCTCGGCGGCAACAATGCCGGCATCGTCTGCCCCTCGGCCGATCTCGACATGGCGCTGCGCGCCATCGCCTTCGGCGCGATGGGCACGGCCGGCCAGCGTTGCACGACGCTACGCCGCCTGATCGTGCACGAGAGCGTCTACGACACGCTCGTCCCGCGCCTCAGGAAGGCCTATGAGAGCGTCTCGGTCGGCAACCCGCTGGAGACGTCGGCGCTGGTCGGCCCGCTGGTCGACAAGGCGGCGTTCGAGGCGATGCAGAAGGCGCTCGACGCCGCGAAGGCCGAGGGCGGCGTCGTCACCGGCGGCGCGCGCGTCGCGGAGGCCGGCAAGGACACCGCCTATTACGTCCGCCCGGCGCTGGTCGAGATGCCGAAGCAGGCCGGCCCGGTGCTGGAGGAGACCTTCGCGCCGATCCTCTACGTGATGAAATACTCCGATTTCGCCGACGCGATCGCGATGCACAACGCGGTCGTGGCCGGCCTTTCCTCGTCGATCTTCACGCTCGACATGCGCGAGGCCGAAGAGTTCCTGTCGGCCGGCGGCTCCGATTGCGGCATCGCCAACGTCAATATCGGCACCTCGGGCGCCGAGATCGGCGGCGCGTTCGGCGGCGAGAAGGAAACCGGCGGCGGCCGCGAGTCCGGCTCCGACGCCTGGAAGGGCTACATGCGCCGCGCCACCAACACGGTGAACTACTCCACAGCGCTGCCGCTGGCGCAGGGCGTCTCCTTCGACATCGAGTAGCAAGCCCGGCCATGAACGGTCTCGATGCCGGAGGCGGTCCGCCCGTCTCCGGCATCGCCTTTTTGCCTGTCCGGCAAAATGCCGCTTCGTTGACTTTCGTCAATCGGGATAGCGGCATGCGGCGCTAGTCTGACACCATCGCCGTAATGGCGATGGAGGAAGGCCGAGCATGCTCGACAGGATAACCGGCATGGCAGGGTGGCTGCGCATCGTCTGCGCCGTCGCCCTCCTGTGCATCGGTTTCGCGCACATGCCGCCCGCGGTCGGGCAGGCGCAGTCCTCCTCGCTTGAACTTGCGCATTACGCATTTCCCGACGGCACCTTGCCGGTGCTCTGCCTGCCTGGCGACGAAGGCGGCCCCCGCGGCGATGCCGGGGTGGGCAAGGGCTGCGCGGCATGCCGCCTGAGCGCCGATTTCGCCCTGCCGATGCCGCAGGGCATGACGGCGTGGCTTTTCCCGCGCCTCGAACGGGGCGCGTTGCCGGCGCAGGTTGAGGCGCCCGGCCGCCACCTCGTGCCGGCCAACGCTTCGCCGCGCGCCCCTCCTTCCATCCGGACTGCCTGAATGCCGCTGCTCGCCGCAGCATTTCGCAGTTCGCGCCGCGTGGCCGGCGCAGGTCAGGATGCCCCATCATGCTGGACAGTTCCGTCATAGGCATAGAGATGCCGCCCTCCATCACCTTCACCCTCGGGGAACACCGATACGAGCGCAGCACCGAGAGCCGCGTCGTTCCCGCCGGGACGCTGCCGTTCCCCGCCGGCCTCGGCAGCGCCGAGACCATGCGCATCATCGAGGGGGCCGTCTGCCTCTATCAGCAGGCTGGCGACGGCGGCCGGCGGATCCTCGACATTCTGGGACCCGGCCACCTCGTCGGCGCTTTCCTGACCGACCTTGCCGCCTGCAACGTCCTGGCGCTGACGCGCACGCGCCTTGCGGCCGTAGCCGCGTCCGAGGAGCCGGCGAGGGTTGCCGAGGCCACCCGCACGATGCTGAAGCGCGCCCAGTCGCATGCGCTGCTCCTGCGCAGCAATGCCGTGTCGGAGCGCGTCGCGAGCTGCCTCATCGACCTCGAACGACAATTCGGCGGCGAGTTCGGCGTCGGCGCGGAAGACGAGACGACCTTCACGCTTCACCTCACCCGCGCCGACCTCGCCGACTGGCTCGGCCTCACGCTGACCAGCGTCAGCCGCGGCCTCAACGCCTTCAAGCGCGCCGGGCTCATCGCCTTCGACCACCCCAAGGTCATCACCATACGCGACCGCGAGGGCCTTGCTGCGCTGGCTTCGGGGGAGGGCGAACCGGCAAGGCGAAGGCTGCCGCAGGCCGCATCGCCGGCCGGAGGTTTCTGACCAGCGCCTCGCGGCGCGTTCGCGCGGGCCTGTGCCACCCGTGTCGGCGCTGCTGCTTCTTGATTTGGCGCGGCTGGAGTGTGAGGGTTGCAGCCATCAGGTTGCAACCTTTTGACGGATGAGGTCGACGATGACGGACAGTGAACTTTCCGCCCGGCGCAGCGCGGCGATCGCGCGGGGCGTCGGGGTTTCGACGCAGGTCTATGCCGAGCGGGCCGAGAACGCCGAGATCTGGGACGCGTCGGGACGGCGCTACATCGACTTCGCCGCCGGCATCGCCGTGGTCAACACCGGCCATCGCCACCCGCGCGTCATGGCGGCGGTCAGGGACCAGATCGAGAAGTTCACCCACACCTGCCATCAGGTCGTGCCCTACGAGAGCTACGTCGCGCTGGCCGAGCGGCTGAACGGGCTGACGCCCGGCGACTTCGCCAAGAAGACGGTGTTCGTCACCACCGGCGCGGAGGCGGTCGAGAACGCGGTCAAGATCGCGCGCGGCGCGACCGGGCGCTCGGGCGTCATCGCCTTCGGCGGCGCGTTCCACGGCCGCACCTTCCTCGGCATGTCGCTGACCGGCAAGGTCGCGCCCTACAAGGCCGGCTTCGGCCCGCTGGTCGGCGACGTCTACCGCATCCCGTTCCCGGTCGAGCTGCACGGCATCTCGGTCGCGGATTCGCTCAGCGCGCTGGAGCGGCTGTTCAAGGCCGACATCGAGCCGACGCGCGTGGCGGCGATCATCATCGAGCCGGTGCAGGGCGAGGGCGGGTTCTACCCGGCCCCGCAGGCGCTGATGGTGGCGTTGCGCGAGATCTGCGATCGCCACGGCATCGTCATGATCGCCGACGAGATCCAGACCGGCTTCGCCCGCACCGGCAAGCTGTTCGCGATGGAGCGCTACGGCGTCGCGCCCGACCTCGTCACCATGGCCAAGGGCCTCGGCGGCGGCTTCCCGATCGCGGCGGTGACGGGCAAGGCCGAGATCGTCGACGCGGTCGGTCCGGGCGCGCTCGGCGGCACCTATGGCGGCAACCCGGTGGCGGTGGCGGCCGCGCATGCGGTGCTCGACGTCATCGAGGACGAGGATCTGTGCAACCGGGCCGAGCAGCTCGGCGCGCGGCTGAAGCAGCGGCTGGAGAGCCTGCGCCAGTCTGTGCCGCAGATCGCCGACATTCGCGGCCCCGGCCTGATGGTGGCAACGGAGTTCAACAAGCGCGGCGAGGCGTCGCCCGATGCCGCGTTCGCCGAGGCGGTCAGGCTGAAGGCGCTGGAGAAGGGGCTGATCCTCCTGACCTGCGGCACCTATGGCAACGTCATCCGCTTCCTGCCGCCGCTCACCGTCGCGGATGACACCTTCACCGAGGCGCTCGACCTGCTCGAAGCCGCGATGGTCGAGGTGGCCGGCGAGGCGGCCTGAGCGAACGCCCGGCACGCCGGGCCTGCCGCATTGCCCCCGGCGGGGCAAAGCCGGTAAGGAGGGGCGATCCGCGCCGGGCGGCTTCGTCCGTCCGGCGCGTCCGCAAATTCGCAGTCCGGAGAAAGCCATGAGCCAGACCGTCAACCGCCGCATCGTCCTCGCCTCGCGCCCGGTCGGCGCGCCCGCGCCGGAGAATTTCCGCCTCGAGGAGACGGCGGTGCCGCAGCCGGGCGAGGGCGAGGTGCTGGTGCGCAACCTCTATCTTTCGCTCGACCCCTACATGCGCGGGCGGATGAGCGACGGCCCGTCCTACGCCACCCCGATCGCCATCGACGCGGTGATGGGCGGCGGCACGGTCGGCCGCGTGGTGGAATCGCGCAACGCCGCGTTCAGGGACGGCGACCTCGTGCTCGCCTTCGGCAACTGGCAGGACTACGCGCTCTGCGACGGCGCGGACCTGATGGCGCTGCCCTCCGGCATGGCGCGGCCGTCATGGGCGCTCAGCGTCCTCGGCATGCCCGGCTTCACCGCCTGGTACGGGCTGTTGAAGATCGGCGAGCCGAAGGAGGGCGAGACCGTCGTGGTCGCCGCGGCCAGCGGCGCGGTCGGCTCGGTCGTCGGCCAGATCGCGAAGCTGAAAGGCTGCCGCGTGGTCGGCATCGCCGGCGGGGCGGAGAAGTGCCGCTTCGTCGTCGACGAGCTCGGCTTCGACGCCTGCCTCGACCGCCGCGATCCGGATTTCGCCAGGAAGCTGAAGGAAGCGGTGCCGGCCGGCATCGACGTCTATTTCGAGAATGTCGGCGGGGCGGTGTTCAACGCCGTGCTGCCGCTGATCAACGTCCATGCCCGCATTCCGCTGTGCGGGCTGATCGCCGCCTACAACGCCACCGCCCTGCCGGAAGGGCCGGACCGGATGCCGGTCCTCCAGCGCGCGCTTCTCGTCAAGCGGGCGAAGATCGAGGGCTTCATCATCTCCGACCGCTACGCCACGGACTATGCCGAGTTCGCCCGCGACATGGGCGCGTGGGTGGCCGAGGGCAAGGTGAAGATCCGCGAGGACATGGTGGACGGCCTCGAGAATGCGCCGAAGGCCTTCGCCGGCCTGCTCGAAGGCGAGAATTTCGGCAAGCTCGTGGTGCGCCTCGCGCAGGAATAGCGCGGCAAAAAAAACGCCGCCATGCGCACTTGGTGTTTGCGATCCGCGCTGATACTCTGTTCCCAACACAAGAGATGAAGGTGCCTGCTGCGTCCGTCAGGTGCGCGCGGCGCCGAAGGACGGAACAGTGAAAGACCCCGAACGCGGCGCGGATGCGCCAGGGGGCGGGGCGGCCGGCGGCGGAGAGGGCGAACGCCCTGCCGCGCAGAAGGCGCATGGCGCGCCCGACCCCGACAGGGGCGGGCGGGCGACGCGTTCCGGCCGCCATCCCCGTCATGCCAAGGGCGCGCCGGACAGGCCGCCCGCCGGCGAATCGCAAGCCCAGCAGCAACCGAGGAAACGGCGCAAGCGCCGGCGCGGCCGCAAGGTGTTCGCCCGCGACGGCGCGGCCGTGCCGCCGGCGCAGCCCCAGCAGGCGGCGAACGCACCCGCCGGAGCCGGGCAGCGGGGGCAGAACCGGCAGCCGCCCGGCGAGCCAGCCGCGCCGGCCGGAACCGGGGAAGCCGCCGCCGGGCATCAGGGCCAGCATCGGCAGTTGCCTGATGGGCCGGCCGCGCCGTTCGCGGCCGGTGAAGCCGCCGGGCAGCGGAACCAGTATCGGCAGCCGCACGGCGGGCCCTCCGTCGCCGGTGAGGCCGCCGCCGGGCGTCGGAACCAGCATCAGCGACCGCCGAACGGACCGGCCACACGCCCCGCCCCGGCCGCGCCGGGGGCGGGCGCCGCCGGCCTTGCGCCGCGGCAGGCGCCGTTGCCGGTCTATGCCGCGCTCGACCTCGGCACCAACAATTGCCGGCTCCTCGTCGCCGTTCCCGGACGGCCGGGACAGTTCCGCGTCATCGACGCCTTCTCGCGCATCGTGCGGCTGGGCGAGGGGCTGTCCTCCACGGGGCGGCTCGGCCGGCCGGCGATGGACCGGGCCGTCGAGGCGCTGAAGGTCTGCGCCGACAAGCTCGGCAACCGCAAGGTGCGCAAGGCGCGCCTCATCGCCACCGAGGCCTGCCGCGCCGCCGACAACGGGGCCGAGTTCCTCGCCCGGGTCGAGGAGGAGGCGGGCCTCAAGCTCGAGATCATCGACCGCAAGACCGAGGCGCGGCTCGCCGTGTCCGGCTGCGGCCCGCTGGTCGAGCGCGGCACCGACGGCGTCGTGCTGTTCGACATCGGCGGCGGCTCGTCCGAGATCGCGCTGATCGACGTGTCGCGGCATCGCACGCCGCGGCTCGCCAACCACATCGTGTCGTGGACCTCGCTGCCGGTCGGCGTCGTCTCGCTCGCCGAGCGGTTCGGCGGCCGCGAGGTGACGGAAAGCGTGTTCGAGGCGATGGTGGGCGAGGTGGCGCGGCTTCTCGACCGGTTCGAGGGGCGCGGCCGGCTCGCCCATCTCGCCTCCGGCGCGCGCTTCCACCTGCTCGGCACCTCGGGCACGGTGACGACGCTGGCCGGCGTCCATCTCGGGCTGGAGCGGTACGACCGCCGCCGCGTCGACGGCCTGTGGCTCGACAACGGCAATGTCGACGCCATGATCGCGCGGCTCTTGTCGTGGGATTTCGAGGCGCGCGTCGCCAACCCCTGCATCGGCGCCGACCGCGCCGACCTCGTGCTGGCCGGCTGCGCCATTCTGGAGGCGATCCGCCGCTGCTGGCCGAGCGAGCGCCTGCGCGTCGCCGACCGCGGCCTGCGCGAGGGCATGCTGTCGGAGCTGATGGCCGATGACGGCGTGTGGCGCCGTAACCGGCAAGAGGGGCACAGAGGGGCGGTATCGCGATGAAGAAGCCGGGCAAGGGCGGTAGCGGCGCGCGGGCGCTGACGACGCGGGTGAAGAAGAAGAGCGGCCTGAAGGAATCGTCGCGCCGCTGGCTGCAACGCCACCTGAACGATCCTTACGTCCACCGCTCGAAGGCGGACGGCTATCGCTCGCGCGCGGCCTACAAGCTGATCGAGATCGACGACAAGCACAAGCTCCTGAAGCCGGGCCAGAAGGTGATCGACCTCGGCGCCGCGCCCGGCGGCTGGCTCCAGGTCGCGGCGGCGCGGGTCAAGTCGCGCGAGGATGCTCCTACCGTCGTCGGCATCGACTATCTGGAGATGGACGCGATCCCCGCCACGACGATCCTCCAGATGGACTTCCTCGACGACGACGCGCCGGCGCGGCTGCTGGAGGCGCTGGGCGAGGCGCCCGACATCGTGCTGTCCGACATGGCCTCGCCGACCACCGGCCATCGCCGCACCGACCATATCCGCACCATGCATCTGGCCGAGGTGGCCGCCGATTTCGCGGTCAGGGTGCTGAAGCCCGGCGGTCATTTTCTCGCCAAGACCTTCCAGGGCGGCACCGAGGGCGGTCTGCTCGACATGTTGAAGCGCAGCTTCCGCTCGGTCCACCACGTCAAGCCGCCCGCCTCGCGCGAGGAATCGGTCGAGCTCTACATCCTCGCCAAGGGTTTCAAGGGCAGGCCCGGGGACGGGGCGGAAGAGCGGGACGGCGGGGACGCCTCACTCGCCTGAGTGCGGCCCTTCGCCCGGCGGCGGCTTCCCGCCGCCATGGCCGGAGACGGCGCGGCCGGCCTCCGGCGCCAGCCCGAGGATCGGGAACACCGCGCAGGCCGTGAGCGCCGCGACGCCGAGGAAGGCGGTGAAGAACGCCGACAGCCCGGTCTCCTCGCCGGTGACGAGGTGGTGCGCCTCGAGGAAGATGCCGGCGACCGCGACGCCGAGCGCGATGGAGACCTGCTGCGCCACGGCGGCGATCGCGGTCGCCTGGCTCGCCTGCCGGTCGTCGATCTCGGCGAAGACCAGCGCGTTGTTGGCGGTGAAATAGAGCGAGCGGGAAAAGCCGGCCGCGACCAGCACGGTGATGATGATCCAGTGCGCGGTCGTCGGCGTGAAGAAGGCGTTGGCCGCCATCAGCACCGCGCCGCTGAGCGAGGTCGCGATCAGCACGGTGCGGAACCCCATCAGCCGCAGCGCCGTCGAGGCGAAGAACTTCAGCGCGATGGAGCCGATGGCGCTGGTGAAGGTCAGGAGGCCCGAGGCGAACGGCGTCAGCCCGAAGCCGAGCTGGAACAGCAGCGGCAGCAGGAACGGCACCGCGCCGAGGCCGATGCGGAACAGCGAACCCGAAGTGATGGCGATGCGCGGCACCGGGTTGGCGAGCAGCCTCAGGTCGAGAATGGGGTTCGCCGCCCGGCGCGCGTGGCGGACATAGGCGAAGGCGGCGGCCGCACCGGCCAGCAGCGTGGCCAGCCCGACCGCCGGCGGCAGCGCCGGCAGGCTGACGACCGACAGTCCGAAGACGATGCCGGCCGAGGCGACGCCCGCGAGCACGAAGCCGACCCGGTCGATCCGGCCAACGGGCACGGGCGGCATGTCGGGCAGGACGCGGCCGGCGACGGCGACGCCGATCAGGCCGATCGGCACGTTGATGATGAAGATCCAGTGCCACGAGAAATAGGTGGTGATGAAGCCGCCGATCGGCGGGCCGACGAGCGGCCCGATCAGCGCCGGGACGGACAGCCACGCCATGGCCGAGACGAGCGCGCTGCGCGGCGTCGAGCGCACCAGAACCAGCCGCGCCACCGGCGTCATCATCGCCCCGCCCATGCCCTGCACGAAGCGCGCGCCGACGAATTCCGCCAGCGAGCCGGAGGCGGCGCAGGCGACGGAGCCGGCGACGAAGACGAGGATCGCGCCGCGGAAGATGCGCTTCGCCCCGAAGCGGTCGGCGGCCCAGCCCGAGACCGGGATGAAGATGGCGAGCGCGACGTAATAGACCGTCAGCGCCAGCTTGAGCGTGATCGGGCTCGTGCCGATATCGTCGGCGATGGCCGGCAGCGAGGTCGAAATGACCGTCGAATCCATGTGCTCCATGAACAGGGCGACGGCCAGGACGAGGGGGACGGTGCGATTCAACAGGGCGATCCGGAACGCGCCGCGCGACGGCAGGCAAGGGAACACGCGGTGGGGAAACGTGACGCGAGCTGCCGGGTAGCATGGGCCGGAAAACCGTTCAACCGGCAGGGGCGGCTTGCCTTTGGTGCAGGCGGCGGTGCCCGTCGCCTGCGGTCAAGTTACCGTGAGGCCCTTGAGCGGGCGGGCCGCCGGTCTCATTCTGGCTCATCCGTTCTGCCGAAAGGGAGGAAATGATGACGATTGCAGCAGATCGCCGTTCCGTCCTGAAGATGGGGCTTGCCGCAGGCGCGGCGCTCGCCGCGCCGCAGCTCATGGTGCGGGCCGCGCAGGCCAAGGCGCCGCTGTCGCAGGTTGGCAATCCCGGTTTCAACCGGTTCCGGCTCGGCGCGTTCGAGATCACCGCCATCAATGACGGGACGCGGCCGGGCGACGGCATCCACACGATCTTCGGCGTCGACCGCGACGAATCGGAAGTCTCGGCCTTGCTGGAGGAGAACTTCCTGCCGGCCGACCGCTTCGTCAATTCGTTCACGCCGACGCTGGTCAACACCGGCTCGGACCTCGTCCTGTTCGATACAGGCCTCGGGGCCGGCGCGCGCGAGGGCGGGCTCGGCCAGTTGCGGGCGCGGCTGGAAGCCTCCGGCTACGCGCCGGGCGACGTCACGATCGTCGTCATCACCCATTTCCACGGCGACCATATCGGCGGGCTGATGGAGGGCGGCGAGCCGGCCTTCCCCAATGCGCGCTACGTCACCGGGCAGGCCGAATACGATTTCTGGACCGCGGACGAGCGCCAGTCGGGGCCGACCGAGAACGCGGCGCGCGGCGTCCAGGCCAATGTCGTGCCGCTGGCGGAGAAGACGACCTTCATCGGCGACGGCGACGAGGTCGCGCCGGGCATCACCGGCATGCTGGCGGCCGGCCACACGCCGGGCCACATGATCTTCCATCTCGAATCGGAGGGCCGCCGGCTGCTGCTCACCGCCGACACGTCGAACCACTATGTCGCCTCGCTGCGCCGGCCGGACTGGCATGTCAGCTTCGACATGGACAAGGAGGCGGGGGCCGCCACGCGCAGCCGTGTCTTCGACATGGTGGCGGCCGAGCGCATCCCGTTCCTCGGCTATCACATGCCGTTCCCGGCCGTCGGCTTCATCGAGAAGCTGGACGTCGGCTACCGCTTCGTGCCGGCGAGCTACCAGTTCCTGCTGTAGGGCCGGTCTTCAGGTGACGAGCTTGCGCTCCGCGAAGCGCGGCTCGCGCCACAGGCCGCCCGTCATGATCGCCTCCAGCGTCGCGACCGCGCCCCACACGTCCTCGAAGCCGACATAGAGCGGCGTGAAGCCGAAGCGCAGGATGTCGGGCGCGCGGAAGTCGCCGACCACGCCGCAGGCGATCAGCGCCTGCATGATCGGCCAGCCGTTCTCGTGCGTCAGCGCCACCTGGCTGCCGCGCAGGGCGTGGTCGCGCGGCGTGACGAGCGAGAGGCCATGGCCGGCCAGCCGCGCCTCGGTGAGCTCGATGAAGAAATCGGTCAGCGCCAGCGATTTTTCGCGCAAGCGCGCCATGTCCGTTTCCTCGAACACGGCGAGGCTTTCCAGAAGCGGCAGGTAGGACAGGACCGGCGGCGTGCCGACGCGGAATTTCTCCATCGTCCGCGCCGGGCGATAGTCGATCTCGAAGCCGAAGGGCGCGGCGTGGCCCTGCCAGCCGGTCAGCGGGTTCTGCGCTGCGTCGAGATGGCGGCCGGCGACGAACAGGAAGGCCGGCGCGCCGGGGCCGCCATTCATGTATTTGTAGGTGCAGCCGACCGCGAAATCCGCCTCGCAGGCGTTGAGATCGACCGGCAGCGCGCCGAGCGAGTGGCACAAATCCCATATCACCAGCGCGCCGGCCGCGTGCGCCGCCTTGGTCACGGCCGCCATGTCGCGCAGCCGGCCGGAGCGGTAATTGACGTGGCTGAGGCATACGACGGCGGTGTCCGCGTCGATCAGCGCCAGCACGGACTCGTCGCCGTCGTCGGCCAGCACGAGCTTCGCGTCGGGGAACACGTTGGCGACGGCACCTTGCAGGATGTGGACGTCGGTCGGGAAGTTGTTGCGCTCGGAGACGACCTTCGCGCGTCCCGGCCGCATGCGCATCGCGGCGCAGAACGCCTTGTAGAGGTTGACCGAGGTCGAATCCGCCGCCAGCACCTCGCCCCTGGCCGCGCCCATCAGCGGGGCGAGCCGGTCGCCGACCGTCACCGGCAGATTGTGCCAGTCTCGGCCGTTCCAGCTTCGAATCAAATCCCGCGCCCAACCCTCTGTCAACGCGCCGTTAATCGCAGCCGGCACCGAGGCCGGCATTGCGCCGAGCGAGTTGCCGTCGAGATAGATTTCGCCTTGCGGCAGGTCGAAGCGCGCGCGTAAGCCGGCGAGCCTGTCCCGTTGGTCGAGCGCGCGCGCCCGCTCGCGTTCCGGCGTCTGCGCCGCGCGCGCGGCGATGGCCGCTTCGACGGTCGCGCTCACGGCAGCACCGCGACGATCCTCGCGGCCAGATCGTCCAGCCGGTCGCCGGGCAGGCCGGCGACGTTGAAACGGCTGTCGCCGACGATATAGACGCCGTGCTCGTCGCGCAGGCGCGTCACCTCCTCCGGCGTCAGGCCGAGGCGCGAGAACATGCCGCGCTGGCCGGCGATGAAATCGAAGCGGTCGGAGTTCGACGCCCGGCGCAGCGCCTCGGCGAAGCCCTGCCTGAGCGCCAGCATGCGGGCGCGCACGGCGTCGAGCTCGGCCTGCCAGTCGGCGCGCAAGGATGCGTCCTCCAGCACGATGCGCACGCAGGCGGCGGCGTGGTCGGGCGGCATCGACCAGATGCCGCGCCCGACGCCGAGAAGCTGGCTGTAGGCGGCGTCGGCCTCCGCCGCGTTGCGCCCCAGCAGGATCGCCGCGCCGACGCGGTCGCGATAGACGGAGAAGTTCTTGGAGCAGCTTGCCGCCACCAGCATCTCCGGCACTCGTGCCGCGAGAAGCCGCACTCCGGCCGCGTCCTCGTCCAACCCCTGGCCGAAGCCCTGATAGGCGATGTCGACGAAGGGGACGAGCCCGCGTTCCACAACGAGATCGGCCATCGCGCCCCACTGATCGAGCGAAAGGTCCGCGCCGGTCGGGTTGTGGCAGCAGCCGTGCAGCAGCACCACGTCGCCGCCGGCTGCGTTGTTCAGCGCGGCGACGGCGGCGTCGAAGGTGATGCCCTCAGCCGGGTCGTAATAGGGGAAGGAGGCGATCTTCAGCCCGGCCGCGCGCAGGATCGGCAGATGGTTCGGCCATGTCGGGTCGGGCGCCCAGACCGTGGCGTCGGGCCGCGCCAGCCTGACGAGGTCGGCGAGCTGGCGTAGCGCGCCGGTGCCGCCCGGCGTCTGCGCCGCGCGCAGGCGCGTGCGGTCGGCATCCTCGCCGAGGACGAGCCCGATCATCAGCGCGTTGAAGGCGGTGTCGCCGGCAAGGCCGAGATAGGTCTTGCTCGCCTGCGTCTCGTGCAGGCGGTGCTCGGCCTCGCGCACGGCGCGCATCACTGGCGTCGCGCCGGTCTCGTCGCGATAGACGCCGACGCCGAGGTCGATCTTGCCGGCGCGCGGATCGTCGCGATAGAGCGCCATCAAGGCGAGGATGCCGTCGGGTGCGGCGGGCTTCAGCGTCTCGAACATCGGTGCCTCCCGGAGCATTTTTCAGCCAGACGGGATCGTCCGGCGTCGCATGAATGCGGCTCAATCAAACAAGCGGAGCAACGGGATGGCATTCGCCAGAATGCCCGTCGCTCCAGGATCGCTCCCCACAAACTCCAAAATCGCCGAAGGTGCAACAGATTAGGCCGGCAGCGTCCAACAACGGCATTGTGTCGATCGCCCCCGTCCGTATAGATCGCTCGAAGCGCCTTTCGCGGCGGCATCGGGGAGAGGAGGGAAGAGGTGAAATCGCGCTATTCCGCATTCGCCCTCTTTCGCCAGGGCTTGCGCGGCCATGAGGGCTGGCGGCCGGCATGGCGCTCGCCCGCGCCGAAGGCCCGCTACGACGCGGTGATCGTCGGTGGCGGCGGCCACGGGCTGGCAACCGCCTACTATCTGGCGAAGAACCACGGCATGACCGATGTCGCCGTGGTCGAGAAGGGTTGGCTCGGCGGTGGCAACACCGGGCGCAACACCAGCACCATCCGCTCGAATTATTTCTATCCCGAAAGCGTCGCGCTCTACGATTTCTCGCTGAAGCTCTACGAGGGGCTGTCGCGGGAGCTGAACTACAACGTCATGTTCTCGCAGCGCGGCGTGGTGACGGTGGCGCACACGCCGGCCGAGATGGAGATCGTCGCGCGCACGGTCAACGCCATGCAACTGAACGGCACCGACGCCGAGTTGCTGGGGCGCGAGGCGGTGCTAAAGAAGGCGCCGTTGCTCAACGCCGACGCGGATGCGCGCTACCCCGTCCTCGGCGGCTCGTGGCAGGGCAAAGCGGGCGTCGCGCGCCACGACGCGGTCGCCTGGGGCTATGCGCGGGCCGCCGACGCGCTCGGCGTCGACATCATCCAGGGCTGCGAGGTGACGGGCTTCATCGTCGAGAACGGAAGCTGCGTCGGGGTCGAGACGTCGCGCGGCGACATCCGCGCCGGGGCGGTCGGCCTCGCCACCGCCGGCCATTCGGGCGTGATGGCGCGCAAGGCCGGCTTTTCGCTGCCGATCCGCTCCTATTCGCTGCAAGCGATGGTGTCGGAACCGGTCAAGCCGTGCCTCGATACGGTGGTGCTCTATCTCGGCACCGGCACCTATCTCTTCCAGTCCGACAAGGGCGAGATCGTGTTCGGCGGCGGGCTCGACCGGGTGCCGTCCTATGCGCAGCGCGGCAATCCGCCGATGCAGCAGGCCGTGGTGTCGGGGCTGCTCGAGATGTTCCCGGCCTTCGGCCAGTTGAAGCTGATGCGGCAATGGGCCGGCGTGGTCGACGTGGTGCCGGATTCCTCACCGATCATCGGGCCGTCGCCGCTGCCCGGCCTTTATCTCGACTGCGGCTGGGGCACGGGCGGCTTCAAGGCCATTCCGGCCGGCGGCTGGCTGCTCGCGCATCTGATCGCCACCGGCGGGCACCACGCCATCAGCCGCCCGTTCGACCTCGACCGCTTCGCGGCCGGCCGGCTGATCGACGAAGCGGCCGGCTCCGGCATCGCACATTGAGAGGCGGACGACGATGCAGCTCTTTTCCTGTCCCTTCTGCGGCCCGCGCGACGAGACCGAGTTCGTGTTCGGGGCCGAGGCCGGCCGGACGCGGCCCGAGCCGGCGGCCGAAGCGTCGGCGCAAGGCTGGGCCGATTATCTCCATTTCGGCGACACCCCGAGGGGGCCGGCGCGCGAGATCTGGCTGCACCTGACCTGCGGCGAGTTCTTCCTGATGGAGCGCGACACGGTGAGCCATGCGGTCGCCGCCTCGCGCCCGCTGCGGGGAGGGGACGCATGAGTGCGCGGCGCATCCGCGAGGCGGGGAGGCTGCTCGCCTTCACCTTCGACGGCAGGGCCTGCGAGGGCCGCGAGGGCGACACCATCGCCGCCGCCCTGCTGGCAAGCGGGGTGCGCGTCGTCGGCCGTTCGTTCAAGTATCACCGGCCGCGCGGCATCTTCGGCGCGTGGTCGGAGGAGCCGAACGCCATCGTCGACGTGACGCTTCATGGCCGCACGACGCCGAACCTGCGCGCCACCACCGAACCCCTCGCCGACGGCATGGCGATCCGCTCGGTCAACGCCGCGCCGACGGCCGAGGGCGACCGGTTTGGCTTCCTCGACCGCTTCGCGCGCTTCCTGCCGGCGGGGTTCTACTACAAGACGTTCCTGTGGCCGGACTGGCGCCTGTTCGAGCCGCGCATCCGGGCGATGGCCGGGCTCGGCCGGCTCGATCCGGCGAACCGGCCGCCTGCCGACGCCCCGATCCTCAATTCGCGTTGCGACGTGCTGGTGGTCGGCGGCGGCAGGGCCGGGCTTCGCGCCGCGCGCGACGCGGCGAGGGCGGGCGAGGATGTCGTTCTCGTCGACGACGGTTTCATCCCCGGCGGCGCGATGCTCCACCGCGACGTGGACGGAGCGGACAAGGCCGCCGCGCTCGTGGCCGAGATCGAGGCCGCGGGCGGGCGGGTGCTGGCGCGCACGCTCGCTTACGGCGTCTACGACCACAACCTCGTCTGCTGCTGGCAGCGGCGGGAGGACCGGCCGGACCGGCAACTGCGCATCCGTCCCGGCCGCATCGTGCTCGCCGCCGGCGCCATCGAGCGGCCGCTGGTGTTTCCCGACAACGACCGGCCGGGCGTCATGTCGGCCGAGGCCGCGCTGTTCTACCTGCGCCGCCATGGCGTGCTGGTCGGGGAGAGGATCGTGCTCGCCGCGAACAATTCGCGCGCGCTGGGCGTCGCCGGGCCGCTGCGCGAAGCGGGCGCGGATGTCACCGTCGCCGACCTGCGCGACGGCGCTTCCATCGACGCCGTGCATGGCGCGAAGGGCGTCGAGGCCGTCACCCTGTCCGGGCGTCGGATCGAGGCCGACTGCCTGCTCGTCTCGGGCGGGTTCACGCCGACGGTGCATCTCCTGTGCCAGGCGAAGGGCGGGCTGCGCTACGACGAGCGGCTGTGCGCCTTCGTGCCCGGCGATCCCGTGCCGGGCATCGCCGTCGTCGGCGCGGCGGCGGGCGATTTCGGCGACTGCGCCATCGCCCCGGCATGGCCGAAGCCGGCGGCCGGCGGCCGCCAGTGGATCGATTTCCAGAACGACGTGACGCTGAAGGACGTGGCGCTCGCCGCGCGCGAGAACTACCGCTCGGTCGAGCACCTGAAGCGCTACACCACGCTCGGCATGGCGACCGACCAGGGCAAGACCTCGAACATGAACGGCCTTGCCGCCATGGCGGCGCTGACCGGGCGCGGCATCGCCGAGACCGGCACCACGACCTACCGTCCGCCCTTCGTGCCGGTGCCGCTGCCCGTCGTCGGCGGCCGGCGGCGCGGGCAGTTGTTCAACCCCGTGCGGCGGCTCGCCCTGGAGGCGGAGCATCGCGCGGCCGGCGCGGCGCTGCGCGAATATGGCGGCTGGCTGCGCCCGGCATGGTACGGCGCGGGCGCGGGCGAGACGGAAATCGCCCGCGAGGCGCGGCAGGCGCGCGAGACGGTGGCGGTCTTCGACGGCTCGCCGCTCGGCAAGATCGAGGTGATGGGGCCGGACGCGGGCGCGCTCGTCGACTACAATTCCTACCAGACGCTCTCGACGCTGAAGCCGGGCCGCCTCCGCTACGGCTTCATGCTGACGGAAGGCGGCATCGTCTACGACGACGGCGTGACGGCGAAGCTCGCCGACGACCACTATGTCGTTTCCTGCTCGTCGGGCCATGTGCCGGGCGTCGCGCTCCGGCTGGAGGAATGGCGGCAGGACCGCTTCGACTCGGCGCGGGTCGCCGTCCACAACCTGACGGCGCACTGGGCGACGCTGACGGCGAGCGGGCCGCGCGCGAAGGCGCTCGTCGCGGCGCTGTCGCTCGGCGTCGATCTCGACGACGCCGCGCTGCCGCACATGGGCATCGCGCAGGGCGGTTTCGAGGGCGGGCCGGCGCGGGTGGCGCGCGTTTCCTTCACCGGCGACCGCTCCTACGAAATCTCGGTGCCGGCCGCGAAGGCCCCGGCGCTGTGGCGGGCGATGGCCGAGGCGGGGCGGGCGCTCGACGCCGTCCTTCTCGGCTCCGAGGCGCTGCTGCTGCTGCGCGCGGAAAAGGGCTTCATCGTCGCCGGCAAGGACACGGACGGCACGACCATGCCGCACGATCTCGGCATTGCCGGCCCGCGCGACAGGCGGGCGGGCGAGTTCGTCGGCAAGCGGTCGCTGTTCACCGACGAGGCGATGCGCGCCGGGCGCAGGCAGTTCGTCGGCCTCGCCGTCGCCGATGGCGGCCCGCCGCTGCCGACCGGCGCTCATGCGGTCGAAACCCTTGAAGGGAAGCGGCGCTCGGCCGGCTATGTCACGTCGAGCTATTTCAGCCCGGCGCTGGCGCGGCCGATCGCGCTCGGGCTGGTCGAGCGCGGGTCGGAGCGCATGGGCGAGGAGATCGACATCTTCCATCTCGGCCGGATGCGCCGCGCGGTCATCGCGCCGCCCTGCGCGCTCGACGCGCAAGGAGGGCGGCTCGATGCGTGACGCGCGCGACGACCGGGGGCAGTTCTGGACGCCCGCGCCGGACTGGGGAACCGCGATCCTCGAAAGCCCCGGCTGGCGCGCGCGCCGTGTCGGGGGCCTCGTCCAGACGCTCGTCTCGGGCGATCTCGACGCCGCCCGGGACATGCTCGCGCCGGGGGGCGGCGAAGTCGGGCTGTGGGGTATCGCGGGGGATGGCGCGGCCGTGGTGCGCATCGGCCGCGACCGGGCGCTGGTGGTCTCGGGGTCGCCGCCGGTCGTCGCCGCCGGCTGGCACGGCGGGTTCGCCGCCAGTCCCTGCGACGATCTCTATGCCGTGCTGGAGATCGCAGGCGCCGGCCTCGCTGAGGTCATCGCCGAGGGAACCTCGGCCGATCTCGCCGCCGGCAGCCGCTCGGCGGCGGTGCTGTTCGCCGGCGTTCCCTGTCTTCTCTACCGCACGGGCGAGCAGGCGGCGCGGCTGCATGTCGAAAGCCCGTTCGCCGCCTATATTTGGACATGGCTTCAGGGTTGTGTCGCCCCGCCGGCGGCGAATCGCGCGCCCGGCAACGAAGGAGCATCGGAATGAGCGAAACGGGCATCGAGCGGGTGGTGATCGTCGGCAGCGGGCAGGCGGGGGTCGAGACCGCCGCGGCGCTGCGCCAGCGCGGCTTTTCCGGCAGCGTCATCGTCGTCGGCGAGGAGCCGGACCTGCCCTATCAGCGGCCGCCGCTGTCGAAGGAGTTCCTGAAAAGCGTCGAGGATTCCTCGCTGCCGCTGCGGGGCGAGGCGTTCTACGCCGCCAGCGGCATCGAGCTGAAGCTCGGCGCGGTGGCCGAGCGCATCGACCGCGCGCGGCGCGAACTGGTGCTGACGAGCGGCGAGCGCCTGCCCTACGATCACCTCGTGCTCGCCACCGGCGCGCGCAACCGGTTGCCGCCGGTGCAGGGGCTGGACCCGGCGCGGGTGCTGGAGCTGCGCACGCTGGCGCATGCGCGGGCGCTGACGGCGCGGCTGCCGGCGCTGCGCCATGTCGCCATCATCGGCGGCGGCTTCATCGGGCTCGAGGTCGCGGCGCTCCTGCGCCAGCGCGACATCGCGGTCGACGTGCTGGAGGCGGCGGACCGGCTGATGGGCCGCGTGCTGTCGCCGGCGATGAGCGCGGCGTTCCGCGCCTTCCACGAGGAGATGGGAACCCGCCTGCGTCTCGGCACGCTGGCGACGGACATCACTCCGCGCGGCGAAGGTTTTGCGCTCGGCCTGTCCGACGGCGCGACGCTCGATACCGACGCGGTCGTGGTCGCGGCCGGCGTGGTCCCGAATGTGGAGCTGGCGGTCGAGGCCGGCCTTGCCGTCGACAACGGCGTCGCGGTCGACGCGCTGCTCCTGACCTCCGACCCGGATATCTCGGCCATCGGCGACTGCGCCTCGCATCCCAACCCGTATGGCGGCGACGGGCCGATCCGGCTGGAATCGGTGCAGAACGCGGTCGATCAGGGCAAGTGCGTCGCGGCGCGGCTGACGGGGAACGCCCAGCCCTACGACGCGCTGCCGTGGTTCTGGTCGCATCAGGGGCCGATCAAGCTCCAGATCGCCGGCCTGTCGCTGGGGATGGACGAGACCGCGACGCGCGGCGACCCGGCGAGCGGCAAGTTCTCGGTCTTCGTCTATCGCGCGGGGCGGCTGATCGCGGTCGAGAGCGTCAACAGCGCCGCCGACCACATGGTGGCGCGCCGGCTGATCGCCGCCGGGATCACGGTGCCGAAGGACGTGGCGCAAGACCCCGCCGCCGACCTCAAGGCGCTGATGCCGAAGGCCGCGGCCTGACCGGCAGCGAGCGATCGCCCGCTGACGCCTGCCGCCCGCGCGCGCCTTCGGGCCAGCTTCTCCCGTTTACGGAGAAAAGGGAATGCGGCGACGTCGCGGCAGCTTTTCCTCGCCCCTCTGGGGAGAGGTGCCGAGCGCCGCGAGGCGGTGAGGGGTCTGGCGCAAGCGGTGCAGAATGGCACCAGCGTCCTCGATGTCACCCGCGACGTGCGAACTGCCCGAGGATGGGC
>JBBCKE010000022.1:0-144758 GCA_037190985.1 Alphaproteobacteria bacterium
ACCGATGCGCCACCTGCCGCAAGCCGCGAAGGAATAACCCTCAGGGCCAGACGAAGCCGATCTTCGTCAGTTCCTTCTCGCCGAAATTCTCCATGCCCTCGGCAATGTCGCACCCGCCGGAGGAACGGAAGAAGCGGTAGGCATGCTCGCTGTCCTCGAGGCACCAGACGATCATGCCGTTGCAGCCGAGCGATTTCAGCAGCCGCCGCGCCTCGCCGAAGAGCAGGCGGCCGAGGCCGATGCCCTGGTATTCCGGGCGCAGGTAGATTTCGTAGATCTCGCCTTCCTGCGGCAGCGCGCGGGCGCGGTTGAGCCCGAGCGTGGCATAGCCGGCCACCGTGCCGGCGACATCGACCACCAGGAGCGTCGCGGGACCGCGCGTCGCCTTGCGCCACCAGGTCTCGTCCCGGCGATCGACCATCTGGTTGAGCGGCCGGTGCGGGATGAGGCCGCCATAGGCCTGCAGCCACGACACGCGATGCGTCTCGGATATCGCCCGCGCGTCCTGCGGCTCGGCGCGCCGCACATCGATCGACAGTGTCTTCATAACACGACTCATATTCCGGCACCGGTCCCACCGGAATCCCGCGACAGGCGTAGGCTTCCTTTGCCCACAGGCGAGTTCCGGGCGACACACCGAAAAGTTAACGCTTTTTTAACAAACGTCACAAGCTGTAAAACGATGGCACACACATGAAAAACCCCGGCACAGGGCCGGGGTCGCACTTTGTTTCATATCGGGAGGCGCGGTTTACGCGGCGCCGGCGGAGCGCTGCTTTTCGAATCGCTTGCGGTCGTTCGGGTCGAGATAGAGCTTGCGCAGGCGGATCGATTTCGGCGTCACCTCGACGAGTTCGTCGTCCTGGATCCAGGAAAGCGCGCGCTCCAGCGTCATCTTGATCGGCGGCGTCAGGCGGACGGCTTCGTCCTTGCCGGCGGCGCGGATGTTGGTGAGCTTCTTGCCCTTCAGCACGTTCACTTCAAGATCGTTGTCGCGCGTGTGGATGCCGACGATCATGCCGGCATAGACCTTCTCGCCCGCGTCGATGACCATCGGGCCACGGTCTTCCAGGTTGAAGAGCGCGTAGGCGACGGCCTCGCCCGCTTCGTTGGAGAGCAGCACGCCGTTGACGCGGCCGCCGATCTCGCCCTTGTAGGGCTGGTAGTCGTGGAACAGGCGGTTCATGATCGCCGTGCCGCGCGTATCCGTCAGCAGTTCCGACTGGTAGCCGATGAGGCCGCGGGTCGGGGCGAAGAAGACGAGGCGGACGCGGTTGCCGCCGGACGGACGCAGCTCGACCATCTCGGCCTTGCGCTCGGACATCTTCTGCACGACGACGCCGGAATGCTCCTCGTCGACGTCGATGACGACTTCCTCGATCGGCTCCAGAAGCTGGCCGTTCTCGTCCTTGTGCATGACGACGCGCGGACGCGACACGGCAAGCTCGAAGCCTTCGCGGCGCATGGTCTCGATGAGGACGGCGAGCTGGAGTTCGCCGCGGCCGGAGACGAAGAACGAATCCTTGTCGCCCGATTCCTCGATCTTCAGCGCCACATTGCCTTCGGCTTCCTTGAACAGGCGGTCGCGGATGACGCGGCTCGTGACCTTGTCGCCTTCCGTGCCGGCGAGCGGCGAATCGTTGACGATGAAGGACATGGTGACGGTCGGCGGGTCGATCGGCTGGGCCTTGAGGGCCTCGGTGACCGACGGGTCGCAGAACGTGTCGGCGACGGTGCCCTTGGTAAGGCCCGCGATGGCGACGATGTCGCCCGCATGGGCTTCTTCGATGGCCGTGCGCTCGATGCCGCGGAAGGCGAGGATCTTCGAGATACGGCCGCTTTCGATGAGCTGGCCGTCCTGGCCGAGAACCTTGACGGACTGGTTCGGCTTGATCGAGCCGGAATGGATGCGGCCGGTGATGATGCGGCCGAGGAAGGGGTTGGCCTCGAGGATCGTGCCGATCATGCGGAACGGGCCTTCGGCGACCGTCGGCTCGGGAACGTGCTTGAGCACGAGATCGAGCAGCGGGGCCATGCCTTGGTCCTGCGGGCCTTCCGGGTTGACGTTCATCCAGCCGTTGCGGCCCGAACCGTAGAGGATCGGGAAGTCGAGCTGCTCGTCGGTGGCGTCGAGCGCGGCGAACAGGTCGAACACCTCGTTGATGACCTCGACATGGCGGGCATCCGGCCGGTCGATCTTGTTGATGGCGACGATGGGCTTCAGCCCCACCTTCAGCGCCTTGCCGACGACGAACTTGGTCTGCGGCATCGGCCCTTCGGCCGCGTCGACCAGCACGATGGCGCCGTCAACCATGTTGAGGATGCGCTCGACCTCGCCGCCGAAATCGGCGTGGCCGGGCGTGTCGACGATGTTGATGCGCGTGTCCTTCCACTCGACCGAGGTGGCCTTGGCGAGGATGGTGATGCCCCGCTCCTTCTCGATGTCGCCGGAATCCATGACGCGCTCGGCGACGCGCTGGTTGTCGCGGACCGAGCCGGACTGCTTCAGGAGCGCATCGACGAGCGTGGTCTTTCCATGATCGACATGCGCGATGATCGCGATGTTGCGGAGCTTCATAGGGGTCTCTGGGGTTCGGCCGCGCAGCAGGGCACAGGCGCTTTCGGGAGGGGCCTCATACAGGTTTTTTCGCAAGTGCGAAAGGGGTGCGAGGAAAAAGCGTCGATCCAGCCCGGCGAAGCCGCCTTTTCTTGAAACCTCGTTAACCTTCGCGCGTTATCCTCGGCACCGCGGAGAAACCCTGAAATGACGCTTTCGAGACGCACGATCACCCTCGGCACGGCCGCCGCGCTCATCGCGCTGGCCGGCGTGCAGGCCGTGTCGTCCGCGCCGTCGCCGGTCGCTACCGAACCCACCCTTGCCGAGACCGTGCGCGACGACGCCTGGCGTCCGGGCATGGACGGCGTCGACGTCGCAGCGATCACCGGGCCGAAAGGCTCGGCCGCGGGCAAGGTGCCCGCCTGCGCCGATCCGGCCCGCCGGGGCGACCTGCGCCCCTGCTGATCCCTTCCCGGTAAGCCGGCCGCCTCAGGCCAGCCCGCGCTTTTCCATCATCGCTTCGGGCGACGGCATCTTGCCGCGGAAAGCGCGGTAGAGCTCTTCCGGATCGCGCGTGCCGCCGGCGGCGTAGATGTGCGCGCGCAGCTTTTGCGCCAGCCCGGCGTCGAACACGTCGCCCGTCTCCTCGAAAGCCGAGAAGGCGTCGGCGTCGAGCACTTCCGACCACATGTAGGAATAGTAGCCGGCCGAATAGCCGTCGCCGGAGAAGACATGAAGGAAATGCGGCGTCGCGTGGCGCATGGCGATCTCGTCCGGCATGCCGAGCCGCGCCAGCGTCTCCGCCTCGAAGGCGAGCGGATCGGCGGGCGCTTCGCGTTGCGCGTGATAGGCCATGTCGACCAGCGCCGAGGCGGCGAACTCGACCGTGGCGAAGCCGGCGTTGAAATTGCGCGCCTTGAGCATCTTCTCGACCAGCGCCGCCGGCATCGCCGCGCCGGTCTCATGGTGGACGGCGTGCTTTTCGAGGATCGCCGGCACGGTCAGCCAGTGCTCGTAAAGCTGCGACGGCAGCTCGACGAAATCGCGCGACACGGCGGTGCCGGAGACCGAAGGCCAGCGCGCCTCGGAGAGCATGCCGTGCAGCGCATGGCCGAACTCATGAAACAGCGTGCGCGCCTCGTCCATCGACAAGAGCGCCGGCTTGCCCTTCGGCGGCCTGGCGAAGTTCATGATGTTGTAGACGATCGGCGTCGCGCCCTCGCCCAGAAGGTGCGCCGATTGCAGCGAACTCATCCACGCGCCGGAGCGCTTCGACGGCCGGCTGAAATAGTCGGCGACGAACACGGCGCGATGCGAGCCGTCGGCGTTCTTCACCTCGAAGACGCGCGCGTCCTCGTGCCAGAGGGCAACGCCCTTCCGCTCCTCGAAAGCCAGGCCGAACAGCCGCCCGGCGACGTCGAAGCAGGCGTCGACGATACGCTCGAGCTGGAGATAGGGCTTCAGCTCGGCCTCGTCGAAATCGTATTTTTCCGCCCGCAGCCTTTCCTGCCAGTAGCGCCAGTCGGCGGCGGCAAGCGGCGCGTTGTCGCCGGCCTGCGCGGCGAGCCGCAGCAATTCGGCGCGATCCTCGCCGGCCCTGGCCCGCGCCTTTTCCCACACGGGTTCGAGCAGCGCCAGCACGGCGGCCGGCGTCTTGGCCATGGTGTCGTCGAGCTTCAGCGCCGCATAGCTGTCATAGCCGAGCAGCCGCGCCTTTTCCGCGCGCAGCGCCAGCGTCTCCTTCACCACCGCGCCATTGTCGCTCGCGCCGCCGTTCGCGCCGCGCCGGGTGAACGCGGCGAACGCCTTCTCGCGCAGGTCGCGCCGGGCCGAGAACGACAGGAACGGCTCGACGATGGAACGCGACAGCGTCACCGCGTAGCGCCCTTCCTGCCCGCGCGCCGCCGCCGCTTCGGCCATCGCGCTCGTCAGGAAATCCGGCAGGCCGGCGAGGTCGTCGCCCGCGTCGAGAAAGAGCGCCCAGCCGGCCTCGTCGGCGAGCACGTTCTGCCCGAACTGCGCGCCGAGCGAGGCCAGCCGCTCGTTGATCGCGGCAAGCCGCGCCTTGTCCTGCGGCCTGAGCTTCGCGCCCGCCTTGACGAAGCGCTTCCATGTCTTGTCGAGCACCCGCTCCGTCTCGGCGTCGAGCCCGAGCGTCGCGCGCGCCTGATAGAGCGCGTCGATGCGGGAGAACAGCGCGGCGTTCATGTGGATCGCCGAGAAATGCCGCGACATCTTCGGCGCGATCGCGCGCTCCAGCGCCTGGATGTCCTTGTCGGTATGCGCGCCGACGCGGCACCAGAAGGTCGCCGAGACCCGGTCGAGCGCCTCGCCCGCAAGCTCCAGCGCCTCCAGCGTGTTGCCGATCGTCGGCGCTTGCGGATTGTCGGCGATCGCCGCGATCTCGGCCTCGTGCGCCGCGAGCGCGGCGTCGAAGACCGGGGCGAAATCGCCGTCGGGAATCGCGGGGAAATCCGGCAGGCCGAGCGGCCCCGTCCAGCGCGTCAGCGGATGGCGGGCGAGATCGGGCGTGGCGACGGGCATGAAGACCTCCGGCATGACGGACGGGAACGGCGCGGACGACTCGCGCGATGACCTGCCCGATTTAGGCATGGGACCGCCTATGCGCAACGGCCCGGGCGCAACGCCCCGGCACTGCGGCAGGGCAGCCATGCAGCGGCGCGATTGACCGGCCTTTCCCTTGATCGTAAGGAATATAGATAATAAGGATTCCTTACAAATGCCCGCCCGGTACAGCCACGACACGATCGGCTTCCTGATCGCCGACACCGCCCGCCTGTTGCGCGCCGAGTTCGACCGCCGCACCGGCGCGGCCGGCCTCGGCCTGACGCCGGCCGAGGCGCGCACGCTTTCCCATGTCGCGCGCGTCGGCCCGATCCGGCAGGCCGCGCTCGCCGAGCGCATGGGCATCGAGGCGATGACGCTGAGCGCCTGCCTCGACCGGCTGGAGGCGCAGGGCTACGTCCAGCGCGAGGCCGATCCGTCCGACCGCCGCGCCAAGCTCGTCGACACGACCGAGGCCGCCGGGCCGGCGCTCGACCAGATATTCGCCGTCAGCGCCATGATGCGGGCGGACATGACGCAAGGCCTCGACGCCGGCAAGGTCGAGGAGCTGCGGCAGATGCTGATCGCGATCCGTCGCAGGCTCGTCGCCATGCGGCCGGACTGTGGCAAGGCGAGCGTCGCGCAATGAACGTCCTTCCCTCCCGGCCGGCGGCGGCGGCCGTGCCCTCGATGAGCGAGCGCCGCGTCGGCCTGATCGGCGCGCTCCTCGTCGCCATCGGCCCGGTCTCCATGGCGCTGTTCACCCCGGCCATGCCGCAGATCACCCACGACTTCGCCACCACCGATTCGATGGTGAAGATGACCGTCTCGCTCTATTTCGCCGGCTTCGCGCTCGCCCAGCTCGTCTGCGGCCCGCTCTCCGACGGCTTCGGGCGCAAGCCGGTGATCATGGCCTTCATGGCCATCTATCTTCTCGCCAGCGTCGTCGCGCTCGTCTCGCCCACCATCGAGGTGCTGATCCTCGCCCGCTTCCTGCAAGGAATCGGCGGCTCGGTCGGCGTCGCCATCGCCCGCGCCGTGGTGCGCGATCTTTATGTCGGCGAGGGCTCGGCCCGCATCATGAACCTGATCGGGCTGATCCTCGGCATCGGGCCGGCCTTCGCCCCGACGATCGGCGGCATCACGATGGAGCTGTTCGGCTGGCACGCGATCTTCGTGCTGATGGTGCTGTTCGGCATCACCGTCGCCCTGATCTGCCACTATGCGCTCAGGGAAACCGTGGCGCGCGATCTGTCCCGCATCCGCCCGCGCGCGCTCGTCGCCTCCTACGGCCGGCTTTTCTCCAGCGGCTATTTCATGGCCTGCGGCCTCGTCATGGCCGGCGGCATCGGCGCGTTCTATACGCTCGCCGTGGTCATGCCCTTCATCCTGATGAACCGGATCGGCCTGTCGCCGATGACGTTCGGCGTCACCATGCTGCTGCAGTCGGGCTCGTTCTTCGCCGGCTCGCTGACGGTGCGCCAGACCATCGGCCGCTTCGGCGCCTATCGCATCCTGCCTTTCGGCATCGCCTGCATCGTCGCCGGCAGCCTCGGCCTTGCCGTCCTGCTGCGCGTCTTCGAGCCGACCTTCTGGCTGGTGATGGCCCCGGTCATGCTCTACGCCTTCGGCGGCGCCTTCATCATGCCGGCCATGTCGACGGCCTCGCTCGCGCCCTTTCCGCACATGGCGGGCGCGGCGAGCGCCCTCAGCGGCTTCCTCCAGATGGGCGGCGGGCTGGTCGGCGGGCTGCTCGCCGGCCTGTTCGTCGATCCGGTGATGGCGCTGGCGACGGTGATCCCCGGCCTCGGCCTCGTCACGCTGGCGTCGTGGCTGTGGTGGCGCAGCCTGCCGGAGCCGGCCATGGCCGGCGTCGTGCTTTCCGGCCGGTCCGGGCCACCGGCTTCCTAGAGCATGTCTCCCGAAAGTGGGAACCGCTTTCGGGGCAAAGACATGCGCAAAAACAAAGGCCTGAAGCGCAAGGAGCGAATCTGGAAGATCGCGACGCGCTTTAGCGCGGTTTCAGCCGTCCCTGTCGGGGCGGCGGAAATCGCCGGTCGCCGGGTCCATCACCCACAGCTCGCCGGTCGAGATGTCGAACCAGGCCCCGTGCAGCGACAGCTTGCCCTTGCCCTCGAGGATGTTGATGCAGGGGAAGCTGCGCAGATTGGCGAGGGAATAGCGGATCGAGATGCGCTCCAGCGCGGTCTGGCGCTCGCCGCGCGTCATCATCTCGTTGCCGGCGACGGCCTCGGCCGCCGGCGCGACCAGCCCCATCCACTTGCCGATGAAATCGCCGGGCGACAGCGGCGCGGCGGCCGGGTCGAGCGCGGCGCGGATGCCGCCGCAGCGGCCGTGGCCGAGCACGACGATGTGCTTGACCTTCAGGCTCTGCACCGCGAATTCGAGCGCGGCTGAGGTGGAATGGTGCCGCCCGTCGGGCGCGTAGGGCGGCACGAGGTTGGCGACGTTGCGCACCACGAACAGCTCGCCCGGCCCCGAGTCGAAGATCGTCTCGGGCGCGGCGCGCGAATCGCAGCAGGCGATGACCATGGTTTCAGGCGTCTGGCCGTTGCGGGCCAGGGTGCGGTAGCGCTCGCTTTCCGCCGAATAGCGGCCACCCATGAAGGCGTGGTAGCCGGCGAGCAGTCTTTCAGGCAGATGGCTCATGGAGATCGCGATAACGCCAAAGTGATGGCAGTGCAATAAACTTTAAGGTCTGGAACCGAAAGCGGCATGGAGATTCCATGTTTGCCCGCCTCCCGCAGCAATGCCTCACGCCCGCCGGCCGCCTTCCGGACCCGCATCGGGGTGCAGCAGGCGGCGCGTCTGCACCATCGCCATCGGGCGCGCGAGGCTCTGCGCGTCCGTCTCCAGCATCAGCTCGTCCGCGCCACGCTTGACGGCGCGCGCCAGCACCTCGAACACCGCGGCCGTCGCCGTCTGCAGCGCCTTGGCCGCGCTCTGCCCGGTCATGAGCCGGGCGAGGAACAGCGCCGAGATCAGGTCGCCGGTGCCGTGCGGCGCGTCCGGCACGGCGCGATGCTCGGCCAGCACGGCCTCGCGGCCGGTGACGAGGAGGTTGCCGATGGAGCCGGCCATCATCGCATGCGCGGAGGTGACCAGCATGGTCGGCGGTCCGAGCCGCAGCGCCGCCCGCGCCGCGGCGCCGTTGTCGGGCAGCGCCGCGCCGGCCAGCCATTCGAGCTCGAAGCGGTTGGGCGTGGCGATGTCGGCGAGCGGCACGAGGAGGTCGCGCATCGCCGCCGCCGTCGCCTCGGGCACGTAGAGCCCGCCGGCGTCGCCCATCACCGGATCGCACAGATAGAGCGCGCCCTCGTTGCGCGCCTTGACCGCGCCGACGAGCCGCGCCACGGCCTCGGCCTGCTCCGGCCCGCCGAGATAGCCCGACAGCACCGCCCCGACCTCGCCGAGCCACGGCGCGGCGCACAAATCGCCGACCAGCGCCGAGAACTCTCCCGCCGGCGGCACGATCCGCGTCGCCCTGCCATGGCCGGGATGCCACGGCAGGATGACGGTCGGCACCGCCCAGACCGGCAGGCCCAGCGTCTCCAGCGCGAACACGGCGGCGCGGTTGCCGACGGTTCCGCGCACGACATGGCTCGACAGGACGATGACGGCCCGGCCGGCCGTCGCTAGCGCATCCGTCATCGTTTCAGCCGCCGCCCGAGGAGAAGTCGATCAGCCACCAGATGACGTAGACGAGCAGCCCGACGCCCAGCCAGCGGCCGATGCGCGTGCCCCACAATTCGATCGGGTCGCCGCCTTCGGCGTCGCGGCCGGCCATGTGGCCGCTCACCCGCTCTGTGACGCGGCGCGCCATCGACGCCTCGCTCTCGGCCCCGACGCGGTTGATGATCCGCCGCGATTCGGCCCCGTCCCTGTGATCGTCCTTGTGGTCTCGGTTCATAAGGTCATCCTTGCCGCGCGGAGATTAGACCCGCGCGCGCCCGGCGCACAAGCAGCGAGCGCCATGCGCGGCCTGTCGTTTTCTTGTGCCAGAAACCGGGCTATGGTTGCCGCCCCTCAATCCTTCCGGGAATCGATCCATGCACGCCCTGGCCTTGTCCGCCTTCTCGCCGCGCCGTCTCGCCGGCCTCGTCACTGTGGCGCTGATGCTGCCGCTGCTCGCCGCCTGCGGCTTCAACACCATTCCGACCAACGAGGAGCGTGCCAAGGCCGCGTGGAGCGAGGTTCTCAACCAGTACCAGCGCCGGGCCGACCTGATCCCCAACCTCGTCGAGACGGTGAAGGGCTACGCCGCGCACGAGCGCGAGGTGCTGGAGGCGGTCGTCGAGGCGCGCGCCAAGGCGACGCAGACCACGATCTCGCCCGAGCTGCTGCAGGACGAGGCGGCCTTCCGGGCGTTCCAGGAGAACCAGGCCCAGCTCACCGGCGCGCTGTCGCGGCTGCTCGCCGTGGTCGAGAACTATCCCGACCTCAAGGCCAACCAGAACTTCCTCGCGCTTCAGGCCCAGCTAGAGGGCACGGAGAACCGCATCGCCGTCGCCCGGCGCGACTATATCGAGGCGGTCCGGGTCTACAACACCTCGCTGCGCACCCTGCCGTCGATGATCTGGGCCTGGATCTGGTTCACCGACAACGAGCCGTTCCAGAACTTCACCATCGCCGAGGACAAGATGGAGGTGCCGGAGGTGAATTTCGGCAACCGGGGCTGAGCGGTCGTCACAGTGCCCACCCTGCATCCGCCGCGCCGCGCCACATCCGCCCTTCGGGCACCTTCTCCCCGTGAACGGGGAGAAGGAAGAACGGCAGCCTTTCGGCCATCTCCCCTCTCCCCGTTCACGGGGAGAGGATGCCGGCAGGCAGGTGAGGGGCAGCGCCGGCGCTGGCTGCCGGCCCTCCTGCTTCTCCTTCTCTTCTCCCTGCCGGCGCTGGCTCAGCAACTGCCGGCGCTCACCGGCCGCGTGGTCGACAATGCCGGCATGATCGACGCGGCGGCGGAAGCCGCAATCGTCGGCAAGCTCGCCGCCTTCGAGGCGAAATCGTCGGACCAGATCGTCGTCGCCACCGTCCCCGACCTCGGCGGCGAGGCGATCGAGCCCTACGCCAACCGCCTTTTCCGCCACTGGGGGCTCGGCCAGGCCGGCGAGAACAACGGCATCCTCCTGCTCGTCTCCCGCGACGACCGGCGCATGCGCATCGAGGTCGGCTACGGGCTCGAAGGCACGCTGACCGACCTCCACTCCAAGCTGATCATCGAGAACACGCTGACGCCGGCCTTCCGCGCCGGCGACTTCGCCGGCGGCATCTCGGCCGCGGTCGACGACATCGTCATGGTGCTCGAAGGCAATGGCGACGAGCTGGAGGCGCGCGCCGAACGCAACCGCAAGGATGAGAGCTTCGACGACTGGATCGCCGTGATCTTCATCGCCATCTGGCTGTCGATCTTCCTCGGGGGCTTCCTCTTCGCCGTCCTCGCCCCGGTCTTCGGCCGCAAGCTGGGACCGGGGCGCTACAAATGGCTCGGCATCACCGTCGAGTATGGCGGCGGCTCCGGCGGGAGCGGCCGCTCGTCCGGCGGGGGCTGGTCCTCCTCCTCCGGCGGCGGCGGCTGGTCCTCGGGCGGCGGCGGCTTTTCCGGCGGCGGCGGCTCGTCGGGCGGCGGCGGCGCATCCGGAAGCTGGTAGAGCAATTCCAGGAAAAGTGTGCAGCACTTTTCCGTCCGGAATTGCGCCAAGACAAAAGAACGGACCGTTTCCGCGCTTCCGTCAAAGCCTGAAACGGTCCGGAGAATGGAAAGGAAGGACACGAGATGAGCCGTTCGCTGACACCGCACGACCACCAGACGCTCTCGGAGCGCATCAAGGCGGCCGAAGCCGTCACGCGCGGCGAGATCTATTGCGTGGTCGCGCGCTCCAGCGACGGCTACGTCTTTCCCGCCGCCTTCATGCTCGCCGTCGGGGTGATGCTGGCCAGCGTCGCCGTCGCCGTCTGGCTCGACCGGAGCTGGTTCGCGGTCAGCCATCTCGCCTTCGCCCTGTGCGAGGCGGCGGCGCTGCTGGCGGCGCTCCTCGTGCTGCGGCTCGTGCCCGGCCTCGCCATCCGGCTGACCCCGCGCGGCCTGCGCTACCGGCGCGCGCACGACAACGCCATGCGCCAGTTCCTCGCCCACAACGTCCACCTGACGGAGAAGCGCACCGGCATCCTGATCTTCGTTTCGCTGGCGGAACGATATGCGACCGTGGTGGCCGACGCCGGCATCCACGACAAGGTCGCCCAGAGCGAATGGGACGCCATCGTCGGCCGCATCGTCGCCGCCGCGAAGGCCGGCCGCCTGACCGAGGGGCTGGCCGACGCCATCGACAGGTCGGGCCTGCTCCTCGCCCAGCACTTCCCCGGCGGCGTCAGCAATCCCAACGAGCTCGACGACCACGTCGTCGAGATCTGAGCCGCCCTTCCCGAAAGCCGAGGTTGTGAGAAACGGCAGCGCGAGTCCCTCGCGTCTTGCCCCGGCGCCCGCTCCGGGTCTATGGTTAACAAATCATGAAGACGCTGACGATCGACATCCGCAAGGCCGAGCCGCATGACGCGGCGGCGATCGCAGGCGTCCATGCCGCATCGTGGCAGGGCGCCTATGCCGGCATCATCCCGTTCAAGGCGCTGACGGCGATGATCTCGCGCCGCGGCGTCGCCTGGTGGGCCGACGCCATCCGCCGCGCCGCCAGCGTCCTCGTGGTCGAGATCGGCGGCGAGGTGGTGGGCTACGCCACCTTCGGCCGCAACCGCGCCCGCGAGCTGCCGCAGGAGGGCGAGATCTACGAGCTCTACGTGCGGCCCGAATATCAGGGCGTCGGCCTCGGCACGCGGCTGTTCGAGGCAGCGCGCGGCCGGCTCGCCGCCCATGGGCTTTCCGGCCTCGTCGTCTGGGCGCTCGAGGACAACGCCAACGCCGCGCGCTTCTATGCCGGGGCCGGCGGCCGCGACGTCGCCGAGGGCGTCGAGGTGTTCGACCAGCGGGCGCTGCGCAAGCTCGCCTTCGTCTGGGACTGACCCGTCCGCTTCCGCGCCGTTCCCCGCCCGGTGCCCGTCCGCTTCTTGCTGCATTGCAATAGACGCGCGCAGGCTATATCGGCGGGGAAGTCACGCCCCAACCTGTCAGGAACGCACCCATGCGCATCGACGCCATTGCCATAGGCACGAACCCGCCGCACGACGTCAACGTCATCATCGAGGTGCCGGTCGGCGGCCAGCCGATCAAGTACGAGATGGACAAGGAAGCCGGCACGCTTGTCGTCGACCGCTTCCTCTATACGCCCATGCATTATCCCGGCAATTACGGCTTCGTGCCGCACACCCTGTCCGAGGACGGCGACCCGATCGACGTCCTCGTCTGCAACACGCGCCAGCTCGTGCCGGGCTGCGTCATCAACGTGCGCCCCATCGGCGTGCTGGTGATGGAGGACAATGCCGGGCGCGACGAGAAGATCATCGCCGTCCCCTCGCCGCATCTGTCGCGCCGCTACGAGAACGTCCACGACTATGCCGACCTGCCGCAGATCACGCTGCAGCAGATCGAGCACTTCTTCGAGCACTACAAGGATCTGGAACCCGGCAAGTGGGTCAAGATCGGCGACTGGCGCGACGCCGCCGAGGCGCGGCGGATGATCGTCGAGGCCATCGCGCGGGCGAAGAAGTAGCCCGGGCGCCTACGCGTCGGCCGTCGCGGCCGAAACGGGTATCAGCGGCAGGGTCACGCGGAAGCAGGCCCCTTTCTCGACGCCGGGGACGAGGTCGAGACGGCCGTTCATGTGGGTGACGATCTCGCGGCTGATCGGCAGGCCGAGCCCGGCCCCGGCATGGGAGGCGTTCTCGCCGAGCCGGCCGCGGTAGAACTTCTCGAAGATGCGCGGCCGCTCCTCTTCCGGGATGCCGACGCCGTTGTCGGCCACCTCGATGATGTAGTCGCCGTCCTCGATGCGCGAGCGCACCTTCAGCTCGGGCGCGGCCGCGCCGTTGTACTTGATCGCGTTGGAGATCAGGTTGATCAGCACCTGCCCGAGCCGGTCGGGGTCGGCGAGGACCGGCGCGCTCGCCGCCCGCGCGCCGACGCGCACCAGCGTGTTGCTCTGGCGCGCCAGCGCGTCGCAGACCTGAAGCGCCTGGTCGAGCGATTCCTCGGCGTCGATGGGCCGGTTCTCCCACACGCGCTCGCCGCGCTCCAGCGCCGAGAGGTCGAGGATCTCGTCGAGCAGCGAGGTCAGCCTGAGGCTCTCCTTGTGGATGGTGTTGAGGAACTTGCGCCGCAACGCCTCGTCGAGGTCGGTCTCGGACAAAAGGATCTCCGAGAAGGCGCGGATCGCCGTCATCGGCGTGCGCACCTCGTGGCTGACCTGGCTCAGGAACTCGTCCTTCTGCTGGTCGACCTTGCGCAACTGGCGGTTGGCGACCTCCAGCTTCTCGGCCGTGGCGCGCAGCTGCGCCGAGGCGCGCTCCAGCGCCTGCGAATGCTCGATCGCCTGCTGGGTCTCGTCGGCCATCTGCATGACCTCCTCCAGCGACACCGCATCGCCGGAGACGACCTTGGAGAGCATGACATGGGCCGAGGCCGCGCCGACCGAGCCGGCCAGCTCGCGCTCCAGCCGGTGGATGAAGGCGGGGCTGGGCGCCAGCGCCGACCACGGCATGCCGGCCTGCTTGGCCTCCTCGGAGAACAGGTCGACCGCGCGCTGGTGGCCGAGCACGCGCCGCGCGACGAGGAAGAGGTCGTCGGCCGTGGCCGAGCCGCGCAGCGAGGAAGCGTCGCCCGACGCCTTGCGGAAGACGTTGAGGAACAGCGCCGCCTGCACGTGCTCCAGCGCCGACTGGCTGGTGACGAGCGAGCCGAGGATCAGGATGCTGGTGTTGAGGAACAGGCTCCAGAACACGGCGTGCGCCAGCGGGTCGAGCCGCTCCAGGCCGAACAGCGCCTGCGGTCTCAGCCAGCCGATGCCGAACGGCCCCTCGGCCATGATGGCGGCGACGGCGGGCGAGGACGAGGCGAAGGACGGCATGAAGCTCGACCACACCCAGACGAGGAAGCCGACGAGGATGGCGACGATCGCCGCCTTGGCCGAGGCCTCGCGCCAGAACAGGGCGGCGAGGATCGCCGGCAGGAACTGGGCGACGCCGGTGAAGGAGATGAGGCCGATCGGCGCCAGCGCGTCCGAGGCGCGCGTCAGGTAGAAATAGCTGAAGCCGAGGAACAGGATCAGCACGATGGACAGGCGCCGCGCGTTGAGGATCAGCCGGCGCACGCCCTGTCCGTCGCCGATGCCCTCGTTGGCGGTCAGCTTGAGCATGATCGGCACGACGATATGGTTCGACACCATGATCGACAGCGCGATCGATTCGAGGATGATCATCGACGTCGCCGAGGAGAAGCCGCCGATGAAGGCGAACAGCGCCAACCCGTCCTGCCCGCCGGCGAGCGGCAGCGTCAGCGTGAACATGTCCGGGTTGGAGCCGGGCGGCATCACCGTCAGCCCGTAGAGCGCGATGGGGACGATGAACAGGCTCATCGCCAGCATGTAGGCGGGGAAGGCCCAGCTCGCCGTGCGCAGATGGCTCTCGTCGGAATTCTCGACCACCGTGACCTGGAACTGGCGCGGCAGGCAGATGATCGCCGCCGCGGCCAAGAGCATCGAGGCGACCCAGCGGTCGCCGAAGGTCTCGGTGGCGTGGATCGACAGCCCCTTCTCGGCGGCGCGGGTGTAGATCGCGTCCATGCCGCCGCTGACATAGACGACCGAAACCCCGACCGCGACCAGCGCCGCGAGCTTGACCACGGCCTCGAGCGCGATGGCGGCGACGACGCCGTGATGCTGCTCCTTGGCGTCGACGTTGCGGGTGCCGAACAGGATGGTGAACACGGCCATGCCGGCGGCGACGCCGAAGGCCAGCCCGACCTCGTCCCAGCCTTCGAGGCTGCCGCGCCCGAACTCGGACGCCCGGGCGATGGTCTCGATCGACGAGGTCACGGCCTTGAGCTGGAGCGCGATATAGGGCGCGATGGCGATGACCGCGAGGATGGTGACGAGCACCGCCAGCCGGTTCGACTTGCCGAAGCGGGAGGAGAGCAGGTCGGCGATCGAGGTGATGCGCTGGTCGTGGCTGATGCGCACCAGCCGGCGCAGGATGAACCACCAGCCGACGAACACCAGCGTCGGCCCGAGATAGATGGTGACGAATTCGAGCCCGTTGCGGGCGGCCGAGCCGACCGCGCCGTAGAAGGTCCAGCTCGTGCAATAGACCGAGATCGACAGCGTGTAGACGAAGGGCGAGCGCAGGAACCCGCCGTCGCGGCTGCGCGTGTGCCGATCGCCGAGGAAGGCGACGAGGAACAGCAGCCCGACATAGGCGATCGCCGTGGCGATGACGAGGTCGGCGGTCAGCGTCACGGCCCGGCCTCCTGCTGCCTGTCGGGTTGCCTGCCGGGTTGCCTGCCGGGTTGCTTGTGCGGCAGCTTCTCCTCCGGCGGGCGGTCGTCGGGCATGACGCGGCTGAACCAGCGCGCGCCGACGACGAGGACGAACCACAACGCGAAGACGTAGACCGTCTCGACCGGCACGCCGAACACGCGCAGATCGTAGCGGAAGAGGATGATGAGCGGCGGCAGGTAGGCGAGCGCGCCGAACACGGTGAAGAACAGCGCCGCGGCGATGAGCTTGCGGCGGGTCATGGCCGAGTCGGGCGGGTGGTGGTTGAGCGGGTCATCGCGCCGCGCTCCCTACTGCCGCTCCAGCGCCGCCGGCTCGTCGAGCAGGGCGCGCACCGCCTCGATGACGTCGGCGTTGGAATAGGGCTTGGTGACGAAGCTGTTGGCGCCGAGCTCCCCGGCGATGCGCCGGTCCTGCTGCTGCCCTTTGGCGGTCAGGACCAGCACGGGCAGCGCGGCCGTCGCCTCGTTGCCGCGGATCTGCTTCAGCACCTCGAAACCGGACCGCTTGGGCATCATGATGTCGAGTACCAGCACGCGCGGCTGGTCGCGGCGCACGGCGTTCATCACCGCTTCCCCGTCGGTGACCGTGTGAACCGTCCATCCCGCCCGGCGCAGGACGAAGGTCAGCGCCTCGAGAATGCTCGGTTCGTCCTCGGCGATCAGTATGTCGACAGCCAATTGCGTTCCTCCCGCCCCCTTTCCTCCAAAAGGGACACGTTCCACTTAACCGTAACGGGAGGGTTTCGCCAAGCCCCCGGGAGGTCAGGGGCGCGCGCTCACGTCCGCAGCACGCGGTAGATCGCCGGGATGACCAGCACCGTCAGCAGCGTCGACGAGGCGAGGCCGAACAGCAGCGAGATCGCCAGCCCCTGGAAGATCGGGTCGGCGAGGATGACGCCGGCCCCGATCATCGCCGCGAGCGCGGTGAGCAGGATCGGCTTGAAGCGGATCGAGCCCGCCTCGATCAGGATTTCCGTGAGGCTGCGCCCGGCGGGATCGGTATGGCGGATGAAGTCGACGAGCAGGATCGAGTTGCGCACGATGATGCCGGCGAGCGCGATGAAGCCGATCATCGAGGTGGCCGAGAACGGCGCGGAAAACAGCCAGTGGCCGCCGAGGATGCCGATGAAGGTCAGCGGGATCGGCGTCAGGATGACGAGCGGCACCTTGAACGAGCCGAACTGGGCGACGACGAGGATGTAGATGCCGAGCAGCGCCACCATGAACGCCGCGCCCATGTCGCGGAACGTCACCCACGTCACCTCCCATTCGCCCTCCCACAGCAGCGTCGGGAGGCGCTCGTCCTGCGGTTGGCCATGGAGCGAGATCACGGGTTTCGGCAGGTCGCCCCAGTCCTGCACGTCGATCGCGGCCTGCACGGCGAGCATGCCGTAGAGCGGGGCCTCGAAATCGCCGGCGAGCTCGGCCGTCACCATCTCGGCGGCGCGGCCGTTGCGGCGGAACACCGGCAGCGAGGCCCGCTCCCCGACGACGCGCACCACGTCGCCGAGCTCGACCACGCCGCGCGCGCCCGGCAGCACGTTGGCCGGGATCGGCGTCGTCAGGAAGCGCTCGTCGAGCCGGCGCTCGGCCTTCGGCCGCTCGATACGGATCGGGATCGGCCGCCGCCCGCCGGCGCGATGCGAATAGCCGACCGTCGCGCCGCCGTTGAGGATGGCGATGGTGTCGAGCACGTCGCCCTCCTCGACCCCGAAGAACTCGAGGTCGTCGCTCGAGACGGTGGCGCGCAGCCGGCGCGGAGCGACGCCGTACGAGTTGTCGACGTCGACGATGTAGGGAACCGAGCGGAACGCGGCCTCGACCCGTTCCGCCACCGCGCGCCGCGTCGCCGCGTCCGGCCCGTAGATCTCGGCCAGCAGCGTCGCCATCACCGGCGGCCCGGGCGGCGGCTCGACCACCTTCAGCACGGTGCCTGCCGGCATGGCGACGGCCGCGATCCGCTCGCGGATGTCGAGCGCGATGGCATGGCTGGCGCGCGGCCGCGCGCCCTTGGGGCGCAGATTCAGCGCGACGTCGCCCATCTGCGGCTCGGTGCGGTAGAAGGAATGCCGCACCAGCCCGTTGAAATTGTAGGGCGCGGCGGCGCCCGCGTGGGTCTGGACGGACCTGACCTCGTCGAGCGCCAGCACCACCGCCGCCACCCGCTGCGCCACCGCGTCCGTGTCCTCGACCGAAGCGCCTTCCGGCAGGTCGATGGTGACGGAGAGCTCCGACTTGTTGTCGAAGGGCAGGAGCTTCACCGTCACGTCCCGCGTGTAGAACAGGGCGAGCGAGCCGAGCGTCAGCGCCCCGACGAGGAGGAGGAACAGCCAGCTCCGCGCCTTCGAGGCCAGAACGGGGCGCGCGGCGGAAGCGTAGAGCCGGCCGAGCAGGCCGCCGCCGGCATGGCCGGCCGCGCCGTGAAGCGGGGCCTTGCCCGCCGCCTTCAGCATCAGCCAGGGCGTGACCATCACCGCGACGAAGAAGGAGAAGATCATCGCCGCCGACGCGTTGGCCGGGATCGGCGACATGTACGGCCCCATCATGCCCGACACGAACAGCATCGGCAGCAGCGCCGCCACCACGGTCAGCGTCGCGACGATGGTCGGGTTGCCGACCTCGGCCACCGCCTCGATGGCCGCCGTCCGACGGTCGCGCCCGTCGGCCATGCCCCAGTGGCGGGCGATGTTCTCGATGACGACGATGGCGTCGTCGACGAGGATGCCGATGGAGAAGATCAGGGCGAACAGCGAGACGCGGTTCAGCGTGTAGCCCATCGCCCACGAGGCGAACAGCGTGAGCAGGATGGTGACGGGGATGACCACGGCCACCACCACCGCCTCGCGCCGGCCGATGGCGAACCAGACGAGCAGGATGATCGAGACCGTCGCGAGGCCGAGATGGAACAGCAGCTCATTGGCCTTCTCGTCGGCGGTCTCGCCATAGTCGCGCGTCACCTCGACGGCGATCTCGTCCGGGATCAGCACCCCTTCGAGCGCGGCCACGCGATGCAGGATCGTCTCGGCCACGGTGGCGGCGTTGGAGCCGGCGCGCTTGGCCACGGCGAGCGTGACGGCCGGGACGCGCACGGTTCCGCCGTCCTCGCCGCGGGTGACGGTCGAGACGATGGCCTCGCCGACCTCGGCGGCGAACGCGACGGTGGCGACGTCGCGGACATAGACCGGTCGGCCGTCGCGCGCGGTGATCAGCAGGTTGCCGATGGCGGCCGGCGTCGCCAGCGTCTCGCCGGCCGCCAGCACGATCTGCTCGCCACTGTTCCGGACGCGCCCCGCCGGGAAGGCACGGTTCGCACCGCCGACCTTGCCGGCGAGTTGCTGGAGGGTGACGCCGTAGAGCGCGAGCCTTGCCGGGTCGGGCGCGATGCGGATCGCCTCGTCGACCGCGCCGACGAGATAGGCGGTGCCGACATCCTCGATCTTGGCGATCTCGGTCTTCAACTCGCGCGCCACGCGCGTCAGGTCGTTGGGGCCGATTCGCCCCGCCGCCTCGGGCTTCGGCGTCAGCGTCAGCGCGACGATGGCGACGTCGTCGATGCCGCGGCCGACGATCTGCGGCTCGGGGATGCCGACGGGAATGCGGTCGATGTTGGCGCGCATCCTGTCGTGGACGCGCAGCACGGCCGCGTCCGCCGGGGTGCCGACGAGGAAGCGCGCCGTCACCAGCACGGAATCGTCGGCGGTCTGCGAATAGACGTGCTCGACGCCGTCGATGCCCTTGACGATGATCTCCAGCGGCTCGGTGACGAGCTTGACCGCATCCTCGGCCTTCAGCCCGTCGGCGCGCACGAGGATGTCGACCATCGGCACCGAGATCTGCGGCTCCTCCTCGCGCGGCAGCGCCGTCAGCGCGACGAGGCCGAAGACGAAGGCGGCGATGAGGAACAGCGGCGTCAGCGGCGAGACGATGAAGGCGCGCGTCAGCACCCCGGCGATGCCGAGGCCCTTCGGGCCGGGGCCGGAACCGTTGGCGGGCGGCGGCGTCATGGCACGATGACGGTTTCGCCGGCGGCGAGGCCGGTCAGGATCTCGACGAGGGCCTCGCCGTCGCGCGTCACGGTCTCGCCCGGCACCACGGCGCGCTCGACCGCGCCGCTGCCATCGACGACGCGGACGAAATCGAGGCCCGAGCGGGTGGCGACGGCCGCTTGCGGCACCAGCAGCGCCTCGCGGCTGCCCACCGGCACCTCGACCGGCACGCGCGCGTCGACGAAGGCGCGGTCGAGCGTCTCGACCTCGACATCGGCGACGACGCGGCCGTTCTCGATCCGCGGATAGATCTTCGCCAGCCGCCCTTCGCTCTCCGCCCCGCCGGCGGCGATGCGGATCGGCGCGCCCTCGATCAGGTCGCGCGCGTGGCGCTCGGGGATCGCCAGCCGCAGGAAGAAGCCGCCGCCGCCGATGGTGGCGGCCGGCTCGCCGGCCATGACCACCGCGCCCTTCGTCACCGGCACGGTGAGCACGCGGCCCGAGGCCGGGGCGAGCACCGCGCCCTCCTCGCCCTGCTGGACGACGACGGAGCGCTGCGCCTCGCTCGCGGCGATCTGGCTGCGCGTCACGTCGACATCGGTGCGAAGCTGTTCCAGCCGCTGGGCGGTGACGACGCCGCGCTCGACCAGCGAGGAACCGCGGGCGAGCTCGGCCTCGGCCTTGTCGAGCTGCGCCTGGAGCGCGCGCAGCTGCGCGTCGTAGGCGGCGATCTGGAACGCGATCTTGTCGTCGCGCACTACGGCGATGCGCTGTCCGGCCTCGACGGCGTCGCCCTCGGAGACGAGAAGCTCGACCACGGTGCCGCCGATGCGCGCGCGCGCCGGCACGAGGTCGCGCGCCTCGACGCGGCCATAGACGGCCTTCCATTCGGGCACGGTCTGCGGCGCGAGCAGGAGGGTTTCGGCGGCAAGCGCCGGCGCTGCCGTCGCGAGCGCGGCGGCAAGGAAAAGGGAGCGCATGGTCGGGGTCTTTCAGGGCTTCGGACACCCCACCCGGCGGCAAGGCCGGCGGGGTGCCACGTCGGTCTCTATGTGGGCCTAGAAGGCGCAGCCGGGCCGGATGCCGAGGCGCTTCATGACGATCGCCGCCGGGCAGAAGCCGGTGAAGGCCGACTGGAGCAGGTTCGCGCCGACGAAGACGGTGAGCCAGACGAACAGCGGCGACACCCACACGGTCAGCGCCACGGACAGGAGCACCATGAGGCCGGCGAAGGCGAGAACGGAACGGTCAAGGGTCATCGGTATCTCCAGCAGGATAATTGTATATACTTATATACGAAGATACGTATATAAAAGCAAGAGCGACTTTCCCGCGATGCCATCCTGTCGCAGGCCGCGCGTCAGGCTCCCCCGGGACGGCCCGCCGCTCCGGGGGAAGCGCGTCTTACACCGCCCGCGCCCCGCGCTTGCGGACGGCCTGCCAGACGAGCGGCACCAGCACGGCTCCGACGATGGGGAAGATCATCCAGTTGATGGCTTCCCAGCCGGTCGAGGTGAGCAGCGAGCCGGACGAGAAGGAGGCTATGGCCACCGTGCCGAAGACGATGAAGTCGTTGGCGCCCTGCACCTTGCCGCGTTCCTCCGGCGTGTGACAGTCGGTGATCATCGCCGTCGCGCCGATGAAGCCGAAGTTCCAGCCGAGGCCCAGCAGGATCAGCGAGACGAAGAAGTTGCCGAGGTCGAGCCCGGCCAGCGCCACCACGCCGGACGCCGCGATCAGGACGAGGCCGAGCGCGGTGATCTGCTCCTTGCCGAAGCGGGCGATCAGGTTGCCGGTGAAGAAGCTCGGCGCGAACATCGCCAGCACGTGCCACTGGATGCCGAACGCCGCCTCGCCGACGGTGAAGCCGCAGCCGACCATCGCCATCGGCGCGGCGGTCATCACGAAGCTCATCAGCCCGTAGGAGACGACGCCGGCGGCGACCGCGAGCATGAAGCGCGGCGTACGCATGATCTCGCCGAGCGGCCGCCCGGCCACCGCCTGCTGGCCGGCGGGCGGCGCGGCCGGCTTCGGCGCGCGCAGCATCATCAGCACGGGCAGCGCCAGCAGCGCCAGCACAGCCTGGCTCAGGAAGGAGCCGGCGAAGGGCGCGGCCGGCAGCGCCTCGCGCGTCCAGATGACGAGCTGCGGCCCGATCACCGCCGCGGCCAGCCCGCCGATCATCACCCATGAGATCGCCTTGGCCTTCAGCGCCCCGGTGGCGGCGTCGGCCGCGGCGAAGCGGTAGCTCTGGACATAGGCGCCGTAGAAGCCGGCGATGAAGGTGCCGAGGCAGAAGACGACGAAGGTGGCGCCGACGATGCCGAGCGTGGCGACGAGGCCGGAGACGACACCGATCGACGCGCCGAACAGATAGCCGGTGCGCCGCCCCATCCGCTTCATGATCATCGCCGCCGGGATGGTGCCGAGGGCGAGGCCGAGATTGTAGAGGCTGACCGGCAGCGTCGCCAGCGCCGGCACCGACGACAGCGTCTGGCCGACGATGCCGCCGAGCGAGATGATGATCGGCGGGCTGGCCGCACCCAGCGCCTGCGCGGCAGTCAGAACGAGGATGTTTCGCTTAGCGGTCGCCTGGTCGGTCATGTCGCGTCTCGTCGTTGCCGGGCCGCGGGAGGAAGGGGCCGGCAGGGGTTGGGGTCGAAAGTGGCTGGATGGTTCGCGGGAACGGTCTGGCGGGATGTCTGCGCCCGGGCTCGGCCCCGGGATCAGCGCGGGATCAGCCCGGGATCAGCATTGCGGCGAGCAATAGGCGCCGTACAGCACCTCCATCACCGCGCGCGCCGGCCCGCTCTCGATGCGATACCAGATCGTCTGGCCGTCGCGGCGGCCGGCGATGATGCGCTCGCGGCGCAGGAGCGCCAGATGCTGCGAGACCGTCGAATCGCGGATGCCGAGGAATTCGGCGAGCTGCCCGACCGATTTCTCGCCCTCGATCAGCTGGCACAGGATCAGCAGCCGGTGCTGGTTGGACAGCGCCTTCAGAAGCTCGCTGGCCTCGTCGGCGGCCGCGCGCATGACGTTGGGATCGATGGTCGTCTCGATATTCATAGTTGCGTATCTACATTATTGCGTATATACAGTCAATGCGAAAGACGCACCCGGACCGTCGGGGGCTCAGTCCCGTGATGCCCGGCCGGCGCACATCGTTCCGAGGGAGTAGCACATATATGTCCGCCAGTCGCCAGATCGTCTGCCTCGCCTGCTCCGGCATCAACCGCGTGTCGCGGGACAGGCCGGCCGAGGCCGCCCTGTGCGGCCGCTGCAAGGCTCCGCTGTTTTCCGGCAAGCCGGCCGAGGTCGACGCCGCGATGCTCGACCGGCAGGTTCGGAAGGGCGAGGTGCCGGTGCTGGTCGACGTCTGGGCGCCGTGGTGCGGCCCGTGCCGGATGATGGCCCCGGCCTTCGAGGCTGCCGCCGCCGCGCTGGAGCCCGGGATGCGGCTCCTGAAGCTCAATTCCGACGCCGAGCCGGACATGGCCGCGCGCCTCGGCATACGCGGCATACCGACGATGATCCTGTTCGCCGGCGGGCGCGAGGTCGCCCGCGTGTCGGGCGCGATGGCCGCGCAGCAGATCGTTTCATGGGCGCGCGGCAAGCAGGCCGCCACCGCCTGAGCCTTGCATAAGAACGCGTTTCACTGGGGAGGAAGAACGCCGATGAACAGACGCAGATTTCTTTTGGGCAGCGGCGGCACGGCCGTGCTCGCCGGCTTGCCTATGGCCTTCACAAGCCCGGCCACCGCGCAGACATCCGATTCGCGCGCCCGCATCGTCATCGCCGGGGCCGGCGCGGCCGGCCTCGCCATGGCCGCGCGCTTGGCGCGCGGCATGCCGCGGGCGAGCGTCACGATCATCGACGCCAGGAAGGAGCATCACTTCCAGCCCGGCTTCACGCTGGTCGGCGCGGGCCTGTGGACGCCCGACCGCGTCACGGAGCGCAACGCCGACTACATGCCGCGCGGCGTCGAATGGATCGAGGAGGCGGTCGCCGAGTTCGATCCCGACGCCAACGCCGTCGTCACCGCCTCCGGCAAGCGTATCGACTACGATTTCCTGATCGTCGCCACCGGCCTGAAGCTCGACTACACGGCGATCGAGGGCATGGACGCCGCGCTGATCGGCAAGGACGGCATCGCCTCGATCTATGCCGGCCCGCAAGAGGCCGCCGCCTCGGCCGCGGCCATCGACCGCTTCATCGAGACCGGCGGCGTCGGCCTGTTCGGCCGCCCGGCCGGCGAGATGAAATGCGCCGGCGCGCCGCTGAAGATCACCTTCGTCACCGACGACAAGGCCCGCCGGCAGGGCCGGCGCGGCGTAGTCGAGCTGATCTACAACGCCCACGGCCCGGCCGTGTTCGCGGTGCCGCCGGTCAACAACAAGGTCAAGGAGATGTTCTCCGCGCGCGGCGTCGCGGTCAATTACGGCCATGTGCTGACCGCCATCGACCCCGGCGCGAAGCGCGCCACCTACCGCACCGAGGGCGGCGACGTCACGCTCGACTACGATTTCATCCACGTCGTGCCGCCGATGCGCGCGCCGGACGCGGTGCGGGCGAGCCCCTTGCCGTGGCAGGAGGGCAACCTCGCCGCCGACGGCTGGGTCGAGGCCGACAAGCCGACGCTGCGCCATCCGCGCTACCCGAACGTCTTTTCCGTCGGCGACATCGCCGGCGTGCCGCGCGGCAAGACGGCCGCCTCCGTCAAGTGGCAGGTGCCGGTCGTCGCCGACAACCTGATCGCCGAGACGGCCGGGCGCACCCCAAGCGCGACCTATAACGGCTACACCTCCTGCCCGATGGTCACCGGCTACGGCAAGGCGATGCTGATCGAGTTCGACTATGACGGCACGCTGATCCCCTCCTTCCCCTTCATCGACCCGCTGAAGGAATTGTGGGTGTCGTGGCTGATCGAGGAAAAGGGCCTGCTCGGCGCCTATCGCGCCATGCTGCGCGGCCGGGCCTGAGGAGAGAGGACAATGAGCGATTTCAACCCCGTCACCCTGTTCTTCATCCTGTCCGAAAGCATGGGCGGCTGGCTGTGGCTGCTGCTCGCCGCCGCCGTGCTGCTGCTCGGCGGCATCGTCCTCGGCCTTGCCCGGCTGCGCCGCGCCGGCCGGCCGGCGAAGCGGCCGCTGATGGCGGCGGCGATCATGGGCACGCTGGCGACCGTCGTGTTCGCCTTGCTGATGCCGGCATGGACGCTCGCCGGCATCGACGCCTTCGCCTCCGGCCTCGACGTCGCCATCGCCGTCCTGCTGGCGCTGGTTCCCGGCGCGATGATCGCCGCGCTCATCTTCACCATGGCGTCGCTGCGCTGCGCCTCGCGCGGCCTGCGCGCCCAAGTGGTGGCCTGAGGCGGGATTAACTGTCGGCCGGCGGAGCCTTGCCCGCCAGCCGGCGGAACCAGCCCGACAGCAGGAACGGCGTCAGGTACATCGGGATCTGGAAGCAGCCGATGAACAGCAGGAGCTCGTCGATGGTCGCGGCCGGCAGCACGCTGAGGAACAGCGCCGCGTTGCGGTTGCCGGCGACGATGCCGATGGCCGGCGCGGCCGAGGGCTGGCGGCGCGCGACCCACGCGCTGACGGCGAGCTGGATCGGCATGTTGATGGCGAAGGCGGCGGCGAGCGCCGCAAGGAAGCCCGGCCGGTCGTTGACCAGCGCCGGGCCGATCGCCGACATCAGGCCGATGACGACGAGGCCGAGCAGCAGCGCCGCCAACCCGTCCATGGCGAGATAGGACCGCTCGCTCGCCCTGACGATGCCGAGCTTGCGCAGCGCCACAGCGGCCGCGCCGGCGAGCGCGATCAGCGCCAGGAGCTCGAGCGCGGCGCGCACCACCGCCTGCGGACTGCCGAAGGCGGGCATGACCATGAACACCGGGATGACGGTCGCCGGCAGGAGTGCCGTGCCGAGGACGAGCTGGCGCAGCGCCGGGGCCGGGTCGCCCCCCGCCATCAGCGTGATGTTGGGGCTGCCCGTGATCGGCGCGGCGGCGAGCACCAGCACCGCGCCCATCGCCAGCGGATGGGCCAGCACCCCCGCCGCCATGAAGAGCGCCGCGGCGGCGAGCGGCAGCGCGAGCTGGAACAGGACCGTGAGTGCGGCGGCGCGATGCAGCCCGCGCAGGCCGGCGACCAGCCCCTCCGGACCCAGCCGCAGCATGGCGAGGAACAGAAGCCCGACGATCATCGGCGCGATGGCCGGGCGGAACAGGAAGGCGAGGTCGGGCAGGAAGGCGCCGAGCAGGAGGCCCGCGATCAGCACCAGGCGCCCGTTGCGGGCAAGGAACGCCAGAACCGGCACGGCTAGAGCGAGGCCGCCGCCCGCGCGGCCTGGTCGTAGGCGCCCGACAGGGCCCGCAGCACGGCGGCGATGCGCGACAGGTCCTGCGGGTCGTGGCCGAGCTGGCGCGCGGCGCGCACCACCAGCGCCTCGCGCACCTCGCCGTAGCGCCGGCACAGCCGCGTGCCCTCCTCGGTGATGGCGATGGTCTTCTCCTTGCCGACCCGCCCGGTCTTCACCAGCCCGTGCTCGACCAGCTTCTTGATGGCGTAGCTGGCCAGATGCGTGTCCTCGATGTTGAGGACGAGGCAGATGTCTGCCAGCGTCTTCGGCCGCTCGCGATGGTTGACGAGATGCACGATCAGCACCTCGAGCGGCGACATCGCCGGCCCGCCCGCCGCCGCCATGCAGCGCACCGTCCAGCGCTGGAAGGCGTTGTTGGTCATGGTCAGCGCGAACTCGATCTCCGACAGCGCCGGCAGGCTGGAATCCGCCAGATGCGCCGAGGAGACGACCGGCCCGATCGCCGCCGCTATCAGTTGCTCATCATCGTGCCGGGCAGCCACAGCGCAATCTCCGGAAAAACGGTCAGGATGCCCGTCGCCAATACCAGAAGCAGGAAGAACGGCAACGCGTAATAGGCGATCTCGAAGATGTTGCGCCCCGTTATCGACTGGATGACGAACAGGTTGAACCCGACCGGCGGCGTGATCTGGCTCATCTCGACCACCAGGACGAGGAAGATGCCGAACCAGATCGGGTCGATGCCGGCGGCGAGCACCATCGGCAGGATGACCGACGTGGTCAGCACCACGATGGAGATGCCGTCGAGGAAGCAGCCGATGATGATGAAGAAGACGAGCAGCACGGCCAGCAGCGCATAGTGCGAGAAACCCTGCTCGCCGATCCAGGCGGCGAGGATGCGCGGCACGCCGGTGAAGCCCATGGCGACGGTGAGGAATGAGGCGCCGGCGAGGATGAAGGCGATCATGCAGCTCGTGATCGCCGCCCCGCGCAGCGCGGTGACGAAGCTGTCGCGGTCGAGGCCGCCGGAGAACCAGGCGATGGCCAGCGCGCCGACGACGCCGAGCACCGCCGCCTCGGTCGGCGAGGCGAAGCCGGCATAGATCGAGCCGATGACGGCGATGATGAGCAGCACCGTCGGCAGGAGCAGGCCGAGCGCGCGCAGCTTCTCGCGCCAGCTCGCCTTCGGCTCGGGCGGCGGCATGCCGTCGCGGTTCAGGAGCGCCCAGACCATGACATAGGCCGAGAACATCGCGGCGAGCATGATGCCGGGACCGACGCCGGCGAGGAACAGCCGCGCGATCGACTGCTCGGTCGCCGCGCCGTAGACGATCATGATGATCGATGGCGGGATCAGGAAGCCGAACGTGCCAGAGCCGGCCAGCGTGCCGATGGCGATCTTCGGGTCGTAGCCGCGCCGCTTCAGCTCGGGCAGCGACATGCGCCCGACGGTGGCGGTGGTGGCGGCCGAGGAACCGGAGACGCAGGCGAACAGCGCGCAGCCGAAGACGTTGACGTGCAGCAGCCGGCCCGGCAGCCGGCGCGTGAACGGCGCCAGCCCCTCGAACATGTCGGCCGACAGGCGCGAGCGGAACAGGATCTCGCCCATCCAGATGAACATCGGCAGCGCGGTCAAATCCCAGACGTTCATCGACCCCCAGACGCGGCGGGCGAAGACCGAGGCGATCGGCGCATTGGAGGCGAGCTCCATCGCCACCAACCCGACGGCCATCAGCGCGAAGCCGACCCACAGGCCCGCGAGCAGCAGGCCGAACAGCACGACGACGAGGATGAGGGAAAGCAGCCCGATATCCATCTCAGTGTCCTCCCTCGGCGGCTTCGCGCTGGCTCTCGACGGCGCGGAAGGCCGGATCGCCCCCGCGCAGCATGGAAACGAGCTCGTCGAGAAGCGCGACGGCGAAGATCGCCAGCCCCAGCGTCATCACCCCCTGCGGGATCCAGAGCGGGATGGCGACGATCCCGATCGAGAGCGAGCCGCGCAGGAAGGACGCCCACGTCAGCAGCCACACCGACCAGAGGGCGAAGACGGAGAGGCCCAGCGCCGCGAGGAGGACGAGGAACGTCATGACCCGGTCGCCGCGCGGGCCGAACCAGCGCATCAGCAGCGTGACGCGGACATGGCCGGCCGCGCGCAGGGTCCCGGCCAGCGCCAGGAAGGCGGAGGCGACGAACAGGAAGCCGCCGATCTCGGCCAGCGACGGGATGATGAAGCCGTAGCGCGGCATGCCGAGGAAGACGGCGACCGCGTCGACCATGCGGGCCACGACCTGGACGAACACCAGCGCCGCGATGGCGATCATGGAAAGGCACGCGCCGACGAGGGCGGCACCGTAGAGGGCATCGAGCGCCTTGCGCATCTTGAGCGTCCCCGGAGCGGGGCGGGCGGGCCGGAACGTCGGACCGAAAACCGAAAAAGCCGGCTTCCGGAACGCGCGGCTCCCGAAGGAGCGGGAGCGTCGCGCCAGCGCCCCTCAACGGGAGGCGGCGGCGCTCCGGCCCGTCCGCGTTCCGCCTTACTGGTTGCGATAGGCCTCGACGACCGCCTTGCCGGCATCGCCGGCGCTGGCTTCCCATTCGGCGGTCATGGTCTGGCCGATCTCCTGGAGCTTGGCCGCCAGCGCCTCGGTCGGCTGCGACACCTTCATGCCGCCGGCCTCGAGCTCGGCGATCTTGGCCGAGGTCTCCTCCCTGGACATCTCGAGCCCGCGCGCCTCGGCGGCAGCGGCGGCGTCGAGCAGCGCCTTGCGCTCGTCCTCGCCGAGGGCCTCGAGCGCGGCCGTGTTGACGACGATGATGTTCTTCGGCAGCCAGGCCTGGGTGTCGATGTAATAGGTGACGAAGTCCCACGCCTTGGCGTTGGCGCCGGTCGAGGGCGAGGTGATCATCGCCTCGACGCGCCCGGTCGAGAACGCGGTCGGGATGTCGGTCTCCTCGACCTGCGTCGGCGTCGCGCCAAGCAGGGTGGCGAGCCGCTCGGTGGCGACGTTGTAGGCGCGGAACTTCAGGCCCTGCATCTGCGCCGGGTCCGTCACCTCGGTCTTGAGATACAGGCTCTGGCCCGGCCATGGCACGGCGTAGAGCACGGTCAGCCCCTCTTCGGCCAGCTTGGCGGAGACCGCTTCGCGCGAGGCCGCCCACAGCGCCTGCGCCTCGTCGTACGAGGAGGCGAGGAAGGGGATGGAGTCGAGCGCGAAGATCGGGTCCTCGTTGGCGAGGCGCGACAGGAGGAACTCGCCGATCGGCACCGAGCCGTCGACCACCGCGTCCTTGATCTCGGCATGGCCGAACAGCGAATTGGCCGAATGGACGGTGATCGTCAGGCTGCCGTTGGTCGCCGCCTTCACCTCTTCCGCGAACTGGTGGATGTTCTTGGTGTGGAAGATGCCGTCGCCATAGGGCGTGGGCATGTCCCATGCGGTCTGGGCCCATGCAGTCTGGGTAACGGCGGTGGACGCCGCGAGCGTGATGAAGGCGGCGCCGAGCAGGCCTGCGCGCGTGAAATGCTTCATATCCCTGTTTCCCTCTGTCGGTTGCGATGCCGGTTATGATCGGTCTTTTCGCCGCGCCGAACACGCGGCACTGATCGAAAGTTGACAGCTCACCAACAATTTGTCAACGATTTGTCAGCGAGCGCCGCGAAACCGCCGCGCGAGGGGTTCAAACGGGAGAAAACCGATGGCTGAGGGCGTCCGCGAAAGCACGGACCATGGGGGCACGAGCCTCTGGGATTTCTGGATCGACCGCGGCGGCACCTTCACCGACGTGATCGGCCGCGACCCGCACGGGGCGCTCCATCCGCTGAAGCTGCTTTCCGAAAACCCGGAAGCCTATGAGGACGCGGCCATCGAGGGCATCCGCCGGCTGGTCGGCGCGGCCTCGAGCGACCTGTTGCCCGCCGCGCCCATCGGCACGGTGCGCATGGGCACCACCGTCGCCACCAACGCGCTGCTGGAGCGCAAGGGCGAGCGCACGGCGCTCCTCATCACCCGCGGCTTCCGCGACCAGCTCCGCATCGCCTATCAGGCGCGGCCGGACATCTTCGCCAAGGAGATCGTGCTGCCCGAGCAGCTCTACGAGCGGGTCGAGGAGGTCGACGAGCGACTTCTGGCCGACGGCTCTGTCGAGACGCCGCTCGACCCGGAAAGCGCACGCGCCGCGCTGACCAAGGCGAAGGCCGACGGCATCGATGCCGTCGCCATCGTGCTCATGCATGCGTGGCAGAATCCGGCCCACGAGGCGGCCCTCGCCGGGCTGGCGCGCGAGATCGGCTTCGGCCAGGTCTCGGCCAGCCACGAGGTCTCGCCGCTGGTCAAGCTGGTCGGGCGCGGCGACACCACCGTCGTCGACGCCTATCTGTCGCCGATCCTCTCCCGCTACGTCTCGCGCGTCGCCCGCATCCTCGGCGCGACGCCGGCCGGCGAGCCCGGCCCGACGCTGCAATTCATGATGTCGTCGGGCGGGCTGACCGCCGCCGACCGCTTCCGCGGCAAGGACGCCATCCTCTCCGGCCCGGCCGGCGGCGTCGTCGGCATGGTGCGCACGGCGGAAGAGGCCGGCTTTTCCCGCGTCATCGGCTTCGACATGGGCGGCACCTCGACCGACGTCGCCCATTCGGCCGGCGAATACGAGCGCGCCTTCGACACCGAGGTCGCCGGCGTGCGCATCCGCGCGCCGATGATGCGCATCCACACCGTCGCCGCCGGCGGGGGCTCGATCCTCCACGCCGACCCGGGGCGCTTCCGCGTCGGCCCGGATTCCGCTGGCGCCGATCCCGGCCCCGCCTGCTACCGGCGCGGCGGGCCGCTGACCGTCACCGACGCCAACGTCATGCTCGGCAAGCTCAATCCCGATTTCTTCCCCCCGATCTTCGGCCCCGGCCAGGACCAGCCGCTCGACCGCGACACGGTGGCGGAAAAGTTCGCGCAGATCGCGGAAACGGTCGGCGAGGGCCGCTCGGCCGAGGAGGTGGCGGAAGGCTTCCTCAAGATCGCCGTCGAGAACATGGCCAACGCCATCAAGAAGATCTCGGTCCAGCGCGGCTACGACGTGACGCGCTATCTGCTCAACTCCTTCGGCGGCGCGGGCGGCCAGCACGCCTGCCTCGTCGCCGACGCGCTCGGCATGGAGCATATCCTGATCCACCCGCTCTCGGGCCTCCTCTCGGCCTACGGCATGGGGCTGGCGACGGTGACGGCGAGCCGCCAGCAAGGCCTCGTCCAGCCGCTGGCCGAGGAAAGCCGCGCCGCCATCGAGGGCCTTCAGGGCGAGCTGTCGGCGGCGGTGCTGACCGAGTTGTCCGAGCAGGGGCTGGCCGCCGAGAAGGTCGAGACCCGCGCCAAGCTGCACCTGCGCTATGCCGGCACCGACACCGCGCTCGACATCGCCTGGGACGGCGACCTCGCCGCCGCGCGCGCCGCCTTCGAGGCCGTCCACAAGGCGCAGTTCGGCTTCGTCATGCCCGACAAGGCCGTCACCGTCGAGGCGGTCGAGATCGAGGGATGGGAACGGACCGCCGGGGACGCCGCCGCCGCGGCGGACCGAACGGACGAGCGCGACGCCGCCACGGACACGAGGACCCGCATCTTCTGCGGCAGCGCATGGCGCGAGGCCGGCGTCTATCGCCGCGAAGGGCTGACGGCGGGGAACCGCGTGCGCGGCCCCGCGCTCATCATCGAGGCCAACCAGACCATCGTCGTCGAGCCGGGCTGGACCGCGCGGCTGACCGGCGCCGACCATGTCGTCCTGTCGCGCCACGAGAAGATGCAGCGCATCCAGGCGGTCGGGACGAGGCAGGCCGACCCGATCCTGCTCGAAGTGTTCAACAACCTCTTCATGAACATCGCCGAGCAGATGGGCGTCGCCCTCCAGAACACGGCACACTCGGTCAACATCAAGGAGCGGCTCGACTTCTCCTGCGCCGTCTTCGACCGCACCGGCGCGCTGGTCGCCAACGCGCCGCACATGCCGGTGCATCTGGGCTCGATGGACCGCTCGGTCGAAACCGTCATCCGCCTCAACGAGGGCGCCATCGCCCCCGGCGACGTCTTCGCCCTCAACGCGCCCTATAATGGCGGCACCCATTTGCCCGACATCACCGTCGTCAGCCCGGTCTTCGACGATTCCGGCAGGGAGATCCTGTTCTGGGTGGCGAGCCGCGGCCACCACGCCGATGTCGGCGGCACCGCGCCCGGTTCGATGACGCCGCTCGCCACCACGGTCGACGAGGAGGGCGTGCTGTTCGACAATTTCCGCCTCGTCGAGCGCGGCAGCTTCCGCGAGGCGGCGCTGCATCATCTGCTCACCGACCACCCCTACCCGGCGCGCAACCCGGCCCAGAACATCGCCGACATCAAGGCGCAGATCGCCGCCAACGAGCGCGGCGCGGCCGAGCTGCGCCGCATGGTCGAGGAGTTCGGGCTCGACGTGGTCGAGGCCTATATGGGCCACGTCCAGGACAACGCCGCCGAGGAGGTCGCGCGCCTGATCGGCCGGCTCGACGACTGCGAGTACGAGTACCCGACCGATGCCGGGCAGGTCATCAAGGTGAGGATCGCGGTCGACCGCGCCGCCCGCACCGCGACCGTCGACTTCACCGGCACCTCGGAAGCGATTGCCAACAACTTCAACGCGCCCGAGCCGGTGGCGCGCGCGGCCGTGCTCTACTGCTTCCGCGTCATGGTCGAATCGCCGATCCCGATGAACGCCGGGTGCCTGAGGCCGATCCGCATCGTCATCCCCGAGGGCTCGATGCTGAAGCCCGCCTATCCGCGTGCGGTGGTGGCCGGCAATGTCGAGACCTCGCAGCACGTCACCAACGCCATCTTCGGCGCGCTGGGGGCCATCGCCAACTCGCAGGGCACGATGAACAACCTGACGTTCGGCAATGACGAGTACCAGTATTACGAGACGATCTGCTCCGGTTCGCCCGCCGGCCGGATGAACGACGGCAGGGGCTTTTCCGGCACCTCCGGCGTCCACGTCCACATGACGAACTCCCGCCTGACCGACCCGGAAATCCTCGAAATGCGCTTTCCGGTGGTCGTCGAGAATTTCGGCCTGCGCGCGGGCTCGGGCGGCACGGGCGCTTATCGCGCCGGCGACGGCACGACGCGCACGCTGCGCTTCACGAAGAAGATGGATTGCGCGATCCTCTCCTCGCACCGCAGGGTCCTGCCGCGCGGCATCGAGGGCGGCGGCGACGGCGAACTCGGCCGCACCGAGGTCCGTCGCCTCGACGGCAGCATCGAGGTGCTGAAGGGCTGCGACCAGACCACGCTCGAAGCCGGCGAGGCGGTGACGGTGATCACCCCCACCGCCGGCGGCTACGGCAGGGCCTGAAAGCGGGCATGAAAAAGGGGGCGCAAGCCCCCTTTCGTCGTTCGCCCGAGGCGCGGCCGCTCAGGCCCACTCGCCCTTGCGGAACACCGGCACGAGCCCGCCGTCCGGCCTGACGCCGTCGATGTCTATCCTGTCGGAGCCGATCATCCAGTCGATGTGGATCAGGCTCGTATTGCCGCCCTGCGCCGCGATCTGGTCCGGCGTGAGCTTGTCGCCGCCGAGGAAGCACTTGGCGTAGCACTGGCCGAGCGCGATGTGGCACGAGGCGTTCTCGTCGAACAGCGTGTTGTAGAACAGGATGCCGCTCTTCGAGATCGGCGACGAATGCGGCACCAGCGCCACCTCCCCGAGCCGCCGCGCGCCCTCGTCGGTGTCGAGCACCTTGTTGAGCACCGCCTCGCCGCGCGCCGCCTTCGCCTCGACGATGCGCCCGCCCTCGAAGCGCACGGAAATGTCGTCGATCAGCGTGCCCTGATAGGACAGCGGCTTGGTGCTCGACACATGGCCCTCGACGCGCAGCGCGTGCGGCGTGGTGAACACCTCCTCGGTCGGGATGTTGGCGTTGCAGACGACGCCGTTCTTGGCCGTCGAGGCGCCGCCCTGCCATTCGTGGCCGTCGGCCAGCCCGACCGTCAGGTCCGTGCCCGGTCCGGTGAAGCGCAGCGCGGAGAACCGCTCGCCGTTAAGCCAGTCGCGGCGCACGGCGAGCGCCCGGTTGTGCGCGGCCCATGCCGCGACCGGATCCTCGCCGTCGACGCGCGAGGCGGAGAAGATGGCGTCGGCCAGCTTACGAACCGCCGTCGCCTCGTCATCGCCCGGAAAGACCAGCTTCGCCCACGCGCTGCCGGGAAAGGCGACGATGTTCCAGTTGATGTCGAAGCCGGCGATCTTCTCCAGCGCCGGCTTGTAGGCCATGGAATTGGCCTTGTTGGCACGCGCCACCTTTTCCGGGTCTTCCCCCGACAGGAGCATCGGGTTGTCGCCGACGATGGCGAGCCGCGCCGTGTTCTGTGAGAACGCCCTGGCCATGCCCTCGTAGAGCCAGCCGGCCGCGCGGTCGAACGAGGCGTCGGGCGCGTGGCGGTAGCGGGCGAGCGCGATCTCCTCGTCGGCGAGGAACGGTGTCACCAGCCCCGCGCCCGCCTTGTAGGCGTGGGCCGCGATCAACCTGACCAGCGGCAGCGCCGCCGTCGGCGCGGTCATGAGCAGGTCCTGCCCCGGCTGGAGGTTGAGGCCGACCCTGACCGCGACCTCGGCCAGACGGTCGAGCTTCTGCGGATCGATGACGGGACTGGTCATGATGTCTCTTTTCATGGTTGGCGGTCGATGGCCCTGATTGCGCCATCGCGGCCATGACGGCAAGCGAAGAATCCTCACGCGCCGGCGACGATGACCTTGAGCTTGTCGACCGCTTCAGTGAATTCCTCCTCGCTCATCACGTCGAGGCCGAGCAGGTTCATGCCCCGCATGCCCTGTATGGCGAGATAGACGACCAGCGCCATCGCCGGGTCGCTCGCCGTCTGGCGCATCCGGTCGAGCAGCGCACGGTTGTGGCGGCGCACCGGCGCGAGGAAGTCGGGGTCCTGCGACAGCGCCGCGAGCAGGCCGGAGGGCGGCGGACGGCGGCAGTCGTGATCCTCGACGAAGAGTTCGAGATAGGCTTCGAGCATGGCGTCGGCACGGCCGGGCTTCGTCTCCTGACGGCGGGCCAGCTCCTCGTCGAACGAGGCGACGAAGGTCTCGACCACCGCCTTGAGCAGCGCCGTCTTCGACGGGAAATGGTAGAGCAGGCCGCCCTTCGACACGCCGGCGCGCGCCGCGACCGCGTCGAGCGACAGGTTGCCGGGGCCGGACTCGCGAGAGATCTCGGCTGCGGCCTCCAGAATCTTCTGCCTTGTCTTGGAGCGGCGTCCTGACATGGGTATTTGCATTTTTCCTTGACTAAACCGTCCAGACGGTACACTAAGCGCGTCACGCCTTGCAAGCCCCCCTGGCATGCGCCATATAGCCGCCCCAGCCAGAGGGACCCCGCAAGGCCGCTTCCGTCTTTCTGGAAGAATCAGCGAGCGCCCCTGACCATGATCAAACGTTTCCTCATCGCCATCGTGCTTCTTGGCCTGATCGTCGGCGGTCTCGTCGGCTTCAACATGTTCCGCGACCAGGCCATCCAGGACTTCTTCGCCAACATGCCGGCGCAGACCGTCACCGTCTCCACCGTGACCGTGGAGCCGGCGAGCTGGACGCCCGTCATCGACGCCATCGGCACGGTCAGCGCCAGCCGCGGCGTCGATCTCACGGTCGAGACGACCGGCATCGTCAAGGAGCTGAACATCGCCACCAACCAGCGCGTCGAGGAAGGCGAGGTGCTCGTGCGGCTCGACGACGCCGTCCAGCAGGCCGATCTCACGGCGACGCGCGCGCAGGCCGCGCTCGACAAGCAGGCGCTGGAGCGCGCGCTGGAGCTGCGCGAGCGCGGCGTCGGCTCGGCCGTCACGCTCCAGGCCGCGGAAGCGGCCGCCGCCGCCTCGGCCGCGCAGGTTGAGAAGCTCGAGGCCGTGCTGCAGCAGAAGCAGCTGCGCGCCCCGTTCCCCGGCAAGCTCGGCATTCCGCGCGTCGATGAGGGCCAGTATCTGACCCCCGGCGTCGCCGTGGTCACGCTCCAGGACATCGACACGATGCGCGCCGACTTCACCGTGCCCGAGCAGCGCCTGTCGCAGCTCAGCGTCGGCCAGAAGGTGCGGCTCACCGCCGACGGCGACGACACCGCCTTCGTCGGCGAGATCACCGGCATCGACCCCAAGGTCGATCCCTCGAGCCGTCTCGTCTCGGTGCGCGCGGCCATCGACAACCCGGAAGGCAGGCTCACCCCCGGCCAGTTCGTGCGCATCAATGTCGAGATGCCGCAGGAAGACGGCGTCATCGCCCTGCCGCAGACCGCGCTCGTCACCAGCCTCTACGGCGACTACGTCTATGCCGCGCGCCCGAAGGAGGGCGAGGGCGACGACAAAGCGCTCGAGGCCCGCCAGGTCTTCGTCGGCGTCGGCCGCCGCTCGGGGCGCAACGTCGAGATCGTGTCCGGCCTTTCCGCCGGCGACGTCGTCGTCACCGCCGGCCAGAACCGCCTGTCGAACGGCACCCCGCTCGCCATCGACAACACGCTCGATCCGGCGACGGGGCTGAAGAGAGAGGCGGCCGCGCAATGAACTTCTCCGCCATCTTCATCCGCCGGCCGGTCCTTTCGACCGTGCTCGGCTTCCTGATCCTGCTGCTCGGCTTCCAGGGCCTGTTCAACCTTCAGGTGCGCCAGTATCCGGAGGTCGAGGAGACGGTCATCACCGTCACCACCGTCTATCCCGGCGCCAGCGCCGACCTGATCCAGGGCTTCATCACCGCGCCCATCGCCGCCGCGGTCTCGACCACCGAGAACGTCGACTACGTCTCGTCGCAGAGCCGCCCTTCCGCCAGCGTGGTCACGGTGCAGATGCGGCTCGGCTCCGACCCCGACGCGGCGCTGACCGAGGTGATGTCCAAGGTGCAGCAGGTGCGCAGCCAGCTCCCCGCCGACGCCGAGGACCCGACCATCGTCAAGGGCACGGGCATGCAGTTCGCCACCATGTATCTGGCGCTGCAGAACCCGAACATGACCGCCGAGCAGGTGACGGAGTATATCGAGCGCGTCATCCGTCCGCGCATGTCGACCATTCCCGGCGTCGCCCAGGTCGAGATCATGGGCGCGGCCAACTATTCGATGCGGGTGTGGGTCGATCCGATCCGCCTCGCCGCGCGCGGCATGACCGCCTCGGAAGTGCTGGCGGCGATCAACTCGTCCAACTTCCTCGCCGCCCCCGGCAAGACGCGCAACGAGTACGTCACCTATCCGGTGACGATGGAATCGACCCTCCAGACGCCGGAAGCCTTCGGGGCGCTGCCGCTCAAGGCCTCCGGCGACGACGTCGTGCGCCTGCGCGACGTCGCCGAGGTCGAGCTCGCCGCCGAGAACGCCGACATGGTCGTGACCTTCAACGGCCAGCCCGGCACCTTCATCGGCGTCTTCCCGACGCCCTCGGCCAACCCGCTCGACACCGCCTCGGCGGTTCTCGACGAATTGCCGGCGATCCAGAACAGCCTGCCCGACGGCATGACGATCACGCTGATGTACGACGCGACCGAGTCGATCAGCGCCTCGATCACCGAGGTGTTCAAGACCATCGCCGAAGCCGTCGCCATCGTCGTCGTCATCATCCTCCTGTTCCTCGGCTCGTTCCGCTCGGTGCTGATGCCGATCGTCACCATCCCGCTGTCGCTGATCGGCGTCTGCTTCGTGCTGTTCGTGCTCGGCTACTCGATCAACCTCTTGTCGCTGCTGGCCATGGTGCTGGCCATCGGCCTCGTGGTCGACGACGCCATCGTCGTGGTCGAGAACATCCACCGCCATATCGAGGAAGGCCTGCCGCCCAAGCAGGCCGCCTTCGTCGGCATGCAGGAGATCACCGGCCCGGTCGTGGCGATGACCATCACCCTCGCCGCCGTGTTCGCGCCGCTCGCCTTCACCGGCGGCCTGACCGGCGCGCTGTTCCGCGAGTTCGCCATGACGCTCGCCGGCGCGGTGGTCATCTCCGGCATCGTCGCGCTGACCATCACGCCGATGATGTCGGCGCGGCTGCTCAAGCGCGGCGGCCACAGCCGCTTCCAGCAGGCGGTCGACAATACCTTCGACCGCGTCTCCAACCGCTACGAGCGCCTCGTCGCCGGCTCGCTGAAATACCGGCCGGTGACGCTGATGATCGTCCTCGTTCTGGTGGCGCTGACCGGCTACCTGTTCATGAACACCTCGAGCGAGCTCGCCCCCGAGGAGGACGAGGGCGCGCTGTTCGCGCTCATCACCGCGCCGTCCTACGGGACGACCGACTACACCAACGCCTATGCCGAGCAGATGCGCGCCCTGACGAAGGACCTGCCCGAGCTCGACGCCAATTTCTCGGTCATCGGCTTCGGCGGTCAGACCAATTCCGGCTTCATGCTGTGGGCGTTCAAGGACTGGGCCGAGCGCACCCGCTCGCAGAAGGAGATCCAGGCGGACATCCAGGCCCGGCTCGCGCCTGTCGCCGGCGTCGAGGCGCTGGTGTTCGCGCCGCCCTCGCTGCCCGGCACTGGCGGCGGCCTGCCGATCTCGATGGTCATCCAGTCGACCGGCGATTCGAGCCGCGTCTTCGAGGTCGCCGAGGAGATCCGCCTGAAGGCGCAGGAAACCGGCCGCTTCATCGTCGTGCAGAACTCGCTCGCCTACAACGCGCAGCAGGTCGTCATCACCATCGACCGCGACCGCGCGGCGGCGCTCAACCTGCCGGTGCGCGACATCGGCATGACGCTGAGCCTGCTCGTCGGCGGCGGCGCGGTCGCCCAGTTCGACCGCGATTCCAACAGCTACGACATCATCATGCAGGTGCCGCAGGAATATCGTGACAACCCCGAGCGGCTGGGCGACTTCTTCGTGCGCTCGGCCACCGGCCAGATGGTGCCGCTGTCGGCGGTCATCAGCGTCACGACGGGCGTCGCGGCCACCGCCATCGAGCAGTTCAGCCAGTTGAACTCGGCGACGATCGCCGCCCTGCCGATGCCGGGCGTGACCACCGGCGACGGGCTGGCGACCATCGAGGAGATCGCGCGGCCGCTGCTGCCCGACGGCTTCTTCATCGACTATTCCGGCCAGTCGCGGCTGGAGGTCGAGCAGGGCAACACGATCATGATCGCCTTCGCGCTCGCCGTCGTCGTCATCTATCTGGTGCTCGCCGCCCAGTTCGAGAGCTTCCGCGATCCGCTCATCATCATGATGTCGGTGCCGCTGTCGATCTTCGGCGCCATCATACCGCTCAATCTCGGCCTCGGCACGCTGAACATCTACACGCAGGTCGGCCTCATCACCCTGATCGGCCTGATCACCAAGCACGGCATCCTGCTCGTCGAGTTCGCCAACCAGCAGCGCGAGATGCACGGGCTCGACCGCTTCGAGGCCATCGTCGCCTCGGCCAAGGTGAGGCTCAGGCCGATCCTGATGACCACGGCGGCGATGTCGCTCGGCGTCGTGCCGCTCATCATCGCCTCGGGCGCCGGCGCGGCGGCGCGCTACTCGATGGGTCTGGTCATCTTCACCGGCGTCATCATCGGCACGATGTTCACCCTGTTCGTGGTGCCGATGTTCTACACCTTCATCGCGCGCAAGGAGATCGCGCACGACGAGGACGACATTCCGCAGGCGGCACCGACGACGGCGCACTGACCCGCCGTCGCGCGCCCCCGCGGGATGGGCAGGGGCCGGCCCTCGCGCCGGCCCTTACCTTTGAGGAAGGGAAGCGAGGATTTCGGCGAACGCCGCCCTTGCCTTCAGCGGATGCGGCCCGGCGACCGCCCGCTCCAGCGCTGCGCGCTCCGGCATCTCGCCGACGACCACCAGCGCCACCATGCCGACCGCGTAATGCGACTTGCACATCAGCGGATAGACGCCTTCCTCGGTCAGCGTCACCGTGAAATCCTCGCCGATCCCGCCCTTGAAGGGTTCGGCGCCCGCCGGGAACATAGCCCGGATCGTTTCGGCATTGTGGTAGTCGTCGACGGGAACGAAGCGGATCGTGTCGCCCGGCGCGGCATGGACGAAGGCGGGCTCGAACGCCATCTGCGCCTCCGGCCCTTCGCCGAGCATGCGGATTTCATGCTCGGCCGCATGGCCCGCGCCGGCAGCAAGCAGGCCCGCCATCACCGCCGCAATCGCCGTCCTTCTCCTCATGCCCGCTTCCTCATATCCTCGACGCTAACCCCAGCATGCCCGCTTCGCCCGCCAAGACAAGGCGGCGTCGTGTCGCCCCGCCGCTCAGAACGGCAGGAAGCGCAATAGGTCGCCCTCGGCGATGCGCTCGGCCTCGGCCGGAATGACCGCGAGCCCGTCGGCGGCGCAGAGCAGCGCCACCCGCCCGGCGAAGGACGGCTTCAAAAGGTCGATCCGCGGCTCCTCGCCCGCCGGCCCGGTCAGGGAAACGCCGGCAAGCCGGGCGGGCCGGAACTCGATGCGGCCGGCCCGGCGCGTCTCGCCCGCCGCCGCCCGCGCCATGGTGACGAGCGGCTCGTGCCGGGCGATGCCGGCCGAGGCCGCGGCGACACGCGCGCCGATCAGCCGCCAGGTCACGAAGGCCGAGACCGGGTTGCCCGGCAGCCCGAAATAGACCGCCTCTCCCATCCGGCCGATCGTCAGCGGCTTGCCCGGCTTCATCGCTACCTTCATCACATGCGCCTCGCCGCCCGCCTCGGCGAGAAGGCGCGGCATGTGGTCTTCCTCGCCGACCGAGACGCCGCCGGTCGAGACGACGAGGTCGGCGATCGCGGCGGCGCGCTCGAGTGCGGCGCGAAGCTGCGCCGGCTCGTCCGGCACCGCGCCGAGATCGATCGGCTCGATCCACGGCAGCGCCAGCGCCGCGCCGAGCTGGAAGCGGTTGGAGTTCCATATCTGGCCGGGACCGAGCGCCTCGCCGGGCTGGCGCAGCTCCGATCCGGTCGAGAAGAAGGCGATGCGGAGACGACGGCGGACCGCGACGCTCGCCGCGCCCGCGGCCGCCAGCGCCCCGGCCTCGCGCGCGCCGATCGTCACGCCGCCGTCGAGGATCGCGCTGCCTTGCGCAAGGTCCTCGCCGGCGCGGCGGATGTTCTCGCTGGGGCGCGGCCGCCGCCTTATGACGACTGAAGTCCCCTCGACGGCCGTTTCCTCCTGCATGACGACGGCGTCGGCCCCGTCCGGCACCGGCGCGCCGGTGAGGATGCGCGCCGCGCGCCCCCGAGGCAGCGCCCCGCCGGAGGCGTCGCCGGCGGCGATGCGCTGCGCCAGCGGCAGCCGCCACGGCCCCTCGCCGATGAGGTCGGCGAGGCGCACGGCATAGCCGTCCATCGCCGAATTGTCGAAGGGCGGCAGCGGAACCGGGGTGAATACCTGGCCGGCCAGCACCCGGCCGACCGCGTCGCCGAGCGCCAGCGTCTCGGTCCCGTCCACCGGCCGGGCGAGCAGCAAGGCCCGCGCCACCGCCTCGTCGAAGGCAAGCAGCGCCCCGTCCTTCGCCGGCGCGTCGCAGGCGTCGCCCATCAGGCCGTCTCTCTCAGGGCGGCCATAGATGGGCCGGCGAGAGCCGCGCCGGTCCATGCGTCGATCTCCCCGCGCGCCGGGGAAAGCGTCGTCCCGAGCTCGCCGGCGAACGCCTCCCATGCCGGCAGCCAGGCGTCCTGCACGGCGGTCAGCACCGGCACGCCGTCCAGCATCGCCTGCCCGATGGCGGCGCGCAGGCCGTGCCCCTCGGCCTCGCCCTTGCCGAAGCGGTTGAGGATCAGGATGTCGGCCCCGCGCGCCAGCGCGGCCTCGGCGAGCCCGCACAGCCCGGCCAGCGCCTGCGGGTCGAGCCGGCAGCCCTTGGCGCCGCTGCCGAGCGATTGCGAGATGACGTGGCGCTCGCCCGTGGCGAGGTCTTCGAGCCAGGTGGTGGCGCAGCAATCCTCGTCTGCCGCCGTCTCGCGCTGGACGTAGCCGGCGACGCGCGCGCCCCGCGCCTGAAGATCACGGGCCACCGCTTCCAGCAGAGCATCGATCGCGTCGTCGCGGCGATAACGGACGGCGGCGAGAAGCGGGAAGGGAGATGTCATGCCGGTATCCTCGTTCTGGTCTCAGCACGATAGGCGTTCGCGGCCGGCTTTTCACCTGCGAACATCGTCCCGCCCGAACGGCCGCCGCATCGCTGCTTGATATGGATCAAGGGAGCCGCGCCCGAAACGGGAAACAAGGAACGTCTCGATCGGCATCGGCAGGGGACGCATGGAATCGACCGATCTGCCGCAGGTAAGGGCGCTGCCGCTCTTCGCCACCATGGCCGAAGCGAATTTCGGCCGGCTCATGCGCGCGGCCCGCGAGCAGGTGACTCCCGCCCAGACCGAGATCATCGCCGAAGGCGAGCCCGCGGACTTCCTCCATGTCGTCGTCGAGGGCCGCATCGAGCTCTACGCGCGCTGGAACGGCCGCGAGACGGTGCTGGAGATGGTGCGCCCGGGCCGCGCCTTCATCCTCGCCGCGGTGCTGAAGGACGGGGTCTATCTCAAGAGCGGGCGCACCGGCCGGCACTCCCGGCTGCTGCTGATTCCCGCCGGGGACGTCAGGGAGGCGTGCAGCAAAGACGGCGCCTTCGCCCGCGCCGTTCTCGACGAGCTGGCCGGCTGCTATCGCGAGATCGTCAAGCAGCAGAAGGACCTGAAGCTGCGCACGGCGGTCGAGCGGCTGGCCAACAGCCTGCTCGCTTTCGACGGCGAGCAGAACGGCGGCGGCTCGATCGAGCTGCCCTGCGACAAGCGCACGCTGGCCTCGCTGCTCGGCATGACGCCCGAGAACCTGTCGCGCGCCTTCGCCACGCTGAAGCCCTACGGCGTCGAGGTCGACGGCGCGCGCATAAGGCTCACCGATATGGCGTCGCTGGAACGGCTGGCCAAGCCGACGCCGCTGATCGACGACGCCACGCTCTGAACGTTGGATAACCCGGTTCGTTTCGAAGCCGTTCCGAAAATATCAGAACAGCTCGACCGCCCCGGCCTCGGCCGGCGGCGCGGCGGGGCGGATGCGCTTTTCCACGTCGAAGACCTGCGCGCTCTCGCGCTCCATCAGCGACTGCCGCGCCCGGCCCGAGACCGGCCAGAACTGGATCTTGCGGCCATGCTCGCCGCGCAGGCTGCCGCCGACATGGGCGATGCCTTCCGCCGCGAGGAAGCGCAGCGCGAAATCGGCATTCTGGCTGCCGATGTCGGTCAGGCCGTCGATCAGCCGCGCGCCGCCGAACAGCTTGGCTTCCAGCCGCTCGCGCCGCGCGCCGCCCGACAGGAGGGCGTTGACCAGCAGCTCCATGGCGTGGACGCCGTAGCGTTGCGCCGCGCGGTCCACCCCCGGCGAATGGCCGCCGGGCAGGAGGAAATGGTTCATGCCGCCGACGCCGGCGACCGGATCGCGGATGCAGGCGGCGACGCAACTGCCGAGGAGGGTGGTCAGGACCGCGTCGGGATTGTCGGTGATGAAGTGCTCGCCCTGGACGACATGCACCCGCATCACACGGCCTCGCGCGCGAGGTTGCAGCGGTTGACGATCTCCGCGCCGATGCGCTCCAGCGGCAGTTGCCGCTCGACCGCGCCGATCTCGTGCGCCACCTTCGGCATGCCGTAGACGACCGAGGTCGCCTCGTTCTGGCCGATGGTCGTGGCCCCGGCCTTGCGCATCGACAGGAGCCCTTGCGCCCCGTCACGGCCCATGCCGGTCAGGATGACGCCGACCGCGGCGTTGCCGGCGCATTTCGCCACCGATTCGAACAGCACGTCGACCGAGGGGCGGTGGCCGTTGACAGGCGGCTCGGCGACCAGCCGGCAGCGCTTCTGCGCGTGGCCGACGACCTGGAGATGCGCCTCGCCGCCCGGCGCCAGCCATACCTGCCCCGGCTCCAGCGGCGCGCCCTCATAGGCTTCGCCGACCTGCGCCGCGCAGGTCCGGTTCAGCCGCTCGGCGAAGCTTCGGGTGAAGGTGCCCGGCATGTGCTGGGTGATGACGGTCGGCGGGCAGTTGGCGGGAAAGGCCGACAGCACCGTCAGCAGCGCCTCGACGCCGCCGGTCGACGAGCCGATGGCGACGATGCGCCCGTCGGGCCGGAAATCGCCGGCCGCCGCATGGGCGGGCGCGCGGTCGGAGCCGGGCCGCACCCGCGCCCGGCCGGCGGCCTTGACCCGCGCCGCGAGCTCGGCGAAGGCCTGCTCGGCCGGCAGGCCGGCGCCCGGCTTGCCGACGCAGTCGACCGCGCCGAGCTCCAGCGCGGCGAGGCTGACCTCGGCGCCGACATGCGTCAGCGTCGAGACCATCACCACCGGCATCGGCCGAAGGCGCATGATCTTCTCGAGGAAGGCCAGCCCGTTCATGTTCGGCATCTCGACGTCGAGCGTCACCACGTCGGGGTTGAGCCGCTTGATGGCGTCGCGCGCCTCGAGCGGGTCGCCGGCCTGGCCGACGACCGTGATCTCCGGATCGCGGCGCAGCACGGCGGTGATCAGCCCGCGCATGGTCGCGCTGTCGTCGACGACCAGCACCTTGACCGTGCTCATCGCGCGCCGCCCTTGAGCCGGTAGGTCGTCAGCCCGTCGGTCTCGAACCTGTCCATGTCGGTCACGCGCTCGGAATGGCCGACATAGAGCCGCCCGCCCGGATTGAGCAGCGGCGCGAAGCGCGACCAGATGCGCGCCTGCGTCGGCTCGTCGAAATAGATGACGACGTTGCGGCAGAAGATGACGTCGAACCGGCCCTTCATCGGCCAGTTGCCCATCAGGTTCAGCTCGCGGAAGGCGACGAGCCGGCGCATGTCCTCGCCCGCGCCCCAGGCTTCGCGGCTGCCGTCGCGCACGCGCACCATCCAGCGGTCGCGCAAGGCTGCCGGCACCGGCTGCACCGCCTCGTTGGAATAGACGGCGGCGCGGCCCGTGGCCACCACGTTGGGATCGATGTCGCTGGCGAGGATGCGCACGTCGAGGCTCGCCGCCTCGGGCAGCATCTCCAGCATCGTCAGGGCGATCGAATAGGGCTCCTGCCCCGTAGAGCAGCCGGCCGACCAGATGCGCACCCGGCCACGCGCCCGCGCCCGTGCCACGAGCTCGGGCAGCACCTTCGTCTTCAGATGCTCGAAATGGTGCGGCTCGCGGAAGAAGCGGGTGACGTTGGTGGTCAGCGCCGCCAGCATGTTCTGCCGCTCGCCGAGCCCTTCGGCGCCCGCCACCAGCCGGCAATAGTCCTGGAAGCTCTCGATGCCGAGGACCCTCAGCCGCTTGGCCAGCCGCGAATAGACCAGCGAGGCCTTGCTTTCGGTCAGCGCGATGCCCGCATCCTCGTAGAGCATGCGCGCGATCGACGTGAAATCCGCGGTGGTGAAGAGAAACTCTCCATCGACGAGCGCCTGTCCGCGCCCGTCTCTGGAGCGGGCCGCAGTCGTCATGCCGCCTCCGCTTCCTGCTCCGGCAGGATGCGTTCGAGGCCGATCATGCCGATCATCCGGCCTTCGACGGCGAGGATGCCGCGCACGAAGGAGCGCACCGTGTCGCTCGCCACGTTCGGCGTCGGCTGCACCATGTCGTCGGTGACGGAGAGGATATCGCAGACCGCGTCGACCAGCAGCCCGACCTCCTGCGCACCGGTGCGCACGACGATGATGACGTGGCGCGCTTCCGGCGTCGTCAGCCCGAAGCCGAGCCGGGCCGACAGGTCGATGATCGGCAGCACCGAGCCGCGCAGGTTGATGACGCCGCGCATGAATTTCTGGGCGTGGGGCAGCGGCGTCGCCGGCGTCCAGCCGCGGATTTCCCGCACGGCCATGATGTCGACGCAGAATTCCTGCTGCCCGATCATGAAGGCGATCAGCTCGCGCCTGCGATCCGATGCCCGCCTGTTATGCTCCTCGCTCATGTCCCGTTTCCCCAGCCCGTTCCCCTAGCCTCGCGGGTCGTGGCAGCCGCCAGCGATCCCGCCGTTTCCCGCGCCCCACACTGGGCCGGGCGCGGTTAATTTCGGGTTTAGAAAGAACCCGGCGAAAGCCCCCTCGCGCCGGATTCACCCGCCGCCCGGCATGGGCCGGAGCGACGGTTTTCGGGAAGCTCAGAACTCTTCCCAGCCCTCGTCGGCCGGCTGGGCGGCCAGAAGCGCGGCCGCCTGCCCGGAGCCGGAAGAAACGCTCTTCAGGGCCGGGGCCACGGGGCGCGCCGGCGCGACGCCGGAAGCGGACGGCCGGCGTTGAGCGGGCCGCGCGACGTCTCGCTCACCGCCGCCGAGGCGGAACTTCGCCACGAGCTGCGCCAGCTCATCGGCCTCCTGGGCGAGGTTGTGGCTCGCCGCCGTCGACTGCTCGACCATGGCCGCGTTCTGCTGCGTCACCTGATCCATCTGGTTGACGGCGGAGTTGACCTCGCCGAGGCCGGTCGACTGCTCGCGCGCCGAGGCCGCGATCTCCGCCACCAGCCCGGTGATCTCGCCGACCTGGACGACGATCTTCTCCAGCGCCTCGCCGGTCTGGCCGACCAGGTCGACGCCCTGCTCGACCTGCTGCGTCGAGGTCGAGATCAGCTGCTTGATCTCCTTGGCCGCCTCGGCCGAACGCTGCGCCAGCGCCCGCACCTCCTGGGCGACGACGGCGAAGCCCTTGCCCGCGTCGCCGGCGCGCGCGGCCTCGACGCCGGCATTGAGCGCCAGAAGATTGGTCTGGAACGCGATCTCGTCGATGACGCCGATGATCTGGCCGATCTGCTGCGACGACTTCTCGATCTGCGCCATCGCCTTCACCGCCTGGCGCACCACCTCGCCCGACTTCTCGGCGCCGATGCGCGCCTGTCCCGTCACCTCGGACGCCTGATGCGCGCCCTCGGCCGTCTTCTTCACCGTCGCGGTGATCTCGTCGAGCGCCGCGGCCGTCTCCTCGAGGCTCGCGGCCTGCTGCTCGGTGCGCCGCGACAGATCGTCCGCCGCCTGGCTGATCTCGCCGGTGCCATTGCGCATGCCGCCGATCGCCTCGGCGATCGTGGCCATCGTGTCCTGAAGCTGCGCCGCGGTGCTGTTGAAATCGTCCTTGAGCTTCTGCGCCTTGGGCGAGAACGGCTCGGCGATGCGCCAGGTCAGGTCGCCCGCCGCCAGCGCCGACAGGCCGTTGGCCAGCGCCGTGACCACGGCATGGTCCTCGGCCGCGTCGCGGGCCTTGTCGGCCTCGTTGCGGGCACGCTCGCTCTCGGCCGCCGCCCGCGTCTCGTTGGTCTCGGCCTCGAGCCGGATCTTCTCGATCGCCGCTTCCTTGAACACGAGGACGGCGCGCGCCATCTCGCCGATCTCGTCGCCGCGCGCGACGGCGGGGACCTCGACCGAATTATCGCCCGAGGCGAGGCGCCCCATCACGCCGGTCAGCGCGTTGACGGGCGTCGCGATCATCCGCGACAGCAGCCAGCCGAGAACCGCGGAGATGAGGACCGCGAGGCCGACGCCGACATAGAGCACCATCTCGGTCAGCGCCGTCACCGAATGGCGCTGCTCGATGGCGGCGGCCGCGGCCGCGCGCTCGCCCTCGGCAAGGGCGGAAAGGGCGTCCTCGATCGGCTCCATCAGCCCGTCGGCCTTGCCGTTCTGGCCGACCATCTCGACCGCCTTGAAGCGGAAGATCGGATCGGCGGCCAGCTTGCGGCCCTCGTCGACGATCTCGCGCTGCCAGGCGTCCATCTTTGCGATCACATCGGCGATGCCGGCGCCGATCTCGGCTTCGTCGCCACGGCCGGCCTTGGAGGCGCGCAGTTCGTCGAGATGGCGGTTGAAGGTGGCGCGGTGGCTGTCCAGCCGCTCGATGTAATAGGGGTCGTTGGTCAGGAGGAAGCCGCGATAGCTGTTCTCCTGCCGCGCGAGGCGGAACTCGGCGCGGGTGATGATGTCGACCGCCAGATTGGCGTCGGCTTCCGCCTGAGTCGCCTTCTCGAGCTGGGCGATGTTCCAGAAGATCACCGCGCTCATCGCGACGATGGCGGCCACAACGGCGGCGAAGGCAAGCGCGAGCTTGCGCGAGATGCTGAGATTGTTGAACGACACTGTTGACCCCCAAGCCCCATACTGATCCGGGCCGTCCACCCGGGCGCCGCACGCCCGAATCGGCAAAAGCGAAACGGGAAGGCGCACCGCACTCTTCCCTTCCTTCGATTAACAACCCGCTAATAAGAAAGTCCGCCGATCGGAAAAGTTAATCCGGCTACATCAGGTTTCGCATGTATCGTTTCGATGCCGAATCGGATGCGGGAAGTCGATCCGCCGCCCGCATCTTCAAAAGTGCGGCCGTTGGTCAGCCGGCAAGCCCGGCTTCGACTTCGGCGCGCACGCGCCGCGCCGCCTCTTCCTTGACCGGGCCGTAGCCGCGTATGTCCAGCGGCCTTGCCAGCACGCGGCACAGTTCGCCATGCGTCGCGGCGTCGAGCCTTGCGAGGGCGCGCTCCACCGCCGCCTCGTACCAGCCGATCAGCGCGCGCTCCATGCGCCGCTCCGCCGTGTGCCCGAACGGATCGAACGCCGTGCCGCGCAGCCGCTTCATCCGCGCCAGAAGCCGCATCGGCAGCCGGATCCACGGCCCGAACGCCCGCTTCAGCGGCCGGCCGCGCGCATCGAGCCCGGCGGCGAGGAAGGGCGGCGCCAGATGATGGACGATGCGGAAATCGCCGTCGAACTCCGCCTTCAGCCTGTCGGCGAACCCGGTCTCCATATGCAGCCGCGCCACCTCGTACTCGTCCTTGTAGGCCATCAGCCTGAACAGCGCCCGCGCCACGTTCCGCGCCAGCTCGTCTGTGCCGAGCGGCGCTTCCGCCCGCGCCACCTTGTCGACGAAGGCGGCGTAGCGGCCGGCATAGACGGCATCCTGATAGTCGGTCAGGAAGGCCGCCCGCCGGGCGACGATCTCGCCGAGCGTCTCTTCCTTTCCGCGCGGCGGCGCAAGGAAGCCGGCAAGCCGCTCCGGCATCGCGGCGGCGACGCGGCCGATGAGGAAGGCGCGGCGGTTGGCCTCGATGGCGACGCCGTTCAGCTCGATGGCGCGGTCGAGCGCGGCGAAGCCGACCGGCACGAGGCCGCGCTGCCAGGAAAAGCCGAGCATGACGATATTGGCGAAGACGGTGTCGCCCATCAGCGTCTCGGCGACATGGTTGGCGTCGAGCGCCGCCAGCCCGTCGCCGCCGACCGCCTCGCGGATCGCCGCCACCCGGCGCTCGACCGCAAGATCGGCGTCGCGCCGGCGCACGATGTCGCCGGTCGGCATTTTCGCCAGATTGAGCGCGGCCTTCATGCCCGGCCGGTAGCAGGAAGACGCCTTGGGCGAGGAGGAGACGACGATGTCGCAGCCGATCAGCGCGTCGGCCGCGCCGCGGTCGATGCGCACCTGGTTGATGGCCTCGGGGTTTTCCGCCAGCCGCACGAAGGACAGGACCGGGCCGAACTTCTGCGCGAAGCCGGTGAAGTCGAGCACCGACGCGCCCTTGCCTTCGAGATGCGCGGCCATCGTCACCAGCGCGCCGACCGTGACGACGCCGGTGCCGCCGACGCCGGTGATGAGCAGATCGTAGGGTTCGCCCAGAGAGGGAAGCGCCGGCGCGGCAAGATCGCCACCGAGGGCGTCGAGATCGGGCGCGATGCGCCCCGCCTTGCGCCGCACCGCGCCTTCCAGCGTCACGAAGCTCGGGCAGAAGCCGTCGATGCAGGAAAAGTCCTTGTTGCAGGACGACTGGTTGATGCGCCTTTTGGTGCCGAACGCGGTCTCGACCGACTCGACCGACAGGCAGTTCGACTGCACCGAGCAATCGCCGCAGCCCTCGCAGACCAGCTCGTTGATGACGACGATGCGCTTCGGGTCCTCCATCGTGCCGCGCTTGCGCCGGCGGCGCTTTTCCGTAGCGCAGGTCTGCTCGTAGATCAGCACCGAGACGCCCTTGACCGCGCGCAGCTCGCGCTGGAGCGCATCCATCTCGCGGCGATGGTGGATCGTCGTGCCGGCGGGAAAATCGGGCGCGGAGAACTTCTCCGGCGCGTCGCTGACGAGCGCGATGCGCTCGACGCCCTCGGCGCGGCAGGCATGGGCGATGCCGACGACGCTGACCGGCCCGTCCACCGGCTGGCCGCCGGTCATGGCGACCGCGTCGTTGTAGAGGATCTTGTAGGTGATGTTGGCGCCGGCCGCGACCGCCTGCCGGATCGCCATCGAGCCGGAATGATACCAGGTGCCCTCGCCGAGATTCTGGAAGATATGCCCGCCGCCGGTGAACAGCGACGAGGCCGCCCAGTTCACACCCTCGCCGCCCATCTGGATCAGCGAGGTGGTGTCGCGGTCCATCCAGCTCGCCATGAAGTGGCAGCCGATGCCGGCCAGCGCCTGGCTTCCTTCCGGCACCCTGGTCGAGGTGTTGTGCGGGCAGCCCGAGCAGAAATAGGGCGTGCGCGTCGCCCCCGGCACCGAGATCGAGATGGCGGGCCCGGCGTCGAGCCGCGCTGCGCGCGCGGAAAAACCGTGCCCGGGAAAGATGCCGTCGAGCCGCTTCGCCACCAGCGGCGCCAAGAGGCGCGGCGACAATTCGCCCGTCCACGGGATCAGCCGCGCGCCGGTCTCGTCGCGCTTGCCGACCATGGCGCGCGGCTTGTGGCCGGGCCAGTCGTAGAAATATTCCTTGAGCTGGCTCTCGATGATGCCGCGCTTCTCCTCGATCACCAGCACCTCGTCCTTGCCGCGCACGAAGTCGAGCGCGTCGCGCCGGGCGAGCGGCCACACCATGCCGACCTTGTAGATGTCGATGCCGAGGGCGCGGCATTCGCGCTCGCCGAGGCCGAGGAGCCGCAGCGCCTCCATCAGGTCGAGATGGCCCTTGCCGGTGGTGACGATGCCGAAGCGCGCATCGCCGACCTCGTAGACGTGGCGGTCGATCGGGTTGGCCTCGGCGAAGGCGAACACCGCCTGCTTCTTCGCCTCCATCCGCTCCTCGATCTGCGGCCCGGGCAGGTCGGGCCAGCGATAATGCAGCCCGCCGGCGGGCAGCGCGATGGCCGGCTGCACGAAGGCGCGGTCGGGCCGGAGCTCGACGGACGCCGCCGATTCGACGGTCTCCGAGATCGCCTTGAAGCCGACCCACATGCCCGAAAAGCGCGACAGCGCGTAGCCCCATTCGCCGAAGGCCGGATACTCGGCTATGGAGGCGGGGTTCAGCGTCGGCATGAACCAGGCCATGAAGGCGACGTCCGACTGGTGCGGCATCGAGGAGGAGACGCAGCCATGGTCGTCGCCCGCCACGACGAGGACGCCGCCATGCGGCGACGAGCCGTAGGCGTTGCCGTGCTTGAGCGCGTCGCCGGCGCGGTCGACGCCCGGCCCCTTGCCGTACCACAGGGCGAAGACGCCATCGACGGACGCCATCGGGTTGGTCTCGACCTGCTGGCTGCCGAGCACGGCGGTCGCGGCGAGGTCCTCGTTGACGGCCGGCAGGAAGCGTATCCCGGCGTCGTCGATCAGCGCGCGGTTGCGCCACAATTCGAGGTCGAGGCCGCCGAGCGGCGAGCCGCGATAGCCGGAGACGAAGCCGCCCGTGTTCAGCCCGGCCGCGCGGTCGCGCCGCGCCTGGTCGAGGACGATGCGCACCAGCGCCTGCGTCCCGGTCATGAAGACGCGGCCGGAGCCGCTGGCGTAGCGGTCCTCCAGCCTGTAGCGGGCCCCGTAGCGGAAAAGATCGCGGCCGGCTGCGTGAAAGGGCGCGTCAACGGTCATCGGTTCCTCCTGGGTGCCTTGGCCGGGTGCCTTCCCCTAGGATAGTCCCAACCGGCTGGAAGAACTTGCCAGAATGACCCCGATTCATTGCAGGATCGACAGGATTTGCCTGTTCGGTCTATGATACGGAACGATCTGCCGTTGATGCGCTGCAAAATGGAAAACTTGACGGAACAGGACCGGGCCCTGCTGCGCGCCTTGCAGCAGGACGCCCGCATCACCAACCAAGAGCTGGCCGAACGGGCCGGCATGTCGGCCTCGGCCTGCTGGCGGCGCGTCAGGGCGCTGGAGGAGGAGGGCGTCATCCGCCGCTACGCGACGGTGCTGGACGCGGCCAAGGCGGGCCTGAGCTTCCACGCCATCGCCCATGTCACCCTGACCCGGCACGACCACCGCCATGTCGACACCTTCATCGCCGAGGTCGGCCGCCGGCCGGAGGTGCTGGACTGCTTCGCCGTCACCGGCGAGGCCGACTACATGCTGCGGGTGATGTGCGCCGACCTCGACGCCTACAACCGCTTCCTCGAGGCGTTCCTGTTCCGCCTGCCCGGCATCGCCAACGTGCGCACCAGCCTCGTCCTCAAGGGCGTCAAGCAGGAGACCGCCGTTCCGCTGTAGAAAGCGGGCAAGACTTCCTTCACCAAGCGACGAGCTAATCCGGCAGGGCCGCGGCCGCTGTGCTAGTTTCGCCGGCCTCGGTTGGGGAGCAAGGAACAGTTTGGTCGATCAGGCATCCCTCTTCATCGCGGCGGGCGTTTGCGCGGGGGCCCTTGGCCTGACGATGCTGAACGTGTGGCTGCACAACCGGGCCGACCGCTTCCTCATCGGCTGGACGCTGGGCATGATGCTGATCGGCATCGGCGTCGTCGCCTATTACGTCTTCCCGGCCGACCGGCTGGACATCGCCGCAGCCGCCTTCACGCTTGAGATCCTCGGCTTCGTCTTCGTCTTCGTCTTCATCGCCGCCTGCCAGTTCACCGGGCGCGCCACGACGCGCCGGCACTGGCTGGTGCTGGGCACGGCCGTGCCGCTGGTCGGCGTTCCCATCCTCGTCGGCTATGACGGCCTCGGCATGATGGTCTACAACTTCCTCGCCGGCAGCCTGCTGATGGCCACCGCCATGCAGTACTGGAACGCCCGCGCCGAAGCGCCGTCCTCCATCGCCGCGCTGTCGACGCTCTATGCGCTCGCCGCCGTCTCCTTCTATGCCTGCGGCACCATCATCGCCCACGAGCAGACCTGGGTGATGCGCGTCCACCCCGACAACTGGGCGGAGAAGTTCAACGCCATCATGTGCATCGCCGGCATCACCGGCATCGGCGCGCTGTCGCTCGGCCTCAACAACGCCCGCGCCGCGCGCAAGCACCGCGAGGACGCCGAGACCGACATGCTGACGGGCCTGTCCAACCGCCGCGCCCTGTTCGAGCGGATGTCGAACGGCGGCTTCGCGGCGGGCCATGCCGTGATCGTCTTCGACCTCGACCGCTTCAAGGCGATCAACGACCGCTACGGCCACGCCACCGGCGACGAGGTGCTGCGCCGCTTCGCCGAGGCGCTGCGCCTCAACGTGCGCGCCGGCGACATCGCCGCCCGCACCGGCGGCGAGGAGTTCGTGCTGGTGCTGCGCGAGGCGTCGCTGCCGCTCGCCACCAGCACCGCCGAGCGCATCCGCGCCCTGTTCGCCGAAAGCCATGTCGAGACGGCGCGCGGCAGGGTCGCCGCCACCGCCAGCGCCGGCGTGGCGCTCGCCAGCCCCGAGGCGGGCGGTTTCGAGGAGGTGCTGGGCCGCGCCGACGCCTCGCTCTACCGGGCCAAGCACGGCGGCCGCAACCGCGTCGGCGCCGAGCTGACGCTGCACAGCCTGCAGGTGGCGGGCTGAGCCGGCCAGTCCGCCCGAAAGCCGGGTCTCCGAGCCTGATCCCCAAGCCATCCCCCAAGCCGCCTCCCTTGAAACAGGCCGCCTGAAGCCACATTTCTCGCTCACCCACTCGACCTGCCGCCCGCCTCTGCTATGAAGGCGGCGGCGGCTTCATTCCGCGCAGCAGGAGATGGCTTATGAGCGCGCAGGACAACCCTTTCGGCGGCGGCTACTCGGTCCAGTACGGCGGCGGCGCGGCGGCGACGCCCGATGGCCCGTCGCACGGCCTGAACAGCGGCGCGCCCGGCGGGTCTCTGGTCAAGGACACGACCACGGCCGGCTTCGCCGCCGACGTGATCCAGGAATCGCGCAACCAGCCGGTGCTGGTCGATTTCTGGGCACCGTGGTGCGGGCCGTGCAAGCAGCTTGCGCCGGCGCTTGAGAAGGCCGTCGCCGAGGCGGGCGGCCGCGTCAGGCTGGTCAAGATGAACATCGACGACCACCCTTCCATCGCCGGCCAGCTCGGCATCCAGTCGATTCCGGCGGTCATCGCCTTCGTCGATGGCCTGCCGGTCGACGGCTTCATGGGGGCGATCCCCGAAAGCAAGATCCGCGAGTTCATCGACAAGCTGTCGGGTCCGGGCGGCGCGGCCGAGGCCGTCGCCGAGGCGCTCGCCGCGGCCGGCGAGCTGCGCATGGAGGGCGACCTCCAGGGCGCGGCGCAGGTCTATGCTGCCGTGCTCGGTGACGCCGCCGACAATCTCGACGCCATCGCCGGGCTGGCGGAGACGCTGCTCGACGCCGGCGACGAGGCGAACGCCCGCGAGGTGCTGGCCCGCGCGCCCGAGGGCAGCGAGGACGCAGCCCAGCTTGCCGGCGTCAGGGCACGCCTCGCGCTGGCCGAGCAGGTCGCCGGGCTCGGCGATCCGGCCGAGCTGGAGCGCCGGCTCGCCGCCGACCCCAAGGACCATCAGGCCCGCTTCGACCTCGCCCTGATCCACAACGCGCTCGGCGAGCGCGACAAGGCGGCGGACGCGCTGCTCGCCATCATGAAGGCCGACCGCACCTGGCAGGACGACGGCGCGCGCCTGCAATTGCTCAAGTTCTTCGAGGCATGGGGCATGGCCGACGAGGCGACGCTCGCGGCGCGGCGCAAGCTGTCGTCGCTGCTGTTCTCGTGAGCAATTCAGGAAAAGTGTGAAGCACTTTTCCGCCCGGAATTGCGTTAAACTGAAAGCCGGGCCGTTTCACCGTTTCCGTGAAGCGGTGAAACGGCGTAGGAGATGCCGGACGGGAGAGCGATATGCTGGCTGGAAATGCGCGCTACCTGACCGAAGGCGACCTGCCCGGCACGGTCGCCGTGTTCCCGCTGTCGGCCGCGCTGCTGCTGCCGGGCGGACGCCTGCCGCTCAACGTCTTCGAGCCGCGCTATCTCGAGATGGTCGACCACGCGCTTTCCGGCAACCGGCTGATCGGCATGATCCAGCCGCGCCTCGACGGCGCGCTGAAGGCCGACGGTGAGCCGGAGTTGTGCGACGTCGGCTGCCTCGGCCGCATCACCTCCTTCGCCGAGACCGGCGACGGCCGCTACCTGATCTCGCTCCAGGGCGTGTGCCGCTTCCGCGTCGCCGCGGAGGACGCCGTCAAGACGCCGTTCCGCCAGTGCCGCATCACCCCCTTCCTCGCCGACCTCGACGTCGAGGCCGGCGCCGAGGAGGTCGACAGGGCCGCGCTCCTCCAGGCCTTCCGCGCCTATCTCAAGGCCAACGAGCTGGAGGCCGACTGGGAAAGCGTCAGCCGCGCCGAGAACGCGACGCTGGTCAACGCCCTGTCGATGATGGCGCCCTACGGCCCGGCCGAGAAGCAGGCGCTGCTCGAGGCCCCCGATTTGAAGACCCGCGCCGAGACGCTGATCGCCATGACCGAGATCGCGCTGGCGCGCGAGAGCGGCGACGATTTCCCGTCGAGCCTGCAATGAGCGAGCGCGAGACCGGCAGGAAAGCGAAGGACGAGAAGGACCTTCGGCGCGCGGTCGATCCGAAGATGCTGGAAATGCTGGCCTGCCCGCTGACCAAGATGCCGCTGTCGTGGGACGCGGGCAAGAGCGAGCTCGTCTCGCGCGCGGCGCGGCTCGCCTATCCGGTGCGCGACGGCGTGCCGATCATGCTGCCATCCGAGGCGCGCCCGCTCGAGGACGACGAGCTGTCCTGAGCGTCCCTTTCATCATGCGGTTCATCATGTGGGGCGACGGGGGGGTCGAAACCGGCGGCGCAACGGTCTATATGCGGCCTCAAAGGACGACACATGGCCCGCATCTACCAGACCAGAGACTGGAGCGACCAGCTCTCCCCCTCGTTGCAGGAATTCGAGCTGATGTCGCTCGAAGCCTATGCGCACCTGCCCGAGGAGTTCCGCCGGCTGACCGGCGAGATCATCATCCAGGTGACGGAGTTCCCGACCGACGAGATCATGGACGACCTGGCGCTGGAAACGCCGTTCGACCTGCTCGGGCTGTTCGAGGGGCGCGGCATCGCCGAGCGCTGGAACCCGTCGACCGGCGAAGGGCCGAACCGCGTGACGCTCTACCGCCGCGCCATCCTCGACTACTGGGCCGAGAACGAGGAGACGCTGGGCGACATCATCACCCATGTGCTGATCCACGAGATCGGCCACCATTTCGGCCTCTCCGACGACGACATGGAGCGCATCGAGGCCAACGCGGAATGAGCGCGCCGTCCCCGTCCGACGCCCCGGCGCTCTACGACCGCCTGAAGGCGGCGTGGAGCACGCAGACGGCGAGTTGCTGGACGCCCGGCAATCCGGCGCGCGGCCAGTGCAGCGTCACCGCGCTCGTCGTCCAGGACGTGCTGGGCGGCGACATCCTCAAGACGCGGACCCCCGGCGGCACCCATTTCTACAACGCGGTCGGCGGCGTGCGGTGGGACTTCACCGTCAGCCAGTTCGACCGCCCGATCCCGTTCGAGGACCTGCCGTCGAGCCGCGAGGAGGCGATGGCCGACACGAGCCCGGCGCAATATGCGGCGCTGAGGCGGCGGCTCGGCCTCGGGAGATAGGCTACTGCTCGCCGAGCTTCATCTCCGGCGCGTAGTCCTTGCCCGCGACCTCCTTCACCACCGCCTGGCCGCAGCGCATGGTGCCGCTCGCCGCGTCGAAGGCATAGGTCGGCGAGCCGTGCAGCGCCCAGCCCTTGTCCAGCGCCGCCGTCACCTTGTGGCAGAAGCCGGAATCGTCAGGTCCGGTCAGGAAACGGTAGAGCTTCATTTCAAGGGTCCTTCTTCACCCGTCCGCATCCCGCTGTTCTGGCGCAACGGTTTTTCCAGCGCAAGCCGCACTGTTATCGCCACGGCCCCCTTGCACGCGTTCCGCGAAGCTGGTTCCTGATCCGGTACACGGGCAGCAAGGCAGGGATCGTCATGGCCGGAACGGATATCGTCATCATCGGCGGCGCCATCGTCGGCGCGTCGGTCGCGTATTTCCTGCGCGAGGAGGGCTTTGCCGGCTCGATCACGGTGATCGAGCGCGATCCGACCTTCGCCCGCGCCTCGACGACGCTGTCCGCCGCCTCGATCCGCCAGCAGTTCTCGCTGCCCGAGAACATCCGCCTGTCGCGCTTCACGCTCGGCTTCTTCCGCGAGCTGAAGGACCGGTTCGGGCCGGACGCCGACCTCGGCTTCCGCGAAAAGGGCTATCTCATCCTCACCGGGCAGGAGGGCCTCGGCCTGCTCGAGGCCAACCACGCAATGCAGACGGCCGAGGGCGCCGACATCGTGCTGGAGGACGCGGCCGGCTTGAGCCGGCGCTTCCCGTGGTTGTCGACCGAGGGCATCGTCGCCGGCGCCTTCGGCCGCTCCGGCGAGGGCTGGTTCGACGCCCATACCCTGCTTTCCCTGCTGCGCCGGGGCCTGAAGGAGCGCGGCGTCACGCTGGTGACGGGCGAGGTCGCGGCGATCGAGCGGGTAGGCGATCGGGTCGCCTCGGTCACGCTCGCCGACGGAAGGCGCTTCGACGCCGGCCTCGTCGTCAACGCAGCCGGGCAGAATGGCGGCCGCGTTGCCGCCCTGGCCGGGCTCGACCTGCCGGTCGAGCCGCGCAAGCGGTCGGTCTTCGTGTTCGAGGCGCGCGAGCGCGTCGACGGCATGCCCGTCACCATAGACACTTCCGGCGTCTGGGTCCGTCCCGAGGGCACGGGCTACATAGCCGGCGGGGCGGAAACGGAGGAAGGCGAGGGACCCGCCGACCCCGACGATTTCGAGCCCGACTGGCACCTGTTCGAGGAGGTCGTCTGGCCGGCGCTCGCCGCGCGCATTCCCGCCTTCGAGGCGATCCGGCCGGGCCGCGCCTGGGCCGGCCATTACGATTACAACCGCTTCGACCAGAACGCGGTGATCGGCCCGCACCCGCAGGTCGCCAACTTCGTCTTCGCCAACGGCTTTTCCGGCCACGGGCTGCAGCAGGCCCCGGCAGCCGGCAAGGTGCTGGCCGAGCTGATCGTCCACGGCGGCTGGCGCAGCATCGACTGCTCGGCCTTCCGCTACGGCCGCATCGGCGAAGGCAAGCCGTTCCGCGAGCTGAACATCATCTGACCGGCCGGGAGGCCCCCATCATCACGGGAGCGCGCGGCCTTGACGTTTCCGCCACCCGCTCCTATCTCAGCGGCCGGGCCCGGAAGCCCCTGCCACCCGCAGGCGACAAGCCATGGTGAAGCTTCCGCTTGAGAATTTCGTTTCCCTGTCTTGCGACGGCCGGAACGGCAATGCGGGTTCCCGTCAGTCCTGATGCCGTCCGCAACCGGATAGGAGAAACGCGATGACCACGACGTCATCCGACTACAAGACCCCCGACTACAAGAGCCATGCAAGACGCCTGCGCGACGCGCTCGCCGCCGAGGGCGTCGACGTCAGCCACGGCAAGGCGCTCGACATCGTCGCCCGCCAGCACGGCGCGCGCGACTGGAACACGCTGTCGGCGAAAGCCAACGCCCCCGCGCCCCGGAACGGCGAGGCGCGCGTGCCGCCCTTCGCCGTCGGCGACCGGGTCGAGGGCACCTTCAACGACAGGCCCGCGCACGGGCGCGTCATCGGCCTCGCCGAGACGATCAAGCCGGACCTGTGGCGCGTGACGGTGAAGTTCTCGCCGCCGGTCGACGCCTCGACCTCGCCCGCCTTTCGCGCCGAGCGCACCCGGGTCGAGATGGTCGTCGGCGCCGATGGCCGCTCGCGCCGCCTCACCGGCACCGAAACCGGCGTCATGGCGCTCGCCCGCGCCTGAGCCGCCGGCCCGGCCGTGCGCGCCCCAGCGCGCGGCCGGCCTTTCCGGCCGTCTTCCCGTCTCAACCGGCTTTGAATTTCGCTTCCTTGCGTGTAAAGCGGGCGTCAGGCATTCCCGCGTCGACAAACCGCAGGCACCGAAATGGACAAGTTCACCACGCTGACGGGCATCGCAGCCCCCTTCCCGATCGTCAATGTCGACACCGACATGATCATCCCCAAGGACTATCTCAAGACGATCAAGCGCACCGGCCTCGGCACCGGCCTGTTCGCCGAGATGCGCTATCGCGAGGACGGCTCGGAGAACCCGGATTTCGTACTCAACAGGCCGGCCTACCGCAAGGCGCAGATCCTCGTCGCCGGCGACAATTTCGGCTGCGGCTCCTCGCGCGAGCACGCGCCCTGGGCGCTGCTCGATTTCGGCATCCGCTGCGTGATCTCCACCTCGTTCGCCGACATCTTCTACAACAACTGCTTCAAGAACGGCATCCTGCCGATCAAGGTCAGCCCCGAGGACCTCGAGAAGCTGATGGACGACGCCGAGCGCGGCGCCAACGCCGTCGTCACCGTCGACCTCGAGGCGATGGAGATCAGAGGCCCCGACGGCGGCGTCATCACCTTCGACCTCGACGAGTTCCGCCGCCACTGCCTGCTGAACGGGCTGGACGACATCGGCCTGACCATGGAGAAGGCCCCGTCCATCGACCGCTTCGAGAAGGCGAACGCCGACGCCCGGCCCTGGGCCTGAGGCGATATCCCATTCGGGCGGCGGGCGGATCATCCGCCCGTTCGCCGTTTCAAGCCCGGCCGCCCCAGCCGCCAGCGAGGCCTCGGCCGTCCATCTCCTGAAAGGTTCCCCCCATGGCATCGCGCAAACTCCTTCTCTTTCCCGGCGACGGCATCGGCCCCGAGGCGATGGCGGAAGTCCGCAAGCTGATCGCGGTGATGAACACCGACCTCGGCGCCGGCTTCGAGACCGAGGAAGGGCTGGTCGGCGGCGGCGCCTACGACACGCACGGCCAGTCGATCTCGGAGGATGACGTGGCGCGGGCGCTCGCGGCCGACGCGGTGCTGTTCGGCGCGGTCGGCGGGCCGAAATGGGACGGCGTGCCCTACGAGGTGCGTCCCGAGGCCGGTCTGCTCAGGCTGCGCAAGGATCTCGAGCTGTTCGCGAACCTGCGCCCCGCCATCTGCTATCCGGCGCTCGCCTCCTCCTCCTCGCTCAAGCCGGAGGTGGTCGAGGGCCTCGACATCCTGATCCTGCGCGAGCTGACCGGCGGCGTCTATTTCGGCGAGCCGAAGGAGATCATCGACCTCGGCAACGGCCAGAAGCGCGGCATCGACACCCAGGTCTACGACACCTACGAGATCGAGCGCATCGCCGGCGTCGCCTTCGAGCTGGCGCGCACCCGCAAGAACCACGTCACCTCGATGGAAAAGCGCAATGTCATGAAGTCGGGCGTGCTTTGGAACGAGGTGGTGAGCGCCATCCACAAGGCGAAGTATTCCGACGTCAAGCTCGACCACATGCTGGCCGACGCCGGCGGCATGCAGCTCGTGCGCTGGCCCAAGCAGTTCGACGTCATCGTCACCGACAATCTGTTCGGCGACATGCTGTCCGACGTCGCGGCCATGCTCACCGGCTCGCTCGGCATGCTGCCCTCGGCCTCGCTCGGCGCGCCGGACGGCAAGACCGGCAAGCGCAAGGCGCTCTACGAGCCGGTCCACGGCTCCGCGCCGGACATCGCCGGCAAGGGCATCGCCAACCCGATCGCCATGATCGCCTCCTTCGCAATGTGCATGCGCTACTCGTTCAACATGGTGGCCGAGGCCGACCGGCTGGAAGCGGCGATCTCGGCCGTGCTCGACGACGGCTACCGCACGCGCGACATCATGTCGGACGGCATGACCGAGGTGTCGACCACGACCATGGGCGACGCGATCGTCGAGAAGTTCCGCACGCTCTGAGCGCCCCCTCACATGCGCCGGGCGGTCTTCAGAGGAAGCCGATGAACCGGCCGGCGACGAGGACCGCCAGCCACAGCGCGATCGACAGCGCCGCCAGCGCCCTGGCTGCCGGCGGATAGGGCGCGCCGGCCGCCGCCGGCGCAGCGATCCGCCGGAACGCCCAGAAGTTCAGCCCGGCAAGGACGAGCAGCGCCAGCTTCGCCTGGAAGGCGGGGTTGGCCGCATATTCCCCCGCCCGGACCGAGAACAGGGTGAGGCCGGTCAGCACCGCGACCGGAAAGGCGAGCGCCGCCGTGACACGCATCAGGTGCAGAAACGGCTCCCGCTCGACCCCGCGCGCGAGGCCGAGAATGCGCAGATCCATCAGCACCACCGCGCCGACCAGCATGCCGATCGACAGGATGTGCAGCGCGTTGACCAGCGGATAGGCATAGAACGACGCCTTCAGCGCGCCGGCCACGGGCAAGCGCTCGATGGCGGCGAGGAGATCGGGCAGCATCCCGGTCAGTTCGTCGGCACCCGGTCGGGATAGACGTCGTAGGTGGCGCCATTGACGACGATGCGCGCGGCCTTCATCCAGCGGTCCGTCGCGTCTCGCGAGCGGTTGCCGATGGCGGTGACCTCGTCGCCGACCTTTGCCGTGTCCTCCATGAAGCCGGCGCGGGTCGTGGCCCGCGGCGTGGCAAGATCGACGCGCCACACCTCGCCCTCCACGTCCACATCCAGCGTCGGATGCGGATTGCCGTAGTAGATCGCGGTGATGGTGCCGGTCAGCTCGAAGAACCCGTCCTCGGTCCAGGCCCAGCCGTGATGCGCGAGCGCCGCGGGGGCGCCGGAAGCGGCGAGCGCCGCGGCGGCGAGAGCGGCGCGGAAGAAGGCGGAGACGGCCATGTGTTCCTCCTGCATGGATCAGCCTCCCCGCCGGAAAGCCTACGGCGCGCCGGGCGGGCGTCAAATCACTTACGCCTGATCGTCCCGATGACGCCGATTGACTCCTGACGCGAACGGCGTAAAAGGCGGGCGCGAACCGGGATCAACGCGATGCGCGGCCTTGTGACTGCATTTCTGGCATTCTATGCCTTCGGCGGAGCCTTCTCCGCCGCGGGGCTCGGGCCTTCGCGCGCGCATTCCGGCAAAACCACGGCCAAGACTACGACCGCGAAAACGGTCTGATCCCCCTTGGCCTGCTCGCCCCTCTCCCCGGGTCCGGCCCGAGGGAGGCGGAACCCGCGGCGGCCGGCGGGGCTTCTCCTGAAAGACCAAGCGGAGAGATCGAGCGCGATGCCGAACCGCAGCCCCGTCTGAATCGAACGCGGCGGCCGGTTTCAAGGGACGGGATCGCGCTCCGACAAGGAGCAAGCGAAATGGGTTTCAAGATTGCAGTCGCCGGCGCCACGGGCAATGTCGGGCGCGAAATGCTCACCATCCTCGAGGAACGCGGCTTCCCGGCCGACGAGGTCGTGGCGCTCGCCTCGCGCCGCTCGGTCGGCACCGAGGTCTCCTACGGCGACAGGACGCTGAAGGTGAAGGACCTCGCCACCTACGATTTCTCCGACACCGACATCTGCCTGATGTCGGCCGGCGGCAACGTCTCCAAGGAATGGTCGCCGAAGATCGGCGCTCAGGGCTGCGTCGTCATCGACAATTCCTCGGCCTGGCGCTACGACGCCGACGTGCCGCTGATCGTGCCGGAAGTGAACCCCAACGCGGTCGAGGGCTTCTCGAAGCGCAACATCATCGCCAATCCCAATTGCTCGACCGCCCAGCTCGTCGTCGCGCTGAAGCCGCTGCACGACCGCGCCACCATCAGGCGCGTCGTCGTCGCCACCTACCAGTCCGTCTCGGGCGCGGGCAAGGAGGGCATGGACGAGCTGTTCACCCAGACGCGCGCCGTCTTCGTCAACGACCCCGTGGAGCGCAAGAAGTTCACCAAGCGCATCGCCTTCAACGTCATTCCCCATATCGACGTCTTCATGGAAGACGGCCAGACCAAGGAGGAATGGAAGGTGACGGCCGAGACCAAGAAGATGCTCGACCCGAAGATCAAGGTCACCTGCACGGCCGTGCGCGTGCCGGTGTTCATCGGCCATTCCGAGGCCGTCAACATCGAGTTCGAGAAGCCGATCACGGCCGACGAGGCGCGCGACATCCTGCGCGAGGCGCCCGGCTGCCTCGTCATCGACAAGCGCGAGGACGGCGGCTACATCACGCCGCACGAATCCGCCGGCGAGGACGCGACCTATATCAGCCGCATCCGCGAGGACCCGACCATCGACAACGGCCTCAACATGTGGGTCGTCTCCGACAATCTGCGCAAGGGCGCGGCGCTGAACACGGTGCAGATCGCCGAGCTGCTCGTCGCGCGCGGCCTGATCCAGCCGAAGAAGCAGGCCGCCTGACCGCACTTTTCGATCCGGTGGCGCTGCCGCAAAGGCCCGCGCCACCGCCTCAAGCGGGCGGGGCGGGCCTCAGATAGGGCTCATGCGAAAGGGGAAAGCCTAGCCGGCTTTCTCCTTTTTCGTGCCGGCATCGGCCGGCGTCGACATCGGGGCCGGGGCGGGCGCCTTGATGCTGGCGACCGTGTCCTTGTCGACCGAGGCGGTCGTGTCGCGTTTCATCGGGCAGGCGCTCGCCACGGACAGCGAAAGTCCAAGAGCGGCGGCTACGGCAAGAACGGTCTTCATGCGTGGTCTCCTCGGCTTGCTTGGTTGACATGCCGGACAGCGGCGCGATCCCGCCGCCCCGGCCTGCTTCCTTTGCCGCATTCGTGCGACGCCGGACGAATCCCGTCCGGCCGCAAAAATGCTCCGGGCAACGACGGGAAGGCTAGCAGCCGTTCGCGGCTTCGCCAAATCACGTTTGCCGTGAGATGGCGCTATGGGAACCATCGCCGCGCCTTCGCATTTCCCGTTGGTCAGGCAACACCATAAGTGCAAGGAGAGGGTCATGGACGACGCAGGCATCGGCTGGATCGCGGCCATCATCATCGGCGGTCTCGCCGGCTGGATCGCATCCAACTTCATGAACAGCAACACCGGCGTTCTCGCCAACATCATCCTCGGCATCGTCGGCGCGGCAGTGGCGAGCTTCCTGCTCGGCCTGCTCGGCGTCTCGTTCGGCGGCTGGCTCGGCTATCTCGTCGCCGGCTTCGTCGGCGCCTGCATCCTGATCGCCGGCGCGCGCGCAGTCCGCAGCTGACGCGCCACTGGCGTCATCATAGGGCTATCGGATCGCCTCGACCCGGTAGCCCTTCTCGCGCAGTAGCTCAATCATGCCTTCCTCGCCGGGCAGGTGCAGCGCGCCGACGGCGATGAAGGCCCCGCCCGCGTCGATGAACGGCGCGGCGCGGTCGGTCATGGTGCGGTTGCGCGCCGTGACCATGGTTTCCTCAAAGGCGGAGAATCCGTCGGCATCGCCGCCGGCCGGCAGCGCGGCGCGGAAGAACGGCCAGAACATGCCGGTGTCCCCGGCGAGATAAAGCACCACCATCGTCTCGATCACGTCGTCGACGGCCTCGCCAAGCTTCAGCGTGTCGATCAGCCCGCGGATGTGGAACTCCATCGGCAGCGACGCCATCGCGCCGAGCTGGTCGGCGATGGTCTCCAGCCCGCCGAGCGCCTTGCCCGCCGCCTCGCCATCGTTCGCCAGTTGCGCGTCGAGCACCGGCGCGCCGGCCGCCTTGCGCGCGTGCTCGCAGGCCGGCAGCGCCACCATCGCCGAGATCATCCACGGCTTCATCTTGGCGACGCTCGCCGGCGGGATGCCGCGCTCGGTGAGCGCGGCCTCGAGCGCGGCGCGCTCGTCCTCGGGCACCAGCGACAGCAGCGTCGTGCCGTCGGTGAACATGGTCAGCTCCGGATTGGCGAGCATCGCCGCCATCACCTTGGCCTGGTCGAGCACCTCGGTCGTCTCGATGACCACGGTCGAGGACCTGTCGAACGCCTCGCGCGCCTTCGGGCCGAGCGATACCACGCGCGGGTCCGCCATGTGCATGGTGCCGAAGAGGTGGGACGGCTCCGCCCCGTCCTTCTCGATCCGCCAGAGCACGCCCTTGCCGTTGACGACCTCGGCCGCCTCGGCGCGGATGCCGGCCAGCTTGCCCGGATCGTCGCGCTCCAGCGCCGCGAGGAGGTTCTCGCCGGTGCAGGCGATCGGCGCGCCCTGCGCCGCCGCTTGCCGGACGCAAAAGGCCAGCGTCGCGAGGAAGACGGCGATGAAAAGGATATTGAGCGCGGCCAGCCCCTTCAGGGCGAGCTCGGCGGCGCGTTCGGAAATTGCGAGGCTGCGCGGGTTCATGCCCGCACGCTAGCGGCGAAATGCGGCCAAACCGTTAAGCGCGGCGGTGGATCATGAGGCCGCTCACATCTTCTCGCCGGGCAGGCGGCTGGCCTGCGCCACCCAGTCGGCGAACTGCGCCTCGTCGAACGCCTCGCCCTCGTGGATGTGGACATAGCGCACATTGTCCTGCTTCGACGCCACCGGCGGGACGGGATCGAGCGACGTGCCGCGGAAGAACGCGACCTTGATGTATTTGGTCATGCAGTGGAAGCTCATGAACCAGACGCCGTCCTCGACGCCGTAGAGGGGCGAGTTCCATTTCACCGCCTTGCGCACGCCGGGAACCGTGCGGGCGACGATGGCGTCGATGCGGCGGCCGACGCCGCTTTTCCAGCCCGGCATGGCGGCGAGATAGGCCTCGACCGGCGCGTCGCCGTAACCCTTGGCAATCTGCGGGTTGCCGCCCGACAGCAACACGGGCTTGTCCGTTGTCTTCCCTGCCATCGCTCTCTCCTTCTAGGCGCGCGGATGCGCGGCGTCGTAGATGTCGAGCAGCCGCGCCGTATCGACGCCGGTATAGATCTGCGTGGTGGAAAGGCTGGCGTGGCCCAAAAGTTCCTGGATGGTGCGCAGGTCGCCGCCGCCGGCCAGGAGATGCGTGGCGAAGGAATGGCGCAGCGCGTGCGGCGTCGCGCTGTCGGGCAGGCCGAGCGCCGAGCGCAGCCTGACCATCTCGCGCTGGACGATCTCGGGCCTGAGCGGCCCGCCGCGCGCGCCGCGGAACAGCGGCCCGTCCGCGTCGAGATGGAAGGGGCAGAGCCGGCGATATTCGGCGACAGCGCGCAGAGCGGCTGGCAGCACTGGCGCGAGCCGCGTCTTGCCGCCCTTGCCGGTGACGCGCAGCATCGCCTCGGCCTCATTCACGAGGTCGCTTCCGGTCAGCGCCAGCGCCTCGGAGATGCGCAGGCCGCAGCCGTAGAGCAGCGTCAGCACGGCGGCGTTGCGGGCCGCGATCCACGACTCCTCCGCGAGCTGCCCGTCGGCCGAGACGACCGTGCGCGCATCGGCGGCGGTCAGCGGCCGCGGCAGCGATTTCGGCTGCTTCGGCGCGCGCATCGCCGCCGCGCCGGCCGCGTTGACCAGCCCGCGCCGCTCGAGGAAGCGCAGGAAGGAGCGGATGCCGGCGAGCCCGCGCCCGAGCGAGCGGGCGCCCACGCCGTCCTTGCGCCGCTGGGCGAGGAAGGCGCGCAGGTCCACCGGCTTCAGCGCCGCGAGGTCACTGACGCCGGGCGCGCCGCCATTGTAGCCGGTCATGAAATGCAGGAACTGGCGCGTGTCGCGCTCATAGGCCTCGACGGTCGCCGGCGACAGCCGCCGCTCGCCCGCCAGCGCGGCAAGCCAGTCTGCCCGCGCCTTCTGGAGGTCCGGCCGGGCGGGGATGAGGAATTGTTCCATGCCGTCACTCTGGAGGATCGTGGTTAGCGGCAGGTGAATCAAACCGCTTTCCCGAAAAACGGCCAAAGGCCGCAAGCCCGACCGGGCGTCGCGCCTGATGGCCCGCCCCCGCGGAGGGCCAGCCGCCGGCAGGCGGCGGTACGGCCCGTGAGCGAGAATATTGATCCCCGCCCGCCGCGCCGCTACAGACGAGCGATGAAGAAGCTCGAAAATCCGGTCCGGATGGCAACCATCGGCGCGGCGCACGGCATCAAAGGCGAGGTGCGGGTCAAGACCTTCACCGGCGATCCCATGGCGCTGGGCGACTACGGCCCGCTTCACGATGCCGAGGGCCGCACCTATACGGTCGCGGCGCTGCGCCCGGCCAAAACCGTGCTCGTCGTGCGCTTCCGCGAGATCGCCTCGCGCGAGGCGGCGGAGGCCGCGACCGGCACCGCGCTCTACGTCGACCGCTCGGCGCTGCCCGACGACCTCGGCGAGGATGAGTTCTACCATGCCGACCTGATCGGCCTTGCCGTGCGCGACGAGACGGGCGGCGAGATCGGCCGTGTCGCGGCGATGCAGGATTTCGGCGGCGGCGACATCGTCGAGATCGCGCTGGCCGGCGGCAGGACGGCGATGGTGCCGTTCACGCTGGCGGCGATTCCCGAGATCTCGATCGCGGGCGGCTTCGTCCGCATCGATACAGTGGCGGCCGGGCTCGGCGGGGACGAGGACGGCGAAGGCGGGGACGACAGGGGCGAGGACGGGCGATGAGCTTCCGCGCCACGGTGCTGACGCTCTATCCCGAGATGTTCCCCGGCAACCTCGGCCATTCGCTCGCCGGCAGGGCGCTGGAAGCCGGCACGTGGTCGCTGGAGACGGTGCAGATCCGCGATTTCGCCACCGACCGCCACCGCACGGTCGACGACACGCCGGCCGGCGGCGGCGCAGGCATGGTGATGCGCGCCGACGTGCTTGCAAGGGCCATCGACCATGCCGCTCCGCAAGGCGACGCGCGCCCGAAGCTGCTGATGAGCCCGCGCGGAAAGCCGCTGACGCAGGCCCGCGTGCGCGCGCTCGCGGCCGGGCCGGGCGCGGTGATCCTGTGCGGCCGCTTCGAGGGCGTCGACCAGCGGCTGATCGAGGCGCGGGCGCTGGAGGAGGTCTCGGTCGGCGACTACATCCTCTCCGGCGGCGAGCCGGCGGCGCTCACGCTGCTCGACGCCGTGGTGCGGCTCTTGCCCGGCGTCATGGGCAACGAGGCGTCGGGCGAGGAGGAGAGCTTCGAGGGCGGCCTGCTCGAACACCCGCATTATACGCGCCCGCAGCTTTTCGAGGGGCGCGCGATTCCCGACGTGCTCACCTCCGGCAACCATGGGCGGATCGCGGCATGGCGGCGCGAGGAAGCCGAGAAGCTGACGCGCGCGCGGCGGCCCGACCTGTGGCGGGCAAGGGAGGACGAGGCATGATCCGCCTGCTGCGGCTGGAGAACGCCGCGCTGGCGGCGCTCGCCATCGGCCTGTACTGGGCGAGCGGCGCGAGCTGGTGGCTGTTCGCCGCTCTCATCCTCGTGCCGGACCTCTCCTTCATCGGCTACCTGCGCGGCCCGAGGGTCGGCGCGCGCGTCTACAATGCCGCCCATAGCTGGATCGGCCCGGTCCTCGCCGGCACGGCCGGCTGGCTTGCGAGCGAGCCGCTCGCCGTCTCCGTCGCGCTGGTCTGGGCTGCTCATATCGGCCTCGACCGGGCGCTGGGCTATGGTCTCAAGCACGAAAGCGGCTTTGCCGACACCCATCTCGGCCGCATCGGCAGGCATTGACCGCCCGAAAAGAAGCCCGGCAGTTGATTCTTTGCCGCAAATTGTGTATCGCCGCGCCAGTTCCGGGCAAAGCCGGACATCCGCCAACCAAGGAATGGTGAAACCGTCCCTGCCTTCATGGGCATAGCCGCACGGCCGCGAGCCGGTGCGGCGAGCGCCGGACGCTCTGACCATTCGAGAAGAACCAAGGATCAGGACGATGGTCGACATCATTCGCCAGCTCGAGGCCGAGCAGGCCGCCAAGATCGAAGAGAAGCGCAAGCTCCCCGAATTCCAGCCCGGCGACACGGTGCGCGTCAACGTGCGCATCACCGAAGGCAACCGTACCCGCGTGCAGGCCTATGAGGGCGTGTGCATCGCCCGCTCCGGCGCCGGCTTCCAGGAGAACTTCACCGTCCGCAAGATCTCCTACGGCGAGGGCGTCGAGCGCGTCTTCCCGGTCTATTCGCCGCTGGTCGAGGGTGTCGACGTCATCCGCCGCGGCAAGGTGCGCCGCGCCAAGCTCTATTACCTGCGCGACCGCCGCGGCAAGTCGGCCCGCATCTCGGAGAACACCGGCGTGCGCGCCCGCAAGCTGAACGACGACGAGCGCGAGGCGCTCGCCGCCGAGAAGGCGCGGATCGAGGCCGAGAAGGTCGCCGCCGCCCAGGCGCTCGCCGCCGAGAAGGCTGCGGCCGAGGCCGCCGAAAAGGCCGCTGCCGAGGCTGCCGAGAAGGCCGCCGCGGAAGCATCGGCCGAATAGGCCGCCCGCGCGAGGGATTCTTGAACATGGCGGCTTCGGCCGCCATTTTCATGTGAGCCGGCTGCGGGAAGCGCCGCGATTGTCGCGCGCCGCAAAGGCTGGTATGAGCAAGGCATGGAAGAGCTTTTCGGACATCCGGCCTACACGCGCTTCGTCCTTCAGGACGTCAAGCGCCTGCCGGCCCGTTTCTTCGCCCGCCTTTCCGGCGCGCGACTTGCCCGCACGTCCTAGGCGCGCCCGCCGGCCCTGCCCGGTTTCTCTTCCATCACCCATATCGACGGATCGACGCACATGACCACACCGCGCACCCTCTACGACAAGATTTTCGACGACCACGTCGTCGACCGGCAGGAAGACGGCACCTGCCTGCTCTACATCGACCGCCACCTCGTCCACGAAGTGACCAGCCCGCAGGCCTTCGAGGGGCTGCGCATGGCCGGCCGCAAGGTGCGCCAGCCGGAAAAGACGCTCGCCGTGGTCGACCACAACGTGCCGACGTCGCCCGACCGCAAGTTCGGCATCAAGAACGAGGAAAGCCGCATCCAGGTCGAGGCGCTGGCGAAGAACGCCGCCGATTTCGGCATCGAATATTATGACGAGGTCGACCGCCGGCAGGGCATCGTCCACATCGTCGGCCCGGAGCAGGGCTTCACGCTGCCCGGCATGACCATCGTCTGCGGCGACAGCCACACCTCGACCCACGGCGCGTTCGGCGCGCTCGCCCACGGCATCGGCACCTCCGAGGTCGAGCATGTGCTCGCCACCCAGACGCTGATCCAGAAGAAGGCGAAGAACATGCTGGTGCGCGTCGACGGGCAACTGCCCGAGGGCGTCACCGCCAAGGACATCATCCTCGCCATCATCGGCGAGATCGGCACCGCCGGCGGCACCGGCTACGTCATCGAATATGCCGGCGAGGCGATCCGCGCGCTGTCGATGGAAGGCCGCATGACCATCTGCAACATGTCGATCGAGGGCGGCGCCCGCGCCGGCCTGATCGCGCCCGACGAGACGACCTTCGCCTATGTCCGGGACAAGCCCCGCGCGCCGACCGGCGAGGCGTGGGAACGCGCCGTCGACTACTGGAAGACGCTGCGCTCGGACGAGGGCGCGCATTTCGACAAGGTCGTGGTGCTCGACGCCGCCAAGCTGCCGCCCATCGTCACCTGGGGCTCCTCGCCCGAGGACGTCGCCGCCGTCACCGGCACGGTGCCGAACCCGGACGAGATCGAGGACGAGAACAAGCGCAACTCCAAGAAGCGCGCGCTCGACTATATGGGCCTGACCCCCGGCACGAAGATGACCGACATCGCCGTCGACCGCGTCTTCATCGGCTCCTGCACCAATGGCCGCATCGAGGACCTGCGCGCCGCCGCCAAGGTCATCGAGGGCCGCAAGGTCGCCCCGACCGTCAACGCCATGGTGGTGCCGGGCTCGGGGCTTGTGAAGGAGCAGGCCGAGGCCGAGGGGCTGGACCGGATCTTCATCGAGGCCGGCTTCGACTGGCGCGAGCCGGGCTGCTCGATGTGCCTCGCCATGAACGACGACCGGCTCAACCCCTACGAGCGCTGCGCCTCGACCTCGAACCGCAATTTCGAGGGCCGGCAGGGCTTCAAGGGCCGCACCCATCTCGTCTCGCCGGCCATGGCCGCCGCCGCGGCGATTGCCGGCCACTTCGTCGACATCCGCGACTGGCACTGAGGGGCACGGGGTGGGCGACCGCCTCTCCCACCCCGCAGGGAACGGCGACCGGGCCGCGTCGAGTGACGCGGCCCGGTTTGCTTTTGCGGCGCGCGCAAACCGCGTTCCCTGAAGAAAAGGCCGGATGGCGATGCGCGGTTGCGTCCGGCGGCTTCGACACCTACGCGTTGCGTTAACCGGATTTTCGCCCCTCTGCTTCATCATGCCGCGTACGGTTGGGTTACAGGACATGAGTGGCGCAGGTTTCATCCTGATCATCAATCTCGCGGTCGCGGGTCTCTTCTGCGTCAGCTTCCTGCTGATCGCCGCCTATGACCGCCGCTACCGCTCGGCGCGCTGGTTCGCCGGCGCCTATGTCTTCGGCATGGTCTATATCGTGCTCGAGTTCCTCCTCCCCGTCTTCGCCAATGTCAGCCTCGGGGTCTTCCTCGGGCACCAGGCGTTCCTCGTCTCGCTCCTGCTGCTCAATATCGGCCTCGCCCACCGCTATGAGACCGCGCCGCCCCGCCTGATCCTGGGCGCGGCCGTGGCGGCCTCGGTCGTGGCCGCCATGCTGATCCCCGACCTGCCGCGCGGCGGGTTCCCGCGCAACTTCCTTTATCAGGGACCGTATTTCCTGATGCAGGCGATCGGCCTCTACATCGTGCTGCACGCCTCGGCGACCCGGCCGGCCGGCCGGCGCGGGATCGACACGCTGCTGGCCGCCTTCCTCGGCTTCAGCGCCCTGCATTTCCTGTCGAAGCCGTTTCTCGCCATCCTGCTCGGCGGCAACGGCGCTACGCCGCAGGATTATCTGTCGACCACCTACGCCATGGCCTCGCAGGCCATGGGCGCGGTCTTCCTCGTCGCCACGGCGCTCATCCTGCTCGCCGGGCTCATCCTCGACATGGTCAGGGACATCACCGCCCGCTCGGAGACCGATTCGCTGTCGGGCCTCCTGAACCGCCGCGGCTTCGAGGAGCGGCTCGCCGACATCGTCGACCGCCTGCCGGTCGACGGCACGCCCGTTTCGCTCGTCATCTGCGATCTCGATCATTTCAAGAAGGTCAACGACACCTGGGGCCATGCCGCGGGCGACAGGGTGATCGCCGCCTTCGCCGCCACGCTGCGGGAGGGCGCGGCCGGCCACCATGTCCTCGGCCGCATCGGCGGCGAGGAGTTCGCCGTCCTCCTGCCCGACTGCAACCTTGCCGCCGGCCGCCTGTTCGCAGAAAGCGCGCGCACCGCCTTTTCCAGCCGCGGCATCGACGGCTTCCCGGCGGACTGGCGCTTCACCGCCAGCTTCGGCGTCGCCGAGATCGCGCCGGCGGAAAGCGCGGCCGCGCTGCAGTCGCGGGCCGACGCCGCGCTCTACGCGGCCAAGCATGCCGGGCGCGACCGCGTGCGGCTCAGCCTCGCCTATGGCAGGGGCGGCGACAACGCCCTGGCGGCCTCGGCCTGACGGAGAGACCGGAAGAGAGGATCAGCGGCAGACCATTGGCGCCTGCGGCACCTCGCCCTTGTCCAGCCCGTACATGTGGCTGCGCCCGTGCCAGACATGCGGCGGGCGCCAGCAGCGGCGCGCCTCGCGCGGCGCCTCCCGAACGGCGATCTCCGGCTCGTAATAGGAGCCGGTGAGCTGGTAGGCCTGCGCCGCCTCGCCCATGCCGACGATGATGCGCTTGTAGCCGGCATGGCTGTAGATCACCAGATTGCCGAAGCTGTCGGCATGGACGCGGTCGCGCCCGTCATCGGCCGCGCCAGCGGCGGTGAGGGTCAGCATCGTCGCCGCGGCGAGGGCGGCAAGACCGGAGATCATGCGCATGACGTTCGCTCCTGTGGTTGCGGGAAGCGGCGCGTCCCGTTCGCAGAAACTTAACGCCTTATTAACCTTTGTTAAGACCCGCCATGCGTGATTGTGGCCTGCCTTTGCATTATATGGTTAACGGAACGGCCGGCCAGCCGGCCCAACAGGACGAGCCCGAAAGGAAGAAGCATGGCTTCCGACCCCCAGATCGACATCTCGCTGCTGCGGCTGAAGGATGCGCGCGAGCTTGCCCCGCTGCTTGCCGCCTATGCCCAGGCGCTGAAGCGCGGCGCGCCGCGCCGGCCGGACGAGTTCCACGCCGAGAGCCTGCTTCAGGACCGCACCGCCGAGATCATCGGCGCGCGGCTCGACGGCACCCTCGTCGGCTTCGCCATCTTCACCGACCTGCCCGACCCGATCACCGGCCTGCGCTGCGGCCAGGTCGACCACCTCTATGTCCATCATGACCACCGCAGCAAGGGCATCGCCAAGGCGCTGGTCGATCTCCTCGCCGACCGGGCCGAGGAGCGCGCCTGGTCGCGCCTGATCCTCAACGCGCCGCGCCAGCCCGAGGACGGCCGCCGCCTCTACGAGCAGATCGCCTCCCCCGCCGACTGGACCTCCTACATCATCCGCTTCGAGGACAATTGAGCGAGGGGGCTCTTCCGTCTCACGGCGGGGCGGCCTGACCGGCCGGCGGGCCGTCGCCCTTGCGAACCCTGAAGGGTTCGATTCCGTGTCGCGCGGGGTCTGCGCGCGTCGAGCAGCGGGCCGTTGATCTTTCGCCACGATTGGCGCTAAGTCTCGCGCCCATGACTGCGAATACCATGGCGATTCCACGCCCCCTCCGGCCGGCCTTGCGCGCCCTCTTCATCGCGGGGCTCGCGCTCGGCCTTTGCGCCTGCGTCGCCGACGGCCCGTCCGGCGTCTCCTCGCTCCAGTCGGTCGGGACCGGGCCGGCCCAGCCCCGGCGCGTCACCTACAATTGCGGCGAGGACGGGCCGATCATGGTCGAGGCCATGCGCGGCGCGGTACGGCTGGTCGAGGCCGAGGGATCGAGCTACGACCTTCCCGCCTCGCCGCCGACCCAGAGCAACCGCTTCGGCGAGGGCAACATGGCGCTCGTCGTCGAGGACGGCGAGGCGCTGTGGATGAAGGCGGGGCGCGAGCCGATCGCCTGCAAGCAGTGATTCGCCGGCCGGCGGCATCCGCCCGCCGGCCCCGCGCCGCGGCCGGCAAACCCCTCCATCGGGCTTCAACCGATTGAACTGCCCGCCGCCCCGCGCCCGATTTCATAGATTCCGCTAAACGAAAGCCCTGCCGTGATTTTCCGGCTTTGACGCGGCGCAAAATCCGCATTAGAAAGCGGCAGCCATAGGCTAGTCTCCCGGAACCAGTTCCTTCTTTTCGCGAAGCTCCGGAGCATAGCCGCGAGATTGGGGGAGCCATGAGCAAATCCGCAGCCACCCACGACCGGCCCCGCGCGAGGCCGCTTTCACCGCATCTGCAGGTCTACAAGCTGATCCCGACGATGGCGATGTCGATCATCCATCGCATCACCGGGGCCGCGCTCTATTTCGGCACGCTGCTGGTCGCCGCCTGGCTGATCGCCGCCGCGATCTCGCAGGAATGCTTCGAGGCGGTCGCCTGGGTCTACGGCTCGTGGATCGGCCAGCTGGTGCTGTTCGGCTACACCTGGGCGCTGGTCCATCACCTGATCGGCGGCATCCGCCATCTGGTCTGGGACACGGGGGCCGGCTTCGACAAGCATTTGTCGACCAGGGTCGCCATCGCGATGCCGTTCGTGTCGGTCGCCCTGACCGTCCTGATCTGGATCGCCGGCTACATGCTGCGGGGGGCCTGACCATGAGCGATTTCCGCACTCCCACGTCGCGCGTGCGCGGCCTTGGTTCCGCAAAGGAAGGCACCGGCCATTTCTGGCACCAGCGGATGACGGCCGTGGCGCTGGTCCCGCTCACCCTGTTCTTCGTCGGGCTGCTCGTCGCGCTGAGCGACGCGTCCTACGCCGAGGTGCGCGCCACGCTCGCCAACCCCTTCGTGGCGGTCGTGCTCGGCCTGATGCTCATCGCCGGCATCTATCACATGAAGCTCGGCATGCAGGTCATCATCGAGGACTACGTCCACGGCAAGCTCGCCAATGTGACGCTCCTGATGCTCAACGTCTTCTTTTCCCTGATCGTCGGCGCGGCCTCGCTGTTCGCGCTGCTCAGAATAGCCTTCGGAGGCTGATGCCGTGGCCGAATCCAGAAAGAACGTCTCGCGGCCGGCGGTTTCGGGCAGCGCCTACACCTATGTCGACCACTCCTTCGACGTCGTCGTCGTCGGCGCCGGCGGCGCGGGGCTCCGCGCCACGCTCGGCATGGCCGAGCAGGGCCTGAAGACCGCCTGCATCACCAAGGTGTTCCCGACCCGCTCGCACACGGTCGCCGCGCAAGGCGGCATCGCCGCCTCGCTGCGGAACATGGGCCCCGACAACTGGCAGTGGCACCTTTACGACACCGTCAAGGGCTCGGACTGGCTCGGCGACGTCGACGCCATGGAGTATCTCGCCCGCGAGGCCCCGGCCGCCGTCTACGAGCTCGAGCATTACGGCGTGCCGTTCTCGCGCACCGAGGACGGGCGCATCTACCAGCGGCCGTTCGGCGGCCACATGCAGAATTTCGGCGACGGCCCGCCCGTGCAGCGCACCTGCGCCGCCGCCGACCGTACCGGCCACGCCATCCTGCACACGCTCTATGGCCAGTCGGTCAAGAACAACGCCCAGTTCTTCATCGAGTATTTCGCCCTCGACCTGATCATGACCGACGGCGTCTGCACCGGCGTCGTGGCGTGGAACCTCGACGACGGCACCATCCACCGCTTCGCGGCCAAGATGGTGGTGCTGGCGACCGGCGGTTACGGCCGCGCCTATTTCTCGGCCACGTCCGCCCACACCTGCACCGGCGACGGCAACGGCATGGTCGCGCGTGCCGGCCTGCCGCTCCAGGACATGGAGTTCGTCCAGTTCCATCCGACCGGCATCTACGGCGCCGGCTGCCTCATCACCGAGGGCGCGCGCGGCGAGGGCGGCTATCTGGTCAATTCCGAGGGCGAGCGCTTCATGGAGCGCTACGCGCCCTCGGCCAAGGACCTCGCCAGCCGCGACGTCGTCTCGCGCTGCATGACGCTGGAGATCCGCGAGGGCCGCGGCGTCGGCAAGAACAAGGACCACATCTTCCTGCATCTCGACCATCTCGACCCGGCCGTGCTGCACGAGCGCCTGCCCGGCATCTCGGAGAGCGCAAAAATCTTCGCCGGCGTCAACGTCACCCGCGAGCCGATCCCGGTGCTGCCGACCGTGCACTACAATATGGGCGGCGTGCCGACCAACTACTGGGGCGAGGTGCTGAACGCGGACGGGACGAACCCCGAGCGCATCCAGCCCGGCCTGATGGCCGTCGGCGAGGCCGGCTGCGCCTCGGTCCACGGCGCCAACCGCCTCGGCTCCAACTCGCTGATCGACCTCGTGGTCTTCGGCCGCGCCGCCGCCATCCGCGCCGGTCAGGTCATCGACCGCGAGGCGGCGATCCCCGCCGTCAACGAGGACGCGGTGGCGAAGATCATGGATCGCTTCGACCGGCTGCGCCATGCGGACGGCGGCACGCCGACGGCCGCCCTGCGCGAGAAGATGCAGCGCGCCATGCAGGAAGACGCCGCGGTCTTCCGCACGCAAGGATCGCTCGAGCAGGGCTGCAGGCGCGTTTCCGCGATCTGGGGCGAGCTGGAGGACATCAAGGTCCACGACCGCTCGATGATCTGGAACTCCGACCTCGTCGAGACGCTGGAGCTGGAGAACCTGATGGCCTGCGCCATCACCACGGTCCACGGCGCGGAGGCGCGCAAGGAAAGCCGCGGCGCGCACGCCCGCGAGGACTTCTCCGAGCGCGACGACAAGAACTGGCGCAAGCACACGCTGGCCTGGGTCGACGACGCGGGCAAGGTCACGCTCGACTATCGCCCGGTCCATACCGACACCATGCTGCCGGTGGACGATGGCGGCATCGATCCGGCCAAGATCGCGCCCAAGAAGCGCGTCTACTGAGCGGGGGACAGGAAAATGGTTGAAATCACCCTTCCCGAGAATTCGCGCATCCACGAGGGCAAGACCTGGCCGAAGCCGGAAGGCGCGACCAATCTGCGCGAGTACCGCATCTATCGCTGGTCGCCCGACGACGACGACAACCCGCGCGTCGACACCTACTATGTCGACAGTGACGATTGTGGGCCGATGGTGCTCGACGGCCTGCTTTACATCAAGAACAGGATCGACCCGACGCTGACACTGCGCCGCTCCTGCCGCGAGGGTATCTGCGGCTCCTGCGCCATGAACATCGACGGAACCAACACGCTGGCCTGCACCAAGGGCACCGACGAGATCAAGGGCGCGGTCCGCGTCTACCCGCTGCCGCACATGCCGGTGGTCAAGGACCTCGTGCCGGACCTGACCGTGCCCTACGCCCAGCTCTCCTCGATCCAGCCCTGGCTCCAGACCGTCTCGCCCGAGCCGGAAAAGGAATGGAAGCAGAGCCATGAGGACCGGGCCAAGCTCGACGGCCTCTACGAGTGCATCCTGTGCTTCTGCTGCCAGACCTCGTGCCCGTCCTACTGGTGGAACGGCGAGCGCTATCTCGGCCCGGCCATCCTGCTCCAGGCCTATCGCTGGCTGATCGACTCGAGAGACGAGGCCACCGGCGAGCGGCTCGACAATCTGGAAGACCCGTTCCGGCTCTACCGCTGCCACACCATCATGAACTGCACGCAGGCCTGCCCGAAGGGGCTAAACCCCGCCAAGGCCATCGCCGAGATCAAGAAGATGATGGTGGCGCGCCGGACCTGAGCCGGACCTGAAGCGAGAAAACGCCATTCGATGGCAGTTACCGGCGAGATCGCGGCGCATTTCGAAAAACAGGCGCGTGCCTGCGATGCGCTCGGCTCGCCGTTCACCGCGCGGCTTTGCCGCCTCCTGCCTGGTCTCCTCGATGCCGCCACGGCCACCGGCCGGCGCGTGCTTGCATGGGAAGGCGACCCGCGCGCCGACGCGCTTGCCTTGCGCCTGTGCGGCGGCCTGCATCGCCTCGTCATCGAAGGCAGCGATCCGACGCTCGCTACGGCCTATCCGCCCAACGACGCCGGCGACGACGCCCTTTCCGCGGCCGTGGCCGGCGCGCTGGAGCGGCACGACGCGGCGCTCTCAGCCGTGCTCGATTCCGCGCCGCAGACCAACGAGATCGCGCGGTCCGCGATGCTGCTGCCCGGCTTCCTGACCGTCGCGCGCGAGACCGGCCTGCCGCTCGCGCTCGCCGAGATCGGATCGAGCGGCGGTCTCAACCTGCTTTTCGACCGCTTCTCCTATCGCTACGGCGATCTCCTGTGGGGCGATCCGGCCTCGCCGGTGAGGATCGAGCCGGAACTGCGCTCGCCGACGCTGCCGCTCGCCGGCAGGCTCGCGATCCATGCGCGGCAGGGCTGCGACATCGTCCCGGCCGACATTTCCACGACGGAAGGACGGCTGCGGCTGCGCTCCTATGTCTGGGCGGACCAGACCGCGCGCCTGCAACGGCTCGACGGCGCGATCGCGATCGCGCGGCGGCATCCCATCGCGGTGGAGAGGGCCGATGCGGCGGAATTCGTCGAAAGACGGATCGCGGCGCGGCCGGCCGGCGCGGCCTTCGTGCTGTTCCATTCGATCATGTGGCAGTACCTGCCGCGCGAGACCGGGGAATCCATTCGCGGCCTTATGGAAGATGCCGGCGTGAAGGCAACGCCCGAAGCGCCCGTCGCCTGGCTGCGCATGGAGCCGCTCGACCCGAAGGACCGCTGGGCGACGCTGAGCCTGACGACATGGCCCGGCACGACGCATAGAGGCGGTGAGACGCGGCACCTCGCCCGCTGCGACTATCATGGCCGCTGGATCGAATGGATCGCTTGAGATTGCCTACTCGGCAGGCTTCCCGTCGAGCGAATGACGCATGATGAGCGGCATCTGGGTGAAGGTGAAGACGAGGGTGATCGGCATGATCGCCCAGACCTTGAACGCGACCCAGAAATCGGTCGAGAAATTGCGCCACACCACCTCGTTGGCGACGGCAAGGAAGAAGAAGAACAGGCCCCAGCGGAAGGTCAGCTTGCGCCAGCCTTCCGCGTCGAGCCGGAAGGCGGATTCGAAGACGTAGCCGAGCAGCGCCTTGCCGAAGAAAAGCCCGCCGAGCAGCACCGCCCCGAACAGCGAATTGACGATGGTCGGCTTCATCTTGATGAACAGCTCGTCCTGAAGCCACAGCGTCAGCGCGCCGAAGATGAACACCACCACACCCGAGACGAGCGGCATGATCGGCAGCGTGCGGGTCAGCACCCACGACGCGGAAAGCGCGATGGCGGTGGCGATCATGAACAGGCCCGTGGCGAGGAAGAGCGGCCCGCCGAACGAGCCCAGCACCGGCCATTTCTCGACCAGCCATTCGCCGCGCGAATTGGCGAAGAAGAAGACGAGCAGCGGCCCGAGCTCCAGCGCCAGCTTGAGCAGCGGGGCGATCTCCTTCTTCTTGGGGTCGGACGGATCGCGCTCGAAGACGGGTTCGCTCATTTGTTCACTCCGGCGATGGCCTGCGCGAAGTCCTTCGCGGCAAAGGGCTCTAAGTCGTCGACGCCCTCGCCGACGCCGATGAAATAGACCGGCAGCTTGTGCTTCGCCGCGATGGCGACGAGGATGCCGCCGCGCGCCGTGCCGTCGAGCTTGGTCATCACCAGCCCGTTGACCCCGGCGACGTTGCGGAAGATCTCGACCTGGTTGAGCGCGTTCTGCCCGGTGGTGGCGTCCACCGTCTGGAGGACGGTGTGCGGCGCTTCCGCATCGTGCTTGCTCAGCACCCGCACGATCTTCTCCAGCTCCGCCATCAGCTCGGTCCGGTTCTGCAGCCGCCCCGCGGTGTCGATGACCAGCACGTCGGAGCCGTTGGCCTTCGCCTTCTCGTAGGCGTCGAAGGCGAGGCCGGCGGCATCGGCGCCGAGCTTCGAGGCCACCACCTCGGAACCGGTGCGCTCGCCCCAGATCTTCAACTGCTCGATGGCGGCGGCGCGGAACGTGTCGCCGGCGGCGAGCGTCACCTTCAGCCCGCCCGCCGTCAGCTTGGCGGCGAGCTTGCCGATGGTCGTCGTCTTGCCGGTGCCGTTGACGCCGACGACGAGCACGACATGCGGCTTGTGGGCGAGGTCGAGCTCGAGCGGCAGCGCCACCGGCTGGAGTACCTTCTCGACCTCCTGCGCCATGACGGCGCGCACCTCCTCGTCGGACACCTCCTTGCCGTAGCGGCCGGACGCCAGCGCGTCGGTGATGCGGATCGCCGTCTCCATGCCGAGATCGGCGCGGATCAGCACGTCCTCGAGGTCCTGCAGCGTGTCCTCGTCGAGCTTGCGCTTGGTGAAGACGCCGGAGATCGAATCCGTCAGCTCGCGCGACGAGCGCGACAGGCCCTCGCGCAGCCGCTGGAACCATGTCGGACGCGGCGCAGGGGCCGGGGCGGGAGCTGCGACCGGCTCCGCCTTCTTCTCCACCGCCTTCGCCACCGTGACCTTGGAGGGTGTCGGCACGGCTGCCGGCGAGTGCTCCGCAACCTCGTCGCCCCGCCGGTCGAGCGCCGTGTCCTGCCCCTCGCCCTGTGAACGGAGAGAGAGGGGCGCTGGCGTCATCGCCTCGTCCTCCGCACTCGGCACTACGGAAGCGAGTGACGGCGACGCCACCGCCTCGACCTGCTCCTCGCCAAGCGTGGAGACGGTGTCGGCAGACGGACGCTCGGGCTCGGGCTCGGGCTCGGGCTCGGGCTCGGGCTCGGGCTCGGGCTCGGGCTCGGGCTCGGGCTCGGGCTCGGGCTCGGGCTCGGGCTCGGGCTCGGGCTCGGGCTCGGGAAGCGGATCGCGCGGCGGCTCCGGGACTTCAAGCGGAACTTCCGGCACCGGGCGCGGCTCCGCGACGGGCGCGCTCGCGGAGTCCGGCGCGGCGGCCGGCGGCTCCGTGGGTTCCGCTACATCCTCCTCCGGCCGGCGCAGGAAATCCGGAACCGGGCCTTCCACCAGCGGCTCCGGCGACAGGGCCGGGGGTGCCTCGGGAGCCGGCAGGGCGGCGGCATCCGCCGGCGCGTCCTCGACCGGGCGCTCCTTGGCCTCTCCTTCCTCGACCACCTTCTTGTCGCCGAAGGAGAAGATTTTCTTGATGAAGCCGAAAGCCATCGTCCTGCCGTTCCTCGCCTCAGGCCGCCCGCACGGCGCTGTCGCCCGCGATCAGCCTGTCGCCGTCATGGCCGGAGATCGTCACCTCGGCGATCTCGCCCGGCCGGCCCTCGCCGAGCGCGGCGGGGACAAAGCCTTCGGTGCGGCCGATGCCGTCCTGCTCGACCAGCACGCGCTGGCGCGTGCCGACGAGGCCATCGAGATGCCGGCGATACGCGCGCTCGCCCACTGCCCGCAGCCTCGCCGCGCGCTCCTTGACGGCACGGCGGTCGACCTGCGGCATGCGCGCCGCCGGCGTGCCTTCGCGTGGGCTGAACGGGAAGACGTGGAGATGCGTCAGCCCGCATTCCTCGACGATACGAAGCGAGTTCTGAAACATCGCCTCGGTCTCGGTCGGGAAGCCGGCGATGATGTCGGCCCCGAACACGATGTCGGGCCGCAAACGCCGCACGTCCTCGCAGAAGCGGATCGAGTCGTCGCGCAAATGGCGGCGCTTCATGCGCTTCAGCACCATGTCGTCGCCGGCCTGGAGCGAAAGGTGGAGATGCGGCATCAGCCGCGTCTCGGTGGCCAGCGCCTCCATCAGCGCCTCGTCGGCCTCGATCGAATCGATCGAGGAAAGACGAAGGCGGGCAAGGTCCGGCACCTGGCGCAGGATCGTCTTCACCAGACGCCCGAGCCGGGGGCTTGCGGGCAGGTCGCTGCCATAGCTCGTCAGGTCGACGCCCGTCAGCACCACTTCCCTGTAGCCGTTGCCGACGAGGCGCTTCACCTGCTCGACGACTCCGCCCATCGGCACCGAGCGCGAATTGCCGCGCCCGTAGGGGATGATGCAGAAGGTGCAGCGATGGTCGCAGCCGTTCTGCACCTGCACGAAGGCGCGCGCCCGCCCCTCGATGGCGTCGACCATGTGCGAGGCGGTCTCGCGGACCTCCATGATGTCGTTGACGCGCACCTTCTCGAAAAGGTTGACGCCAAAATCGGGCAGCGCCCGGTAGGACTGGCTTTTCAGTTTCTCCTCGTTGCCGAGGACGAGATCGACTTCCTCCATGGCAGCGAAGCCGGACGGGTCGGTCTGGGCCGCGCAGCCGGTGACGATGATGCGCGCGGCCGGGTTGTCGCGCCGCGCCTTGCGGATCGCCTGCCGCGCCTGCCGCACCGCCTCGCCGGTGACGGCGCAGGTGTTGACGATGATCGCGCCGCCTTCGAGCCCGTCGAGGCCGGCGGCGTGCGCCTCGCGCCGCATCACCTCCGACTCGTAGGCGTTGAGCCGGCAGCCGAAGGTGACGACATCGATGCCGCTCTTGCCCCCGCTCATGCCGCACCCTCGGCCGCGCCCTCGATGTCGCGCTCCCACGCGCCGGTCTCGGGGTCGAGCCGGCCGGAGAATTCCCATTCGGCCGGCCCGGTCATGATCACGTGGTCGTCGTCGCGCCACTCGATGACGAGCCTGCCGCCGCTCGGCGCGGTCACGGTCACGGTGCGCTCCGTGCGCCCGGTGCGCGCGGCCGAGACCGCCGCGGCGCAGGCGGCCGAGCCGCAGGCCAGCGTCAGCCCCGCCCCGCGCTCCCATGTGCGGATGGCCATCGCGTCGCGGGACGTGACGTGCGCGATGGTGATGTTGGCGCGCTCGGGAAAGATCGGATGGTTCTCGAGCAGCGGCCCGAACTTTTCCAGATCGTAGGACCAGACGTCCTCGTCGACCCAGAAGATCGCATGCGGGTTGCCCATCGAGGCGACGGAGGGCGAATGCAGCACCGGCGCGTCGATCGGGCCGATCTGGAGCTCGATGGCACGGGTGTCGCGGAATTCTTCGGCGAGCGGGATGTCCTGCCAGCCGAAGCGCGGCCGGCCGAGATCGACCGAGATCGAGCCGTCCGCGTGCTCGGTGGCGTTGAGGATGCCGGCGACCGTCTCGAAGGCGAAATCCTTGCGCCCTGTCTCGGCGGCGAGCGCGGCGACGACGCAGCGCGTGCCGTTGCCGCAGGCCTGCGCCGGGCTGCCGTCGGAATTGATGATCTCGATATAGCTGTGCGTGCCCGGCGTTCGCGGGTCGTGGACTGCCATGATCTGGTCGAACCGCGTCGCCGGATCGGCCGCCAGCGCCAGCGCCGCCGCCGGCGTGACGCGGCCCGCGCGGCCGCGCATGTCGGCGACGATGATCTCGTTGCCGATCCCGTTCATGCGGGCGAAGGGAATGCGCTGGCTCATGGCCTGCTATATGGCGGAAACGGCAGGCGATTACCAGTCTCGGCGGCGGCCCGCGATGGAACGCTTTCTTAACCACGCACGTTGGATTCTCCAAAAGATCGCCACTATTCTGGCGCTTGAAGGGATTCGATCGACCTGTGGGGCGCCCCCGCCCCGACGGAGGGACTTTATGGCTTTCAGGACTGGCGGCATCGTCGTCGCAACCTCGTTTCTGGCGCTGGCGCTCGCCGGCTGTCAGAGCGACCGCTTCTCGGGCATCGACTCGCGACCCGCGCCCCTTCCCGCCGCGCCGGCCGGCACCGTGACCGCGGGCCAGCTTCCGCCGCCGGTGCAGCCGGGCACGACCGACCCGTCGCAATTTCCCGAGGCGCCCGGGGCCGGCAGCGAGCAGCCGGCCGACGGCACGCAGATCGCGGCGCTGGAGCAGAACGCGGCCGACATCTCGGCCGGCAGCGTCGCCGGCGTCTGGAACGCCTCCGTCTCCGGCCAGAGCTGCCGCATCGCCACGCCGCAGACGCGCTTCGGCCAGGGCTTCCGCGCCGGCCCGCTGCGCTGCCCCGCGCCGCTTGCCGGCGTCAAGTCTTGGAACGTGTCGGGCAAGCAGCTCGCGCTCTACGACGAAGGCGGCACCGTGCTGGCGCGGCTCTATTCGTCGGGCGGCAACCGCTTCGACGGCCAGACCAGCTCCGGCCAGCCCGTCTCGCTCTCGCGCTAGAGCAATTCCAGGAAAAGTGTGAAGCACTTTTCCGTCCGGAATTGCGTCAAAACAAGGAGTTGGACCGTTTCTGCTTTTCCGTTAGAAGCTGAAACGGTCTGGCTCCGGCCCCTCAGGATCGATCCGCACCCATGTCCTCGCATGACGGGCTGTCGCCCTTTCGCACCGTCCGTCAGGCCTACGACCATCTGGAGGAAACCGGCGTCATCGCCCGCGATCCGGCGCAGATGGAAGTGGTCGAGGCGCTCGACCGGCTGATCGAGGAGCTTTCCGTCAAGCGGATGGCGGCGAAGAAGAGCGCGCTCGGCTGGCTGTTCGCCAGGAAGCGCCCGGCGCACGAGCCGGTGAAGGGCCTCTACGTCTATGGCGAGGTCGGGCGCGGCAAGACCATGCTGATGGACCTGTTCTTCGAGCTCGTCCCGGCGCGGCGCAAGCGGCGCGCCCATTTCAACGACTTCATGGCCGACGTCCACGACCGCATCCAGAAGCACCGCGAGAAGCTGAAGCGCGGCGAGACCAAGGAGACGGACCCGATCCCGCCGGTGGCGCGGGCGCTGGCGGAAGAAGCCTGGGTGCTGTGCTTCGACGAGTTCACCGTCACCGACATCGCCGACGCCATGGTGCTGTCGCGGCTGTTCTCGTCGCTGTTCGCGGAAGGCGTCGTTCTCGTCGCCACCTCGAACGTCGCGCCGCGCGACCTCTACCGCGACGGGCTGAACCGCGGCCTTTTCGAGCCGTTCATCGGCATTCTCGAGCGCCATGCGAAGGTGCTCAACCTCGACGGGCCGACCGACCACCGCCGCCGCCGGCTGGAGCGGATGCAGGTCTACATCACGCCGCTCGACGAGGCGGCCGACCGGCAGATGGACGAGGCGTGGAGCGCCGCCACCGCCGGGCGCGCCGTCCACGAGGACCGGATCGCGCTCAAGGGCCGCGAGATCGTGGTGCCGCGCGCCGCCGGCTCCGCCGCGCGCTTCGACTTCGCCCAGCTCTGCGGCGCGGCGCTCGCCGCGCGCGACTATCTTGCCCTCGTCGCCCGCTACGACACGCTGTTCCTCGACCATATTCCTGTCATGGGGCAGGACAGGCGCAACGAGGCGAAGCGCTTCATCCTGCTCGTCGACACGCTCTACGACAACCGCGTGCGGCTGGTGGCGAGCGCCGAAGGCGCGCCCGAGGCGCTCTATCGCGGCACGGTCGGGGCGGAGGTGTTCGAGTTCGCCCGCACCGCCTCGCGCCTGACCGAGATGCAGAGCCGCGAATGGCTGGAGGGCGCGCGACGCCGCGACGCCGCCGAATGAGCCCCGGCCCAGCCGAGGCCGCCATCCTGCTGGCGCTGGCCGCCACGGTGCACAATGTCGAGGAGATGATCTGGCTGCCCGGCTTTGCCCATCCGGCCGCGCTTCGATGGGACGTTTCGCCCCGCGCTTTCCGTTTCGCCGCGACAACCATCACGCTGGCCTTCTGGGCCGCGGCGCTGGGGCTGGTTTCCGGGGTATCGGCATTGGAGCCGGTCGTCGCCGGCTTCGCACTGGCGGTGATCGTCAACGCCTTCCTGCCCCATCTCGCGCTCACCATTATCATGCGGCGCTATCATCCCGGCACGGCGAGCGGCCTGCTGCTCGTCGTCCCGGCCGCGCTACTTTATCTCGCCTCCGTCGACGCGCTGGAGCGCCTTGGCGACCCGGCCTTCCTGGCATGGACCGCCGCCGGCGCGGCCGGGTTGGCGGCCTCGGTGCCGCTTCTCCTCGCGCTCGGCAGGCGGCTCGGCTGAAAGGTCGCTAGCCGGCCATCAAATTCTTACGTTTACGTAAGCCAATATTCGCTTAAACATTTGAAATCGCTATGCCGGTAAGAATGGGTTGAGTTTTCGACCCTATGCGTCTATGCGAAGCCCCATCCGGGCGGCGTCCCGTGTCCGGATGAGACGTCTCGGCACCATCTTCTTCATGCCGGCGCGGTGGCGGACCGGCACTCGCAAGGGAACCCAATTTCATGGCTCGTAACAAGATCGCCCTCATCGGCTCCGGCATGATCGGCGGCACGCTCGCCCATCTCGTCGGCTTGAAGGAACTCGGCGACGTCGTCCTGTTCGACATCGCGGAAGGCGTGCCCCAGGGCAAGGGCCTCGACATCGCCCAGTCCTCGCCGGTCGACGGCTTCGACGCGCGCTACACCGGCGCCAACGACTATTCGGCCATCGAGGGCGCGGACGTCTGCATCGTCACCGCCGGCGTGCCGCGCAAGCCCGGCATGAGCCGCGACGACCTGCTCGGCATCAACCTGAAGGTCATGGAGCAGGTCGGCGCCGGCATCGCCAAATACGCGCCGAACGCCTTCGTCATCTGCATCACCAACCCGCTCGACGCCATGGTCTGGGCGCTGCAGAAGTTCTCCGGCCTGCCGAAGAACAAGGTGGTCGGCATGGCCGGCGTGCTGGATTCGGCGCGCTTCCGCCTGTTCCTCGCCGAGGAGTTCAAGGTCTCGGTCGAGGACGTCACCGCCTTCGTGCTCGGCGGCCACGGCGACACGATGGTTCCCCTGACGCGCTATTCGACGGTGGCCGGTATCCCGCTGCCCGACCTCGTCAAGATGGGCTGGACCTCGCAGGAGAAGCTCGACCAGATCGTCCAGCGCACCCGCGACGGCGGCGCCGAGATCGTCGGCCTCCTGAAGACCGGCTCGGCCTATTACGCGCCGGCCGCCTCGGCCATCGCCATGGCCGAATCCTACCTGAAGGACAAGAAGCGCGTGCTGCCGAGCGCCGCGCACCTGTCCGGCCAATACGGGCTGAAGGACATCTATGTCGGCGTGCCGACGGTGATCGGCGCCGGCGGCGTCGAGCGCGTCATCGAGATCGCACTGAACCGGGACGAGCAGGCCATGTTCGACAAGTCCGTCGCCTCGGTCGAGTCGCTGTGCAACGCGTGCGCCGAGATCGCGCCCAGCCTCAAGCAGTAAGCAAGGAAGGTCGCCACGCATGAACATCCATGAATATCAGGCAAAGCAGCTTCTGAAGGGCTACGGCGCGCCCGTCGCCGAAGGCGTCGCCATCTTCGCCGCGAACGAGGCGGAAAAGGCGGCGAAGTCGCTCCCCGGCCCGCTCTACGTGGTCAAGAGCCAGATCCACGCCGGCGGCCGCGGCAAGGGCAAGTTCAAGGAACTGTCGCCCGACGCCAAGGGCGGCGTCCGGCTGGCGAAGACGGTCGACGAGGTCGTCGCCTTCACCAACGAGATGCTGGGCAACACGCTGGTGACCAAGCAGACCGGCGAGGCCGGCAAGCAGGTCAACCGCCTCTATATCGAGGACGGCGCCGACATTTCCCGCGAGCTGTACCTGTCGATCCTCGTCGACCGCTCGGTCGGCCGCGTCGCCTTCGTCGTCTCGACCGAGGGAGGCATGGACATCGAGGCCGTCGCGGAAGCGACGCCCGAGAAGATCGTCACCGTGGCGATCGACCCCGAGGCCGGCGTCACCGACGCCGACGTCGCGAAGCTCAACGAGGCGCTGAAGCTGACCGGCGAGGCCGCCGCGGACGGCAAGACGCTGTTCCCGATCCTCTACAGGGCCTTCACCGAGAAGGACATGAGCCTGCTCGAGGTCAACCCGCTGATCGTGATGGAGAGCGGCCGCCTGCGCGTCCTCGACGCCAAGGTGTCGTTCGACAACAACGCGCTGTTCCGCCACGCCGACGTGGTCGAGCTGCGCGACACCACGGAAGAGGACGCCAAGGAGATCGAGGCGTCGAAATACGACCTCGCCTATGTCGCGCTCGACGGCAATATCGGCTGCATGGTCAACGGCGCCGGCCTCGCCATGGCGACCATGGACATCATCAAGCTCTACGGCGCCGAGCCGGCGAACTTCCTCGATGTCGGCGGCGGCGCTTCCAAGGAGAAGGTGACGGCGGCGTTCAAGATCATCACCGCCGACCCGAACGTGAAGGGCATTCTCGTCAACATCTTCGGCGGCATCATGAAGTGCGACGTGATCGCCGAGGGCGTCATCGCGGCGGTGAAGGAAGTGGGGCTCAAGGTCCCGCTGGTCGTCCGCCTCGAAGGCACCAATGTCGAGCTGGGCAAGAAGATCATCAACGAGAGCGGGCTGAACGTGATTTCCGCCGACGATCTCGACGATGCCGCCCAGAAGATCGTCAAGGCCGTGAAGGGGAACTGAACCGCGATGTCAATTCTGATCGACAAGAACACCAGGGTTCTGGTTCAGGGCCTGACCGGCAAGACCGGCACCTTCCACACCGAGCAGGCGCTGGCCTATCACGGCACGCAGATGGTCGGCGGCATCCACCCGCAGAAGGGCGGCGAGATGTGGAAGGGCTCGAAGGGCGAGACGCTGCCGATCTTCGCCTCCGTGGCCGAAGGCCGCGACAAGACCGGCGCCGACGCGTCCGTGGTCTATGTGCCGCCGGCAGGCGCGGCCGCCGCGATCATCGAGGCGATCGAGGCTGAGATCCCGCTGATCGTCTGCATCACCGAAGGCATCCCGGTGATGGACATGGTCAAGGTCAAGGCGAGGCTGGAAAAGTCGAAGTCGCGGCTGATCGGCCCGAACTGCCCCGGCATCGTCACCCCCGACGAATGCAAGATCGGCATCATGCCCGGCAACATCTTCCGCAAGGGCTCGGTCGGCGTTGTTTCGCGCTCGGGAACGCTTACCTATGAGGCGGTGTTCCAGACCACCAACGAAGGCCTCGGCCAGACGACGGCGGTCGGCATCGGCGGCGACCCCGTGAAGGGCACCGAGTTCATCGACGTGCTGGAGCTGTTCCTCGCCGACGAGGCCACCCAGTCGATCATCATGATCGGCGAGATCGGCGGCTCGGCCGAGGAGGACGCTGCGCAGTTCCTCAAGGACGAGGCGAAGCGCGGCCGCAGCAAGCCGATGGCCGGCTTCATCGCCGGCCGCACCGCCCCTCCCGGACGCACCATGGGCCATGCCGGCGCGGTGATCTCCGGCGGCAAGGGCGGCGCGGAAGACAAGATCGCGGCGATGGAGGCAGCGGGCATCCGCGTCTCCCCGTCGCCGGCCCGGCTCGGCAAGACGCTGGTCGAGGCGATCCGCGGCTGACGCGCGGATTTCCCGCCGCCATCGGGCGGCGATCACGATCTCGTGCCTGGCGGTCATCCGGCAGGCACATTCTACTGACATGAGGGTGGGCTCAACCGCCCCGTCGGGGAGGGAACACCGGAGCGCAGTGTCGCTCGTATCGCGGCACGGCCGCTTGGGACAACAAGGAGACGGAGCGGAAGCGCTCCGATGATCGCGATGGCGCGGCAAGATCAGGCAAACGACCTTTTTTCGCTCACCTCGTTCCTCTATGGCGGCAATGCCGACTACATCGAAAGGCTGCACGCCGCCTGGCTCGACGATCCGTCGTCGGTCGATCCCGAGTGGCGCGACCTGTTCGCGACCTTGCAGGATAATGCCGGCGACGTGCGCAGGAACGCCGAGGGCGCCTCGTGGAAGAAGCCGAACTGGCCGGTGGCGGCCAATGGCGAGCTCGTCTCCGCGCTCGACGGCGACTGGGGAACCGTCGAGAAGCATCTCGAGAACAAGGTGAAGGAGAAGGCGGCCGCCCGCGGCGGCGCGCTTTCCGACGCCGACGTCCTGCGCGCCACGCGCGATTCCGTGCGCGCCATCATGATGATCCGCGCCTTCCGCATGCGCGGCCACCTGCACGCCAATCTCGACCCGCTCGGCCTCGCCGAGCCGGAGGAGGACTACAACGAGCTGTCGCCCGAGGCCTACGGCTTCACCGAGGCCGACTACGACCGGCCGATCTTCATCGACCATGTGCTGGGCCTCGAATACGCCACCGTGCGCCAGATGCTCGACATCCTGAAGCGCACCTACTGCTCGACGCTGGGCGTCGAGTTCATGCACATCTCCAATCCCGAGGAGAAGGCGTGGATCCAGGAGCGCATCGAGGGCCCGGACAAGGGCATCGAGTTCACCGAGAACGGCAAGAAGGCGATCCTGCAGAAACTGATCGAGGCGGAAGGCTTCGAGCAGTTTATCGACGTCAAGTACAAGGGCACCAAGCGTTTCGGCCTCGACGGCGGCGAATCGCTGATCCCGGCGCTGGAGCAGATCATCAAGCGCGGTGGCGCGCTCGGCCTGAAGGAGGTCGTCTTCGGCATGGCCCATCGCGGCCGCCTCAACGTGCTTTCCCAGGTGATGGCCAAGCCCCATCGCGCCATCTTCCATGAGTTCAAGGGCGGCTCCTACGCGCCGGACGACGTCGAAGGCTCCGGCGACGTCAAGTACCATCTCGGCGCGTCGTCCGACCGCGAGTTCGACGGCAACAAGGTGCACCTGTCGCTGACGGCGAACCCGTCGCATCTGGAGATCGTCAACCCCGTGGTGATGGGCAAGGCCCGCGCCAAGCAGGACCAGATCTTCGGCCGCACCCGCGAGGAGGTCGTCCCGCAGGAGGACCGCGCCAAGGTGCTGCCGCTCCTGCTGCACGGCGACGCGGCCTTTGCCGGCCAGGGCGTCGTCGCGGAGATCCTCGGCCTTTCCGGCCTGCGTGGCCATCGCGTCGCCGGCACGATCCACTTCATCATCAACAACCAGATCGGCTTCACCACCAATCCGCGCTTCTCGCGTTCGTCGCCCTATCCGTCGGACGTCGCCAAGATGATCGAGGCGCCGATCTTCCACGTCAACGGCGACGATCCGGAGGCGGTCGTCTACGCCGCCAAGATCGCGACCGAGTTCCGGATGAAGTTCCACAAGCCGGTCGTGGTCGACATGTTCTGCTACCGCCGCTTCGGCCACAACGAGGGCGACGAGCCGGCCTTCACCCAGCCGGTCATGTACCGCGCGATCCGCTCCCAGAAGACGACGGTGCAGCTCTACGGCGAGAAGCTGGTCGCCGAGGGCCTCATCACCGAGGCCGAGATCGACAGGATGCGGGCCGACTGGCGGGCGCATCTGGAGGCCGAGTTCGAGGCTGGCCAGAGCTACAAGCCGAACAAGGCCGACTGGTTCGACGGCGCCTGGTCGGGCCTGCGCACCGCCGACAACCAGGACGAGCAGCGCCGCGGCAAGACCTCCGTGCCGATGAAGACACTGAAGGAGATCGGCAAGAAGCTGACCGAGGTGCCGGCCGATTTCGAGGTCCACCGCACCATCGGCCGCTTCCTCGAGAACCGGCGCAAGGCGATCGAATCCGGCGAGGGCATCGACTGGGCCACCGCCGAGTCGCTCGCCTTCGGCTCGATCCTGCTCGAGGGCAACCCGATCCGCCTGTCGGGCCAGGATTCCGAGCGCGGCACCTTCTCGCAGCGCCACACCGTGCTCTACGACCAGCGCAACGAGAACCGCTACATCCCGCTGAACAATCTCGGCCCCCGGCAGGCCAATTACGAGGTCATCAACTCGATGCTCTCGGAAGAGGCCGTGCTCGGCTTCGAATACGGCTTCTCGCTGGCCGAGCCCAGGGCGCTGACCATGTGGGAGGCCCAGTTCGGCGATTTCGCCAACGGCGCGCAGGTCGTGTTCGACCAGTTCATCTCGTCCGGCGAGCGCAAGTGGCTGCGCATGTCCGGCCTCGTCTGCCTCCTGCCGCACGGCTATGAGGGGCAGGGGCCGGAACATTCCTCGGCGCGCCTGGAGCGCTTCCTGCAGATGTGCGCGGAAGACAACATGCAGGTCGCCAACTGCACGACGCCGGCCAACTACTTCCACATCCTGCGCCGGCAATTGAAGCGCGATTTCCGCAAGCCGCTGATCCTGATGACGCCGAAGTCGCTGCTGCGCCACAAGCGGGCGGTCTCGACGCTGGCTGACCTGTCGGGCGACAGCGCCTTCCATCGCCTGTTGTGGGACGACGCCCAGTATTTCGGCAACGAGCCGATCAAGCTGGTCAAGGACTCGAAGATCCGCCGCGTGGTCCTGTGCAGCGGCAAGGTCTATTACGACCTCTACGAGGAGCGCGAGAAACGCGGCATCGACGACATCTACCTGCTGCGCGTCGAGCAGCTCTATCCGTTCCCGGCCAAGGCGCTGATCAACGAATTGTCGCGCTTCCGCAACGCGGAGGTGGTCTGGTGCCAGGAAGAGCCGAAGAACATGGGCTCGTGGTCGTTCATCGAGCCCTATCTCGAATGGGTGCTGGCCCATATCGACGCCAAGCACCAGCGCGTGCGCTATGCCGGCCGCCCGGCGGCGGCCTCGCCCGCCACCGGCCTCATGTCCAAGCATCTGGCGCAGCTCGAGGCTTTCCTCGAAGATGCGCTCGGCAAGTAACCAACGGAATCGCTGAAGCGAACCAAGGCAACGGAAGAGAAGAATGGCTACCGAAATCCGCGTCCCCACTCTCGGCGAGTCCGTCACCGAGGCAACGGTCGGCAAGTGGTTCAAGAAGGCCGGCGACGCCATCGCCGCCGACGAGCCGATCGTCGAGCTCGAAACCGACAAGGTGACGGTCGAGGTGCCCGCGCCGGCCGCCGGCGTCCTCGCCGAGATCGCCGTTGCGGAAGGCGAGACCGTCGGCGTCGGCGCGCTGCTTGGTTCGATCACGGCCGGGGCCGGCGCAGCCGCGCCGAAGAAGGAAGAGCCGAAGGCAGCAGCGCCCAAGGCCGCCGAGCCGGCGAAGCCCGCCGCTGCCGCCGCGCCGGCCGCCAAGACCGAGATGCCGCCTTCGCCCGCCGCCGCCCGCGTCCTCGCCGAGGCCGGCGTCGCCGCCGATCAGGTCGCCGGCTCCGGCAAGCGCGGCCAGGTGCTGAAGTCGGATGCGCTCGACGCGGTCGCCCGCGGCGTCACCGCCCTTGCCCCGGCGGCTACCCCGGCCCCCGTTCCGGCCGCTCCGCGCGCGCCCTCCTCGGAGGAGGATGCCGCCCGCGAGGAGCGCGTGCGCATGACCAAGCTGCGCCAGACCATCGCGCGCCGCCTCAAGGACGCGCAGAGCACCGCCGCCATGCTGACCACCTTCAACGAGGTGGACATGAAGCCGGTGATGGACCTGCGCTCGAAGTACAAGGACCTGTTCGAGAAGAAGCACGGCGTCAAGCTCGGCTTCATGGGCTTCTTCACCAAGGCAGTGACGCATGCGCTGAAGGAGATTCCGGCCGTCAACGCCGAGATCGACGGCACCGACATCGTCTACAAGAACTACGCCCATATCGGCGTCGCCGTCGGCACCGACAAGGGCCTCGTCGTGCCGGTGGTGCGCGATGCCGACGCCATGTCGATCTCGGAGATCGAGAAGGAGATCGGCCGGCTTGGCGTGGCGGCCCGCGACGGCAAGCTGTCGGTCGCCGACATGCAGGGCGGCACCTTCACCATCTCGAACGGCGGCGTCTACGGCTCGCTGATGTCGACGCCGATCCTCAACGCGCCGCAATCGGGCATCCTCGGCATGCACAAGATCCAGGACCGCCCGGTCGTGGTCGGCGGGCAGGTCGTCGTCCGCCCGATGATGTATCTGGCGCTCTCCTACGATCACCGCATCGTCGACGGCAAGGAGGCCGTGACCTTCCTCGTCCGCGTCAAGGAAACGCTGGAAGACCCCGAGCGGCTGGTGCTCGATCTCTAGCCGCCGGTTGCGGAGGCGAAACGACGGTGATGCCGCGCAAGCCGAACAGCCTGTCCCGACGGTCCGCCGGCGTCGCCCTGACGCTGGCGGCGGCGCTGGCCGGGCAGACGGTTCCGGCCCTCGCCGCCTGCCCGGTGGAGCTCGCCGTCTATCGCGAGGCCGGAACCGGGGCGATGATCGACTTCCATCCCGGCGGCAACGCCACGGTGACCAACGCCTTCCGCCTCGTGCTCGACAAGGGCGTCGTCCTCGAAGGCGTGGTGATGTGGGACGCGGACGTGCCGCGCCCGGTCGGCATGCTGACGCATGACTGCCCGGAAGGCGACGCCACCGGCGAGGAGCTTGCCGCCTGCACGGTCTGGCACGGCGTCGTCTACAGCGCCGACAAGGAGGGCAAGGTCGACCTGATGCCACCCGAACGCACGGATGCCCCCGAAACGCTGATCCTCGCCGATCTCGGCCGGGCGATCGCGGCGTCGCCGGTCCATGCGGCGGCCGGCCTCACCGATGCGCCATGGGACGCGTTCACGCTGCACGGATGCCAGGAATGAGCGCGGGGAAGAAGACGGTGCTCGTCACCGGCGGCTCGCGCGGCATCGGCGCGGCGACCGCGCGGCTCGCCGCCGCAAGCGGCTGGCGCGTCGCCGTCAACTATGTCGCCAACGCGGCGGCTGCCGAGAGCCTCGTCGCGGAGCTCGGCGGCGACGCCTTCGCGGTTCGGGGCGATGTCGGCGAGGAAAGCGACGTCACCGCCATGTTCGCGGCGGTCGACTCCCGTTTCGGCCGGCTCGACGCGCTGGTCAACAATGCCGGCATCGTCACCCCGCAAGCGCGCCTCGACGGCATGGACGCGGAGCGCATCCTGCGCGTGATGCGCGTCAACGTCGTCGGCTCGATGCTGTGCGCCCGCGAGGCGGTGCGGCGCATGTCCACGCGGCACGGCGGCAGCGGCGGCGCCATCGTCAACGTGTCCTCCGTGGCCGCCACGCTCGGCTCGCCCGGCGAGTATGTCGATTATGCCGCATCGAAGGGCGCCATAGACAGCTTTACCGTCGGCCTCGCCCGCGAGGTCGCCGCCGAGGGGATCCGCGTCAACGCCGTGCGCCCCGGCATCGTCGACACGGAAATCCATGCCTCCGGCGGCCAGCCAGGCCGCGTGGCGGCCCTGCGCGGCACCGTGCCGATGCAGAGGGAAGGAAAGGCCGAGGAGATCGCCCGCGCGATCCTGTGGCTTCTGTCGGACGACGCATCCTACTCCACGGGTGCGATACTGAACGCAAGCGGCGGCCGCTGAGCCCCGCGCACGAGAAGGAAGGGATTTGCCATGAGCTATGACGTCGTCGTGATCGGAGCCGGGCCGGGCGGCTATGTCTGCGCCATCAAGGCCGCGCAACTGGGCCTCAAGACCGCGTTGGTCGAGAAGCGCGACACCTATGGCGGCACCTGCGTCAATGTCGGCTGCATCCCGTCCAAGGCGCTGCTGCATGCCACCGAGATGCTGCTCGAGGCCGAGCATTCCTTCGACGCGCTCGGCATCGAGATCTCCAAGCCCAAGGTGAATCTGAAGAAGCTGATGGCGCACAAGACGAGCACCGTCGAGCAGAACACCAAGGGTCTCGTCTTCCTGATGAAGAAGAACAAGATCGACACCTTCCACGGCACCGGCCGCGTCCTCGGCGAGGGCAAGATCGCCGTTGCCGGCGCAGATGGAGCCGAACAGGAGATCGAGGCGAAGAACATCGTCATCGCCACCGGCTCGGACGTCGCCGGCATCCCCGGCGTCGACGTCGCCTTCGACGAGAAGGTGATCGTCTCCTCGACCGGCGCGCTCGATTTCGACAAGGTGCCGGGCCATCTCGTCGTCGTCGGCGGCGGCGTCATCGGGCTGGAGCTCGGCTCGGTCTGGGCCCGGCTCGGGGCCAAGGTCACGGTGGTCGAATATCTCGACACCATCCTCGGCGGCATGGACGGCGAGGTCGCCAAGCAGTTCCAGCGCATGCTGGCCAAGCAGGGCATGGAATTCAGGCTCGGCGCGAAGGTGACGGCCGTCGGCAAGAAGGGCAAGGGCGCTTCGGTGACCTTCGAGCCGGCCAAGGGGGGTGGCGCGGCCGAGACCATCGAGGCCGATGCCGTGCTGGTCGCCACCGGCCGCAAGCCGTTCACCGACGGTCTCGGGCTCGCCAAGGCGGGCGTGGTGCTGGACGAGCGCGGCCGCGTGCGCATCGACGGCCATTTCCTGACCTCCGTTCCCGGCATCTACGCCATCGGCGATGTCGTCGCCGGCCCGATGCTGGCCCACAAGGCCGAGGAGGAGGGCGTCGCCGTCGCCGAGATCATCGCCGGCAAGGCCGGCCATGTGAATTACGACGTGATCCCGGGCGTCGTCTATACGAGCCCCGAGGTCGCCTCGGTCGGCAGGACCGAGGAAGAACTGAAGCAGGCCGGCGTTGCCTATTCGGCCGGCAAGTTCCCCTTCACCGCCAATGGCCGCGCGCGCGCCATGCTCCAGACGGAAGGGTTCGTCAAGGTGTTGGCCGACAAGGCGACCGACAGGGTGCTCGGCGTCCACATCGTCGGCTTCGGCGCCGGCGAGATGATCCACGAGGCGGCGGTGCTGATGGAGTTCGGAGGCTCGTCCGAAGACTTGGCCCGCACCTGCCATGCCCACCCGACCATGTCGGAAGCGGTCAAGGAAGCCGCGCTGGCCGCCTTTTCCAAGCCGATCCATATGTAACGGCGCGAAGCCCGGCAGATCGAAAAAGGGCAGGCTCACGCCTGCCCTTTTTCGTGTATGCGGGATGTACCGCGCAGCGAAGCGTGTTCAGGCTCGCTTGCCGCACGGTACATCCCATTCCGGTTGCTCGAACCCAGCCGGATTCAGCAATACGCTCGGATTACTGATTGGCCGGGGGCGTGGCCGGTTCCGTCGGCTGGACAGGGGCCGCCTCGGGAGCAGCCGGCTCGACGGGGGTCACGCCGGGGGCGGTCGGCGCGGGCGCCGTCTCCGTCTGGTCGGGGATGACCGCGGTCGTGCCCGGATCCGTCGTCGTGCCGGAGCTGAAGGCGATGACGGCAATGACCAGCAGCACCGCGATGACGCCGGCGGCGACCAGCCCGCCGCGGCCGCTGGTGGCCATCGGCCGCTCGGCCAGGATCGGGTCGTTCACCCGCTGGACGGCGGGATCGAGCGCCGGATCGGCATGCGAGGGACGCGCATGCAGCCTGTCGTCGTAAACCGGATCCGTATAACGCGGATCGGGACGGGGATCGTTGTTGGTAGGCTCTGCCATCTTCTTTCTCCGTGTCATGCGTGAAACTTGCCCGGACAACGCGAACGGACGCCCCGCGGTTCCGCGATCCCGGCCGAAGCGGGCTGCCAGACGGGCGTTCCCGTGCTAGAAGTGGCCGGGACGCGGGACGCCCATTTCGCTATAAATTCAATAAGAACAATAAGTTATTCATATTTCGACAAAGGATTGAAGTTCGAGCCGATGGCGCAGAAGAAAGCCCATGAAGTCGATTCCTGGCTGCGCAATCCCGACCCCGGCATCGGCATCGTGCTGATCTACGGGCCGGATCGCGGCCTCGTCGCCGAGCGGGCCAAGGCCTTCGTCGCGAAGACCGGCCTTGCCGCCGACGACCCGTTCTCCTCGATCCGCCTCGACGCCTCCGAGATCGAGGCCGCGCCCGGCCGGCTGATCGACGAGGCGGCGACCGTGCCGATGTTCTCGGCGCGCCGGCTGATCTGGGTGAAGGGGGCGGCGAGCCAGAAGCAGCTTGCCGAGGACGTCAAGGCGCTGGTCGCCGCGCCGCCGCGCGACAGCGTCGTGCTCATCGAGGCCGGCGACCTGAAGAAGGGCGCGGCGCTCAGAAGCGCGGTCGAGAACGGCCCGACGGCCATGGCGCTGCCCTGCTATGTCGACGAGGGCAAGGCCATCGACGCGGTGATCGACGAGATCCTCGGCCGTGAGAACCTGTCGATCGGGCTGGAGGCGAGGCAGGCGCTACGCGCCAATCTCGGCGGCGACCGTCTCGCCAGCCGCGGCGAGGTCGAGAAACTGGCGCTCTATTGCCGCGGCGGCGGCGAAATCCGGCTCGAGGACGTCAGGACGATGGCGGGCGACGTGTCCGGGCTCGGCATCGACGACGCCGTCGACGCGGTGCTTGCCGGAGACGGCAAAGCGTTCGACGCCAGCTTCACCCGGCTGGTCTCGTCAGGAACCAACCCGTTCCTGGTGCTTGCCGCCGCCATGCGGCAGTTCCAGCTTCTCCAGTTGATGCGCGCCGAGATGGAGGCCGGCTCCAGGCCGGCTGCCGCGGTCGTGGCCTCGGCCCGGCCGCCGGTGTTCTTCTCCCGTCGCCGGCTGGTCGAAGCCGCGCTCCAGCGCTGGAGCGGCCCCGCCATCGCCCGCGCGCTGGAACGGCTTCAGGCCACCGTCCTCCTGACCCGCCAGCGCGCCGATCTCGCGGCCGCCACCGCCCGGCAGGCGCTGATTGCGCTGCTGGTCGAATCGGCCCGCGGCGGTCGCTAGGCGCTGGAGCACGCGCCGTCGGGTCGCCTTACACGCTTGGGTTTTCACTTTAGACCGGCACATGCGTCAAACCGCTTCAGCGTTGTACCGAAGCGATCCCTCGTGTCGTAAACGGGTAAACGGGAAGGAGAGGCGGCAGCCCGCTCCCCGTCCACAAGACGGCAATCCGTTTCAGGCCAGATCGTGCTGAGCGACTGATATGATCATCAGGAGCCGAGGCGGCGGCAAATCTCGTCGAGCTGCTCCAGCGTCCGGTAGGCAATCTTGATCTCGCCGCCCTTCTGCCCGTGCGAGATCGTCACCTTGAGGCCGGTCGCGTCGGACAGCGCCTTTTCCAGCGCCAGCGTATCGGCGTCCTTCTGCGCCGGGGCCGTGATACGCCCGCCGGGGACCGGCTGCCGCGTCGGCTCCTGCGCCAGCGCCTCGGCCTGCCGCACCGACAAGCCCTCGTCGACGATGCGCCGCGCCAGCGCGGCCGGGTCGTCGGCGGTGACCAGCGTGCGCGCATGCCCCGCCGAGAGCGAGCCGTCGACCAGCATGTCGCGGATCGAATCGGGCAGCTTCAGCAGCCGCAGCGTGTTGGCGACATGGCTGCGGCTCTTGCCGATCACCTGGCCGAGATCGGCCTGCGTATAGTTGTGCTCATCGATAAGCTGTTGATATCCCTGTGCTTCCTCGACGGGATTCAAATCGGCGCGCTGGACGTTCTCGATGATCGCCAGCTCCAGCGCCACCCGGTCGTCGACGTCGCGGATGATCACCGGAATCTCGGTCAGGCCGGCGCGCTGCGCCGCCCGCCAGCGCCGCTCGCCGGCGATGATCTCGTAGCGGCCGCTGCCCGCAGGACCGGCCGGGCGCACCACCACAGGCTGGACGATGCCGTGCTCGCGGATCGACTGGGCGAGGTCGACCAGCTCCGCCTCGGCGAAATGGCGGCGCGGGTTGCGCGGGTTGGGGCCGACGAACTCTATCGGCACCCTGCCGTCGGCCCCGATCCGCGACGCGGCGGCGGCCGGCACCGGCTTGTCCATCTCCCCGATCAGGGCGGCGAGGCCGCGGCCGAGGCGTTTTCTGGAAGGATCGTCGCTCATCAAACCATCCGCATCGTTTCGTCTTCGTATCGATCCATCGGACCGTTTCAGGCCGCGCGCAGGCGGCGCTCGCGCCGGATCACCTCCGACGCGAGCTGGAGATAGGCCTGGCTGCCGGTGCATTTGAGGTCGTAGAGGATCGCCGGCTTGCCATAGGAAGGCGCCTCCGACACCCGCACGTTGCGCGGAATCACCGTTTCGTAGACCGCATCGCCCATATGCGCGCGCACATCCTCGACCACCTGGTTGGCGAGATTGTTGCGGCCGTCGAACATCGTCAGCACGATGCCCTGGATGGTGAGGTCGGGATTGATCGAGTTGCGCACCTGCTCGACGGTCTGGAGGAGCTGGCTGAGCCCCTCCAGCGCGAAGAACTCGCATTGCAGCGGCACCAGCACCGAATCCGCCGCCGCCATCGAATTCAGCGTCAGGAGATTGAGCGACGGCGGGCAATCGATCAGCACATAGCCGAAATTGCCGCCATCGGCCACCGACTGCCGCAAGGCGTTGCGCAGGCGCAGCACCCTGTCCGGCGCCGACGCGATCTCCATCTCGATGCCGAGCAGGTCGAGCGTCGAGGGAATGACGAAAAGCCCCGGCACCGCGGTCGCCATCGCCGCCTCGCCGACGCTCGCCTCGCCGGTCAGCAGGTCGTAGGACGACACCTTGCGGTCCTGCCGGTCGATGCCGAGTCCGGTGCTGGCGTTGCCCTGCGGGTCGAGATCGACGATCAGCACTTTCTCGCCGATGGCGGCGAGGGCGGTGGCGAGGTTGATCGCCGTGGTCGTCTTGCCGACGCCGCCTTTCTGATTGGCGATGGTGATGATGCGGGTCCGCGGGATCATGAGAGCCGGCCTGACGAGATTCAATCGGAACGATCAGCCGGCGCTTCTGGCCAGCCCCGACACTTCGAGGATGCGGCCCGCCGGATCGATCTTGCTTGCGTGTTCTATCAGATCGAAGCGCCACGCGTCACGGCTTTCCGTCACCTCGGCCGCGTAATCCCGACCTTTGTGAAAAAGCGCGGTCGCCCCCCGCGCGAGCCATGGCTCGGCGAGGTCGAGCAGGCGGGGCAGCGGAGCGAGGGCCCGAGCGGTGACGATTTCCGGCATTTCCACACGCTCGTAAGCATCCTCGATCCGGCAAATATGCACCCGCGCAGGCGCATTTACCGCCCCGAGGACGGATTTGAGGAACGCGGCTTTCTTGTTGTTGCTTTCGACCAGCTCGATCTTTCCGCCCTCGCGGTCGACAAGGAGAATCGCCACGATCGCGCCCGGAAACCCGCCGCCCGAGCCGAGATCGAGCCAGGACAGGGCATCGGGCTTGAGGTCAAAAAGCTGGGCGCTGTCGAGGATATGCCGGCTCCACAGCGCCTCCAGCGTCGACGGCGCGGCAAGATTGATTCGCGCCGACCATTTGCGGAACTCGGCCTCGAAGAAATCGAGCCGCGCCAGCGTTTCACGTGAAACCATTCCGGCAACGTTACGGAGCTCGGCCAGTCTGTCCATCTCACGCCGCGCCCGGCATGTGCCGTTCGTGATTCTGGATCCGGGCGAGGATGATCGCCAGCGCCGCCGGTGTCATCCCGTCGATTCGCCCGGCTTCCGCCAGCGAGGAGGGCCGGCGCATGGCAAGCTTGTGCTTCAATTCATTGGACAATCCGGGAATGTCGGCAAATTCGAGGTCGGCGGGGATCGTCCGCGCTTCCTCCCGCTTCAGCACCGCGACGTCCGCCTGCTGGCGGTCGAGATAGACGGCATAGCGCGCCTCGGTCTCCAGCCGCTCCAGTGTCACCTCCGGGACGCCGGCGAGCTGCGGCCATATCGCCTGCAACCGCTCGATGCCGATATCGGCATAGGACAGGAGATCGTAGGCCGTGCGCCGCTGCCCGTCGCGGTTCAGCGCGAGCCCGAACCGGGCTGCCTCGTTGGGCGTCAGCGACAGCGACCTGAACAGATCGCGCGCGGCGGCGAAATCCCGCTCCCGTGCGCGAAAGCGATCGATCCGCGCTTGCCCGACCAGCCCGAGCGCGATGCCCTGCGGCGTCAGCCGCTCATCGGCATTGTCTGCCCGCAGCGACAGGCGGAACTCGGCCCGCGACGTGAACATGCGATAGGGCTCGCTGACGCCGCGATTGACCAGATCGTCGATCAGGACGCCGATATAGGCATCGCCGCGACCGAAACGGGCGGGTTGGAGGCCGGCAACCTTGCGCGCCGCGTTGAGGCCGGCGACGAGACCCTGCGCCGCCGCTTCCTCATAGCCCGTCGTGCCGTTGATCTGGCCGGCGAGAAACAGACCGGGAACCCGCCGCGTTTCGAGCGAATGGTCGAGCTCGCGAGGATCGATATGGTCATACTCGATGGCATAGCCTGGCTGGAGGATACGCGCCCGCTCGAGACCGGGGATCGACGCCACCAGCGCCGCCTGCACCTCGCGCGGCAGCGACGTCGAGATCCCGTTCGGATAGACCGTGTCGTCGTCCAGCCCTTCGGGTTCGAGAAAAATCTGATGCCCGTCGCGGTCGCCGAACTTGACGATCTTGTCCTCGATCGACGGGCAATAGCGCGGCCCCGTCCCCTCGATAGCGCCGGAATAGACCGCGGAGCGGTCGAGATTGGCGCGGATGATCTCGTGGGAAGCCCCGGTCGTGCGCGTCACGCCGCAGGCGACCTGCGGATTGGCGATCCGATCCGTCATTAGCGAGAACGGCGCCGGCACATCGTCGGCCAACTGGCGGTCGAGCGAAGCCCAGTCGATGCTGCGCCCGTCGAGCCGCGGCGGCGTCCCGGTCTTGAGGCGGCCGAGACCGAAGCCGAGACGAGTCATCGTCGCCGACAAGCCTGTCGTGGCCGCCTCGTTCATCCGCCCGGCCGGAAAACGCTCCTCACCGATATGGATCAGCCCCCTCAGGAACGTTCCGGTGGTCAGGACCACGGCGCCGCAACGATAGCGCCGGCCATCGGCAAGGACGACACCAGCGATCTCATTGTTTTCAATCGATAAATCGAAAACCTCGCCCTCGATGACATCCAGCCCCGTCTGGGCCGCGATTGCCGCCTGCATGGCCTGACGATAGAGCTTGCGGTCGGCCTGCGTCCGCGGGCCGCGCACCGCCGGGCCCTTGCGGCGATTAAGCAGGCGGAACTGGATTCCGGCAGCGTCGGCGATCCGCCCCATCAGGCCGTCGAGAGCATCGATCTCACGCACCAGATGGCCCTTGCCCAGCCCGCCGATGGCCGGGTTGCACGACATGACGCCGATCGTCTCGCTCTTCATCGTCACCAGCGCGGTCGCCGCGCCGGTTCGGGCCGCGGCAGCCGCGGCCTCGCAACCGGCATGACCGCCGCCGATGACGACGACATCGTAGTTCTTGTTCATCGAAGCATCCAATCCGAGCCTGTCGGAATGTCCGGCCCGGCCGGCCAAGTCAAGTCTGTTTCACGTGAAACGGGAATCCTATGCCGTGGCGCTGTTTCACGTGAATCGCTCGCCCATCTCGGTTCCGGTGTTTCACGTGAGTCATTTGCCGATGCAGAATTCGGAAAAGATCACGCCGAGCAGCTCCTCCACGTCGCTCGCCCCGGTGATCTTCCCGAGCGCTTCGCCTGCAAGGCGCAGATGCTCCGCGCGGAGCTCCATCTCCGTGCGATCCAGCGCATCGCCGATATGGTTTGCCGTTGCCTCAAGCAAACGTACCTGCCGCAACCGGGTCGGAATCACCTGCCCGGTCCTGCTCGTCGCAGCGCGCGCCCTTTCTGCGATTTCCCTTGTCAGCTCCGGCAATCCTGCACCCGTTACCGTTGAAACGACGAAAGCAAAGTTTCCTTCTGCAGGCATGGCGAGATCGCATTTCGTCGCCACCGGCAGAACGGGGACGGTCCATTTGTCTCTCTCGAAGCCAGTTCTCCTGTCTGTCGGATCGACCAGATGAAGAACCAGATCGGCCCGGCCGGCGGCTTCCACCGCCTTTCGCACCCCGATGCGTTCGACAACATCGTCCGTTTCGCGCAGGCCGGCCGTGTCGGTGATCACGACCTTCATGCCGTCGATGTCGAGGCTGGCCTCGACAAGATCGCGGGTCGTCCCGGCGATCTCGGTGACGATGGCGATCTCGCGCCGGGCGAGGGCGTTGAGCAGGCTCGACTTGCCGGCATTCGGCGCGCCGACCAGCACGACCCGAAACCCGTCACGAACGATCTCCGCCGCGCGGAAGCCCTCGATATGGTTAAGGATGTCCTGCCGTAGGAGGACGAGATTCCCGGTTTCCTGCTCCGACACCGAGCCGGGCACGTCCGCCTCGTCCGAGAAGTCCAGCTCCGCCTCGATCATCGCCCGGGCATGCAGGAGTTGCCGGCGCCATGCCATATATAGATCGCGCTGGCCGCCCTGCGCGTTGTCCACCGCCAGCCGGCGCTGCGCCTCTGTCTCGGCGGCGATCAGATCGGCCAGCGCTTCCGCGCCGGTCAGGTCGACCTTGCCGTTGAGAAAGGCCCTGCGCGTGAACTCGCCGGCTTCCGCCTGGCGCAGGCCCGGTATTTCCCCCAGCCGGCGCAGCAGCGCGGAAACGACCGCCCGGCCGCCATGGATCTGGAACTCGGCACAATCCTCGCCCGAGAAACTGGCCGGTGCGGGGAAGAACAGCACCAGACCCTCGTCGAGCAGATGGCCGTCGCCGTCGCGCAAGGAAAGAAGCGTCGCGCGCCGTTCCGCCGGCACCTTGCCAGTGACGAGCCGCAACGTCTCGCGGACATGAGGCCCGGAAAGCCGAACGACCGCGACGCCGGAGGGGAGGCCGCCCGACGACAGCGCAAAGATCGTATCCCTGAACATAGGTTGCCCGTTCATGGCAGCCGCCCTAGTCTAAGCCGAAAGCTGGGTGATCCATGACCGCGCTTCCTTCCGCAAATCTTCTCGCCGACGCCGCAAGCCCCTATCTGCGCCAGCATGCCGCCAACCCGGTCCACTGGCGGCCGTGGTCTTCGGCCGCCTTGAGCGAGGCCGCGACCCTTCAGCGCCCGATCCTGCTTTCCGTCGGCTATGCCGCCTGCCACTGGTGTCACGTCATGGCCCATGAAAGCTTCGAGAACGACGGCGTCGCCGAGGTCATGAACCGCCTGTTCGTCAACATCAAGGTCGATCGCGAGGAAAGGCCGGATATCGACCAGATCTACATGGCCGCGCTCAACGCCATGGGCGAGCAGGGCGGCTGGCCGTTGACCATGTTCCTGACGCCGGAGGGACGGCCGTTCTGGGGCGGAACCTATTTTCCCAGGGAAGCGCGCTATGGCCGGCCCGGCTTCACCGATGTCCTCGAAGCGGTCGCGGCGACATGGCGCAGCAAACGGGCCGAACTTGAAAGCTCCGCCGCCGCGCTGACCGACCATATCGACGCACAACTCGCATCGAGGCGAAGCGGGACGGCCGAGGACCCGATCGCCGTTCAGGAAAGCTATGCCGGAGCCGTGCATTCGTTGATCGACGCGCGCGACGGCGGCATACGCGGCGCGCCGAAATTCCCGAATGCGCCGCTGATGAACGTCCTTCGCCTGAGCTGGCAGCAAGCCGGGGTCGCCCTCCATCGCGACGCTGCGATCGACAGCCTGCGCAAGATGCTCGCCGGCGGGATCTACGACCATGTCGGCGGCGGGCTGTGCCGCTATTCGACCGATGCGATATGGCTGGTGCCGCATTTCGAAAAGATGCTCTACGACAACGCCCAACTGATCGACCTTGCCGGCTGGGCCCATGCCGAGACGGGAGACGAACTGTTTCGCTACCGAATCGAGGAAACGGTGGGTTGGCTCCAGCGCGAGATGCTGACCAAAAAGGGTGGTTTCGCATCGAGCCTCGACGCCGACAGCGAGGGCGAGGAGGGACGTTTCTATCTCTGGACCGAGGATGAGATCGGCGACGTGCTGGGAAAAGCCGACGCCGCGCGGTTTCTCGAGGCCTACGCGCTGGCGAGGCCGGAGGGCTGGGAAGGCGATCCCATCCTCCACCGCCTGTCCCATCCCGGCTGCGGCCCGGCCGATACCGATCCCCTCATGCAGGCAATGAAGCGGCGATTGCTCGATGCCCGCGAGCGCCGTATCCGGCCCGGTCGTGACGACAAGATTCTCGTCGACTGGAATGGCATGACGATCCCCGCGCTGGCCCGGGCCGGCCGGCAATTTTCCCGGCGGAACTGGATCGCGGCGGCAGAATCGGCCTTTCGTTTCGTTGCCGAATCGGAGCGGGACGGACGGCTGCCGCACTCCATCCTCGGAGCCGAAAGGTTGTTTCCCTGCATGTCGGCCGATTATGCCGCCATGATCGAGGCCGCGGTGTCGCTGGCGGAAGCCGTCGCGGACCCCGCGCCCTATATCGCCAGGGCGCGGCACTGGATGCAGGCGCTGGACGACTGGCACGGCGACGAGGAGGGAAACGGGCATTACTATACGGCCTCCGATGCGGCCGACGTGCTGATCCGAATCCGTGGCGATAGCGACGACGCCGTGCCCTCGGCGACGGCGCGGATCGTTCTCGCCATGACGCGGCTTGCGCTCTTCACCGGCGACGACGCGCTCTACGGCAGGGCTGTAAGCGCCGCGGATGCGGCCCTCGGCAGGACCGCCGATCAGCGATTCGGACGGGCCGGCATCATCCATGCCGCCGCCATCGCACAGCGACCGAAGAAGCTGATTGTCGCGGGACAAGGAAATACCGGCTTCGTTTCGGCTGCGAATCGCTACCCGGATGCGGCGCGAACCGACATCGTCCCTTCATCGAACGCGTCCGGCGACGAGATCGTGCTGCAGGACGGCGCGGTCATTGATTCCAGTCGGGCGGGCGCGTTTCTCTGCATCGGGCAGCGCTGCCTGCCGCCCGCACGCGACGCCGGGGAACTGGAAAAGCTGCTGCGATCCGAGCGTTGACGCTCAGGTGTTCATCGAATCGAAGAAGTCCGAATTGGTCTTGGTCTGCTTCAGCTTGTCGATGAGGAACTCGATCGCATCCGTGGTGCCCATCGGGGCAAGGATGCGCCGCAGCACGAAGATCTTCTGCAGGTCCTGGCGCGCGACGAGCAGGTCTTCCTTGCGGGTGCCGGACTTCAGGATGTCCATCGCCGGGAAGATACGCTTGTCCGCCACCTTGCGGTCGAGCACGATCTCCGAGTTGCCGGTGCCCTTGAACTCCTCGAAGATCACCTCGTCCATGCGGCTGCCGGTGTCGATCAGGGCGGTGGCGATGATCGTCAGCGAGCCGCCTTCCTCGATGTTGCGCGCCGCGCCGAAGAACCGCTTCGGGCGCTGGAGCGCGTTGGCGTCGACGCCGCCGGTCAGCACCTTGCCGGAGGACGGCACGACCGTGTTGTAGGCGCGGCCGAGGCGGGTGATCGAATCGAGCAGGATGACGACGTCGCGGCCATGCTCGACGAGGCGCTTGGCCTTCTCGATGACCATCTCCGCCACCTGGACGTGGCGCACCGCCGGCTCGTCGAAGGTCGAGGACACGACCTCGCCCTTCACCGAACGCTGCATGTCGGTGACTTCCTCGGGCCGCTCGTCGATCAGGAGGACGATGAGATAGGCTTCGGGGTGGTTGGTGGCGACGGAATGGGCGATGTTCTGCAGCAGCACCGTCTTGCCGGTGCGCGGCGGCGCGACGATCAGCCCGCGCTGGCCCTTGCCGAGCGGCGCGACGAGATCGATCACCCGCGCCGAAAGGTCCTTGCCCGTCGGGTTGTCCGTCTCCATCCGCAGCCGCTCGTTGGGGTAGAGCGGCGTCAGGTTGTCGAAATGGATCTTGTGCCGGATCTTCTCCGGATCGTCGAAATTGATCGTGTTGACCTTGAGCAGGGCGAAATAGCGCTCGCCCTCCTTCGGGCCGCGGATCGGCCCTTCGACCGTGTCGCCGGTCTTAAGCGAAAAGCGCCGGAGCTGCGAGGGCGAGATGTAGATATCGTCCGGGCCCGGCAGATAGTTGGCGTTGGCCGAGCGCAGGAAGCCGAAGCCGTCCTGCAGCACCTCGACCACGCCCTCGCCGATGATCTCGATGTCCTGCGCCGCGAGCTTCTTCAGGATCGCGAACATCAGCTCCTGCTTGCGCATCACGCTGGCGTTCTCGACCTCGAGCGATTCAGCGAAGGCGATCAGATCGGTCGGACCCTTGCTCTTCAGTTCCTGAAGTTTCATTTCCTGCATCGTGCGGACTCTGGGATGGCAAAGACTGTGAAGGCGCGCGGCGACATCGTCTGCGTGGAAGGTCTGCCGGAGGCAGAGATAGATGACGCCATGCGAGGAGGAAGGAAACGACTCTTAACGCCGATGCCCGACGATCGCAAGCCGGGAATTGACGAGACCACCCGAAGTCAGTTCACGCGGGAGATACGCGTCAGAACGGTTTCACCACCACCAGGACGACGATGACGATCATCAGCACCGTCGGTATCTCGTTGACGATGCGCCAGTGGCGCGACGGTTTGGTGTTCCGGTCCTCGGCGAACTTGCGCACCGCGCCCGAGAGATAGCCGTGAATGCCGGACAGCACGAACACCGCCGCGATCTTGGCGTGCAGCCAGCCGCCGGAGAAGCCGAAGCCCTCCCACGCCAGCCACAGGCCGAGGATCCACACGACCAGCATCGCCGGATTGATGATCGCTCGCAGCAGCCGGCGCTCCATCACCTTGAAGGTCTCCGACTTGTCCGAGCCGATCTCGGCCTCGGCGTGATAGACGAACAGCCGCGGCAGATAGAGCATGCCCGCCATCCACGCGATGACGGCGATGACGTGCAGCGCCTTGATCCAGTCGTAGTACTCGCCCGGATCGACCCAGAACAGCAGCGCGGCCAGAACCGCCGTCAGCCCGATGGCGACGATTGCCCGGATCGTCGCCTTGCGCGCGGTGTCTTGCGTCATCGCCCAGCCTCCTTCATCGTCCGGCCTTCCTGACCAGCGCCACCATCTTCTCGACATGGGCGACCGGCGTCTGCGGCGTCACACCATGACCGAGATTGAAGACGAACGGCCCGTCCGTCAGCGCGCGCAGGATCGCCTCGATGCCGTCCTCGAGCGCCTTGCCGCCGGCCTGCAGCCGAAGGGGATCGAGATTGCCCTGCACCGGCCCTTCCACCTGCAGGCGCCGCGCCTGCGCGAACGGCACGCTCCAGTCCAGCCCGAGCGCGGTGACGCCCGTCTTCGCGCGATAGCTGTCGTAGAGCCCGCCGGCGCCGCGGGGAAAGCCGATGATCGGCGTCCCGGGAAAGACGGCCCGCACCCGCTCGACCATGCGCCTGACCGGTTCGATGCAGCACAGCTCGAACAGATCCTCGTCAAGCACCCCGGCCCACGAATCGAAGATCTGGACCGCGTCCGCGCCGGCCTCGATCTGGCGGATCAGATAATCGGCCGAGCGCTCGGCGAGAATGGCGAGAAGCGCCGCCATCTCCTTGCGGTTGGAAAAGGTGAACAGCCGCGCCGGCGCCTGGTCGGGCGTGCCGTGACCGGCGATCATGTAGGTCGCGACCGTCCACGGCGCCCCGCAGAAGCCGAGCAGGGTCGTCTCGCCCGGCAATTGCGCCCGCAGCCGCCGCACTGTCTCGTAGACCGGCTCCAGATTCACGTGAAACGACGAAGGGTCGATATCGGCAAGCCGCGCCACCTCGTTCGCCTCGATCGGCGTCATCAGCGGCCCGCGCCCTTCCTCGAAGCGCAGGTCGCGGCCGAGCGCATGCGGAACGACGAGGATGTCCGAGAACAGGATCGATGCGTCGAAGCCGAAACGGCGGATCGGCTGGAGCGTGACCTCGACGGCGAAGTCGGGATTGTAGCACAGGTCGAGGAAGCTGCCCGCCTCGGCGCGTGTCGCCCTGTATTCGGAGAGATAGCGGCCTGCCTGCCGCATCATCCAGATCGGGGGCGGAAAGACGGTCTCGCCTTTCAGGACGTCGAGGACGATGCGTCTTTCAGCCATGCTTCACCTTCTCCGGGTCCGATCCCTAAATCAAAGAAGAGTCTATTAAAGGAATCTTCTGATTCTACGACTCTGTTGGAATCGGCAATTTCCGCTTGTCCTCGTTCGCCTGCTCCAACTCAACAGGCAAAGAGCCGCAGGCCAACGTTCCCGGGAAAGGAAACAATCGGGGAAATCCGGATTTAGCTGATTTAAAACAATAGCTTATCAAAAATCTGGTTTGTCAACGCCTGTGGATGAAACCGGGACAAAACCGGTTCTGCGCGTTTTCCTCCACAAGCGGCGCAAAATTTCCGCGACGGGGTCGATTGTGGACAAGCCGGGGTCTGATACAGTCGCCGCCGGTGCGGGCCCCGATCCGTGCCCGCTTTCCACAGCCGCCAACAGGCCCCCGTCCTTTCTGTGAACAAGCTCCTTCCGTGATCAAGCAGCAGCGCTTCTTCCATCTGCACCTCATCTCCGACGCGACCGGCGAAACGCTGCTCGCGGCCGGCCGCGCCGTTTCCGCCCAGTACAAGGACGCGCGCGCCATCGAGCACATCTACCCGCTGGTGCGGACGGAGAAGCAGCTCCTGAAGGTGTTGGAGGAGATCGACGAGGCGCCGGGCATCGTCCTCTACACCGTCATCGACAAGACGCTTGCCGGCCTGATCGACGAGCGCTGCGCCTCCATGGGCCTGCCTTGCGTGTCGGTCCTCGAGCCGGTGCTGATCGTGTTCCAGTCCTATCTCGGCCAGCCGGCCGGCCGCCGGGTCGGCGCGCAGCATGTGCTCGACGCCGATTATTTCCGCCGCATCGACGCGCTCAACTTCACCATGGACCACGACGACGGCCAGATGCTCGACAGCATCAGCGAGGCCGACGTGATCCTGATCGGCATCTCGCGCACCTCGAAGACGCCGACCAGCTTCTACCTCGCCAATCGCGGCATCAAGACCGCCAACGTTCCCATCGTCCACGGCGTGCCGATCCCGCAAAGCGTGGTCGAGGCTGAAAAGCCGCTGATCGTCGGCCTCGTCGCCACCGCGGAGCGCATCTCGCATGTCCGGCAGAACCGCATCCTCGGCACCTCCGTCGGCTATGACGGGCAAAGCTATGTCGACCGCGGCGTCATCGCCCAGGAGCTGGTCCATGCCCGCCAGATCTGCGCCCGCCACGGCTGGCCGGTGATCGATGTCAGCCGCCGCTCGATCGAGGAAACGGCCGCGGCCATCGTTGCCTTGCGCGGCAAGCCGCGCTAATTCGCCGCTCCAGCGCCCGAGGAGGATGCCATGCCTGAAACCGTCGTGCTCGCCTCCGGCAGCCCGTTCCGCAAGACAATGCTGGAGGACGCCGGCGTCGGCGTCGAGGCCGTGCCGGCGAAGATCGACGAGCGCGCCGTCGAGGCCGCCGTCGAAGGTTCGGGCGTCACCCCGCAGGAGCTGGCGGCGATCCTCGCCGAGGCCAAGGCGCTCGAGGTGTCCGAGCGGATGCCAGGCCGCCTCGTCATCGGTGCCGACCAGACGCTCTCGCTCGGCGACGAGGTGCTGCACAAGCCGGCCGACATGGAAGCCGCGCGCCGCCGTCTCCTCGCGCTTTCGGGCAGGACCCATGAGCTGAACAGCGCCGTCGTTCTGGCCCGCGACGGCAAGGTGCTGTGGCGTCACGTCGCGGTGGCGCGGCTGACCATGCGCGACCTCGATCCCGGCTTCGTCGGCCGCCATCTGTCGCGGGTCGGCGACAGGGCGCTGTCGAGCGTCGGTGCCTACCAGATCGAGGGCGAGGGCATCCAGCTTTTCGAGACTGTCGAGGGCGATCATTTCACCATCGTCGGCCTGCCCCTGCTGCCGCTCCTTCACGAGCTGCGCACCCTCGGAGCCATCGATGGCTGACCGCGGCATTGCCAAAGCCTTCGTCGTCGGCCATCCGATCGCCCATTCGCGCTCGCCGCTGATCCACGGCTACTGGCTGGAGACGCTCGGCATTCCCGGAAGCTACGAGCGGATCGACGTCCATCCGGATTCGATCGGCCGCTTTCTCGCCGAATTGCCGCGTTCCGGCTTCGCCGGCGGCAACGTCACCATCCCGCACAAGGAGGCGGCCCATCGCGCCGCCGACAGGCTGGACGAGGCGGCCGAGCTGATCGGCGCGGCCAACACGCTGTGGCTGGAGGAGGGGCGGCTGGTCGCCGGCAACACCGACGCCTACGGCTTCGCCGCCAATCTCGACGCCGAGGCGCCACGCTGGCGAAAGGGCCGCACAGCGCTCGTCCTCGGCGCGGGCGGCGCGGCGCGCGCCGTCCTGTTCGCGCTGAAGGAGGCGGGCTTCGGCGACATCCGCCTCGTCAACCGCACGCCGTCGCGGGCGCGCGAACTCGCCGACCGCTTCGGCGCGGGAATTTCGGCCCATGGCTGGGAGGCCGCCGGCGCGCTGGCCGCTGACGCCGACCTCCTCGTCAACACCACCTCGCTAGGCATGGGCGGCGAGGATGAGTCGCCCGTCGACGTCGCGCCGCTGCCGGACGGCGCCATCGTCACCGACATTGTCTACGTGCCGCTGGAGACGCCGCTGCTGGCGGCCGCGCGCGGCAGGGGGCTTCGCGCGGTCGACGGCCTCGGCATGCTGCTGCATCAGGCCGCGCCGGGCTTCGCGCGCTGGTTCGGCGCCCGCCCCGAGGTGACGCCGGCCTTGCGCGCCCGCATCGTCGCCGATCTGGAGGCGCATCGATGATCGTTCTCGGCCTCACCGGTTCCATCGGCATGGGCAAGTCGACCACCGCGCGCATGTTCGTCGAGGAGGGCGTTCCCGTCCACGATTCCGACGAAACCGTCCATCGGCTCTATTCCGGCATCGCCGCGCCGCTGATCGAGGCGCGCTTTCCCGGCACGGTGGTCGACGGCACGGTGGACCGCGAGCGGCTCGGCAAGGCCGTGCTCGGCAATCCGGAGGCCCTGCGCGATCTGGAGAAGATCGTCCACCCGCTGGTCAGGGCCGATTCGGAAAGCTTCCTCGCCCGCCATCGCGACGCCGGCGCGCCGCTCGTCGTGCTCGACATCCCGCTCCTGTTCGAGACCGGCGGGCGCGAGCGCGTCGATCATGTCGTCGTCGTCACCGCCCCGGCCGAGGTGCAACGGGAACGCGTGCTGGCGCGCCCCGGCATGACGGAGGAAAAGTTCGCCGCCATCCTCGCCCGGCAGGTGCCGGATGCCGAGAAGCGCGCCGCCGCCGATTACGTCATCGACACCGGGGCCGGCATGGACGCGGCGCGGCAGGCGGTGAGAAGGCTGATCGCCGAACTGGCGGGGAAAAGCCGCGGCTGAGCCTTGCCCCGCCGCCCGGCGGCAGGCCATGCTGGGACAGGGAGCCGAATCATGCGCGAGATCATCTTCGATACCGAAACCACGGGCCTCGACGCCCGCGAGGACCGGATCATCGAGTTCGGCGGGGTCGAGCTGGTCAACCGCTTCCCCACCGGCCAGACCATCCATTTCTACATCAACCCGCAGGGGCGGCCGGTCCATCCCGACGCGCAGGCGGTCCACGGAATTTCCGACGCCGATCTCGCCGGCGAGCCGACCTTCCCGGACCTCGTCGACCGGCTTCAGGCCTTTCTCGGCGATGCGATGCTGGTGGCCCACAACGCCAATTTCGACATCGGCTTTCTCGATGCCGAATTCGCCCGGCTCGGCCTGCCCAGGGTCGATCCGGCGCGGGTGGTGGACACGCTGGCCATCGCCCGGCGCAAGCATCCGATGGGCCCGAACTCGCTCGACGCGCTGTGCCGCCGCTACGGCATCGACAACAGCCACCGCACCAAGCACGGCGCGCTGCTCGACTCCGAGCTTCTGGCGGAAGTCTATATCGAGCTGATCGGCGGGCGGCAGGCGGCGTTCAGCCTCGACGCCCAGGTCGAGATCGTTACTGCCGTGGGCGAAGCGGAGGCGGGGCCGGTCGCCGCGCGCCAGCGCGAAAGGCCGCTCGGCCCCCGCGTGACGCAGATCGAGATCGAGGCCCATGCCCGGCTCGTCGCCGGGCTCGGCGACGCCGCGATCTGGCGCGAGGCCGATCCGGCGTATCAGGCCGGGACGGGTGAGCAGGCGCAGATGTGAAAAGGCCCGGCGCGACGGCCGGGCCTATCGAAAACTTCTCGGAAAAGCGCCGGCTCAGCTCGGCTGCGCGACCTTGGCCTTCGCCTGTTCCTCGGCCATGCGCTGCTGGAACATCTGGGCGAAGTCGATCGGGTCGATCATCAGCGGCGGGAAGCCGCCATTGCGGGTCGAATCGGCGATGATCTGGCGCGCGAACGGGAACAGCAGCCGCGGGCACTCGATGAAAAGCAGCGGCAGCATGTGCTCCTGCGGGAAGCCGGCGACGCGGAAGACGCCGCCATAGATCAGCTCGACGTTGAACAGCACGTCGTTCTCGGCCGTCGCCTTGGCGGCGAGCGTCAGCGTCACGTCGTACTCCGTCTGCGACAGCGGATTGGCGTTGACGTTGACGGTGATGTTGATGCCGGGCGCCTTGTCGCGCGCGCGCAGCGAGTTGGGCGCGCCGGGGCTTTCGAAGGACAGGTCCTTCACATATTGCGCCAGCACGTTGAGGGCGGGCGGCGTGCCGTTGCCGTTGCCATTGCCGGTCGCGGCTGCGCCGGCCGGCGCGTTGGTCTTGTCTTCGGGTTGCTTGGCCATCGGCCGAAATCCTCCTGTTTCAGCCAGAATTGGCCGGGATCAGATCGCCGGGTTGGCTAGCATGGTGCGCCCGGCCTGACAAGCGCGGCCTTGCCTTCGTTCTCGGCGCGGATTTCAGGCCCCGTCGTCGGGCGGCAACCGCCGCCGGTCGGTCTCGTCGCGGCGGGAAAAATCGTCGCTGTCGAGGTCGATGGTCCGCGGCCCGCGGGGGCGGAATCCGGCGCTGGCCGCACCGACGACCACGATGCGGCTTTTCAGGAAGCGCCAGACGAGCTCGCGCAGCGGCGGGATGAACAGGGCTAGGCCGAATATGTCGGTGAAGAAGCCCGGAATGACGAGCAGGAGCCCGGCGATGGCGATCATCAGCCCGTGAACCAGCTCGCGATCCACGGGAGTGCCGGTCTCCATCGCCGCGCGGATGCGGCCGACGACGCCGATGCCCTGGATTCGCAGCAGCGCCGCGCCGAGGACCGTGGTGGCGATGACGAGCGCCACGGTCGGCAGCACCCCGATCAGGCTGCCGACGAAGGCGAAGCCGGCGATCTCGATGAGCGGCAGGGCGATGAGGAGGAGGGGAAGGAGCGGCAAGATGGCGTTTCCGGCTGGTCGGTGGGGCGGTCGGGTTGGCATTCGCCTATTCCAGATAGGGTGCCGTCGCTTTGATTTGAATGATGGGCGGATGCGTTCTATATGCAAAAGAACCGCCGACGAAGCGAAGCGTACGTCGGATGACAGGGATTTGGCGGAAACGATGGAATTTTTCGACTTCGGCACGATTTTCTTTCTGGTCGCGGCAATCGTGATCTTCGTCCAGCTGCGCAACGTTCTGGGCCGTCGCACCGGCAACGAGCGGCCGCCCTTCGATCCCTATTCGCGCCGCGTGGAAGCCAAGGACGAGGCCACGCAGGGCGAGAACGTGGTATCGCTGCCGCGCCGCAAGGGCGAGGAGGCGGAAAACGCCTATGCCGCCATCGACGCGGTCGCCAAGCCGGGCACGGAGCTCAACCGCGGCATGCGCGCGATCCACGACGCCGATCCGTCCTTCGAGCCGAAGACCTTCGTCGAAGGGGCGCGGATGGCCTACGAGATGATCGTCATGGCCTATGCCGACGGCGACCGCCGCACGCTGAAGAACCTCCTGTCGCGCGAGGTCTATGACGGCTTCGTCGCCGCGATCTCCGAGCGCGAGAGCCGGTCGGAGAAGGTGCAATCCTCCTTCGTCGGCATCGACAAGGCCGAGATCGCCCATGCCGAGATGAAGGGCACGGAGGCGCATGTCACCTTGCGCGTCGTCAGCCAGCTCGTCTCCGCCACCCGCAACGCCGCCGGCGAGGTGATCGACGGCGATCCCGAGACCGTCGCCGAGGTCAAGGACGTGTGGACCTTCGCCCGCGACACCCGCTCCCGCGATCCGAACTGGAAGCTGGTCGCGACCGAAGCCGACGACTGAGCGTTTCGTTGCGCCATGCCCTTTGCCCCGCTTTTCCGCGCCGTGTCCTTCGGCGACATTCCGGGCTGGGGGCAGGACGACCATGACGCGGCGTTCGCCGCTTTCCGCCGCAGCGCGCGCCATGGGCTGGAAACGCCCTACCGCACCGGCTCGCTCGGGGTGAATGCCGACGCGTTCGGCGAGGCCTTCGAGGCGGCGGAACACGGCCCGCAAGCCGGCGGCGGCCGGGACTTCTTCGAGCGGCATTTCCGGCCGTTCATCGTCGCACCGGACGGGGATGAACAAGGCTTCGTCACCGGCTTCTACGAGCCCGAGGTAGAGGCGTTGCCCGTTCGCACCGCCCGCTTCGCGGTGCCGCTTCTCGGCGTTCCCGACGATCTGGTGAAGGTGGACGACAGCACCCGCCCCGCCGGCCTCGATCCGGCCTTCGCCTTCGGGCGCGAGACGCCGAGCGGCATCAGCGAATATTTCGACCGCGCCGCCATCGAGAGCGGGGCGCTGGGCACGCGGGCGCGGCCGCTGGCGTGGCTCGCGGACAGGGTCGATGCCTTCTTCATCCATGTCCAGGGCGCGGCGCGCCTCGTCTTTCCTGACGGCTCGGTCCGGCGCGTCACCTATGCCGCCAAGTCCGGCCACCCCTTCACCGGGCCGGGGCGGGTGCTGGCGGACATGGGCGAGATCCGGCGCGAAGACGTGACGATGCAATCGATCCGCGCCTGGTTCCGGGGGAATCCCGGGCGGATCGACGAGATCCTGCACCGGAACCGTTCCTACATCTTCTTTCGCGAGGCCGCGGTCTCCGATCCCGCGCTCGGGCCGGTCGCGGCCGCCAAGGTGCCGCTGACCGCCGGCCGCTCGCTGGCGGTCGATCGGCTGCTCCACACCTTCGCCACCCCCTTCTTCATCGACGCGCCGTCGCTCGCCGCCTTCGGCGGCGCGCCGTTCCGGCGGCTGATGATCGCGCAGGACACCGGCTCGGCCATCGTCGGCCCGGCGCGCGGCGATCTCTTTGCCGGGTCCGGCGATGCCGCGGGCGAGATCGCCGGCGTGGTGCGCCATCCGGCCCGCTTCTTCGCGCTGCTGCCCCGCCCTCTCGTCGATGCGGAGATCACGCCATGAGCGGCCGCCGTGACAAGAAGCTGACGCATGAGGACCGCATCCTCTGGGGCCGGGTGGCAAAATCGGTGACGCCGATGCCGGGCAAGTCGGCCGACCATGACGAGCCGGAAGCCGAGGACTTCGCCGTCCTGATCGACGCGCCGCCGCCGGCGAAGCCGGAAAGGCCGAAGCCGCCGATGCCGTCCTATACGCCGGCGCGGCAGGCCCCGCCGCCGGCCCACGGCATCGACCGGCCGACGCGCGCCCGGCTCGCCAAGGGGCGTCTCGCCATCGAGGGCAAGGTCGATCTTCACGATTTGACGCAGAGCGAGGCGCATGCGTTGCTCCTCTCCTTCCTGCACCGGGCCTATGCCGACGGGCGCCGCCATGTGCTCGTCGTCACCGGCAAGGGCGCCTCGCTCGGCAGCGAGGGCGTGCTGCGCCGCGCCGTGCCCGGCTGGCTGGCGACGCCGCCCTTCAGGGCGCTGGTCAGCGCGCATGAGCCGGCCGCCTCGCGCCATGGCGGCTCGGGCGCGCTCTATGTGCGCTTGCGGCGCAGGGACGGGGCATCATGACCCCCTTCGGCGAGCGGATGCGCCGGATGCGCGCGCAAAAGGGCGTCACCCAGAAGGAGATGGCGGAGGCGCTCGGCGTCAGCGCCGCCTATCTGTCGGCGCTCGAGCACGGCCGGCGCGGCATGCCGAGCTGGCCGCTGATCCAGAAGATCGTCGGCTATTTCAACGTCATCTGGGACGATGCCGAGGAGCTGGAGCGTCTGGCGGCGCTGTCGCATCCGCGCGTCACCGTCGACACGGCCGGCCTGTCGGCGGCGGCGACGCTGCTCGCCAACCGGCTGGCCGAGCGCATCGGCCGGCTGGTGGAAAGCGACGTCGAGGACCTGCTCGCCCGCCTCGATGCGCTGGATCGGCGCGACCGCTGACGTGTGGAGCGCGCCGCGCTCCGGCCCGTCAGAACAGCGTCTTCAGCTCGTCCAGCTTGTCGTTGACGAACCAGCCGTAATAATTCTCCTGCGGCAGGCGGGGGGGCTGTCCGGCAGCGGCGAGCTTGCGGTTTTCCGCCTTCAGCACCCGGGCGCGCGCTTCCGGGTTGCCGACATTGTAGAGCGTCGCCGTGACGCCGGGATTCTGCGAGATGTCGAAGCCGGCGATGTCGCGATAGGCGTCGATGGATTTCCGGATCGTCGCCGCGACGTAAGGCAGCGTCAGGTCGGGGTCCATGATGGTCTGGTAGACCTGGCGAGGGTCGTTGTGGTCGAGCTTCGGCAGGCCCGAGACCTTCGTGACGATGTCGCTCATCTGCAAGGCGGTCAGCGGGTTGAGCTGGCCGATGCCGAAGGTCTGCCCGGCATAGAAGGGCTGGAAGAACACGGCGCTGAAGCGGTTGTTGGGGAACGCCTTGCCGTCCACGGTCTTGCCGCGGAACTCCTTGTCCCACACCGCCTCGCGGCACGACCATTGCTCATAGCTGCCGCCCTTGCCGTCGCAGGCGGAGAATTGCGGCCGCTGGATGAACTCGCCGATCGTCTCGCCGCCATGCGCGAAGCTGAAGCTCGACTGGAGATAGGAGACGGCCTTGATGTAGTAGGTCTGGAGCCGGTCGTAGGCGTCGACATTGTAGGTGTGCTCGCCGACGATGGCGCCCACCATGTGCATCGGGTCGACGCCGTACTTCGCCGAGGTCGAGACGATCTTGTCGCGCAGCGCCCTGTCGTTCTTCAGAAGGGCGTAGACCTTGCGGTACTTGACCTCGTAGGTCGATTTCAGCGCGCTGGTGCGGATCGACGAGGCGGCCGGGACGTCCGGCTGCGTGGCGTTGCGGTTTCCGGGCGGGACGAGGGTCGCGGCGCCCGCGGGAAGGGCCGTCGCCGCGATGCACAAAAATGCAAACAGCCGGGTCGCAAACGTCATTTGGGCTTTCCGAAGGTCAGTCGGACGGGACGGGCAAGATAGGTGGAGCCGCGTCGCAAGTCGAGACATGCACGCTCACTTGCGCGTCAGAACCCGCCCGCCGGTCCACCGACCGTTGCCTTTATGCCGCTTCTTAGAGGATGAATCGGGACAAATCCGTGTTCCTGGCCAGGTCCCCGACATTTTTATCGACGAAATCGGCGTCGATGGTCACTTCCGAGCCGGCCTTGTCCGGCGCGGTGAAGGAGATGTCGTCCAGCACCCGCTCCATCACCGTCTGCAGCCGCCGCGCGCCGATGTTCTCGACGCTGGCGTTGAGATCGACGGCGATGCCGGCCAGCCGGTCGATGGCGTCGTCGGTGAAGGAGAGCGAAACGCCTTCCGTTCCCATCAGCGCCACATACTGCTTGATCAGGCTCGCCTCCGTCTCGGTCAGGATGCGGCGGAAGTCTTCCTTGTCGAGCGCGCGCAATTCGACGCGGATCGGCAGGCGGCCCTGCAATTCGGGCAAGAGGTCCGACGGCTTCGAGACGTGGAACGCGCCCGAGGCGATGAACAGGATGTGATCGGTCTTCACCGGCCCGTATTTGGTGGCGACGGTGGTGCCCTCGACCAGCGGCAGGAGGTCGCGCTGCACGCCCTCGCGCGAGGGACCGCCGGAAATGTCGCTGCGGGCCGCGACCTTGTCGATCTCGTCGAGGAAGACGATGCCGTCGTTCTGGGTGGCGGCGAGCGCGCGGGTCACAACCTCGTCCTGGTCGAGCAGCTTGTCGGACTCGTCGTTGATCAGCAGGCCGTAGGATTCCTTGACCGTGGTCTTGCGGGTCCGGGTCCGCTGGCCGCCCATAGCCTTTTGCAGCATGTCGCCGATATTGATCATGCCGACGCCGCCCGGCATGCCGGGAATCTCGAAGCCGGGCATGCCGCCGGTGCCGGCGTCGGCCACCTCGATCTCGATCTCGCGGTCGTCGAGCTCGCCGTCGCGCAGCTTCTTGCGGAAGGAATCGCGCGTCGCCGGGCTCGCGGTCTTGCCGACGAGGGCTTCCAGCACCCGCTCCTCGGCGTTGAGATGGGCGCGCGCCTTGACGTCCTCGCGCATCTTCTCGCGCGTCAGGCCGATGGCGACCTCGACCAGGTCGCGGATGATCTGCTCGACGTCGCGGCCGACATAGCCGACCTCGGTGAACTTGGTCGCCTCGATCTTGATGAAGGGCGCGCCGGCGAGCCTGGCGAGGCGGCGGGAAATCTCGGTCTTGCCGACGCCGGTCGGGCCGATCATCAGGATGTTCTTCGGCATCACCTCCTCGCGCATCTGCCCTTCGAGCTGCTGGCGGCGCCAGCGGTTGCGCAGCGCGATGGCGACGGCGCGCTTGGCGTCCTTCTGGCCGATGATGTAGCGGTCGAGTTCGGAAACGATCTCGCGGGGGGAGAAACTGGTCATCTGAAAAGGTACGCCTTTAAGCCTTTATGGGTGGAAGCCTGTCGAGCACGGATGTGGGGAGCGTCGAGCCGACGATCAAGCGGCGGATGCGCTGCCAGCCGGCCCCGAAGAAGATGATCAGCGCGCCGACGGCCAGGAGGATAAGCGCGAAGGGCGGAATCCCGGTGGTGTTGGCGGCGGTGTTGACGAGGTAGTAGATGCCGAGCGAGCCGAAATAGGCCAGCGTCGGCACCAGCAGCGAGCGCCGGTCGATGGCGAGCGCGACATAGACGAAGCCGAGGATGAGCGCGGCCAGCATCACGGTCGCGCCCGTGCCCGGCTCGATCCGGCCGAACACCACGTCCTGCCCCGTCGACAGGATGAACAGCGGATGCACCAGCATCGGCGCCGACACGACATGCAGCCAGAACGCGCAGTCCGACCAGATGGTGCGCCGCTCGCGGTCGTGGATGTCGAGCGCGACGGCGATGGCGAAGACGACGAGGCCGCAGACCAGCGGCATGTAGAGCGAGGCGCGCAGGAGCTGCGGCATCTCCTCCATCGCCGGGACGGTGACGGAACCGCTCGACACGCCGTCGTAGAGCAGGACAGCCGTTTGCAGGAAGGCGAGCAGCGTCGCCGCGATGGCGACGACGCCGGCGAGGACCGGCACGCGGAAACGCAGGAAATAGACGATCGCCGCGGCGATGATGCCGCCGAGGAAGAGATAGCCGGCCCAGGCGAGGGTGCTGCGGAGCGCCAGGAGCTGCCAGATCGTCTCCGGCATGCGGATCGGGTAGCGCTCCAGCGCCGTGAGCCCGAGGACGACGGCCACGGCCGTGACGAAGGCGAGGCTGAGCACGGTCGAGGACAGCTTCATCCGGTGCTGGCGGGTGACGATCTCCGCCACCGCCCAGGAGAAGGCGGCGACGAGGCCGGCGATCCACAGCGTCTGTCCCGGCATCAGCGTCGTCAGCACGAAGTAGAAGCCGGCGGTGACGAGCACGGTGCCGACGGTGACGAAGAGGTCGTTGCCGCCGCCGATCAGCCGCAGATTCTCCTCGCCGCCGTCCGCGTCCTCGTCCGGCGGCAGCGCCGCCGCCCGCTCCATCGCGTGGAGGCGCTCGCGCTGGGCGGCCGAGATCACCCCGCCCGCCACCGCGCGCTCAAGCGTTTCGCTGCTGATCACCCGCGCCTCCGCTGCCGCCGATCCGGCCGCACTATGGTTCGCGCGTCCGCCGCTGTCATCATGCCTCCGGCTCGAAGCGCATCAGGAGCACGTTTTCGCCCGTGCGCCCAGCAAGGTCGGGGATGACCCGGAACCCGGCCTTCTCATAGGCGCGGACGGCGCGACCGTTCGCCGGGTCCGGGTCGATGATGATGGTCCGGCGGCCTTCGTCGCGCAGGATGCGCACGAAGGCCGACAGGGCCGCGGACCCGATGCCCTGCGACAGCTTGCCGGGATCGCCGATCGAGATATCGACGCCGACCGCGTCGGCGGGCAGGTCGAGAAGCCAGGGATGGTCCGCCGCCCACTGCCCACCCTGGTGCTCGCCGATGAACCAGCACTGGATATAGCCGACCGGCGCGCCGTCGAGCAGGATCACGAAGGGCCGAGTGGTGTCGCGGCCCTCGACCATGTCGCGGATGGAGCCGAATTCCTCGTCGGGATCGCCCCACCATTCGCGCATGTGCGGCCGTCCGAGCCAGTCGCGCAGCAGCGCATAGTGGTCCGGCGTCACCGGGGCGAAGCCGATATGGCCCTCCCAGACGTTCGGGCCGCTATCCGGTCCACTACTCGGCATCGAGCGTTTCGACGATGACGTTGCCGTTGGTGTAGACGCAGATGTCGGCGGCGATCTCCATCGCCTTGCGGGCGATCTCCTCGGCGCTTTTGTCGGTGTCGGCGAGCGCGCGCGCCGCCGCCAGCGCGTAGTTGCCGCCCGAGCCGATGGCCATCACGCCGTGCTCGGGCTCGAGCACGTCGCCGGTGCCGGTCAGCGCCAGCGTCACGCTCTTGTCGGCCACCAGCATCATGGCTTCCAGCCGGCGCAGATAGCGGTCGGTGCGCCAGTCCTTGGCCAGCTCGACCGCCGCCCGCATCAACTGGTCGGGATACTGCTCAAGCTTGGCCTCCAGCCGTTCGAGCAGGGTGAAGGCGTCGGCCGTCGCGCCGGCGAAGCCGGCGATGACGTCGCCCTTGCTGCCGATGCGGCGCACCTTGCGGGCGTTGCCCTTCATCACGGTCTGGCCGAGGCTGACCTGGCCGTCGCCGGCGATCACCACCTTGCCGCCCTTGCGCACGGTGACGATGGTGGTCCCGTGCATGATTATCTCGTTCGACATATCAGCTCCGATCCTGTCTCCGGCCGGCCATGGAAGGATGCGCCGGCCGCATGGACGCTTATGTATGCGCCGGGGGGCCGAATGCAAAGCCTCGCGCCCCGAGGCGCTTTCCATAGCCCGGCCATGCTGTTAAGACGCGTTCGCCTTCTTGGCGCCTTCTTGGAAGAAAAGGACCGCGATCATGACCGGCCGCAGGGCGAGCGTTTCGCGCAGCACCAAGGAAACCTCGATTGCCGTTGCCGTCGATCTCGACGGCAAGGGCGTGTCGACCATATCGACCGGCGTCGGCTTCTTCGACCACATGCTCGAGCAGCTCAGCCGTCATTCGCTGATCGACATGGAGATCGAGGCGAAGGGCGACCTCCACATCGACGACCACCACACGGTCGAGGACACCGGCATCGCGCTCGGCCAGGCCATCGCCAAGGCGCTCGGCGAGCGGCGCGGCATCTGCCGCTACGCCTCCATCGATCTCGCCATGGACGAGACGCTGACGCGCGCCGCGCTCGACGTGTCCGGCCGGCCGTTCCTCGTCTGGCAGGTGGCGTTCTCCGCGCCGAAGATCGGCACCTTCGACACCGAGCTGGTGCGCGAGTTCTTCCAGGCGCTGGCCCAGAACGCCGGCATCACGCTGCATGTGACCAACCATTACGGCGCCAACAACCACCATATCGCCGAGACCTGCTTCAAGGCGGTGGCGCGCGCCCTGCGCGCCGCATGCGAGCACGACCCGCGCCAGGAAGGCGCGATCCCGTCCACCAAGGGAACGCTCAACGGTTAGAGCAGGGGATAGGGCGAAAGCCATGGCAAGCTATGTGGTGATGGAGCCACCCGTCGCGAACAGTGACGCCGGCCGGGAAAGGGCCTTGCTGGTGCGCGACGGCTTTCATGTCCTCGCCTTCCTCGTGCCGGCGCTCTGGCTCCTGTGGCATCGGCTGTGGATCGAGGCGCTTGTCGTCGTCGCGGTGACGATGGCGCTTTCCGCCTTCGGCTCGGCCATCGGGCTGGGCAACGCCGCGCCGGCGCTCGCCTTCATCGTCTCGCTCTATGTCGGGCTCGAAGGCCCGGCGCTGCGGCTTGCCGCCTATCGCCGGCGCGGCTGGCGCGCATGGGGCATGGTCGAGGCCGGCGATGCCGCCGAGGCGGAAATCCGCTACCTGAGCGAGGCCGTGGCGGGAGAAGGCGACGCGGACGAGCCTGCCGCCGGGCCTTTCCCTGCTTCCGCCCCGCCCATCGCCGCGCCGCGGCCGGCCGCCGCGCCGGCGCTCGGCCTGTTCGCCTATCTCGGAAAGACCTGACCCATGCGCGTCGCCATCATCGATTACGGCTCCGGCAATCTGCGCTCGGCGACCAAGGCGTTCGAGCGCGCGGCGCGCGAGGCGGGCATCGCCGCCGAGATCGACCTGACCTCGGACGCCGCCCGCGTGGCGGGCGCCGACCGCATCGTCCTGCCCGGCGTCGGCGCCTATGCCGACTGCCGCGCCGGCCTCGACGCCGTCCCCGGCATGGTCGAGGCGATAGAGGAGGCCGCCACCGCTAGGGGCCGGCCTTTCCTCGGCATCTGCGTCGGCATGCAGCTGATGTCGGAACGCGGGCTGGAGAAGACGGTGACGAAGGGCCTCGGCTGGATCGCCGGCGACGTGAAGGAGATCGCGCCCTCCGACCCGTCGCTGAAGATCCCGCAGATCGGCTGGAACACGATTCACGTGAAACATTCCCATCCGCTGTTCGCCGACATCCCCACCGGCGAGAGCGGGCTGCACGCCTATTTCGTCCATTCCTATCATCTCGACGCCACGCGCGACGACGAGGTCGTCGCCGTCACCGACTATGGCGGGCCGGTGACGGCCGCAGTCGCCAGCGGCAACAAGGCCGGCACCCAGTTCCACCCGGAGAAGAGCCAGGCGCTCGGCCTCGCCCTGATCGCCAATTTCCTGCGGTGGAAACCGTGAGCGCGGCGTCGCTGCGCGTTGCCGGGGCGTCGGACGTGCCGGCGCTGTTCGACATCCGCCTCGGCGTGACCGAGAACGCCATGACGCGGGACGAGCTGGCGCAAGCCGGCGTCACGCCGCAATCGGTCGAGGCCGCGCTGAAGGCCAATGCCCGCGCCTGGCTGGCGGAGATCGGCGGCGAGGCCGCCGCCTTCGCCATGGCCGACAATGACGAGGGCTGCGTCTTCGCGATGTTCGTGCGGCCCGGCTTCGAGGGGCGGGGCCTTGGGCGCATGCTGATGGGCGAGGCCGAGCGCTACCTGTCTCGCGATCACGCCACGCTGTGGCTCAACACCGGGGCGGATGCGCGCATCAGGGCGCACGGCTTCTATCGCCGGCTCGGCTGGCGCATGGCCGGCCCGGCCAGCAAGGACGAGCTGCGCTACGAGAAGACCGCGAACGTCGAGGAGGACCGATGAAGAAGGGCTACTGGATCGCGATGGTCGATGTGACCGACCCCGAGGCGTACAAGGCCTATGTCGCCGCCAACGCCGTCGCCTTCGAGAAATACGGCGCGAGATTCGTCGTCCGCGCCGGCCGCAACGAGCAGCCGGAGGAGCCGGCCGGCACCCGCCACGTCGTCATCGAGTTCGACAGCTACGACAAGGCGGTGGAATGCTACCATTCGCCCGAATACAAGGCGGCCGTCGAATTCAGGAAGAACGCCGCCAGGGCGCGGCTCGTCATAGTCGAGGGTGTGTGACGCGATGATCCTTTTCCCGGCCATCGACCTGAAGGGCGGCCAGTGCGTGCGCCTGAAGCTCGGCGAGATGGCGAGCGCCACCGTCTATAACGAGGACCCGGCCGCGCAGGCGAGGAGCTTCGAGGAACAGGGCTTCGAGTGGCTGCACGTCGTCGATCTCGACGGCGCGTTCGCCGGCGAGAGCCGCAACGGCGCGGCCGTCGAGGCGATCCTGAAGGCGACGAAGAACCCGGTGCAGCTCGGCGGCGGCATCCGCACCATGGCCCATATCGAGGCGTGGCTGGAAAAGGGCCTCGCCCGCGTCATCCTCGGAACGATCGCGGTGCGCGATCCTGCGCTGGTCGTCGAGGCTTGCAAGGCGTTTCCGGGCAGGATCGCCGTCGGCATCGACGCGCGCGGCGGCAAGGTCGCGGTCGAGGGTTGGGCCGAGGCCTCGGAACTGGGCGCCATCGAGCTGGCGCGGAAATTCGAGGGCGCGGGCGTCGCGGCCATCGTCTACACCGACATCGACCGCGACGGCGTGCTCGCCGGCATCAACTGGAACGCCACGATCGACATGGCCGAGGCCGTCTCGATCCCCGTCATCGCCTCCGGCGGCCTCGCCTCGATGGCCGACATCGTGCGCATGACCATGCCGGATGCCCGCCGCCTCGAAGGCGCGATCTCCGGCCGCGCCCTCTATGACGGCCGCATCGACCCGGAGGAAGCGCTGGCGGTGCTGAAAAAGCTGAGTCGGTAGAATCACTTAGGCCGATTTCGATATATTTCGGGGAGTCAATACCTTTTTCTTGATTTTCTGCTCGAAAATCGCTATTCTAAAACAAATGGATTGGGGGTTCCCGGTCGGCGTTGGACCTCGGAGTATTCCGAGGTCTTTCGCTTTTATGGGGCATAAATGCCTCGGCTGGGTCGGGAAAATCGCTTATAATTATGAAGTTTCGAAGCTATAGCCTCGTATGATCGATTAGCTTGTGAAGGACGGACAATCCTTAATCCGATGGGGCGAGCAGTCAGGTCGGCGATCTGCATGCCTGTCGAATTCGTTCGTTTGTCTGAAAAGTGAATATGGAAATTAGGGAACTCGATTCTCAGATCATTTTCACCGTCAATAATTCTACGAAATTCTAGTTCCAGTTCCTGATCTTCTTTTATCCCTCGTTTTTCGAAAATAAAATGATGTACTAGCCCTATCTCGTTGCGCTTTTCGAGATATTTGAACGCGGACTGCAAGCAGATACGGAGAGAGATTCCATATGGATTGCTCGGAAAGAGGTCCAGTTTCAAATCATTCTTGTCGATGACTGAGGCGAAAATAGCGAAGCGGGAATCCCGGACCAGTGCGGTGAGGTCATCCATAAAGGCTCCCCGGGTCCTTATATCCGTAAGGAACGTAAAGGCGCCGATTTGCTTGCGTATTTCCCGTTCATGGAGAACGACCGCGTCGTGACCGAAGTACTTGAACTTGAGGCGTAGGAAGCCGGGAATTATCCGCGAGCAGTAGTCGGTCTTTCGAAAAGCGCAGAGCGACAGAGAAAATGCTGGATAGGCCGGATCAACAGACGTAAGCGAGTGATCGCCACTTTCGTCGGCATAGAAAATGTAGTTTCCGTGCGCTGCCATATCCGCCTCCCCTGAAGAGATACGCTACTCGATGCTGAATATCCGTACTACCCCTTGCCTTGGTGGCGAGGACGCGCAAACCAGCAGGGAGGCCGTCCTTTGACGCTGAAAGCCCGCATCATCCCGTGCCTCGACGTCAAGGATGGCCGCGTCGTCAAGGGGGTCAACTTCGTCGACCTGATCGACGCCGGCGATCCGGTCGAGGCCGCGCGCGCCTATGACGCGGCCGGGGCCGATGAATTGTGCTTCCTCGACATCACCGCCTCGTCCGACAACCGCGAGACCATCTTCGACGTCGTCGCCCGCACGGCCGAGCGCTGCTTCATGCCGGTGACGGTCGGCGGCGGCGTGCGCCAGGTCGCCGACATCCGCAAGCTGCTGCTCGCCGGGGCCGACAAGGTCTCGATCAACACGGCGGCCGTCAACAACCCGGATTTCGTCGCCGAGGCCGCCGACAAGTTCGGCAACCAGTGCATCGTCGTCGCCATCGACGCCAAAAAGGTGTCGACCCCCGGCGAGACGCCGCGCTGGGAGATATTCACCCATGGCGGGCGCAACCCGACCGGCATCGACGCGGTCGAGTTCGCGGCCGCCATGGTCGAGCGCGGTGCCGGCGAGATTCTGCTCACCTCGATGGATCGCGACGGCACCAAGGCCGGCTACGACATCCCGCTCACCCGCGCCGTCGCCGACGCGGTGCGCGCACCGGTGATCGCCTCGGGTGGCGTCGGCACTCTCGATCATCTGGTCGAGGGCATCCGCGACGGCCATGCGACGGCGGTTCTCGCCGCCTCGATCTTCCATTTCGGCACCTACACCATTGCGCAGGCCAAGGAACACATGGCAAAAGCCGGCATAGCGGTCCGGCTCGACGCCGAAAACTGAAGACAGGGACCTGAAGAGTGGAGGGGCGCTTGGCCGGTTTCACGCTGGAAGAGCTCGAAAGCATCGTCGCCGAGCGCGGCCGCTCGGGCGCCGCCGATTCGTGGACGGCGAAGCTGTTCGCCAAAGGGATCGACAAGGCGGCGCAGAAGCTGGGCGAGGAGGCGACCGAGACGGTGATCGCCGCCGTCAGGGGCGACCGTGCCGGCGTCGTCACCGAGAGCGCCGACCTTCTCTATCACTGGCTCGTCGTGCTCGCGCTTTCGGGCGTGTCGCTTGCCGAGGTGCTGGCCGAGCTTGAGGCGCGCACCGGGCGATCCGGCCTCGCCGAGAAGGCCTCGCGGCCGGCCGGCTGACCCGCGGAGCGATGACCGCCATGCCGATCGACCGCGCCGGAATCGAGAAATACTCGCCCTACCGCGTGTTCACGGCGGAGCGCTGGGCGCAGTTCCGCGACGACACGCCGCTGACCCTCAACGAGGACGAGGTCCGGCGGCTGCGCTCGCTGAACGACCCGATCGACCTCGACGAGGTGCGCAAGATCTATCTGTCGCTGTCGCGGCTGCTATCGGCGCATGTCGAGGCGAGCCAGCTCCTGTTCCGCCAGCGGCAGGTGTTCTTCAACGGCGGCGACGTGGTCAAGACCCCGTTCATCATCGGCATCGCCGGCTCGGTCGCGGTGGGCAAGTCCACCACCGCGCGCGTGCTGAAGGAGCTGCTGCAGCGCTGGCCGTCGAGCCCGCGCGTCGCGCTCGTCACCACCGACGGCTTCCTGTTCCCGAACGAGGTGCTGCGCAACCAGAACCTGATGGAGCGCAAGGGCTTTCCCGAGAGCTACGATGTCGGCGCGCTGCTGCGCTTCCTGTCGGCCATCAAGTCGGGCGAGCCGCAGGTGCAGGCGCCGCTCTATTCGCACCTGACCTACGACGTGCTGCCCGACGGGTTCGTCACCATCGACCGGCCCGACATCCTGATCTTCGAGGGCATCAACGTCCTCCAGACGCGCGACCTGCCCAAGGACGGCAAGATCGTGCCGTTCATCTCCGATTTCTTCGACTTCTCGATCTATGTCGATGCCGAGGAGGAGCTGATCCACCAGTGGTATATCGACCGCTTCATGCGGCTGCGCGAGACCGCGTTCCGCAATCCCGAATCGTTCTTCCATCGCTATTCGCAGCTTTCGGAAGACGCCGCGCGCGCCATCGCCGAAGGCTTGTGGGCCAACATCAACCTGAGGAACCTGCACGAGAACATCCTGCCGACGCGGCCGCGCGCCGACCTCATCCTGCGCAAGGGCGCCGACCATCTGGTCGAGCAGGTCTCGCTCAGGAAGCTGTAGCCTCGCCGGCAACCGGCGAGACCCGGCGCAGGGTCAGGTTGATGCGCCCGCCGTTCTTCAGCAGCGTCGAGGTGCCGGGATAGATGCGGTCGACGCCGTGGAAGGCGAGGCGCGAGGCCCCGCCGAGCACGAAGACGTCGCCGCTTTCGAGCCTGAGCGAGCGCGTCGGGTCGGTGCGCTTCAGCCCGCCGACGCGGAACAGGCAGGCGTCGCCCAGCGAGACGGAAACCACCGGCGCCTCGAAATCGCGCTCGTCGCGGTCCTGATGCAGGCCCATCTTCGCCGCCGCCGCGTAGAAATTGACGAGGCAGGCCTCGGGCGAAGCCGGACAGGCCGCCACCTGCGCCCACAGGTCGAGCAGGCGCGGCGGGATTGGCGGCCACGGCTTGCCCGTCTCTGGGTGAACCGGTTGGTAGCGATAGCCGCGTTCCTTGTCCGTCACCCAGCCGAGCGCGCCGAGATTGGTCATCCGCACGCTCATCGGCTTGCCGGTGCGCGGCATCGCCGGCACGAAGAGCGGCGCGGCCGCGACCGCGGCGCGGATGTCGTCGAGCAGCGCCCGCTGCGCCGCGTCGTCGAGAAAGCCGGGATAGTGCCGCATGCCGGGCGGCAGGTCGTCTTGCATGTCGCTCCTTGGGCGTTGCACGATCACGGGTCTGGATCGTCTATGGCCATGCCGGAGGGCGCAACCCGTTTCGTGCGCCGCAAACGAAACCGGCGGCTTGCGCCGCCGGAGAAACACGCCGAACCGATGGTTCGGTGCGATGGAAACGCCCCTTATTCCCCAACGGGGAAGGACCGTTCTCGCAGGGCCCTGAAACGGGCTAGGCCTGGTCGAGCTCGGGGATGCGCAGCACCTGGCCCGGATAGATCTTGTCCGGATGGGTCAGCATCGGCTTGTTGGCCTCGAAGATGACCGTGTGCTTGGCGCCCTTGCCCTTGCCGTAATGGGCTTCGGCGATCTTCCACAGATTGTCGCCCTTCTTGACGGTGTAGAACACCGGCTCCTTTTCGCCACCGCCGGTCTCGTCGACGGTGAGCTGGGTTTCGACCTTGGACACGCCGAGCGTGTTGCCGACCGCGATCACCGCCTTCTCGAAGGCGGTCTGGTCGGCGACCGAGCCCTTCAGGATCGCCTTGTCGCCGACGACCTCGATCTCGACCTTGTCGGTGCCGAGATTGTGCTTGTCGAGCTCCTTCTTCAGTTCCTCGACCTTCGGAGCTTCGTCCGAACCGCCGATGCCGAGCTTCTCGCCCACCGATTTGACGAAATCGAAAAGTCCCATGCCGCAGTCTCCATTCTCGCTGCTGAAAATCGATTGTCCCTCGGGCGCGAATGTGGCGCAGCGGGGGCGAAATTGAAAGAACAAAAAGCCCCCGATTCGAGAACCGCGCGCGAACTATTCGCTGTCGACCTTGCTGCGCATGCGCTTGATTCCGGCGCGGCCGGCCTTTTCCTTGAGCCGGCGCTCGACCGCGCCCTTCGATGGCCTCGTCTTCTTGCGCGGCTTGGGCGGCGGCTCGGCCGCCTTCGCCAGAAGCGCGACCAGCCGCTCGCGCGCATCGGCGCGGTTGCGCTCCTGGGTGCGGAAGCGCGCCGCCTCGATGACGATGACGCCGTCCTTGGTGGCGCGCTGGCCGGCGAGCCTGAGCACGTTGTCGCGCACGCGCTCGGGCAGGCCGGGCGAGCTCGCGGCGTCGAAGCGAAGCTGCACCGCCGTCGCCACCTTGTTGACGTTCTGCCCGCCGGGGCCGGACGCGCGGATGAAGCTCTCCTCGAGCTCGTCCTCGCGGATCTCGACGCCGGGCGCGATGTGAAGCCGGTCGGTCGCAGCCATCGGTTTTCCTTCCATCGTCCGGCGTCGACCATCGTCCGGTTGCGGCCAAAAGAAAAGGCCCGGCGCAGGGCCGGGCCTTTCCGGGAAGAGGGCGGCGGGCCTTACGCGGCCGCGTCGCGGATGCGGGGCGCGGCGTCGAGCGTGTTGGTGTCGACATGGGCCTCGAACTTGGCGAAATTGTCGACGAACATGCCGACGAGCTTCTTCGCCTGCGCGTCGTAGGCGTCCTTGTCGGCCCAGGTCGAGCGCGGGTCGAGGATCGACGTATCGACGCCCGGCACCGCGACCGGAACCTCGAAGCCGAAGCTCGGGTCGACGCGGAACGCGGCATTGTTGAGCGAGCCGTCGAGCGCGGCCGAGAGCAGCGCTCGCGTCGCCTTGATCGGCATGCGGCTGCCGGTGCCGTAGGCGCCGCCGGTCCAGCCGGTGTTGACCAGCCAGCAGGTCGCGCCGTGGCGCGCGATCAGCTCGCGCAGCAGATTGCCGTATTCCGACGGGTGGCGCGGCATGAACGGCGCGCCGAAGCAGGTCGAGAACGTCGCCTCCGGCTCGGTCACGCCGCGCTCGGTGCCGGCGACCTTGGCGGTGTAGCCGGACAGGAAGTGGTACATCGCCTGCGCCGGGGTCATGCGCGCGATCGGCGGCATCACGCCGAAGGCGTCGGCCGTCAGCATGATGATGTTCTTCGGGTGGCCGGCGCGGCCGGTGGCCGAGGCGTTGGGGATGAAGTCGAGCGGATAGGCGCAGCGCGTGTTCTCGGTGAGCGAGCCGTCGTTGAAGTCGGGCACGCGGGCATCGTCGAGCACGACGTTCTCCAGCACGGTGCCGAAGCGGCGCGTGGTGGCGAAGATCTCCGGCTCGGCCTCGGCCGACAGCCGGATCGTCTTGGCGTAGCAGCCGCCCTCGAAGTTGAAGATGCCGTTCTCGCCCCAGCCATGCTCGTCGTCGCCGATCAGCGTGCGCTTCGGGTCGGCCGACAGCGTGGTCTTGCCGGTGCCCGACAGGCCGAAGAACACGGCGGCGTCGCCGTCAGGCCCGACATTGGCCGAGCAGTGCATCGGCATCACGCCGCCCTCGGGCAGCAGGTAGTTGAGCACGGTGAACACCGACTTCTTCATTTCGCCGGCATAGGCCGAGCCGCCGATCAGCACCAGCATGCGGCTGAAATCGACGGCGATGACGGTCTCGGTCCGGGTGCCGTGGCGCGCCGGATCGGCGCGGAACGACGGCAGGTCGATGATCGTCAGCTTCTGCTCGAACGAGGCGAGCGCCTCCCGCGACGGGCGGATCAGCAGGTTGCGGATGAACAGGGAATGCCATGCAAATTCGGTGACGACGCGCGTGGCTAAGCTGTTGGCCTCGTCGGCGCCGCCGACCAGGTCCTGCACGTAGAGATCGAGACCGGCGGCATGGGCGAGGAAATCCTCGTGGAGAGCCGAGAACTGCTCCGGCGTCATCGGCCTGTTGTTGTCCCACCATATCCTGGCGTCGGTCGCGCCGTCGCGCACCACGAACTTGTCCTTGGGCGAGCGGCCGGTGTGCTGGCCGGTGGTCGCCACCAGCGCGCCGTGGGCGGTCAGCCGCGCCTCGTCGCGGCGCACCGCGTGCTCGACGAGCTCGGCCGGGCCGAGATTGTAATGGACCGTGCCGGTCGTTTTCAGACCGTCGGTGTCGATGCCGTTTTTCGCGTTGCGCAGGCCGATCTCGTTCATTCCTCACCACCAAGCAGGAGCCGAATTCTGGGTTTCGCCCCCGCCACACGACGCCCATCATGGCGCTTCGGTCGAAGGTGAGAGGTCCAGAAACAGAAAAGTCCATTGATTTCAAATCATTAATCGATTTAAAGTTTTTTGGAAGGGTTTAAATCGGTTGTAACTGTTCATATCCTCAAGCAGTGTAGGCTTCGTCCGGTGACGCAAGGAGACTCTCCGGCAGCGAAACCGGGCCGACGGTGCCGAACGGGGAAAAGCCGCTTGCCACAATTTGTACCCAATTTGTCCGCTTATGACCCCTTCCGGAAGCAGGAAGGGACGCCCGCTGATGAGGGAGCCGTTTGACATGGCAACGATTGCGCTGGTCGATGACGACCGCAACATCCTGACGTCCGTTTCGATCGCGCTGGAATCGGAGGGCTATCGGGTCGAGACCTATACCGACGGCGCCTCGGCGCTCGAGGGGCTTTCGGCGCGGCCGCCCAACCTCGCCATCTTCGACATCAAGATGCCGCGCATGGACGGGATGGAGCTTCTGCGCCGCCTGCGCCAGAAGAGCGACATCCCGGTGATCTTCCTGACCTCCAAGGACGACGAGATCGACGAGCTGTTCGGCTTGAAGATGGGCGCCGACGACTTCATCAAGAAGCCGTTCTCTCAGCGGCTTCTGGTCGAGCGGGTGCGCGCCGTCCTGCGCCGCGCCAATGCGCGCGAGGCGGGTGCCAAGACTGCCGGCCAGCAGGCCAAGTCGCTGGAGCGCGGCCAGCTCGTCATGGACCAGGAGCGCCACACCTGCACCTGGAAGGGCGAGCCCGTGGTGCTGACCGTCACCGAGTTCCTGATCCTGCATTCGCTGGCCCAGCGTCCGGGCGTGGTCAAGAGCCGCGACGCGCTGATGGATTCGGCCTATGACGAGCAGGTCTATGTCGACGACCGCACCATCGACAGCCACATCAAGCGCCTGCGCAAGAAATTCAAGGCGGTCGACGACGATTTCGACATGATCGAGACGCTTTATGGGGTAGGATACCGCTTCCGCGAGGCGTAAGAGCCGGAGGCGGCACCCCGAGGGAGCCTATGGCGTCGGAAACCACGAGCGAGACGGCGGCGAAGCCGGCCAGCGGCGCGGGCGCGTTGCGCCCGCTGCTGCGGCTGTTCGTCTCGCTGCGCCGCTTCCTCGCCCATTACGTGTTCTCCAGCCTGACGCGGCGCATCCTGGTGCTGAACCTCGCCGCGCTGTGCATGACGGTCGTCGGCATCCTCTACATCAACCAGTTCCGCGACGGGCTGGTGCAGGCGCGCATCGACAGCCTGCGCACCCAGGGCGAGATCATCGCAGGCGCGATCGCCGCCTCGGCCACGGTCGAGACCGACGCCATCACCATCGACCCTGAGAAGCTGCTCGAGCTCCAGGCCGGCGAGAGCCTGCCGCCCGACAGCGGCCAGCTCGACAGCCTGCATTTCCCGATCAATCCCGAGCGCGTCGCGCCGGTGCTGCGCCGGCTGCTCTCGCCCACCGACACGCGCGGCCGCATCTTCGACCGCGACGCCTCGCTGCTGCTCGATTCGCGCGCGCTTTATTCGCGCGGCCAGATCCTGCGCTACAACCTGCCGCCGGTGGCCCAGGAGGAGCCGGGCCTGATGCGGCGGGTCGAGAAGTTCCTGACCGGCGTCTTCTCCCGTTCCGACCTTCCCGTCTACCGCGAGCCGCCCGGCGGCAGCGGCACCGCGTTCCCCGAGGTGATGAGCGCGTTGCAGGGCAACACGGCGACGCTGGTGCGCGTCACCGAGCAGGGCGAGCAGATCGTCTCGGTCGCGGTTCCGATCCAGCGCTACCGCGCCGTGCTCGGCGCGCTGATGCTGTCGACGCAAGGCGGCGACATCGACAAGATCGTCGCCGCCGAGCGCCGCGCCATCCTGCGCGTCTTCGGCGTCGCCGCCATCGTCACCGCCATGCTGTCGATGCTGCTCGCCTCGACCATCGCCAACCCGCTGCGCCGGCTGGCCGCCGCCGCGGTCCGGGTCCGGCGCGGCGTCAAGAGCCGCGAGGAGATTCCCGATTTCTCCGACCGGCAGGACGAGATCGGCAATCTCTCCGTCGCCTTGCGTGAGATGACCAACGCGCTCTACGCCCGCATTGAGGCCATCGAGAGCTTCGCCGCCGACGTTTCCCACGAGCTGAAGAACCCGCTGACCTCGCTGCGCAGCGCGGTCGAGACGCTGCCGCTGGCCAAGAACGAGACCTCGCGCGGCCGGCTGATGGAGGTGATCCAGCACGACGTGCGCCGCCTCGACCGGCTCATCACCGACATTTCCGACGCCTCGCGCCTCGACGCCGAGCTGGCGCGTGAGGATGCCGGCCGCGTCGATCTCTTCAAGCTCGCCAGCGAGATCGCCGACGCCTCGCGCGAGGCCGGCCGCAACCGCAAGGCGCTCGACATCCAGGTGCGCACGGCGAAGAAAGGCCAGAACGGGCGCGACTTCACCGTTTCCGGCCACGATCTGAGGCTCGGGCAGGTGCTGACCAACCTGATCGAGAACGCCCGCTCCTTCGTGCCGGAGGACAAGGGCCGCATCGCCATCACCCTGACGCGCGCGCCGCGCCATGTCATCGTCACCGTCGACGACAACGGCCCCGGCATCCGCGTCGAGGACATCGAGCGCATCTTCGAGCGCTTCTACACCGACCGCCCGGCCAGCGAGGCCTTCGGCCAGAATTCGGGCCTCGGCCTGTCGATCAGCCGCCAGATCGTCGAAGCGCATGGCGGCAGGCTGACGGCCGAGAACATCGCCGGCGCCAAGCCGGGTGAGCTCGCCGGCGCGCGCTTCATCATCACCCTGCCGGCCGAGGCATGACGGCCTCCGACACGCAAGAAACCGGCCGCGTCAACCTCCACACCACGGCGCTCGTCGCCGGCGGGTCGGGCGTGCTGGTCTTCGGCCGCTCCGGCGCGGGGAAATCCTCGCTCGCGCTCGCCGTCATCGAGCGGGCGCGCCTCGCCGGCCGCTTCGCCGCCCTCGTCGCCGACGACCGGGTCTGGCTGTCCGCCGTCGCGGGCCGTCTCGTCGCCGAAGCGCCGGCCGCCATCGCCGGGCTTGTCGAGATCCGCGGCTGCGGCCCGGTTCCCTGCGCCTCGGAACCGCGCGCCGTGATCGACCGCGTCGTGCGGCTGGTCGCCGCCGCTGACGCGCCGCGCGTCGCCGACGAGGCGGCCACGGAGACGCTCCTCGGCGTGTCGCTGCCCCGTCTCAACCTCGCCGAGGGCGAATCGGCAGGCGGCGCGCGGGCGCTCCTCGCCTGGCTCGACCGCCCCGGCGGCCGCCTTTCCTGACGGTTCCTGCCCATAAGTGCGGCAATTTGGTCCCGAACCGGGCATTTTGGGGCTTGTCATTGGCCCGCTCGCTGACAAGATAGCGGTCCCTCGATCCGGGGCCGGCGCTTGCCTCGCGTGCGGCGCGCCGGGCAGGAAGCCGATTTGCATGAATCTTGACGGGAGTCTGGTGTTGGCCGGTTCTGACGAAACCCAGAGTGATCCACTGCCGGAACCCTTTTTCGTGACCTCCGCCTTCGAGGCGCTGCCGCGCCCCGGGCGCCGGTGCGCCGCATGATCGGCATCGTCCTGGTCACCCATGGCCGGCTGGCCGAGGAATTTCGCCTCGCCGTCGAGCACGTCGTCGGCCCGCAGCAGAATTTCGAGACCGTCTGCATCGGGGCGGAGGACGACATGGAGCAGCGCCGCGCCGACATCGTCGAGGCCGTGGCCCGCGCCGACACCGGGACCGGCGTCATCATCCTGACCGACATGTTCGGCGGCACCCCGTCCAACCTCGCCATCTCGGTCATGCGCGCCGGCAGCGTCGAGGTGATCGCCGGCGTCAACCTGCCGATGCTCATCAAGCTGACCAGCGTCCGCACCGGCGGCGACATGCCCGTCGCCCTCGCCGAGGCGCAGATGGCCGGCCGCAAATACATCAACGTTGCCAGCCAGGTCTTAAGCGGCAAATGAGCGAACCGCAGGACACCGCGTCCGCCATCCGCAAGGAGCTGGCGATCGTCAACAAGCGCGGCCTGCATGCCCGCGCCTCGGCCAAGTTCGTCCAGCTCGTCGGCGGCTTCGACGCCACCGTCGAGGTCGAGAAGGACGGGGTGAGCGTCGGCGGCACCTCGATCATGGGCCTGATGATGCTCGCCGCCAGCCCCGGCTGCTCGATCTGCGTCACCGCGCGTGGGCCGCAGGCTCTGGCGCTGATGGAGGCGCTCGAGGAGCTCGTCGCCTCGCGTTTCGGCGAGGAAGCCTGATTTTCCGTACAACCACATAAAGATTTCTTTATGTCGGATTGCCGCAAAGCGGCTTTTCTGCTAGTCGGCGGCGATAGGCGCGTTCGCCCGCAATGCGGATGCGACGCCGTTTTCACGAGATTGGAGCCAAGTGCATGAGCGCTGATTACAAGGTTGCGGATATCGGCCTTGCCGACTGGGGCCGCAAGGAGATTACCATCGCCGAGACCGAGATGCCGGGCCTGATGGCCTGCCGCGAGGAGTTCGGCGCGGCCAAGCCGCTGAAGGGCGCGCGCATCTCCGGCTCGCTGCACATGACCATCCAGACGGCGGTGCTGATCGAGACGCTGAAGGAGCTCGGGGCCGAAATCCGCTGGGCCTCGTGCAACATCTTCTCGACCCAGGACCACGCCGCGGCCGCCATCGCCGCCGGCGGCACCCCGGTCTTCGCCGTCAAGGGCGAGACGCTGACCGAGTACTGGGACTATACCGACAGCATCTTCCAGTGGCCGGACGGCGCGCCGTCGAACCTGATCCTCGACGACGGCGGCGACGCCACCATGTACATCCTGATCGGCGCGCGCGCGGAAGATGGCGAGGACGTCCTGTCGAAGCCGGGCAGCGAGGAGGAGGAGATCCTCTTCGCGCAGATCAGGAAGCGCATGGCGGCGACGCCCGGCTTCTTCGGCAAGCAGCGCGCGGCGATCCGCGGCGTGTCCGAGGAGACGACGACCGGCGTCAACCGCCTCTACCAGCTCCAGAAGAAGGGCCTGCTGCCCTTCCCGGCGATCAACGTCAACGACAGCGTCACCAAGTCGAAGTTCGACAACAAGTACGGCTGCAAGGAATCGCTGGTCGACGGCATCCGCCGCGCCACCGACACGATGATGGCCGGCAAGGTCGCGGTCGTCTGCGGCTACGGCGACGTCGGCAAGGGCTCGGCCGCCTCGCTCGCCGGGGCCGGCGCGCGCGTCAAGGTCACGGAGGTCGATCCGATCTGCGCGCTTCAGGCGGCGATGGACGGGTTCGAGGTGGTGACGCTCGACGACGCGGCGCCCGCCGCCGACATCGTGATCACGACGACCGGCAATAAGGACGTCATCACGCTCGACCACATGCGCAAGCTGAAGGACATGGCCATCGTCGGCAATATCGGCCATTTCGACAACGAGATTCAGGTCGAGGCGCTGCGCAACCTCAAATGGACCAACGTCAAGCCGCAGGTCGACCTGATCGAGTTCAGCGACGGCAAGCGCATCATCCTCCTTTCGGAGGGCCGGCTGCTCAATCTCGGCAACGCCACCGGCCATCCGAGCTTCGTCATGTCCGCCTCCTTCACCAACCAGGTGCTGGCCCAGATCGAGCTGTGGACCAAGGGCGGCGAGTACAGGAACGAGGTCTATGTCCTGCCCAAGCATCTCGACGAGAAGGTGGCGCGGCTGCATCTGGCCAAGGTCGGCGCCAGGCTGACCGAGCTGTCGCCCGAGCAGGCCGCCTATATCGGCATCTCGCCGCAGGGGCCGTTCAAGTCGGATCACTATCGCTACTGATTGTTAACCACACTGCGCATTAGATCGGGGCCGGACGGGGAAAGCCGTCCGGCCCCTTTTTGCGCCGTCCTCGCCTTCACGGCGAATCGGCCGCACGGTAGAGTGACGTGATTCGCGACGCCCCCGATCGGAAGAGGCCATCATGGGGCGCGTCCTTTCTGGGCGGTTTCGCCCGCGGCGGTGGAGAGGACATTTGGCTATGGCAGTGCAGGACCGGGTCGATGCGGCGCAATCCCGCTTCGCAGGCGACGCCGATTCGCGGCGGCGGCGCGGGCTTCTGGCGCGGCTCGCCGGCTTTGCCCTCGCCACGGTCGCCTTTCCCGCCGTGGCACTGGCGCAGGAGGCCGCGCCGGCCAATGTCAGGCTGCCCTTCTCGATCGGCACCGTCGAGGTGATCCAGCTCGCCCTGTTCGTCGGCGTCACCGGCGCGGCGATGCTGTCGGCCATCATGCTGATCCGCGAGCGTGGCCGCACCGCCGCCGAGAACATCGAGTTCCGCAGCCGCGTCGCCGAGCTCGACGCCGCGCTCCAGCGGGCCGAGGCCCTGCTCAACCTCAAGGACAGGCGCATCCTCGTCTGGTCCGGCGAGGGCGCCAAGCCCGAGCTGGTCGGCGCGATCGAGCTGCCGGGCGTTCCGGAAGACCGCGCCACCTTCATGGCCTTCGGCCGCTGGCTCGCGCCCGGCAGCGCCGCGGCGCTGGAGCGGGCGATCGCCGCGCTGCGCGACGAGCGCCAGCCTTTCGACCTCGCCATCGAGACCACGCGCGGCATGCCGCTCGAGGCGCAGGGCCGCGTCGCCGCCGGCCATGTCGCCGTGCGGTTCCTGTCGCTGTCGCAGGAGCGGCGCGACCATGCCGAGCTTCAGATCCAGCACCGCCGCCTCGAGGCCGACCACGCCAGCCTCACCGGCCTGATCGACGCGCTTCCCATGCCGGCATGGCTGCGCGCCGCCGACGGGCGTCTGTCATGGGTCAACGCCGCCTATGCCGCCGCCGTCGAGGCGCCGGACGGGGCCGCCGCCGTGCGCGAGAACCGCGAATTCCTCGGCACCGCCGCGCGCGAGCAGGTGGCGCACGCGCACCTGTCGCAGCGCGTCCTGTCGCAGAACCTGTCGACCGTGATCGGCGGCGACCGCCGCGTCTTTTCCGTCACCGATTATGCTGGCGAGGATGGATCGGCCGGCCTCGCCTGCGACATCTCCGAGATCGAGACCGTGCGCGCCCAGTACGAGCGCACGGTGCGCAGCCACGCCGACACGCTCGACCGGCTCAACACCGCCGTCGCCATCTTCGACGCCAATCAGAAGCTGCTGTTCTTCAATCAGGCGTTCCAGAAGCTGTGGGAGCTCGATCACGGCTTCCTCGGCAGCCGGCCCGACCACACGCTGCTGCTCGACCGGCTGCGCAGCACGGGCAAGCTGGCCGAGCAGCCGGAATGGCGGCGCTGGAAGGAGAACCTTCTTTCCGTCTATCGCGCCATCGAGCCGCAGGAGCATCTGTGGCACCTGCCGGACGGGCGCACGCTGCGCGTCGTCGCCAATCCGCAGCCCGACGGCGGCGTCACCTGGCTCTACGAGAACCTGACCGAGAAGATCAGCCTCGAAAGCCGCTACAACACCATCGTGCGCGTGCAGGGCGTGACGCTCGACAATCTGGCCGAGGGCGTCGCCGTGTTCGGCTCCGACGGGCGGGTGCGCCTGTCGAACCCGGCCTTCTCGGCCCTGTGGGGCATGCCGCCGGACATGGTCCAGCCCGGCACCCACATCTCGGTCATCCGCGCGGCCTGCGACGGCCTCGCCCGCGTCAGCCCGTGGGGCATGATGGCCGCCGCCGCCACCGGCTTCGACGAGGAGCGGCGCGACGGCGAGGGCCAGGTCGAGCTCAACGACGGCACCATCCTGCGCTACGCGCTGGTCCACCTGCCCAACGGCCAGATGATGACGACCTTCATCGACGTCACCGACAGCGTCAATGTCGAGCGCATGCTCAAGGACAAGAACGAGGCGCTGGAGCGCGCCGACCAGCTGAAGAACGACTTCATCCAGCACGTCTCCTACGAGCTGCGTTCGCCGCTGACCAACATCATCGGCTTCGCCGAGCTTCTGGCCCAGGAAGTGACCGGCCCGCTCAACCCGCGCCAGCGCGATTATGTCGATCACATCGCCACCTCCTCGGCGCAGCTCGACACCATCGTCGACGACATCCTCGACCTCGCCACCATCGACGCTGGCGTGATGGAGCTCGACATCGCCGAGGTCCCGGTCGAGCGCACGGTGCGCGCCGCCGCCGACCTCGTCGCCGAGCGGCTGCGCGAGCATCACATCGCGCTCGGCCTCGACCTGGCGGGCGCGCCCGCCTCCTTCCACGCCGACGAGAACCGGGTGCGGCAAATCCTGTTCAACGTCCTTTCCAACGCCGCCAACTACGCGCCGGAAGGCTCGACGGTCCGGCTCGCCGTCGCCGGCGACGAGGGCGGCGTCTCCTTCAGTGTCCATGACGACGGACCGGGCATCCCGGCCGACGTGCTCGACGGCATCTTCCGCCGCTTCGAGCCGCACCCCAATGGCGGCCGGCGGCGCGGCGCGGGCCTCGGCCTCTCCATCGTCAAGAGCTTCGTCGAGCTGCATGGCGGCCGGGTCTCTATCGACAGCGGCGAGGGCCGCGGCACCACGGTGGTCTGCCGCTTCCCGCTGGCGCCGGCCGGATTCCGCGCGGCCGCGGAGTAGCCTCCATGACCGGCAGCCCGGTGCGGGTCCACCTTGCCGACGAGGATTCCACGAGCCGCCTCGGCGAGGATATCGCCGCGATCCTCAAGCCGGGCGACGCGCTCCTCCTCTCCGGCGACCTCGGCATGGGCAAGACGACGCTGGCGCGCGCCGTCATCCGCGCGCTGGCCGGGGATCCCACCCTCGACGTCCCGAGCCCGACCTTCACCATGGTCCAGTCCTATCCGGGCCGCGTGCCGGTGCATCATTTCGACCTCTACCGCCTCGCCGCGCCCGACGAGCTGGAGGAGCTCGGCCTTGCCGAGGCGCTTGGCGAAGGCGCGGTGCTGGTCGAGTGGCCCGAGCGCGCCGAGGAGGCGCTGCCCGCCGGGGCGGCACGGCTCGTCCTTTCCGAGGCGGGCGGCGGCCGCGATGCCGAGATCACCGGCCCCGACGCCTTCCTCGCCCGGCTGCGCCGGACGCTTGCCATCCGTGCCTTTCTCGACGGGGCCGGCCTTCGGGGCGCGACGCGGCGCTTCCTGACCGGCGACGCCTCGGCCCGCGCCTACGAGACGGTCTCGCTCGCCGGCCGCTCGCCGGTGATCCTGATGGATGCCCCGCGCCGGCCGGACGGCCCGCCGATCCGCGACGGGCTGCCCTACAGCCGCATCGCCCATCTCGCCGAATCGGTGACGCTCTTCGTCGCCATCGCCGACGCCTTGCGCGCGCAAGGCTTCACCGCGCCCGAAATATACGCCGCCGACCTCGACCGGGGCCTGCTGCTGGTCGAGAATCTCGGCTCCGAGGGCGTCCTCGACGGCGACGGCAGGCCGGTTCCCGAGCGCTATATCGCCGCCGCCGAACTGCTGGCCGGGATGCACGCGAGGGACTGGCCGCGCCGCATTGATGTCGCGCCCGGCATCGTCCACGAGGTCCCGGCCTACGATCGTCGCGCGCTCGCCATCGAGACCGAGCTGCTCACCGACTGGTATCTGCCGCACGTCTCGGGCCGGCCGGTGGACGAGGTGGCGCGCGCCGCCTATGGCGCAGCCTGGGCCGCCGTCTTCGATCTTCTGGAGGATGCCGAGAGGACGCTGGTGCTGCGCGACTACCACTCGCCCAATTTGATCTGGCGCGCCGGCCGTAAGGGCCACGACCGCATCGGCCTGATCGACTTCCAGGACGCGGTGATCGGCCCCGCCGCCTACGACGTCGCCTCGCTCGCCATGGATGCGCGCGTCGACATCCCGCCCGAGCTGGAGCGCGGCATCGTCGAGGCCTATTGCACGGCGCGCGCCGCGCAAGGCGGCTTCGACCGCATCGCCTTCGACGTCGCCTATGCGGCGATGGCCGCGCAGCGCAACTCCAAGATCCTCGGCATCTTCGTGCGGCTCAATTTGCGCGACGGCAAGCCGGGCTACATGCGCCACCTGCCGCGCATCCGCGACTATCTTTCCCGCGCCGTCGCCCATCCGGCGCTTGGCGACCTGCGCGCCTTCTATGCCAAGGCAGGCATCCTGTGACGGCCATGCCCAAGACGGCCCCGAAGACGGCGATGGTGCTGGCGGCCGGGCTCGGCAAGCGCATGCGGCCGCTGACCGACACCATGCCGAAGCCGCTGGTCGCGATAGCCGGAAAAACCCTGCTCGACCGCGGCCTCGACATGCTCGCCGCCGCCGGCGTCGAGAAGGCCGTGGTCAACGTCCACTATCTCGGCGACCAGATCGTGCGCCATGTCGCCGCCCGCACCGCGCCGGCCGTCACCATTTCCGACGAGAGCGACCGGCTGCTCGATTCGGCCGGCGGCATCGTCGCGGCGCTGACGCGGCTGGGAAGCGAGCCTTTCCTGATCCTCAACGCCGACACGTTCTGGATCGACCGCGACGGATCGGACCTCGATCGCCTCGCCCTTGCATGGGACGGCGCGCGGATGGATATTCTCCTCATGCTCGCGCGCACCGACAACGCCACCGGCCACAGCGGCGGCACCGATTTCCTGATCGGACCTGACGGCCGCCTCGCCCGCGCCGCCGGCGCAAGCGACGGCTTGATCTATGCCGGCGTCGGCATCCTCCACCCGCGCATCTTCGCCGGTGCCGCGCCCGAACCGCATTCGCTCAACCTCTATTTCGACCGCGCCATCGCCGCCGGGCGGCTTTATGGCGAGGTCATGCGTGGCCACTGGGTCACCGTCGGCACGCCGGAGGCGATCCCCGCCGCCGAGGCGGCGATTGCCCGCTTCTCCGGGCCATGAGCCCACGCGTCCTGTCGATCCCGGCCGGCGCGGCCTTCCTGCCCACCCTTGCCGACGCGCTGCTTTCCGGCCGGCTGGTGCCGGGCTTTTCCCATGACGGCGACCCGCTGAAGCTCGCGGCGGCGACGATCTACGTGCCGACCCGCCGCGCCGCCCGCGCCCTGCGCGGCGTGTTCGTCGAGCGGCTCGGCGGGGTCTCGGCCATCCTGCCGGCGATCCATCCCCTCGGCGAGTTCGACGAGGATGCCGCCATCTTCGATGGTTCGGGTGCCGACGCGCTGGCGCTCAGCCCCCCGATCGGCCAACTCGACCGCCTCCTGCTGCTCGCGCCGCTGGTGCAGGCATGGAAGAAGCGGCTGCCGGCCCACGTCGCCGCCTTGTTCGGCGAGGAGGTGGTGGTGCCGGCCTCGCTCGCCGACGCCGTCTGGCTGTCGCGCGATCTCGCCGCCCTGATGGACGAGATCGAGACCGGCGGCGCCGACTGGGCGCGCCTCGCCTCGCTGGTGCCGGACGACCTCGCCAACTGGTGGCAGGTGACGCTGGAATTCCTCGACATCGTCACAAGGGCATGGCCGGCCCTCCTCGCCGAGCGCGACCGCTCCAACCCCGCCGCCCACCGCAATGCCGGCATCCTCGCCGAGGCCGAGCGGCTTGCCCGCACCCCGCCCTCCGGCCCGGTGATCGCCGCCGGCTCGACCGGCTCGATTCCCGCCACCGCGCGGCTGCTCGCCGCGATCTCGCGCCTGCCCGCCGGCGCGGTGGTGCTGCCCGGCCTCGACCGCGCCATGGACGCGGCGAGCTGGAACGCCATCGCCGATCCCGACAGCGCGGCCTCCGGCTTCGGCCACCCGCAGGCGGGGCTGAAGAAGCTCCTCGCCATCCTCGGCGTCGCCCGCGACGAGGTCGAGGCGCTGTCCGCGCCGCCGCCCGCCATCGCCGCGCGCATGGCCTTCGTTGCCGAGGCGCTGCGCCCGGCCGAGACCACCGACGCCTGGGCCGGCAAGGGCGCGGCCGCCGGGCCGCATGCCCTCGACGGGGTGACGCTCATCGAGGCGGCGAACGAGCGCGAAGAGGCGCTGTCCATCGCGGTTTCGCTCCGGCTGGCGCTGGCGGACGGCACGGCCGCCCTCGTCACCGGCGACCGCGAGCTCGCCCGCCGCGTCGCGACGGAACTGCGCCGCTTCGGTATCGAGGCGGACGATTCGGGCGGCATGCCGCTCGACGCCACCCCGCCGGCAGCGCTGATGCGGTTGATGCTGGAGGCGGCGCTGCGGCCGGGCGACGCGGTGGCGATCCTGTCGCTGCTGAAGCATCCGCTGCTCTGCGCCGGCATGGAGCGCGCCCGCGCCCGCGCCGCCGCCGAAACAATCGACCTCGTCGCGCTGCGCGGCGGCGCCGGCCGGCCGGACGCGGCGACGCTCACTGCGGCCTTCGATGCCCGCCTCGCCGCCCTTGCCGCCGATCCCCGCCGGCCGTTCTGGTGGAACCGGCCGACCCCGCAGCGCCTCGACGACGCCCGCGCCCTGCTCGCGGCGGTCGAGGCGGCGCTGGAGCCCCTCGTCGTCTTGCGCGGCGCGCGGGTTTCGCTGGCCGAGCTGGCGCGGGCGACGGTTCTCGCCTTCGAGGCGCTCGGCCGCGACGAAGCGGGAAGCCTGCGCGAGCTCTATCGCGGCGATGCCGGCGAGGCGCTCGCCGCTTTCCTGCGCGCCCTCATCGCGGCGGCGGACGGCCAGCCGGTCGAGGGGGCTGAATGGCCCGACATCTTCGCCGCCCTCGCAGCCGGCGAAAGCGTCAAGCCCTCCGTTGCCGGCGACAGCCGCGTCGCCATCTGGGGCGCGCTCGAGGCGCGGCTGCAATCGGTCGATACGCTGGTGCTCGGCGGGCTGAACGAGGGCTCGTGGCCGCGCCGGGCCGAGCCCGACCGCTTCATGTCGCGCTTCATGAAGGTGGGGATGGAGCTGGAGCCGCCGGAACGGCGCATCGGCCAGGCCGCGCACGACTTCTTCATGGCGATGGGCGCGGGCAAGGTGGTGCTGACGCGCGCGGCGCGCGCCGGCGACGCGCCGGCCCTGCCCTCGCGCTGGCTGCAACGGCTCGAAACGCTCGGCGGCGAAGCCGCGCTCGCGCCGGCGCGAGCGCGGGGCGCG